>NZ_JHYI01000060.1 GCF_000621445.1 Alkalihalobacillus bogoriensis ATCC BAA-922 | reverse complement strand
TAGCAAAAGTGATTCCATATACTCCCGATACTACCCACAATAAGAGATTTTTCTTATCTACTTTTTTTTCATCTCTTCCTCCTTAACTGAACATAAGGAATCCTGTTAAAGTTCCCAAAAGCGTAGAATCCTCTGTTAAGCAATTCTTATATCAATTAATTAAAACCTTTAATTCTTGATAAGGTAATGACTATCAAAAGGTCAGCATAGTGCAGTTCATCATAATAACACCGAATACTACTGTTCGAAGACAAAAAAGAGCCTTTAGAGTAAAGCTTTTTTTTAGAAGCCATTTCAATAGGAGTTGCTTTTTCTGGTAGCAACATACAAATTCTGTATTTTTATATAAATAAAGCTTTCTTTTTTTCAATTTGAAATGGATATCATTGATTTCAACAATTCAATGGGGACTATTCCAATTAGCCAGTTATTATTACGTCAAAACAGTCTTCCCTTGTGCTTTTAAATTTTTGTAAGACTAATGACCAATATTAAAACGATAAAAAAGTATACTGCTGAGAAGAATATTTTTTTATTTACTTTTGTGGACCCATGTATTTTTTTACTCTCTGATAAAATGATCAAAAATAATAATAGAAATAGAATAACTATTAAAAATAAAAGTAAGAGTTTATTAGCTTGAAAAAAATCAAAATAGGCATCGACAATTATAGCAAGCGTAAGTGTATATACTCCCGTTAGTACCCACAATAAGAGATTTTTCTTATTTACCTTTTTTTTCATCTCTTCCTCCTTAATTGAATTTAAGGAATCATGTTGAAGTCTCTAAAGCGAAGAATCAGCCGATTAAGGCATTTCTTATATCAGCTAAATGCTTTTAAATTTTTGTAAAAAGAATGACTTATGTATTTTTATGTAAATAAGAACTTTTTTCAATTTGAAATGGATATCATTGATTTCAACAATTTAAAGGGGTTTCAATACCTAAATATTACTACTTCTAAGTTTTCTGCAATTGTTTTTTAAATCCGAGTAATAATATTAATTAGTATAATAACCATCCATGATGTACCCATCACCCCCATGAATGAAAATTAATTTTGGACTAGAAATCGTTACGCAAACTTTGTATTCTATTGTTGAACAG
>NZ_JHYI01000059.1 GCF_000621445.1 Alkalihalobacillus bogoriensis ATCC BAA-922 | reverse complement strand
AGGGCTGCTCTTTAATTTTTTTTATCCAGTTCTTTATATTTTTCTAAAAATTCTTCTAAAGCACAGCTCAAAGCTGATATGATAGTGATTTTATTTTCTTCACAGAATTCTGTAAAGTGTTTATAAAGGTCTTCATTGATACGGATATTCTTGATTTTTATATTTTGAGAGTATTTAGTTTTTATATTTTCTAGGCTGTATTTTAAAGTTGCGTCGGCTTCATTTTTAATAGCCTGTCCTTCAGTCATAAAGAATAGAGCCTTTAAAACCTTGTCATTTAATAAAAAGTTGATTTTGTCTTGTGGTGTCTTAATTTCTTCAAAAGATTTAAAAATTTTTGGACTATCCAAGAAAAAGTCTATATTATTTGATGGAGTAGCAGATATAGGGGTAGCTTGTTTTTCTTCAGGAACAGGATTTTCAGCTTGTTCTTCCACCTCTTTAGGTTCTTCAATTACAGCTTCAGTAATTTCAGTTTCATCTATTTTTACAGCCTTTGGAGTTTCCTCTACTACTTCTTCCACTTCTACGATTTCAGGAGAGAAAGAATAGTTTAAATAGTTTAATTCCTTTTCTGTAAAGTGTTCGTGGTTTTTATCAAGCCAATTATCCTTTTTCTTAGGAGTAACAAATTTTTCTTTTATAATACTTTCAGCTTTTACTTTTTTCTTTATCATTCCCTTAATTTCTTCAATTTTCTTTTTAGTTTGAATATTCATATATGCCCTCCTTTAATACTTTATATATATAAAATATTATACCATACATTTATATAAAAATAAAGATTTTTTCTTTTTGGACAAGGATTTTTTACATAAATATTCTATCTGTCAAGGGTGGCAAAGCCATCGGCAAGCCGACTAAAGCCCTTGACTGCTTGAATATTTATGTGGGAGATTGATTTGCCAAAAAGAAAAAAATATAAAAAAGTAGTTAAGGTGGAGTTAGGAAAGAAAAGTTTTTATTAAGTTTTTTAATTTTGTTAAATTAATCTTTATTTCTTGACTTGAATTATTGAAAATGTCGGGGTATACTTATAAAAAATAGGTATGGAGGTCTTTTATGAAAAAAATATTTAGCGTAGTTATGCTTATATTTATTACATTACTGACAAGTAGTTTTACTAAAATGCACAATGATGAAGTTTTAGAAGTAATACAACGGCAAGTACCTAATGATAAGTTTTATTTTATCAGAGGATTGGAGAGAGAATATGGTTTTAATACCAATGTTCGTTATAGGGGAATAATTTATAGTGATAAATTAAAAGAAGCTAAGGCTTTTATGGGAATACAAGTGGCTTTAGAGGATTTAGATAGCTTATATATGTGGGAAGATGACTTTAAAGACCAATATGAGAATGCTCTTGCTTCTCCAAGACTGACTAAGATAATAAGAGAAAATGCTAAAAAAGTATTTGGAGATGACATTGTTGTATATGTGGATTTATCAGAAGCTATGTTTTTGAAAGAGGGTATTGAGTTTGTAGAGCAAAATATAGGAAATTTTATCCCTGATGAAAAAGTTGGACTTCGTGTATATATAGATATTTTTGCTGATGATATTACAAAAGTAAATATTGATGAATATAAAAAAAAGTTATTTAACTTTCATCAAATTTTATATAAGAAATATAATATAAATTG
>NZ_JHYI01000058.1 GCF_000621445.1 Alkalihalobacillus bogoriensis ATCC BAA-922 | reverse complement strand
GGTTAGAATGTTTACTGGAAAAGTAAAAAACCAAAATCAGAGCTACATTACGAAAAGGAGCCATTACTATGAATGATAACACAAAATATGTAGGTTTAGACGTGTCTAAGGAAAATATTGCAGTTGCAATTGCATACCCGGGTAGAGAAAAGCCATGGTATCGTGGGGAGATTCCAAATACTCCAGAGGCTATTCGAAAATTAATGAAAACGTTAGGAAATCCTGAAGACTTAAAAGTCTGTTATGAAGCTGGTCCTACGGGCTATCCAATCTATCGCTTCTTGTTAACCTTAGGAATTGAGTGCGAAGTGATTGCGCCAGGCCTTATCCCTCAGAGACCAGGAGACCGTGTTAAAACGGACAAGAGAGACGCCATTCGTTTGGCACAGCTATTTCGAGCAGGAGAGTTGACATCTATTTATATACCGACTAAAGAAGATGAAGCTTTACGTGATTTAGTGCGAGCACGAGAAGATGCGAAAGAAGATGAATTACGAGTCAAGCATCGCATTACCAAACTCCTTCTTCGCTATAACATTCGCCCTCCGGAAGGAGTGGGGAGAAATTGGTCTTCTAAATATAGGGAATGGATTCATACACTAAAATTCGAATATTCTACTCTACGAATAGCTTTTCAAGAATATCTACAGAACCTACAGGAAGTAGAACAGCGACTAAAACGATTAGAAGCTGAAATAGAAGTACAGGCAACAGAAGGCGTTCACGCCCCAATGATTCAAGCGCTTCAATGCTTGCGTGGGGTAGCGACAATTACAGCAACAAGTTTAGTGGCAGAAATCGGATCATTCAAACGTTTTAGGAGTCCAAAACAACTCATGGCCTATACTGGGCTCATTCCAAGTGAAAGCTCTAGTGGTGGAATTCGCAAGCAAGGAAGTCTCACAAAAACAGGAAATACTCATGTTCGTCGATTGCTAGTAGAGTCCGCATGGAGTTATCGATATCAACCAGCAGTTAGAGATCGATTAAAAAAAAGACAAGATGGACAACCAGGGTCTGTTCAATCGATATCCTGGAAAGCTCAACAAAGGTTACACAAAAAATTCTTCCGTTTATTGTCACGTGGGAAATCAAGCAAAACAGCCATCGCAGCTGTTGCCAGAGAATTAGCAGGATTTATTTGGGCTATTGCACAAGAGATAGAAGGTACACCTAAAATAAGTTGACGGAGGTAACTAGGTTTTTCATTGTTAGAACCCATTGACATTAGGATTTCATAAATATAAAAACTAACAGTAAGCAACTTGCCCAATAAGGATAAGAGTAGGGCTCGAAGGCAAAGTAAAAAACCGTTGAGGATAATTCACGAGTTCCGCTTGTGCTAACCTTCTACAAGGTGAATGCACGTAAATAGTTAGTGAAAGGCCTCTAGACGGATTATAAATTGTGTGAATCCACGTATATCAGAATGCCAACCGGTGTTAAAAATATTTTGCCTTCGTGCCGTGTGCTTACCCTTCCTTCTCTTCTTTACAGCATCTCAATTGGACGATAGCTCGTCAAGGAAAGCACTTGACAACCTATCGTCCAATTGAGTGGGAGTTGTTAAGGTCGAAGGAAATAGTCTAACCAGATTGGTTAATCTAAAAAAAGAAGCAACAAGGTTCTTTTATTAAGGTTGCCCAAAAACGTAAAAAAGTGGGGGGGACTTGACAGTTTTGTTCATATCAGCGGAACA
>NZ_JHYI01000057.1 GCF_000621445.1 Alkalihalobacillus bogoriensis ATCC BAA-922 | reverse complement strand
GAGGCTGGGACATAACTAGCCAGAAATAATTGAAAAAGGTTCCGAACATCCAAAGATGATGTTCGGAACCTTTTTAGTTGGAGCGTTAGATGGATTATTATCATATTAGCCGCTCCTGGCAATGTACTTTCTCAAGTTCACCGCCAGGAAGGCAAACCCTAATTCATTTTTCACCTTCTCTTTGCCTCTCACTGACAGACGAGTGAAATGCAAATTAGCCTTCAAAAATCCGAAAACTGGTTCCACATCGGTTTTACGCCTACCGTAGATTTCACCCGTTTTCTCTTCTGAAAGCTGTTGTCTTACGTATTCTTTTTGTTGTTCCCATTTTTCGTTGTACTGTATTTTCCGATGATAGCCTTCTTTAGCCTTGGTGCATTGGGAACGGAATGGACAACTTGAACAGTCTTCACACTCATAGACCTTAAACGTTCGTGTAAATCCATCTTTGTCTTTTCGATTTGAGATGTATCGGAACACCAAGTTTTTTCCATTTGGGCATGTGTAAGAATCCGTTTCCTCGTTATAGTCCCAATTGGTGGTGTAGAAAGCGTTATTCTTATATTTCTTCTTTTTCTCTTTACGATACATGTTATAGGTAATTAATGGGATACGCTCTCGATGTTCGATTACATCTACGTAGTTTTGTTCACTACCATAGCCTGCGTCAGCGACAATATATGGGGGCAGCTTAAAGAAACTTTCCTCGATTTTGTCCAGAAAAGGGATTAGTGTGCGTGTATCGGTCGGGTTAGAGAATACATCAAAAGCGAGCGTGTATTGTCCTTCTGTCGCAATTTGCACATTATAACCGGCTTTTAGTTGACCGTTCTTCATATAATCATCTTTCATTCGCATAAAAGTCGCATCATGATCCGATTTTGAGTAACTGTTTCGCTCTCCGAATATGGCCATGTCGTTTTGATATTTTTGTTTGCGAGCTACATAATCCTTGAACTGTTTCCGATACTGCTTTGGAATTTTGCGTTCCGAACGAAGTTGTTTTCGTTCACTTACATCTTTACTCGCTTCTATTTGGTTATCATATTCCTCTACCTTGGCATCAAGCTTTTTCACTACTTGTACGAGTTCTTCCGTAGATAGTTCATCCAGGTTTTCCCGTTCGATTTCTGGAATAATTTCTTTTTCCAACAACTCATCATACATTTGGTTGGACTTCTCCACCAAATTGGCACTGTATTTTTCGACCGCTTTTCGCCAAACAAACGTAAACTTATTGGCATTCGCTTCAATTTTCGTTCCGTCAATAAAAATGGCTTCCTCCTCAATCAATTTTTCTTGTACGAGCTGACAACGAAATTGTACGAAGCACTGGCGTAGTAATTCCTTTACTTCTTGATGGACACGGAAACGATTGATGGTACGATAACTCGGTTCATACCCTTGAGCTAGCCACATCATACGAACACTATCTTTGAGTAATGCCTCGATCTTTCTACCAGAGAAAACAGATTGCGTGTAAGCACACAAAATCACTTTCATCATCATCCGTGGATGATAAGCAGGGTTACCCGTTTCACGTAAAAAGCTAGCGAATGCTTCATCGGGAATCTGTTCTACGAGATCATTGACGGCGTAGGCAATATCATTTTCTTGAAGTTTTACTTCTAAATCTAGCGGTAAAATGATTTGATTCATGGTATAATGTTTAAACATAAGGATACCTCCGTTAAGTTATTGTGTGGTTACTTTAATTTTATCAGATGGTATCCTTATTTAAATCCTAAAAATTACTAAAATCTAAAAATGTAAAATAAAGAGTGGCACTCACCCCAACTCATCAGGGTGAGTGCCACTCATTTTTTATTTACTGTTTTGTCCCAGCCTC
>NZ_JHYI01000056.1 GCF_000621445.1 Alkalihalobacillus bogoriensis ATCC BAA-922 | reverse complement strand
AATATTTTTAAGACAATAAAAGAACCACCCTTATCTGCCTGATAAGCAGGGCGGTTCTTCTCGCAAAAAAATCAATAAAGTGAACCGATCCTTAAGATTTAAGGATCAACTTAATTTTACCAAGTGTTTAGAACTAAAATCAATAACTTGCAATTCGGTATCGTCAACAAATACACACTGCGTAAACATAGAACTGTTATGATTACACGTCAAATTCATTCTTCTATAATTGCGTACTGCCCTTCAAAAAACTGCAACAAATCAAAATTTTGTTTGTCCATCGTTATTTATCTCGCTTTTCTATGAACTGTGCTATTTGCTCTTCTGTCAACTCATCTGGGGCTATATTATTTTCTTTGCAAAACTTATACAATGCACGTACTTTGATTTTAGTGTTTGATGGTACAGCATATACACCATCTTTAAAGCCAACTTCAAAGTTCTTAATTCCATCTCTATCCACCTTAGCTCCCCCTATATTTCAAATTAAATCTATGTAATTATATTCCATTTACGTAAAACATGCTCTGCAACGTATTTTATTAACCCTATCTCTTTATCTAAAATACTATCATTTAAGTTAGGTATAAAATTATATCCCTCTTTAGTTTCCTTTGCATGAACCAGCGAACACCTAACAGTATATAGACGTTTTGCTATCGTATCTAAAACATTTGATTTGTCTAATGGCAAAAGTGCAGGATAATTAGTATTTAACTCTGTGAAGTGTGTACACAAACCATTTGTTGTAATCCATTCAAATACCAATTCATTTTCTAATGAAGTGCGAATTAAATAATCAAGTACCCTCAATTCTTTAAATATTGTCAGTTCTGACTTTTGGAAAGCTCTTACAAAAAAATATTCTATTACTTGATAATATGCTAAATACTTATGACGAGGCACAGTTGTGTAATTTGCAAAATTGAAATATCGAAACGGAGCTTCCTCATAGTGAGTATTCCAGATCATTAAAGATAAATTTTCATTGTGAGCTTCGATTTTCTCCTTAAAGCTATAGCTTGTACGCTTAAAACAAAGATTAAGATTAACATCGCATTCGAATAATACTTTTTCTACCAATAATTCAAATTCCTGAGCATTATTAAATAAAGCATCATCCCATATTTGTAGTGTAAAATCATATTTATCATCTCTGCACGACTCTATATAGCCATTTTCCTCTATTCTGTATTGATCATAAAATGTATGCCAAAATAAATCACTCATTTTCCCGATATAACCTACAATTTTATTATCAATTTTTATATCAATGCCGATCCTTTCGATATAATCATATCCATTTATTAGCCTTTCCTTTGTATTAGTGTCTGCAGGTTCTAATAAAATTTCATAATAATTAGCACATTTTAAAGTGGAGTTTCCATTTCTAAAATAACAATAAATTATTGATGAAGACATAATTTTCATTGCCGTATACAATAGTGATTCTGAGTTTTCTTCGTTTACACATGTTCTTTCAACAACCTGTTTAACCAACTCTACTAATTCAACATAAGATTTTTTCATCTCATCAATTAAATCTTCACAATAATATTTTTCTATCCATTCAACATAAACTTCTGCATCCCATGATAAGAACCATTCTACAAGTTTATCCTTTTGAATATTCCGATGACCATTCATTCCATAATCACGAGTCATTAAACAGCACCCCATTTTTACTATTACTGCAACATTACAACCATAAGTATCCTGTAAATTCCATTTGTTATTTAATTGTACTATAAAAATTTCTCTTGACCTAAAAATTATCAGTATAAAGAAATACCATCGTTTTTATATCCGCTTTTTCCTTAACTTCCTTAAACCTTCATGCTCTACTATGTATCCGACTAAAAAACTCGCTCCTCCTCCCCTTTTCCCTTAACTCTACTCAAACCCTTGCTACTATTAGCCTTAAGTCTATTCCCAATATTCT
>NZ_JHYI01000055.1 GCF_000621445.1 Alkalihalobacillus bogoriensis ATCC BAA-922 | reverse complement strand
TCTAACGCTCCAACTAAAAAGGTTCCGAACATCATCTTTGGATGTTCGGAACCTTTTTCAATTATTTCTGGCTAGTTATGTCCCAGCCTCTTTTCGGTTCGGGATTAAGGTGGCGCCAACTCTAACGGACATCTGTTCCGCTAAACGATGCTAAATCAACGTTTTCACGATCGTATCGGACATTGGTTCCGTTACTTTCACAAAGTCAGGTGATTTTGTCACCACTTTGGTTAAATAGCGGAACTGATGTCCATAAGAAATGAAAAAGGCTCACTTTATGAGCAAATAGCGGAACACATGTCCGATAAGAAAACAAGAACCCCTATCCACATGCAGATAGGGGTTTGGTTCTTATTAATTTGCTAAACTTTCTTGGCCGATAGCTTCAGCGATCGTTTCTAATGTACTAACATCTGTAATGTCAAAAGCGATAGGTTGTTTGCTTTTCACGATTAATAAACCAATTTGAACACCTGCAGAATTTTTGATAGGGAATTTCAAACGTCCATTGGATTCCCATTCTAGATGATCATCAAAGTCTGATGCAGCGACCAATTTGCTATGAGCATCCTCAAGTACATAAATGCCAGCCCAATCAATGTAAGGAACATGTTCTACTAGACTTTCTACTGTTTTTTCAAAGATTGATTGTAATCCTGCCTTCTTATACACATGAGCCATGATTTGTAACGATGCTACGTCGGTTGCGATAGACATGAAATCTCTCCTCTACTCCTTTTTACTGTTTCTATTTTAACAAAGATAACCCGAAAAAGTCGCTAGTAAGTTTAGGAAGTTTCGAAACGTACATGATATAATAAAGAACCAATGAAACGACACGGAGGAACGTCATGAAACAAAACAAAGCAAGACCCCAAGCTATAATAGAAAAAGGACAAAATTTCCCCCTTACGATAAAGCGACTTGGCATTAATGGAGAAGGTGTCGGTTATTTCAAACGAACTGTTGTCTTTGTTCCAGGTGCTCTGCCAGGAGAAGAAGTTGTCGCTGAAGTCACCAACGTCCACCCTAAATTTGCAGAAGCAAAAATAAAAAAGATTCGCAAAAAATCAACTGACCGCGTCGCCCCACCATGTCCCATCTATAAAGAATGTGGCGGCTGTCAACTACAGCATTTATCGTATGAAGCTCAGTTACGAGAAAAAAAAGATATTGTCCGTCAAGCCTTTGAACGTCATACAAAACTAAGTGGAGACAAGCTCCCATTACAGGACACAATTGGAATGGAAGACCCGTGGAACTATCGCAACAAAAGCCAACTCCAAGTAGGAAAACAAAAAGAGAAAGTACTTGCAGGCTTATATGGATTGAACTCTCACAATTTAATCGATATATCAGATTGTATGGTCCAGCATAAAGAAACAAATATAGTTACACAAACAGTCAAACGAATATTACAAGACTTAAACATTTCAATTTATAACGAGCGAAAGCGAAAAGGTGTCATCCGAACGATCGTGACTCGTGTTGGTTTCAATACCGGTGATGTCCAACTTGTCTTGATTACGTCACAAAAAGACATTCCAAAAAAAGAGTTACTATTAGAAGAAATAAAAAAACGACTTCCACAAGTCATTTCGATATTACAAAACATTAACGGAGAAAAAACATCACTTATATTCGGAAAAGAAACGGTCCATCTACATGGTGAAGAAGTGATTCAAGAAACGTTGGGAGACTTAAACTTTGAGTTATCTGCCCGAGCATTTTTTCAGTTGAATCCGATACAAACCGTGAAGTTATATGATGAAGTCAAAAATGCAGCCGAACTAACAGGAAAAGAAAAAGTGGTTGACGCATATTGTGGTGTTGGTTCAATTGGATTATGGCTAGCCAAGGATGCTGGTGAAATTAGAGGAATGGATGTTATAAAAGAATCCATTGATGATGCCAACAATAATGCCAAAAAACATGGTTATGACAATGCGACATATGTCGTCGGTAAAGCAGAAGAATGGTTACCGAAATGGGTGAAAGAAGGATGGAAACCAGATGTCATTGTTGTTGATCCACCGAGAACAGGCTGTGATGAGCAATTATTAAAAACAATTATAAAGGTGAAACCAAAACGATTTGTGTATGTATCCTGTAACCCATCCACATTGGCAAAAGACTGTGACAGGTTGATGAAAGCGGGATTTGAGATTAAATCATTGCAGCCGGTGGATATGTTTCCGCATACAAGTCACGTTGAGACAGTCGCGTTGATAGAGTTGAAATTGTGACCCACTAATTCTCTCTTCCGAAAAATAATAAACATTTCCGATTTTCGTTAAAAAGGAAGAGGGAAGTTTTCGTAAAAAATCAGGGCAATC
>NZ_JHYI01000054.1 GCF_000621445.1 Alkalihalobacillus bogoriensis ATCC BAA-922 | reverse complement strand
GAAATCGGTGATTTTCGGAAAACTTTATTATGACAGCGAACGGTGGAATGCGGGTTTTGGGAAGGATTTTCGGAAGAGTTTATTTTAAATGCACATAGTAGAAACAAAAAATGGAGCGAAAAACTTTAATTGTTTTTGCTCTATTTTTGTTAAGGGTTAAGGAATTTTTATTTTAAATATATAAAAAGACGTAGCTATAGAGAAAAATCTCCAAACTACGTCACTTAATCGTTTAATTAAATTCAAGTTGAACGAATTCACAATCATTTTCGTCTTTACTCTCGTGGTAATAATCTTTTGGTACATTTTCAAATGCCACATGACTAATATATAAAGCTGTTTCAACATCTAAAATATGGTTATATAATTGAGTAATTTCTTCATGTAACTTCTCAAGTTGTCTAAGTTCAATTTCATCAAGCTTTTCTCGATCCTCTGGACAAGTATCTGCATAAATATATATATTTACTTCCTTGTTTTGACCATTGTCAAAGAAAGTGATTTTGGAATAGGGTTCAATTTCAATATCTTTTTCTTTTAAGAATGGACAAAGTTCATCAATGATATGTTCTAACTTGTAAAAAGGTATGTGGTGATAGTGCTCAAATATTTCGGTACGTAACACATCCTCAAAATCATGATCTTTAAGATCCACAAACTCTTCATCCCATGATGACGCAATGTCATTGTACTCTGAATCTAATTCTTCCTGAATTTCATTTAATAATTCTGCATCAATTTTTTCAATTAACATTAAATCACCTACTTAATGAAAATTTTGAAATAGTATAAAATTATTAACAAGAGATATTTCGAAAATATTATAAAAAATAATTTACTAAATTTCAATATAATAGGTTAATAGATAAGAAGTGATTTGTATTACAATAAATAGGAGACTATAAAAGGAGGAACTTAAAGTGGATATAAATGAAATTAAGAAATTTGAGGACGAATTTAGAGGTGGGGTTTACGCTGTTCCAGGAGAATATAAAATAAAGGTTAGGGCGTTATATGAGTATTGTAAGAAGAATAATCTAAGCCCAAATGATTTATCAAAAGAGCAATTAGAGAAGTTTGTTGAAAAGCGTTCGTAGATAAGGGAAGTGGTAAATCATACACTTCCCCTCAATCTTTTAATCTAATATTCTATTGAGTTTACACAATAACACGATTGCCTCAGATGATGATGAGAAGGAAAAATGTTCTTTCAGTGCTCGATTTCCTTTGTTACTACTTCGCTTCTTGCCTCAACCTTTCCAACTCTTTTTCAGCTATCTTCTGTAATTCCCTTTGGAAATTCTCAGAGTTCCAAATGTATAAAGGATCTTTACCTGCTACACGAGCAATTTCAGTAGCAATTTCATATGCATGATCTCGTAGTTCTTTATGTACTATAGTCATATAACTCTCTCCTCACTAAATACGAACATATATTCCTTTATTATAAAGTAATGAATAAAGTTTCACAATATTTACCCTGATTAGATTTTAGTAGTTTAAGCAATTTAGTCCCTCCTAAAAAATTTAAACAATCCGCTTTTGGGTAACATACATTCGCTTATCATTTTCTGTTACGTTTTCTCAAAAATATTTTTCGATCATTCAGTTATAAAGAGAATGAAAGAATCTATGATATAGGGTTAGCAATTTAACCCAGGGTTCCTATAAGGAAAGGTTTAAAAGGAGATGGTGGAAATGAAACAGAAGCAGGAAAGACGTAAATTAAACGACAATTTCGGGAAGTTGTTGAAAAAGTTGAGATTAGAAAAAGGATATTCATTACAACAGCTTGCGGAGCTTTCAAATGTTACCCCTTCCTATATCAATAGATTAGAAAGAGGACTTCGAAAGCGGCCGAGCATTCCACTAATGATGCAATTAGCAGAAGCGTTAAAGGTGGATATATCAGTTCTAATAAGAACAGAAGTAAAAAAGGAATGTGGCATTACGTTAGAAGAGCTATTCTTCACCAATGAAATCATATATCAAGGAAAGGCACTAACATCGGATACAAAAGAGGCGTTACTTTCAATTGTGGAGACAGTTCTAAACTCAAAGTGGACAAGCGAGACCATGCTGAATGATTTAAAAATTATTGGTGAAGAGATTACGGAATTAAAGGAAATTATGTGATTATTTAGCGGAAGGCGAGAAAGTCTTCCGTTTACATATGTTCTTATTGAAATACATTGCCAATAAAATGTAAAAATCTGATAGAATAATGGTAATACTTTTGTAATGGGGTGATAGTTGTGACTGTAACTTTAGAAAGTTTATTTAAACAACATGGTTTTACTCCAAATGATGGTCAAAGAGAGGCTATTGAAACGTTAGATGGTCCATTATTTTTAATGGCGGGACCTGGATCAGGGAAAACGAGGG
>NZ_JHYI01000053.1 GCF_000621445.1 Alkalihalobacillus bogoriensis ATCC BAA-922 | reverse complement strand
ATGATAGACACCGAAAGGAGAATGGTATGATGAGTGATCATAAGAAATCAGAAGAATTGGCAGTGCAACGTTTTCAGTTGATATCACCTTTATTGGCAGAAGGGCTTGACGCTGGAAAAGTAAAAGAATTAAGAGGTCAAATTGCTAAGGCAAGCGGCCTTTCAGAAAGAACCATCAGACGATATTTGGCTCAATTTCGGGATGGTGGGTTTGGGGGATTGAAGCCTCAATCGAGAAAAGATCCTCGAAAGTCAGAAGCGATTCCTCCCCATCTATTAGACCAAGCGATTCTCCTACGTAAGGAAGTGCCGAGCCGGAGCGTAGCTCAAATTATACAGATTCTTGAATGGGAGGGGCTGGCTGAACCAGGACAAATCAAAAGATCAACCCTTCAGGAAAAACTGACGGAAAAAGGCTACAGTACAAGGCAAATGAGACTCTATTCCCAGACAGATGGAGCCGCCCGCAGGTTTCAGAAACGACACCGCAACCAACTCTGGCAGTCAGATATCAAATACGGTCCTTACTTGCCGATTGGTCCGAATGGAATGAAGAAACAAGTGTATGTTGTTGCTTTTATTGATGACGCCACTCGGTTTGTGCTTCATGCATCTTTCTATCCGACCTTGGATGCAAGGATCATTGAAGATGCCTTCCGACAGTCCATCCAAAAGTATGGTGTTCCAGAGGCGGTATATTTTGATAACGGCAAGCAGTATCGAACGAAATGGATGGCACGTACCTGCTCAAAAATAGGCACCCGTCTCACATACACAAGGCCGTATGCCGCGGAATCGAAAGGCAAAATTGAAAGGTTCAATAGAGTCATAGACTCATTCATCAGTGAAGCTGTCATTGAAAAGCCAAATACTCTGGATCGCCTGAATGAACTTTTCCAAGTCTGGCTGACTGAGTGCTATCAAAATAAGCCTCATTCTGCACTTGGAGAGAAAGTCAGTCCGGAAACCGCATTTCGGTCAGACAAGAAATCAATTCGTTTCATCGATCCGGATACGTTAAGCAATGCATTTCTTCATTGCGAGACGAGAAAAGTCGATAAATCGGGATGCATTAGCTTCATGGACCAGAAATATGAAGTAGGCTTACCCTTTATTGGACGTCAGGTTGAGGTTATCTATGATCCAGTAAACATTGAAGAGCTTACCATTGAATTCGAGAATTATACTCCTTGGAAAGCCAAAAAGCTTGTGATTGGAGAAAAAGCTGGGAAGCGTCCTGCATTACCTGAGCACTTGCAAGTGCAGAGTGTTGACTCTTCAAGACTATTAAAGGCAGCTGAACGAAAGAACGAGGAGCGTCAAAGGGAACAGAAACCTGCCGTGACCTTCCGTGGCGTTTGGAAGGAGGATGATTCTCGTGTTTGAAGCCTTCTATCAAATGGAGAAGACGCCTTTTACTAGAGACCTGCCAACGGACCAATTATATGATTCCTCTATGATGCAAGAGATCCTTGGAAGATTGAAATACACAGCTGAAAGACAGCTTTTTGCGGTCCTGAGTGGCGATAGTGGAACGGGAAAAACGACGACAATCCGTAAATTTGTGGACAAGTTGGATAAAGGAAAATTCCACGTTCTTTATTTATCCGACTCTAAGTTAACACCTCGCCATTTTTACAAGGGGTTGCTGGAACAACTAGGATCCGAATCGAAATTTTATCGAGGAGATGCAAAGCGACAACTTCATCGTGAGATTGAATTAATGAAAGGCATACGAGGACTACAACCAGTAGTCATAGTGGATGAAGCTCACCTTCTGGATCGGGAAATGCTTGAAGAGGTCCGTTTTCTTCTTAACTTTAAAATGGATTCACTAAGTCCAATGGCACTTATCCTTGTCGGTCAAAGTGAACTATGGGACCGACTACGTTTACAGTCATACGCAGCCATACGCCAAAGAATTGATATACAATTCCAGCTAGGACATCTCGATCGTGCTCAGGTTGAGGAATATATTAGTAAGCATCTGAGATAC
The DNA here is from genome assembly GCF_000621445.1 of Alkalihalobacillus bogoriensis ATCC BAA-922. GTDB lineage: Bacteria > Bacillota > Bacilli > Bacillales > Bacillaceae_F > Bacillus_AO > Bacillus_AO bogoriense. The sequence goes on along the minus strand of NZ_JHYI01000053.1, from coordinate 526 downwards.
GCAGGAGTTGATCAACCCATCTTTTCAGATGGGGCGATTGGGGAAATCCATCGGTTCTCTGGTGGTGCCGCAAGGCTCATAAATAAACTCTGTACACATGGTCTTTTGTATGGCTCACAAAATGGACGTAGGATTCTTGATGATCATATGATTAAGCAAGTTATCCAAGGGGAGCTTTCATGAAAACCCGTTGGAAAGAGATGACTTATCATGAAGAGTTGGATTGTTGGGTTGTCATTTGGGGAGAAAATAAAGGGTATAAGATGCGTTGCGGAGACTGGTTTGATCTTCATCTAGGATATGGTCGGACGCTTCCTTGTCGCTTGGAACTTGGAAGGGATTGGTATATCCTTACTGGTCGAAATGACGTAAGGTTTTATCTCAAGAAAAATGAAACGTATCAAGTTGATGTGAAAGAATCTTAGGGGAGCCGTCAAGTGCTTCCCTTTCATTTTGGACAGTGAATCCGTCAGTTTTAGGACAATTAGCGCCATCAAGTTCCAGACACTTTGGAACGTCATTAACA
>NZ_JHYI01000052.1 GCF_000621445.1 Alkalihalobacillus bogoriensis ATCC BAA-922 | reverse complement strand
ATTTTATATAAGAAATATAATATAAATTGTGATATTAATATGTATTTAAGAGATAAGAAGTGTTTAACTTATGATGTAGTAAAAAATCATATATTTTATATTTTTAAAGATGAGCCACAAGTAAAAAAATATTTAAAGAAATATAAAAAGGAAAAAACATTGTCATCAAAAGAAATGGGGTATTTAATGGATTATTTTACTAAATATTTTAATGATGAGAATATTCCTAATATTTGGTTTCAAATGTATTATAAATATATAAAAAAACCAGAAGATGTTAATGTAATATTCCCAGAGGAGTTGAGAAATAATGGTTAGAGATGTAGAATATGCTTTTTTTTCTCAATTATCATATTTGAATTGGAATAATTTAGATTTAGATAAATTAAAAAAAGAGATTTCTTATCAAAATAAAGATTTTATTAATTTTTTAAAACTTAGTACAGTTTGGGATAAAATAAAGAGAGATGATATAGAGCCTGAAGTAATTAATGATATTTTAATGTATGATGAAAGAGATAAACGCCTTTTGGGAGTTTTTGGAATAGAAAAAGATAAAGATACAAAAGTAGAGTTAAAACCATATTATGATTTTAACGGCTGGCAGTTTATTTACAGTGCAGATAAAACAAAGCTGTTTGCTGATTATGGATATGGCAGAAATGTTTCTGACAATGGTTTTTATGCCTGTGCCTTTCAAAAAGAAAATGATGTTGTAATAGCTTACAGAGGAACAGACTTCAGCTTTAAACCTGAAGATATTAAGGGAACAATTAAAGATATGATACAAGATATTGAGTTGGGATTTATGAAAGAAAATGGATCACAACTAATCTGTGCCTATATGTTTTTAGAATATATAAAGAAAATGTGTAAAAAAGAAGAAGAAAAAATAAATATTCATATAACAGGGCATAGTTTAGGAGGGTGTTTGGCTCAATATGTCTATGTTGTCACAGGAAAGATATACCCTACAGTAACTTTTAATGCTTTAGGGCTTGGAAAAAGTAAAGATAAGATTAAAGAAGATTATTTATTTGGAGATGATATACAGGATTGTATAGCTGAAAACTCGGCTATAAATAAGAATTTAATAAAATTATTAGCTGTATGTCTTTGTATGAAAAATCCACATTTACTGCTTGGAGCTTCTTTATTAGTTGTTGCTAATAATTATTTACAGTCTTGTGAAGCAGAAGAAATTGAAGAAAATTTTATAAATGAGAATAATGAAGTTGCATTAAATGGCAGTGATGAAGAAGTTATAAAAGAAATTCAAGAGATATTAGAAGATGATGACCTAATAGCTTCAGCTCAAGTATATTGGTTATTAAAAGGAACTCAAGGAATGCAAAGAGTAAATAAAGCTGAAAATATAAAAGCTGAATCAGAAATAATAAATTATTATAATCATTTAGACTGGACTTCCTTAATAGCTCCAAGATATGGAAAATGTATAGATGTTTTAACAGGAAGTATTATTTTAAATGATATAGTTCCTGACACAAAAGAGTTTTTATTAAATCAAGATTTTAATATTACTTATCACGGAGTAAATGATTTTTTACTTTATATGGATGAAACTGGAAAAATAAGAGCTGGAGTATTTAATATAACTTTTACTAAAAATGCGATGAAAACAATGTTTTTGAAAATCTCTAAAGATGATGAGGCTAGACAAGAGAAATGGAAAAAACTTTATTTTTTAGAAGTCGGCACAAAAGATAAAACAAAGCAACAAAACCCTTTTAGATACTTTCATCAGATTTGTACTAAAACACCACAATTTGGACAAAAGGTATCAGAAGTAGAATTATCAAAAATTAAATATAAAATTCCTGCTAATGTAAGTTTATCTCGTGTTTTGTCAGAATATGTAGATTACAGATTAATTCCTGATGAGGAAAAGGAAAAAGCAAATGGAGAAATTGGACGATTTATAATAGGACAGTTATGCAATGTAAAAGAACTTGCAGGAATAAAAGGTGGAAAAACAGCAATAGTGGATAAATTAGGAGAAGATTCCGAAACAATGTTAGAAAAAGTATTGGAAGAAAAAGATAATACGAATACTACAAATAATAAACTTAATAAAGGATATAAAAATCTTAAATATGCTGTTAGATATCACGGTGGTGGAGAATATTAAGGAATACAGCTTTGTATTCCTTTTTTATTGGTTGAAATTCAATTTTGAGCCGTTTAAAAGCCGTTTTAGATGACTTAAAAAATTTTTTGGTATAAATCCTTACCGAAAACAAAAGAGTGCTTTAAAAATGATTTTGGAGGGGCTGATAAGTGGAAAATAAAAAAGATAAGGACTATAATATACCTTATCTTTTAATTTTTATAAAAAAAAAGACTTCCTATAAAAGCCTTTTTATGTGTTTTAATAAGACAGGTCGCCACTCCTGTATCTCCTAACTAGGGTGATAGCTGACTTTTCTATCCTCAAATTAAAACACTATATTTCTTACTAATATGATACAACAAACTTTGGTAAAAGTCAACTATAGATTTTCTACTCTATGATAATAACCTTGTGATACTTGATATTCAAACTTTGAAGAATTTAGAGAGTACAAAGTTCTTATAAAAAGAGTTTGATTTTTTGAAACTCTAATAGCAACTTTAACATAAGAATTACTTTCTTTACAAAAGAATTCTTTTATTAGTTCTAAGGACTCATCACGTGGATTTTTACCTATATAATCTGGAGAATTTACTATTTCTGATAAATATTGATAGTATGTCTCATAGTCTGAATAATGCTTATTTTTCATATGGAGAATATTTTGTTCTCCAATATAAACCATTTTATTATCTTTTAAACCGAAAAAATCAGCTACTTTTTGGTTAAAAATTCCTTTTAATTCTGTCATTTGCTTTTTTTACTCCTTTCAGATTTTTTCTCCTCTAAAGGTTCGGCTTCAATCTCAAAAGGAATTTTTCTTTCTTTTATTAATTTTTTTGCAAAGACAGTAAAAGCGGTACTTAAAGACATTCCCATTTCTTCACAAACTTGTTCTGCACTTTTCTTTAATTCTTGGTCTATTCTAAAACTAATTAAAATACGGCTCATATAAATCAGCTCCATTATAATTATGATGTCATTTAACATCATAATTATATCAAATGATTTTATAAAAGGCAAGTTTTTAAACATTAAAATTGAAAAGTAGAAAGAAGTATGAGATAATACCAATATAAATAATTGGGTCTTAGCACCTGTGAGATGATTAAAAGGACTTTGCGTCTGTGAAAGAAACGGAGAATGATAAATTCTCCGTTTTGTCATATAATATGCTTGAGGATTTTTAGTCCTTTTTATTTTTTATAGAATAGGTCTAAAAAATTCATTGATAATATAACGGCTCTATAGTATAATTTGGTTGAGGATTTTTAGTCCTTTTTATTTTTTTATAGAATAGGTAAAAAAAATATATTGATAAT
>NZ_JHYI01000051.1 GCF_000621445.1 Alkalihalobacillus bogoriensis ATCC BAA-922 | reverse complement strand
TATATATTATAGTGTATTATTTTGTTTTATAAAAAATACTTTATAGTATATAAATTACTATTATTTAAAAATAAATAAAAACACTTTATGATATATGTGTATTTTTGGAAGCACTTGGAAGCAGAGTACAAAAAAATATATAGTATATTTTTTCTTTATTTTATAATACTTTTAAAAGAATATATACATATATATTTTATGTTGTATATAGTATAAATTTTATTCTTTAAAAAATATGTATAAAATTTACATACATATATATTATTTTTTAAATTAAAATATAAATTATACTTTATACATACTATATATAAAAAAGAAGCTCTTTAAAGCTTCTTTTTTTTCTTCCTTTTATTTTCTCTATAAAAATTACTTATTTTTTATTATTTTTCTTTTCTTCTGCCATTTTCTTCTTTATCCAATCGTAATCTCCTAAAAATAATTCTTGATTTTTCTTATCATACCAATATTTTTGGTCTAACAGGTGCATATTATAAACAGAATTTATCCTATCGGATAAAATTTTATTTTCTTCTGCCATTCTTCTTACATTGGTCATATAGAAATATGATACCATTATAAAAGCTATTAAAAATCCTCCCAACGGAATATATAACAACCATAATTTCCAACTATCAAAAATCTTATTTACAAGGTCATTTATCGCATTACTTATAGCCTTTCCGTCTATATTCTCATATTCTTCTTTGATAGCCACTATTTCCTCTTTGATTTTCTTTAAATCAGGGCTTATATTTTCTACTTCTGAAAAAGTTTTCTCTATTTTTTCCAATCTTGCTGATGTGAGCTTTAATCTTTCCAAAACTTTATCAATTTCTTCTGCTTCATTTTTTAATTTACTTGCTCCCTCAAATAAATTTGCCATACAGTTCCTCCTTATAATTCCATTCCGTCTTTATCACGGCTTTGATTTTTTAAATGTTTTTTCCACAGATTTTCTTGTTCTTTTGGTTTATATCTTTCAAGCTCTTTTTTCTTATCTAATTCTTTAAAATGTTCCCTTAATTTTTCTGTATTAAATGCAGGGTGATGTATATGATTTTCTAAGCTGTCTAATCTAAATTTTGGCTTCTTACTTACTCTATGTTCTTCATCAACAGTTAAAGTAATATATTTTCTGTATTTTATAGAACCATCTTCTTTAACAGTTTCTCCCCAATCAATATCTACTCCTTTTTCTTTTAGAATTCTTGTAAAATCTTCTTTATTTTTTGCTTCTTCTCCTGCTTGAATTACTGCCAAAGATACTGTTACTATATCGCTTTGTTTTTCTCCTCTTAAAGCCTTTTCTATAGCTTCTCTTGTATGTCTTGATTTTGTTGTTACTTCTCCTATCTCTAAATTCTTCTCTTTTGGCTGTACAATTTCTAGTCCATATTCTTGGGCTAATTCATCTGCTCTATCTCTCCATCTATTAAACTCTTTTTCCTCATAATAGAACTTCTCTCCATTCTCAAAATTTACTGAATTTACTACGATATGATTATGGATATGTTTTCTGTCTGTATGTTGAGCTATAAAAACTTGATTTTCAGGGAAAATTTCTTCACATAATTTTACTGTCATTTCTAAGGCTCTTTCTTTATCAATTTCTCCTGGCTTAAAACTATGGGTAAAATGCTTATATTGTCTGTCCTCTAATTTATTATAATATTCCTTAATATCTTGGAAGTCTTTAAAGGCTTCTTTATAATCATTTGAACATTTAATTCCGACTGTATTTTCAGCTTTTTTTCCTACATAGTCTAAGACACCTTTTGAGCCACCTATATTTTTACTACTTTTATCTATCGCTTTAAAGATTGCCATAGGTCATCTAACTCCTTTTGAATTTCCCTAAAATCTGATATAGTTTTACTGTTACATTTTTTAGCTATTTGGTTAAGGTTATTTCCTATGCTTACTTTTAGTCTAAAAATATCTTTTAAATTCTCGTTTAATTCCTGAATATCTCCTAGCATATTTTTTCTTATTAAAACTCTTACAAATTCATTCTTTGTTACTCCATATAATTTAGCTTGAGTTTCAAGCAAATTATAATCTTCTTCATCTAATCTTAATGATAAATTTTTCTTCAAAAAATTTATACCTCCTTTCCCGCTTTTAGCAGGGGTTTTTAGGGGGACTGCAATCCCCCTAAACGAGCGTAAATGATGACAAATTGATTTATCAATTTGCCGTCATTTACAGTGTGCTCGCTTCCTTAATTTTACTTAATATATATTAAGTATACCTCTTATTTTTTGACTTGTCAAAAATTAATGGTATACTTTCAAAAAATAACTAAATTAAGGAAGGACTAGAAATTGTGCCCAAAATATACTATAATAATATTACTATAAATAATCTTTTTACAGGAGGTTTTAACTATGGAAGAACTTAACCAAGTACAAGAAAATTTAGAAACTACTAAACCAAAGAAAAAAATCAAGACTTCTGAGGAAATTAAGCAGGAACTTATTAACAAGAAAAAAGAGATTGAAAAAAAACTAAAAGAAATTGAGTTAAAAGAAGCTGAAAAGAAGCTAAAACCTCTTTTTAATCTTTTCATAAAAAATGCACAATTATTATCTGATGAAGATGTAGCTAGAATGGTTGCTCATTATAAAAATAAATTTACTGAAAAAAAAGAGGAAAGTAAGTAAATCTATAAAAAATTTTTGAAGCTTAAAAAAAATGACCTCGTAAAATCGTTTTTAACGCATTTTACGAGGTTATCTTGATGTTTTATACCTTTTATTTTTAAATCAAATTTAAGCTATTTAAAGGCTGTTTTAAGTATTTCTTTTTTTAAAATAATTCTAAGTTAGGTAAAAAATCATATTTTAGACAAATTTCATTAATTTTTTCTTCTGTTTCTGCTTCTTTTATTAATTTATTAAATTCAGATAAATTTCCTATATTTTTTGATTTTTTACTTTGCCTTATTATTAAGTTTTTTAATTTTATAACTTTTTTATCTTTTTCTCTTTTTTTATAAATATTTTTAGCCCATTCATAATTATGTATATTTACCAATTTTAATAATTCGTGAATATAATCTATTTTTCTCATTATTTTTTTATCTTCTTCAGACATATTTTCATCAAATTTATATCTCCAACTCATCTCTCTAAATAATCTATTTTTTCTAGCAAAAGGAATTTCTGAAAAATTTTTATAAAACTTAGGCTTTAAAGTTTCTAAAAATTGATGAGCTTCTTCCCAATATTTATATACAGTTGGTTTAGATAAACCTGTTTCTTTTATACATTTATATTTTGTTGCATTTTGATTAAATAATAAATAACTTATAACTTCGTCTTTTTTGGATTTTCTTCCATTATTATCTGTCCATTTTTTTCCTTGCCTTTTCATTCTTAAATCTCTAATCATTCTAATTTCTTCTAAATGGTCTTTTTGTTTTTGATAATTTCTCTTATTTGGAGGAATAGAAATACCTGTAACAACCTCTATATCTTTACGAGGAAAAGTCATATAACTTTCCTTATAGGCTTTTAAGGCGTCCTCTATATCTTCTTCTGTAAAATGATTATCCTGATTTCCTGTCTTACTTTCCATCTCCTCTAAGAATGAATATGCGTCGGCTTTTACCTCCTCATAAGGTATATCACATTTTAGTCCATACATAGCAAGGCTCATTATACAAAAATACCTGTGTCCCTCAACTACTTTTTCATTATCTGTAATAGTTCTTTTCCACCAATCATATAAATCTCTTTTAATATGCCATTTTTTACGAGATTTATCCCCTTTTACTATCCGTCTTTCATACCAATCAGGGTACTTTTCTTTCGCTTCTTTTAAAGTTAATTTTTTCGGAATATAAAGAGCTTTATTTATAATGTCTATTTCTGTATCTACTAATTTTCTTCTTCCTGTTACCCAATGATTAAGCCTTTCAACTGTATAAAGCTCTGAATTTTCTAAATAAAAGGCTCTTACTATTTCTCCGAATTTTGTTTTTGTTTCTGGTATTCTAAATCCCTGAAAAATCCCTTGATATTGTCTTTTCTTGACACTTGATGTGTAGCCGTTCCAAACCAAGTCTATTAACCCATACTTAAATCTTTTTAAAAGGATTTTGATATTATCAAAAAGAGCTATAGGTTTTTCAAGAATATAATATAAATGCAGCCCATTTCCTGAACTGACTATGATATTAGGTTTTGGCATAGCTCCTGATTTATATTGATAAAAAATATTTTCTATATGCTGTTTTTCCACTCCATCTAAGTCAATGGCAAAAGCATATAAAAATCTTGAATTTTTCGCCGTTCTGTTTCTTCCTATGTAACTGATGGGGCTTGTGATGACAAATTCCCTGTCTTTAATTTCTTCCAAAAAATTCAAATCATTAAAAATCATAAAATGTCTTGCTCTATCTTTTAAAATTTCTGTAGCTATTCCGTGATATTTATGATTTTGATGTTCTTGAGAAGCTCCCTCACATTCCTCTAAAGGCATTTCATCATTTCTACTATAAATTAATTCAAAGAATTTATAGACATTAATTTCAGTATATTGAAAATAAGGATTATATTTTAAATAACCATTTCTTAAATTATAAAGTTCTTTTTTCTTTTCTAAACCTGTCATAAAAAATCCCCCTAAAAGACACTATAGAGCCGTTATATTATCAATATATTTTTTTTACCTATTCTATAAAAAAATAAAAAGGACTAAAAATCCTCAACCAAATTATACTATAGAG
>NZ_JHYI01000050.1 GCF_000621445.1 Alkalihalobacillus bogoriensis ATCC BAA-922 | reverse complement strand
AAGGACATTAACAACAGAATAGAGATATATGACAAGCAAACAACCATATTTTGGTGTTTAATAACGGTAAGTGTTAATAATTGACCTAGTCAATAAATATAAAGTTTTAATGAAGAGTTTGATCCTGGCTCAGGATGAACGCTGACAGAATGCTTAACACATGCAAGTCTACTTGAATTCACTTCGGTGATAGTAAGGTGGCGGACGGGTGAGTAACACGTAAAGAACTTGCCTTGTAGTCTGGGACAACTATTGGAAACGATAGCTAATACCGGATATTATGATTTTATCGCATGATAAGATTATGAAAGCTATATGCGCTACGAGAGAGCTTTGCGTCCCATTAGCTAGTTGGTGAGGTAACGGCTCACCAAGGCGACGATGGGTAGCCGGCCTGAGAGGGTGAACGGCCACAAGGGGACTGAGACACGGCCCTTACTCCTACGGGAGGCAGCAGTGGGGAATATTGGACAATGGACCAAAAGTCTGATCCAGCAATTCTGTGTGCACGATGACGGTCTTAGGATTGTAAAGTGCTTTCAATTGGGAAGAAACAAATGACGGTACCAATAGAAGAAGCGACGGCTAAATACGTGCCAGCAGCCGCGGTAATACGTATGTCGCAAGCGTTATCCGGATTTATTGGGCGTAAAGCGCGTCTAGGTGGTTTGGTAAGTCTGATGTGAAAATGCGGGGCTCAACTCCGTATTGCGTTGGAAACTGCCTAACTAGAGTATCGGAGAGGTGGGCGGAACTACAAGTGTAGAGGTGAAATTCGTAGATATTTGTAGGAATGCCGATAGAGAAGTCAGCTCACTGGACGAATACTGACACTGAAGCGCGAAAGCATGGGGAGCAAACAGGATTAGATACCCTGGTAGTCCATGCTGTAAACGATGATTACTAAGCGTCGGGGGTCGAACCTCGGCACTCAAGCTAACGCGATAAGTAATCCGCCTGGGGAGTACGTACGCAAGTATGAAACTCAAAGGAATTGACGGGGGCCCGCACAAGCGGTGGAGCATGTGGTTTAATTCGACGCAACGCGAGGAACCTTACCAGCGTTTGACATCCTAGGAATGAGAAAGAGATTTCTTAGTGCTCCTTCGGGAGAACCTAGAGACAGGTGGTGCATGGCTGTCGTCAGCTCGTGTCGTGAGATGTTGGGTTAAGTCCCGCAACGAGCGCAACCCCTATTGTATGTTGCCATCATTAAGTTGGGCACTCATGCGATACTGCCTGCGATGAGCAGGAGGAAGGTGGGGATGACGTCAAATCATCATGCCCCTTATGACCTGGGCTACACACGTGCTACAATGGGCAGTACAGAGAGAAGCAATTTCGCGAGAAGGAGCAAATCTCAGAAAGCTGTTCGTAGTTCGGATTGTACTCTGCAACTCGAGTACATGAAGTTGGAATCACTAGTAATCGCAAATCAGCTATGTTGCGGTGAATACGTTCTCGGGTCTTGTACACACCGCCCGTCACACCACGAGAGTTTGTAACACCCGAAGTCGGTGGGGTAACCTTTTGGAGCCAGCCGCCTAAGGTGGGACAGATGATTGGGGTGAAGTCGTAACAAGGTATCCGTACGGGAACGTGCGGATGGATCACCTCCTTTCTAAGGAGCAATTCATATATCTCTTTCTATTGGTAATGTTCTTACATTACTCTTTGAACATTGGAAACTACATAGTAATTAGAGAAACCAAACAATTTTACTAAATTTTTTAGTAGAGTTAGCAAACTTAAATTTAAAGATTAAGAGAATTAAGGGCACACGGTGGATGCCTAGGTAATAAGAGCCGATGAAGGACGTGGTAAGCTGCGATAAGCCTGGAGTAGTTGCAATCGAACTTTGATCCCAGGATTTCCCAATGGAGAAATCTACTAAGATGAAGTCTTAGTGTGAAAACGGTAACCAGATGAACTGAAACATCTAAGTAGTCTGAGGAAAAGAAAGTAAAAACGATTCCCTAAGTAGCGGCGAGCGAACGGGGACCAAGTCTAAATCGCGTAAGTGTCAAGAATGCAGTCGTTGCTTACGCGAGGTTGTGGGAAGCTTTTTGAAGAACTGCAAGATATTCAACGAGTTGTTTCAAAGAATTAGAATAAGTTGGAAAACTTAACCATAGAAGGTGATAGTCCTGTATAGGTAATTTGTAACAATCGTAAAGCTCTCCCGAGTAGCACGGAACACGAGGAATTCTGTGTGAATCAGCGAGGACCATATCTCGTAAGACTAAATACTCTTGTTAACCGATAGCGTATAGTACCGTGAGGGAAAGGTGAAAAGAACCCCGGGAGGGGAGTGAAAGAGATCCTGAAACCGTGTGCCTACAAGTAGTCAGAGCCCATTTACGGGTGATGGCGTGCCTTTTGGAGAATGATCCTGCGAGTTACGTTTAACGGCAAGGTTAAGTATACCGGAGCCGTAGGGAAACCGAGTCTTAATAGGGCGCTAAGTCGTTAGGCGTAGACGCGAAACTTGGTGATCTAATCCTGTCCAGGGTGAAGCTGTGGTAAGACACAGTGGAGGCCCGAACTCACCGCCGTTGAAAAGTTGGGAGATGAGATAGGTTTAGGGGTGAAACGCCAATCGAACTGAGAGATAGCTCGTTCTCTCCGAAATGCATTTAGGTGCAGCCTTAAGAATTAAATTACGGGGGTAGAGCACTGAATAGTCTAGGGGGCATATTGCTTACCGAAGCTAACCAAACTCCGAATACCGTAATTTTTAATCTTAGGAGTGAGACTATGGGTACTAAGATCCATGGTCAAAAGGGAAACAACCCAGACCGTCAGCTAAGGTCCCTAATTATAGCTAAGTGGGAAAGGAGGTGGAGATTCCCAAACAACCAGGAGGTTGGCTTAGAAGCAGCCATACCTTTAAAGAGTGCGTAATAGCTCACTGGTCGAGAGTCTCTGCGCCGACAATGTAACGGGGCTAAGCTATAAACCGAAGCTACGGAATCGCGTAAGCGATTGGTAGGAGAGCGTTCTGTAGGCTGTTGAAGGAGAACTGATAAGGAACTCTGGAGGTATCAGAAGTGAGAATGCAGGAATAAGTAGCGAGAAAGAGGGTGAGAATCCTTCTCGCCGGAAGACCAAGGTTTCCAGGGTAAAGCTTGTCTTCCCTGGGTAAGCCGGGACCTAAGCCCAGGCTATAATGCGTAGGCGAATGGAAAACAGATTAATATTTCTGTGCCACTGATAAATTGTGAAGGAGGGACGCAGAAGGGTATGTAAGCAGGAGAACGGAAGTTCCTGTGTAAGCATGTAGTATGACTTAGTAGGCAAATCCGCTAGGTTAGATATGAGGTGTGATGCGTAGAGCGTAAGCTTGAATTTACAGATCCCACGCTGCCAAGAAAAGCTTCTAGCGTTAATTTATTAGTGCCCGTACTGTAAACCAACACAGGTGGTCAGAATGAGAAATTTAAGGCGGACAGGCTAACTCTCGCTAAGGAACTCTGCAAAATGAATCCGTAACTTCGGGAGAAGGATTGCCCTTTTGTGTGGACTACTACGCGTGGAAAGCATGAGAGGGTCGCAGTGAAGAGGCTCAGGCAACTGTTTAACAAAAACACAGGTCTATGCTAAGCTGAAAGGCGATGTATATGGGCTGACACCTGCCCAGTGCCGGAAGGTTAAGAGGAGGAGTGAGAGCTCCGAATTGAAGCCCCGGTGAACGGCGGCCGTAACTATAACGGTCCTAAGGTAGCGAAATTCCTTGTCGGGTAAGTTCCGACCCGCACGAATGGTGTAACGATTTGGATACTGTCTCAACGAGAGACCCGGTGAAATTATATTACCTGTGAAGATGCAGGTTACCCGCGACAGGACGGAAAGACCCCATGGAGCTTTACTGTAGCTTGGTATTGGGTTTTGGTGTCATATGTATAGGATAGTTGGGAGACGAAGAAGTATGTCCGTCAGGATATATGGAGTCGCTGGTGGAATACCAACCATATTACACTGAAATTCTAATTTGAGGTTTGGAGCCTTGAAGACAGTGCTAGGTGGGCAGTTTGACTGGGGCGGTCGCCTCCGAAAGAGTAACGGAGGCGCCCAAAGGTTCCCTCAGGTTGGATGGAAATCAACCGCAGAGTGTAATGGCAGAAGGGAGCTTAACTGCGAGACTGACGGGTCGAGCAGGTGCGAAAGCAGGGCATAGTGATCCGGCGATTCCGAATGGAAGGGTCGTCGCTCAACGGATAAAAGCTACCCTGGGGATAACAGGCTGATTTTGCCCGAGAGTCCATATCGACGGCAAAGTTTGGCACCTCGATGTCGGCTCATCACATCCTGGGGCTGGAGAAGGTCCCAAGGGTTGGGCTGTTCGCCCATTAAAGCGGTACGCGAGCTGGGTTCAGAACGTCGTGAGACAGTTCGGTCCCTATCCGTCGCGGGCGCAGGAAATTTGAGAGGAGCTGTCCTTAGTACGAGAGGACCGGGATGGACAAACCTCTGATGTACCAGTTGTCACGCCAGTGGCACAGCTGGGTAGTCACGTTTGGACTAGATAACCGCTGAAAGCATCTAAGCGGGAAACTGACTTTAAGATAAGTACTCTATAGACAACTTCGAGACTAGGAGTTAGATAGGTTGGGAGTGTAAGTGAAGTAATTCATTAAGCGGACCAATACTAATAAGTCGGAATCTTAATCAAGAGAAATTACTATGTAGTATTGAGTGTTTAAAAACTCAAAATATAAGTTGGCAAGAAAAGCTACGAGGGTACACCTAGTAACATACCGAACCTAGCAGTTAAGCTCGTAAACGCTGAAAGTACTTGGGGG
>NZ_JHYI01000049.1 GCF_000621445.1 Alkalihalobacillus bogoriensis ATCC BAA-922 | reverse complement strand
CCCGTTTCACGTAAAAAGCTAGCGAATGCTTCATCGGGAATCTGTTCTACGAGATCATTGACGGCGTAGGCAATATCATTTTCTTGAAGTTTTACTTCTAAATCTAGCGGTAAAATGATTTGATTCATGGTATAATGTTTAAACATAAGGATACCTCCGTTAAGTTATTGTGTGGTTACTTTAATTTTATCAGATGGTATCCTTATTTAAATCCTAAAAATTACTAAAATCTAAAAATGTAAAATAAAGAGTGGCACTCACCCCAACTCATCAGGGTGAGTGCCACTCATTTTTTATTTACTGTTTTGTCCCAGCCTCTTCATTTTTTACAGTTTAAAACGTTGCACAACATCTTGAAGTTCTTCCGCCATTTTGGCAAGGCTTTGAGCAGAAGAAGTGATTTCAACCATGGAAGCAGATTGTTCTTCAGAAGAGGCCGCTACATTTTGGGAATAGCTTTGTGCCTCTTTCGCTACTTCAGTAGTTTGATTGATATGAGTAACCATTGTCGTCGCTTGTGAATTAATTGTGTCAATGGCTGTTGCGATTTCATGAACTTGAGTCGTAACGTTTTCGACGGCAGTGACAATATCAGAAAAGGTCACACTCGCTTGATCTACATAGTGGATGCCGTCATGAACAGCTGTTTTGACACTACTAATAGAATGTACCGAATCTTTAATGCCAGCTTGGATTTCATCAATTAAAAGATTAATTTCACCAGAAGAATGGGCTGTTTGTTCTGCTAACTTTCTTACTTCGTCGGCAACAACAGCAAAGCCTTTTCCATGTTCGCCTGCTCTTGCAGCTTCAATGGCTGCATTTAACGCTAGTAAATTCGTTTGTTCGGCAATTCCAGTAATTAACGAAATTATTGATCCTACTTTTTTTGATTTATCGCCTAGTTCATTAATTTGGCTCGATGATTGCTCTGTGTTGCTATCGATTTGTTGCATTTGCTTTAATGCTTTTTTAATGACGTCAACACCATCTTTAGCAGCGATGCTAGTATTAGATGAAGATGAATTAACATTCTCCATATTCATAGAAATTAGCTGAAGATGTTCTGCAATGTCACCTGCTGCCAAACTAGCTTTCTCTGAACTTTCTACTTGAACATCAGAACCATTAGCAACTTCTTGAATTGATAAGCTAATTTCCTCAGTAGCACGACTTGTTTCTTGAGAGCTTGCGCTAAGTTGTTCAGATGTGGCAGCAACGTATTCAGATGAAGTTGAGATGTTTTCTAAAATCGACCGTAAATTTTCTTTCATGCTATTAATGGCTGTACTTAACTTTCCAAACTCATCTTTGGATCGAACAGCAATATCGTCGACTTGCAAATTACCGTTGCTAATTTCAGTAGCAGTATTTGTAAGTGTATTTAAAATCGAGCTTGTTGCTCGGCTGAAGAAATATACAACAGCTACACCTAGTAAAAGTGCGACGAACATAGCAATGGAAGTACCAAGTTTTGCTTGTTCCATTTGTTCATTAGCATGTAAACTAATTTGTTCAGATTGTTGTTCTAATATTTGAACGAGTTGAATGACTAGTTCATTTGTTTCTCGACGAGTTTGAATAAGCTGTTCAAGCTTTTGTTCATCGTTTGTTTGAATAATAGCAGCTACTAACTCGTTAAAAGTGCTATTATTTTCTTTTATTTGATGATGGAGTTGTTTCATTTCTTCTGTCGTCATTTCAGGTTCAACTTTTTCTAATAGTGTAATAAGTTGTCCATCCCTGTCATCATACACCTCTTGCCTGTAATCGCGACCAATTAAAAAGTCAGAAACTTGAATATATTTTGAACGGAATTGAGAGCCAATTTCTGATACTGAAACAGCACTTTGACCTGTTTGTTGCACTTGCTGTAAATCTTTCTCTACTTGATTAAATTGGATAAATACAAACGCAAATACAAGTAAAAAGATGGAGATGACAAGGGCAAATCCAATCGATAATTTCCATTTAACAGAAAGGTTACGGAACATTTTCATAATTCTATCTCCTTAAAAGTTTTTATGTAAAACTATTGTACCTCATACGTGAGGAGCCGTATATCATTATTTTCGACTTTTTTCGACATTTTTCTTATAAAAAAGCACCATTATTGAAAAATTTGTCCACCTTTTTCTAGAACTTACTATTTAATCATGAAAAAAAATGATAAACTGTAATGAAAATCACTACATATTTTTTAAGGTTAAGGTGAAAAATGAATGACACGGAGTGTGATTACAACATATGAGATTAAGATTGACAAAAAGTATTCCCAACATGTTCACGTTAGGGAATTTATATTGTGGGTTTTTATCGATAGGGTTTGCGGCTAGTGGTCAATACAATAATGCTGCAATTTTAATTTTAATAGGGATGATGTTAGACAGTATGGATGGAAGGTTAGCAAGAATGCTAAATGCTGACTCTGAACTAGGGAAAGAATTAGACTCGCTTGCTGATATTGTAACGTTTGGCATTGCACCTTCGTTTTTAGTGTATTATACGTATTTTCATCAGTTTGGTAATCTAGGTTTTATTGTAGCAGGATTATTTCCGTTATTCGGTGCTTATCGACTTGCACGGTTTAATATTAGTACGAAAACCGCATCGAAACATTACTTTACAGGTGTTCCGATTACAGCGGCTGGAGGGATTTTAGCTTTATTAACGTTATTTGGCTACTGGATTCCTCAAATTGTAACAACCGTTATTTTTACTGCTCTTTGTTTTTTGATGGTAAGTAAACTTAGAATTCCGAGTTTAAAGGAAGTACCTTTACCAAAGTATGGGACAATTATTACGCTGTTTTTAGGCTGTTTGTTATATGTTATTTTTAAAGGGACATATAGTCAATTCCCATATTTAATCTATATCGCAGCGCCATTGTATGTTGCTTTTGTCGCTTATCGTTTTATTAAAGGAAAAAATAAAAAGCATATTGAATAAAAAAGTCCGATTCGGGCTTTTTTTATTTTTCAAAAAAGACATGTGTCGCTTTTACTTTTTCATTGACAGTAAGAATTCCATAAGAATATTGCTGCTGTCTTCGTTTATCCGTTAATGAGCCAGGATTAAATAAAAGAATGTTGTCGAGTTTTTTTTGGACTGGGATGTGGGAGTGCCCAAAAATAATGCAATCGACATGTTCGTCTCGAAAAGCGTTAATGGCTCGTTGCTCGGTTGTCCCTTTTTTTCCGTGTCCATGTACGACACCAATGTTGAATCCATTGATATGGATTATTAGTGTTTCGTTAAAATGTTCGTGCATGTCTGGTCCATCAACATTTCCAATGACTCCTTTGACAGGACAATATTGTTGTAAGGTAGTATAAACATCCATAGTTTGCCAGTCCCCAGCATGGATAATGAGATCGGCTTCATCAATACGGGATATAAAAGCTTCCGGTAATTGTTTTGCTTTTTTCGGGATATGCGTATCGGAAATAACAAAGATATTCATCAGAGTCTCCTTTTATTTGATTGTTTTATTCTTTTTATTATACAAAAAAAGATGTTGAAAAAAATTACCAATCACTTTATCATTAAAAATGAAATTTCCAAATGAATAAATCTAAGCGGAAGTATAGGTGTCTAAATATAGACCTAACAGGGAATCTGGTGAAAATCCAGAACTGTCCCCGCAACTGTAAGTGCTGACAAAATGATTGAAAACCACTGTACGATCTAAAGTACGGGAAGGATTCATGGAGAATGATGCACAAGTCAGGAGACCTGCCTACACTTCCTTAGTTTCTGTTCTTCGGGAGGAAAGAATGTGAAGCGGCATCAGTTTATTTTTATTATGCCTACAACTTTGCCGTTTTTTAACCCTACATTCTTTTTTGTAGGGTTTTTCTTTATATCATTTGAAGGGAGCGATAATATCTCATGAACTAGTAGAAATCAACTATCATAGTTTGATTTGAAAACGGATAGTTATTATTGTTATGTAAAAATACATAAAAAGGGGAGAGTACGATGAAAAAATTTCGTCCCATTATCGTAAGTAGTTTTGTCGCTGTTGCTTTAGTGGCTTGTAATGAACCGACTGAAGAAGTAGACCAAGAAGCTGAACAAGTTCAGCCTGACGTGACAAATGATGAAGTAGATGAAGAGCCTGAACAGGAAGAAAATGAACAACCTTTAGAGGAAGTAAAAGAAGAGGATGAGAAAAAAGAAGAAGAAGGAATTGGTCATCACCATGATTTACCTTATGAATGGAGTGGTAGCTTCGAATTAAAAGAAGGAACGTATACATTAGAGCTTCCGGAAAATGAATTTGGGGATGAATCAATGCTTATCGCATTTATTTTGGAAAATAGTAATATAACAGATTTGGATCACCATGCCGCTCATATTTTAGAAGCGGATGTAGAAGATGTTACACAAGGTAGTTCGTTTGAGGCGATGAGTGAATATGGCTATAACCTCATTTTAAATTCAAACGGGTCCTCGTCATTTACGTTTACAATTACAACTAGCGGAAGCTATAAAATATATACCGAGCACGTTGCTGATGAATTTGATTTATCCATTGTAAATGAGGCTGGCGAAACGATCCAAGTTGAAAATTCGAAGGAATTTGAAGGTCATGGACATAGTCACGACCATGACCATGACCACGACCACGATGATGATGAATAGGAAGTGGTTGTAATATGCATCTTGCAGACGGTGTGTTAAGTTTTCCTGTTGCTGCGACAACGAGTATTGTCGCAGCAGGCTTTGTTTTTCATTCCATCCGTGGACTAAAAGAAGAAACGATCCCAAAAGTGAGTTTAATGACCGCGACTTTTTTTGTTTTATCTTTAATAAGTATACCAGTTGGCCCTAGCTCAGTTCATCCTTTGTTGTGTGGGCTCATGGGCATAATATTAGGAAGAAGAAGCGCGCTTGCCATTTTTATCGGGTTACTATTGCAAGCACTATTGTTTCAACATGGAGGGTTGACGACACTAGGAGCGAATGTATTGATGTTAACCATTCCAGCGTTACTCTGTTCTTTCCTATATCAGACACTCACTAAAGGTGGACAAGCCCGATTAAAAGTGAGTGCTGCTCTAGTTGGTGGCATCGGTGTTATTGGAGCTGTGTTTTTATTAGTTGCTTTATTAACGGCAACGAGTTCGTTTTATAGTGAAGGAGTAGTTTCTGTTGTACGAATTTTACTTATTTCACATATTCCTTTACTCGTAATTGAATCCGTCCTTACTCTGTTTATTATTGGATTCCTTGCTAGGATAAAACCAGACATTGTGATGGCTATGCAAAAACGAAAAGGATGGTAGAACAATGGCGACAACGTTTATTGAAGAAATTAAAACGATTGACCCAAAGTTAAGCTCATTTTCTTGGGGAGCAACTTGGGAACCGAGAACGAAATGTGTTACTTGTTTTATAGTTGCATTTGGCATTGTCTTTTTGAAAAATGTGTTCGTTCTTACATTTTTATTGTGTTCGATGATTGTCATTGTATTATCGATGCAGTTTTCAGTCCGTTTTTTAAGTTCAAAGCTTGTTCTTCTTTTACCATTTTTACTCTTGCTAGCGGTTCCTATACTAATTTCAAAAGGATTTCCAATTGAAAAGGAATTATATGTTTTTGCTGTAACATTAATGTTAAAGTCGACCAGCTCTCTGCTTGTGATGATGATATTAATATTAACTCAACCTGTTTCCAAATTGGTGCAGGCCTTAACAGCGTTAAAAGTTCCTTCTGTTATTGTAGCAGTTTTAACGATAACGATTAATTATGTTCAATCGATTCATCATACGGTTGTCCTATTTTATAAGTCGTTAAAATCAAGGTTATTTCATGCATCGTTTACAACTTCTTCAATGAAAATATATAGCAGTGTTATGGCTGGGATACTTATGAAATCTGTGGACCAATCAGATAAATTATATCGCGCAATGGCTGCACGTGGTTTTTCGGGGACGATACCGACTACATCACTTAAGCCAATTCAAAAAATGGATTGGATTAAGTCCGTTGGGTTTTTATTGTTTATTTCTTTATTAATGATCATTGATAGGTGGGGGGTGTCATAACATGATAGTATTTGATTCTGTTTCTTATCGGTATAACAACGATGCCCTTGCCTTAGAGAATTTGTCCTGTACATTGACAAAGCAAAAAGTTGCATTACTTGGAGCTAATGGAAGCGGGAAATCAACATTATTACAACATGTAAACGGTTTGCTTCTTCCTGATTCAGGAATGGTCTCGGTAGACGGGGAACATGTTACAAAACAAAATTTGCAATCGATTCGGAAGACAGTTGGGATTGTTTTTGATAATCCTGAAAATCAATTGTTCGCCCCGACTGTGTATGATGACATCGCTTTTGGTCCACGAAATAAGGGATTAGGTGAAGAAGAAGTAGCTGTTATTGTTCATGACGTTCTTAAGTTGCTTCAAATTAGTGAGCTACAGGAGCGGATGCCATACCATCTTAGTTTAGGTCAAAAGAAAAAAGTGGCTATTGCTGGTGTTCTAGCGATGCAACCACAAGTCCTTTTGTTTGATGAACCATTTTCAGGTTTGGACCCAATTTCATTACAAGAGTTTCTAAAGTTGTTGGAAGTTTTATCGGATAAAGGTCATACCATTGTTGTTACAACCCATGATGTTGATGTTGTATATGGGTGGGCAGATGAGTGTGTCGTGCTACAGTCGGGGAAAGTGCTTGTGCACGGTACGGTTGAAATATTAGAAGACCGTGAACGGATGACAAAAGCAAAATTGACAATTCCAACTTTAGTACAGCTATTTGAGCATACTTCATTTCGACCAAAATCAATTGAAGAAGCGAAAATGTATGTTCAAAAAAAGGAGAAAGTATGGTAATAGGATAAGGAGTTTGACATGCCAAAAAAAGTTTGTGTTTGTTTATTCATTGTTTTTTTTATCATGGGAAGCCATGTTTATGCTCACAAAATGCTAATTGAACCTCTTGAACAAGGCGTAGTTAAAGTGCATTATGAGGATGGAAGTTTTTCTACAAGGACAGTTGTGTCTGTTTATGATGAAGATGAAGGACTACTTGAAGAAGGGAAATTAGATGAGCACGGATATTTTTCCTACGATAATATAGATGGTGCCTATTTATTAGTAGCAGATGATGGGATTGGGCATAGAGTGGAATGGATAGTTGGAGAAGAAAGAGAAACGACCATTTTTACTGAAAACAAATGGTTAGTTGTTTCTGTTGTTCTTGTTTTGCTTATTGGAATTGCTTTGTTATTTCAAAGGAAAGCATTTCGAAAAAAGCAGAACAATGAAATAGGATAAAGATTGAGGTTTACGAGGCGTTCTTTATGCGCTTCTTTTTTTTGTTGAGAAATTAGATTTAATTCCCAAAATTTGGAGTTAACAATTTTATTGTAATAGATTTTAATAAATGTTATATTATTTCTTGTCGCTAAAAACGGCACACGATAATGAAGGAAAACATCTTACAAACGTTCTCGTTTTTTTCCAGTAATTTGATATTGAAATAAGAACAGAAATGATGGTAAGATAGTTTTTGTCGCTTCAAGCGAACCTCACTTTTAACACAATTCCAACGATCAGTTGATGGTATTTACCAAAAATTAGTTGTTGTCATGAATGTTGAAAAGGTGGTATGATTTTATTCTGTCGCTTTTTGACAGCCGGTGTCTGACACCGCAAATAGCTCTTTGAAAACTGAACAGAAAAAAGCCAAGCGAATGAAATGAAATGAATTATTTTTGAGCTATATCAAACACTTTTATGGAGAGTTTGATCCTGGCTCAGGACGAACGCTGGCGGCGTGCCTAATACATGCAAGTCGAGCGGACTTCATGAGAGAACTTGTTCTCTTTTGATGTTAGCGGCGGACGGGTGAGTAACACGTGGGCAACCTGCCCTGTAGACTGGGATAACATCGAGAAATCGGTGCTAATACCGGATAATAGA
>NZ_JHYI01000048.1 GCF_000621445.1 Alkalihalobacillus bogoriensis ATCC BAA-922 | reverse complement strand
TGAACCCCCCAAAAAAACTCTGTCCGCAGGTAAAAAACCTTGTCCAAGGGTAAAAAACTCTGTCCAAAGTATTTTTAAGGTGAAAGGGATAAGGGGTAGAGAAAAAGCATGAAGGAGTCTTTGAAAGTGTTGATAACACTGACATTGGCTCTTTTTTTCATTCAGCCATTTACCCTAATTCCTTAATCCTTACCTCTACTACGGACAAACATTTTTACCTTTTTTCATCGCTCAAAACCCTAATTCCTGTCCCCTTATCTTTTCTATTCTGGACAAACATTTTTACCTGTAAGAGTGTGGTAAAAGTGGGGGGAAGGCTTGGGGGAGAAGGGATTGAGAGGGATTGGGGAGTGGACAAAGATTTTTACCGATCTACAAAGTAAAGATAAGGAATAAGGGTTTAGGGAAAAGAAAAATGCAACAACGAAGAAATATGAAAAAATATATTAAAAGTATTGACACAAGATATCGGTCTAATTATACTAAAGTTGTAATCGTTGTTTATATACAATACTTTTTTATATATTTTTTATAGGTAACATATTTTGATATTTTAAAGCTAATTTACTTAGACATATCACAATTAAATAGGTTTATAGTTTGTGCTACAGAAGGCTAAGTGTACCTTTTGGATCCTCAAACATGCCTATTTATGTGTGTTTAAGTAAATTAGCTTTTTTGTTGTTCTTTGAAAACCTTATACTACACTACCCACCGCTTTTTACATAGGTTGTCTCAAACATTTTCGTTTAATGACAGCCAAATCTAATTTTTAAGGAGTGATCAGTTTATGAAGCAAAAAACTGTAAACCAACAACAAATTAAATTATTAGAAAAGGTGGGTAACAGAATGAGAAAAAATAATGCTGGAACTATTTTTGTTAGAAATGAAAGAAACCCGTTGGAGTTGTATTTTCATCAAAGAGAGGCAATACAAGCCATGGACAAGACTATTGACTTTCAAAATAGAAATAGTTTTTCTGGGCTTGTTGTTCTTCCAACAGGTGGGGGCAAGACCATTACAGCGGTTCAATGGGTGCTTGAAAATATGATAAATAATAACAAGAAGGTACTATGGATAGCTCATAGATACGAGTTGTTAGAGCAGGCATTATCAGCAGTTAAGAGAAGTGCCTTTTCCAACCTTCTAACTATACGGAATAGCTTTGATTACCGATTGATTTCAGGGCGTCATGACAGCGTAGGGAATATCAAGGAAACAGATGATTTAATTATTGCAAGTAAGGATAGCTTAAGTCTTAAGATGAAACAATTGACAAAAAGTTGGTTAAATGACAACAGCGAAGTATGTCTTGTGATTGATGAGGCACACCATGCTACTGCTAAAACGTACAGAAAGATCATGAGTTGTTTAAAAGAAAATGTAAAAAAGCTTTGGATAATTGGTTTGACAGCAACACCATTCAGAACAGATGGGCAAGAAAAAGGACTGCTAAAAAAGGTCTTCGTAGATGACATCATTTATAAGGTAGATTTAAGAACGTTAATTAGTAGAGGTATATTGGCGGAACCTATTTTAAAAGAGTTGCAAACCAATTTAGACATGACACTAAGGCTTAATAAAAAGGATATTAAAGCTATAAAAGAATTTGATAGTATTCCTCAGAATATAGCATCGCATATTGCTGAAAATCGAATTAGAAACAATAGAATTGTACAAGCTTATCTTAATAGAAAAGAAGAATACGGCAAATTACTCGTATTTGCGATAAACAAGATTCATGCAATTGAGCTAAACAAGTTGTTTAGGGATAGAGGGGTTGCTTCAGACTTTGTTATTTCATCTGATCCGAATGTTGCAACTGACGTTGATCTTTCTACTGAAACTAATAGAGAAAAAATTAGGAAGTTTAAAAATAATGAGTTAGATGTACTCATAAATGTAAACATCCTTACAGAAGGTACTGATTTACCTGATGTTCAAACAGTGTTCTTAACAAGACCTACGACATCACCTATTTTAATGACACAAATGGTTGGAAGAGCATTGCGAGGAAAAGACGCAGGTGGAACAGAGAAAGCCTATATTGTCAGCTTTGTTGATGAATGGAAAGACAAGATTGCTTGGATAAACCCTGCAAGTTTATTTCCGACAAGAGGTTCTTGGACTGATAAAAATACTAATATTACCAAAAGCTTTAAACAATATCTCTCAATTGAAAAAATTGAAGAGTTCGTTAAGAAGGTAGATGAAGCCATTGATACGAAAGACTTAGTATCCTTGGATTTTAAAAAATCTATTCCTTTAGGCGTTTATTCATTTTATATTAACACTGAAAAGGAGAAAAATAAAACCTGTGAAATTCTGATTTATGATAGCAACCAAAAAACGTACAAAAACCTGTTTGAAAAATTACCTGATATTTTTGAGGCAAAGGGCATCAAAAGTAATGACAGCCTTGATGAAGATAAATTAGATGAGATAGCAAGAGAAATTAAACGTATATGGTTCTTTAATTCAGATATAGAGGTAAACAATGTTAATGAGGATATTAAGGATATTGTCACCTACTTTGCTCAAAAAGGAGTCCTGCCAACTTTCATTCCATTCGCAGATAGAGAAAAACTTGATATTAAAACAATTGCGAAATATATCTATGAGAATAAACTTGGAGGTAGGAAAAAGAAGGCTTATATTGATGGTGTTTGGGAAGATGATACGATTTTGTTTAAAGTGTATTTCGGTAATAATAAATTTTATTTCAGAAAGTGTATTGAAAATGAATTATTAAAATTGGATGAACCTGAGTTTTACGGTTGTAACAGTAGGGATGTCAGTTTTTCTGCTTAATCAATAAAACAATCAATTAACTTTAGAAGAGTCAATATATGGTATATAAGTTGACTCTTCTATGATCAAGTAGTTTCAAATTTTTTCTGGGAGTGATGATGATCATGAAAAAAACAAATCCAAATCGGTTAACTGATCAAGAGATACTTGATATTCTAAGAGAAGAGTATTATGTAGTTCAGCCAACAGGATGTCATGATTTTTTTAAAAGGAAGAAATTGAGTCCATGTCTTCCTTACCTTAGGAATAGATTCGGCATGAGCTTTAACGAGATTTTGATAAAAGCTGGAATTCCAAAAGAAGAGCTAAATTTTGTAAGGTGTAAGGTTAAGGAAAAAGAATACTATATTAACACGTTACAAGAAGTGGCAATGGAAATTGGTCATACTCCAACAGCAAATGAATATAAAAATAAAGGTTATTCTGCACATGAATTAAATTTAGTGTTTGGCTCATATAACGAAGCTTTAAGAGAAGCTAATTTAAAGCCGAATAAAGAACCAGCTAAAAATGTTTCGAAGAGAGCATTGCTGAATATTTATAAAGAAATAAGTGAAAAAGTAAATAGACCAGCTACACTTAATGATTTAAACAAACATGCAAAGTTTTACTCTCTAACGCTAAATAACTTTATATTGGTTTTTGGATCTTTGAATGAATTGAGAAAGCAAGCGGGTTTTGAGGTGAAAGGAAGGAAGCCAATATATTCAAAAGAAGACATTGTACAAGCTTTAATAATGGAATATAAAAAATATCAAAGACATTTAACTGCTAAAGAAATAGATCAAAATAAAAGTTTGCCAAGTAGAAACACAATAATGAGAATGTTTAAAGTGAGTTCCCTCAAAAAAGTATGGGCAGAAATAGACCGTATTCTTGCTCAACAAAATATTAACGGAGAAACTCAAAACGAAAAGAAAAAGAGACAACAATCCTATGTTAAAAAATCAGGCGATTATGGGGAAAAAAGAGTTGCTCATCAATTGTCTTTCTTGGATCAAAAGAAATATCGTGTCTACAACGATGTTAAAATTTGTTTTGGAAATTTAGTACAACAATTTGATCATATCGTGATTGGTGAAAGCGGAATATTCCATCTTGAAACAAAGAATTACAAAGGAACGATTTCAATAGATAGACATGGAAATTGGGAAAGGGTAAACGGTGGAACATTGGAAACAATAGAATGTCCAGAAGCTCAAATTATTAGGCACGAGGAACTTCTTTATCAAGTAATAGGAACGGATTATGATGTTGTCAGCATGCTTGTATATGCTCATCCAAAGTGTTCTTTAAAGAATATGGATAGAACAAAACTGAATGTTGTAAAAGCTGAGCAGGCTGTCTCATTTATAAAATATTACCAGGATACTCCTAAATTAAATTCAAATGAGATTAAGTATCTTTGCAAACTAATTGAAAGGCATATTGTCAAGGAATTTAATACTGCTATTTAACTCAAGTCACTATTGAAAATTATTTAGTATTGGACAACGTTTCTATTCTGTAGAAATAGAGATGTTGTCTTTTATTATTATTATTATCGATTTTTTATAGTAAAATGGAATAAAAAGGGGTAGATAGGGTGGATACAAAAGAACTTAAAAAGTTTGAAGATGCTTTTCAAAACGGTGTATATGCTGTGCCATCAGACGTAAAAGTAAAAGTTCGAGCACTTTATGAATATTGCAAAAAAACCAATGTAAGCCCAAGTGAACTAAGTGAAGAGCAAATGGCGAAATTTATTGAAAAGCAGGATAAATAACAATGGACAAACAATATTTTGATTTAATGCAGTTTTTGGAAGGATATGTACGCAATTATAGAAGACTTAATTTAACGTGTAATCATAACCGCTCTATGTTTACGAAGCGAGAGATTGATTATTTTGCAAATTTGGGTGAAATGCTTGGATTTGATGCGTTTGTGGAAGATTCGAAGTTTGATAAAGTCAGAGGTAGATCAAGACCGATGGATCTTTCTTGGTGGAAATGGGATAGCAGGAAAAATACTGAAAACTATGATTATCTGGCGTTGCACTTAGAGCGAGAAAATCAGTGGAACAAAGATGAAGATACGCTTGATAAGCTGTTTTCAAAAACAGAAGAAGGCTATGTACCTCATAATGTTATAGGAATTCAAAACATTGAGTCAACGGATAGAATATCACTTCTCAATAAATTGGTCGTGAAGAAGAACAAGGAGCAACAATCGAATGTGCTAATGGTGTATCGCTATGTCGATCCTGAACTTGATGTTGAAAAAGTAAGTGCCTATCTATTTGAACAAGATGGTTCATTTAAGGAAAGACACGCCATTTGTAAAGACGACTATTTAGGATATTGGTATATGTGCTTTGAAGAAGAGTATCAAAAAAAGGATTTAAGTGAGGGATAAAGGGAGAAGCAATAGTAAGAGCTTCTCCCTTTATCTTTCAATAAACTATGTTTAAATGTTCAGAAGCACAAGAATGACATGTGTTTTTATCATATCGATGTTCAGGTGCAATTTTTTCTTGGCAATATTGGCACTTCCGATACTGTCTTTTCCTCGAATTTATTGTCTTTAACATCATCTCTATAATATTATTTTCTTGTTCCTCTTTACTCAACAGTTTTAAATCTTCCCACGATAGAGCCAATTTTTTAACATTAGTTTCAACAGGTATATGTCCGTACCATTGCACACCAACATAACCGATTTCAACACCCACAGAATTGGTTCGGAGATAGACGGTAGGTTCGTCAGCAAATTGTTCTATTATGAAGTAATAGCATGATGGATTAGAATTTTCATCAAGTACGTTGATTTTCCCAATCCATGATTTTACTTTCTCTTGAAGTGATTTCATTATGTATCCCTCCCAGCGTGCAACCACAAATAGTCATCAATGATTATACATTACATCTAATTATACATGGTTAGAAGTAATTGAAAGCCGTTCAATTGCTAAGGCAGATTACATTTTTTTCTATTATAATAAAGGAAATGTATTTGAGGGGGAAGAGTAAATGAAAATAGAGATGGGAGAGTCGTTGATATTATCTTGGCTTCGCCACATAAAAAAGTGTCAATCAGTGCAATTAAATTGGAAACCA
The DNA here is from genome assembly GCF_000621445.1 of Alkalihalobacillus bogoriensis ATCC BAA-922. GTDB lineage: Bacteria > Bacillota > Bacilli > Bacillales > Bacillaceae_F > Bacillus_AO > Bacillus_AO bogoriense. The sequence continues at coordinate 2,093 of NZ_JHYI01000048.1, read as the reverse complement.
TCATCTAATCATTGGAAACTATCAAATCAAGAAAATATTGAGAAAATGATGATTGCGGTAAATGAATACTTTGAAACAAAACATCGTTTCAATATTTTTAAGAATAATAAATCATATTTACAGTTATTGCTCCAGGGGGAAATAGATGCTTTTGGATTGCAAATAGAGAATAGTTTAGTAACTAATATGTACGGTGTAGACGTTGCTTTTCATGAAGGTGGACTTAATTACGGTGATAAAAAAACTACAGTAGAAAGAGTCATTAAGAAGCTTGTAAGAACAGCTATGTTATTTAACGGTTATTTTAATATGACCGAGGGGAACATCATATTTGCCTCGCCAAAAATAAATCCCTCAGTTTATGAGCCTATGATGCTCCATCTTGGAGAATTGAGAGAATTGTTTAACACAATAGGATTTGATTATGAGTTTCAAGTTATTGCTAATAACGATTTCAAGTGTGAAATATTAGATCCTGTCATTAGTATATCTTCCTCAGTAGCTGATACTTCAGAATTATTTTTACGCAGTATACAGATGTATCAGATGTTTGGTGATACTGCTAAAAATGGTTCAAACATTGATAATAAAATTGTTAGTGCAACGGAAAAAGAACAAGCAGGTGAGCCTAAAATAGGTAGTTTTGTACAGTCTACGTTTAATGATTTAATCCGACAAGGAAAACTGAGTACAGAAAAACTTGCCCATCTCTGTGATGCACGATATTGCAAAAATACCTTTTTATTGCCATATCCAATGTTAAAAAAGATAGAGGGGAATAAAAGTATTCATGAACAACGAAATATCAATGGGAGACCTCGTTATTATGCCAATGTATTAACAATAGAAGGTGCCAGCTATTTATTATGTAATCATTGGGTTGAGAAAAGTAGGCAACCGTATGAAGTCTGGCTTTCCAATATTCAAAAGTTATAAAGGAGCTGGTGTTAGTGTTCCGTAAAGCAATAACGGATGTTCACGATTACATAAAACAAAATGTCAAAACATTATCAGGTGAAGAATTATATGATTTAAAAAGAGGTTTTTATGAAAAGTGTGCAGAATACATGGGACACTCTAATAATTTAACAGGAATAACGGAGTTACTAATTAACCTGTATTTAAAAAGTTTCCTTGAAGCAAATAAAGTAAATTATTCGATCCATAGTAATTTCCCTTTAGAAGGTGCTAATGGTCGTGTGAATGAATTAGATATAGCATTAGTCAATAATAGAAATAAAGTAGATATTGGATTCTCGATCAAACGTGAACAAGGAAATGCAGGATGGAAAAAGCACGAATTAGATTGCGAGATTTGCAAGTCATACAGACAAAAATATGGTAAGGATAATATAGTTCAGGATTTATACCGTTTGGATAATTTGAAAAGGGGAAAGCATGGTAGCTTTAAATCTGTAACATTTATTTTCGAGGAGGTAAATAAACCAACATTAGCGAGAAGGAAACGCATACAGGAAGATAATAGATTTAATCATTACTACATCGTGTTACAAGGAAACAATCAATTATTATGGGAAGAATTAAAAATCATCATTAACTAAGTTCGATTGTTGACGATACCGAATTGCAAGTTATTGATTTTAGTTCTAAACACTTAGTAAAATAAAGTTGATCTTTAAGTCTTTAAGGATCGGTTCACTTTATTGATTTTTTTGCGAGAAGAACCGCCCTGCTTATCAGGCAAATTAGGGTGGTTCTTTTATTGTCTTAAAAAATATTGACTAAAAATAATAGAATTTATTATAATTTTATCGAATAATGGCGGGGAATCTTCCCTGCTTAATAGACTATTTTATTTGAATTTATAATTTTTATGGGTTACGAACTCGTATTTTTTATTAGTTTAGATGAAGTGGTCTTTTTTGTTTGCAGAAATGGAATCAACAAGGGAGGAAATAGCGATGGATGTAAGAGCAATTGTAGGAGTTAAAAGAATTGAAACTGAATTTGTCTTAAAACCACATTTGTATCAAAGTGATGTGAAATCAAATACTCTGGATTGTTTATCAAAATATACAGAGCCTAAAATTTATTTACTTCCCGAAACAAAGCGTGAAGAATTAAGGGCTTTT
>NZ_JHYI01000047.1 GCF_000621445.1 Alkalihalobacillus bogoriensis ATCC BAA-922 | reverse complement strand
CCCGTCATCCTCCACCATATGCCGGCCTAGCTCAATTGGTAGAGCAACTGACTTGTAATCAGTAGGTTGGGGGTTCAAGTCCTCTGGCCGGCACCATTGCGATCATATTTTGTTATTTATAATAGATGATTTCGGCAAAAGTTTAGTCATACCCTGGAGGGGTAGCGAAGTGGCTAAACGCGGCGGACTGTAAATCCGCTCCTTAGGGTTCGGCGGTTCGAATCCGTCCCCCTCCACCACTTTTACTAATTTTTGGGCTATAGCCAAGCGGTAAGGCAACGGACTTTGACTCCGTCATGCGTAGGTTCGAATCCTGCTAGCCCAGCCATTAGAGCCATTAGCTCAGTTGGTAGAGCATCTGACTTTTAATCAGAGGGTCGAAGGTTCGAATCCTTCATGGCTCACCATTTTCTTTATAACAAATGAATCGTGATGCGGAAGTAGTTCAGTGGTAGAACATCACCTTGCCAAGGTGAGGGTCGCGGGTTCGAGTCCCGTCTTCCGCTCCAAATTATAAAAATGCGGGTGTAGTTTAGTGGTAAAACCTCAGCCTTCCAAGCTGATGTCGTGAGTTCGATTCTCATCACCCGCTCCAATTTAATGATTATGACATCTGAAAGAAACAGAGTCTTCATCGAGTAACATCAAATAAACTACGGGGCCTTAGCTCAGCTACGAGCGAAACATCTTGAAAAACCAGCGAGTTGTTTCGACGCATTTACAACAGTGAGATGCGAGTAGAGGAAGAAACAGGGTCTGCATTGATTAATCTTCAAATTAAACTACGGGGCCTTAGCTCAGCTGGGAGAGCGCCTGCCTTGCACGCAGGAGGTCAGCGGTTCGATCCCGCTAGGCTCCACCAAAATAGGACACTTCAAGCCTTTACACAATTAGTGTAGAGGCTTTTTTACTAGAAAAATTATAAATGTCTCCATAAAGAATAATTTTACATACTAAGAATTTGGAAAAATCAACCTGTCCCTTTTTTTTCGTGTTAAAATAAAAAATAGACGAGACATGTAACGTAATCGGTGGTTCGTTCGTATATAGAATAAACCGCATGAAAAGCGGAGGGCAAAGTAAATGGATGCAATAGTAAAACGTATAATTAATGATGTTAAAAATGGAGATCAGCAAGCTTTTTCAGAGTTAGTGGAGTTATATAAAGATAAGGTTTACCAAATTTCATATCGTATGGTCGGAAATGTACATGAGGCACAAGATATTGCTCAGGAAGCTTTTTTACGTGCCTATACAAACTTGGACAGCTTTGATACATCAAAGAAATTTTCGACCTGGCTTTTTCGAATTGCGACGAACCTTTCGATAGACCGATTGAGAAAGCGCAAACCAGACTTTTATTTAGAGGAGACAATAAAAGGGAGTGAAGGACTAACTGTAGAATCCCAAATTGCAGCAGAACAAGAATTACCAGAAGACCAATTGGTCATGATGGAAATGCAAGAGTGGATACAAGCAGAAATTAACGAACTTCCCCCGAAATATCGTTCAGCGATTATTTTAAAGTATATTGAGGACTTATCATTAAAAGAAATAAGCGACATCTTAAATTTACCAATATCTACTGTAAAAACACGTGTTCATCGAGGTAGAGAAGCGTTAAGAAAAAGATTAGGCAAAAGGTAGAAAGGGTGAATATAATGAGCTGCGAAAATAAGTATGTAAATTTAATCGACAAATATATAGATAATGAAATTGATGAAAATGAAAAGAAAGAATTAATGGAACATTTATCGACATGTTCAGACTGTCATGAAAGATATACAGAATTGAAAAAAGCGATTGCGTTTATTCAAAGTGCTTCTCATATTAGTGCGCCTTCTAACTTTACGGAAAGCGTCATGAGTCAATTACCGAAGAAAAAGAAAGTGGTTACATGGAAAAAGTGGATGCAACGTCACCCATTTTTAGTTGCGGCTTCGATTTTCTTTTTAATGATGTCTTTTAGTGTAAATTCAATTTGGTCGCATTCAGATGAATTAACGGTGACTGGAGCAGCCAATTTAAAGATCGATAAAGAACGTGGTGCAGTTATTGTTCCGGAAGGGGAAGTCGTTGAAGGTGACTTAGTTGTCCGTAATGGAACGTTAGAAGTTGAAGGCGAAGTAAGAGGAAATGTGCTACTTATTAATAGTGAACAATATTTGGCATCAGCAGGTACGGTTTCAGGAGAAATTGAAGAAGTAAACCAAGTATTAGATTGGATTTGGTATCATATTAAACATTTCTTTATTGAAGTTGTTTCTGTCTTTAACGAGAAAGAGTAGTCATTTGTTAAATATAGTATGAATTATGCTATAATGATAAGGCTATTATTATAGGTTAAAGTGGAAGGTTTGGAGGACGGACTATGTTTCCTGGCGTCGATTTCCATCTGCTCACTTATCTTGGGCGGATTGTAGATATATTATTAGTTACGTATGTAATTTACAAGTTAATTATGGTAATAAAAGGAACTAGAGCCGTTCAGTTATTAAAAGGAATAACGGTTATTTTAATTGTGTGGTTTTTGAGTTCCTTTTTTGCCTTGCGAACACTCGAATTCATTATGCAACAAGTCGTTACTTACGGGTTGCTTGCGATCATTATCATATTCCAACCAGAACTAAGGCGAGCACTTGAACAATTAGGAAGAGGAAGGTTCTTCTCAAGGTCAACCGTGCCACAAGAAGAGGAAGCATCTAAATCGATTGATGCCATTGTGAAATCAGCAAATTATATGGCAAAACGTCGAATCGGGGCTCTGATTTCAATCGAAAGAGAAACGGGAATGACCGATTATGTAGAAACAGGAATTATCATGGATGCCAAATTAACGTCGGAGTTACTTATAAATATTTTTATTCCTAATACACCATTGCACGATGGAGCGGTCATTATAAAAGAAAATAAAATATTAGCAGCAGGTTGTTACTTGCCTCTATCTGAAAATCCTTTTATTTCGAAAGAGTTAGGAACAAGACATAGAGCAGCATTAGGGGTAAGTGAAGTTTCTGATAGTGTGACACTAGTTGTTTCTGAAGAAACAGGGAATATTTCATTAACTAAAAATGGTGAGCTACACCGAGACTTAAAGGAAGATCAACTACGCGAGTTATTGGAGCAAGAGTTAGTGAATGAATCAAGACAAACAACTTCCTCGCGTTGGCAATGGGGAGGAAAGAAAAGTGAATAAATTATTTGAAAATCATTGGTTTATTAAAATTATTTCTTTTTTCATTGCTTTGATGCTTTTTTTAATGGTCAATCAAGACAATTTAAACAATCAACCTACTGCAGTGACACCACCGATGGCAACAAGTTCATATACTTTAGAAGATGTTCAATTAACCGCCTATTATGATGAAGACCGATTTGCGATTACAGAAATATCAGAGTCTGTTCAAGTGAATTTAAGAGGACCACAAAGCATTATTACCTTGCTCCAAATTTCTAGACCATCTTATGAGGTGTTTGTTGATTTAACAGAGCGAGAAGCAGGCGTTCACCATGTGAATATTGAACATAAAGGATTTCCAAATGAACTTTCTGTTTCAATTGTCCCTCAATTTACGAGAGTCGTAATACAGGAAAAAAAGACGGTTTCCATTCCGGTCGAGGTTGATTTAGTGAATCAAGAAGAGGTGGCAGAAGGTTATTCAGTTGGTACACCGATTGTGACCCCTGTAAATGTTGAGATTACAGCAGCAGAAGAACTTATCGACCAAGTGGCGATAGCGAAAGCTTATGTTGATGTCCGTGATGCGAATGAAACTATCGAAAAAGCTGTACCGATAAAAATATATGACCATTTCGGAAATGAACTTCACTTAGATGTGGAACCATCGGTTGTGGACGTCAAAGTACCAATCACAAGTCCATTTAAAACCGTTCCAATCAAAATCTCAAGAGAAGGCACATTACCAGATGGCTTAAGTATAGATTCGATTCAGTATGAACCTAGAGAAGTAACGATATTTGGTCCACAAAATGTAATTAACGACATCTCGCTTATTGAAGGAATTGTACTTGACTTAAGTACAATTACAGAAAACCAAACGGTTCAACTAGACATACCAAGACCACGTGGAGTCGAGCGGATTGAACCGAATACTGTAGAAGTAACAATCGAATTAACGGAAGAAGCGACCCGTACGATAGATGATGTGCCGTTAGAGGTCACAGGCATTTCTGAGGGATATGAAGTTGAGATTGTTGAACCAGCAACGGAATTGATAAGTGTTATGATTCGAGGTGCTGATGAATTAATAGAAAGAGTAACAAGGGAAGAACTTCAAGCTTTTATTGATGTTAGTCAACTTACACCTGGTGAACATGACATTGAGATTCAAATTGTCGGTCCCCAAAATATGGTGTTTGAAACAGAAATTCCGATAGCGACAGTCGTTGTTCGAGAAGATGAAGACGAATAGGATAGTTCATTGAAGGAGAGATTTGAAATGGGTAAATATTTTGGTACAGATGGAGTTCGAGGCATTGCGAATACAGAATTAACTCCAGAGATGGCCTTTAAATTAGGGCGTGCAGGAGGATATGTTCTCACGCGTAATACGGAAAAGCCGAAAGTCTTAATCGGTCGTGATACAAGAATATCCGGTGAAATGCTAGAAGGAGCACTTGTAGCTGGGCTATTATCGATTGGTGCTGAAGTCATGAGATTAGGAGTTATTTCTACACCAGGGGTGGCATTTTTAACAAAAGCATTAAGTGCTCAAGCCGGCGTGATGATTTCTGCATCACATAATCCAGTAGCTGACAATGGCATTAAATTTTTTGGACCAGATGGATTTAAATTATTAGACTCGCAGGAAGAAGAAATTGAAAATTTGTTAGACCAAGAAGATACGTTACCAAGACCAGTTGGCGCTGACCTAGGGCAAGTCAATGATTATTTTGAAGGCGGGCAAAAATATTTACAGTTTTTAAAACAAACCGTTCAAGATGATTTTTCAGGGCTACATATAGCTATTGATTGTGCACATGGAGCAGCATCAAGTTTAGCGGCACATTTATTTGCAGATTTAGAAGCAGATATATCAACAATGGGAACATCTCCAAATGGAATTAATATTAATGATGGTGTCGGTTCTACACATCCGGAAGCACTCGCTGAATTTTTGTTAGAAAAAGGTGCAGATGTTGGTCTAGCGTTTGACGGCGATGCCGACCGTTTAATTGCGGTCGATGAGAAAGGTAACATCGTTGATGGTGACCAAATCATGTTTATTTGTGCTAAATATATGAAAGAGCAAGGGTGGCTGAAACATAATACGGTAGTTACTACAGTGATGAGTAATTTAGGCTTTTTTAAAGCGTTAGAAGCGAATGGCATTGACGCGAAAAAGACAGCTGTTGGTGATCGCTATGTCATGGAAGAAATGCGCAAAGGTGGATATACTTTAGGTGGCGAACAATCCGGTCATATTATATTTTTAGACCATATTACAACAGGTGATGGCCTTCTTTCTGCCTTGCAGCTTGTTAATATTATGAAAGCGACAGGAAAACCATTATCTGAGTTAGCAAATGAAATGGAAACTTTCCCACAAACATTAGTTAATGTAAGAGTGGTTGATAAACAAGCGGTGCAATCGAATGAGAAGGTACAACAAGCGATTGAAAAAGTAGAAAGTGAAATGGCTGGAAATGGCCGAGTTCTTGTCCGCCCTTCAGGAACTGAACCTCTTGTTCGTGTCATGGTCGAAGCAGAAACAGTGGAACTATGTGAACAGTATGTGAATGAAATTGTCGATATTGTGAAGGTAGAACTAGGAGAGTAAAACAAAACTATGCATAGGAATCACATGTTGTGGTTGCTATGCATATTTTTATTGTATAAGTTTTACTCTCACAAACCAATTGACGTAATTTCCCTTTTAGGGTATGATTTTGGTTAAGTTTGAAAATAGTAAGGAGGATCGAGGTTATTTGAGTAATTGAAGCGCCTGAACTATGACATGGAACGGAAATACATGACATAGTTGACGAGGAAGGGGTTTATCGAGTATCGGCGGATGCCCCTCGGTTGGTTGCATCACAACCGTAAGTCTTTGAAAAAAACAAAGAGGTGACTTTTTGTACAAAAGCAAAGACAGTGATGCCACATTAAATTTAAGAGTGGGGGCAAAGGTCCCCTTTGGTTCGCTTTGCCCCCTATACCTAGGAGGTAACAGCCGTATGTGTGGTATTGTAGGATATATTGGAACAGAAGATGCAAAAGAGATTTTATTAAAAGGTTTAGAAAAGCTTGAGTATAGAGGATATGATTCAGCAGGGATTGCAGTTGTAAGCAATGACGGTGTTCACTTATTTAAAGAAAAAGGAAGAATTGCTGCGTTACGTGAGCTTGTTGATGATACTGTCGAAGGAAGTGCAGGTATCGGTCACACGCGATGGGCAACACACGGAGCACCAAGTCGTGTAAATGCTCACCCACATCAAAGTACTACATCTCGATTTACAATTGTTCACAATGGTGTAATTGAAAACTATGAGCAATTAAAACGAGAGTATTTATCCGACGTCACATTTGCCAGTGATACAGATACAGAAGTCATCGTGCAATTAGTGGAGCTCTTTTATAAAGAAGGTAAGACAGTCGAAGAAGCATTCAGTAAAGTGCTATCTATTCTAAAAGGCTCATACGCAACAGCATTAATCGATGAAGAAGATGCTGATAAAATTTATGTCGGTAAAAATAAAAGCCCGCTTTTAGTTGGTGTTGGCGACGGGGTTAACGTTATTGCAAGTGATGCAATGGCCATGCTTCAAGTAACGAATCAATTTGTAGAGTTAATGGATAAAGAAATGGTGATTGTCACTCGTGATTCCATTACGATTAAAACGATGGAAGGCACGATTATTTCAAGAAAACCTTATACTGCTGAACTAGATGCTAGTGACATTGAAAAAGGGACGTATCCGCATTTTATGCTGAAGGAAATTGATGAACAACCGTTTGTCATCCGTAATATCATCTCCAAATATCAAGGAGATAACAATGGGATCAAACTTGATAAAAGCATTCGTGCTGCGATGGCGAAAGCGGACAGAGTTTATATTATTGCAGCAGGAACAAGTTACCACGCTGGCTTAGTTGGTAAACAACTAATTGAAAATATCGCAAATAAACCAGTAGAAGTTCATATTGCAAGTGAGTTTTTATACAATATGCCTCTTCTTTCTGAAAACCCACTCTTTATTTTTATCTCACAAAGTGGTGAGACTGCAGATAGCCGTGGGGTACTTGTGAAAATTAAGGAGCAAGGATACCCGGCATTAACGATTACGAATGTTCCTGGTTCAACGCTTTCTAGAGAAAGTGATTTTACATTGCATACGCATGCAGGACCAGAAATTGCTGTAGCTTCAACAAAGGCATATACAGCACAGATGGCGGTGTTGGCAATTTTAGCAGTCGATACTGCAAGAGCACAAGGAATTGAAGTTAGCTTTGACCCAATTCAAGAGCTAAGTATTGTTGCTAATGCGATGGAAACACTATGTGACCAAAAAGAAGTGTATGAGCAAATTGCAAGAGACTATTTATCAGTGTCTAGAAATTGCTTCTTTATTGGTCGTGCGACAGATTACTTCGTGTGCCTTGAAGGCTCATTAAAGCTAAAAGAAATCTCTTACATCCAAGCAGAAGGTTTTGCGGGTGGAGAGTTAAAACACGGTACGATTGCATTAATTGAAGAAGGAACACCTGTGATTGCATTAGCGACACAAAAGCATGTGAGCTTAAGTATTCGTGGAAATGTTAAAGAAGTAGCGGCTCGAGGAGCATCAACATGCATCATTAGTATGGATGGTTGTGATGACGAAGGAGATACGTTAGTTATTCCAGAAGTTCATGAGCTATTAACGCCGTTAGCATCGGTTATTCCAATGCAGTTAATTTCTTATTATGCTGCGCTTCATCGTGATTGTGATGTAGATAAGCCGAGAAATCTAGCGAAGAGTGTAACGGTGGAGTAGAACTAGTGAAGGAAAGGCTGGTTTTGTGTCTCTACAAAAAAATTCACTTCCTTAGATAATAATAACGTTCCAGAGAAAAAAATTATGTTCCAAATCCGAAGGTTTTTCCGGTACTTTTGTCTCCCCCCAATAAACTCGTTCCTAACCAAAAAAAGTCGGTTCAGGACAAATAAACTTGGTTTAAGATCGAAGGAAAACCAGAGCAAATTCTGGCTACCTTCGGTCTTTTTTTATTTAATCATTTTTACTTTTTTACGTTTTTGTCGTTCTAACTTTGTAGTTTTTACATATTTGTCGTTCTAAATGTTGTAAAAAAGATGATTTTTACATTATTGTCGTTCTATTTCTCCCTTTTTATTAGAAGACCATATGGTCTTCCTCCTTCATCCTAAAACTTTATATGTACTTTATGTACCGACTTTTTTAGTCCGAAATAAGCTCATACTCTGTGCAATATTTGAAAAAAGCGGGAAAAATGAGGGAAAGACTTTTTTAGTCGGAGAATATTGGGAATAGACTTAAGGCTAATAGTAGCAAGGGTTTGAGTAGAGTTAAGGGAAAAGGGGAGGAGGAGCGAGTTTTTTAGTCGGATACA
>NZ_JHYI01000046.1 GCF_000621445.1 Alkalihalobacillus bogoriensis ATCC BAA-922 | reverse complement strand
AGGTTTAGTGACGATAGCGATGAGGTCACACCCGTTCCCATGCCGAACACGGAAGTTAAGCTCATCAGCGCCGATGGTAGTTGGGGGCTTCCCCCTGTGAGAGTAGGACGTTGCTAAGCAAATCTAAAACACATGATGTCAGTAGACGTCATGTGTTTTTGCGTTATGGACATTGATTCCACTATTTAATAAAAAGCAAGCCATTTCCAACTTCATTTGGACATCAGTTCCGTTATTTGATCAAAAAACGAGCAAAAAGCTTCCGTTTTCCTGAGGTAACGGAACAGATGTCCACTAGCATCTCGAAAACACAGCTTTTTCTTAAAATAGCGGAAAGTATGTCCGTAGACTTGCTGGGACAAATTCCATTATCTATTGACTAAAACAATTTAAAGAATTCTATAGTAAATTAAACTTTGTTATTAAAATCAATTGACTATTCATCTGAAAATTTATTATAAATGTATATGTAATAATTTTGGTATATTTACTAAAGTATTAGTATAAGACAACTTTTGTATTATACCAAAACTATTTCTCCTCTCTTAAGCTATTAGCCAATGATTAATAGAATTATCCTTCTGTAAGAGAGGATAAAAAAAGGAAAGGAGGATCGTTTTTTGTTGTAAGAGCGCGTTTTAATAATATAAATGAAAAGGAGATTTTGTTAGATGAGAAAAAATAAATTGTTTTCAATTGTCTTAAGTTTTCTAATGGTGTTAACAGTATTTACAGCAGTTCAGCCTTCTAACACAGAAGCAGCAACTAGGAATACACCTGTTGTTTTTGTCCACGGATTAACGGGTTCGGCTTCTAATTTTGTATTTATTGAAAGATACTTACGCAGTCAAGGTTGGAGTAGTAATGAACTTTATTCTATTGAACTTCCTAGTAAACAAGGCCATCAAGAATTAAATTCAACGGCAATACAACGTTTTGTTGATGATGTGTTACGAGAAACTGGCGCTGATAAAGTAAATATAGTTGCACATAGTATGGGTGGAGCAAATAGCTTATATTATATCCGTAATAAAGGCGGAGATTCAAAAGTAGAGAAGCTTGTGACGTTAGGTGGAGCAAATGGATTAACAACAAACATTGCTCCAAGAGGAATTGAAACAACATCGATTTACTCATCAAGTGACTTTATTGTTTCATCTTCTTTATCAAGAATGTACGGTGCAAACAATATACTAATTCACGGTGTGTCCCATGTTGGTCTTTTAAATAGTTTTCAAGTGAATCGACTAATTAAGGCTGCTCTCGAAGAATAAAGTGGAAAAGAAAATAAGCGCAAAACGAAAAAGGTGTTTCTTTAATAGAACACCTTTTTCGTTATGAACGTAACTATGAAAAAGCAAGAATCATACTTTTTATCAGCACGGTTATTGCAATGATAAAGACTTGAATAGCTAACACCCATTTAATAAAAGGGGCCTCTAACAAAAGTAATAGTTGAACTCCTAAAATAACAATCGAGAAAAAAATGAAAAGTAATGATAGCCATACATACTGAGGGTAAAAAAGAAATAGCCCGATGCTTATAAAAAGAAATAAAGTGGCTGTTACAAAACTTATAGGCAAAAACAAAAAAGGTGTTTTATGTTCCATTTAATCCCACCTAACGTTTTAGACTTTGTAATACTTCTATTTATATACATACGTCATTATTTAAGATGTATGCAGGTGCAGAGAAGTTGAATATGTATAAAGTCACTAATTGTTAAAATAGTAAGCGATTACATCATATACAAATAAATAAAAAAAGAGTTTACTAATAGGTATTTTGGATTATATAATAAAAACATAGAAAAACTGTGCACTTAACATTTTTATATTAAAATTGTTAATAGAAATGCATTTGTCATAGAGGACTGATAATAATGGGGAAATCTAGTGAATTTAAGACCGTAATCGAATCGTATTCAGAATTATTAAAAAATAATACAAACCCTAGTTATGCACTGAATAAAGAGGGGTATTTTGTGTTTTTTAATACTGCTTCTACAGAGCTTACTGGTTATACATTTGCTGAAGTCTCTCATTTAAATTTTTATGAATTAGTTAGTGAAAAAGACCGAGAAAGAATAAAAAAAGAATTTTTAGATGTTTTAAACGGCCAGCATAAATCGGTTGAATTGACGATAGGTCATAAAGAGGGATTTGATATTCATATCTCTCTTTCAGGAATGCCCATTTTCATAAATGGTGAAGTTTGTGGAATTTTTGGTATTGCAAATGACTTAACTGAGAAAAAAATTATTGAAAAAGAATTAGTTGCTTCGAAAACACAATTACAAACTATTTTTGATAGCTTGGACATCTGTTTATGGTCTCTGGATATGGTTGCACAAAAGACTATAAATATTTCTCCTGCCTGTTTTCACCTCTATGGATATACACAACAAGAATTTTTAGATAGCCCCTTTCTATGGAGAAATGTGATACTTAAAGAAGATTTAGAAAAAATTATAAATTGCTACTCTCAGTTTCTACAGGGAAAAACGGTAGAAATGGAATACCGGATTTTGCATAAATCGGGGGAAGTGAAATGGGTATTTAGTAATGTTGTTCCAGTTCTAAAAAAAGGGAAGTTAGTTAGGCTTGACGGGTTGGAAATTGATATTACACAACGAAAACGAACTGAAGAAGAATTGAACTTTATGGCTTTTCATGATCCTTTAACGAAGCTTCCTAACCGAAGGAAGTTTGATGAAGAACTTCATAAAGCGATTATTGAAGCTGAGGAGAAACAATTAAAAGTCGGAGTGATGTATTTGGATTTAAATCGCTTTAAATCCATTAATGATACGTTAGGTCACCGTATAGGGGACCGCTTGTTAGAATTGGTAGCATGGAGATTGAAGCAAGGTTTAGGAGATAATATTTTCATTTCGAGGCAAGGTGGAGACGAATTTTCTGTTATTGTCAGAAATTTCACTGATTTAACTTATTTAAAAGAGACAGCCGAAAAAATTCATACTATCTTGTTAGAACCGATTGAATTAAAGGGTTTTGATTATGTTGTAACGACAAGTGTAGGAATTAGTGTATATCCTGACCATACATTAAGTGTAGATGGGTTAATTAAAAAAGCCGACCAAGCGATGTTTGTTGCTAAAGAAAAGGGACAAAGTCAATCAGAATTTTACAATTCAGGTTTGTCTACAAAATTATCAAGAAAGTTAATCATTGAACAAGGTCTACATAAAGCAATTGAAAGACAAGAATTATCGTTATCTTATCAGCCAATAGTGAATATTGAAGTAAGAAAAATTCTTGGATTTGAAGCTTTACTAAGGTGGAATCACGCCCTACTCGGTCAAATTTCTCCTTTAGAGTTTATCCCTATTGCAGAGGAAACAGGATTAATCATCCCGATTGGAAAATGGATAATTGAAAAAGCCGTTTCTGATTGTGTAAGTTGGCACGAGTCTGATCCGTCCCTTTATGTTTCAGTTAATATTAGCGCAAAACAATTTGAGCAAATGGATTTCACCGAGATGATCCAAAATACAATAAACAAATATAAAATCCAACCTACGCATTTAAAGTTGGAAATTACTGAATCAACAGCGATGACAAATGCAGAAATTGTAGCATCAAAACTCGAGTCATTAAAAAATGTTGGAGTTGAAACGTTTCTTGATGATTTTGGAACGGGCTATTCTTCTCTCAGTTACTTGAAGAAGTTTCCAATCAATCGACTGAAAATCGACCAGTCCTTTGTAAGAGATATTAATCAAGATATTAACCAGGAAGAGATAATTAAAGCCATTATTGCATTAGCAAAAAGTTTAAATATGAAAGTTATTGCAGAAGGTGTTGAAACTCAGGCGCAATTAGCTTTTTTATTTGAACAAGGTTGTTTGAAAATGCAAGGCTATTTATTTGGAAGACCTATACCACACTCTGAAGTTCTAGAAATCATTCATATTTCCCAGTAGGACCAACCATCTTTCAATTAAAGATGGTTCTTCTATGTTATAGTAATGGAAAAACAAGTCAAAAGAACTAAATTTATGTTAAAGGTGTATTATTTTTTGTATATGGAGAATATATAGATAATTTTAAAAAAGGAGGTTTTAATATGGATGTAAATATGAGTCCAGAAGAAGTAATCCAGTCGATTCAACAATTGCACAAAGAAACAGGAGATTTAAATAAAAAGAAAGTGAAGAAATCTCATCCAGAAGTCATGAGACATGCATTGCATTATTTTCCTGACTGGCAAAGTGCAGTTGAAAAAAGCATATCATAGTTAGAAGCCTTCATGTACTGAAGGCTTTTTCCTTTGCTTTTTCAAATAATAGTTGACCGTTACGTAATGTTATAGTTTACACTTTTCTTTATGGGAAGGTGGTAATCACATGTCAATGAAAGTAAAAGAAGTTGCAAATTTAGTCGGGATTAGTGTTCGTGCATTGCATCATTATGACGAAATCGGGTTGTTATCCCCAAAAGTAAAATCAGAAAAAGGATATCGACTTTATTCCGACAATGATTTAGAAAAACTTCAGCAAATTTTGTCTTTTAAAGAATTAGGATTTTCTCTAAAGCAAATAAAAGAAATTGTGAATGACCCTTCTTTCAATCGCGATGAAGCGTTACAAAGACAGAAGCGAATGCTAGTGGAAAAGAGAAATCGCATTGATACGATGATAGAAACAATTGAAAAGACAATTCAAAATGCAAAAGGAGAAGTAACATTGACGAATAAAGAAAAATTTAGTGGCTTTGATTTTAAAAAAAATCATTACGAACAAGAAGCGAGGAATCGGTGGGGGAAAATGGTTGTCGGTAACTCGCTTACAAAAGGTGATGAGGAAAAGATAAATCAATTATACAGAAACTTAGCTACGATACGGCACCATTCACCAGCATCAAATCAAGCACAATATTATATAAAACAATGGTATGAATATTTAAATACGCATTTTGGTACTTATACGTTAGAAGCGTTTAAAGGGTTAGGTCAGCTCTATGTACTAGATGCTAGATTCACGAAAAATATTGATCAGTTTGGTAAAGGCCTGGCCCAATTTATGAGCGAGGCAATGGAGATTTATTCAGATAATCCCCCTCTAAAAGATGTATAACTTTTAGAGGGCATTTTTATGCTGATATTTTATTTGCGTCATAATTAAATAAAAACTATGGAATTTTCCGAAAAATTACAGTAATATAGAACTAATAAAATACGACTATTTGTAAATCGCAAAACTAACCGAAAGGTAGTGACGCAAAGCCACGGGCCTACGTCTTGGACACGGTAGCCGGGTTGCCAAAGGGAATGACATGAAACCAATTTGGCATCGGAATGGTTTCTTTTTTTTGAGCCTAGACGGTTAGGTTGCAAAAAGCTAGATTGAATACTTTTTAGAGGTGGAGAAAAAATGGAAATGCACGTAGAAGCAAAATGGTCTGAAGTGTTATTCTCATACATCACAGCAGGTTGGTACGACTGGGCAGTTTCAAAAAATTTATTTTATGCCAATACCAATTGTTGGTCAATTACGGCTGGATATTCTTCTCATTATACATTATCAGCTTCGTTGTTAGCGTTATATCGAGGGGACGCAATGAAAACGGAAAACATACTCGAACTAGTTCAAGACCACATTCGATTTCGTGGTTTTTTAAAAGACAAAAACGACCGAACGTTAAGGGAAACATTTATTAATGATATGAGTGGAAAAATGGGAATTACTGAACAAGCCCTAGCGAAGAAATTAATGCAATTAGGTGAAATGTTAGACCTTGGAGAAAAAGCCCACATGTATCATAACCAACAAGTAATGGTTGTTTCACACCAAACGATGGTCAAAAGGAAAAGAACAGAATCATCAATTCAAGCACTTGTTGAAAAAAGAAATCAACAATTAATTGATACTGCTGCAAAAATTAATTCGTTTATTATCGACATGACCTTAAATGTATTATTATCATTGGATGATTCGATCAAACATTATCATTTAAAAAATTTCAAGGAAGAAATAGAAGATTTTTATAATTTATTGATTTTAGAAAATGTTCCACAAATACCGGATCGCCTTTCCTATACTATTACGAAAATTGTGAAACGAATTGAAAGTGAATGGAATGAAGCTAAATGTCCTAATTATGAACAATTTAAACAGTGCTTGAGCTCATTTCATCAGGAATGGGCAATATACAAAAAGATGCAAGAGGAAACAGATAGTTTGGAAACGACAATACTAGAAATGGAACTTTAAAAAGAGCTGCTGTTTTTTCACAGCAGCCCCGACCGCCACTTGGCGGTTTTTTTTAAAGATAAGAAAGCATAAAATTTTGGTGTGGCAGTGAAGCTTTGAAAGCTATTTCAAGAAGAGCGAAGGATCCGCACTTCGCTTAATAGAAAAGACGCTCCCGCGATTTTCTTTATTATTTTTCTTTTTTAGCAAGTTGAAACGCTTGTTTAAATCCTTCCTTAAATGAAAATTTTCCATACATGAGAACGCCACCTTTATATACTTTTGCTGCTATTATATTGATGAGTATCGCACTTATCGTTAAAATTGTAATAATGACATACACTTCCCACACTGGAACAGTTCCCATCCCAATTCGTAAAAATAACAACTGTGGTGTGAAAAATGGTACGTACGACAAGATTTGAATAATGGAAGATTCTGGCGTGTTTAATCCGAAAAGAGCTAAGAAAAAGGCGATCATAGCTATAAAGATTAAAGGTTGAATCGCATAGTTTACATCTTCAGCCCGACTAACAAGAGCACCTAACATCGCAGCAATTCCACCATAAACAAAATATCCTAAAATAATGAGGATGAAAGCATAAGAAAGTAGTGTAGGGTCAATGATTTCTGTGAATAAGGTTTCGTAAAATTCATTCCCACTTAACCAAGAACCAAAGAAAAAAGCAAGTAAAAGTGGAATGAGGTTTACAAGCCCAGCAAGACCGATCCCGATTAGTTTTCCGATCATTTGTGTGACGGGATTAACACTTGATATGATTAATTCCATCACTCTTGAAGATTTTTCGGTTGCTACTTCGGTCGCAATCATTGTTCCCATAACAATGACAATAAGGTAAATCGCGAACACGAGTCCGTATACCATCCAATAGGCTTGCATATGTGTTTCTTGTGTTTGTACTTCTCCATTTTCATAGAGTGGGAGTTCATGGAACGTGATAGGGGAATAAATGATGGCAAGTTCTTCTGCGTTTAAATTTAATTCGTTAGTCGCTATCGTTTCTTTCGCTCGTTGAACGTCGTGATGGACGTCTAATGCAATCGTATAATCAGTCCCGCTTCCGAAAAATTCAGCGTTGATATCAAGTAAATCTCCTGTTACTACTAATACATAGTCATGCTCTTCATTTCGTGCATCTTCGAGTGCCTTTTCTAGATCCCCATTAGTATACTCAATATATTGAAATATTCCTTCTTCATTCGACGTTAACAAACTAGCAAACATACCATCATGTGTCTCATCAATAACGACAATTTGCTGACGAATGTCACCTTCTTCGTCAGAGGTAAAAACACCAATAATGTTCGATATATTCGTTAGCGCAATAATAAGAATGGAAACAATCACAGTGCTCCAAATAAATGCTTTCGATACAATTCGTCTTCCTGCCGTATGACCAACAGTCGTCCAAAAATTATTCATGGTTATTTCCTCCTACTTTATCTATAAATATATCATGGAGTGATGGTTCTTCAATTTCAAATTTACGAACAAAACCTTTAGCAGTAATATTTTCAAAAATAATTTTTGCTACGGATTCATTTTCGACTTGTACATAGGATGTGTCTTTTATCGTATTTATCGCTGCAACACCTTGGATGTTTAAAAGGAAATCGAGAGGATAATCGGCGCGAATCGATAATTGTTTCACTCCATACGATCGTTTAATGTCTGTTAAGTTTCCTTGTAAGATGGAATTACCTTGTTTAAGCATAATTAAATCTTCACATAGCTCTTCCACATTGCGCATTTGATGACTTGAAAAGACAATCGTTGTCCCAGCTTTTTGTAAATCAAAGACAGCTTCTTTTAACATATCTGAATTTACAGGATCAAGCCCACTAAATGGTTCATCTAAAATAAGAAGTTCTGGTTGATGTAATACAGCAGCTAAAAATTGTATTTTTTGTTGGTTTCCTTTAGAAAGGTCTTCTATTTTTTTATTTTCATATTCAGGTACACCAAAACGGTCAAGCCATTTTCTCATTTCCTTTATAATCGCTTGTTTGTTCATTCCTTTTAATTTCATTAAATAAAATAATTGTTGTTTAACCGTTAACTTTGGAAATAACCCACGCTCTTCAGGGAGATATCCGATGAGATGTGTGTTTTTATAGGAAAGTGGTTGTCCGTTCCACATGACGGTTCCTTCTGTAGGCTCTAGTAATCCTAGAATCATCCGGAACGTTGTTGTTTTTCCTGCCCCATTTGCACCTAATAGCCCAAAAGTTTCTCCTTTTTCCACGGAAAATGATATCCCGTTGACTGCATTATGATTACCAAACCTTTTTGTTATTTGATTTACTTGAAGCGTCATGATTTGTTTCCCCTTTCTGATTCCGAAGAATATAGCTTAAGATTTCAGCAAAACGAAGGCTTTGTTTCGATAAAATATTACTATTCATAGTGTCGAGAGCTTTTTCTGTTTCGACTTGATTTGCAGTTACCAATTCGCACTGGTTTCCTGATTCTGTAATGGAAATCACGGCTGGTATAGTTGAGAACATTGTGGAAGTCCCATTCACCCATAGTCTAGCATAGTTTTGGATTAGGTTGTCTTTTTCATAGTTTCCAATAATGTTCCCATCATGCATACAAACGATATAGTCTGCAAATTCTTTGACTTCATCCGCTACATGTGATGAAAATAGAATAGAACGATCTGGATTTTCTTCTAAGTAGTTCACCCATAAATCTCGAATTTTTTCTTGGCTTTCAATATCAACTCCGGATAGAGGTTCATCCATAATTAAAATCTTTGTTTGTCGTGCTAGGGCAAGGAAAAGCAATGCTTTTTTTTGCATCCCAACGGATAGCGTGTCTACTCGTTTATTTAGAGGAATGTTAAACTGTTCCAGTAATTGCATAAACTTATTGTTGTCCCAGCCGCTAAAACCAATGGAATGTAAATCAGCTAATTGATTTAATGTGAACCTGTCATACCCGGTTGATGTTTGAGGGACATACCCAATTAATTCTTTCCATTCCATTTGGTCGATTGTAAACCCAAACCGGTTTATTTCTCCACTATCCGCATACACCATACCTGTGATTAGACGGAGAAGTGTGCTTTTTCCCGCACCATTATTTCCGATTAATGCTGTCACAGTGCCTTTATGAACTTCGAAAGTAAGAGGGCCAACATTAAAGCTTTTGTCGATCTTTTTGTTCACATCTGAAAGTTTAATCACGTTCATTCTCCTCCTTTAATAAGGCTGTAAACCATGTTAATAATGTTTCATCAGAATATTGATAGTTTTTCCCTAATGAAACGGCGTCTTTTAACGCTTTTTTTACCGCTGCTTTTTTTTGTTCATCCTTGTTTTCTATGTCTATATGAGCGACAAACGTTCCTTTTCCTTGAATTGTTTTAATATAGCCTTGTTGTTCAAGGTTTTGATAGGAACGCCTTGTTGTAATCACGCTACATGACAAAGAAGTTGCTAGTTTTCTTATCGATGGTAGAACGGTTCCTGGTGGGAGAGTTCCACTTACAATTAAAATTTTTAGTTGCGATTCAATCTGGTCATAGATGGGCGTCCGGCTATTTTCATCAATATGAATAGGAAGTAAATTAGACATGAAAATCGACCTTTTTCATACTAAATGTAACCCGCCATTTCCAAATGAAATAACTAAAAGTTAGACTTAGTATGCTAATTATGACGGCTAGCGGGTACGACGTATTAACTAGAAAGACAAGGCCTTTTACAATCCCGGTATTGGTGACGTTATAAACAACATTTACAAGAAGTAGCAAAGGTAAAACGGATACACCACCAATAATGCCATGCCACATCGGAGAAAGCTTTGTTCCGGACTCAATGGATAAATATAAGCTGCTAATTGCTATTCCAACACTAGTCCAAAGTAATGTGAACATAAGAAGAGAATATAGTTGGAATTCTTGTTTAAAAACGGGTTGAAAAAAATAAACGGTTGTAAGAAACAGTAGATAAAATACAACTTGAAAAGGTAACGCAGTCAAAAAACGGCTCCATATTAAAGTTTTCTCAGAAATTGACATTCTTCGTAGGAGTAAATGAAAAGGCGTAGCATGCATCCTTGTTGGAAAAACAAACGGATGAAACCGACATAGCTGTAGTGCTACTCCAACAATTAAAAATAATGTATCAATTGCAACTAGTTTTCGACCAGCAAAGCTAGAATCTATAATAATACAAGCTAATGTTCCAAATAAAATAGGTAAACTAAACAACAATAAAAAGTACCAGTAAGGAGTCGTTTTGTACTCAAATAAAATTAACTGTTTAATATTCAAAAAGCTCACTCCTTTACACTGAATAGTCAACAGCATTTAACTGTTTTTTCATACTTAAAACACAACTGTATAGCAGAAATACAGCGAGTAAAAACATGATAGACGGAAGTAGAATCGGATAGTTCGTGATTCCTGTTAACAGCCATTCAAACACACGTTTGTCTGTTGTGAGACGAACAATTGTAATCAGTAAAAAAAACAAACTAAACATGGCTATAACAGTAAAAATCATAAATGGTTTACTGAATTTCCCACCGGTTTCTCCAGATGGGTTGATCCCTGACAATCCAAGAGTGGCAAAGAGCCAAACGAGAAAAAAGGAAACACTATTTGGTATTGTATGAGGTGGTAAGATAATAAAAAATGTACTTAAGAAAATGACAGTTGAAAAGAAATTTAAAATTAATGCAGTTGTTATCCGACTAATAATAATTTTCTTCTTAGAAAAAGACATCGTCCGAAACAATAATTGAATCGGTGCAACGTAGAAATTACTTTTCACATCTTGAACCGTAAAGGAATAAGGTCTGAGCAAAAAGATATTAATTGATAGACCACATAGAAGTAATATATCGACGAGTGGTTTCGCTTCTTCTTGAAGGCGGCCTGCCAATAGTTCTGAATAAAGGATCGCCATGGCCACTTGAATGAAAATGTTTAAGGCATATAAAAAAGGTGGTGTGCACTTCAGTTCAAATGCAATCAATGCTTTTATTTGGACGAAATTCATATCTAATCCTCCTATCTAAGTGTTAAGGTGTTTATATCTATATACACAGTATCACACAGTTAAATCTAAAACAACGGCAAAATGTAAAAAAAGGATAATTTTCTTTAAAACGACCTTGAATTTCCTACATAGACCGAAGGAAAAAGATTTTTCTGAATTTTTTATCATTTTTGTGGTATTATTATTTTGATATATAAATGCTTGAAAGAAAATATAACCGTAAATATCGTAGAGACTAAAGTTATATGTTATTGTCTTTAAAAAGATAGGAGGGATGATGTGAAGGAAGTGATGGAAATTGCAAATAGTGAGGTTATTTGGATATTCGCTTTTTTTATTATTGGGATTGTTGTTTTACAAGGGATACTATTTATTCGTCTTGCCACAAAAGCAAGTTCAACTGTAGGAATGACTTCTTCTGATGTTCGAAGTGCATTAAAAACAGGAGCGATTAGTGCCATTGGTCCATCCCTTGGGATTATGGTTATTGCCATTTCGTTGATTACCTTGTTAGGAGACCCGTTGACACTTATGAGGATCGGTATTATTGGGTCGGCACCTGTTGAAGCATTAGGCGCTAGTATAGGCGCAGATGCTTACGGAATAGAACTTGGTTCACCTCAATTTACTCCACAAGCGTTTACTGCGGTAGTATGGACATTATGTTTAGGTGGAGCAGGCGGATTATTAGTTGTCGCTTTGTTTACTAAATCATTTGGAAAAATAGAAAAAAAAGTTGCCGGAAAAAGTAAAGATGGGAAAGGTATGGTTCTCATTACAACAGCGGCGCTTATTGCAGCTTTTAGTTTTTTTGTCAGTGGGGAGATGTTGAAAAGTCATATTCATACACTTGTTGCTATCGGATCATGTTGTGCCATGGTTGCAATTCTCCACATCGCGAATACGAAAAGGCTAAATTGGTTGAAAGAATGGTCATTAGGCTTATCAATATTAGCTGGTTTACTTGTAGGCTTGATCGTAACTTTCTAAAGATAGGATGAAGGTAAATGGTGAGTAAAGAAGTGATAGTAAAAAAAGAAAAACAAACAAATGGAATCGATGCTTATTATACTCAAATTCATTTTTGGGGACGTTTTACGATTTGGATAGTCATTGGTCTATCTATTTTATTACCGCTTTATCTATCATTCGTTCTAGGATACCACCCAGGGTGGGGGCCGATTATTGCGGCTTATGTTGCTTATGCGGCGCTAATGGCTCTAGCATGGACGATGGAGCCAATTTTATATTATCCAACTCTCGGTGTGTCTGGAACATATTTGGCGTTTTTAACGGGCAACATTTCCAACATGTGCCTTCCATCTGCAGCAGCAGCACAGCATTCCGTCGGAGCAGAACCTGGAACAAAAAAAGGTGAAATTGCAGCTACATTAGGGATTGGCGCAGCATCACTTGTTAATATCGCCATATTAATTCCAATCATATTTGGAGGTTCTTACCTTTTGTCTGTTTTGCCAGAATCAGCTCAAACGATGCTTCAGTATATTTTACCTGCTATTTTTGGTGGAATACTTGGACAGTTTGCGATAAAAAAGCCGATATACGCGTTAGTTGGGTTACTGGTGGCTTTATCTATAACAATTCTACCTGTAGGTGGCTTAAAAAATATATTCGTATCTATCATAGTTACTGTAATGATTTGTCTACTTATTGAGAAAAAAAGAAAAAGATAGAGAGGTAATTATATAATGACAACAACATTTATTCATGAGCGACCTGACGATATCCTCCAAAACTTAATTCGGTTTAATACAACAAACCCACCTGGACATGAACGTGCTTGTGTAGAGTATATTCAAAATCTATTAGCTGAGTATGATATTGAGTCTAGTATTTATGCATTAGATGAAAATCGTCCCAACTTAGTAGCTAGAATAAAAGCTGACGGACAAGCCCCTCCTCTAATGTTATATGGTCATGTTGATGTTGTCACAACCGAAAACCAACAATGGGCCTATCCTCCATTTTCAGGTGAGGTTATTGATGGCTATATTTGGGGGCGTGGTGCGCTTGATATGAAAAGTGGTGTAGCTATGATGATAGCGGCATTTTTGCGTGCTAAGTTTGAAAATACACCGTTGCAACAAGATGTTTTATTAGTGATTTTAAGTGATGAAGAAAATGGGGGCAATTATGGAGCAAAGTTTTTAGTTGAACAGCATCCATACTTATTTGAAGGAGTCCAATATGCGCTAGGTGAGTTTGGTGGATTTTCGATGGAATTAGAAGGTCATCGATTTTATCCTATTATGGTTGCTGAAAAACAAATGAGTTGGGTGAAAATAACTGTACAAGGTCAGGGCGGACATGGTTCAATGCCGGTTCGGGATAGCGCGATGAAAAAGCTGTCTGTTCTCCTTCATAAACTTAGTCAGCCGATGCCAATTCATATAACACCGGTTGTAGAAGAAATGATTAAAGCGATAGCAAACGAATTAACATTCCCAAAAAACGTTATAGTTAAGCAATTACTTCAGCCTAAACTGGCGAATAAAGTCATTGGTTTACTAGGTCCAAAAGGGAGTTTGTTTGAAAGCTTATTACATCATACGGTTTCTCCAACCATTGTAAACGCTAGTGATAAAGTAAATGTCATTCCAAGTGAGATTACAATTGAAGTTGACGGAAGAATTCTACCAGGTTTTTCAGAGGCTGAATTTAGAGAAGAGCTAGTTGCATTAATTGGTGATCATACGATTGATGTGGAAATCGTTCGATCTGATATTGTTCAAACGGATGTTGATATGACACACTTTTCCTTATTAAAGGATGTTTTAATGGAGTGTGATAATCAGGCTATTCCAATTCCCTTTGTATTGCCAGGTGTAACAGACGGGAGGTTTTTCTCAAGTTTAGGTATTCAAACGTATGGTTTCACACCGATGAATCTACCATCTGATTTTAACTTCATTCAAAGTGTTCACGCTGCAGATGAACGGATCCCAGTAGAGTGTGTTCACTTTGGGACAAACGCAATGTTTAAAGCTATCCAGTTGTTTAATCACGTAGAGTAACATTATAGTAATAAAGTGATACAATTGCGGTGATTGCAGAAGTGAACATTAGGAGGATGTAAATTGTCACAGTTTCATACGGATAACCAAACTTTTATCAGTGTTGTTGAATTAAAGGTCGAAGATATAAAGAGGTCTCTCTCTTTTTATGAACAAATGTTAGGATTACGTATAAAAACACACGTTCATAACAAAGTAGTGTTCACAGCAGATGGGAAAACTCCAATTTTATCAATTGTACAGCCTAATCAAGTGTTGCCAAAGCAACAAAGAACAACAGGTCTGTATCATTTTGCATTGCTTTTACCTAATCGAAAAGAACTAGGAAAGGTTCTTTGTCATCTTCTTGATTCTCATTATCCATTACAAGGAGCTTCTCACCATGGCACAAGTGAAGCGATTTATTTAGCTGACCCTGATGGGAATGGAATAGAGCTTTATGCAGATACTGATTCGACAACGTGGCACGGGAGTCAAGGTGAAATTCAATTTACGACAGAACGACTAGATGTGGAAGCATTAAGACAAGAAGGTGTCGGGGAGCATTGGGATGGGATCGCGCCTTCTACTATAGTAGGTCATCTTCATTTGCACGGAGCCGAATTAGACAACATGAGAGAGTTTTATCATAAAGCTCTCGGATTCGATATCATTGTGGAAATCCCGAATCAAGCGATATTTATGTCGACAGGTGGCTATCACCATCATATCGCAGTTAATGTTTGGAATGGTCTTGGTGCTCCTATTCCACCTGAAAACAGTGTCGGCTTGAAGATGTTTTACGTTGACTTTCCAACGAAGCAACAATGGAACAAAGCATTGAATCAATTACTCGACTTAGGCTATGAAGTGAAAACAATGGAATCAAGCTTTGAGGTAACCGACCCTTCTGGAAATCGGGTACGGTGTAATAGTGTATAAAGAAAAAGGATGTTTCAGGAACATCCTTTTTTGACTTATAAGACAGTATAAAAATTTTGGTATAGCAATGAAGCTTTTAAAGCTTATTCTAAAGACGATCCTGCGTTTTTCTATAACGGAGGGCGTTTGAATTGTGTGTGATAGGGTTCTATTGGACAAAACGAGTGAAAAATCGGAGAGAAGTGTCTAATAGAATGCTTCTATCAGCTATGTTTGTTTAGTGTGTCATGAAAATGCTGCGTGTTTCACCACAGGAAGAGCACTTTGGGTTCACTTTTAAAAGCGGGCAGGGCTCCGCCACTACGCTTGATACGAAAAGACGATCCCGCGTGTTTCTTATTGTTTAAACGATATGCTGAAAGGTTAAATCAAACTCCTTACCGTTGACATAAATTGAGAAGCTTGCTCAGACTTGTCTTTTGTAATGACATACGTGGAGGCAGTAGGCAGTGATAGAAATGGAGCTTCAACCTCTAACATTCTTCCCTCAGCTAATTCTCGCTTTACTGTTGAACGCGGTAAAATGGAAAACCCAATCCCTTCCTCAATAAAACGTTTCGTTACATGGACTTGTGTGACTTTCATCGTACGAACATGGCGATATAAATGTTTCAGTTCAAACAAAACAGCATCCCAATATTCCGGATGGTTATACGTTAATAAAACTTCTTTGTTTACTATCGTCTCTAAGTCTAGTGGAATACTGCTTTCCCAATCACCCCCGTCATGTGGTGCGACAATTTTGAGTGGTTCTTCATATATCTTCACACATGTTAACCCAAGTGTTTTACTTTCCATCCTTGCTAATCCTAAATGAGCCGTTCCGCGTTCAATCTCTTCAGCTATAAGATGAGATTCCATCACATGGACAATGACTTCTACTTCAGGGTAATACCGAATAAATTTTTTTATCCAGTAGGGAAGATAGGTAGAGGCAATTAAGGGAGAAACGGCTATCGATAATGTTTGATGGTACCCTTGTCTAACATTTTCAATATGGTGTAGTCCGTCTGATAGTGTTTCGATAATTTTCGTTGCATGTGGCAGAAATTCTTTACCATAAGTAGTGAGGATAATGTTTCGTCCTTTTCTTTCAAAAAGAGGGGTTCCTAGCTCTTTTTCAAGTTGTTTAATATGAACAGTGACAGTAGGTTGCGATAAAAATAATCTTTCTGCTGTTTTATAAAAATTTTCAAACTGTGCAGCGGTGACAAATGTATAAAGCCAATTAAGATTCATTGATTTTCACCTTCTTTTTATTGATTATGATTTATAATCAATTATACATAAATTATTTATTTTTCATAATTGATTTATTGGCGTATCCTTTATTCATACAATAAAGGAGTGAGGACATATGAACGTACAAAGTGGATTAGAAGGTGTAATAGCTTGTCATTCAGCCATTAGTTTAGTAGATGGTCAAAATGGGAGGCTTGTGTACCGTGGATATTGGGCGAAGGAGCTTGCTCTTCATAAAGAATTTGAAGAAGTTTGCTATCTATTATGGCATGGGAGCTTACCAACAAAAGAGGAGGTAAATCATTTAAAACAACAATTTCTTGAAGCGAGAAAAATACCTATTCATGTGATGGCTGTTTTAGTTGCTTTACCAAAAGAAATGGACATGATGAGTGTCATTCGTACGTGTATATCAGCACTAGCAAGTCAATCAAATGAGTGGCCACCAACAGTTGAGCAAGCCATTCAAATTACTGCTCTCATACCAACAATTATTACAGCAAGAATCTCGATTTTAAAAGGAGAGAAACCGATTGAACCACACGAAACATTAGGGCATATTGCCAACTATTTATACATGTTGCATAATAGAGAACCAAACGCTACCCATAGTAAAGCATTAGAGGCGTACTGTATATTAACAATGGAACATGGGTTGAATGCTTCTACCTTTGCTGCTCGAGTCATTTCTTCAACAGAGTCTGATATAGTGTCTGCGATTACAGGAGCAATCGGTGCGATGAAAGGACCGTTACACGGAGGAGCACCGAGTGAAGTTACGGCTATGTTAGAGGCGATTGAAACGAAAGAGAATGCTGAAGAATGGATTCGAACAAAATTAAAAAATGGTGAAAAGTTAATGGGGTTTGGTCATCGTGTATATAAAACAAAAGACCCTAGAGCAGAAGCATTACAAAAAGTAACCGCTCAATTAACGAAAGATGACCAGTGGTTGGCATTAGCAAATGCAGTTGAAGAAACGGCATTACGTTTACTTGCAGAATATAAGCCAGGGAGAAAACTATATACGAATGTAGAATTTTATGCAGCTGCCGTTTTACGCGCTGTTGACATGCCTAGTTTTTTATTTACACCCACGTTTACGGTTAGTCGTGTTGTAGGTTGGACTGCGAATGTATTAGAACAAGCGGAAAACAATCGCATTTATCGGCCACAATCTTTATATAACGGTGTCATTCCTGGAGAATGAATTTTATGACAGTGGACGATACTGGAGAATAATTCACATAAAGAAGGTGGTTCTCTTGGGAATTATCATGTTCGCTGCGGTTATTTTAATCCCGATTATGATGGTTATCGTTCAAAGAAAATGGGTGTTAATGCAAACGATATTTACAGGGGCGGCAATAGTTGCAAGTATGACTTTCGGTTATATAGCAGCAACATCGGTTTATGCGATACTTGAAAATGAAGAAGTGTTTATGACAAGTATTCATGCGGTGTTTTTAAACTCTTTTTTCCTTATAAGCGGAGCATATCTCGGCTTGTATAGCATTTATTTACTATGTTTACATTTCACATACGAGCGAAAGTATTGAAAAGAGGCTGGGACAAAACAGTAAATAAAAAATGAGTGGCACTCACCCTGATGAGTTGGGGTGAGTGCCACTCTTTATTTTACATTTTTAGATTTTAGTAATTTTTAGGATTTAAATAAGGATACCATCTGATAAAATTAAAGTAACCACACAATAACTTAACGGAGGTATCCTTATGTTTAAACATTATACCATGAATCAAATCATTTTACCGCTAGATTTAGAAGTAAAACTTCAAGAAAATGATATTGCCTACGCCGTCAATGATCTCGTAGAACAGATTCCCGATGAAGCATTCGCTAGCTTTTTACGTGAAACGGG
>NZ_JHYI01000045.1 GCF_000621445.1 Alkalihalobacillus bogoriensis ATCC BAA-922 | reverse complement strand
ATCCGGTATTAGCACCGATTTCTCGATGTTATCCCAGTCTACAGGGCAGGTTGCCCACGTGTTACTCACCCGTCCGCCGCTAACATCAGGGAGCAAGCTCCCATCAGTCCGCTCGACTTGCATGTATTAGGCACGCCGCCAGCGTTCGTCCTGAGCCAGGATCAAACTCTCCATAAAAGTGTTTGATATAGCTCAAAAATAATTCATTGACGAGATATTACTATCTCTTTAATTCGCTTGGCTTTTTCTTGTTCAGTTTTCAAAGAGCTATTGTGGTGTCAGACATGCAGTGTCCAACAGCGACTTGAATATCATATCATTTTTACACCATCACTGTCAATAACTTTTTTAATTTTCTTTTGTAAATTGTGTTTGTCAGCGACAGGAATTTAATAATACCATGTATGCTTTAAACAAGCAATAAAAAATGCGTGGTAAATAAAGGAATTAGTCCACGCATTTTTTCATTATAATATAAATTGTTCAATTGCAACTAAGACAAGAATCCCTGGTATACCTAAAAACCCGGATACTGAAGCTGTTACTGCATTAATGGGAATGTGATAATCAAATAATGAACCAAATGCATTTAAGAAAAACAATAATAATGCACCTATTAGTAGTTTAACCGCGGCCTGTCCGACAAAATGTAATGGTTTGACTGGCGCGCCAACAACCAATAATAAAAAAATAAGCCCACCTACTAAAGAAACAATTAAAATTGGATCCATTGTTACCATCCACCTCACTCTTTTCTATTACTATACATATATGTTTGTCCCACAAAAAAAGAACGAAAAGGATAAAAACCTTTTCGCTCACATTGTTGTTCCACGTTTTCTTGCTTCTCTTAATAAAAAGAAGTATTTCATTTCAATAATTTTCAAATTGTTCAATACAATCGGTGATGGATCTACACTTTTCCTTACGAGGTCCTGTTGTATCATTAAATCGTACTTTAATTGCTCAAGCAGCTCCAACAATCGACTATCTTCTTTAATTCTGATGTATCCCTTTTTTTTAAATACCATGCTAGATATAGCCCCCTTTTACAATTCACGTCGACCTTCAATCGCCTTTGACAAGGTTACTTCATCAGCATATTCCAAATCGCCACCAACTGGTAAACCATGGGCGATTCTTGTCACTTTAATACCTGTTGGTTTGACAAGTCTTGATATATACATTGCTGTTGCTTCCCCTTCAATATTAGGGTTTGTTGCAACAATGACTTCTTGAATCGTATCATCTTGCAGCCGCTTTAGCAGTTCAGGGATTTTTATATCTTCTGGCCCTACACCTTCCATCGGTGAAATTGCACCATGCAAGACATGATATAGCCCATAGTATTCTCTCATTTTCTCCATGGCAATCACATCTTTTGCATCTTGGACAACACAAACAATCGAACGATCCCGCTTTTGGTCTTCACAAATACGGCAAGGATCGGTATCTGTAATATTATGACAAGCTGAACAGTACGTTAAATCCCGCTTTGCATTCACTAATGCTTTTGCAAAATCAAGGACATCGTCTTCTTTCATATCTAATACAAAAAAAGCCAGGCGGCTCGCTGTTTTTGGACCAACTCCTGGCAATCTCATAAATCCTTCAATTAATTTTGCTATCGGTTCAGGATATTGCAACCTGTTACCCTCCTAGAACATTCCTGGAATATTCATGCCTTTTGTAAATTTGCCCATGTCTTGTTCAATTAACTCATCGACTTGTTTTAATGCCTCATTTGTTGCAGCTAAAATTAAATCTTGTAGCATATCCACGTCATCTGGATCAATGACCTCTTCTGAAATTTTCACATCGACAATTCGCTTATCTCCCGTTGCAACAACCGTCACCATGCCGCCACCAGCTGTTGCTTCTACTGTCTTTTCCTTAAGTTCTTCCTGTGCCTTTGCCATTTGCTTTTGCATTTTTTGCATTTGTTTCATCATTTGTCCCATGTTTTTCATCTTTCTTCGCCTCCAATATTATAATCTTATTCAATGATTTCTATTAAATCATGCCCAACTAATTTTATCGCTTCATCTACCATAGGGTCTTCTTGTTTTTCTTCGCTTCCACCTCGTTGCTCGCGAACAAATTCCTCTTTTATCTTATCCCACTGATGAACTAATAACGATAATAACTGTGTAGGTTGATTACACACTTCAGAAATTGTTTTCTCTACATCACTACGGAATTTCGTATCAATCATATCACGATGCATTTCATTTTGAAACGCAAGTAATACTGTTGTCTGGGATGCGGCCACTGGTTTACAATCACTTAGCCACGCATGGGCTCGAATATTATTTTTACGAACAAGCTCCATAACCTTGCCCCATGAATTAGATACACGCTGCAAATCTGCTTTTGATGCTTGCTTAAGCATTTCTTTAATTTGCGGGGTTGCTACTTTCCCTGTTGACGTTTGTGGTGTCACACGACGTTTTGGTTTTTGCTCTTCTGTTGCTTGAACTTGCTGAAGCCCTTGCCCTGACTTCAAGTTTTCAAGTGTTTGTTCTAACTGTTGTATTTTACTTTTCAATGAGTCAAGTTCGATATCGTTTTCTTTTGAGTTAGTCGAAGTTGGTTGTTGGCATAATTTTACAATCGCAACTTCTAAAAATATTTTTGAATGGGAAGCCCATTTCATCTCTTGTTGACTATGATTTAACACATCAATGTAATGATAAATCAACGTTGTTGTAAGAGAAGAAGCCAGTTGCTTAAATTCTTCATCTACCTTTGCTCGTTCGAGTGCTTCTTCAAGTGATGGAGCCGTTTGATAAAGAAGGATATCACGGAAATAAAAAATTAAATCTTCAATAAATCGCTGTGGGTCTTTTCCTTCATTAATAATGCCATTGACTGATTGCAAGGCAGCTTGAACATTTTGTTCACTAATCGCTTTTATCACATCGATTAAAAACCGTTCAGACACTGCTCCCGTTATCGATAACACATCATCAACTGTGACATGACCATCACTATAGGATATGGCTTGGTCAAGTAGACTTAACGCATCCCGCATTCCTCCATCAGCAGCTCTCGCCAATAAGAATAAAGCATCATCATCAACTGTAGTTTCATAATGGCTAACAATATATTGCATTCGGTTAACAAGTGCTTGATTTGTAATTCGTTTAAAATCAAAACGTTGACACCTTGATATAATCGTTAACGGAATTTTATGCGGTTCTGTTGTAGCTAAAATAAAAACAACATGTTTTGGTGGTTCTTCTAGCGTTTTTAAAAGTGCATTAAACGCACCCGTGGAAAGCATATGTACTTCATCAATAATATAAACTTTATATCGAACTTCATTGGGGGCAAATTTCACTTTATCGCGAATATCACGAATTTCGTCAACACCATTATTAGACGCGGCATCTATCTCTATGACATCAACAATCGATCCATCCGTAATTCCAATACATGTCCGACATTCATTACAGGGTTCCTGTACAGGCGCTTTTTCACAGTTAATCGCTTTAGCCATAATTTTAGCAGCACTTGTTTTCCCTGTCCCACGTGGACCTGTAAAAAGATAAGCGTGAGAAAACTTCGATTGACCTAAAGCATTTTGTAGTGTTTTTGTTATATGTTCTTGACCCGCCACATCTTTTAAGAATTGCGGCCTCCAAACACGATATAATGCTTGGTAACTCATTTCTCACTCCCCCTTTTACAAACCATACGTCCCTTATATATTATACTCATACCTCTTGGAAAATCAAAGTACTACGAAACTAATTGTTTTATATAGTAAAAAAGCAACAACTACAAAATTGTAGTTATTGCTTTATATAAAGTGAATGCCGTGCACCAACTTTCGATCAAGCTGTCCCAGGCGTTACCTAAGCAGTTAGCTCGGCCCAGGCACCTCTACGGCACACGGAAGGGACCACTTACTGCTGCTTCCTTCCGGACCTGACAGGGTTCATGGGTTTCCGTTGCGTAGAACCCAGGCGTCAACACCACTTACTTAGGGCAGACCCTACGACAGCAAGACCTAGAGTTGGAATTCGGCCTCGCTATAGCGGATTGCGAGTACAGGGCACCGCTACCTCCCCGCTTAGCACGGCAAATTAATTAACAATGTTTAGTGCGCCTGTTATGACGACGCAATATTTAGTATAGATGGTTTACAATGAAAATGCAACAGTAATGCTCTTCCATTATTACATATTATTTACTTAAGTTTCATCATTCTCTTGTTTTTCTTCGGCTTCTTTTTGTGCAAGCTTAGCCATTATAATATGTGGAGGAGTATGCATGACGTGCTCAAGTGGCATTTTTAACTTTTCAGCAATTTTTTGTGCCGTTTCTAATGAAAATTGATTTGGTCTCATTCTTTTTCCCCCATATCTTCAACTTTATTCTTTTGCTTTTTTTGTTTCCTTAAATCTTTAAAAAAATTCGATAATAATCCCCCACACTCTTCCGCTAATATGCCTTCTGTCCACTCAGCTTGGTGATTAAACTTTTGCTCTGATATAAGATTATAAATCGTCCCACAACAGCCCGCTTTCGGGTCCCTTGCTCCAAATACAACTCGATCAATTCTTGATTGAACAATCGCACCTGCGCACATTGGGCATGGTTCTAATGTAACATAAAGGGTACATCCTGTTAATCGCCACGTATTTAATGTTTTACAAGCTTCGTTAATAGCTATCATTTCAGCATGACCAATCGCTTGTTGCGTTGTTTCCCTTTGATTATATCCGGTTGCAATGACTTCCCCATTATAGACAATCACTGCACCAATCGGAACTTCTCTTAATTCCTCTGCTTTTTTCGCTTGTTCAATCGCCATTCGCATGTTTGCTTCATCATTATTCATAATACTTCCTCTTTATAAAAAATAACATGGATTTTTAGTTTCTTCCATGTTACCTGTCTTTTCGATATTTTTCTACCTCTAGTTCAATTTTTTTCATACTTGACCACCGTAAAAACGTTTTTTCCACTTCATCTAATTTACTTTTAACGATTCGGTCTTGTTGACAATCGTGTCTCACATTTAAACTCCTTTAAATTGGATTTCTACTTATGTAGTTTTAACAACTTTTGGTAACCTATACATAAAAAATCAAAATAAAAAGAAGTCCAACCCATTAAAGGATTGAACCCCTATTTTTCTCTCTATTATCTATTTTTACTTTTTGGATCAAACGCATCACGTAAGCCATCACCTATAAAGTTAATGGCAAGTACCGTTAACAAAATAGCCAAGCCTGGCGGAACCCAAGCTTCAGGGTATTGTGTTAATACACGTAAACTTCTAGCTTCAGTCACCATATTCCCCCATGTTGGAGTAGGCTGTGGTATACCAAAACCGATGAAGCTTAACCCTGACTCAATAATAATCATTGTAGCCATCATTAATGTCGCATTTACGATAATCGGACCTACTGCATTTGGTAAAAAGTGCTTTGTAATAATACGGAAATCTGAACAGCCAATCGAACGAGCTCCTAATATAAATTCTTTTTCTCGTAAAGATAGAAATGTTCCACGTAAAATCCTCGTAATATTCGGCCACGAGGTTAAGGCGATAATCGTAATAAATAAACCGATCGTCACTTTATCTGCAATTGCCATAATTGTTAAAGCAATTAATAAAAACGGGAAAATTAACATTAAGTCTGTTGCTCTCATAATAAGGCTATCGACTTTTCCACCGTAATACCCAGAAAGTGATCCTAAAATAAGGCCAATGACTAATGTAAATAACATCGCTGCTAAACCAATAATAATCGAAATACGGGCACCATATACTAATCTAGAAAAATTATCTCGACCAGAACTATCTGTACCTAAAATATGCTCCCCACCTGGTTTTGCCATAACATTCATTAAGTTCGATTTCGTTGGATCATGCGTTGCAATCCATGGTGCAAAAATAGCAACTAAAACGAAAATAACTAAAAGGACAATTCCTAAAATGGCTAACTTATTACGAAGGAAGCGCCGCATTGCTAGTTGAAAAGGACTTGCACTTTTTGCAACTTTTTTCGGTTGTTCTGCATTTGCTGTACTATTCATTAGCGCTCACCTCAATCGTAACGAATTCTAGGGTCAACTAACGCATATCCAATATCAGCAAGTAAGTTTCCAACAAGGATCGTTACTGCTAGGATTAAGTTAATTGCCATAATGACAGGATAGTCTCGATTTGTAATCGAGTTTAAAAACAACGTTCCTAAACCAGGATAATTAAACACGGCTTCTGTAATAACAGCTCCACTTAATAATGTTCCAAATTCAAAACCTAATAACGTAATGATTGGAATTAACGCATTACGAAGTGTATGTTTATATAAAACCGGACGTGGTCCAAGGCCTTTTGCTCTTGCGGTACGAATAAAATCACTACCCATAACTTCCATCATTTCTGTTCTCATATAACGCATATAAATCGCTGTACTTGCCAAACCAAGTGTAAACCCAGGTAAAACTAAATGCCTGATTTTATCAAAAAATAGTTCAAAACCTGTTAAACCTACTGCAGACACCGTACCTTGGGATGGAAACCACCCAAGTTGGAACGAAAAGACATAAATGGCGATTAACGCCGCAAAGAAGTTAGGAGTTGCAAGACCGAGAAAAGCAAATGTAGTTGCACTATAGTCAAGCAATGAATATGGTTTTTTCGCTGAATAAATCCCAATTGGGATTGCAACTAAAATTGTAATGACCAAAGAGAAAATAGCTAAATATAATGTGTTCATAATCCGTGAACCGATTAATTCACTTACTGAACGACCTGTATAATGCATAGATTGACCAAAGTCACCTTTAGCAACTGAAGATAACCAATTCCAATATTGAACATAAATAGGATCATTTAATCCTAATGCTTCTCTTCGCTCTTCCAACACTTCATGTGGAATATTTGGATCTAATATCTCTCCAGATAATGGGTCTCCGGGTGCAGCGTGAGCAAGTGCAAAAATGACAATTGTCACGACAAAAAGCATAGGTATGAATTGCAAGACCCTTCGAATGATGTATTTATACATGATTGTCCTCCTCCTACACAGTAAAAGGGGGTGCACAGCAGGTCTAGACCATGCACCCTTGAACTTCTACTTGTTATGAATTATTGTTCAACCCACCATAAGTGAGAATCCGCATTAACCATACGTGGTTTTACAGTCCAGCCATGGAACTTGTTATTGAATGCAACGTTTACGTTAGCACTGTATAACGGTACAGCTGGAAGTTGCTCTGAGTAATATTTAGCCCAGTCGTTGTAAATTTCTTGACGGTACTCAAGTTCAAATGCTTCTGGAGCTTTAAGTGCAGCATCTAACAACTCATCACTATGTGCATCATCCCAACGTAAGTAGTTGTATGGTGCCGTTGATCTGTGGATACCAGATGGATCTGGGTCTCCAGTTGAAAGTCCCCACCCAGCTAGGTACATATCCCAGTCTGTATCGTTACGCTCAACTAACTCAAAGTGAGCAGCAGCTTCACGAGGGCTTCTCATGTCTACTTTAATTCCAACTTCAGCTAAGTTTTCAACGATGATTGGAGCTGTACGCTCACGAGTTTCGTTACCAGTTGGATAGTCTAAGTTAAGAACCCACTCGTTGCCGTTCGGGTCTTCACGGAAACCATCACCATTTGTATCTTTATAACCAGCCGCATCAAGTAACTCGTTTGCTTTATCAGCACTCCACTCATATTGATTTACAGCATCAGGGTTATAAGCCCAAGAAGCTTCAGGGAATGGTGCGTTTAACACAACACCTTGACCATGCATTAACCCATCAACAAAACCTTGACGGTTAATAGCATAAGCAATCGCTTGACGAACTTCTACATCTTTTAGTTTTTCATTTTCTACCCAACCTGATTTGTCAGTCCAGTCAGATTGCTCACCTTCAGAATGGTGTAATTTAAATCCAAGGTATTGGTAACCGAAATCTTGGTCTTGAACTAATGTTACATTTGGCATAGCGTCTACATCAGCTGCATCCGCTGCCGGTACTCCACCAGGAAGTCCTACCATGTCAATTTCTTCGTTTTGAAGTAAACCAGTCATAATCGCGTTATCAACAACACGCCATACTACACGATCAAGGTAAGGAGTACCTTGCCAGTAGTCATCATGACGCTCAAGAACATATTGCTCGCCTTCTTGCATTTGTGCAAATTTAAAAGGACCAGTACCAATGACTTCACCAGCATTACGAGAAGCTGTATGTTCTGGCATATCTGCTACATCTACACCTTCAAAAATGTGTGCAGGAATAATCATAAAACTTGTATATTGTAAAGCAGTAATACTAGGCTCTTTAAAATAGAAAGTCACTGTATAGTCACCATCTGCTTTTACACCTTCAAATGTATCTGTTTCACCAGCAACATACTCTTCATAGCCAACTAATTGGTTTACGTAGTCAACACGTACACCACCAGCTGCTGTATATTCTGGGTCAGCAATAGCCGTATATGTGAATACTACGTCTTCTGCAGTAAATTCTTCACCATCATGCCATTTAACGCCTTCTTCTAAAAAGTAAGTTAACTCTGTGAAATCATCATTGAACTCCCAATCTTTTGCTAAAGATGGAATGAACTCAAGGTTTTCATCTAATGTTACTAATGCTTCATGTGTGAAATCTAAGATGTTTGCTTCATAAGAATCTGAATAGAAAATCGGGTTGAACTGATGTCCAGGTGCTGAGAACATTGCAGCTGTTACTGTTCCACCTTGTTGTGGTTCGCCAGCAGTTCCTTCGCCTTCACCTTCTGCAGGTGCTTCTGTAGGCTCTTCAGTTGTTGGGTCTTCTCCATTACCGCCACAAGCAGCAAGGATCATCCCAAACGTAAGTAAAGCAACTAACATAAACAATAAACTTTTCTTATTCATGTGTTTGTTTCCCCCTGTTATTTTTTTTGTTAATCCCAATACATAGTCGAAGCTCTTTTCACTCTTTCTCTTTGAAGCCACCACCTCCTAAAATAGTTCACTTCATTTTTGCTCACATTACACTGTTTCTGGTTCTATTTTTGGTTCAGGTTCAGTGTATAGGTGACAAGCAACAAAATGGCCATCTCCCATGTCCGTTAATTCTGGTCGTTCTACGTGACATCTGTCATGTGCATGAGGACAGCGTGTATGGAAAGAACAACCGGTTGGTGGATTAGACGGACTTGGTAATTCTCCTGTTAACTTAATTTTTTCTTTCTTTTTCGTTACATCTGTAGATGGCACAGCTGAAATCAATGCTTGTGTGTACGGATGTAGCGGTTTGTCATATAAAGAATGTTTAGGTGCAATTTCTGCAATACGGCCTAGATACATAACAGCTACTCTATCACTTATGTGTTTTACAACACTTAAGTCATGGGCAATAAATAAATACGTTAAGTCAAAGTCATCTTGTAAATCATCCATAATATTTAATACTTGAGACTGTACGGAAACATCAAGGGCTGAAACTGGCTCGTCACCAATAATGAACTTTGGCTTTGTCGAAAGTGCTCTTGCAATTCCAATCCGCTGTCTTTGTCCACCCGAAAATTCATGTGGATATTTCAAACGCGCTTCTGGTCCAAGACCTACTTTTTGCAACAGCTCAATGACCATTTCTTTTCTTTCTTTTTTGCCTAATGTTTTTTGGACTAACATCGGCTCTTCAATCAGTTCACCGACACTCATTCTCGGATTTAATGATGCATACGGGTCTTGAAACACCATTTGCATATCTTTTCGTAATGGGCGAATTTTTCCTTGGCGAAGATTGGATATATCTGTTCCTTCAAATGTAATCGTACCTTCAGTTGGGTCTAGCAATCGTAAAATGACTCGACCTAATGTTGATTTACCAGAACCAGATTCTCCTACGATACCTAATGTTTCACCTTTATAAATATCAAAGCTGACATCATCAACAGCTTTGACGTAACCAACAGTACGTTGCAAAAGTCCTCCTTTAACAGGAAAGTACTTTTTTAAATTTTTGACCTCTACTAATTTTTCTTTTTGATTTTCTGTATTAGACATGTTTTACTCCTTTCCTTCCCCGTAAAAGAGAACACATCGTACTTTATGTCCAGGCTCGTCCTCGACTAGCAACGGTACCTCTTTCGTACATTCTTCGGTAGCATGCTTACAGCGTGGAGCAAAACGACAACCTTCTGGAAAAGCGTGTGCTGGTGGAACCATACCAGGAATCGATTCTAAGCGTTCTTTTTCTTGGTCAATCGTCGGCATACTTTCTAATAATCCGACTGTATATGGGTGCTTTGCATTTGTAAATAATTCTTTTACTTCTGCTTCTTCCACAATTTGACCACCGTACATAACGATAACGCGGTCAGCTACTTCAGCAACTACTCCTAAATCATGGGTAATCATTAAAATCGAAGAACCAAACTCTTCTTTCATATCAATCATTAAATCAAGAATTTGTGCTTGAATCGTTACATCTAGTGCTGTTGTCGGCTCATCGGCAATTAACAGCTTCGGATTACAGGATAACGCCATCGCAATCATGACACGCTGTCTCATCCCACCTGATAATTGGTGCGGATATTCATGAACCATTTCTTCTGCTCTAGGAAATCCTACTAATTTAAGAAGCTCCACTACTTTTACATAGGCTTCTTTCTTTTTCATTTTTTTATGTTTCATTAACGGTTCTGCAATTTGATTCCCGATTGTAAATACCGGATTTAATGATGTCATCGGTTCTTGGAAAATCATACCAATGTCATTACCACGAACATTTGTCATTTCTTTATCTGACAAACTTAATAATTCTTTTCCGTCTAACTTAACGCTACTACCTTTTTCAATCTTACCTGGTGGTTCTGGGATGAGTCTCATCACTGATAGGGATGTGATACTTTTCCCACTTCCTGACTCCCCAACTAAAGCAAGTGTTTCCCCTTTTTCGATATGAAACGAAACACCATCAACTGCTTTAGCGACCTTGTTATCTATATAGAAATATGTTTTTAAGTCTTTTACTTCTAACAAGCTTTGCTTTGACAACTGATTCACCTCTATCTTCTCAGTATTTAGTG
This sequence comes from Alkalihalobacillus bogoriensis ATCC BAA-922, assembly GCF_000621445.1. GTDB lineage: Bacteria > Bacillota > Bacilli > Bacillales > Bacillaceae_F > Bacillus_AO > Bacillus_AO bogoriense. The sequence continues at coordinate 8,548 of NZ_JHYI01000045.1, read as the reverse complement.
CATTTATAATATTTAGAAAAATGAAATTATAAGCACACTGATTTTTCTCTCTCTCGCCTTACGGTACATATGAAAAGGAATCTTTGAACTGCTTCAACTCTATATTTACGTCAGCACTTACAATTCCATCAATTTTTGCCAGTTTTTTATTTACAAAAAAGACTAAATCCTCATTATTTTTAAAATAGGCTTGAATAATAATATCATGTCTGCCTGAAAATGCGCCTACAAAACGCACTTCACTGTACCTATTTAACTGGATGGCAATTTCTTCTTGCATTCCTAGTTTTGTAGAAATCCCAATAATCGCTTGGACATGTAGGCCAATTTTATTTGGATTCGTATGAATGACAAATTCAAATACATCTTCTTTTAACATCCGATTTATTCGAGTACGAATCGTTCCTTCACTGACGTCAAGTAATCTAGCAATTTCAGTATAAGAACGTTTGCCATTCTCTTGTAAATATCCTAAAATAGCAAAGTCTATATGATCTAATTTTCCCATATCATCACATCTCTTTACGTAATCAAAACTATGGACTGCAAAAAAAACTACGATTTACTTCAATTAGATTTAAATTTTCTGTAAATTTCGTAAATGTTTTTATCAGATAACGCTATTATAAGTAATTCTATTAATTAATGCAATATTCGTTTTTTGTTATCAGCTTATTTTATTGTAACAAAATCTAACAATCTACTTATATATAAGCATTGGAAGCCCTTTCAAGAACTAAAATTTACAAAATTTTTTTTTTGCGAATTTCAAAATTATTTATTTTTTTTATTACGAAATTAATAATTTTATCCATGTGAAGTGTAAAAATAAGAACTTACGTTTGTACTTTTTGTAAATTATATTAGGAATGTAATAAAAGGGCTGTCGATTTTTACTCGACAGCCACTGCGTTTAGCTTAATGTTATTTTATCTGTTCTCATATATGGTTGTAACACTTCCGGTACAAGAATAGAACCATCTTGTTGTTGATAATTTTCTATAATGGCTGCAACTGTTCTTCCTAGTGCTAAGCCTGAACCGTTTAATGTATGAACGAATTCTGTTTTTCCTTTTGCTTCTCTACGAAAACGGATGTTGGCACGTCTTGCTTGAAAATCTTCAAAATTACTACAAGAAGAAATTTCACGATACGTATTGTAGCTTGGTAACCACACCTCTAAATCATACTTTTTCGCTGCGGTAAATCCTAAATCCCCTGTGCACATACTCATGACTCGATAAGGTAATTTCAGCAGCTGTAATACTTTTTCCGCATGGCCTGTTAATGTTTCTAGTTCCGCATAAGAATCTTCAGGTTTGACGAAGCGTACAAGTTCTACTTTATTAAATTGGTGCTGACGAATTAATCCTCTTGTATCTCTTCCTGCAGAACCTGCCTCAGAGCGGAAATTTGCACTATAAGCCGTATAGCTAATCGGTAATTGCTCTGCTTGAAGAATTTCATCACGATGTAAATTCGTAACGGGAACTTCGGCAGTCGGAATTAAAAAATAATCTTCTTCACGAATTTTAAATGCATCTTCTTCAAATTTCGGAAGCTGGCCAGTCCCTGTCATGCTTGCACGGTTTACCATATATGGTGGAAGTACTTCTTCATACCCATGCTCATCTTGGTGTAAATCCATCATAAAATTAATCAAAGCGCGTTCTAATCTTGCTCCTAATCCTTTATAAAAAACAAATCGACTACCCGTTACTTTAGAAGCTCTTTCAAAATCTAGAATTCCTAATTTCGTAGCGATATCCCAATGTGGCTCAGGCTCATAAGAAAACTGTGGTTTGTCTCCCCATGTTCGAATTTCTACATTATCATCCTCTGTTTGGCCAATTGGCACAGAGTCATGTGGGATATTTGGCAAACGCATCATAATCTCGTCCAGTTGGGCTTCAACTTCACGTAACTCATCGTCTAATCTTTTGATTTCATCTGAAACTTGCTTCATTTCCTTTATTAAATGGTCGGCATCTTTCTTCTCCCGCTTTAACTGAGCCACTTCCTGAGAAACTTGATTTCGTTGTTGCTTTTTTTCTTCTACATCGACAATGATTGACCTTCTTTTTTCATCTAACGGCAAAAATGCATCTAATCCAGAAATATCTTCATTTCTACTCGCTAATTTTTCCTTTACTTCATCAAACTGACTTCGTAGTACTTTAATATCTAACATAAAATAACCTCCTAAATAGTACAACACTGTATTTTTTTATTGTATTAAAAAATATATCCAATTTCTACTAGTTAAAAAACATAGAAAAAGCCCTCGTCCCAAAAAAGGGACGAGAGCACCCGCGTTGCCACCCTTGTTGTAAACGAGATGGTCGTTTACCACTTAAGTCAATAACGGTGACTACCGAAAATAATTACTAATCATCTGATGTTCCTTATTTTACTCAAGGATGGATTCACAATAAGTACATAACGGTTTTCACCAACCACCGTCTCTCTAGTGATGTCGTTACTGCTACTAGTTCCTTTCAACGCTTTTTCATTTTATTGTTTTTCTTTCGCTTGTTTTACCATCTCTACAAAATACTGATGAAAACGATGGTCATCTGTTAATTCAGGATGAAAAGAACAAGCTAAGTAATGGTCTTGTTTTGCGACTACGATCTCATCTTTAAACTTAGATAGAATTTCAACCGTTTCATCAACTTCTACAATAAGTGGTGCACGGATAAAGACGGAACGAACATCGTCACCTACACCGGTTACGATTAAGTTTGTTTCAAAACTTTCTCGCTGGCGACCAAACGCATTTCTTTGCACTGTCATATCCATAAAGCCTAGATGACCTTCTGGCTGACCAACAATATTCTTAGACATTAGGATTAAACCCGCACAAGTACCAAATATAGGTTTTCCTTGCTCGCCAAATTGTTTAAGTGGCTCAAAAAAACCATATTTATCAATTAATTTTCGCATCGTTGTACTTTCTCCACCAGGGAAAACTAGTCCATCGATGTCATCTAATTGCTCTACTTTTTTTACGATAATCACTTCTGTACCAGGTGACTCTAGACACTTTGCATGTTCACGTACGGCTCCTTGCAAAGCGAGTACTCCAATTTTAACCATAACAAACTCCCTTTCTCTTTACATGGAGTTTTGTTGTTAACAAAACTTACCAACCACGTTCTTGCATACGTTCAGAAGGGTTTAGTGAAGAAATTTCAATACCTTTCATCGCTGTACCAAGGTCTTTTGATAGTTCAGCGATTAATTTATAATCTTCAAAATGCGTAGTTGCTTCTACAATCGCACGAGCGAATTTTTCAGGGTTGTCTGACTTGAAGATACCTGAACCTACAAATACACCATCTGCTCCTAATTGCATCATTAACGCAGCATCAGCAGGAGTCGCTACACCACCAGCAGCAAAGTTAACAACCGGAAGTTTTCCCGCTTCTTTAATTTGAACTAAAATTTCATATGGTGCACCTGTGTTTTTCGCTTCTGTCATTAACTCATCTTTTGACATGGAAATGACTTTACGAATTTGAGCTTGAATCATGCGCATATGACGAACAGCTTCAACGATGTTTCCTGTACCTGGCTCACCTTTTGTACGTAACATCGAAGCACCTTCACCGATACGACGAGCAGCTTCTCCAATATCACGTGCTCCACATACAAATGGGACCGTGTATGCACTTTTATCTAGATGGTATACTTCATCTGCAGGTGTTAATACTTCACTTTCATCAATATAATCCACACCAAGGGATTCAAGGACACGAGCTTCTACAATATGACCGATACGGCATTTAGCCATGACAGGAATCGATACTGCATTCATTACTTCTTCAACAATTGTAGGGTCTGCCATACGTGCGACTCCACCAGCTGCACGAATATCTGCTGGTACCCGCTCTAGTGCCATTACTGCAACTGCTCCTGCTTCTTCTGCAATCTTTGCTTGTTCTGCATTAATAACGTCCATAATGACGCCACCTTTTTGCATTTCAGCCATACCACGTTTTACTCTGTCTGTTCCTACTTCTACCATAATTGATTCCTCCTATACCGTTCACCTATACTGCTGTTTATATTGTACATTTTCTACCATTACTATTCTTCATACAGTATATTTATTTTTTCCACTATTCATTGTACCATTTTTCTCTTGTAACGCCAATAATAACCGATTAGAACCAACCTTTTACTGTTTCAGAAACACTTGTCCAAATGCTTGAAAAGAATCCTCCAATAGAACCTAATGTTCGTGAAAACCATCCTGCACGTTCTACTGCCTCTATTGTCACGATATTGACTTGGTCTTTTTGATTTGCTACTAAATATTCAATACTTCCTTCACCGTCATATTGAACAGTTAACGTACCAACTACTTCACCTTGTTCTAGTGGAGCAACTAAGTCTTCATCTGAAAATGTAATAACCGGGCTATATAATTGTTCTTCACCCGTCTTAATTAACAAAGACAAAGCTTCTTCTGTAGCAACTGCCACTTCTTTTTCTTTTCCACTTACGACTGGTAGTACCGGCTCTTCTCCTTGGTAACCCGCAGGAACAAGCTCAACCGTTTCAAACTGATTAAAGCCATAATTTAATAGCTTCTCAGTTTCATTGAAACGATCCGCGCGAGAAGCGGTTCCCATCACGACGGAAATTAGTCGAACCCCATTCCTTTCAGCCGTTGCTGTAAAACAGTTGCCAGCATTTAATGTAAATCCGGTTTTTAAGCCGTCAATTCCTTCATAGTCATGTTGTGTTTCAATCGTAGGTAACATCCAATTCCAGTTCATCATATGAATGGCATCATCTGTTCCTTCTTTAAATATCTTTGTTGGAATACTAGCTGTTTCTAACACTTCAGGATAATCCGTAATTAAATGATACGCTAATTTAGCCGTTGCCTTTGCAGACATCCTGTTTTCCTCATCTGCTGCTGTCCCTTGTGGATGTTGTCCTAATAAATCACTATTGTTTAATCCAGTCGAATTGACAAACATATATTCTTCCAACCCGAGTTCTTCAGCTTTGTCATTCATAGCTTGGACAAATCCAGCTTCTGAACCATACATTAATTCTGCAATCGCTATTGTAGAAGCATTTGCTGAATAAATAGCAACGGATTCATACAATTCCTTCACCGTATACGTTTCATCTTGACGAAGTGGTACATTGGAAAGGTCTGTATATAAAGATAATTGTCTTACAAAATTACTTATTGGCACCGTTTGATCCCAAGTTAAACGATTTTCTGCAATCGCTTCTAGTATTAAATACTCACTCATCATTTTTGTCATACTTGCAATGTGTAAATTCGCATCTGCATTTTTTTGATACAAAATTTTTCCTGAGTTTGCATCTACTAAAATAGCTGCTTCTGCCTCAACATCAAATGCTGCATTTGCTTGTAGTGGCTGCTGAAAAAACAGTGCCGACACCATCATTGCTATGACTAAGAAGAGAATTCCTTTATTTGCTTGAACTTTCACTATGTGCACCTCCGAGTTGATTTCCATAAACGATATTTTATCATAACTTACAACAAAAAAATAGATAGGTAAAATACCTATCTATTCACATTGGCAAGGTTGATTTAGTTATGAACTGAGTAATTTGGTGCTTCTTTTGTAATTTGCACATCATGAGGATGACTTTCTCTTAATCCTGCTCCTGTAATTCGTACAAATTGAGTATCCAATCGTAATTCATCTAATGTTTTTGTTCCACAATAGCCCATACCTGAACGAATTCCACCGACTAATTGGTGGATGGTATCAGATAAAGGTCCTTTATATGGAATTCTACCTTCAATTCCTTCTGGTACAAGCTTTTGATTATTTTCTTGAAAATAACGGTCTTTACTGCCTTTTTCCATTGCTCCAATAGAACCCATTCCACGATAAACTTTAAATTGTCTTCCTTGATAAATAACTCTTTCCCCCGGACTTTCCGACACACCAGCAAGTAAACTTCCTAACATAACAGCATGTCCACCTGCAGCAAGAGCTTTTACAATATCTCCTGAGAATTTTATGCCCCCGTCAGCAATAATAGGCACACCATGTTTTTTTGCTTCTGTCGCACAGTCATATACCGCTGTTATTTGTGGGACACCAATTCCTGCGATAATTCGAGTTGTACAAATTGAACCTGGTCCAATTCCGACTTTCACAATGTTTGCTCCAGCTTCAATTAAATCTCTTGTAGCTTCTGCTGTCGCTACATTTCCAGCAATGATATCTAAATTTGGAAAAGCGGTACGAATTTCTTTTACTTTTTCTAGTACCCCTTTAGAGTGACCATGTGCTGTATCAATGACAATAATATCTACACCAGCTTTTACTAATGCTTCAACTCTTGTAATGGCATCAGCAGTAACACCTACTGCTCCTCCAACAACCAATCGACCTTGACTATCTTTTGCTGAGTTAGGGAATTGAATGACTTTTTCAATATCTTTAATTGTGATTAACCCTTTTAAAATGCCATCATTATCGACAAGAGGTAATTTTTCAATTTTATGTTTTTGTAAAATTTTCTCTGCTTCTTGGAGAGTCGTTCCTACAGGTGCGGTAACTAGATTTTCTTTTGTCATGACTTCATCAATTAAGATATTATAATCTTCAATGAAACGTAAATCACGGTTTGTTAATATCCCAACTAGTTTTTGAGCATTATCTACAATCGGTACACCTGAAATTCTAAATTTCCCCATTAAATGTTCAGCATCAGAAACTTTATGTTGTGCTGTTAAATAAAATGGATTTGTAATAACACCACTTTCAGAACGCTTTACACGATCGACTTGTTCTGCTTGTTCTTCAATGGACATATTCTTATGAATAATCCCAAGACCACCTTCACGAGCGATGGCAATCGCCATCTCTGCTTCCGTCACTGTATCCATCCCTGCACTAATAATTGGAATGTTTAATGTAATATTATTCGAAAGTTTTGTTTTCACCTCAACCTCACGTGGCAAAATGTCTGAACGACGTGGCACTAGGAGAACATCATCAAAGGTTAACCCTTCTTTTTGAAATTTATTTTCCCACACTTCACTTTCACTACCTCTCCAAAATGTAATTTTTCGTCTAAAATATTATTTGTAGCTTAACAATTGGTTAAACTACTGTCAAGAAAGGAAATTAAGTCAAATAATTCTTACAATTTAGTTTGCTTGAAATCACTCTTTTTACGTAAGGAGGAATTGACAATTTGGAATCATTTTTCAAAATTCCATTCAGCTTCTTTTTCTCAGTCATACTTACAAACGTCGTATGAGTCATTACAGTTAGAAGACGCTGAGAAGCTTGCTTTTACGAATTGCTACCCTTATATTTACCACTTGGAACATGCAAAAAAATACTATGAGCAAGCAGATAATGCACCAATAGAAATACAACCTATGCTCCTTTTTTATGGAATGGTCCAGCTAATGAAAGCTTGCATTTTAACTACAGATCCTCACTATCCCGAAAATAGTCAAGTGTTGGCTCATGGTGTGACAACGAGAAAGAGAAAAAAAATCCAATATGTATTTTTACAAGATGAAGTGAAAATTCAGAAAAATGGGTTACTCTCTCATTTCTCATCTCAACTTTTTCACTTTGAACAAGTAACTGGTGAGAAGTATAAAATGAATCAGCTTCTTAAGCAACTCCCTGAGCTTCATCCTTTATTTTACCATTTCACACACAAAAAAATAGCTTACCTTGTTGATTTAAAAAATCAATTTGTGACAGTCCCTAATTCTTTGCTTGATGACTTCCACTTAAGTTCTTCAAGTTATATTGAATTTCTTACAAACCGTGGGCTAAAACTGGATAAAAATTCCGTACAAGAAAGCAAGGATACTTTTACTTTTTCAATAAAGAATGTAATTTCTCCAATCTATTCAAACCCTTTTCTATATTCACAAGACGGAAACTTGTATCTTCCTCGCTCTCGTGATGACTATATAGGGATTCCTGAATTATTATGTCATTATCTAATCCTTTACAATTTAAGTATGATTTGTCGTTATGAAGTAGAATGGTGGTCAGAATTATTTCGATATTATCCAGAAACAGATTTTCCTTTTATTGAGCAATTTTTAACTGTTACAAAAGAAAAAGTTCCTTTTTTAATACAAGCATATTTAAACAAAAAAAAGCACATGACGTAATCGCCGTGATGTGCTTTTTTATGGGAGTTGGCACGGTCTGACCGGAAGGGTGAGGCTAACGGACATTTGTTCCGCTGATATGAACAAAACTGTCAAGTCCCCCCCACTTTTTTACGTTTTTGGGCAACCTTAATAAAAGAACCTTGTTGCTTCTTTTTTTAGATTAACCAATCTGGTTAGACTATTTCCTTCGACCTTAACAACTCCCACTCAATTGGACGATAGGTTGTCAAGTGCTTTCCTTGACGAGCTATCGTCCAATTGAGATGCTGTAAAGAAGAGAAGGAAGGGTAAGCACACGGCACGAAGGCAAAATATTTTTAACACCGGTTGGCATTCTGATATACGTGGATTCACACAATTTATAATCCGTCTAGAGGCCTTTCA
>NZ_JHYI01000044.1 GCF_000621445.1 Alkalihalobacillus bogoriensis ATCC BAA-922 | reverse complement strand
ACTTATCATGAAGAGTTGGATTGTTGGGTTGTCATTTGGGGAGAAAATAAAGGGTATAAGATGCGTTGCGGAGACTGGTTTGATCTTCATCTAGGATATGGTCGGACGCTTCCTTGTCGCTTGGAACTTGGAAGGGATTGGTATATCCTTACTGGTCGAAATGACGTAAGGTTTTATCTCAAGAAAAATGAAACGTATCAAGTTGATGTGAAAGAATCTTAGGGGAGCCGTCAAGTGCTTCCCTTTCATTTTGGACAGTGAATCCGTCAGTTTTAGGACAATTAGCGCCATCAAGTTCCAGACACTTTGGAACGTCATTAACAAGTGAAAAAGGAGAAAGCGCGGTAATACTTTGCTCTCTCCTTTAACCCTGAAAATAGAAAAAAATATTTTTTACTCCCTATTAAAGTTTGCTTGAAGCCATTTAAGGACAGTTTCTTTAGTTTTATATCCGGATCTTTTTAATATTGATACGATTTCAATTGCAGAAATAATAACTATTGGATGTTGATCTTCTACAATTTCTTTATAAGTGTATTCATCTACATATGAAGTAGTGACCAATATACCAAACTGTCTGTGACGTAATCGGGATATTAATCTTGACGTTTCTTTTACACCAACACCTGAACCTAATGCGTATCTTTTAGCTTCTAATGCAAAATCTACTAATATGGAGCTAGACTCTAATCCAATTCGATATTTACCCACAATGTCTCTACCGCCATCTCGTGTAGCCCTTGTTACATCATAATTAATTATATTTAAATCCATTAATTGTGCTATTTGACCCGCACATGGTTCGAATGCCTGACCAGTTTTAAAATAATAATAAATTGTTTCAATAATTTCTAAATCATTTTTTGAAGTAGGGATCTGCTCTTGTTTTCTTCTATATTCTGTTGATTTTATAGCTTTAAGCGGTTTATAGGTTCCACTTATTTTCCAATCTTTCCATACTTTCGGTACATGTTTACTCATTAAACCATTGTCATCAAGTAAATCCTTAATCCATTCTCTAGATATAGAGCTAACATCTAAAATAGTAAAAATTGATTTATAATTTTGAAACCTACACCCTTCCTTTATACTCCAAATCGCTACTAAATCCTCATTAGCTGTCATTCCTTCATACCCTGGAACAGCTAAACCTCTAAACCTTACATTTCTACCAGTTTCTTTAGAGAAGATAAAAAACGGCGGAATTTCACTTCGATCACCACTATGTAGTCGATTAAAGCATTCCCTTAGTATAATATTTCCCATTTTCTTGTTTCTAAGGTCATGAAGTTCTCTTCCTGGCTTTTTATTATCTCCAAAATAAGTGAATTTTCCATTTTCAATGTCAATTTCATCTATCCAATCAATCTCTCCTCCTGTTGTAAAAAGTACAACATACTTCAAGTCAAAATTTTTTTTATTCCCTCTTACTCTAAAACCTCCTGAATTTTCAACATACATAAGCTTACTTAAAACTTCATCAGAAAGGTTACCACTACCTCCTCCAAGGTATAATTCATCTACTATCAAATCTGAATTTGGTAAATCCGCAAAAGAAACAACCATCTTACACTCACCTTCCTATAATGCATTTATCATTGTAATTATACCAACTGATGTAGCTAGCAATCGGCAGAGTATATTAAGCACTGATACATCTCGATAGAATAAACCAATTTTACCAAAAAACCCAACAATTTGAATGTTGGGTTCAGATATAATGTCCTGTTTGAGAATTCTACATGTCTTGTTGATTTGTATAAATCATTGTTGTTAACTTCTCTCTAAAACAATTATAGTTTGTATCTGCTAACAAATTATAAATACTAAAAAAACTTCCTTCTGGTATTAAATGCCTACCAGGATTTAATCCCCTAACTTTAAAAATACTTGTAGCAGATTTAACTTTTAATAAAAGAGTTCCATTCCCTAAAGTTTTAAGACTTTCAAAATGACCTCTTATATCATGACTCCAATTTATATGGGGACTCTGTTCTCTTTTCTCCCAATAAGAATTACAAACTGGTCTGAATTCACAATATTGACAATTCCCTGGAGCTGGATTAGCTAAATATCTTTGCAATTCAATGAAATCATCATTCTTCAAAATTAATTCATTTATTTCATAAAACATTTCTTTTGCTCTATTTAATACCTTTATACATTCTTCTTTAGAGTAATTGATTGAATGTATAACCCCATTTAGACCGTAAACTTTAAGAGCAGATGGCCACTCATTTAAATTTTCATAAAGTAATGCTGCATAAAGGAGCATTTGATATTTATATTCTTCTTTAATCTCATGATTATCATTATTAAAAATTGACCCAGTCTTATAGTCAATTATTTCAATACCTGAATCAGTAAATGCCAGTTTATCAATATAGCCCCCAACAATCCTGTCACCCGTCTCAAACCATCTTTCAACCCCTGGAAACGTTTTATTGTTAGACTTATACTTTCCACCAACAACTTCTATCAATTCAGATGCTTCTTTAAATAATAACCTTTTTTTAAGTTCATACTTTCTTAGAGACTTATTTAACGGAACTAAGTATTCCTCCTTCGTCCCTAACATTTGTCTTTCTACTTCAGTTATTGAGGATAACCATTCATTATCAAAGTCTTCTTTAGTTATATTACCTCTCCCAACATTCTGAAGAAAGTTATGTGCTGTAATACCAAAGTACATATTTGGAGAGGAAGGTAGTAATTTCTCATTATTATTTGATATTAAGACTTCTCTTAATCTACAGCAATTCATTCTAAAAAACCGACTTGGCGAGACCCTTCTTAGTGGAGCAATGTTTACTGATGATGGCAAATTACCACCAGACTTGATCATCCTCATCCACTGTTCCTCCTAAATTTTCATGGCACCAACCTGGACGTCTTATAAGATTAAAAGTATCTATAAAGTCTAAAGAATCCAAATCTGCACCGGTAGCAACAACTGCATCAGCAAGCACACCAATAGGATTTGAATAGTCCCACAACGGATGTGTAAAAATGATTTTTCGGTTTCCTGCTTTTACTCCAGGAATGCCAGCCCACTTGGTTGGCTCATAATTGAAAAAGGAAGAGAATCGTTCGGCTAAAACTTCAGCTAGTTGCAGCCATCCCTTTAACTCAGGTGTAGAAAAGTCTCCATTTATTCCACAGTGGTATGCTGAATCAAACATGCTCCTTAAATAAGCAAGCCCTAAACGCCAATCTAATAAACCATGATACTGCATATTTCTATAATTCATTAAACAACCATAGCAAGCAGTACTACAATTATGCTTTTCACTAATTAAATAATTTATAAAAGACTGATTTCCAGTTTGGGAAACAACCTCTTCTAATACATCTGTCCAGTTATTTTCAAGCCAACGTACAAAACCTGCCCCATTTGGTAAGCGGTCACTCAAAATAATTTCACCAACGAAACTCCCATCTCCAATATCCGATCTTATACATTGGGAAATTTCGATTTCATCTGCATCTATATCTAGTTTTTCGGCAACTACTGAGCGGAGTAGAAAAGCTGCAGAATATAAGGCAGCTTTTGCAGTTACATTAATTGGGTCAAAATTTAGTCCATTATTATTAATAATTGGTTTAATGCGCAATAAGTCAGTTGTTTTTGAGCTTGCAATTCCTATCTCTTCATTAGTAATAAAGTCTTGATCACTAACATATTTATAGTCTTCTAGTACCCATTGCCCTTTAAAAGTAAAATATCTCTTATCTCTACCACTAGTTGTTTTTGTATGGTTAGTTGTTATTAATCCCCCCTTAAATAAACTCCTACCATTATCATTAATTCTCCATACACGTCCATCACTACTCAAGCTTATTTGAACGTTATTACCTTCTACTCTATTAAAATTAACTTGTTTTCCCTCAGCTATGCTAGAAGGAGCACCTGAAATAACCCTATCTTCTTCTCTAGCGTCACTTCCCTTAGAAAAGTCGGATCTGAATGCTTGAGGTATAGCTACGTTATATACTCTAAATTCTTCACCTTTACTCATTCCACAATTAGAACATTCTTCTAAATCCTGGTCTACCTTCATATATCCGCAATTAGAACAGTGAGCAATTTGGTATCTACTCTGTTGTGGCAATGCATTTTCATCCACTGTTTGCCATTTTCCTTCTCTTTTTAAGAGAGGGGCCGTAAATCCAATTGCAGTATGAATTGCTTTATCCTTTGTTTTCTGAGCTCCAGGTGCAAATTCACTAATTGCCATTTCTATATCACGGTCAATTGTTTGTGGATTATTAGAGCTATCAAAACCATGATAAAACAATCTTGTTCGCGTCGGCATACCAAACATTGGTAACTTCGCACCCTCCGCAAGGCATTCAGCCAAGCCTTTTCCCACTAGTTCAGGGTTAGCTGAACATTCATCAATATCTTTTATTAATTCATTTTGAATATAATTTAAATAATTTTTAACACTGTTTTCTCCAGCTTGCCAAGGAGGAAGAAGACAGGTAATTATATCTTTTATTGCTTTTGAATTTGATTGAAGCCAGCCATAAATCTTATTTTTATTATTACCCCAATCAGATTTATACCCAAATTCTCCATGACTATCAGGAGGATCACTAGGACCATCCCACCATTGAACACCGATTTCTTTAAAAGCTTTCCTTAAACACTCCTTGACTAAAAGTCTCTTAATAATAGGAGGCTGTTCAATTGTTACAAAAGGTACAGGTGGTGGATCACCAGTAATAGCAGAAGGGTTCTCAAAATAATGGTCGTCATGGCTTCTTCCTCCACGGCAAAGTGTCAAAACATAAGAAAAAGCTTGTCCACGTCTCCCTGCACGCCCTACTCGCTGTTGATAATTAAATCGCATCGGAGGCATATTAGCCAACATCACGGCTTGTAGACTACCTATATCCACACCTACTTCCATTGTCGTTGTTACATTAAGAATATCAATCTCGTCTACTTCCTTAATATTTGTATCACCCTCTGTATCCAGTAATATCCCACGGAATAAACGCTGTCGGGCCCCTTGATTATCAGTTTGAGCTGTTAGCTCTTCAGAATGTAAACGAATAGGCACTCTTTCATCAGTTGCCATGAATGCTAAATAGTTTCGACTCATTAATTCACTACATTCTCCATTCGGTTTTTCTTCCAGTTCCGAATTACAATTAGTACAAATACCAGCAGACTCATGAAGGTGAGGTCTTTTACATTTTGAACATTCCCAATAAGGGTCTTCTTCCGCTGCTACCTTAATTTGAAGTTGGTCGGTAGATATAATCACTCCAGTATGACCAGAATTTTTTAATATATTGAATACTTTTTCACCAACTACTTGATAGTCACTAGTAGGAATCCCTAATTTTTCACATACATTATTTATATAGTGCTTGATTGAACTTTTTGCATTTCTATATTCTACCCAGTCATCCAAAGGAAAATCCGATCCATCATGACGATAAATATCACCTAATATTCTAATTGTTGAATTACACATTTGCTTTATAATCTCTTGGTCAATTTTTAGAGTGCTTGATGTAGTTTCGATTAAGGTCTTATCAAAACAAATGATAGGGTATCCTAAACCAGATGATTCAAAACCAAAATATAATCTGCTAAAAAGTAGATCACATAATTCTTTACGAATTTTATCACGAATTTGATTTTTGAATCTATCGGTATCAGGCGGAAGGTCACTTAACCAAGCCTGCTTTTTAAAATCAAATAGGTCAGTCCAGCGATGTTCTTGATTTCCCCACCAAAATGATTGGTTTTTTATATCGTTTCCAGCAGGATTAACCCCTAATCCTATTAACCTAGAAACTATTCTTCCACAATCATCGGCAGATGAGGGATATATTAACTCTTTACAAGAAACAATCAATGTATTTTTCTTGTTTCGGATAACTTCTAACTCTTTTATAGCTTCTTCATAATATCTTCTAAAAGCAGGAGGGGGTTCATTTTTAGTTACTTCTAATAATTCACTTATTTTTTGTTCTGCATTTGGATAAGCACTAATGTATCTTTTAGATTCAGGTGATAAATCATTTCCTTCTTCAAGATCTTCTAAAAGTTGTGATTCTCCTATTGTGGCTAAGCGGAGTTCATCAACTACTACTTCTCTAAAAAGGTCTTTATAGTGATTACGTTCTACCCCATTAGACATTTGTGCTGCATCTTCCCTACTATCCGAAAAGACGACTAACTTTTTATCACTTCTTTCTGTAAGTTGATAAAATAGTTCCTTCGATAAGATTTGGCTGACTTTTGAGAAACCAGTACGAAAACCTCGTATTGGGCTAGTTAAATATTTTCTATTTGAATAGTCCGCATTACAACAAGGACAAATAGATGGTAATGATTTAAAATCCTTAGTTTCATCACTGTCAACAGTATAACTATACCCTTTAATATATGTTGAAGGATTGTCTTCTGAATATTCATGTGTAAGTTCTACTGTACCAGTTAAAGAACTAAGACTTGCAGGTTTCCATTCACCCTTTGCCTTGCCCCATTCTTTTTTTCTTTTTAACTGGTTCCACGTACGCGCTTCCTTGTGTAACTCTTCACCATCTTCAACTGGCCAAAAAATTGCATATTCTTCATAATTTCTTTGTTCAACCATATTTTTCTTATTTCGGTCTGGAATGCCTTCTATATCAGGTGAAGTTATTAACATTTCAACTTTGCCATTTTGAAGCTTCAAGCGGTTCCCTCCATAGAATACTGTCCCACATTGTTCACAATATAAGAGTTCTAAAATTCTACTTCCATTTTCATCAATGATGCTTGGTTTGGAGTATAACTTTCCTACAGGTCTCATCATCCCACTTTTTTCTTTAAAGGTGGATGCCCATAAACCTTCTATATTACGGAAAAACCAATGGAAGCGGAAAGAAGGTAAACTACTGAACATATCGGAGGTATCACATATAGTTCGAGCCTTAAATAAGCCACTCACTGCCTTTCTTCTTACAATTTCATCGATATTTGCCCCAAATAGACTTTTGGTAAAGTCATCTATGGAAACAGCTCGTATCCTATCATCAAATTTACAAGCATTTAACATTGTATTTGCTAACTTTAAACGATCAGACTCTAAAGCTTCCCTTAATCCTTTAACTCCAGTGAGTTTACTGCCTAATTTCGATAATAAGTTATTTATTGCTATTTCTTCATTTTCTTCATATTCGTCATTAAACTTAATAAAAGGTTCGTATGGAAGGAAGGTATTACTTTTTATAGGTAATTGCTCAGGTGTTCCAGGAATAATCTCAAATTTATCTCCTTCAACTCCAAAAAAGTCTTTTAGAAATTTCCGACTGTCTTCACCCTCAGGTTCCAACGATGCACTGGATGCTAAAATCCTTAGTTGCGGATGAGAGGGATATAAATCTAGACGATTTAATAAAAGTTTTAAGAGGTAAGAAACTTCCGCTCCCGATGTTCCTCTATATAAGTGTAATTCATCAATTATTAAGTGAAAAACGTGTTCTTCACTTTCTTTAAGCCATTTCTTTGTCTCCTCGAAAATTCCACTGTCAACTTCCCGCATCATCATAATACTTAACATTGAATTATTTGTAATAAGTATATCTGGTGGAAAATCCTGCATATCCCAACGAGAACGCATTTCAGCTCCATTCATTTTTTGGAAAAAGAACGGAATCTCAGGGTTATTAGTTTCTTCAGCATAGTTTAAAGCAGCATTACTGGTTTCATCCATTTCTTTCATTCTTTTGGCTAGTTCTTCTAATTTCTTTCTATCAGGAATGCCTGTTTTTGTATATTCATGTCCTGCTACTGGACTCATGCCATTATATCTACCAAAATAAATTTTATTCCCTTTAAGGTGTGAGTCATAAAATAATTTTGCTTGTTTAGAGTCTAACGCTTTTCTTAATCGGGTTAGTTGATCTTCTACCAATGCATTCATGGGATATAAAACCAGAGCACGTACACCAGATTTTCTCTTTTCATGACTTCTTTGTGGCACACGGTATGACCTGTTCAATGGACTACTCTTCCCAGCCGAATCACACCGTTTTTGCCAGTCATTATTTTTCCACCAATCATTTACATGCGGTTCAGGAGAGCCAGCCGCCTCCCACCTTTTCGCTTCTTTTGCCAAATACGCAAACAATGGTAGTAGGAAAGATTCTGTCTTCCCTGATCCTGTCCCTGATGTTATTACACAATTTTTTGAAGATAAAGCTTCTTTTAGCATTTGAGATTGATGGGTATATAAAGGGAGTTCAGGATTAAAAAGACCGCAACTAACCAATTCTTTAAATAACCCTATTTCTTCAATAGTTAAGGAAGGTAGATCATTTTCCGATAAATCTTTTATCTTCATTTTTGAACTTTTATATTTAGGCAAGGGCTCAATCCACGGATCTTGTGCAAGAACTCCGGGCCTTAATAGTAATTGTTCTCTTTCCTTCTCGAGAGATGGGTATCTAGTTCCAAATGCGGTTTTTACATATCTAATAAAATTTTGCTGTATTTCCTCAAAAGCTTCTATTGGACTAGCCATTTATATTCCTCCTACTATAAATTAGCCTCTAATAAATTTAACCCTAATTTTTTTGATATTTCTAAAGCTATTAAATTAGTAACACCTTCATAAACAGTGATATTTGTTTTTCTAGGTAAATATCCTAATTGCTTGTGAAGTTCTTTTTTTCGAGGGAGAGACCCCGTACAGAGAGAAACTGCCCTAGCTATATCTTTAGGTAATGGTATTGTTGAAGGAATGGCAAATCTCTGTTTTATTTTGTCAAATAAAAGTATGTCAGTTTTGTATCTGCTTAAGATGACATACCTCCCCCATCCTCTATCAATTTTTGCTGCAGCATCTCCATTCCAAATCCATGTGTATTGTTGCTGGGAAATAGGATTTTTATATTTAACTAATTTAATTTCATCTGAACATTCAAATTTTCTAAAATACAGATTTTCATGACAGAAAACTTCCTTTTTCCAATTAGGCTCAAATTGTTCACTATACACAAGAGATTCATAAATATCCTTTACACTAGGTGCTATAATTGTAAGGTTCCAAGAAGCAGGTGTTTTTAAATCGCCCTCAATTTCTATCCTTTCAGTAACTTGTTTTAAAATTTGAGTACTCTTAGCTTCTATACAAATAGTCTTGGGAAAAAGGGGGTTTTTAGCTGAGAGCTGATCTGAAAAAATAATTCTTACTTTATCAGAATTTTTATTTACTAGTTTCGTTAAGCGTTTTAGCATTTTTTCAGACCTTCCACCTGCTAATACTATTCTAGGTAATCCCCTTCTAGGTAATAATGCAAATGAAGGTGGGCAAATATATAATATTCGATTATCATAGTCTACTTCACAATGTCCTAATGCCTCCAAATCTCTCATTATATCGAAGTAATTATATAAGAGACGTTGTTGTTCATCATCGTTAAAGTAATGTTTCAGAAGAGTGTCATAGACATCCCTAAACTTTTCAAACTTAATACTACCTAGTACGCTTAAAACAGAAAGAATATCGTCAAACACGTTTTGCCACCTCTAAGTAATTTTCCCATAATTCATGCAATGGGAGAAAATCTGGTTTTTCAATCGCTTTTCTCATTTTACACATTACTGTTTTCCAAAATCGTAAATTTTTTTGATCGATAACCTCTTTTTGTATTTTACACTGTGTCAACTTTTTTGTAGCTATGAAGTGTACCTTCCATTTTCTCTTTCTAACTTTCGAAATTGCCCAAATGGGCTCAAACTCTATTTTCACTTCTGTTTTACCTTGCCAATGGTATATTTGACCAACTTGTTGCCCAATGAACATGATCTCATTTGATAAAAATGTTGGTAACGGAAGTTGCTTAACAAATGGTGTATTTTCCGTGTTATAAACATTTACACCTATATTCATTGGTTCCCCACTCTCATTATTATGCTGTCCTACTGTATCTATAAAATTTTTTCTATTAAGTATAGAAATTTTAGAATTAGTAATTTTAAAATTTGTTCTTCTAATTACATTTCCTTGCTCTAACACTTTAACTTTCAGTGTTTCATCTAATGGAAGATTTTCTTTTACAAGTTCCCAACTCTCAGATTCCTCGTTATAAGGAAGTGGATCATCATTTAATAAAACAACTTCATTTCCTTTATAGTTCTCAAGAATAATCTCAGGAGGAGCTGCTCTTAAAAAAGTGTTTCCCTTTCCCAAGCGAAGACCATTTACAAGTCGAATTTTAAGTTCACTAGCTATAGTTAATTCCATAACACCGTTATAAGACTCTTTCGGCTTACTAACATGAAATAGGGACCAACCATTTGGAACACCAGTATAATTAATTTCGCCAAAAGACTCACATTTGTTTTTACCCCATTCGATAATTTTATCTTTGTATGAGTTATTGCATAGTAATATAAATCTAGCTCCCCTTTTAATACGTGCAGTTTCAATTAAATTAGGTAGACCATATTTCTGCCCTTCAACAAAAATTCTGAAAGATGTCCCTCTTAAAGATGATTTTAACTTATTGTCTAAATCTTCTATCTCTTCTCCATTTAGCCAATTAAAATTGGTCGCATCAACAACCAAACCATCTTTATTCTTAAGTTCGGTAGACCAATTATTAATACTTCGCCTACAATACAAAAGACTTTCTACTTCACTCCATTGAAATTTAAACAAATCACTTGGGAATTCATTCTGTGTGTTAATGCGTAAACTAAAAGATGCCTTTTGTGTTATTTTATTTAAATTCAAACATATCCGTATCCTCGATGTAACGAATGAACCTGACTCCATATAATCCTCCGGCAAAGAACCGTCCCACTCATTTAATTCGTCTTTCACTAATTCAAATAGTGCTTCTTGCAGATGTTCATTTTCATCTTCTCCATTTAGTAGTCTTTGAGTTTTATTACTCAGGACTTCCTTGCCATGTTTCATTAACATTATGTGAATTGTATCATTTTCAGGAGAGTCTGAAGAAATGATACCAGCTTTATTGAATATTAAAGGTAAATCTTTTCTTTCCTTGCTAGATATAATTGTTTGTGAGAGGGGTAGCCCTACGTGTCTCCATCTACCTCTTATCCTTACCCTGAAACGACCAAACTCCTCAAGTCTATCTTCAACACTCCACTCTTCCAAGTCCCTCCACAAACTATTCATCTTATCAAAATAGGGATACTGTCCCGATACCTCATCTTCTCCTAATAATGCTCGCAACTTAGGGTAGTATGCAATTGTAGAAAAATGTTCATCTTCTACATAACCGGCTAATACGAAAAGAGCAAGATATGCTATATATGGTGGATATCTTAAGTTTCTAGATCTCCAATTCTTATATGTCAGAAATGCCTTACGACAAACACCATGATTACGATACGCATTAACCCATGGAGGACCCTCAATAACTGATGAAATAAAATCATTCAAGTCTTCATTAATTTTACTTCCTATTTCGTTAATAAAAGTTTCATCTACAAATAAAAGAACTTCTCGTCCAGCTATTGCCTCATTAAAAAATTGTTTAGCAATTAGGCTGTTCCATTTTAAATATGACATTACTACCCCCAAAACCAAAGATCATCATTTTATATTAAGTAAATCCATATCTATTTCACCAATAAATTTTGTGCAATATTATCAATTGAAGAATTTTCTATTATATAATATTATCATTTTCTCTAAAATGTATGAAGAACTAATCATCACCAAATAGGGAAATTTATGTTAACAAACTGTAATAACTACTAAAAAGGAATTCAAAAGAGATTAAACAACTGAGTCTTCTGACTTTTGCAATGTGGATAAAAATATCTACTAAAGTTTTCGATTTAATTAAAGAATAGTAAGAAGTCAACAATTTAATACATACTTCTGCTGCTTGCTTGATATCCCAAAACTCATAAACGTTGCGAACTCAATGTGCGAGTTTTTATATAGGCTTTTCAGGCTATCATTTGTTTGGTGTTTTCAATTAGTTCAAGGAAGTGATAACAAGTCTGTTATCAACAGTTAGCAAAATAGAAAATCACTCTGAGCTTTTACGGGTAACTAGAGTGATTTTTATGAAAAATGAACCTGTTAAGTGCCGTTCTCTTCAAACCCGTTAGGTGTTACAAGGGTAGCGGGTTATTTTATATCAGATATTGAATAAGTTGCTCTTTGGTAGCTGTAGGAAAAAAAATCACCTCAATTTTGTTATATCGAAGCAATTTATTATATAGAGTTAGTTATTCATTTTCTTCTATTATTAATAAATGAGGTTTCTTAACTAAGTAATCCCAAGCCCATGGCTGTATATTGCAAGAAAAATATTGTAATCTTTGACTTACACTAGATGTACGATATATAATTTGTAATTTTTCTAACTCAACAACAGTTCCGTTCTTAAAGAGAAGTGTTTGAGTCCTCGTTTTATTCTCAATAGAATAAAGTAAGATTTCTTTTTCTAAAATAGTTAACTGATTGAATCTTTTCTTTCTATACCTTTTAAACCACCATTTTTTTTATAACTAAAATTCTTATACGTAAAACCAATTATCGAAACAAGTTAAAGAGATGAAAAAATTAAAAAATGAAACCTATCCAAGTTCTGTATTCTTCAACAAATCCAGTAACACCTATTTTGTCAAGAATGTCATTAGGACCAAATAATAAACAACCTGAAGTTATTATTGAAATAACAAATAAGTACCTTGGAGAGAGCTTTAGCCAATTAATAAATTTAATTGGGACCAAAGTCAAGTATCCCCCTTTCTAATAATCCCCTATATCGATAGTAATTCAGCTTTTATAAATATTCAATCCCATAATATAAATTTGGTATTATATTTTAAAAGTCTGTATAAAAAAATCCTGCACTAATCGGAGTAAGTACAGGAAAATAAAACTCAGCTTCTAATTATTTTACCATTATTTAGTTTAAATGATTTCTTCATATAAGAACTTAATAATTGGACGAACCATTTTTTCAGCTAGTAAGACTGGCACTGCATTGCCAATTTGTTTATATTGTTCATTAAGTTTATGGTTATTCGTAACATTTTTCTTATTACCATTTGAAAACTCGAACCAGTTAGGAAATGTCTGAATTCGAGCAACTTCACGAACTGATAAACGACGATTAAAGTCGCCTTGAAATTTCCAAGAGTCTTTTCCGATTTTCTTCATAGGTTCACCGTGAGGGTGCATTGGAGCTTGTCTACCGCTCGCTTGAATAGTAAAACTTTGCTCGTTCCAGCTCTTTTTGCGATTACGACTCATATACATACTTGAAAATGAGCCTTCGTAAACGTCTTCAGCATCTAGAGGTAAATCACTAATTGTATCTTTCAAAGTGACGTATGGTAGCTTCCCTTCCCCATGTGTCGGTTCTGGAACTTCATATTTAAAACCAAATTTTCCATAAATATCATTGCGAATTCCAACAATAAATACTCGTTCACGAAGTTGTGGAACACCATAATCGCGAGCATTTACTAAATGAGCAGTAACTTCATAGCCCGCAGCTTTAAAGTCTTCTATCATTTGACTAAGAACTTGTCCTCTCGCCATTGTCATAAGACCTTTTACATTTTCAGCAACAAAAAACTCAGGGGTACTTTGCACTAAGGCACGAATATAATGGACGTAAAGAAAATTCCGTGGATCGTCGAGTAATCGAGGACCAGAACTACTAAAACCTGGACATGGAAATCCACCGAGCATCAGGTTACATTTCGGAAAATCCGCTACTTTACGAATATCCTTTTCGACTTTGGTAACAGTCGGGGCAAAGTTATTAACATAACTAATGTTTGCAGAGTTAAACATATCATTAGAATAAACAAAATTGCATTTTACTTTACTACGTAATTTAAAATACTGTTCTTTGTTTTCAAACACTCTGTATGCTTTTTCTTCTCCAAATTGGACGACCATACTAGAAAGTTCTACTCCTAAATCTAAGCCGCCCGCACCCGAAAATAACGAAACAATATTGGTCGCTCCTTCGACATAATGTAGCTTTTTTAGCATTTCTTTTTCTTTTAATTTGTCTTGTTCAGTGATATTAGTTTGAACAAGTTCATTTTCTTCAAGAATTTTTTCAAACAAAACACTTTGTACTTCTTCGGGCGTGAAAGTAAGCGAAGAAACAAAAGTTCTTTTTTCTCTTTCAGCAACTACCATAAGAATTCACTCCTTTTCAATATATAGCATCATACCATAATTTAATAGGATTGGCCAGTCCTTCTTATTGTGAGAAAATAAAGATAAAAAACAGAGGGAGAAATGAAATGGTACAATTACCTACAACAAATGTTTTAGTAGCATTAAAAAACATTCTAGATAGAAATTCAAGTATTCTCACACCAATTTTTCGGTCAAACGGTACTGCAAATGCTGCAGGAGATAGCCTTGAGTTTTTCGTAAAAGATATGTTTTGCACAGGTGCTAGTCAGTACCAGCACGAACATGAAAAAATGAGGAAGTACAATGAATATCTAAGTTGGACAGGTAACTCGTCTAACTTTCCTGATTTTATTATAAAAGGTGGAGTAGGTGTCGAGCCAAAAAAACTAAATAATCAGAGCTACTCTTCTCTTGCGTTAAACAGTTCATATCCAAAAGATTATATCTATCCAGATAGTCAGAATTTACCAAAAAATATTAACGAGGAAGAGTGGGTAAGAAAAGAGGTTATATACGTCGCTGGGAATTTAAACAATCAAAATAACAAACTACTTTCACTTTGGTTTGCTTACGGGAATACAATGGTTGCTGACCGTTCTGTCTATTTAAATCTGATTGATGAGATTAGAGATGCTGTAGCAAGTACAAACGCCACATTAATTGCTTCTAAGGAATTGGCTCGTGCCAAGGGAATTGATCCATTAAAACTATCAAATCTACGAGTACGAGGAATGTATGAGTTAGAACATCCACATAAAGTATTTAGTGAATATATTACACGAAACGATATTCCTTCTGACGCATCAAAGGTATTTGTAATTATGCTAATTGACGATTATATTGCACTTGAAGAACAACCTGATTTTTCAACACATTTCGCTAGTGGAAAACTGAAGAAAACTGAAATAAATATCCCAAATCCAAATAACCCGAGTGAACAACTCCCGGCAATTCTATTCGAAGGTTGGACTGATTAATAGTAAAGAAGAGCCCTAATAAAAACTAGGACTGATTGTATGTTAGTTATGTTTTTGGACGTAAAGTTTGATATCTTATGATTAAACTTTTGAGCCTTTGGTTTAGCCAATACTGGTTATCAAGGGCTCTACCAAGTATTAGGCTGGTAATTATTAACAAATATTCAAGCTAGAGTTTGCCCATTCCCATGCTTTGTGTTTATCGATGCCTAACTTTGTTAGATTCTTGATTTCCCATCTAATCATTCTTAGTCTTCTACGAATCCACCCGCCTATGCTACGAAAGATTTTTGGTGTATCTACTATTTGGTTATATCCTAGCCAACACACTAAATACCTCTTTAACCTTTCCAATCTGTCCTTCATCCTTATGAACTTTCTTCTAGAAGTCATTTCCCGAACTCGATGTTTAAGTCTCTGAAAGCTCTGCTGAGATATTCTGATTTTAGGATCGTAATAGACGAAAAAGTGAAACCTAAGAACTTTCTTCGCCAAGCTCTGTCAATTAAGCTTCTTTCTCGATTCACTTTTAGCTTTAATTTCGTTTCTATAAAGTTGTGATACTTTGACGGTCACAGCTTTCCGGCTCTATGATAGAATACGTTCTAATATGATATCAGTCTCCTACGTGAATCAGTCGTTCTTATTGTGTAGCATACATTTTCAGCCCTTCCCTTACTAGAAAATAAGACACGATGGCTTCTGCTGACTTTCTGACTGTTCAGTTATTTATCGCTAAATAGGTTGCCGATCGCTCTTGGCTTATCAGTCAGACCTCCTCAGGTAAGAATGCAATCTTTCCTCCACTTATCTGCTTCATTTACTCTGTATCACCTTTGGCAGAAAGGACTTTTTCTGCAAACCATCCCATGATACCTAGCCTCGTATGAAGTTCGTGTTCCTCAGGCCGGAGGAGGTTAACCGCCCGCTTCCTTCAGAGTCCACGTTGCCGTGAACACCCTTGTGTTAAGCTAACTGCTACTTTTGCCTTCACAGCTCGGGAATTTCACCCTATAGATTGCCCCCATACCGGGCGCACGAAAAAGGGTTCCGTCTAGACCACTGAAACCCATGATATTACTATAATTTATCTGTGATGCCGGTGGTCGGGGACGAGATAGGTTAAATGTCTTGAGTTTATAAACCTTTATATGTGTAGCGTGTAAAGATTGTGTAATATATTTTACTTAGTAAAAAGTAGGATACTTTTCAAAGACATTAATTGAGCCTACTATGAAAATAAATATTCGTTGTAAATTATTCTTAGTAAAGAAGTACATCTTATTCGGCTGCTACTTCATTAATTGAGTTTAAATATTCGGGTGGATCAATATCATGTTCTATTAAAATACTTATAAAAGAATCTCTTTTTTCCTGGTTTCCTTCAAAAAATTCATTTAATGAATCCCTTAAGTGCCATGGATGATTACTAGAATCAAAGGTATATGTTAAACTCCGAACAATCTGTTCATCAATAGGGAATCGTTCTAAATAATAAGTTATAACTCCTCCTCGATTATTGGCTCTATCAAAATCATTTAGAAATTCTGTTGTTAATACAATCTCTTTAAATTTAGAGAAAAAATGATTTTCTCTCAGTATATAAAAGTCATCTTCCTCTGGAATGACATTTCTAAATCTCTTCACAATAAGATCGTTGGCTTCATTTAGTTGTTCATCCTCAATCAATTCATTTCTTAAGATTGTACAATATAACTTTAAATCTTCTTTCGGATTAGAACTATTTTCAAATATTTTTGTGTACCATAAATTACGAATAAACGAAGGTTCACTTGCAAAATAGTTAACTCTACTTGGATATACTCTGAGGAATGTCATAAAAATGCCCTCGTCGGATTTTAAAAACTCAACTAATTTTTCAGTAACCCTTTGGTCGTTAAGCAAAAAGGTCTTTTCCCAAAAATCAATATAATTATCATTTATATCCCAAAAAGGTCCATCAGTTTCCAAAAAAAAGGCATGAACTTCACTAAAGAATGGAATAAGGTCATTTACATCTACTGCATTAGGAATCTCATTAATTATGTATGAAATATCAGTATTTGGAGCAGTTAAACTAACATCGAAGTGTCTTTTTATTTTATTTATTAATGCTGCACGACTTCCATTAACCATTATTTTTGCTAAGTTTGACCTAATAAATGTCCAAAAACTCTCTACGTGAGATACTGTAATTTTATTATTTTTAGAGTGTGCACAGTCATTTCTTCTATTTTTCCAATATGTAATTTGGTTCCGAATGTCGTCGTTTAGTAAAAATATTTCCCTTGGTGTTTGTCTCTGAAGATTATCATAAACAGTTGAGTCCCATTTGTCTTCATTCCGGAGGTTTCTAAGTATGTCATTCCACATCCCTTCGGGGATATTGTCAGGTCTCTGTGCATTTAACATTCTATCTCTTATAATAGTTTGAAAGCAAAGATATGAAAACAATAAAGAGGCCTTATAAGCAGTTACTTTATAACATAACAGTGCTTCATCTATTAAACTTTTTGCTTCTTCAGAAATCTCCTGAGATTTAATCCACTCTTCAAATCTTATTTTCATTTGCTACCACCCTTTAAAATAAATCTATTACAATTATATACAAGACGTCTTAAAATACATATAAAAAATATAATTCATAAGGATTATTTAGCATTTGTACTTCGATACAAAATTTAGAATAATTCAGAACTATATTCTACTTCTTTCAATTTACACAATATCTCCTCCTCAATAAGGTTTAATTTTCTTCCGAATAAGTCAGGTATTCTTAAAATTTCATAAGTACCAAATAGTAAAGCTTCCGCATTCACAGGATAGAAATTCTTATTATTTAAAAAGTTCAATAACATATTTTTCTTTTTTACTTTTTTTGAAAATCTTTGCTCCTGTTAAATAAATTGATTTAGACTCTTTATATATTTCTACTAACTACATTTATTCTAACACCTACTTTTCACTTCTTTTCGTGCATCTCCATACTTTCTTCGAAGCGATTGCTGCTGTTACTTTAGCACTCTGCTATGCGGTTTTCAAAACAACTTTTTAGCAATATATTCTTCCTTTATATTATTTTTTATTAAAGGAATATATATATTCATGTAGAAGTATATCATCAACTATTTCAACACGAAAGGAGCGCTTCGTTTTGAACACCTCATTAATGAAAGAAGCTTATTCAATGTTGTATGAAATGGAAAATCACTTACGTTTAATTGTAAAAACAAACATGGAAAAAAAGTGTGGGGATAGATGGGTTTCCATTCTATATGAAAATCGAGACGAAAAAACCTCATGTTTCCACGAGCTTGTCGCCTTCTTTGGAAAATACCCTCACATCCTAACCCACTTTAAAAAAGAACAATTAAATTCACTTCGACAAGTAAGCCCAATAAGAAATAAAATCGCTCATTCTCATTTAATAAATGAAACTGAATTTAAACTACTAGAAAAATGCTATAAGTTTGTAATAAAGCAACCTATTATTAAGCGTAATAAATTGGTAAAGCCCTGATCACTTTAAATCCCACCCCCGATCACCGGTAACTAATTGTTAAAATGAATTTCATTTGACAAGGAAAGCTCGATATAACTTCACTATTAATAATGGAGTACTAGGAGTGGAAGACAGTCGTAATTTGGTTTCATTAGCCATCTCCACCTTCTACACCACAATGTTTATCGAGAGAAATATCCGGAATTGCACGCGGAGGTAAAATATTTGATTGATAGAAATTCAGAAAAGGATTACTTAAAATAGTAGGTCACCTTCCTGGGATCAATACAACCAACGAAAAATTTCAAAAGGATCTATTTGGCTTAATAACACTGCATTTTGAAACCTACTATAGATAATGAAAAAGGAGAACAAGAAATTCAATTTATTGGATTAGATTAAATAGGGAAATCTATAACATAGGCTTTTCGATTTAGCCTATATTATGGATTACTTCAATGCAATCAGGTGTATTATGTACCCATCAAAGTAAACATAAACATCTTCAGCCATAATCGAGAAAACACGCTGAATGAATACCCCTTATAGAATCGTCGTAATTTAAGACAGTTACATCACCTGTTTTATCAAGTATTTTTAAGTTCATTAAATCTCCAGTTATATTCCTAGCCAAAGAAAGTGTCTCACTTCTCCATATTTGAATCAGTGAGGCACTTTTAACATTATATTGGGGTTAAAAAATCAAAACTTAATTGTGACTCTTTTGTTCTTCCGAGAAAGTTTTTTCTTCTCTTTCTCAATTTCTAAATATTGCTCATAAAAATGTTTATTAAATATATGGTATGGTAGTGGATCATTAAGATAACTACCAAATGTTATAGGAATCATCCGTAACATAAGCAAGTCTATTGCAACTTGAACATCACCATTGGAAACTCGAACACGTTGAGTTACCCTCGTAGGAAGATCATTCGAAAAAGTTTGTTTACTCACATGCATAGGATATTTCATCGTGTTAGGCAACTTCATTCCAATTGTATAAAAAACATTCCCCTTCCCCACAACAAAAGGTGTTATAGTAATATTTCCAGTACGTCTACTTATTTTTGTAACTGCAGGTGCAAGGTCATCTGTCTTAAAGGTTGCTACTACAAAAGGTAAATCTTTTTCTAACAGTGGCATTTTTTCATCATTTTCTTCATACACAACTACATTATTTTGACCTGTACAGTTTTCAATAATAAACTTGTTCGCACTTGCTTTGTTCTTCATGAAATAGCTTTCTATATTTCTTAGTTCAACAACACCATCTTGTATCGACAACCAATTCGTTTCTATGTTAGGATGATAATACTTTACTTCTGTTTTACCCTTAAATGAACGAACTAGTAATAAAATGTCTCCTTCGACTCCATTAGGTAATCGCGCCTTTATAAACTGAGGAAAGTAATAATACTCATAAGGGCTTTCCTGTTCCAATAAGTTATAGATTTTTTGATTAACAAAACCTAATCGAATAAGAATGTCATCCATTCCACCCTTTAAACGATTCACAAAATCATTGGGTGAGGCATCCTGTGAATAATGAGATTGTGAGAGAAGCCCTTGTTGTAAGAACCCTAATTCGTAGGCTTTTTTAGGGTCTGAAGGATCCCACTCTTCATATTGATCTACTTCCCCTAATACAAACGAAGGAACATCTTCCCTAGAGGTTGCTGCTATAATTTCTTCTATTCTTTTTATTATAGCCTCTTTACGATCAACCTCAGTGTCTAATGGTTTATAGTGCTTTAACCATTCTGGTTTTAGAACAAACTCAATATCCATCGTATGTCTATCACTATCTTCCAAGTCATAAAAACGGTATCGACCATCGGAGATTTGCTCTACATCAAACCTCGCTTCCTTTACTTTCTCAATATCACCATTCTTACCAACCTTTTCACCTCTATATTTTTTCATTACTTCATTTAAATATGAAAAAATATTTTCATTAGTAGAAACAACAAAAACTTTTACTAACTCTCCCTGACGCTCAAAATAGGTATCATGGATCCTCCTACTACCAATCTCTTTCTTCTTTAATTGAGTATCGATAACTTCATCTGGAGTGCAATCCTTGATTAATAAATCATTTGTCATATGCTGAAATGATTCAAAAAGATAGAAGTGATCATTAGGGTGCAGTCCTCTTTTAATAAGATACTTATAATTTGAACGGTCGGAATGTGTAATTGGAATCATGTAGTCATTAATAAACTTTTCAGGTGATATCGCAATATCACCAACTGCTTCAATTGTTTCACCCGTTATTGATTCATATTTAATTGAATCCCAGGAAAATATTTTGTTTTGATACTTGTTTTTGCTGAAAGGTATTTTTACAATCCTATTTGATGTGTGATTCATTTTGTATAAGGACCTATTTTGAAATTTACCATTTGACTTTCTATTAAATGTCCAATTTCCATTCTTGAATAATGACATAATCATAATAAGGCGCCCTTTAGTAACTACTGTAACCGTTATGTCATTTTCATTTGTTTCTATCGCTAAATTAATCACGTAAGAAAATACTTTTTTATCCTTGTCCTTTTGATACAAAGGCTTAGATACAAGCTCAAACTTCGGCGAAAAAGTGTCAATTACCTGAAACCACTCCTCCGGAAACTCCCACTCTGCTAATTCTCCATCTTTGTTATAATTCTTCCTTAGTTTTAATTGAGGATCATCTAAAACACTTTTAATGTTTTCACTGGCATATTGAAAAATGTAGTTGTTTAAAAATGTTTCATGTTGAGTGTAACCTCTTAATTGATCCAGACTCAACTCATTTACAGTAACGTTTGTTGGATCGATACCACCTAGTAATCTACCTAATATAGAGTAAAGTTGATATTTTTCTTTTTTATCCTCTAGTTCTTGTTTCAAATATCGTATCAAGGAACTATTAATCATTTGAATCTTTAAATTAGACATATCCTTAGACACAATGAGCCACGGTTGCTGGCCTGTCAACGCATGACGATGAAAGGTCATACAAACTAAATCTTTTTCTATTCCTTGTTTATATCTAAAAGGAGATAATAAAAAGTTTAATTTGTTTTCATTTTCAGAAGATAAATCCAATATTTGATTCCAAACCTTAACTAATTCATCAGAGAAAAAAACGCCCTTTACTTTATGCTCTTTTGCCTGGCTTCTATCTAACTTCAACTGATGGATTACATACTTTTCCTCGTTCATATTAGTAACACCTCATTTTGTTCATCAATGATTTCCATATCTTTTAATCCTTCTATGAACCAGGAATATAATACATCTTTAGCCATTTCATTTTCCCATTCCTGATTAAATATTTCTTCTATCATGGTGAGCATACTTTTATCTGAGCTTTTAGAGTTATTATTAAGTTTATCTGTTGCAAACGAAGCATCACAAAAGAAGATACGTGCACTTGCTTGTCCCCTAACTAAGCGACCAATCATTTGAATTAGATTTACCAATACATACAATGAAATTGCTTTCTTATCCTCACCATTCAAATCGCTCCACGAATACTTATATGAAAGAAGGTTGTAAAAGTATCGATTTGATTGTCTTCTGATGTGTTTTACCCCTTCATAAAATAGTTTTTCATTGTTACCTTCTACTTTTAACAGATTCAATTCATGCTCTATAGATTTATATTTGCCATTTAGCATTCTAATAATATTACTAATGTCCTCTATCGGAATTAGTGGTCGGACAAGGAAGAATACACTACCGAAATATGCTTTGTTAAGGAATTTCTTATTTATATCGTCATACTGTAAAATATTATAACCACGGTTTATGCTTTGAAGAGGAACTACTAAAATATCAATATCCATTTGCGGAAGTTCTTCTACATCCCCTACTTCATCAAGCCCAACTACTTTGTCACCAAACTCTCCTCTCAAGACATCAACAACAAGCTTTGATTGCTCGAATGAATTTACTACCAGCATTACCTTCCTGTTATTATCATCAGACCAGTGCCTTAATTCCTTACGAATATCTCCTACTAACTCCCGGGTTAACTTACGAAGATTTTCTTTTTTATTTTTGCTTCCAGAAACAAGTATAGGAGTATATTCCCCCTTAATATTTTCCATATATTTAGGTAAAAGATGCATTTTAACACTTGGTTTATGGTTTGTTGGTTCTAGTAAATAATCAATAGGCACATCAACATGATAATGCTTCGAACCCTCTGCATACATAGTTGCTGACATAAAAACCATCGCAGGACCGTCACTATAATTATTTTGGTGTTTATTTAACTGAGGGAATAACTGAGCAAAATCAAAAAGAGCTTCTCTTCCTATGCCATGATAGTCAAACATCTGTAAGATTCCAATTTGATCCTCATTTTCTCCATTCTCTTCTCCTCTAAAATAATATTGAAAATGACGCCCTGTGGGGGAACTTGGTATAAATGGTAGATACCTTAATATTGATTTATACTGACTTGAGACACCATCGATCTTAGTATCCTTAATTTCCTCTATAGCAGGCTTAATATCTAGTAATGCTTTAAAATGAAAGTCGAACTCCATTAATAAGCCAAAAAAGTATAGTTGAAACTCTGCATTATCAGCATTTTCTGGATCCATGCGACTTAATACAGAATCGTCATTTAATATTTTCTTAAGTAAGTCTGCCCTTAATTCCTTTTCTCTTAACGTTTTAAGCTCACGAGAAAGATAGGATATTTGTACTTCTTCTAACTGTTCAAAAAAGTCCCGAAATGCCCTATCAAAAAAGCTACTAGGATTTAAGGCTTTTAGATTACTAACTTTGTCTCTATAGGCTTCCACTAGCAATTCAAAAAATGGATAATCACTTATATTTGTAATGTTTTCTTTTCCAAATATCATTTCCGTTAAGTGTTGTGCTACCTGATGGACGTTAAATACCTGTTTTTTATATTTCTTCTTAATATACGTGTTATTTTTCATTAAGTCATATAAGTGGTGAATTGCATCACTTGCCTTAGAAACATGACTGCGCCACTGCCTTACAAGGTAAGAACCAGCTTTACCATATTCAATATCAAATTCATGTTTTACTTTTAAAAACTGACTTTCAAAAAGAGTACTATTACTTCCGATTAAGTCATTCTCAGAAAAAAAGATTCCGTCCGCTTTTTCTTGTCCATCATCCGCTTCATCTACAAATATTACATCCATTTCTTCATAAGCAATTTCTGCAAATGTTAGATCTCTCGGGTTTACAAGTGGCATTGGCTTACTATACATGAAGGCATGCTGAGTTCCAATCCAAACTGGTGCGTCATTCAAATGTTTTTCCGTTATATATGCCCCACACGTCTCAAACAACGGACAATCATAAGATGACTTTTTTGCTCCTTCATCTTTGTTATTTTTCAAATCCCTGCATGGTGGTTTACCCGACAGATCTCCTCTATCTAATAATCGATTTATTGAACACTCACCTTTAAAAAATTGCAATAAGTACTCTATCGATAGTTGACTTAAGGGATTCTTAAGCGAATTCGATTTACTTTGATTTTTAACCTTCTTAATATATTTTGATAAGTGCTGTTTAATATTTTGCTGTCCAATAATCGGAACTGCTTTAACACCAATTTCATGCAACTTAAAAGTCAGGTCTAATACTTCTGTAACATTAGAAGTCCAAATAGCGATCCTAGCACCTTCACCCTGTTGTAACTGTTCCGGGTATTCTCTCCATAAGTTAACTAGACGAAGAATCTCATACTTTAATAAGTTGGTTTTTCCTACACCGGTAATACCGGCAATTCCTGTTTTATCTTTATATTGCAATTCCTGAATCCCCTTGACACTCCTTATGGTAAAAGTCTGCTGCAAATCGTTGTACTGCTGCTGCAAACCTTTGTCCTGTTCACCAAGTAACTCGATAGAATTGTCCGACCAATGCATACCATTCGGTTTCAACTTTAAGGATAAAAGGTCACGTGATATCTTTTTCCTATTTGTGGGCACCTGCCATGACTTCAACTTTTGGTCTAAATAATCTTTTGATTTAACTAAATGAGGAGGGAATCCTTTTTTTTCTTGATCACCTGACCTAAAGGTAATCTCAATTTCCTCTTTATCTCTTTTATCTCCAACGTGCTTAGTTTTAAGGAAGTATGGTTTGTCTTCTGAGGTTATAAAATTCATTTTAACCTTCCCTACATTTACTAAGGACTCCTTATTAAAGACACCTGCATAAAGGGAATTTCTATTATTAAAATAAAGCGGTTGAATTTCTTCTATTTTTCCTTCAATATCAATTGAAAATTTTCTTAATTTCCTATCAACAATTTCATATTCCGCAATTGCCCTTTTCCAGTTAGGGTAGGTAAACTCTTGCGAAAACAAGTACCTAAGAATATTTATTTTAAAATCCTCACTAACATCTACATCAGGTAAAACGGAGTTGTATTTTGGAAGAATAGACCATACATCATCTACTGTATGATAGGTCTTATACTCACTAAAAATAGTTGTAAAAGCATCTAGAATTAACTCTACGGAAACGATTGAAGTAAGAAACTTCCTTATGGCTATGCCTCTTTCTACATATTCATTCCCTTTGCTAATATTATATCGAGTTATCAGCTCTTCTATCTGCTCTCCACTCTTTTCAAAATACACCTCCGTTTGCTCTTTAAACTCATCGATAATCGGCTTTAAAATATCACTTTTCGCAATAAACACATTATCACCTACCCTTAACCATATTAACTAGCTCACTAAAGGTATAAACTTCAACATGTAAATCATGACGCACCAAGTCTTTCTTCAGCGCATTCATATACCGTTTCTTACCTTTTGAATCTGGAATTCCTATTACAACATTTTTTAATAGCCCACTTTTTTCTTCATCAAGTAATTTTTCTACTAACATATAAGGATAACTATAATTTTTCACGTCAATATTAAGTTGTATATTCTCAGACCCAACTTTCTTGGTAACTTGCAGATCACCGTCACTTTCAATATTCGGGTACATAAGTACTTGAGCGCTCTGCCTTTCGAACAGATCTTTTAAATCAAATTCCTTAATACCCGGTATAACAGTTGAAAGTTGTACAGTCTCAATGGTTCTATGGGTAAATTGAAAAGGTCTTGCCTTATAATCATTAATCTTGTATCGATTGAAATTTTCCTTACACTCTTGGTTCAAACATGTATATTTCTCACTTTTATTCTGTAAAGTCCAGCCACAGTATGGGCATACATAAAAGTCATCAGTAGGTATCCGCTCATAACTTTTAATCAATCGCTCGATGATATATCTATCATTTTTTAACTGCTGGCCTAACCGAAGACCTAATTCTTCAATATCTTCTTCGACTTTTATTAAAGGATTTTTAATTAAAAACTCACGGTAGCTATTATAGACTTGTTGCATATCTGTATCGCCTTCATAATATTTACGGCGGCAATAAGTAAGCACCTCTCTGACTATACTTGAAGAAGCCTCTTGTGCTGAAATATACTCCTGCAATAACCAATTTGCCTCTTCACTAATGCCTGTTCTTTCATTTAAAACTATCAAACTCGTTGGAATTTTTCTCTCTTTTAATGCTTTTATGTTAAACAAACCCCAATCTTCTATAGGGGTCTTCAGAAGTTGCAAAAACTCGTACATATTTGAGGGATAAACTGCATTTGCTGTAGTTAAGCTCTGGTGTTGGACTTTTGAGAGCAGCATTTCAAACGGAGAAAATTTGTATGTATCCGAGTAAATCATATTTTCAATATTGTATTCAACCTGGTTCATATGCTGAATAATATCTATTAAACCTACATGGTCGACTTTACCCATAAATTACCACCCTTTCCATCTAATCTATATACTAACCCAATCAGAAAAGAAAGTCTATTAAAATATAAAAAAATATAACTCAATATTTTTTTGGATTTTCGCACGAAAGAATGTACAAAAATGAGCAGATAATGACAAAATATTTAATAGCAAGGCATTTTGAAACCTACTATGATGACAAAGGAGAACAAAAATGTAATCCTTTTAATCGCATAATCAAAACCACCCGTGTGAACGGGGGGTTTGTTCTGCGGCTGAAAGCCTTTGTTACTGACCAAGCCCTAAAGGGCTACTGAATGGTTCGCCAATTGTACTACTTTCACTGGCCAGACCTTAAAGCCCTACCTCACTTTCTTTTTCCGCTTTATTTCTTCCCCTGTGAACGGATCCACATACTCTAACAAGCTTAGTTGTTCCGCGACTATATCATCTTGTATTTGGTTTCTTATATATTCTTCAATCACCTTTTTATTTCTTCCTACTGTATCCACATAGAAACCTGTGCACCAGAATTTTCGGTTCCCATATCGATACTTTAGATTTGCA
>NZ_JHYI01000043.1 GCF_000621445.1 Alkalihalobacillus bogoriensis ATCC BAA-922 | reverse complement strand
CCTTCTACAAGGTGAATGCACGTAAATAGTTAGTGAAAGGCCTCTAGACGGATTATAAATTGTGTGAATCCACGTATATCAGAATGCCAACCGGTGTTAAAAATATTTTGCCTTCGTGCCGTGTGCTTACCCTTCCTTCTCTTCTTTACAGCATCTCAATTGGACGATAGCTCGTCAAGGAAAGCACTTGACAACCTATCGTCCAATTGAGTGGGAGTTGTTAAGGTCGAAGGAAATAGTCTAACCAGATTGGTTAATCTAAAAAAAGAAG
This sequence comes from Alkalihalobacillus bogoriensis ATCC BAA-922, assembly GCF_000621445.1. Lineage (GTDB taxonomy): Bacteria > Bacillota > Bacilli > Bacillales > Bacillaceae_F > Bacillus_AO > Bacillus_AO bogoriense. The sequence continues at coordinate 30,856 of NZ_JHYI01000043.1, read as the reverse complement.
CAACAAGGTTCTTTTATTAAGGTTGCCCAAAAACGTAAAAAAGTGGGGGGGACTTGACAGTTTTGTTCATATCAGCGGAACAGGTGTCCGTTACGGTTTTACTAGGCATAAAATCAAGCCCCCTATTAAGTACCATGGTCTTTCATTTCAATAAAAAACGAGTCATCCATATAGCTACAATAAAAAATATGGTCAACGGTGTAGTAGCCCTCTTTTTCCAATTCAGTGAGCAACCAGTCTTTCGTTCTTTTGATGATTCGCAAATTATTTTCTTGAATAACCCCATCCAAAACTAAAGGTAATGTGAATTGGCTGTTCTCTTCTCCTTTTCTAAAAATTGATAATGTACCAGACCGTTCTAACACAGCATATTCGACTTCTCTTATATCCGCGATTTTCGCTTGTCTAAGTTGAAACAAGATATCGTCTAATGTGTAGCGATGCTTTTGAAGATTTTCTTGAATGAGCTTGCCATCTTCAATTAACATGACCGGACTTCCTTCTACAAGCTTGCGGAACGATTGATTCCTCATTCCAATCGAGCCAAGAATGACTTGTAGCAAAATCAATAAGAAAATCGGGGCAAGCCCACGAATCAATGATATATTATGGTCTTCAATCGATATGACAGCTAACTCTGCAATCATTAAGGAGACAACGACATCAAGTAAACTAATTTCACCTAACTCTTTCTTCCCCATAAAACGAAACATCGTTAACAGCACTAGAAACACGATAAATGTTCGTAGTAGTGTAATTACAATTTCGTTCAAAATGAAAACTCCTCCTACATTTGTACGTTCATCAATGTTTTTTATTGGTTATATTTAGTATTATTCCAATTTAGGAGTCACAAATGCATTTTTACTCTGTTGAAATGAAATTGTAATTTAGCTACAAAAGTATACCTTTCTTTACATACATGTGGTTTATTAGGAACAAAAGAAGCCATATCCATTCAATATGACTTTGTTTTGTTTTATTGAGTTAGCGCACTGAAGTGCTTTTTTCGACGGGCTTATATTTTACAAAATAAGGTGTTAACAAAGAGCCTGCCAGTGCAATGAAGACAGCCAGAATCATGGTAACCAAAACATTTTCAAATGGGGATAAAAACAAGCCAAATACTAAAAGCGGTACTACAGTTAAAACGACTACAGTTAACCTCGATAAATTAGTTATCTTAGATTTTGTTCCGCATTTTTCGCATTCGACTGCACTATAAAACCAATTTGCCTTAAAAACATCAATCCACCGTAATGATTGATGACATTTAGTACACTTTACCATTTCAACACCCCATTCTACATTATTTAATTACCTTAGTAGGACAACATAACGATTATAATAAGCATACTACAAAAAGTAATATTTTTCCTTTGTTTTTCTATTCTAGAATAAGCTGTCAAAGCTTCACTGCTAGACCAAAATTATGCTTTCTTATGTTTATAATGAGACTTTTTTGTTTTCCTTACCGTTTCAGATGGTTTACAAGTCCTTGCTATTTTCAGCTTTTTGTAAATCCTTTTTTAAATAATAATGTTTAAACTCTCTCCCGACATTAACAATCATGCCAAATACTTGATATCCATTTTTTTCATAAAACTCTAATGCTTGAAAACTTAACGTATCTACTTTGATAAAGTCACATTGTTTTTTCTATTGCTATTTTCTCCGTTTCTTTTAACAGTTTCGTACCATAGCCAGCGTTTCGAATATCTTCATCAATGATAAGAGAATAAATCTCCATCCAATTCCAGCACACTGCACTTAACATACCGCCACAAACGCTTCCGTTATCACCTTTTACGAATAAGCCGATTTCTTCATATCTCCCACCAAGATCTTTTGGGAAGTGCTTTACATTATAAAAGTACAATTCGTCATCAATATATTATTTATCTTCTTTCGTAAACTCTCTTGTAATATGAATGGGCATTTCGTTGTCTCCTTTGAACTTTGCCTAATTTATTTAACTGACGGTTCGGACATCTATTCCGCTATTTACACCAAAACACCCGATTTTGAAAACTTTACGGACACCCGTTCCGCTATTTTGCCAATTTCACTAGTAATCTTCCTTGTTTTAACGAATTAACGGAACAGATGTCCGATAGCATTTGAGAAACAAGCATTTTTACTAAAATAGCGGAATATATGTCCGCTCTGAAAGAAAAGGAGATAGCTTACACTATCCCCTTCCAATCAATCAAAGTAATTTCGATTTTCAAACCCTAATAAGTCGATTCCAAAGTGAATGAGAATCGCAAATGTTATACTCCAAATGACAATGCTCGCAGTCATCCAATATGCCGTTTTTCTTTTTGTTCCTCCAAATGTTAGGCTCATGAAAGCTGTAAGGTGACTACCAACGACTAGTGGGCCAATCATGGCCAATCCAGGTAAGCCATATTTGTTCCATAGCTTTTGTGCTCGGATTGTTCGTTTTGTTGGTGCCTTCTCTTCATCATCGCCTTTCTTCTTTTTCCGCCATTCTTTAATTTTATTAATAAAAACAATGACAAGATAGACGGTAAAGATGTTTCCAGCAAGCCCAAGTATAATAACAGGTAGTGGCGATAAACCGGCAATAAGGGCAAGCGGAATGACTCCATATGCTTCAAAAAAAGGAGCTGCTGCTAATAAAAACACAAGGACATAAGCCCATAACGTATCAATAAAATTCATTAAAAAACCTCCATAAACGAATAAATTCATTATTACTATTTGTATACTTGAAAACACTCAATATGATTACTCTACGATTTTACTTGAGGAGAGGTTTCATTTCATTGTTCAACGGTCTTCTTTTTCCCAAAAATAAAGGAGAGAATTGCAATAACTACTAACTACAATCGGACCAAACACATCATTTCTATTTCTTCCATTTATTTCTTATAGTCAACCTCAATGCCTTCCTCAGCACCCCACTTAGTAATGGACTGAAGCTTGTCTTTGTGACTGGCAATCACTTCACAGCCCCTATCATCATAAATAAAAAAGATAAGGTCCTTTGTAGCGTTTACGAAGAAAACATCTGGATAATATGTGTCCTTTGCTTTCCCAAGCTTTGGTTGTATCGAAAAGTCTTCGTGGCATGTCGCTTTCAGGAGTAAGAAATAGTTTATATCTGATTTTCTACATCGTACATTGAATTGAGAAGTAACATACCCGTCCCCTTCATCCTCATCAATATAAAGATAAGGTAACATTTGTTTCTTAACATCATATGTTAAGTGTTTGTTTTTTACATACCTACGATAGACCTTACTTTGTTTCCACTTCCAGTCCTTATGATGGTATACGTTAGTGACAAGAAACATCTCATCCTCTTCTCCAAATAAAAGATGAAACAATGACAGTGCCTGATTGTACACTTTTTCAAAATAAACAGGATTAAGCTTGTCATCATTAGTAAACTGATATAACCCTTTTGCAAATTCAATATGAACTCCGGTGTCCCATTGTACATACAAGCTTGGTTTCAAGCTAAGTCGTGGGAATGTTTTATGTAAATAGTCCTTTATTCCCAATATAAGTTTCTCCATTTCCTATCGATTTACTGAATGTTCATTATACCATTTACGAAGCTGATTAATATGGGCTTGATGATAACGACTATGGTCGGCAATATGCCATAATCCCCAGCGTATCGTCGCTTGCTTTTCATTTTCATGCCCAAATAAAACGACTCGATCTAAATCAGCATCCGTTAGCTGTGTACATGTTTCTTCTAACTTTTTCATTACCATTTCATAGTCTGTCATCAGAGTATTTCGTGATTTGCCTTTCACCAGCGGAAGTTTATCATTATCATCAATCATCGGACCATATTTTTCCATTAATGAGATTGGAAGTGTTTCCCCTTTGATTCGATAAAGCCAATTTAAATCAACATATGTTAGATGTCTGATTAACTGAGCCGTACTATTATCGTTCTGCTGCGGACCTTGATAATCAACTTCCTCTTGCGACATCCCACTCGTGATGAATTGGAGACGTCGATTGTTTTCTTTTACCGCTGAAAATAACATCCCGACTATTGGTGACATTGTTGGTTCTCCCTTTAAATCAAAAATCATATTCATCCCCCCTTATTACAAATGAGTTTATAAAAGCTCTTTGTTTTTCTTGTAGGACATTTTTAAAGAGATATAGTTTGTGAGAAAAGTCACGATAGAAACCACAGTTACCAATCCAACGACGTCTCTCCATTCTTGCTGGATATCTACTAAAAGCAGATAAAGTAAAAAAAATATGATGACAAAAGTGATAGTTCTTACGATAATTAACCTAAACTCTCGTTTATATGCTTTTTCCGAAGCGATAAACGGATACTCTATTCCCGCAAACGTGTACCGAGCTGTGACATACAAAAGAAAGATTGCTATAGGAAAGAACAGTCCAAAGCGTAAGCCTATCGTGAAAAAATAACTACTCACTAGCATAATAACAATGGACAGGAATAGTAATAAGCCTCCTTCTGCGAAAAAAAATAAAATCCTTTTTTCTTTATACTCATCATGAGGTAATAGTGGGGTTATCCACGATTTCATTTGCTCTCACCCTCCCAAAATAAATCATCTAATGTTTTATGTAACTGTTTGGCTATCGCGATACAAAGCTGTAGACTTGGGTTATACTCCCCTTTCTCAATAAGTCCAATCGTTTGCCGAGTTACTCCCACTTTTTTTGCCAATTGTTCTTGGGTCATTCCGATTTGTATTCTTGTTATTTTGACTTGATTTTTCATAGGTTCACCTATCCAAAGTAATATATATCTTACATATGTAAGATATATATTACATAACATAGTGCGAAATGTCAATTATCTTACAATTCAACTTTTTAATCTGCTTCTCTAAAGGACGATGATTATAATGAAACAGGACGATGCCCAAACTAAGCATCGTCCTGTTATGTATGGCTCGTTCGGACATTTATTCCGCTATTTCATCCAAAACAAGCTTTTTTCAATTTCTAACGGACATCTGTTCCGTTAGTTATTAAAAATCGGTGGTCAACACCTCTTCTTTTCATCATATAACGGAACAGATGTCCGATAGATAGAATCACGAAGTCACCACAAATCACCATTATCACAAGTCTATCCCCACTGCTCCCGCCACTTTCCTAACTCGTTCTCTTCGATTTGTTTCTCAAGTATATCATCCCAACGCTCTAGCGCTAAATTCCAAACTCGGGCAAAATAAATGTCTTGTTCACCGTTGTAAAGTTGAAACTCAATACATGGAATGAGCTCAACTTGTTGCTTGTCGATGCTTTTAATTTCAGATACAACTACTTGTAATCCAACTTCATCAAAGCCATTTTCTCGCTCGGCTAAGACAGGGAGAATGTCATCAGCTTTAACTGTAGCCTCATCGTCTTCCTCCGCATAACGATATGGCAATAATTTTTCACATTTACTTGTGACAACCTCTACTGTCTCTGACCAAAACTCCTCATGATTCGCGCTGTATATAAGTTCTGTCCACTCGTCATCTAGTTCTTCCTCGACAATGCCGTTTCTTAGCTGGTTATGTCCTTTCATTGTTAGCTTGTATACACCTTGCTCAACTCGAATTAAGCCGGTTCGTTGCAACTTTTCAATCAAATCAGTGATAAATAATTCCTCGACTAACAGTAATTCTGATAGATTGGCGGCTCGGCGGATATCCGTTTCCTCGAAGGTGAGCAGCATCATTTTAATCAAAATGTCCATTTTTGTGCGTTTCACTTTTTGGAATTGGATTTCATATGTTGTAACGGGCAAATGCCAAACCGCTTCCTTTTTGACTTCAACAGATGATTGTTCAAGTACACTTGTCCTTAGCCGTTTTCTTAATTTATCCAACTACTTCACCTCTTCTAGTAAGCGCAATCCGTTTTGCTGTTGGGCCACGTCGAATACATGTTTATACATGTTTCTTGTTGTTGCCTGTTTCGGTCGCTCGGTAAACATCGTTGTACTTCCAATAAGGACAAGTAATTCTCTTGCTCTTGATAACGCGACATTCAAACGGCGATAGTCTTTAGCAAAGCCGATATCATCATGTTTGTTCTCGTGATTTCGGACCATACTTACGATGATGACATCCATCTCCATTCCTTGAAAGCGGTCAACGGTTCCTGTTCGGAGTGTGACATGTTGTAAGCGGAGCTCTTGCTGGAGGAGACGGTCAATTCGTTTTACTTGTTCTCCATAAAAGCTAATGACACCGACGCTTTTTTGTTCATCTTCCTTCATTCTTCCGGCCTGTTTTGCTTCAAAGACAGCTTCATCAATTTCTTTTAACATGTCAGCAATTTTGTTTAATTCAGCCGGATTATATAAGCTTTTTCCACCTTTCATTCGCTCTTCGAAAAAAGCAGACTCATTCGGCATGGCCATCCAAATAAAGTGGTTGTCACGCTTGATGTGAATTGATTCTAGTTTATGGTCACGGTCAAAATCAGAATTGGTTAAGCCACATTGAAGTCGCTCATTTTCCTGCTCATAAAATGGTGCGATCGTTTCCATAATATTTTCGTGCATGCGATACTGAATCGCAAGCATCGTTTTATGGCTTTTCGGCAAGTTTTTAAATAACCGTTCGAATAACGATTCTTTAAGAAGCTTGTTTAATTCTTCTTTTCCTTCAAAGTCGCCATTTCCATCTGCCATTTCTTGAAGAGTTTCTTCAAGCGTATCATCTCCAAGTAAAGGAGGTAGCTGATGATGATCACCGACTAGGATGATTTTTTTCCCTTTTAGCATCGGCAATAATAGCTCTGGTGGGGTTGCTTTCGATACTTCATCAATGATGACGACATCAAAAGCAGGATATGTGTCAATAAAATCTTTCCTAGCTGACGCCACACAAGTGGTTCCAATGACATTGGCATGCTTCACATAAAGCTTACGGATTTCATCCAAGTCATGTTCATTTGCTTCTTTTAACAAGGCTAACCATTTTCCTTGAACCGACTGAAAAAGTGGAAGTCTGCGCTTTTCCTCTTCTAATGATGTTTGTTTCAAAGACAAGCTCGCCACTTGTGTTAACACTTGTTCATGCTTTTGTTCTGGTTCTGTTGATAGCAATGCATTGAACGCTTCCTGCTCTTGTTCTTTTTCAACGATTAAGATAGCTTTCTCACGTAGTCGAGTCTCGATTTGTGTAAGTGTTTGTTTCTCTTCAAGAATAATCGCAGCATCGCTTGTGCGCTTTGCTTCATTTTCTTTCAAACGGTTTCTAACAGTGATCATTTGTTGTAAATGTTCTTTTAGTTCAAGCGCTTGTGCTTCTTTTTGTGGAAGAAGCTCATTCGCATTTGGTATTACTTCTATTGAAGCCTTCATTTGCTTTAGCTTCTCTTGAAGTGCCATTCTCTCGCTTTTCACTGTCTCTATCATTTGTTTTGACTTTTCAATTATCGGTTTTGCTTCAAGCTGTTTTCGCTCAAACTCTTCTATAATTTCTTGCTTTAGCAAGCGAAAAGCTTGTTGTGCTTGGTGTACATAAGTTTCTTTTCGTTGAAAACGTTTGGCTTTTTGTTTAATAAAATCAGTTCTGCTATAAAGCCCTTCTAGATCGGTTCTGTACAGATTTTCTTGATTTCTAATTTTATCGCGCAACTGTTCTAAAAAATCATCGATATCAGCCGCTGTATATTGCGCTTGTATCATCGTCGCCTGTCGGTGAAGTTCTTTTAAAATGACTCCCTTTTGCTTTGCTCGTTCTTCCATATAGGCAATGGCTCGGTTTAGCTTTTCATAATACGAGCGTAATTTTTCAAGCTGTTGCATGTTGTAGCGAATGTCCTCTATTTTTTCGAGTAACTCTTCTATCTTTTCCGATTGGATGAACCCTTGTTCAAGCAGCATCCATTTCAATCCATCGACTTGCTTTATGTCCTTAACTTTCGCCGTTAAAGCATTGATAGTATCAAGCTCTCTTAACCAGTTTTCACACTCAGCTGTTGTTGTTTCGATTTCTTTGTTTTTTTCTTCTAGTTCAGATTCAAGTTGATGACAAGCGACACTTTGTCGCAATTGTTCTAGCAATTGCTTATTTGTTTCCACTTTTTGTTCTAGTGCCTCTTCGTCAGGCTGATTTTTAAGAAACGCGGTGTCTTCTTCAATCTCAACATTTAATCGCTGTAATTGTTGTCTATGCTCTGTTAGTTGTTTCTTCGAGGATTCTTCTTCCTTTTTTAGAACTTGAACTTGTTGTTTCAGTTCAACGATTACAGCTTGGATTTCTTTCCATTTGGCTTTTGCATCCTGTTTTACTTTTAGCTCGGCTTCAATTTTTTCTCTTTCGATTTCAAGCTTGCTTTGTTCTTCAATTATGTTTACAAGTTCTGTTTCAATAACGGATTCTCGTTTTTCACGTGCTTGATATTGAGAAGAAACTTCATGGAATGTATGGTCTTTCCAATACTGGCCAACGTTTTCTTCGATAAACTTCTGACCTTCTTCTTCAATGCTTTCAGTCCGTCCAACACGAAGAATGCGAATGTCTTTATTAGCAAGCAATCGACCAAGCGCATTATCGACAGCTAAATTCGATTGTGATGCTACTAATGTTTTAAGTCCTGCTCTCGCATTTTGCAAGCATATTTCGGAAATCACCGTCGTTTTTCCCGTTCCAGGCGGGCCTTGAATGACGTAAAGGTCTTTTGCTGACATCGCACCTATGACTGCTTTTTGTTGAAAATCGTTCAGGCGATTATGGAATTTAACTTGTACCGGTTTCTTTATCGGTTCGACTGGTGGCTTGTTTTCAAACAATAGGCGCTCAAGATTCGGATTCACCGCTCGCCCGCTTTCTAAATGCTTAAAGCCTTGGCGTAGTCGCTTCACTTGACTTAATGTCGCAAAATTACTAAAGACGACTTCTTTCGGATGAACATGTAGCTGTTGTTTTCGGGCCCGCTCTTCCATATATCCGTGTAATTCCACTTCAACTGTCTTCTCAGATCGATTCGCCTTAATTACTTTTCCGATATCTTGGTCGATCCCTTTCAGCTTCACACTTAAATCTTTAAGAGATTTCCACTCTTTTGTTCCTATCTCTATCCCTGTTATCGTCACGCGACTAAAATTCCCATTAAAAACAAGCTTTGAATAGCGTGTCGTCATGTCTGGAATATCTGCAGACCGCTCTTGAATTCTCAAATAACCTTCCCAGCTGGTGATACGCTTTTTCACATACATTGAACTTTCCTGGGCCACTGGCATGGTATGAATTAAGTCTAGCAAATCATAAGAAAGCCGCTCACCGCTATTATCATGTAATTGAAATGTGAGATTTGCCGCACGACGCCAATTTGTTGCCACGGGTGTTTGAGCTGACCTAGTCGTTACATTTACGACTAGGAACTTGTCTTTTTCCACTAAACAGTGCAAAACAACGACAATGTCTTTGTACACCTCAGCAAACTTCTTATTCTTCTCGCGATCTAAGTATAAGGCAATCGAAGGCAGACGCTCTGCTTCTTGAGGATATTTCTCGATATATATATAAAATGATTTTTGCAACGAAAAAAGCGAGCGCTCATCAAGACGGAGCTCCCGCATCTTGTCTTTCGCCTTATTCGTTAAAGTGACTGGAAAACGAAATGGCGTTCTATTTTGAATTTTCATATGTCCACCCACTAAAATCCGACCTTAACTGTTTTTTTATCCATTAGAAATTATAGCATATTCTTTAAAATCTACTAGGTAGAATGTGAGATTTGGTTTTATTTACATTCTGTTATAATGCTTATGAATCGAAAAATTCACATATGAAAAATATGGTAACAACCTACAATACATTATATAATTTACCCAACTTGACCACTTATTTATATTACATTTCTAGCAACCCAATAAAAAGTGTGAATAGGAGATGAAAGTAATGACGATTAAAATCATTGAAAGAGAAGCTTCGCATATCATAGGAATGCAGCTAGAAACTTTATTACAAGATACGAGAGAACAACAGATTATTCTCAACTCCAACAATCCTTTAATAAAAGAGTAAATGAGGTTCATGGTGCAATTGGCCTTCCTATTACTTATGGCATTTTCATTGACCCTCCCAACTACAACCCTGACACAGACCCATTTATATGGATCGCTGGTGTAGAAACTAGTACTGATGTTGAACCACCAGCCGGTATGATTTCATATGATCTCCCTAAAGCAACTTATGCTGTTTTAGAATATCAAGGAGACATCGATAAAGCTGGTGAAGCTTATGATAGATTATATAAATGGATTCATGAATCAGAATATGAACAAGCAGGTACTTATGGGTTTGAAATGTATTCGAAAATACACTCTCCTTTAGAACGAAGAGTGGCGGATTTTTTGTTGCATTTCCCCGTGAAGCTTACATCTTTTTAACGTTACATAGCTACAATTCCAAAGACTCTTTTCTAGATAGTAATAAACCCTTTGTTCATATGAACAAAGGGTTTTCGTAGTTATGCCGTCGCTTCTTCCTTCGGCTTTTTCTGCTTCACGAGAGCTTTCTCCTCCCACTTTCTTCCTCTCCATCTAGCCCATAACAAAATACCACGAACCCATTCATCTGCAATAAAAGCGGCCCATATTCCTATTAGACCCCAGCCAAAATGAATCCCTAATAAATAATATAATGGAACACTAAAGAGCCAAATGACGAGAACAGAAACCATCATCATAAAGCGGGCATCACCAGCGGCCTGCAATGTTGCTCCGTATACGAGATTTAAACATCTTCCAGGCTCTAATAAAAAACCTAAGATTAATAACAATGCCCCCATTTGAATAATGGCCGGGTCTTCAGTAAAGATACCGAGCAATGGTTCTCTTATCAAGACAATGACTAGAGTCATCAGTAACGCTAAGACGATACTCAAACGAACATTGCGCCTGCCGACTTTGAACGCTTCGTCCATCTTGCCAGCCCCAATTAAATGCCCGGTAATAATTTGTGAACCTCTTCCTAGCGAGATACCTAGGATCATAATAAAGAAGAGTAGGTTTAACGTATAGATTCTAGTCGCTAACATTTGCGTGCCTAATAAAGTAATAAATGAAGTTGTAACAATTTGACTTAAAGAATACGAGATAATTGTCATCGATGATGGGATGCCAATGCCTAGCACTTTTTTCAACCGTTCTTTTTGAATTTCAATCATGTCATTCCAAGTAATTTTTAATTTGACTCGGTAGTAAAGCACTAATGCAAACGTAATAAACGCGATCCCTTGACTAACTGCTGTGGAAATCGCTACACCTGTCACTCCCCATTGTGGGAATCCAAGTGCACCATAGATAAAAAGGTAATTACCGATAATGTTAATAATGTTCATCCCACCACTAACAAACATCGTTTCTTTCGTAAACCCGTATGTCTGGATAATAACAGACATTGTAATGCTCATTGCTTGAAAAACTAAAGCTCCCCCAACAATAATGAGAAAGATTCGTGCTTCTGCTAAAAGGTGTGGTTCTAATTGAAATATACTTAAAAACTGTTTGCTAAATACAATTAATATCGTCGCAACAAATAAACCAAAAAAGAAATTAAGTAAAATGCCATTTCCTACATATTTATTAATCTCATCATATTTCTTCGCCCCTAAATATTGAGCCACAATCACTGATGTACCTGTAGCTACAAATTGGAATAAAAAAAACATGAACATAATGACTTGGTTTGCGACACCGACTGAGGCCACCGCTTCATCTGAAACTTGACTTAACATAAACGTATCTGCTGTTCTTAACGACATATGCAACAATGATTCAATGAAAATCGGCCACGTTACGGCAATTAGCGATAGTTTTTTCACTTGTGATGTAGACATATTGACTCCTTCGCTGACGATTAGAATATGACTGCTTATCTTATCTTTATTGATTAACATTTTTATTAATCTATTAATAAATAAAGATAGTATGCTTATTTTACTAAACTAGCAAATAAATTGAAAGAGGTAACCATGTCTTTTATCATAATGGACATTTATTCCGCTATTTTATGAAATATGCCCCTTTTTACATTTCTTGCGGACATCTATTCCGCTATTCTACGATAAAACCATCGAAGACACTCTGTTTTTTTAATATAACGGAATAGATGTCCGATAGCTTTTAAAAAAGGGTATTTTTGACTAAAATAGCGGAACAAATGTCCGTAAGAAAAACTCTTCAAGGCAACATACCTCCCCAGCTTAGTAGCATGGGGAGGTTCTTTTACTTTCTTTTTGCTAAACGGATTACATTCCATGAAGCTTTCCCTAAGTTTGCTTCAACAATTCCATTCGTAAGAGTCGAAACACCGTTAGAATGCGGCTGTACAGCTTGTGATGTGGCTGTATTCACTGCCTTCAAATCTTCATTTTCTAATACTATATGTTCAATAATATCATACCCTTCAAAACTTCGCACATCAGCTGAAAGCTCGACGGATTCTTTTAAGTGACGGTTAACAGCAAATATTGTCACTTCTTCTTTTTCTTCATTATATACAGAAGCCGAATCGATGTATGGCACATCCGTGAAGTCTTTACTGTCGTATTTCGGTGAAGAAACAACCGGTTGAAGGGCTACTCCACGACCATAAGCTGAGACATGGGCATATGGATAGAAAATCGTTTGTTTCCACGCCTTTCCGCCATTTTCTGTCATAATCGGTGCAATGACATTTACTAGCTGTGCCATGCATGCGATTTTTACTCTGTCTGAGTTACGTAGAAACGTCATTAACATCGAACCAACTAATAAGGCGTCCTCAAAATTATAAACATCCTCTAATTGAGGAGGAGCTATGGACCATGGCTCAATTTCTTTATCTTTTTGATTCGAGTGGTACCACACATTCCATTCATCAAAGCTTAAGTTAATTGTTTTTTTACTACGTTTTTTCGCTTTAATATAATCACATGTAGAAGTAATCGTTTTAATAAAATGTTCCATATCCATTGACTTTGCTAAATAATTCGCAGTGTCATTGTTTCGGTTTCCATAATATTGGTGAAGAGAAATATAATCTATCGCTTCATACGTATGTTCTAATGTCGTTGCTTCATATTGTGGGAAGGTTGGCATACCTGTATTCGAGCTTCCGCATGCCACGAGTTCAATCGTCGGGTCGACAAGTCTCATGGCTTTCGCTGTCTCTAATGCGAGTCTTCCATATTCTTCAGCTGTTTTATGGCCGATTTGCCAAGGACCGTCCATCTCATTCCCTAAGCACCATGTTTTAATATTATGTGGTTTCTCATAGCCATGCTTTTTACGAAGGTCACTATAATACGTCCCACCTGGATGGTTACAATATTCAATAAAGTTTCTTGCTGCATCAATGCCGCGTGTTCCTAAGTTTACTGCCATCATTACTTCAGAGTTTACTAGATTTGCCCAATCCACAAATTCGTTTGTTCCGATTTCATTTGTCTCAATCGTGCGCCAAGCTAATTCTAACCGTCTTGGACGCTCTACTTTCGGTCCCACTCCATCTTCCCAATTATAAGCCGATACCATGTTCCCACCAGGATACCGAATTATCGGTACGTTTAATTCTTTCACGAGCTCTATGACATCTTTTCGAAATCCATTTTCGTCTGCCTCTGGATGGTCTGGTTCATAGACACCACCATAAACTGCTCTCCCTAAATGCTCAATAAAAGAGCCGTAAATACGATCATCAATTTCGGATACACGAAAATCTTTATCTACAACCATTTTGGCTTTTTCTAATGAAGACAAATGTATACACCTCGTTTTCAAACGTCTATTAGTTTTTTACTAGTTTCCCATCAGGAACAGGTACTCCAAAGTTTGGCATCCCATTATCATCCCATGTAAACACTTGTGCCCGAGTATGACGGTTTGGGTCATACAAAGGATCGCCTTCTATTTCTTTATAGTTTCTTGCATGATAAACGATAACATCCTGTGTTCCATCTTCAGACACAGTGAAACTATTATGACCAGGACCATACTGACCAGTTTCTTCATTTGTCTTAAACACAGGCTCAGGGTGTTTCACCCATGATTTTGGATCTAATAAATCGCTTGTATCTTCTGCTGTTAATATCCCCATGCAATAATTAAAATCTGTTGCGCTTGCTGAAAATGTGATAAAAATCTTTCCATTTCGTTTCAATACGGCTGGACCTTCGTTTACTAAGAATCCTATTTTTTCCCACTCATACTCTGGTGTTGTAATCATGACTGGTTCTCCTTTAATCGTCCACGGATTTTCCATTTCAGCAATATATAAATTAGAATTTCCTACGATATCAGGATCTTTTTGAGGCCATACTAAATAATGGACGCCATAATGTTCAAAGTGAGTCGCATCTAGTGCAAACGACTCCCACTTTGTTTTAATTTGACCTTTTTCAATCCAGTTTCCTTCTAATGGATTTTCTGACTCATTCTCAAGCACAAACATTCGATGGTCAAATAAGCCATCATTCGTTTCGGTTGTTCTAGCTGCTGCGAAGTAGATATACCACTTGCCTTCGATATAATGGATTTCAGGTGCCCAAATATTTGCGCTTAAAGGTCCAATTTCATATTTTCTCCATACAACAACAGCTTCCGCTTCAGCAAGACCTTGAATTGTTTTTGACCTTCTTACTTCTATTCGGTCATACTCAGGAACAGAAGCTGTAAAATAATAAAAATCATCAGTATGCTTATATACCCACGGATCGGCTCTCTGTTCAATAATTGGATTTACATAGTCTTGTTGCTTTTCCATCCTACCACCCCTATTAATCTTATATATATTAATTATTAATGAAACTATTAACCATTCCATCAAAAAAATATTAGGGACACCCTGTGAGCATCCCCGCTCATTCCATTACAAGCTTAAGCCGCTGTTACCTCTTTCGTTTTTGCTAGTCTTATTGCTTTATTTTTTGCTAAATAAATGACAAACGCGATTAAAAAGATGGCAAATCCGATAAAGTCCATAGAAGCTAATTGTACAAGCCCCCATACCGCAATCCAAATCACGACTTTGCTTTGAATCTCATTATCTTTTATTTTAACTGCGACTAAAAAGGTAATAATGGCCCCAACAAATATGAATAAACCAAACATTAAAATGACTTGGAGTATATTGTTAATCATCTGTGAGCCTGCTATCGCTGTATTCATATCGACATTTTCAAGCCTTTGTGCCCCTTCGCGATTGAACCAAGAATAATAACTGAATATCGTGATTAACGATGTGACTAAATTCCAGACTGAACCGGCTATTAATAATTTCCTCTCTAATCCCCTACTCACAATCATGACAATCACCCTTTATTTGCTTTCAATAGTTTTGATTTATTCATTTCATTAGTTATCCTTTAATACCAGAGTTTAAGTTAATCGCTGAGATAAAGTATTTTTGGGCAAAGAAGAACAGTAATAAAGTTGGAATGATCGCCAAGACGGCAGAACCCATTAATTGTCCGATCATTCGATAGTTGCCATACACATCTTGCAACAATAGTAACCCAGCTGTTACTGGCATTTTTTGAACGTCAGTATACACAATAACTGGCCATAAGAAGTCATTCCATGATCCAACAAACGAGAACAAACCACACACGATTAAGATTGGTTTTATAAGTGGTAACACAATTCGAAAGAATATCGTGAAATCACTAGCTCCATCAACTCTCGCAGACTCATCTAATTCCATTGGAACTCCCTTCATAAATTGCCTCACTAAGAAGATGTTCGCCATACCTGCTAGTCCAGGAACAATCATAGCCCACGGTGTATTAACCCATCCTAGGATATCAATTATTTTATATGACGGAATTAAGTTAACAACGTTAGGGAAAAACGAGATTGCTAGTAGTGTAAAAAATAATGCATCTCTTCCTTTAAATTTCATCCGCGTATAGCCATATCCAGTAATCGAAATAACCGCAATGACCAATAATGTATGTGTCGTTGCAATGAAAACTGAGTTCCAAATCCATTGCATAATTGGTGCTGATGACGTATTATGCAAAATCGCAACATAGTTATCCACTATCCAGTTCACTGGTAACAACCGGAATCCTTCATTTACTACTTCTGTCTGTGACCGAAATGATGTGGAAATCCCAAATATAACAGGGATAACCCAAATTGCACTTACGATAATCAAAAATAAATATGATAAGTATTTAGAAACTTTTATGTTCTTAAACATTTGCTTCCCTTCCCTTCCTCGTTTTGACTTAAGCAGTATTACGACTCATTAAATAATATTGAATAGCAGAGATAACTAAAATAACCAAACCGAGCAATACTGCCATAGCTGATGCAATACCTGCAATTGATTCACCGTGACTAAATGCTAAATCACGAATATACATCATCAAAACGGTTGTACTTTCTCTCGGTCCACCACTAGTCATCATTAAAGGTTGAGCAAATACATTAAAAGCACCAGCTGTCGTCATAACGAGTGTATAAATTAACGGGAAACGAATAGATGGTAATGTAATACTAAAAAATTTACGAACTGGACCAGCACCATCAATTTCTGCTGATTCATATAAGTCCTTCGACACTCCGTTAATAGAGGCTCGATAAATAATCATATTTCCCCCAATACCAGCCCAAATGGTAATTACAATTATCGTAATCCAAGCGTATGGCTGAGTAGAAGTCCAAACGGGCTCAGAACCAAACACATTACTTACAACACCTAATTGTTTATTGAAAATTAACGACCAAATGAGCGCAGCCGCTGAAATTGAAATTAACCCTGGGATATATACTAGGGTTTGAAATAAATTTTTCAATTTCACTTCTTTATGTTCTAAAGAAACAGCAATCAATAAAGGAATTACGATCATTAATGGAACAGTAAAAAGAACAAAATATAATGTGTTTTTCATCCCATTAAAAAATTGATGATAAAACGTTGAATCTTCGTTAAACAATATTGTTCTATAATTGTCTAATCCTACCCACATTGGTTCACTAACTAAGTTCCACCTTGTGAATGATGCATAAATCCCAAATATCGTTGGGATTAAAATAAAGACAATAAACAAAATTAAATGGGGACCGATAAAGAAAACAGGTGCTAAGTTCATTTTCTTATTCATTGCGTATTCAAACTCCTTTTGTTAAAAGTAATGTGCCACAAAAGAATGGCACATTACTTCTAGTTTTCTTTAATTCTCCTCTTCCTCGGCTACCACGTTTTCTAAGTCCAGCGCTCCTTCAGAAACTTTATCTTCTACAAACCGCTGCATTTCTTGTAGTCCTGTATCAATATCTAATTCTCCATGAACCATATCCGCTGCATAATTGTCTAGTGCTTCAGCAATATACGGATAGTGTCTGTATGTGTAGATGTATAAAGAATCAGTTTGTTTTTCACTAGACGTAAAGAATGATTGTAAGTAGTTACTATATTCTGGACTTTCAATAACATCAACACTTGCTACAATTTGGCCGGCTTCTGCCCACTCTATTGAATTTTGGCGGATAAATTCAAGGAATTCACCAATGCCTTGTTCTTTTTCTTCCGTTCTCTCATCACTAGTTAATAAAGCAAATAAATGGGATGAAGCTCTGTTATGGAATGTATCCGGTTCAAATGCATACACATTGGTTACCCCAAAATTTAAGCTTTCTACTTGCGAGTGTCCTAGTGAACTCCATGTTCCGTCCGTTGAGAATAATACATTTCCAGATTGGAACATCAAGTATCCATCTTCACCATAAGGAGTCATTAAACCAGCATCTTTCAACTCTTTAATTGCTTCTATTGCTTGTTTCATTTCAGGTGTATTTACAGCAGGGTCCCCATTTTCATCTTGAATATCGCCACCAAGGTTTTGAATTTGAGCAAAAATAACCCAGCTTATTAATGCATCATTAAGGACATAGTCCCCTTCCTCTAATTGACCTTGTAATGACAACATTTCATCAAACGTAACAACATCGTCATCTAAGAAATGTTCAACCCCATATTTAGCAAGTAAATCTTTATTGTAATACATCGCACTACCATGAATATCTAATGGAATCGTGTACTGTGTACCATTTATATTTCCTGAATCCCAAGCTTCCACTATATAGTTCTCTTCTTTTAATTCTGGTTGTTGAGCCATAATGTCAGTCATCGGCTCTAATAACCCTTGATCAACGAAATTAGGAACACGGTCCGCATGAATAATCGATAAGTCTGGAATACCTCGACCAGAGTTTAATACTGTGTACATTTTTGTGTACATATCCGACGTAATAACATGATTGACTGGATATTCAGGGTCTGTCGCATTGTACTCTGCGACAAGAGCATCCATGTTTGCACCATCATCTCCTGTTAACGGCGTCCAAAACTCAATTGTATTTTTATTTCCACCGCACCCGACTAATAGGATAGAAGAAAATGCAACTGCCAATAACGCTTTCAATCCTTTTCTCATAATGAATCCCCCTCTTATTTAGTTCACTAGTTCTAAAATTAATTAATAAAAACATTAATTATTAGGTGAAAATGTGTCCTTCCATCACCTCCTAATCAGAATCATATCTTCATGAATATGATGGCGCATCTATTAATCTCGTGATGCTAAGTCTTTTATATATTCAGGTGACACAGCCCCTTCATAAATCCGTAATTCATCCATTAGACCATGATAAGGATTATCCCACCAGTTCACACCTAAACTAAAATTGCCTTGTTTATTTGTAAAGATATTAGGAAAATTCGTTCCACTAAACTGCTCTTCACCGTTTACATACACTTTTACCGTTCCTTCATCGACAGTAAAAGCGAGATGAGACCATTCATTTCTAGGAATGGTACTGCCTATCGGGGCATCAAACCATCTTGCACTTCCTGACCAAAGCATCGTTTGATTCCCAGCAGGTCCTGATGGAAGTAAACTAATCCAGTTATTACTGTCTCTTGCTCCAAAAAACGTTGTCGTAAACGTTGTTATCTGTTCAGGTTTTAACCATAACGATACAGAGTACGTGTTACTTGAAATGAGTCCATCAGGTAGACGCACACCGGAACTCCCGTTAAATACGGCCGCTTCACCAAAAACACCATCCGTATAACTAATCGTTCCCCCTGTATTATTGATTCGGTCACCAGTTACAGTACCCGCAACAAAGTGGCCTGTTTTATCCTCTAAATTACCATCAAATGAATACTGAGCGACTAAACCAGCTTCTTGATACGCAAGAACGGTAATATCAAACGTTTTCTTTTTCGTTAAACCCGCTCTCGAAATTGTAGCCGTTAGTGTGGCACTTATATTTTCCTCTCCCGCTGCCGGTCGAGAAATCACACCTGTATTTGTAACGACATCCGGATTTGATGTTTCCCAAGCAATTTTTGTATGGCGAGTTCCTTCCGTAGGTAACGTTAAGTTAGAAACTACATTTTCGATATCACCTAAGTCCAAATCATTGGCGACATCTTCAATGATTTCTTTATTTGTACGATTTGGTAGTTTACTTCCCCATACCGCTACTCCATTATTTGACATAGCGGTAAAGGTCATGACTATGTTTTCGGATGTTGGATCATACTGTCGAACAAACACCCCGTCATATGTTTCCCCATCAATCGTTAACTCTGCTCGGTTATGACCTGTTTTCTTCCATGTTCCTTTTACATCTCCTGAAATCTTGTTGTTTTTATCCAAAGAAATGTAAACTGAATTTTCCAGTGAAGAAGTAATTTCTTTTCCGTGATTAATAAAAGAATACTCTCCGATAACATCTTGTCGATTCACTTTTTTCAAAGTTTCACCTGTATAGCGGTAAGGAGCAACAACCGGCCAGCCATCTTTATTCATAAACATTTGGTGCACACGTACCTCATGCATTTCTCCTCGTTCAGGAAAACGGGTGTGGAAAACTAGGAATCTTTCGCCTGTATCAGGATCTGTGTACACTGAATTATGTCCTGGAGAAAGATAGCCATAACCATTGCCCGTTCCTTGGTCCCCTACTTTTCGTTCAAACAAGAAATTTCCCATCAATTTGTTTCCGAATTGTCCATGACTGTAATCATCGACCTTATTTCGGACTGTCCCATCATCTAAAGAATCTGGGAAGACAGCGGTTGCACCAGCAGCATCAACATATGGTCCATCTGGACTTTTCGAGCGGTATACTCTCATTTGATATCCACCACTTGCACTTAACCCACCATATGTCACATAAAGGTAATAATAATCTGTTTCTTTGTCATATAAAGCATATGGACCTTCGACTGAATATCCGTACCCTCCGGCAATTTTTGTACCAAAGTACCTGTCTATCATTCTACCGTCCTCGGTTGTCCCATCTTCACCTGGATATATAGGTTGCCCAGTCGCAGGGTCCACTTCAAGAATAAAAATTCCTCCTGCCCATGAACCGTACGTCATCCAGAGCTTTCCATCTTCATCAAAAAATAAATTTGCATCAATTGAATTCGTAAAATGGCGATAATTATATCCACCATTACTCGTAAACCAATTCGGATTTACATCTTCAATAATGCCTTCCTCAATCAATTTTGGAAGATTCGTATTTTCCCAATGCTTGTTCACCGTACTATTGTTATCATATGCCTCGCGATTAAAGAACCCCGAATACATAATCGTATCTACGTATTCAAATATGCCATCGATTGTTTTTGAAACTGCAAATCCAATTGCTGAACGAATATAAGTTGATGAAGCGCTGTAATACATCATGTAAGCACCTTTTGTTCCATCCTCATTTACATAATGTTCGTTCCAAATAATTTCAGGTGCCCAGACGGCAAATCCACCTCTGCTATCACCATCATTTTCCCCTGCCCACTTAAACGTTTCAGATAAATTTTCAGATAAGTCACCATAGATTGTATTTCCTGGTGTCGTATACCCATTTGTATAATTGGTCCAATTGATTAAATCTGGTGATTTGGCACCATCAATATGAGAGCCAATAACATAAAACATATCGTCTACTTTGATAATTGACGGGTCGTGAACCGATGCATTTTCAAACTCAATTGGGTCCTGATGATATTCTTGGTGTGGTTTATTACCTTTGCTATTTGCACTAGCTCCTTGATTTTGCTCCCCTTTTGCATGAATTGAAAGCGGTAACATTAATAAGAATATTAATGCAATTATTGTACTTTTTCGTAATACTGTTTTCCCCATTATAAAACCCCCTTCGTATTTTTATTTCCTCTTATTTTTATCTCGAGTATAATCGTAATATTTTTATTAATAATGTTATTTATATGTTAAGGATACTAGAATATTCATATCATTCACATGAGCCTATTTTCTTGATTTAATCAATTACAACTCATTCATTTCTTGTGTAAAAGCCATTAATCTAGTTATTAAAAGCTATCTAATGTTACATTTTTTACATAAAAAGGAATAATGGTGATTTAAATTGCACATTATTATCTTAATTAACATTTTGATGGTTTTTTACTTTCTTTATAAATTGATAAAAAAAGCCTATCCATTTAAAAAACCGTTAAAAAACCTTAAAAAAACCAACGATATCAGACGTTGGTTTTAGGTCTCTTTCCTGTATTCTCTTTCAACACATCTATGCTTTTTCAACCTTATTAATCATTGCCATACTAATGTCTTTATTATTTCTAATAATATTAAGTAATTGTTCAGCCATAAACTCCGCGCTATATTTAAAATCGGTTCGCACCCACTCAATAATCATCCCGACAATAGCATACGCATGATAGCTTGCCAATAAATGACTATCAATCTGTTCATATTCGAGGTGATTAATAAAATCATTCAATAGAAGGCCTTTTATTTCTTGCCCTAATATGTTTTGAAAGCCGAAAAATAGATTAGATTTCACGATAAGGGTATAAAAAGAGGCGTGTTTCTCAACATGTTCAAAGATTTTTACCGCCTTTGACGTTAAAAACCTAATATCTACTTTTTCTAAATCTTTGTATGGATCTCGAAAAGACTCAATTAAGTCTTTCGTAATATCTGTAATCATTTCATCTAATAATTCCTCTTTGTACACGTAATGTTTATAAAACGTCCCCCGATTCACATCTGCCTCTTTCACAATTTCTGTTATTGAAATATGTTTAAATTCTTTTTCCTGCATTAAAGAGAGCAGAGCTTCTTTCATCGCCATTTTAGATTTTACGATTCTTCTATCGATAGTCCTATGATTTTTCTCCATTCGTTCTCCTCCTCATTAACATTAATGAACAAACGAAACGTAAATTGTTCATTAGTCAACATTTTCTTCACATTTTGCTGATTGAAAGCGCTTCTTACTCTAACTATACTTTAAATAAGGCAAAAAAATGAACATTTGTTTATTATCATTACCGAATTGAAATCTTGTAATCGATGTAATCATAAAGGAGGAAATAGAAAAATGAAAGTAATGGACAAAGTTATTGTAGTAACTGGTGCTGGTGGTGGTATCGGACGTGAGCTTGTTTTAAACCTGCTTGCAAAAGGAGCGAGTGTCGCTGCGGTTGATCTTAACAATGAAGCGCTCGAAGAAACGGTCAAAGCCGCTGGGGAGAAAGGGACAAAAGTATCAACCCATGTTCTAAATCTTACAGAACGAGAAGCCGTTGAAGCTCTGCCAGAACAAGTGATTGCACATCATGGTAAAGTGGACGGCATTATTAACAATGCCGGAATCATTCAACCGTTTATTCCTGTTAGTGACCTTGACTACGATAAAATCAAACTCGTTATGGACATTAATTTTTACGGGACACTTTATATGGTAAAGTCTTTTTTACCCCATTTACAAAAACGACCTGTCGCACATATTACAAACGTTTCAAGTATGGGTGGATTTGTCCCTGTTCCAGGACAATCGATTTATGGTGCATCTAAAGCCGCAGTTAAGCTATTAACAGAAGGGTTACATTCCGAGCTTAAAGATACAAATGTTAAAGTAACCGTCGTTTTCCCTGGTGGTGTTAGTACAAACATTATGCAAAACTCAAATGTTGAACGCTCAAGAAAACCAGCAGATGAAAACCAAAAACATCAACTACTAACAGCTCCAGAAGCGGCAGAGATTATTGTTGATGGAATGGAAAAAGATGAATACCGCGTTCTTGCTGGAAAAGATGTTAAATTACTAGATAAAATTTATCGGTTAAGTCCTAAAAGAGCAGCAAAGATTATTGCTGAAAAATTAAAAAACTAAATGTGTATTAGGAAGATAAACTTTGAGTGTTAGTGCTCAGTTTATCTTTTTTTATTTGGAAAGTAATGTTAAAATTAATGTAAAAATATTCCTATCATTAGGAGGAGTGGAGGAGAATTACTTGAAGAAATTATATTGGTCCATGTTTTTCATCCTGTTGATACTCACAGGATGTAGCCAACAGCACAAAGCTTTAGAAACGTCGATTTATTCGATTGTAGAAGATCAAAATAGTGAGGAAGTCGAAGTCCAATCACTAACTGATTTTGAATGGGACAAGGCCTTTTTGTTTCAACCTTATACATCAAATGATGGGATAATTGAAACATTAGGGGTTGATTTCAAAGATCCTAGTAATATTGAAATGAGAGAAGATATTTATTTATTAGTGTTTCTGCATGAGAATAATGTTGTTCATTATGTTGAAATTGATCGTCAAAGATGCAGCTTTTCGCTAGGTGAAAATGAGTATATCACACCAACTGATGATTTGATTTTTATCGAAAGACATTAAAATCCAACGTGTTTGCACAGTTTGCAAATCCATTCGGACATCAGTTCCGTTATTCCCGCAAAAATGACCTTGATTCAAAAAGTTTCGGACATGTGTTCCGCTATTTTGCCTTTTACGCTACTTTTGATGCTCGATCTTGGCAAATAGCGGATCAGATGTCCGTTAGAACGGAGAAAACATCGTTTTTTGTAACTATAGCGGAACGTATGTCCGTTACGGTTTGACTTGTGATTGTTTTACCCTTTCCTCTTAGTGGTGTCCATGATGGCTGGATTCCGTTTCCCCGCTCTCCTCTTCCAATGATGCTAATTCTTCTTCGGATACGTCACCAATAAGGAGTTGTTTAGTAGGCATTACATGCATTCCTCTAGCGGTAACATGGGTTTGAACATAATAAATTCCATCTTGTTCAAAGGTATGGGATATTTGATATACTCCTTCCCCTTGATGGATGCCTGTTATCATCTCACCATCGTCACGATGATCGTGTTTCCAAATTTCAAATTCTACTTCCTGTGCATCCTCCACATCATCTTCGCCTTGCGTCACTTTCACTTGAAGGGTCACTTCATCATTTACAGCGATTTCTTCTTGAATAAGAATATCGACATTAACGACTTCTAGTACATCATGTGCTTTCGGCTCCGCTTCGTTCATCTCACATCCGGCTAGTAATAACATCCCTAGTATTGCAGCTATCGTTTGTTTATATTTCATTTTTTTCTCTCCTTTTCTTTTCACTTATTCATACCATTCTCTTAACCGATTTATTTTTGAAAATAGAAAGCGGTCGAGAATAAGAACGACGATAATTGAAATGCCAACTAAAGGCATAAGTAGCCCAAATCCTAACATCATAGCAAGGACAACTCTTGATTGTTTTTTAGTTTTCGGTTTAGGTGGAGCACCTAGTTTCCCACCAGGCTTTCGCTTTCTCCACATTATAAATGAACTAATAATTAACCCTACCATTCCTACACAGGTGATTAAGCCTAGTATTTGATTAGGTAGTCCGAACAATCTTCCTTCATGTAACGCAATTCCCATCGTAATTGCTTTAGCCATAATGCCGTAATCTTGAAAACGTACATCTGTTATTACAGCTCCACTGTATTGGTCGATATGTAATGTCGCATTATCTCCAGGTCTTGAGTGTGACGTCGCGATCGTGTATACTCCCGTCTCTCCTTGAGGGAGTGAAATCGTATAAGGTTTTTGTACGTTTTGTGCTTTTGCAATATAATTCACATCTTCCAATGACAATGAAACATATGTGCCAGAATTAGATACAGGTACTGCTAAGTTTTCTGTTGCCCATGGGACATCGTCGGCTACATCTTTTGTTTTAACTACGGAATCAGGTTTCTCTCGAAAGCTTAAGGCAAAAGGAGGATAGCCTGTATTTGTAGCGGTAGAGAACTTATTAATTTGTTCCCCCATGACCCCTGACCATGGTAAGCCAGTTATAATTAAAATTAGTATAAATGCTGATAACCAAAACGCAGGGACGACGTGCAGGTCGCGCCATAACGTACGTCCTCTTTTATTTAAGCGAGGTAAAATTGTCCCCCATATTGATTTCTTTTCCCTTGGCCACCATATATAAAGTCCGGTCACTAAAAGAATAATCGCCCAGCATGCCGCTAATTCTACAAGACGATTCGCCCATGTACCCCCAACGAAAAGTTCACTATGGATTCTTTTAAAGATTTCTGTGAACTTCTTTTCTGTTTGCAAACTCCCTGTGATGTCACCCGTGTAAGGATTAACAAAAACAGACATGGATTCTCCGTGATTCATAATCGAAAACTCTGTCGTACGTGGTTCTTCATAATAACGAATCGATCGGATAATGGCTTCAGGATATTCATGGTTTACATTGTGTAATTGCTTGGAAGGAGATACCGATGTTTCTGCGTCCGTTGCGTAAAATAAATCTTGATAAAGTATATTTTCGATTTGAGGCTTAAAAAGATACACCCCTCCACTAATTGCTAAAATGATAAGGAATGGGGCAAAAATAATACCGGCGTAAAAGTGCCACCTCCACACAGCTCGGTAAAGAGAAAAGTCTTTTTTATTCTGCTCGTTTATCGCTTTATCTGGCTGTTGCTTTTTCAACAATTCCATCGTGCTTTCTCCTCTTTCTTTCATTTAATGAAAACTACTTTGCCAAGTATAAAAAGAGATTGTGAAATGATGGTGAAATTCTATAAAAAAAAAGAAAGATTGAAGGCTTTTATTCCTTCAATCTTTCTTTTTTGATTCAATTGTTCTTATTTTTATTATCGCCGTTGTCCCTTTGCCAACTTCAGAGGAAAGTTCAAATTCCCCTTCATGTTTTTTTATAATTTCTGTTACAATCGCTAACCCTAAGCCAGTGCCTCCTGCATTCCGTGTTCGAGCTTTATTCACACGGTAAAACCGTTGCTTCACAGCGGATAAGTCGTTAGTCGGAATTCCTATACCATAGTCTGTAATCAGCAGTTCACTCCAGCCATTTTTTCTCGTTAAAGTTATCGTAATTTCTGTATGCGGAGCACTATAGCGAATGGCATTATCTAATAAATTTCTAATCGCTTGCTCTAAGCGGTCACTATCACCATATATAATTGTTTCCTCATCAATCCTTTGAACTATCCGAATGTTTTTTTGTGTAGCCACAACCTCAAACGAGTCTAATACATCGTTCACAACTTGTGAAAATACTATTGGCTCACACCGTAATGGATAAGAATCTCCTTCTAGTTGAGCTAAATCAAGAAGATCATTGACTAGACGCTCAAGCCGATTTGATTCTTTTTGGATAATGGCTAGTCCTTTTTTTGAGTCTATCATTCCTTCTTCCATTGCTTCAGCATACCCTTTCATATAGCTTAATGGCGTCCGTAATTCATGGGATACATTAGCTAGAAACTCGCGCCTGTTTTCTTCTACCTTTTCGAGTGAGGTCGATAGAATGTTAAACGACTGGGCCAACTGTCCTAATTCATCTCTACGCTCCACATTCATTCGTTTCGAAAAATCCCCATCTGCTAGAAAAGTCGATATTTTTTTCATACTTAACAAGGGGTTGACTACATCATTGACGATTCTATTTCCTAGAACAATAATAATGACTAAAATAAAAGCCAATACGACAAATAACATAACCCGTATTTCCATAAACGGTTCATATACATCAGCTAACGGCATGGAAAGTAGAATAGCACCAGATAATTGTTCACCTTGAAATAAAGGAATCGCCACGCCGAGTATATCTTGTTGAAAGAGGGGATGAGAACGGACCATCACAACAGTCTCACCCTCTAATAGTAATTGTCTTTCATCAAATGTAATCATATTTTCTTCTGAAAAAGGTTCAAATGGTACCCCACTCCCAAGTTGCATCGGATCATCAGAAAAAAAGACATGAATCGCTTTATTTTGTTCTGTCCAATGTAACCGGGTAAAAAACGATTCTTCTACACCATATTCCAAATAAGATTCAGCTAAGCTCTCTCCTTCTGTCAAAAGTAATTCTTTTTGTTTCTCAACATAGAGTGCATCATATAAAAAATAAATGAGAAAAATAGCTCCTAGCGTAACAGTCACGATTACGCCAGAAAGTGCAATCCAAACTTTTTTCTTGATTGACCAATGCTTCATGAATCAGCCTCAAACTTATACCCTACACCCCACACCGTTTTAATAAAACGTTCCGCAGATTGTAGTTTCAACCGTAACGTCTTAATATGAGTATCAACCGTTCGCAATGTCCCCATATGAGCATCCATCCCCCATATTCGATCGTGTAAATGGTCTCTCGAAAACACTTGTCCATGGTGTTCAAGTAAAAATAATAATAAATCATACTCTTTTCTTGTTACATTAATCTGTTCTCGATGAACATAAATGATTCTGCCACTTTTATCGATTTCCAACTCATGGTATCTTACTATGTTTTTCGTTGTTTGAATGCCTTGAGCTCGCCGCAATACAGCTTCGATTCGAGCTAATAGCTCCCTTGGACTAAACGGCTTCACTATATAATCATCTGCTCCAAGTTTTAATCCTTTAATTTTATCTTCTTCTCCACTTCTTGCCGTAAGCATCACAATCGGAACTTGCGAAATCTCTCTTATTTTTTCACAAACCGTAAAGCCATCCATCAACTCCATCATGACATCTAACACGACAACATCGACGAACTGAGATTCTACAATTTCAATCGCATCATGACCACTTTGGGCCGTGACAATGTCATAATCCTTTTCTAAAAAGGAAGTGACCAAATCAAGTAATTCGACTTCATCATCCACAACTAAAATGCGCTTCGTTTTGATCATCCTTTATTCCTCCAACAGCAAGATAGCATAAGGTCCAGCTGAAACTGGAACATCCTCTATCCGTTCAAATGCTTCTTTATTGATAATTGAAATTGAATCCCCGTCAAGATTTGACACATACAATAATTCGCTATTCCCTGTAATAAAGTTAGGATTTAGTCCAACCTCAAGTGACGCTCGAACTTCTTTTTTCTTTTTCTCCACTTTATAGACATGATGATTCCCATGACAGAGCACATAAAAATAGGGGGCGTCTTTCACACCAAAAAAATCAATCGGCATTAAACCGACCTCAATCTCACCGACAACATTTCCTGTTTTGGGATCATATCCATAAATTTTTTTATTTAACTGTCCAAATGGACCATGCCCTCCAACCCAAATAATTTCTCCATCAAAATACATCCCTGACGGACGTTCTAAAACGGGAATTGTCTGGAACACCGTTTCCAACTTTAAATCGGTAACTGTGACAACATTTTCTTCTGCACTAAGTACAAATAATTTCTCGTTTCCAAACTCCAAATCAGTTGGAAATGTTCCAACCTCCATACTTTGAACAAGCTTCTCATGATTCATATCAATCAGATGAACTAGATTGTTTGAGATGTCTGTTACATACAATGATTTTGAAGAAAAGTCATACTCAAGCGCTGTTAACCCTTTGTTCATTTTTAAAAATGGGGTCACTTTTCCTTTTCCGATATCATAAAGCAAAAGCGAGCTTTCACTTTGACTTGTCGCAACCACTTTCTCGTCACCAATATCAAGCATTTCTGTTATTGGAAAATGACTATTTTCTGCTAACAGAACTTCACCTTGTTCCGAGTCTAGAAATGTCATTGTTTCTTCTTTAACATGAGCAACCATAATGAGTGGTTCGTTTGTATCTGGGGTTTCAAAATTGGTTGTATGACATCCAACCAAAAATAAAATGATCCCTAGCAAAAATGCTTGTAAGCAACATCGTTTCATTTTTTTCTCCTTTTCTCGGACGAATTGCATTGATTTTACCTTGAGAATGTGAAATTCTTTTGAAGTTTTTACGCGGTTTTGTCCATCTCCTTCTATTTTAGCTGTTTTTGCCTTCCTATTTCAAAATAGCTGTAGCCTATAAGACTAGAAAAAGAGTACAACCCCTCATTAAAGGATTGCACTCTTTTTCCTAGCTTGTTTCCAGAATAATACACCTACCAAAAGTAAACCGAAAGGAATGAACCAAACGAACTTCATCCATTCATGATTATAGCCTAAAAAATATGAAACCAGTGGAAGTGAAGTGACCGAGCTAACTAACATCAACAACGATGATTTTCTCGCTAAACCGAAAGCTGCTGTACAAAGGGACACCGCCACTACGATATAACCAAGAAATACAAAAGAACTACTAGCCATTTCCATCTCTCCTTTTTATAATTTCGCTAAATTGTTTATAACGTTCAATAACATAAATCTAACACCTTTTCTCTCATAAGAAAAATCGTTAAATGTCCCGATTACATAAGCTTTTAGCTTAGGGTGATAAAACATATAAGCTCCCGTTGCACCAGCATGACCCCACACTGAAAATTTTTTCGGCATAAGGAGGGGAACGGGTTTAAATTGCATGATGCCATATCCGTAATCAATGCCTAATCCGTATTTGACTTTGTCCTTCATCATTATTTCTAATGTCTCTTTTTTTATTAGCTGATAGGAAGTTAGAGCTTTCATAAAGAGTAACAAGTCTTCACCAGTTGAGACAACGCCGCCTCCTGCATAATCGATACCGCCATAGCCTTCGTGGTCAGCAAGATTCGTTTTCTCGCAATAAAATGGTGCGACTTTTTTTGTGTTTTTGTTTACCGGTTGTGAGTATTGGAGCATTGAGGACTGTTGCATAGCAAGAGGTTTGAAAATATAGTGATTGAGTACTTCGTGAAAAGGAAGATTTGTTATTTTTTCAATTATAAGTCCTAATAGATGATAGTTCGTATCTGTATAGAGAAAATTCGTCCCAGGGCCGGAGTGTGGTGGTGTATGCTGTTTCGTCCATGTAATCGCCTCTTCTGGACTTATTTTATAGTTAGGATCGTCTAACACTTTTTCTAGTAACGGCCGGAAATTATCGGACAATCCAGATGTATGGTTTAATAAGTGTTTGATCTTGATTTCGTTTGTATAGTTTATTCCTTTGTACACGTGAAGGTCGTTAACGAGAGCCTCATCCAAATAATCAGTTAATGGGTCTTCAAATGATAATTCCTTTTGTTCATATAACATACTCGTGATGACGGATGTGAAGATTTTTCCTACACTGGCCATATAAACCGGTTGGTTGGGGTCTTCTAATCCTTCGTTTACATTGAGGTGGATATTATGCGTGTCTGAATGAACGAGTAAACATGCACTTTTGATGTTTTCGTCTTTTTGCACTTGTTTTCGGAATGATTTTTCCATTGTGTTGACTATCTTTTCCTTTTGTTCTGTTTTCATCATGATTCCTCCTGCTCCTGTTCGGACATTTATTCCGTTTATACGAAAATTCTCCCCGGAAAAAAGCAAAAAAAGGCCCACCACTCTTATAAAAAACAGTTGGATAAAAATGGAATATTATTATACTGCAGTTTCTATTAGATCGATTTCATATCCCAAATTCTTTAACTGTTTAACTAGATGGTTAACGGCCTTTTCTTTGTTCTCTTGCTCGTAGTAGTTTCCTTGTTCACTGTATGGTGTGCGGTCACGTAAAATGGCATACACAATTCGGATAAGAAGATGAGCCGTGGCTACTACAGCTTTCTTTTCTCCTCTTCGTTTTCGAATCCTTCGGAAATGACCGCCTATGCGATTATTACTTTTGGAATTAGCCCA
>NZ_JHYI01000042.1 GCF_000621445.1 Alkalihalobacillus bogoriensis ATCC BAA-922 | reverse complement strand
GCTTTTATGGCGAACGGTAAATGCTATTGTGTTCCAAAATGTTTTGCCAGAGAGAATTTTTTTATCGACATTTACAGAGAAGGCCGCTAAACAATTAAAAGACGGTCTACAGAGTATATTGGGGGCAGTGACCAATATTACAGGTACTCCTTATGATATTTCACGTATGTATGTAGGAACAGTTCATTCGTTGTGTCAGCGACTAATAGGTGATAGAAGATTTACAGAGAGAAGAACAAGAGTAAAGCCTCCAATTTTATTAGATGAATTAGATCAATACTTTTATATAAATTCAAGCTCATTTTGGAAAATGGTAGAAGAGTTACTTCATGTTAAAGAAAATGAATGGAGAGCTGAATTAAAAGAATACTTTGGAAAACGTTCTGAATCACGTCATGAATCAACACTATCACTAATATCCATTTTCAATCGTTTTTCAGAAGAAAATCTACCAATTGAACATATTATTGACCAAGCTACATCAAAACAAGATGAAATGCTTTTGCAGATAGCAAAGCTATATGATTGGTATAAGCAAAAGTTAAACACATCGAATATGGTTGATTTCTCTTTGCTTCAACAAAGGGCATTACACCAATTGTTGCAAAGCGATCACGTTTGTTTTGAATTTGACCATATTATTATTGATGAAATGCAAGATACAAATAGAATTCAAGAACAACTTTTCTTTCGATTAGCTTCTGGAAATAAAAATATTTGTGTTGTTGGTGATGATGATCAAGCTCTTTACCGTTTTAGGGGTGCAACTGTAGAAAATTTTGTTCAGTTTCCTCAGCGTTGTCAAACATATATACACACGACACCTAAAGAGATTCGCTTAAATACTAACTATCGTTCCAAAAAGCAAATTGTCACAACCTATACGAACTTTATAGATAAAGTAAGTTGGGTAAGAGAAGACGGAGAAGGTTACTATAGGCTACACGATAAAAATATTGAAGCCCACAACCAGGATAACGATATTTCAGTAATCACAACTTCACCAGCGAAATCCGAGGATGTTGCTGAAGAAACTGCTCAATTTATTAAAAATTTAATAGATGAAGGTAAAGTGGAAGATCCAAATCAAATTGCTGTACTATTCCCCGCTTTGAAAAATAATCAACATGTAAAAAGAGTAAAAAGGGCTTTAGAAAAAGAAGGAATTAGTGTGTATGCACCGAGGGCTGGTCGGTTTTTAGAAGTAGATGAAGCAAAAGCAATGTTTGGTATCCTTACAAAAGTGTTTGGTAAGCCTGTTCGACAAGAATATTCAGGTGCTTATAAAGATTATCACGATTGGTTAGATTCCATACAGGAGATTGCAAAGGAACTCCTTAAAGGTGATGAACGCTTAGAACAATTTGTGAACTTAAAAGTAGAGGAGCTAAATCGTTGTAAGGAGGACTATGTACGGTTATTAAAGACAGTAACTGATAATGGTTGGTCTCTTCCTGATACATATAATCCTAAGAATCATAAACGAATTCTTACCAAAACTCCGTTGATTTCTCAACAAACGATTCGAGGGTTAGGCTCTGAACGTTTGGACAAAATCATTGAAGAGAGAACAAAGGTTGGTAAGCCCTTTAGCATTCAATATATTCTTAATCGTGCAACATCGGTCGATTGGAATGTATTAGACTTATTTTATAGACTTTGTGGCTTTCCCTACTTTTCACAAATGTTTAAATTAGCTGAAAGAGGTACAGATGAGGGCCCGATTTGCAACTTATCTATGATTTCTGAGTATCTTTCCCGTTATATGGAACAGTCAAAGTCCGTTATCACAGGAGCAAGGTTAATAGAAAACCATTTTACGAATGATTTCTTTGGTCGATATGTGTATGGCTTGTTCCGCATTGGTGAGTCAGAAGTTGAAAATGAGGAAACTCCTTTTCCGAGGGGGCGTGTGCCATTTTTAACAATTCACCAATCAAAAGGATTAGAGTTTCCTTATGTTGTATTAGGTAATCCAGGAAAGAAGAATAGAGGGGTTCCAAGGGTCGAGGAGATTGTACGACCATTGGTGTCAGGGGATAACGAGCCATTGGAACGTGTGCCTGAGTTTGACACAATGAGAATGTTCTATGTAGCACTCTCAAGGGCTGAAAAGATGTTAATAATTTCAAATTTAAGAGGTCGTGGGCAAGCGGTTGATCCTGCCTTTAAAGTGCTGTTTGACGAAATGAATTACCCAATGATACCAAATGTAAGGGTGTCAGATATGCCTAATGTTGAAGTAAAAGAAGATGATATCCCTAAAGTTTACTCGTATACAAGTGATTACTTGCTTTATATAAAATGTCCAAGGAACTATATGTCGTTTAAGAAATATGGGTTTGTTCCATCACGTTCACAAACGATGTTATTTGGTAATTTAGTACACCAAACAATTGAAGATATTCATAACCGACTAATTGCAATGAGAGGTGATAGCAGTGAGTAAGAATGAAATGTTACAATTCATAGAAGAGGCATTTGATGAAAATTATGAGTTGCTACGTTTGGAAGGTGGTCATTCACTATCACCACATGTAAAAAAGTTGGCGTTGGAGCAAGTGAAGAATTATTGGAAAAAGCTTCATGATCTTGCCGAAAACGTAACAGATACAGAGGTAAGACTTACACTTCCACAACAAAAAACACCAAAAGGAAAATCATACACTATTCAAGGTGTAGTGGATATTGTAAAAGAAGATGATAAAGTTGTCCTTTATGATATAAAAACGCATGATGTGGACTTTGTAAGGTGTAATAAAAAGGACTATGAAGGACAATTGAACATCTATGCTCATATTTGGGAATCTATAAGAGGACAGCAGTTAGATGCCACTGCAATCCTTGCAACAGGAGAAACGGAATCGTTAAGAAAAGCTAAACGCAGAGCAGATCAAGCAAATAAACCAGAAATTTTAGAAGAAGCAATGGAAGAATGGAATCCAGAAGTTCCCATTGAATTAGTTTCTGAAGAGGTAGAGGCATATATAACTGCATTTGGTGAAGTGGTTGATATGATTGAAGATTATCAGTTTGCTCCTCCACCTGTTGAAAAATTAAAATCAAAAGTACAAGATAACAAAACATTTGCTGTTCATGTTTGCCGAAACTGTGATGTTCGTTTTTCATGTGAATCTTTTAAAGAGTACGTTTTTACGTCTCCAAGTGCAAGAAAGAACTTTTTAGACTTTTATGCTGATTACGGTACAGAGCATGAACGTGTTGAAATTATTGAAGCAAGTTTAGATGAAGAAGAGGTGTAGAAAATGTCAATTGAAGAATTAAAAAGACCTGAGCGGATTGATGAAGATCGAATTGAAAAGTTGAAAGAGCTGTTTCCAGAGGCATTTGGTGATGGAAAGTTAAATATTGAAGTGCTAAAGGATGAGGTAGGGGATTTAGTAGAAGAGAACACTGAAGAGTTCTTTGGGCTACAATGGATTGGTAAAAAAGAAGCAAGGAAACTTGCATCGTATCCACCACAGGGCACACTGAAATTTTTAGAAGGGCAAGGTGTAAATGAAAAAGATACAAACAATGCCTTAATAGAAGGTGATAACTTAGAAGTTCTAAAGGTTTTGCAAAAAAGTTATACAAATAAAATAAAATGTATATACATTGATCCACCATACAATACGGGTAAAGATTTTGTATATAAGGATGATTATAAAGATCCTATTGAAAAATATTTACAAAAAACAGGACAAGCAGATGAAGACGGATTACTTACAAGTAACCCAAAAACAGGTGGAAGATTTCACGCTAATTGGCTTTCAATGATGTACCCTCGATTGAAGTTAGCAAGGTACTTATTAAGGAATGATGGTGTAATATTTATTAGCATTGATGATAATGAATTAGACAATTTAAAGTTAATTTGTGATGAGATTTTTGGAGCAGAAAATTTTATTGCAAGAATTATTCATAAAAATAACTCTAATAAAAACCAAGCAAAATTGATGGGTATATCAACTGAATATATTTTGTGTTATGCAAAAGATCTTTCTCAATTTAAAGATGTTGAATGGAGAGTAGAAAAAAAAGGAGCAGGAGATATACATAGGACATTTCTAACATTGAAGGAACAGGGATTGCAATTAGAGGAGATAGAATCAGAAATAAAAGAAATGTACAAGAGACCTAAATACTCTCATTTGAGTAGGTGGAATAAAGTCGATGAAAATGGTGTTTTTAAAGATGCAGATTTATCGAGGGAAGGAGGACCGAAAAATTATACTATTGATAATCCAGAAACAGGAGAGCCCTGTGTAATACCAAATAGAGGTTGGGGGAAATCCTATGAAGAATTACTAAGACTTCAAAAGGAAGGATTGATTTGGTATGGGAATCCTAATACACCACCTGGACTAAAAGATTATCTGACAATTGGGGATTTATCGGTACCAGATAACTTTTGGTATTTTGATAATTCTACGGATACAAGGTTTATAAAAAGTATATTTGGAACATTGGACTTTGAAAACCCGAAACCTTTAGAAATGATCAAGCAAATAGTATCTATGGTTACGAATAAGGATGACATTATATTAGACTTTTTTGCTGGAAGTGGAACTACAGGTCATGCGGTATTAGCAGTTAATAAAGAAGATAATGGAAACAGGAAGTTTATATTAGTACAAATACCTGAACCAACACGTAATGATAGTTTCTCTACAATTGCTGAGGTTACTAAAGAACGATTAAGAAAAGCAATTCAGCAACTTAACGAAGAAGATGAAAATATAAACACATTAGATAGGGGATTTGCAAATTATTGTTTGGATGCATCTAATATACGCAAATGGAGAACAAACAAATTTAATAATCTTGATATGTTTGATCGGGAAGTGGATTTATTTATAGCTAATTCTATTGTTGAAGGCACAAAAAAGGAAGATTTAATCATTGAGTTAATGCTTAGTCAAAGTTTTCCTCTTGATAGTAAAATATCAAACCAACAGGTTGGCTCTAATCACTTAACAATAGTTAAGCACGAACAAATTCCTGAGCCCCTAATTGTTTGTA
The DNA here is from genome assembly GCF_000621445.1 of Alkalihalobacillus bogoriensis ATCC BAA-922. GTDB lineage: Bacteria > Bacillota > Bacilli > Bacillales > Bacillaceae_F > Bacillus_AO > Bacillus_AO bogoriense. The sequence continues at coordinate 27,995 of NZ_JHYI01000042.1, read as the reverse complement.
TTGATGAAAAAATAATTTATGAAACACAAAGTATGTTAAGAAGCAATTTTAGTAAGGCAACAATCATCTGCCTCGATAACGCACTATCTAACGAACAAAAAGTCCTTCTTAGTGAAACTATGAACGTGAAAACTATTTAACGGAGGTGGTTGAAATGGCTAAGAAACTTACATTACATTATGATGAAAATCAGCAGTTCCAATTAGATGCCATCTCCAGCGTAGTGGACTTGTTCGAGGGTGTTCCTTATCAAGAACAAAAGGATATGTTTACGGGTACAACGAATGACGTTGCTCCAAACTTTCCAGCCGATGAGATATTAGACGAAATCCTTCTTCTTGAAAACCTACAAGTCGTTCAAGAAAGAAATAACGATGAAAAACGTGGTAGTGAATTGGAAGTAGCGGATGATTTGTATGTAGACGATGGAATGGTTTTGGAAGTTGCGGGAAATGACTCTTTTCGAGTTCCGCATTTCACAGTGGAGATGGAGACAGGTACAGGAAAAACGTATGTGTATCTAAGAACAATGTATGAATTAAAGAAGAGATACGGATTTACTAAATTCATTATTGTTGTACCGTCTGTTGCAATTTATCAGGGGGTAATGAAGTCGATATCAACAATGAGAAATCACTTTCGTCAGTTATATGACAATCAAGATGTAACTGCGGTAGCCTATGATAGTGCTAAATTAGGTGAGTTGAATACATTTGCGAGCAATACTGACTTAACAGTTATGGTCATGACCATAGACGCTTTCAACAAAGCAAGTAATAACATCTTTAAACATACGGAAAAACTTCAAGGAGAATGGAAGCCGTATCAATATATCCAAGCGACAAGACCAATCATGATTTTAGATGAAGCACAAAACTATGAGACTGCTAAGGCAAAAGAAGCAATTCGTACGCTAAAACCTTTATTTGTCTTACGATATTCAGCAACACATAGAGAAACACCAAACTTGTTATATCGACTAACTCCTATTGATGCATTCCGAAATAATTTGGTAAAGCAGATAGAAGTAATTGGGGTTTCTGAATTAGGGAATTTGAATGAAACGGTTTTGCGATTGTTAGAAGTAAAACGAAATCCACTAACCGCTACAGTAAGAGCATTAGTAATGGATCAAGGTGAGAAGGTTGAACGAGATATTTCTCTAAAACAGGGTGACGATCTATTTACTAAAACGAGAAATCTCGATTATGAGCACTTCAAAGTAGCTGAAATTAGATATGGTAGAAATGAAGATGAACAAGTCCTTTCATTTGAAAATGACATAAGGTTGTCAGTAAGTGATTCCATGTTGTCAAAGGAAAGTATTTTTAGAGCACAAATTGAAAGAACGATCAGTGTTCATTTACAACGCCAACAAGCTTTAAGGGCAGAGGGTATAAAGGTTTTATCCCTGTTCTTTATTGATAGAGTGAAAAATTATACTGCACAAGACGGTATGATCAAACGATTATTTGATGAAAGTTTCGAACGCTTGAAAAGACATTACGATGATTTTAAAGATAAATCAGCAAGTGATGTAAGGCAAGGGTATTTTGCAAAGCCAAAAGCTGATTCTCCTGAGGAAGATGCAGTAGACACTGAAGGTAAAAATCAAAAACAAAAAGAAATGGAAAAACAAGCATTTGAGTTAATCATGAAGAATAAAGAACGCTTGTTAAGCTTTGAAGAGCCTGTGTCATTTATCTTTGCTCATTCGGCTTTAAAAGAAGGTTGGGACAATCCAAACGTGTTCCAGATTTGTACCTTAAATCAGACAAGTTCTACGATGAAAAAACGTCAAGAGATTGGTCGTGGTTTACGATTAGCAGTAAATCAAGAAGGAAAACGAACAGAAAATCATGATGTAAACGTATTAACTGTCGTGGCAAATGAGCAATATGAATCATTCGTCTCCCGATTACAGCAAGAATATATTGAAGACGGAACAGACGCACCGCCACCACCTAAAAAGCCAGAGCAAAGTATTGTTAAACGTAAAGATGAACTATACAATTCAGAAGAGTTTACTAAGTTTTGGAGCAAGTTAAATAAGAAGATGAGTTACAAAGTAGCTATTGATACTGAAAAGCTAATTAAAGAATGTGTTGATAGGCTCAATATTACAAAATTCCCTTCTGCTTTAATTGAAGTAACAAAAGGTCGCTTTATCATGTGTGAATATAAAATATCACTTGTTGAACTTGATGGAGAACGTGCAAAGATCAAGATTAAAATGGAAGATTCTAAAGGGAATAATTTAGAAAATGAATTATATGTATCAGTAAACGATGATTTGAAAAGAATTACGAGAGATGAACGTTTACGAGGATTTAAAGTGCTTCAAATTGATGAAAAGTACGGTGAACCATATGTAAAATTTACAAATGAAATCACTGTAAAGAAATTTGAGCCATATAAATTCCATGCAGAAAAAGCTGAAAAGCCGAAGAAACAAGTGGAGCAAGCTGAAAAGGCAACGTACCCAATACCTGATTTTATTACTCGTACTGCAAATGAAACAAAACTCACGAAGAAGACTATATTCGAAATATTCAAGCGTATGAAAAACGAACAAAAAGAAAAGATATTTTATAACCCAGAAGGTTGGATTAGCGAGTTCTTGAGCCAAATTCGAATTACATTAAGCGATCATATTGTTGATAATATCGAATTTGAAATAGATGAGAATACGGATGTTTATGAAGTAGACGAGCTATTCCCGATAGAATTGAAACAACCTCAGAGAGAATTAGTGGAAGCTGGAATAGCTGGCTTATACGATAAAGTTCAAGTAGATTCAGATGTTGAAAGAAACTTTATAGAGGATTTAATTAAGCCAGATGTTGAACGTGATGATACGTTGCTCTACTTTAAGTTCCCACCAAAATTCAAAATATTACTGCCTAAAATAATAGGAAACTACAATCCCGATTGGGCTATTGTACGTAAATATAATGATGGTAAGCATAAACTTGAACTGATAAGAGAAACAAAAGGTGGGGTAAAGCTGGATGATTTACGGTTCCCGCACGAAAAACGTAAAATTCTCTGTGCAATAAAATATTTTGAGAAGATTGGTGTTAACTATCGAGTGGTAACTGACACAAGTCACGATTGGATGGAGCTACGTGAGCCAGAGCAATTGATTTTGAAAGAAAATCAGTAAATGATAAAAGGAAGGATTGGTTATTAAGTCACCGATCCTTCCTTTATTCTATTTACTAAAATAACTGATTGATTAAGTTAATGTCCTCATCGTTTAAACTTTGCTCTAATTCGGCAGTTCCATTGTTGCTGTTAAATAATATGCCTTTGGTATTTATTGCAGATAACAAATCTTCGAGCTTGTCCTCCAATCTTTTAGCATTCTGCTCACGTTCGAGTTCTTTTTGCAGAACACGACAGATATAATCACTTGAATTTGCTTGTTTAATTACGTGATCGTATAAGTGGCGATATTCATTGCGAAAGGAAACCGATATTCTAAGTCTTTGTTCTTCTTTCATGTTGCTTCGCCTCCAGAATACGAAGAAAGGAAAGTACGTTTGAAAAGTGAGCATCTGGATAGACAAGAGCTGAGGGTAGTTGTTCTAATAATTCACTTTTTAACAATATACTGCCCCCGCCTACGAGAATGATGTTATCAATAGAGTTAATAGATATTTTTCGGCTCTTAGCATAGTTCATAATTTGTCTAATATGCTCTTGTATTAACGTTTTAACCAACTTTGTACTTTCTTCTTGCTTTTCTCCAAATAAATTCACCGTTTTAGTTTTAAGAATTTGTTCAACATCATCGTCAAATAAGGCTATTCCATGTTTGGATGTTAGCATTTCTGTCAGTTTTGCTCTAAGAATATTAACACCTGCTGTTGCAGTAACCATGCGATCATACTGTGGAATAAGGTTATTCATTTCAAGGAAACTAACATTTAATGAGCCAAAATCCATGATTAACAAACGTTTATCTCTAAAACTACTTGTATTGTAGTAGAGTGGCCCGATGCATTCTGGAAGAATAGAAACTGTGGAGATTTTAAAAGAGAAAGGCTTGTTGTTGATTTCTATTCCAATAACATTTCCATCTTGTTTAATAAAGTTCTCGAATTCTTTTTTTAATTTTTCATTTTTATAAAGCAATAATGGGGTATTAACAGCAAGGTGAATATTTGCTAAAGCAGGTATTGAATCTGACTTATCGAGGACTTTAACAATAGCGAGATAAATACATAAAAGATGGTCGATGGTCTGCTTTGTGAGGTCATAGTTTGAATTTTCATCTGATAACATTTCACCAACAAGGTAATGCTTACCGTTATAAAGTATCATTTCATTTTTTCCTGTTAGGTCGGAAAAGCTACTATTAACCTCAGCTACTTTGGTGGGAAATCTCCCTTTTTCAATCATATTTTCTTCATTCCTAAAAGCATATTTGGTATAACTTTTACCGCTGTCAATAGCAATAAAATAGTGCTGGTTTAACATTGTAATCCCTCCTTGAATTTGATTTTTCTTTCTTATATGCGACAAAGTCCTATTTATAACTGAATTTAATAGAAAAATTGTCGAATGACAGTTTGAGAATATGATTTTGTCATAACAATGGAACCATGAATACGAATTCATGGTCGATAATGTTCTATTAAATAACAAGCAGGAATGAGAGTGTAGCCTTCGGCTGCACTCTCATTCACATATTTAGCTCGAACGTACTCGAACTGTTTTAATATATACAACTGTAGATGAAGGAAGTAAGATATATATTGACAAGCAAATAAGACAATAGTCATAAAAAATGTTGCCTGTGGTCAACCAACTAATACTAAGAGTAAATTACAATAACAAAAAAAGGTGAGGTGATAGAAATGACAGTAATAAAACAGTTTTCTGATTACACTTTTACACGTAGGGAAGAGTTACAGGAAATCATTGAAGTGAACTATTTGAAAGTGCCGATTAACGACATCGTTTCGAAAGTGGTTGAAGGGCTTTATAAACTGAAAAATGCTGAGATTGATGAGTATGATTATAACTTGAGCCATTCAATCTCTACCTCTGAAAAGATATCAATTGAACTGAATGAGGAGCATTTTAAATCTATTAGCCAAGTTAAGCAGGCGGTGAGTTTGTCACAAGTGCAACTGCTCATTTACTTGTTGCACCTTTTTCATCAAGGAAATGCTCAAACTGATTTGTTGCTGGAAGCAAAAGATTACTTTAAACATCGGGCAATAAAGCTGACAAAAGCAAGTAAAGATCGATTAGAGAGGGATCTTCTACTATTATCTTCTATTACAATCGAGGTAGAAGTTAAAAAGGGAAAACGTAAAGATTTCTGCTACTCAAGACTACTTGACTTTAAGAAAGTAAAGAGAGGCTATTACGAAGTTTCATTTGGCACATGGATTAGCCACTTATCCAATAAATCGTACACCCTCGTTCACAAAAAACTCCTTCAATATCATCCTTCAAGAGATTGGATCTCCATTCTACTATCCCTGAAACTTGCACAGTTAGCGAAACTACAATTCCCCAAAAACTATTCTACAAGTGCATTGAAATTCTCCACAATCTTTAATCTGCTGGATATAGATCATAGAAAAATAAGCAAACAAGGTATCCAATACTATTCTAAAATTCTCAGCGAAGCGTTTAATCAGTTACAGCAAGATGAGCAATACCGACTTCACTTTAATTTAACAAACGTAACTTATACGGAACTAATGAATGCGAAGTTGGAATATACCCAACCTCTACTGATAGAAAATTATAGAAAGAAGCCAAAAGGAAAAGCAATGTAAGACTTATCCTATATTTAAGTTGCTCTCCCAACAGGTGATTATGTTCCTTGTGTAGGGAGTAATTTTATGTAGTTAATGTTCTTTGCATAGGAAGAAATATACTCATCACAGGAACTAATGTTCTTTATTTAGGGGTTATAACTCCAAAAACGTTGATATAGCAAGGGCTTTGCGTTTTCTGGAGAGCCTAATTATTATAATTATATTAAGTAAAGGGTAAGAGCTGTTAAATAGCTCTTCCCTTTCAAAGACAATGAAGAAAGAAAAATCATTTTGGAGGTGGTTCAAGATGACTGTTGATAGCCAACTACGACTTGATAAAGCAAAACAAAGAGTTCCACTACTGCAGTATATTGAAATGACAACCATGAGCAAATCTAAAAAAATAGGTAGTAATACTTTTCTAATCCCATGTCCTTTTTGCGGTAAGAAGAGTAATCACTTTAAAGTAGATGAGCACAAGCAACTCTACAAATCTTTTAATGAATGTACTCATGGTGGGGATATCATCACTTTTATGGAAGACTATGAACACTTATCAAAGAAAGAGGCTATTCAAAAGCTATTGGAATTAGCAAATATATCATCTGATGTGGAGGTAAAACCAATGAGCCCAATAACTTTCAAGGAAACGAATAAAGAAAATGAATTAAAAACAAATGAAGTAGATTTTACTCAATTGATAGAAATGGCACACAATAATATTGATGAAACGGATTATTTTACTAATGAAAGAGGACTTACTGCTAAGACAATTAACAAATACAAGTTAGGCTATGCAAAAGAAGGTTTAGATTTTGCAATTAACAATCACCCAGATATAGAAGAAAAGCCAAATGATATTACAAAAATGTATAAGTATTTTCTCCCTATTTTCGATGAGGTAGGTAAATGTAGTTACTTCATCCCAAGAAGAGATGACAATTCTCCAAATGCAGAAAAGTTTAAAACTCAAAAAACAAAGAACTTAAAGGGATTTAGCGTACAATTATTAAATGAAAGGTATCTTAAAGCTCCGAACCAATATGATGTTCTCTTCATTGTAGAAGGTTATTTTGATGCATTATCTATTGAAGAGTTCGATTATCCAGCTATTGGACTTAACAGTGTTAGCAATGTTAATAAGCTAATTCAGCTTGTAAAAGATAATTACGATCATGCACTTTCAAAGACTTTTGTCATTATTCCCGACAATGATGAAGAAGGCGAGAAATTATTAAATAAAGTAAATGAAGAGTTTTCGCAATTGGATATAGATTATTTGATAAAAAGAATTCCTGCTGACTATAAAGATACGAATGATTTTCTCAAAGCAGATCGAGAAGATTTAGGTAGCTTTCTTAAAGTTGCTGTTCAAGAGGTTCACACCGATAGGCAAGGCGAGTTTCTTGTAAATTACTTCGATAATTTCTTTGAAGAAATTCGTAATAGTGAAAATCAACCGATTTGTAGCGGTTTTCCAGGATTAGACTCTATTTTAAATGGAGGACTTTATCCAGGACTGTATGTATTGGGTGGTCCCACTTCGCTTGGAAAGACAGCTTTTGTTCATCAAATAGCTGATCAAATTGCAGAAAACGGTATCCCAACGCTTTATTTTTCATACGAAATGAGTAGAAAAGATTTAATGGCAAGAAGCTTATCCCGATTGAGCTTTATAAAGAGCAAAAGTAATGCGTTAACAGATATAGAAATTAAGACGGGTAAAGCTAATCCTTTGTTTTTGGAAGAGTTGAAACAGGGTTATAAAAAAGTGGCAGAAAATATAATTATTCACCAAGGAAACTTAGGCGAAAGTTTAGAGCAGTTAGAAGCAAAGCTGAAACGATTTAAACGCTATCATAATCGGTTTGTGGTTGTTGTAGATTATTTGCAGATTATTAAACTATCTAAAAGTTCAAGTATCGGTGAGAGAAGTAATATTGATGCAGTAGTTACAAGGTTAAAGCAAATTAGTCGTGATTATAATGTACCTTTGTTAGTAATCTCTTCGCTTAATCGCACAAATTATAATGTGTCCGTTGGGTTTGAAAGCTTCAAAGAGTCGGGAACGATTGAATACTCTGCAGATGTTGTAATGGGATTGCAATTTAGTAACGTTAATCAGATTGCAATGCAAAAAGATGAGCAAAAGAAGAGGGAGATGTTAGATCAGTTGAAGAAAAAGTTCCCTCGGGAGCTGGAGTTGCAAATTCTGAAAAACCGTTTTGGAGAGGCATCAGGACAAATTAGATATGATTACTTTACAAAGTATCAGTTTTTTAGAGAGAAATAAAATGGCTTGCGGCTGCAAGCCATTTTACATTTGAGAAAAGAGGGGTTCCTCGTCAAAATCTGATAAAAGCATATCGATAGTTGTAGTGTCATAGATATTATTTTTTATAGCGTAAGCTAAAATTCGATCTCGTATTGAGCTTTCTTCATTAAATGAACGATTAAAATTTCTTAACAAATCAGTAGCTTCTTTAATTGTTAATTCGAATGCGATAGCAAGCTTTACTAAAGTTAAAAAGTCAGGCTCTTTCGTTTCACCTCTGGCTAATTTGCTCCATGTGTCTTTACGTATATTAGCTCTATTATATATGTAGGAAGGTCTCCTAATATTTTTTTCCTTCATTATTTTATCAAGGTATTCTGAGATGCTCATCTTTTTCTCGATAAATGTCGTTGTCATCTTCAGTTCAGCTAACATGGAGCTATAACTATGTCCAAATACAGGGGTCTGTGTCTTAGGAACTGTTTCATCATTTAATTCTTCTATTAACTTTTCGTATCCTCCATTAAAGACAAAATCTCGAAGTTCGATTAGCAATTCAACTATTTTTTCTTCTTTCATAAAATAGTTCAATCCTCCTACTAAATGTTGTCGATAGGCAACCAATGTATTTTATTGCCTGTGTACAATGATAGTGTAAGTAGTTTCCTAATAATTTTCAAGGCTAAAACAAGGTAGAACCGATTTTGCATTTGCAGAACGTTGACTTTGTTATTTAATAGTCTTGTAAGCAACTGAAAGGAGAGTGTTGTCAATGAATGCATTAGTAGCTGAAGAAAAAAATGAGAAGGTTTTTACAGAATTAACCCCTTATTTGAAAGGAGCATTTTTGGATGAAATATGCCCAAAAAATCTTATTCGAACAAATCTGAATAACGTAAATGAATTGTTGTCTGGGGGACTAAATGCAGGAGTATATTCAGTAGTAGGAAAGTTTCATGAAGCTTTATTTGGACTATCGACACACTTGATTGAAGATCTTGCTTCACAAAAGATGGCGGTTATCTATATAACCGAAAATGAAAAAAGGAAGCAATTTATTCAACAGCTAATCGTTAGGCATTATTACAAACAAATGAGAGATCAAGCCCCATCGTTATCTTCTATCATTCACGAAATCAACACAAACTCACTCGAACGAAAAAATCTTCTGAAATCATTAGAAACTATTACAAACCGTATATCCGTCATTGAACGCAAAATGGAACCTGAGGAGTTAGAACGAAGACTAATTAAACAAAAGAAAAAATATAACAAGTTAGCAGTCTTTGTGGATAGTTACTTTTATGGAGGTGATATCGGTTGGATATTTTTAAATTCTTTTGCGAACGAATTATCTATTCCTGTTTTTATTTCACATCACCTAAGTACGAATGATTGTGAGCAACTTCGAGCTGGATTTCCCCCTTATGATTTATTTCGTAGAAGTGATTACTTCATGTTTTTAGATGAACTAAGTCCCCAAATAAAAGAAGAGACCTTTCAAAAATCCACAACCATTTATAACTTAGAAATTTTTAGTGAATTACTCCCCTACAAAACGAAACAAACCCAACTAACTTATCACAATGACTATTATTACTTCCAAGACGCTTAAATTAAAAAAACAAAGAATAAAGGAGTGAAGAAATTTTGAAAGAAAGTAATTTTTTAGAATGGACAAGAAATAAATATCGTAGGTATAGAGATTTTAGTGGAACCGATGTTAACAGCTTATATTTCTTTTTAGAAGACCAGGCGATAATGGGAAACATTTGGAGGTTAGTGGATATGGATGACCTACAGCATGGGGAACGCTTTTTGATTAGGCACATGTTTCGTAAGTACCTTGAACGCCAATTTCCAGAGACGAAGGAAGAGGAAATGCTTTTAGCTAATTTAATTGTACGTGAAGGGAGTATTGCCAATGGCAAATAAGAAATCAGAACAAGAGAACATGTTTGTAAAAGATTTCAGAAAGCTAATAGTTTACCAAAGGTCTTTAACTCTTGTAAATAGGGTATATGAAATGATTAAATGTTTTCCTTCTGAAGAACGTTATCGCTTGGAAAGTCAAATTGTCAGGGCTGTAACGAGTATATCTGCAAATATTGCGGAATCGGAACAACTTTATGTTAAAAAGCGGTTCTCATTTCTAAATAATGCTATTGGTAGTGCCAATGAATTTAAGTGTTGGTTAGATATCGCTCTTCAACAGAATTATATTGATAGTGATACTTTCAATGAATTAGAAGAAAAAGCAGATGAAATTATTCGTATACTCCTTAAAATCCTCAAGAATCTTAGCCTTCAGAAAAACCCCTCATAAATAATACCACGCAATGAAAACTCTTAATCTTAGATGTAAAATAGTTATGTATAGAGTTTTACCGTTCTTAATTATTAAAATCAAAGGGAATATACTGTACTTTAATCTCTTAATAAGTTTGAACTCTATGCATAACTAACAATTATGTAGAAGGATTATTTTTACAGTTAATACTTGAAATTTAAGAGAGATCTTTCTATAATATTGTTATCGTTATTATCGATAAATTAAATAGCAAATCAAAGTGTCATCTTTTTAGTTAGCGAGGATTTTAAAAAAATCTTCTGCGTTGACTATAAAGGATGGCACTTTTTTTTTGACAAAAAGAAAGGGTGGGAAAATTGGGAGTTAGTTATAGTTGTAGGTTGGTAAAATATAGTGATGAATCAGGAGAGGGGTTTAAGGATTCTGTAGCGATTATATTTAATTTTAAGATAGAAGAAAAAGGTTTACATTTGCTATACAAAAGCTTATTTGAACCATTTATAACATTGCCACTAAAACCAATCAAGGAATTGGAAAGTATAGTTGGTTTAAATAGAAATTATCTCTGTGATTTATTTAACTTTAGAACCTATGAAGTTAGTATTACTTCTGATACAGATTTTACTCTGTCATCAAGGGATGTGAAACTTGAAGGGAAAATTGATTTAGAAAATCTTAAACAATATGGTTTCTATAGTTTATTCGATTTGCATAATGAGGATGTGTTATATGGTTTATTGTTTACAACAGCAACTGTTGCAGATGGTGAAAATGGCACTATATATTATAATTCTGCTTTATTAAAAAAGTAATGAGGGAGAGTTTTTAATGATTATGTTCTTTAAAAAAGAATTGGTAGCACAAGGTAAAAGTCAATTGACTATTAAAGCATACTGCCAGGATGTAAAACAATTCATGGATTGGTGGGAACAAACAATCGGATATAAAACAGACGTTATAACTGAAACGGATCTACGAGAGTACCGTCAATATTTAAACTTGATTAAAAAGTTGAAGGTGACCAGCATAAACAGAAAATTAAAAAGCATAGTTCAATATCAACGTTTTCTTCTTAGTCAAGGTGTTTGTAAAGAGGAAGTAGATTTGAAGAAAGTCTTACAGAAAAATAACATTGAGCTGGATTACGAAGTCAAAGTGGTAGAAAAGCAAGACTTATATAGATTAAAGCGAACAATAGAAGCAGAGGGAAATAAAAGAGATATCCTAATCTATTACCTATTATTTGCAACAGGTGTTCGTTGTAGCGAATTAGTCTCAATAGAAGTGGATGATATTCACATTACAGATCGGAACGGCAAGTATAATTACAGTTACGTTTTGATAAGAAGTGGGAAAGGAAACAAGCTTAGAAAAGTTAATCTGAATGCTCAAGTTGTGAACGCAGTTAAAAACTATTTGGAAATTCGACCAATTATTCAATCGCAAAAATTATTGCAAGGACAACGGGGAGCGTTAACAAGATTAGCGATCAATAAAATTTTAGAGAAATATAGTAGAATGGCACAACTTGATTATATAGTAACTCCACATATGGCGAGACATACATTTTGCTCAAATCTGATTAAAGAAGGCAATGTCGATGTGAAAACTGTTGCGATATTAAGCGGCCACAGCTCAGTTGATACACTTTACAGATTTTACGTAAATTCAAGTGCTGAAGATAAACAACGAGCGGTTGAAAATTTACATGTGTAGCTATTGTGGTATAGAAGGGAAGATATTTAATGAATATTTCACCTTATTATGAATCTAATTCAAAAGTAAAAAAATATTTAAAAGAAGGAAGAGGTCAGGGGATTGGTAAAGAATACATCCCCTGGACAAAAACATATTCACAAGAGTTTTCTTCGAAGGGTAGAGCAACAAGAACTTTTGGTTTGAAGACAGGAAGAACTCATCATTTGCAATCAGACAATCAATATCGAGCTTTTTTAATATTTGAGCATTGTACTAAAGTGGTGGATATTCGTGAATCTTACCCACTGCTGGATGTTATGGAAGTTATAGATGATAAAGATGATCTTCGGTTTGATAAATTTTGCGATAAAGAAACGAAAGAACCGTATGTAATCACTACAAATTTTCTATTAACTGTTAAAAAGAGTGAAGGTAATGAAGAATACGTTGCGAGAACAATAAAAAACTCATCCGAACTAAAGCGGAATATTACATGGGAGAAGCTTGAAATTGAGAGAAGGTATTGGCTAAATAAAAAAGTTGATTGGAAGATTGTTACTGAAAAGCAATTGTCCAGACAGCTTGCTAAAAATATTGAATGGATAAGAGAAACAATGTTAAGTGACAATGAAAAACACTCTGATAAAGATCAATTATCAGTTCTATTTTTTCGCTATCTCATGGAAAATGATCATATTCCGTTAAAAGAAGTTACCAAGAAGTTTGAGAAGCAAGAGAGCTTACAAAGAGGATTAGGGTTATTTTTGTTTCGTTATTTATTGGCAAAGAAGGAAGTAGTTATAGATTTGACTCAGTCTATTGATTTCTCTAAAAGCATCAAGGATTTAATGGTTTAGTTGGTGGTGGGAGCATGGAGTTGTTTGAAAATACTGTTCTTCAATATACAGATGGAAAAACAATAAGAGTGATTTATAATAATCGAATTTCTTCTATTATATATGTAATTGATTTGAACAACAAAAGGTGGCCATATGTAATTGAAAAGCAAAAAATTCAAGATATAATTGATAAGGAAGAAATAACTATTTTGAAGGAAGATGAATTTCTCATCCAAATCAATGAGGAAATTTTAAGTGAAGCGATAAAAAGTAGAAGAGATCGTGCATGGCAAATTGTTTCTTTTATTTTAGAAGAGTTAGAAGAGGAAGACCAAATTTTTAACAGTAAATATAGAGAAAAGGCGATAAAGAAAGCTCTTGGGTTGTACCAAGTTAATTATAGTACAGTAAAAAATTATTTATTAAAGTATTGGCAAGGTGGAATGATCAAAAATGCACTAATACCACGTTTTTACAGTTGTGGCTCAAAAGGAAAAGAAAAAAATGATTATAGTAAGAAGCGAGGAAGACCAAGAAAAAACAGGGGTTACCAAGGGATAAACATTGATGCGAAAGTAAAGAAATATTTCAAAATCGGCTTAAATCGCTATTATTATACTGAAAAACAGAACTCATTGAGAACCGCATATGAATTAACACTAAGAGATTTTTTTACAGTAAAAAAAATTGATGAGAGTGGGAAGACTATCTCAATTTTAAAAGATATCTCACAACTTCCGACATACGCTCAATTTTTATATTGGTTTAATAAATTCAATGATACAAAAAAAGAAGTATCAAACAGAAATGGAACGAGAGTATATTACCAAAAGTTTAGAAATATCATTGGGAATTCAACTCAAGATGCAGGTATAGGACCAGCTACGTTATGGCAGATCGATAGTACACCATTGGACATTCATTGTGTTTCAAGTGTTGATCGGAATGTTATTGTGGGTAAGCCACTGCTTCATCTTGTTGTTGATGTTTATTCCCGTCAAATTGTTGGCTTTAGTTTAAGTTTCGAGTCATTGAATGCGTACTCTGGTGCTATGCTTGCATTGTTAAATAGTATGACTTGCAAAAAAGAATTCTGTAAACAGTACGGAGTAATGATTGAAGATGAGTGGAATGTAGCTTGTATTCCTCAAAAAATCTTTACCGATAGAGGTGAGCTTGATGGGAAGCAGATTGAAGGAGCTATTGAGGGGTTAGGAATTTCCGTACAAAATAGTCCCCCTTATCGTCCAGAACTAAAGGGGATTGTTGAATCTTTATTTAATCAAATAAACATGATTACAAAACCCAAAGTGGATGGTGCAGTTATATCAAGCAAGCGTATACGTGAACGAGGTGAAATAGATTTTAGGCTTAAAGCGAATTTAACCATAGCTGAGGTTACAGCTATTTTAATTAAAATAATTATTTTCTACAATAATTTTCATGTCATTGAGGAGTATCCGTTAACCGAACATATGATTGAAAAGAAGGTTGAAAAAGTTCCCCGTAAGATTTGGGAATATGGATTGAAACATCAAAAAGGTCAGTTAAGGGTTTTGCCAGAGCAAACAATTAGAATGCATTTACTTCCTACCGATTCTGCCACAGTAACATCGAAAGGTGTGAAATATAAGAAAATGTACTATGCTTCTGAATACAGTTTAAAACATAAATGGTTCGAAAAGGCAAGGTTAAACGGAAGTTATAAAATTAAAATCTGGTTTGATCCCATGAACTTAACCAATATATATTTTTTGAATGATGTAGAAAATACATTCCAACAACTTACTCTTGTAGATCATCTCAGTAAATTTAAGGACAAAACAATAGATGAAGCTGAGTTAATCATGGATTATGAAGAGTTGACGGATCGTAAAGTAAGAGAAAAAGAGTTAAAAGAAAAGATGAAGTTGTTTGACGATATAGAACAGATTGTAACTAATGCAAAAATGGAGAAGGAAAAAGTGTTTGATTCAACGATAAGCAAAACAAAAAAGTTATCGGGTATTAAAGAAAATCAAAGAATTGAAAGAGCGATACAAAGAATTGAAATGAATGATGAAAAAGAAGTAGTTGATAACTCTGAAATTGAAAATGATATGCAAGATGACGATTTAGAAATCTTTAAAAGATTATATCAAAATAGGATTGATAAAAATGAATAATATTCTTTATTTGCCAAATGGAATGGAAGCTGTCGAGGCTAATTATAGTGAATTTCCCTTAGAAGAATATAATATGAATCCATTTATTCAAGCACTTCCCCCTTTAGCAGACAAAGAAACTATGATTAAAAAGCTAATGTTTCCTATAACGTACAAAGATGAAGAACGAGAGATGGAGAGTGTATATCGTATTCATATGGTTCGGAGGTTATTTAATTATTTCCAGCCTATTCCTATTCATTTGGAAATCTGGAACACGATCATCTCTCTGCTGTACCAAGGATATATGGCAAGAAATCCTTTTGATAAGACATATAGAATGTATGTAAATAGTACAGGTAAACAAATTATTAACCGCACATTTGATATAAACGCAAGAACAAACTTTAGAACAACTGCAAGCTGTGCGACTCTAATAGGTTTTTCGGGAATGGGTAAGACAACAACTGTAAATCGAATTCTTAGTAATGTACCACAAGTGATTGTTCATAATGAGTATAATGGTCAACATTTTAATCAAATTCAATTGACGCATCTTACATTACAAACACCACACAACTCAAGCCTAAAATCATTAACCTTACAGTTTTTTATGAAGGTGGATGAGCTACTTGGAACAAATACGTTTCAGAAACACGTATCTCGAAATTTATCAGTTGATGCTATGTTGCCGTTGATGGGACAAGTAGCTCATAACATAGGACTTGGCATGGTTGTTATCGATGAAATTCAACACTTGCAAAATAGAGGTATTCAGCAAATGATGAACTATTTTGTTACTCTAATGAATTCATTTGGTGTGCCAATCTTATTTATTGGTACACCAGCTTCATATGCCGTATTTCAAAATGAATTTCGAATTGCAAGAAGAGTGTCAGGTAATGGTGAGATCATATGGAAGAATTTACAGAACAATGAGGAATTTCAATTTTTCTTAGAATCCATTTGGGAATATCAGTGGACTAAGAAGTTTACACCACTAACGGAAGAAATGAAAAATGCTTTTTATGAAGAAACACAAGGAATCTCAGATTTAATAGTTAAATTGTTTGCGAATATTCAAGAAGAGAGTATTACTAATGGGCAAGAGAAGTTTACAGTTAATATGGTCAAAAAAGTGGCAAAGAAAAAGTTCAAGTTGATGGCTCCAATGATTGATGCAATCAAATCACAAAATCCATTTAAAATGAATCAATATGAGGATTTGAGAAAGTTAGAAGTGTCATTAGGTTATACTGCTATACCAGCAGAAAAGCAGAACATAGTGTTTCCCAAAGAAATTAAGCAGTTGGCAGTTGATATAGAAAAGAAGCAAAGTTCGATTGATAGGAATGCGAGAAAAACTAAAAAGAAAAATGATTATTCTTTAAATGATTTAAGGGCGTTGCTAAAAAAAGCGAAGAAGGAAAATATTTCAGCTTACGAGCTATTGTTAAAGAGTGAATTTATTGATGATATGTCCATATGGCAAGAAGGTGATCGTTTTGATTAACTTCTTGCCGTTACTTTATGAGGATGAGTTGTTAGTGAGTGTGATTGCAAGGTATAAGCAAATGTGTGGCATGGTCAGTAAACGTGCGTTAGAGATGGATCTATTTAGAATCTATAAGAGGATGGGGAGGAAATCGGTATTATTTCCACAATACTTAAACACCTTAATTTCCAATCTACCCCCAATGTCAAAGTTAACTGTAGAAGAGATAATATTAAATCATACAATGTACCCTTTTTTTACAGCATTTTTATCTGTTGAAAGAACTAAGGAAGTGTTTTATGGCATGGCAGATGGCTACGGTAAATCTATTGAAAATGCTGTTGGCATGGCAGGGAGCAAAGTAAAGTCAAACGATTATCTAAAATATTGTCCATTGTGCTTCCGAGAAGATTTACAAGAGTTAGGAGAGAGTTATTGGAGGAGGTTGCCTCAAACTCCTGGTGCATTATACTGTCCAAAGCATCTTGTGCTTTATAAATATAGCAATGTGATCATCACTGATGCTCGAAGTGATTATTTGTGTGCTGATGAAGATACCTGTAATGATGATTTAGACGTAGATACGTACCCTAAGCAGTTAAAAAATCTTAACTTGAAATATATAGAAAATGTGTCGTACCTATTAACGAATAATCTCCAGAGAAAGAGTCATTCCTTTATTATTGATTTTTACATTGATAGGTTAAGAGAAAGAAAATTAGCTTCCGCAAATGGAAGTATCTATATCGATGAGCTGTTGAAGGCTTTTTTAGAATACTATCCAGCAGAGTATTTAAAAATCATGCAAAGTGAGATTGTTCCTGAGCAACAAACTAATTGGTTAAGATTATTTGTACGAAATAATAGGAAAAACAGAAGTCCGTTAAGACATTTGTTGTTCCTGCAATTTTTAGATATTCATGTATCAGAGTTGTTCAATACGGGGGTAGTAGTAGGTAAAAGAACAGTTGATGTTGCAAGGGTTCCAAAGTTTAATATAGAGGAAAGGCGAAAAGAGTGGCTTAAAATTATAAATGAAAATCCTGGTTTAAACCGAAGTGAATTAAAAAGAATAGGTAAAGGACTTCATACGTGGATCTATGCAAATGATCAAGAGTGGTATGAAGAAGTAACACCTAAAATAAACAAACGTAAAAAGAGATCAAGCACTGTTGATTGGGAAAAGAGAGATAAAGAATGCTTAGCACTTGCAAAGAAAGCTGTAAACGAACTATTGAATGCAAATGGTAAGCCAATTCGTATTATGCCATCTACCATTAGAAAAACAGTTGGTGCAAAACGGTGGTTTGATAATGAAAAACTTGTTAGAACTCGAAAGTTTATAGAAGAGGTTACAGAAGATATTGATAGTTATAGAGAAAGGAAAATAAGGTGGGCGATTGAGGAGATGAATAGAAAAGGTGAGAGGATTACAGTTTATAAAATTGGATTGAAGGCAGGGTTTGGCGGGGGGAATAAACCGATAAAAGAAAAAATTTATTATTTATTGAAAGAAAATTATTTGGGGCTTCTTTAATTTCTAAAGGAGCATTCAATTAGTGATCTTTTAATTATTGATGCTCCTTTTCAAATTAGTGTCTGCACTAACTTTTTTTCTCCCAACCAAACTTGTATAGTTTTTCTAATATCTGTTCTGAATAGGAACTTTTAAATGTGTTATAGAGTTTTAAAATGAAATACCTAATGTGAGCATTTGGTATTTTACGCCATTTGTTATCGGCCTCTATAACTTTTTCTATTTTTGAAATGATAACTTTTAAGTTAGTTATATAGGAAGATAAGTAGTGTTCATTAGTATCAAGACTTAGGCTATCAGGCTTTTTTAAATAAAAGACGGGGTTACTATTATAAGTTATATTTTGATCGTTTTCGTATGTGAAATTAAGTTGAAGGAGCATATTAAAAAATTTATGCTCTAATTTTGTTATATCCTTTATCAATTTATTTTTCCTTTTTAAACTTTCTTTTCTTTCCTGAACTTTTGTTTTATTTAGTGAATATATATACAATTCTTTAACTTTTATAGACTTTACATTACTAAGGATAGCCCAACATGTTCTATGATGTCCCTCTTCAACTACAAATAAGTCGATGTCTTCAAAATAACTTGCATTTTCTATAGGTGGAAGTTCATTATCGTACCATTCATAAAAAGCATTTAAAGATAATTCTTCGAACTTACGTTGTATTTTAAACCACTTATTTGTACTAACATTATGTAAGCTATTATTAAAAATTGTATCCCACCAATTTCCATTGACTGAGCAGTGTAGTCTATGCGTTTTAACAATTTTATTTACAGGTATAGGCACATTCGATAAAGGTTCCTTATTTCGATCATATAATCCGTCATTCACATCTAATATTTTCCTTTTTTTTAAATTGCGTATATAGTCGGACTTTACCCCTTTTTGAGTTAATAGATTTAATATATGCTCTTCACTTAGTTTTGGATAGCGATGTTCTCTCATCCATACCTCCTATTATAAGCATTAGAATCTTAATAATTTCGTTATCTGTTATAAAAGAGTAGGTGTTTAAAGAACATGGTTCATGTCAACATTGTATCCTGAGTTTCTTAATTCTTTTGCTACAGCGATCTGCCAAGCGTTATGTGGATCTAATGATATGTAAACTACACCTGAAATGTCATTTGGAGTTTCCAATTCATCTTTAACTAAGGCACAGACATTATTTCTTCCTATTTTCCCCATTAAGAATCCATGTTCAAAAACAACATTTTGTCGGGCTCTCGGTTTAAATTTATCAGTATCTTTTTTTCCACCAATATCACAAGGAGTATAAATTATAATTCCAAAACCGACATTAGAATAAGATTCTATTTTTTCAATTATTGTCTTCCCTGAGCTTGCTTGTTCATGAAGAATTATAGGTTCTAAGCCAAGTTTTTCAATAAATCTGGCTACACTAATCTTTGCTAAATCATCATGACCATGAACAATAAATACTTTTGTTCTATCAATTATTTGATTATGCTTTGTATTTGAATTAAGTGATACATCGTTCTTTAATAGACTTCTTCCTTCTGAGAAAATATCTTTAGTAATGTCTGTAGTATAATTATCGTAAGACAAAATATCTTCAGGAGAAATATACATTATTAAACCAGGAGCCATATTATCATTTTCATATTTAGATAAATCTCTTGTAGCTTGCTGAGTTGTTTTAACTACTATTCTTCTAATATCTTCTGGATTAAGAAAGTATCCATTAAATTGAAATTCCTCATTTTTTAAATATGGAATTATAACTTCATTCAAGATAATTTCTCTATTATTTTTGTCTAATTCGAAAATTTCCTTTGTACTTTCTTTTTTACCTTTTATCTCTTCAATTTCCACTAAAGCATGGTAATACATTATATAGATCCTCCATTGTACGTAGCTAATTTTCTTGCTCTACTTAATACAGATAATATAACAATAAATTTCCATTTGTAGAAGGGGTTAAATACTAAAATTACATAACAGTTGTAAAATAGGGCGGAATTAAGTTATGTACCAATATAAACCATTTTTTTGTTACAATATGATTAGTTGAGTGATATAAGTTTGAGGGGGGAATTCAGTGAAAGCTTCAGAAACAAATTTTTTAAAGTTTCTTCAAGGTACAAAACAATTTATTATACCAATTTATCAACGGAAATATAGCTGGACTATTGATCAGTGTAAACAACTTTGGAATGATGTTGTACGAGCTTCTTTAGATGATGAAGTAAAAGGACATTTTGTAGGTTCAATTGTATATATTGAAAAAGGTTTATATCAAATATCGGCAGTTCCTCAATTACTTGTAATAGATGGTCAGCAGAGGATGACTACTTTAACATTGTTGCTCTTAGCATTAGGTCGTGAAATTAAAGTTACTGATCAAGATGTTGATATAACCAATAAAAAAATTAAGAATTATTATTTGGTGAATAATGATGAGGAGAACGAACTCTATCATAAATTGCTTTTGACTCAAACTGATAAAGAAACACTAATTAGTCTAATAAATGATGAAGAGCTACCTAATGAATATTCACCAAGAGTACATAATAACTTTCAATTTTTCTTAAATCAAATTAAGAAGAGTGGAATAAATTTAAACTCGCTTTATAGGGGGCTATCAAAGCTAATTGTAGTAGACATATCTCTTGATCGTGACCATGATAATCCACAACTGATTTTTGAGAGTTTAAATTCAACAGGGCTTGACTTATCACAGGCAGATTTAATACGTAATTACGTTTTAATGAAGTTAGAACCAAAGGAACAAGAAGTATTGTATAAGAATTATTGGCATCCAATGGAGAAAGGGTTTTCAAATCTTAATGAAACAGCGATTTTTGATAGGTTTATGCGTGATTATTTGACCTTAAAAACAGGAAAAATCCCAAATATCAGAAATGTATATGCTGATTTTAAAGATTATGTTAATCAAAAAAGCGAAATTTCTATTGAATCTATACTAAAAGAAATTTATCAATACTCCAAATACTTTGTTCATCTTGCTTTTCAAAATGAGAAAGATGAAGAAATTAACGAGGTATTGAAAGATATAAATTCATTAAAAGTAGATGTTTCTTATCCTTTCTTACTCGAAATGTATGATGATTATACAAAAAATAAAATTGAAAAGGTTGAATTTATCTCTATTTTAAAATTAGTTGAATCATATGTTTTCCGTAGAGCGATTTGTGGTGTACCAACTAACTCTCTTAATAAGACATTTGCAACGTTGGGGAAAGAAATAAATAAAGAGAATTATTTAGAAAGTGTTAAAGCTGTTTTTGCAGTAAAAGATTCGTATAGACGGTTTCCAAGTAATGAGGAATTCATCAGAGAACTTAAAGTGAAAGACGTATATAATTTTAGAAATCGTAATTACCTTTTAAGGAAATTAGAGAACTATCAACGAAAAGAAATTGTAAATATTGAAAGTTATACAATTGAGCATATTATGCCTCAAAATGAAAACTTATCAGTTGAATGGCAAAATGATCTTGGAGAAAGTTGGAAGGACATTCAGAATACATATTTACATACTTTAGGAAACTTAACATTAACAAGATATAACTCTGAATTAAGTGATAAGCCATTTAGAGAAAAGCGTGATATGGATGGTGGTTTTGCTGATAGTCCGTTACGGTTAAATAGGGGATTAGGTAAACTAAACGAATGGAATGAGCAAGAAATAATAAATAGAGCTAAAAAGCTGGCTGATCAAGCAGTATTGGTATGGGGCTATCCTGATATCAGTGAAGATGACTTGAAAAAGTATAAGAAAAAGCCAAAGGGTAATGAGGGCACAGAATATTCAATCAAGGACTTCCCAGAACTATCTGGAGCAATGTTATCCTTATTCGAAGTAATTAGAAAACGTATATGCAATCTTGATAGTTCTGTAAGAGAAGAGTTTAAAAAGCTATATATTGCATATAAAACAACAACTAATTTTGTAGATATTGTCCCACAGAAGAGTAGGCTTCGTTTAAGTTTAAATATGTCGTTTAATGAGATCCTTGATCCTAATGGTATATGTAAGGATGTAACTAACTTAGGAAGATGGGGTAATGGTGATGTTGAGTTCGGTATTGAAAGTGAAGATGACATTGAGTATGCGATGATTTTAATTAAGCAGTCATTTGAAAAGCATAGGGAAGAAGAGTAAATTGTAAATTTTGCTGAATCATTAAAACTGTGGCTCAAAATTCTAATCGTATACGTTTAAATGAGTGATAAAAATTTAGGGGGAATATCAATTGGCGGAAATTACGTATAAACCAATTATTGAAGCGGAGTTTAAAGTTTCTGGGACGTATTCAATTTGCATTGATAAATGTATCAGGTTAGTAGATGGGAAAGAAGATGGGGAACAGGTTGTAATGAGATATAAAAAGAATGGGATGAGAGTTCCAAGACAGCCTGCTTTTGATGAGATAAGTATTACGAAAGCGATTATTGAAGCCTACAAAAAAGGTGTCTTTTCAAGAGAAGCTTTAGATTTATTAAAAAAGGAAATTGTTGAAATAGAGTAAGCTATAAAAGCGTAATTTAACAGTAATTAAAATCTGATAAGATGTAAAGCTATGAAAAAATACCTTTGATTATAGTAGTAAACAAGGTAAACGAATGATCGGTTCGTTTACCTTGTTCTTATTTACGGAGTGGTTTGTGTTTTGTTAGGTACTAAATTTATTTTGTGCTTTTTAAATAATTGTTCAAAAAAATTAGTTACTACGTTTTTTGCCATTTCTTCTTCATGTTGATTACTATACATTAGTTCATAGCCACCAATTCTATAAATCTCATATCCATCTAATCTTAGCTTTCTATCCTCTGAAACCATTTCTGCATATTTAATTGTACAGGATTCTTTGCTGTTATCTTTGGTGTAGTGGTGTTTCCCGTCAATTTCAATAACAACTTTTTCATTTTCTGGGAGCAACATCAAGAAGTCCATTCTTTGTCTTGGAATTCTACTATTTCCATTTAGTTGTTTGATGGTATAAGGATCATAATGTAGATAGACTTGCGGTATTAACACAGGTAAGTTTTTGTAAAGAGTAAAGTCGTAAGTATCATAGTATTTCTGGTAAAAAAACCTCTCCGCATCGGAACCTAATGACCTCCATAATCTATGGTGCAAAGAACTATCTATATGTTGATTTATGTTAAATTTTTTTGAATACCAATCGGATAATTCACTCCATGTTAGTCCATCAGGAGTTATTGGGTGATCGTAGATTAAAATATGTTGCTTATTTGCAACTACTTCAATTTCATATGTTAACGTATTTTTTAATATGATCTCTGGTTTTGGTCCATCAGATGCGAAAATCAAGTTCTTGATTTCTCCAGATGGATTTAGTTTATTGTGTTTAATGGAATAATCATTGCCATTTGGAATTATTTCATATCCGTCAAAGGTAAGGAATTCGTTGAGTTTGTTAACAATCTCTTTTATATTTACGTTTGAGTTAATATACTGTCTTGGATGTATAGCTTGTTCAACTATTGTATTAAGTCGTGCACTACCATTTACACTTTCGAGGACACTTCTTGTATATTTTGCTTTGCTACCAGCATTCTGATAATGAGAATAGTCATGGTTAAAACCTAATTGATTAAAAAAATTGATTATTTCATTAGCTGTTCTGCTTTTAGTTTCATTTATTATATATACTAATTCATCTATTGTTTCATTTGCTATCCTCATAAATGTTCATTCCTCTCATCTAATTACTTAATTATTAAATGTATATGGATATTTTTGAACAGGTAGAACGATAGTAGTCTATTTTATCAAGTTTAGGAAAGGAGAATTTTTTAGCCCAAACACTAATTCTATTGGACTTAGGAAGAGGAGATTTGATTATTAAATCTGAGTAATCCATAGTGTGGAATGTATATTACAAATATTTAGAATATAATACCTCGGAAGTTTAAAAATTCTAAGTTTTCTTGGAAATTTCTTCATTTATAGTATAAGATAATTGTAAGAAAATAGAAAAGGGGAGTGAAGAATGAAGAATATTGGTGGATATATAATTATTCAAGCTTTAGGACAAGGTACATTTGGACAGACTTGGCTTGTAGAGAAAGATGGTAAAAAATTTGCTTTGAAGTTATTTAAAAATGAAATGATCCGTTCAAGTCAAGATGTTAAAAGGATAAAACGTGAAATTGATTCTCTAAAAATTGTTGAACATCCGAATATAGTAAAATACGTAGATGATGGAGTTCATTCTGAAGGATTTGATACATACCGTTACCTCGTTATGGAGTATGCTGACGGTGAACCTCTTCGTACTTTTATTGAACGTAATGGTAAACTAACGGTATCTCAAACTCAAAGAATAGGATTGCAGTTGCTTGAAGGTCTAAATGCAATTCATGAGAGAGGGCTATTTCATAGAGATTTAAAGCCTGATAATATTTTTATTACTCGCTTAGGGGATGTGAGAATTCTTGATTTTGGACTTGTGAAATTTCTGGATGCAAGTACATTAACAGCTACAGGAGTTCCTATGGGAACATATGCTTATATGGCACCTGAACAATTAAAAGATAGCAAAAATATAGATTTCAGGGCAGATTTATATAGCTTTGGAGCTATCTTATTTCACATGATAACAGGAAGATTGCCATTAGAGATCCATAGTTTAGTTGAAGCACCGTATAAAATTTTAAGTGAAGTGCCACCATTTGCAAGTAGTATTAACCCTGCTACACCTAATAAGCTTGATAACATTATAGCAACTCTCCTTGAAAAACAACCTCATCGAAGAAATTACTCCATGGATATATTATTTGCTGAATTACGAAGTCTTGATGATAAAAAAATTCCCGTTCCTTCTTTAGACCTCTCACTTCGTTTTCTCCCAAGGTTATTACATAATGAACGTACTTTAATAGAGGAATATTCAGAAGAACATCAATTAGATGGCATAATCTTTCCAGCAAACTTTTTTCCAAAGTATGCTAAGGTATACAATCATGTTCGTGATAATGGTGGGTTTACAATGGTAGATCCTGTAGTATATAGGCTCGCATACTCAAAGTTCAGTAATGTACAGTCATTGGTGAACTTACCATATGCTTTGTCATCATTTACAAAAGAAAAACCAGAGGATTTTAAGGATCTTGAATCGGTACAATTAAGAGCAAAGGAAGTAATGGATTGGCAATTAAAGCAAAATCCAAGTGTATTGGTTGCACCTTTTCACTTTCTTGCAAATATCAATGATCCATGGTTAGAGATTGACTTGAAGGTTTTCAATGAATGCAGAAAATATCTTGCAGAAATAGGAGAAACAAGACCTTTGTATGCTGGAATTTCTATTCAAATAGAAAGTATTTCTGATGATATTAGTCCAATTAGAATTGTAAACCATTACACTCGAATACAAGCCGATGGGTACCTCTTAATGTTTGATGTAAAATTAGATGCTTTTAATAAGGCTCATTATTATGCTTTCGGAAAAATCGTTAGCATGTTGGGTGAAGTATATAAACCAATTGTTTTATCAAGGGTTAATGATTTTGGATTAGGTCTTATGTCAATGGGAGCTACTGCTATCTCGTCTGGAATAGGTTTTATTGAAGATTTTAAAGAGTCTATATTGATTGAAGAAGGCGGGGGCTTTCACTTAAAGCCAAGATACTATATACCACAACTACTAACATCATATAGTGAGAAAGCTTTAAAAGACATATTTGAACCAGCAATAGGGAAACAGCTCGCTTGTAATTGTCCATATTGTCAAGGAAGTACAGATTCAGCTTACTTATCTAAACCTCAAGTATCAAAGGGGCATTATCTTTTCCATAAACAAAAACAAGTTGCAGTTCTGGATGAAATGGATAAGCCAGAAAGGTTACGTTGGTTTTTACAGAATGTTGAAGAAGCAAATAACTTAGCAAAACAACTTAAAAAAGCTACTCGTAGTAAACATATTACTTATGATCACTTTAAATATTGGATCGAATCATTAAACCAAGTCGAGAGAGAAAGGGTTTCTGCTTTGCCATCAGTTTCTCCATCATAATAGAATGATAGAGTTAAGTATATAGGGGGAGGGATTTTAACCACACCCTATATACTGTACATTAAAACGTTGTTGTAAATGAGGTGAGCTGGTTTGTTTTTTAAAGTATTGAATTTTTATCAAACATTAACTTTTAATAAAAAGGATTATTCTAAGATTATTGAGCAAATAATAAAATCAAGAGCTTATCTTAGTTATATAGATACAAGAAAAAATTCGGGATATCCAAACAAGCGTTACTTAAAGTATTTAGAAATAAAAGAATCCACATATAATGTTTACGTTCCTGATGTAGATGACACTATAAAGAATAATGCTTTTATTCCATTTAATACTGAACAAGAATATTCAGTAAAGGACTTTAAGGATAGAGTTGGGATTGCTGATGATTATGACTTAACATTGAATATAGATGTAAGTTCTACGGGAATATCGATTTCCCCTCAAATTAGAACAATAGAGTCGCTATTAGCTGAAAGGGCACTTAATCTTGATTCAGAGTTTGAAAATACAAATAGAAGATATTTATCTAAAGAATTTATTTTAGATAAACATAAAAGGTTTACCCTACCCCCATTTTTATCTAAATATAATGATAAATACCTTGAACCAATAATTATAGCTAATGTATATGAAGTAGGTATATTGAACCTTCAAATAATTATTCCTTTTGAATATGAATCTATACCAGCTTCTTTAGACTCTCATCCTACTGACATTGTCTTTGAGGATGTTCATTATTATAAATTGCATAAAGAATTTAAAACAAAAGATTATTATGAAAAAGATTTCTATAGTACCCAAACTATATATAATATAGCAGAACGTTATATTAAACATTTACAGCAAGTATGTACACAGATAGAAATTGAAAATAAAAATTTTTCAAGAAGTACATGGATGTTGTGTGATTTAAACGAGAACAAAAATCCAAATCATTCCAATTTCATTGAAAAAAACAAAGACTTTTATGTTGCACACATTTTAAATGGGGATGGAAGTTATGTTAAGAGTTTAAGCAAGAACTTTAAAGATGATTTGTTAAATCAAGCAGGTCAAATGAGGAAAAATACTCACTTTATGTTTTCTAAGACAGGAAGTTTATTAAGTGTCGGATATATGGATTTTAAAGAAGCTGTGGATGAAATAATAGAAGAAAATAAAAATGAAATTGATTCAGATGAAGATATTAAAGTAGCAAAGAATGATTTGTATAAGTATTTTTCATTTCAAACATTGGTTCAAATGTTTAGATTTTATGAACTTAGTTATATAAAATATTTTTATTATAGGTCACTCTTGCAAAGTTTAAAAAATCAGGATGTATCTACGTTAGAAGGATATAATTCTATAATTTCTGAATTTAATGAACTCCAAATAAATTATCATTCTACTATTATTTTTATGGATGAAGGTAGTCCAAAAGATTTATATGAACAATCTCTTGAATTGACAGGGGTAAATGAACTTCAAAAATCGATTGAGGTTCTTATTGCAAAGGTCAGGGAAGATGTTGAGAAAAAGAGAACTTTACGAATCCAGGCAACTGAAACATATGTACTTATTGTATCTTCAATATTAGCTGTAATATTAAGTTATCGTGGGTTTGATATAATTGTAGAAGAAGTATTACTCAATCTTCTTTCTCTCGATGACAATTCTGCTTTTTATATAAAGGTAGTTTTATGGTTACTTTTCTTTATTTTAATAATTGTATTGAACTGTAAGAGATTATTCTTAATAAAAAATAAATAATGACCTAACTCCTTATCTCTACTATGTGACCCACTAATTCTCTCTTCCGAAAAATAATAAACATTTCCGATTTTCGTTAAAAAGGAAGAGGGAAGTTTTCGTAAAAAATCAGGGCAAT
>NZ_JHYI01000041.1 GCF_000621445.1 Alkalihalobacillus bogoriensis ATCC BAA-922 | reverse complement strand
TGTATCCGACTAAAAAACTCGCTCCTCCTCCCCTTTTCCCTTAACTCTACTCAAACCCTTGCTACTATTAGCCTTAAGTCTATTCCCAATATTCTCCGACTAAAAAAGTCTTTCCCTCATTTTTCCCGCTTTTTTCAAATATTGCACAGAGTATGAGCTTATTTCGGACTAAAAAAGTCGGTACATAAAGTACATATAAAGTTTTAGGATGAAGGAGGAAGACCATATGGTCTTCTAATAAAAAGGGAGAAATAGAACGACAATAATGTAAAAATCATCTTTTTTACAACATTTAGAACGACAAATATGTAAAAACTACAAAGTTAGAACGACAAAAACGTAAAAAAGTAAAAATGATTAAATAAAAAAAGACCGAAGGTAGCCAGAATTTGCTCTGGTTTTCCTTCGATCTTAAACCAAGTTTATTTGTCCTGAACCGACTTTTTTTGGTTAGGAACGAGTTTATTGGGGGGAGACATAGGAGAAATAAGGATTAAGGAAAAACAATAGAGAGAGTTAAATAAACTCTTCAACCCATCCAGGATTAGGTATCATTAAATGTGAAATTATTCTTTCTCTATTGCAAAGCAATCTTATTTGTATATAAAATAATTATAGGTATAGTTAAGTAGTAGAATTTGGGAGGCTTGATTAAACAATGAAACCGTTCGAGTCCTTAAATCATTTTGTTAACCACTACAAAAAAAAGGTTACTATTCCGAAAACCATTGAAATTTCCATTAACGGAAAAACGCACTCATTTACAAGGGATAGTATTCACAATAAACAGGATATCGGTTTTAATCAATGGGATAAATATATTTTTAAGGAAGGTTACTCTGATAATTTAGACCTTCTACTAAAAGTGAATTTTTATCGTTATTTTGATGAAAAAGCTTTATTTGAGGCTTTCTTTGAATTTAATCATAGGAATATTAAGTGGATAAGCCCAATTTACTTTTATGACCAATTTGTCTACAGTAAAGATTTTGATAGCGTTCGTTATTCAGAGTCACTTGAAAATTGGACTGGTTTAAAATGGATCGATACTACAAGATTCGAGTCTGCTTCACTTGATAATTTAAGGTTAGACTCATTCGAAGAATTAAAAAAGGATTTATTTTATGATTCAATACATAGTGAACGAGATCCTTACGAGGAAGAAGTTTATAGATTAAAGTGGGATATTAACGATAAAGGAGATAGTCCATACTTCAAGAAAATAGAAGGTACACCAAATTCATGGGATAATGAGGACGATTAAAGTTAAAGTTAATAGATATTCACCAGCAGGTATTTCCCACTCCAATTATATGCTTATTCTTAAAAAGACCGAATGCCCTCAGAACTATTCTGACTAAACTTCGGTCTTCTACTAATAATTTTTTTGATTACAACTGCCACTATAACCAAATAAAGCTCCTTTAGTCCCCTCGACATCACATTATGCTTTTCTCTATTTTAAAGAGCAAATAACTCTTCACCTAACCTATAAAACTACTCTTCATCTTTATTGGAGAAGGCGATAAACAATTTTTTTATGAACTCTGTTGAAGTCAATCCCCCCTTCTAATATGTATTACACGCCATCAATATACTTTTAATTATTATAACCTTGAACATAAAACCTCGTTAACAAAAGTATCCATAGTGTTTTTTCTGGATTTAATCAAATTTTAACGCCTCAATCTCACGTTTAAGATTTGTTCAACTATTTCACATGTTTTTTTATTATAATTTTTTAATCCACTTTTCCTAATCACTTTCCACTCCACAATCTCTTCCCCATTTATTCGCATTTGTTCTATTACATATTTAATCCTTCGTTCTTGAAACTGCTCAACTGTTTCTATGTTTTCATACAAATACTTTTTCACTTGGGGCAACTGAGCCAACTTTTTCTCCAACAATGCCTTTTCCCCGATCATTTGACCGACTCTACCAATCGTAATTCTTTTAGGTTTTATTTCAGGATTTAGCAATTCATGAACTACCGCTTTTACTTTGGCTAATATCTCTACATCACGCTTTCCCCAATCCACTCTTTCAACAGAAGTTCGCTTTATTGGTTTAGGGCTATTATTTTTCAACCAATCCCTATCCTTCCGATATAATCTCATATATAGGGCTTTCTCAATTTCTCTCAACTCTTTAATCGATTTTTTAGGATAATGCTTTTGCAAATCAATCCATGCCTTACGATCATGGTTCTTACAAATGATATGATTTCGTGGGATGCCTTCCTCCTCTGCTCTTTCTAAAAAACGATTTACTGTATTCGGATCTGCACCAACTCTTCGTGATAATTCCCTTATTCCTAAATCTAATTTTGACCATTCTCTAAGTTTTTGCTCCCAAAGGTATCCATATTGCTTCACTCTTGTCTTTCGAAAACGGTCTTCTTCACTTGTATCTGGCCCTCTGCGTGTATAACTGAATTGACAGTTAGGACATGTAAAAGTTCCAATTGGTACTTTTGTTTTCTCACAAAGGGAGAGTTCCACTTCTTCTATAATCGGTTTATGATAATACTCACAAACTGCATTTAAACAAAGCCATTTAGGATTACCAAATGGTTTATTGATTGCCTCATCAAATAATTGCTCAACTGATAAACCAAGAGCTGACATTGCTAATAAATGTCGGATTGGATGGAATGACTTTCGATTTTTCTGCACAATCATTGAAAGCCAATCACTATGTCCATTTAATGAAGAAAAGAATAGAACAAGTATGTCTTTACTAAAAACCGATTGGAAATAATCTCGCCACACTTTTTGCTGTACTCTCCCTGTATAATACGCCATATTAAGATCCACTAACTCACTTCGATACTTTTGATCAAACCATTGATACTCTTTCTTTTCGAATGGTTTATTTAAAATCTTTTTAATATTCGGAGCTAATTTTCTTAAAGCTTCTTTATACTCTAATACGGTTTGTTTTTTAACTCCATTAAACACATGCGATTGTTTTGATATTATGCAGTTTTCAGAAGTGGGTATTTCAAATCGATGTTTATTTTCTCCTGTGACTCGAACGCTACTATTATACAAAGGCGAAAAATGTCTTAGACAGCAATGTATACCTGGAAGCTGGTGACTCCGATGCCAATAATGCTCACCGTATTTCTCTCTATCCTCTTTTGAACATTGAGGACAAAAACGTAAAAATTCATTTTGCGGAACCCCACTTGCATTTATCCCAGCTCTTACATATATATCTTTCCCATCTTCACTACACATAGATTTGTATATTTGATCGCTTTTTTCTTTTGATAGAAAGGCTGTATAAAAAAAATAAAGAGTATGTCTTAGAATTAGTTGCTTCTCTGTTACTGTTGAATACGATGAGAGGTTTTTTACTAATGCAGAGATGCCAGATGGCAAAGAAATCGAAGCCGAGAGACTCCGATTTTCAAAAATGTCATCCAACGTTCGCTTGTAGCTAATATTTCCACTTCTTACATGGTATCTGGCACAAATACTATATAACAATTCATCAGGATAAGGTGTTGGAAAGAATATTAGCATTTACCCAACCTCCTTAATTCCTTTTATAATTCCTGCATTTTTCAGAGATTGATAGTTTGTTATCCCTTGTTCTTTGCCTACTTTGACTATTGTTCTCAAATCCCCATCTATGTTTCTTTGTTTTATTTCTGCTTTATTTATCAGTTCTAATTCTAACGAAGCTTGATATGCTTTCTTCACAAGCTCCTGTAGATTTGTAGGTTCTTCATTACCTAATACTTGATTTACTGCTCTTTTTGCTTTTTCTTTTGATAAGCCTAACAAGTTCAACCTAAAAATAGCTTCTTCTTTGAATTGTTGTTTTTCATTGTTTATTTTAGTTGAAGTTTTTACAATTGTATTTCTCTCTAAGATTATTCGTTCGTTATTCATGACTTCATCAAATGGAATATGAATATCTTCATATTGTGCAATCAATTTTGAATCCCCTGTCTTCATAGCATTTAGCATAGGTTTTACTAACTTTAAGTTTTCGCTTGTTACTTTTGTGATTAACGAGGCTGTTAATGTTTCCTTACCTGTTGAAATTGCTCTTGTCTGTGTCAATGCGAACAATTTTATTGCTATATCAATAATTCCTTGGCTCTCCTCATACATTACATCAATCATTTCTTTTGTTAATTCTGCAGGTTTTTGTACCCATTGGTATTGCCAAATTGCCTCTAAAAATAGTTGCCAATACTGATCATTTTTTAAACGTTCATATACCATATCACCTTGGCCGCTTCCCCTACGAGCCTGTCGAAATTCTCGTTGTAGTACATTCATTGCTTTTGGCGTGCCAATTAAAATTAAAGGAGTGCCAATCACATTACTTAACGTCACAAAGAAGTTAAGCATTAAGTTGGCTCCTGCTCCCCGCAAACTGATGTTTTGAATTTCATCAATTACCAAGATCCCAAGACCTATACTTCTACATACCTGTGTCATGATGGGAATTAAGGTATTAACCGACAACTTATTGGAACGACCAAACTTATTAAAATAAGGTGTACCAAGTAATCCATCTACAGCAATGAAAAATTGATTGACCAATCCTTTTACTGATCCATCATGGGGGCACTCCAATCGAAGCCATGCTAATTGCGTAAAATTAAAATCCTTATCTTTATATTTTGTATGGATAATCACTTGAGGGATTTGTTCTAAAATTTTTCCTACTGCTGTACTCTTACCTACCCCAGATGGACCAATGATGGTAAAACTACGTGGCATCGTTTGATTAAACCAACCTTGTCTTTTGTTCTGTATCGCTTCATGACCTTGTAGCAATGTAGATGCATATAATGGATTCATTGGATTTCTTCCAATATACCCTTGCCTTATCAACTTTGATATTCGGCTCTCCATATCAACGTGTACGGGAAGAACTTGAAAGAGATTAAAAAGCCTTTGAATCAAATGAAGTCGATATTGTGCATCTAATTCCCGTTCTTTTTCATTAAAATAAGGATAATGACTTAGCATTTCCACTACTTCTGACTTAGATAATATTTGAGGTAATGCTTCAATAAGTGGATGATTTTGATATTCTTTAATTACCTGCTCTTGATAAATAGCTTGATAAAAGTGCTCATTATTCATTTTGTTGCAATCCTTTCTTTTGCATTTTCTTAAACAACACTAAATCTGGATCCTCACACTGTTGACTATGTTCACTTGAATGATTGTAACTTTCGGGAACAGATACTAACATCTCCCCTTTGGACATTCGCTCTATTTCTAATTGCCGATTTTTCTTTATTCCTTTCACTCGACTGCTTTTACTCATCTCAACTATTTCATTCTTTGCCAGCTTTTCTGCTTGTTTAACAATGCTTTCAACATCTTCGATTAGCCGAATTCTTTCTTTTAATTCGTCTTGCTTGTGACTTTGTTTATCCACCTTTTCATGTTGTTGGAGATAAGCCACATCCTCAAATGTTTTAAATTTATAGCGAGCTTGATAATCTAATAGAAAACACTTTTCAAAAGAGTCTCTGTGAATTCCTCGCAAATAAATGTAATTCATATTTCTTGGATCATAAGTTACATCTACTTTCCAACTTCCGTTTAGTCTTGCTTTCACAAACCATTGTTCCTTTAAAGCCAAATTTGAGCTGTAATAAATATTTTTAAATTTAATTCCTTTTCCCGTTACTGTTGCTCTTTCTTTAGGAAGTAAATAAAGCATCATAAGTTCTGTAGAAATTGTTCGGAGCTTACCCGCACGATTTTGGATTCCCCAATTCCATAAACGAATAGGTATCGGCTCTATTTCAGCTTGTATCATTTCTTCATCACGAATATATTGGTCAATTACTTGATGATTGTTGTAATAAAGAACACACTTTATTATGATTTTGGTAAACTCCTTTAGTGTTAATTTCCCTTCTAATCGATAATCCTTCACGCCTCTTTTCCGAAAATCTGTACCAACTGATCCTGGTAACAACGGCTTGACTTGAATGTTAATTAAACGAAAATGTTGCTCGACAATTGCTTTGAAATCCCCTCGAAACGGAGCAGAATTTTCTATTGTAATATTCAGTTCTTCCGTTAATACATTAGAAGCATTTGATAATAGCTCAGCTCGGTCTGCTACAAGACATGAAGGCATATGAGCAGTCGGCCACTCTTCCTCTTCTATTGAAATGTCGTACCGTTTACAGAAATCTTTCTTGTTTTCCACCATGTTCATTAAAGCTATTCTGGCTTGTTCAAAATTCGGACCTTCTAAAGCCACATGTATTCCTGCAATCATTCTTGACCACACATCTTTACAAAAATATAAGATAGGTCTTCCTATGATCCAATTCCGATTAAACTCACTAACTAAATAGACATCTGCCACAGTCGAATCTATTTGTACACGTTCTAATGGAGAACGAACTTCTGAAGTAGCACTGCTTAATAAAGGGCGATAATTCAAGTCAAAATGACGTTTCCCCTTCCTTCTTATCACTGCTAATCCATCATTTTGCTCTTTTTTTATCCAATAGACAAATTGCTTGTAGGTTGGGATTGAATAAGGACTTTCATCTAATTCGTTATAATAAAACTCTTTTAGCATCTGTTCGTATGCAAAACGTAAGCTAACATTAGTTTTCTTTTCATAAAACTTTCTCTTTGCTAATCTAATGATTTTTTTTGTTTCCTCATCAACATTGATGCCTTCATTTGCAACTCCTGGTCTTCCTCTTTTTGCATTTCCACTTGTTTTGTCTTTTCCTTTCCCACCGCAGTTTGCAAAATCAGGCAGTAATGCATTCTTATTCATTCCTCTTTTCCAATATCGTTTTAAATATTTCAAAACACTTTTCTTTGATATTTTCATATCTTTTGCAACTTTGTTGATAAGTTTATTTCTCTCTTTGCTTATCAACAGATTGCCCACACCATTTACTAACAAATTGTTAATAACTTTCCATGATTGTTCTTGCAACTTCAACGCTTTTTCACTTACTCCCGAATCACTGTGCATAACTGCAAACGGATCTTTTTCAACAAGCATAATTTCTTTATTTTTAAACAAACTTTTAATCTCAACAATTTCCCTTTCAAAAGGTAATGAGTTATC
Source organism: Alkalihalobacillus bogoriensis ATCC BAA-922 (assembly GCF_000621445.1). Lineage (GTDB taxonomy): Bacteria > Bacillota > Bacilli > Bacillales > Bacillaceae_F > Bacillus_AO > Bacillus_AO bogoriense. The sequence goes on along the minus strand of NZ_JHYI01000041.1, from coordinate 29,573 downwards.
AAAAATGTTTACAAGAAAACAGGATTGATATTGTTCGTTAATCCAAATCACTCTTTCTATACGGTTAGAGTCATATTTATATTGAATTAACATGTTTATCGAGATGACCAATCTCATCACCCCCTTGTCCAACAATCAAGACTTGATTAGAAGGCATTGTTAGTGATATTGCATTTGTCATATCAACCATTAACCTTTTAGTTGCTATTAAATGTTTAAACAACAATAGACCTGTGCCTTTTTCGACATTTACTTCCCGATCAAAATGAGTCAAAATTTCATTAACTTGTGTTTTTCCTGCTTGAATTAGTAAATGAAGTAAAACATCCGAGTACAGTTGTTGCTGTTCAATATCAATACCATATTCATGTAGCGAATAAGATGAATGTATGTACTCAATATTTTTAGCAAACACTTTTGGTATTTCTTTATTCGTGACGATCCCATAATCAATTCCTTTTTCTGACCAATACCGCCTCTGAATTTCAAAACGTTCAATAACCTGAGCATTTTCTAACTGCCGATAATCCTTAATAGACCTTGCAAAATGAGAAACTGAATCTGTATGATCTTTTTTAGTTACAAGAAATGTAGTTGTTAATATGAGAGGCTCTCCTGTTCTTTGGTTGAATAACCGCTTCTTTAATTGTTCATCGAGATTAGGCATAACTTTATCCATATCTTGAATGAGAGGATAGTGCTCTCTTATATCTATGACCTCATCATCAAATTCCAATAAGTAAAAATAACGGGTTTCTGAGTCTGACAAAAAGTGATGAACACGCTGACTCTTCCAGCCTTTCACTCGTGTTGCTCTACCTTTTGTTGAAACTCTAAACACATCAATAAAAGGTTTATAGTTCACCCCCTCACCTTGACCATAGCCTTCTTTTATTAGCCTTTTGAGACTTTCATAGGTTTGATTATGTTTTGAAATTGGCAAATAAACCACTTCCCTCTATTATTTTTTAGTACAGATAGACAATTTTGGTTGCTTGTAAATTGGCAAAAATAAAAAAGCCATTCTCTATAGTCAATTTCTACGATTTTTTTTAATCGTGACAGACTATTAAAGAATGACTCATTAGCTTTTAGACTTTTCTACTTCTTTCACTTTGCGGTAAAATGTTGCTCTTGAAATACTTAGTTCTTTTGCTATTGCTGTTACAGTTATTTGACCTCTTTTCCATTGTCTATATCGTTTGAGAAATTGTTCATCAACCTGATACTTAGGCCGCCCAAAAGCAACCCCTTTTTCTTTAGCAATTTGAATGCCCTCTGCTTGTCGCATTCTTATATTTTCACGTTCAAGCTCATATAAGGCTCCGAAGACTGTAAGCATGAACTTCCCTGCTGGTGTTGCAGTATCTAAACTTTCTTTCAGGCTGACAATTTCTACTTTCTTCTCATTAAGATCCTTCACAATGGTTAAAAAATCTAAGGTATTTCTCGCTAATCGTGAAATTGACTCGATATATACGACATCACCTTCACGAACGAAACTAAGCATTTCTTTTAGTTGAGGTCTTTCCATGTTCTTCCCGCTGACTTTTTCTGCAAAGATTTTTTCAACACCAATTTCTTTTAAAGCAACTAATTGTCTATCCAAATTCTGAGATTCTGACGAACATCGAGAATACCCGATCTTCATACCCATCCCTCCCATTTGGATATTTATAGCATATATTATCTTCATTTGTAGCAAAAAGTCAATATATAATTCAATTACATGTATCAATAGAAAATGGAACTTTATTTACATAAAAATCAGATCAAATTGAGTGTTTCAATTCGTACAGTTTTTGAGCCACAGATCGTTTTTAATATGGTAGCAAATATCATCACTTATATTTTTCAACAAACTAAAATGGTATATTATGTTAGAATTAAAATGACAACCGATCTTCAACTAACGAAGCAGAAGAGTTTAAGAAAAGTATATCTATACATAAATAGGGAAAGTTAAGACAAAACAAGCATATAAGATTGGAGTTTTGTCTTATGAGTACCCACGAAGATGTAAAAATTACTTCATCTGAAATGGCTTCACTGTGGTCTGCCTACATCAATCAAACCCATAGCATTTGTACCTTAGAATATTTTTTGGCGAAAGTAGAAGATGATGATGTAAAAGAAACACTCAAAAGTACATATCAGGACATAGAAAGTATGAAAAACGCTTGTAAACAGTTATTACAGGATGAACAAGTGCCAATCCCAACAGCCTTTGGTACCCAAGATGTAGATGTAAATGCACCTCGACTTTTTTCAGATTCTTTTTCGTTGATGTATGTAAAAAACTTATTAAGAATGATGGTAGCTTCTAATGGTTTAATGTTTACAATGTCTACTCGAAAAGATGTTAGAGAGCTTTTTAAAGGTGGTTTATCTAAGGCAACTAATTTATTTAATGAAATTAGTGACACTTTATTAGAAAAGGGAATTTATACAAGACCGCCATTTATTGAACCACCCAAAAAATCTGATTTCATTGAAGATAAGGATTATCTAAATGGCATTGATTTGTTTAGTGACCAACGATTTTTAAATACTATAGAAATATCTCATGTATTCGCTAACATTGAAGCAAATGTAATTGGTAGTACATTAACAAAAGCATTTGCACAAACAGCAGACATAAAAGAAGTTAGAGAATTCATGGAAAATGCAGGTCAGTTATCTGAAAAAATCGTCAATTCTCTAACACAATTCTTAACGGGGAGTCAATTACCAGCACCAATGGCATCTGAAACACAAGTACTTAGTTCATCACAACCACCATTTTCAGATAGAATGATGATGTACGAAATGACAGTTCTATCAAGTGCGGGACTTTCTGATTATGCGACTTCGTTAGCTACAAGTTCAAGAAATGATTTGAAGAGACATTATATGGACTTAATAAACGATACTACGAAAATCGCTAAAAAAGCTGAAACTATAATGATAAAAAATCATTGGCTTGAACAGCCACCGCAACAAGACAGAATAATTCCTTAATAATAGATAGTAATGGGGGGTTGAACTTGAATGACGTTCAACTCTTTTTTTGTGTAACTTACGGGAGCAATAGCACAAGAGGCTGTCACTGCTCTTGTTCCACAAACGGAGCAGGATAGTGGAAGATTGTAAGGAAGGAAATGTTCATAGGAGGTATGGAAAGTGGACTTATTACTTTTGATAACTATTGGTTTCATCATAATTGGATTTGTTGTTCTCGTCTCTTTGAAAAAAAGTATGGAAAGTAAGGTGGCTTTTATAAAAGCAAATATAGCAAACGAGGAAAGTTCAACAAAAGCTAAATCAGTAATTGGGTGGATAGTGAGTGCCACAGCTTGGGGAATAGTAAGTATCATTCTTATTGTTTGGTCCTTTCATAATCACTTTGGATAACTGTTGGTTTCAAATGTACTTAAATTAACGCTCGATAGTTGGACTTAGGCTACCGCTTATCGTGCTAACGAGCAGGTTTATACAACAAAAGTATATTTTTGAATCACCTACAAAAGATACCTAATGGGTGATGAAAATGCGGTTTAATATTTTGATGGGGTTTGTAATGCCTTGGTTTTTTGGAATTATTTTATTTAAAAAGCAGAAAAAATTACTAAGGATTGTCCCCTTTGTGTGCGTTATATCAACTCTTGTGTGTATATGGGGTGATTATTATAAATTTTGGATAGTCAAACCTAAAATAAAAAGGAAACAATACCTTACAACAATGCCTTATAACTTAGGACTATATCCAATATTAAGCGTAGTTATGGTTAATCGGATTAACAAAACAAAGCAAGGGCTTTTGCTTGTTTTTATATTTACTCTTTTTACTACGATTGCGGAATATGGAATGGTGCTTCTGAAAAAAGTAACGTATAAAAACGGTTGGAATATTTTAAAGACCTATATCTCGTATTTGATACCTTATTATTTGGTGTATAGATATTATTTGTGGACACACTCTGATAAGTAGTTTTCTTCACTAACGGTAAGCGTTAGTTCAACAACCCAAAGGGAAGCGGAATGATAAAAAACTCTTTCTGCTTCCCCTTTCATTTCCAATTTCCTATCCCATTGTCAGTTTGATTCTGTTATTTTCCTAACTCGATAAAAACTTCGTATATTACATGTTTTTTAAATACTGATACAGTTATTTTCCTAACCTTATAACTTTTTTACATTTCCTTCGTTCTATTTTGTGTAAAACTATTTTGTTAACAGCTCCAGCAAGCTTTCAACGTATTCCTTAATTTGTTCGGGCTTGCTATTAAATTCGAACTTTTCAGTTGGATGAAGTCTTCCACTTTTTGCTTCACCAGGAATACCCTTAAGAATACAATACTCAATTACATCAAAATCAGATGGATTGCCTCTTGTAAAAATTTCAAAACGCCACCCCTTATGATCAAGAACCGAATCAATTGCGACCTTTACATCTTTTTCAGGTAAAACAATATCAATGACAGCAATATCGAACAATTGGTTTAAATCTCGACACTCCCATTTCTTTAATTTCACTCCATTAACCTCATCAGGTAATAGTCTATTAACTTCTTTTACTTTTTTACGTAGAGTATCACGATAACTTTTAATCTTTTTCACAAGTTCAATTAGCTCTTCATCATGTTTAGAAACAAACTCTATAAACTTATCATCCATCTTCGTTCCCTCTTTCAACTTTTTCATATTTACGATTAGGTCAGTTAAGATCTGCATATATCGAAAGTCGGCTGTTTCAATTTTATTCGCTAAATAAAATCTAAGTTTAGCAAAATATTCTTCATATGTGATTACATGAAATCCACTAATATTATTAAATGCTGGCGTATGTAGACAAAGGACTATCGGTACGATTTGCTGTTCTTGAAATTGCTTTTTAACATAACTTAAGTAGCCCTCTAAATCGTTGTACAAATCGGCATACATTTTGTTTTCAATCAGTATCACGTACTCTTCATTTTTTAACAGAATATCAATAAATGTACCTTTATCCGTTCGTACTTCTCTATCAACTTCCCAAACCTCATCAATACTTTCAATCTCAGGGTTACTTATATTGAGTAGTGCTTCAATGCAAATGTTCCTTAATTCATGTGGCTTAGCTGGATCAAAGAAAAAAGCCAATACATTAGAAACGACATTTTCATAGTGCGGATATCCACAAATATCAAAATACGTTTCCTTCTCCTGTTTATTCAAATCTTTAATTTTGCTAAACTCCGTTAATAGTTGTTCATATTCATGCATTCTAATACAACTCCTCTCAACACATATATGGAAAAATCCATTTCTCTTAACCCAAAAGCTTGATTTTATCTTTTGGGTTTACGGCAAATTATTAAAAAACAAGCCTTAACCAATCATGTTTACTTCTTAACTGAATTAAACCTATTATTAAGACAAAAGCGATACAGTTATTTTCCTAACCTGTTTAGCTTTTGGTATTAAACTACCTTATCAATTTGAAAGGGGACTGTCATGGACCGTATTCAAGAAAAAAGAAAAGAAATTAGCAATGTTATTGAATCGTACCGTAGTTGCAGGGTAAATATTAGTCATCAGGAAAAACAAATCTATAATGTTGTTAGCACATCGGGGCTCACATGGAAAGAACGGTCTGATAAATGGGGAAAAATTCATTTGGGTACGGACAGGCTGAGAATTGATTTAGATTACCCTGTTGGTTTATTTAATGAAGAAGAACTAAAAGACCTTACTTTACTTCCATTAAAAAGAGAATTGGCTCAAAGTAAAAATCAATCCCACATTAACCCAACGATTGACGGAGACAAGTATGATACGTTGCGAATTATTTTGTATTCGGATAAATTGGCAAACTATGACTTTCAGAGCACTAAATTCAAAGAGCTACTTCAAAAAATTGTAGACAGCAATATACTGTAAAATATGTAATGTGCTTGACTTGCCTCATGCAAGTTCGAGCACATTTTATATGATTAGCCATCTCTTTTATTTTTTCCAAAATAATAATTTAGTAACTTCAAAATCTGTATTGAATAATACTCAATAATTTGCCCATCCGAATCAGAAATTTTTCCCTGTTGATACAGTGTAAAAGCTTCTTCCATTAGTTTCTCTATTTCTTTTTTTGCATGGTTAAAATAACGAAACTTCATCTTTATATTTTGCTGTATGATACCTGTTGTTATCTTTGTCGTATTTTTAATTACTCTTTCACGTAATTGTTTTATTTCAATTTCTGTTAATTTATCACCATTCTCTTCTGTTGTTAGATACACCTCATGAAATAATTCTAAGGAATTCTGGTATAACGAACTCTTGCGAAAGTTAGCAACATGCATAATCCGTCTCCTCCCTTTTCATCCTATTTAGCACATGGACTAATTCCTTGTAGATACTTTCTGCTATACCATTAAGTGTATCGAACTCTTCTATTGTAATATAACTTAACGAATAGCATGAGTCGATAATAGCCATGCACTCTGCACAACTTCCCAGCGAAATATTCAAATGATCAAAGGCTTGCAAAGTCGTCAACTTTTCATAGTCTTTCTTATTACTATAAATAGACTCACTTGCTCTAATAGCTTGATCAATTAAATTATACTTTTCATACTGAGGAAGTTTTGCTACAATTTTTTCCATTTCAACTTTAAAATGCTGTGCAAACTCTACAATATTTAAAGTTGTCATTTTTAATGCACTCAGCTCTTTTAACATGCAGATTCACTTCTTTTATTTTTAATATGAATTTTATCCATTAACTTAATCAACATTCTTAACACCTCTTCAGCCAAATTATCAAGCTCCTTATACTGTTGTGCCGAGATATAGTTCAATGAGAGAGCTAAATCAAGGATAGCCCTTGTTGATGACAATTTCTCAACGGCAGTATTGTAACGATCATGTTCTTTGTTGTAATAAAAGTTTGCATTACCCTCTGCGATATTCAAAGTAATTGAAACAACATTCTTACGTAGGGCAGTGATCAATACATCGTCTTCAAAATGAGGGAAAGCTTTGATAGCTTCATATATTTCCTTCTGATAACATATTGCTTTTTGGTAAACAGTAAGATCTCTAAAATTTAATACTCGTGGTTTTCTTTGTGCCATTTTCTAATCTCCTCTCTCTTTCTAAGCGTCTTGGAAATAAAAATAGTCATTGTGATAAGTTAGATGGGTTTGTTTTGTCTGGTAGGGAAGTAGTTCACTATAAATAGCTATATTGAAAAGTGAAAATTCTGGAGAAGTTTTTGCATTAGTTTGAGGATTTACTTCTTCTAAAAATAAGAGGTAATCATTTTGGGAGAGCAAATAAGATGGTGGAAAACCAGATTGTAGTTGCTGATAATCTTCCAAACAAAGGTGTTTTGAAACAAAGATAGGAATAGACAAATCTATCGAAAGACTGCTTAATAATGCACTGTCTACGTCATCTCTATACTGATAATAACCGTCTACGAAAACTATCAACTTGCTATTCTTCCTTTTTTGTATAGTGAGTTTTTGCTTCAATTCCTCGAATTCAATGGTACGCTCGACAACAGAAATATAATTTGTAATGGATCGCATCGATTTGAGCAGACTCTCTTTTGTAAAGGGGGTGGTATTGATTTCATGGATAATAGAAGATAGTGATGGGGCTTGATCTCTCATTTGTTTGTAATAATGTCTAACCATTAACTGTTGAATGAATTGCTTTCTTTTTACATTTTCAGTGATATAAATTACTGCCATCTTTTGTGAAGCAAAATCTTCAATCAAGTGTGTCGATAGTCCAAATAAAGCTTCATGAAACTTTCCTACTAACGAATATACTCCTGTATTTAATCCCCCAGACAACAATTCATTTACGTTGTTCAGATTGGTTCGAATAAGATTTTTTGGGTATATTTCATCCAAAAATATGCCTTTCAAATAAGGGGTTAGTTCTGTAAAAACTTTCTCATTTTTTTCTTCAGTTGCTAATGCATTCACTGATAACACTCTCCTTTCTTTTGTTACAAGACTATTAAACAACAAAGTCAACTTTCTGCAAATACAAAATCGGTTCTACCATGTTCGACACCTTAATACCACCGAACAAATATACAACAATAAATTAAAAAAATGTTAAATTATCTACAATATTTTACAATTATTTGATATAGTATTTGTATAAATGGTATACTCTATCTTTTTAAACGAAGGAGCATTGCTATGAATATAGAAGTAGATATCTCATCAGCAGAAAAAATAGAATTTATACGAGCACAAATGATTGAAACAGGCATGAGGAAAGGGTTACTTCATCCGTCTACCATTAAACTTAGTCAACACCTTGACACCCTATTAAACAATTACAGCAAAAAGTCATTTACTAAAGTTCCCGTTGTAAATTAAAACTCCTTTTTCCTGCATACTTACCTTGCCATATTGTAAACTTTCCTTATACATAAGTAGAACGCAAAACCCATTAACTGCTATAGGTAATGCGTTCTGCCACTCTTATTAAGCAATATCACCTAAATTTTTCTACGTTTTAATAATTAAATTTTATCCCATCTATAATCTTCCATTTACTCAATTCCATTATAAATACACGTATGTTTTATTGTTCTACATGAAATCCCTATACATTAGCAATTCTTTTTTAAAATTAAATTATTACGGAGGTAACTATGAGAAAAAAATTTATCCAAAATGGTGAAAAGAAATTTATTGAGGCTGTTGTGCAGTCTGTTTTAAAGAGGGATCTTTCCAAGATTCACATCTTAATTGATGATCGTAATGTTTATCGTTATCTATCGTATCCTGTAGAACAGCAAATTGATGATATTAGGCGTGAGGATGGCACAAGCGTGAAAATCCTATGCGTAATTAGCAAAGAGCTAATTGAAGACTTTCATTCGAAAGCTGGTCATGACGACCTCAGTAAACCTTGGATAAAAAAAGCGGTTAAGCATGTTATTGATATCGGAAAAGAGAAAGCAAAAGAGATCTATTCTTAATATAAGAGAATCATTTCTTATAGTAATTCCAAATAAAAGGTAGGGACTTGAGATTTTGACTTCAAATGTCCTTACCTTTTTTGGCTCCAATACGCATTATGTCTACTACGCCTACTTCTGCAAAACTGCGGCCGCAGATAACACACGGTTTAACATTATATCAATATTAGCCGTATAACTTAATGTTACTACCTTCTGCTTCTAACATACGGCTCGTTATTTTCGATTATTCGTAATGCCCCATCTGTTCTATTTGATAAATATCTGATTTTTTATCTGATGCATAAAACCTTTAATTTTAGTCGTATGATTCTTATATATATATAAAGGAGAAAACGAACATACGGGTAATGTATATACCATACGAAATAATGGAAAAAACAGATGAATACTTCTTAACAATAGTTGCAATTACCTAATTGAGTTTTCTCCGCATCAGATAATACATATACAAAAATTGGAGATACGCAAATAGAAGGTGAAGAAAACGTATAATCTGCTATTTTTATATGGAAATACTCTTCTATTGTATGGAATTCAATGAAAATAGCAAAATAGAAGATATCACTACAATGTAATGAAAACAAAATGCCATAGAAGCATAACAACATTTCTTGAATTCAGTTATAAATTTTATGGCTTCTATTGCATTGCATATAATATGAAAGCAACATTCAACATAGGAGAATTCACTGCAACTACTACATATACATTGCAATGAATGCAAACTAACATATAGAAGCTACACAATCATGAATGATAGCATTACTACTAATGATTAGTACTGCTTCTATTGCATTTATTCAAAGCAACGCACATAGCAAATATGATATATAGCCATAACCATATTTCATTGTTGCTTTGATACACAAATAGAAGTAGTCTTTCCATTCATATCCAATAATACAGTGGAGATTTCTACTACTTCTATTTGCCATTGAATGCAATTGAACAAAGCACATCAAATAGGAGATTTCACAGCAAATTACTTATCAATAAAGGTTTGCTTCAAAGAAATAAAATTACTACAACAAAAGAATTAACGCTTTATAGCAAACCGATTGCTTTGTTCATTAGTTCATTCTATTGCTGTTAGTTCCTTGTATATGTTGATTTGCTACACCACTGCTCTAATGCTATTTGCTATAAAGCTATTGATTGTGATATCTCCTATACATAATATGGATTTCTTATAAATCTATTTTCCCATTGCTTATTCTTTTATTTGTTCATTAGCTAACGGGGCATTACGTTTCAGCAATAAATAAAAAAGCCAGCAGTTTGATCATGATAACTGCTGACCTTACCTATTTACGATGCCTGTTTTTCGTTTATATTATCTTCAATTACGATAGCATATTTTTTGTTTATCATACCATGCTGATCGAAAAATACTTTTAACGGATTTAACAACTTACTAAAGTTCTTAGCATCATGGTAATCAATCGCATCTTTGATTTCCTGTTTACTCACTTCACTCTTACCAGCTTCTTTGCACTGCAAAAGATATTCCTTAATCTTGTTTCTTCGTATATTCATTTCGGTTTGCTTATTTTCTTTTTTGATTTCAATATCTGTTTCGTCAGCTATTTCAATTTCTTTACGTTCTACCTGGATATTAGGAAACTCATGGATAAGCTGGTCTACAACGAGATCATTTGACGTGAAAACTATATACTCAGCTGGTCTACTATTATCCCGATTGATCCGTTTTAACGCCTGATAGATTTCACCCAATATATTGGTAGTTCGGATTCTCTCTACACCTTCATGTTTAAAAATCTCAATATCTTCCTGTTTTTCCTCACTACCTTTAAAGTAATCATATTGAAGAACATAGCTTAGATAGTCATAATTTGGAGTTTTCAGCGTAACCACTTTGCTAAAATCACGATAGTTGTTTTCGCCAATTAAGTTGCCAAAGTAATCTATTTCTATCATTTCGTTCATTATAGTCTCAATCTCATCTTCACTTTTTTGAAGACACTTTAGAAAATTGTGGAGTTCATTTTTTAATTTGTCTACACTCTCTTTATCCACCACATACAGCGTTTTGTCTTTAAAATCAAGTGGGAGCACTTTTAAAGCTAATTCAAAAAGGTTGCTATTTTTTGAAAGTGCTAACTTGCTCGTATTCACTTTGTAATGAGTAAAAATAGAATTTTCGTAAGAGAAGAATTTATCTTGTGGGCGTACATGGAAGAACTTGGAGAGTTGGTAGCGGTAATCAAAGCCTGCATTTGCATCAAGAACGATATTATTATTCAGTAGTTTAAATTTCAAATGGTTATCAAATGTGTGAAAAGCTTTGTTGTAATAGCGACAACCGTTTTCAAGTATTTTAAGAATTTTTTCTGCAAACACTATTTCTTCTTTAGCTTTTGTATCTTTTAAAATAAGGAATTCTTGAAGAATTTCTTTATATGAGTCGTACTTATCTTTTGGGAAATCAATAAAGGGGATTTTTTTATTGTTACGGGGATTTTCTATGTGAAGTTCTAACAAGTCTCGTAATTCTTTAGCAAGAGTTTCAATCAACGCTTGATTCGTAAAACGACCTGCTTCATACCACAATTCTTTTATATCTTGTTCTGTAACTGTTACTCGTTCGACAGGATCAAAAAATTCATCAATAACCAAGATTTCACGACCTTCTATAATATCGCTGTACTCTCCTTTACAGATTTTCGAATACATCTTATGAGTAATTACTAATACTTTTGCCTTTAGCTTCTTTTCTCTCTTGCTCTTTTTCCTTTTGTTTCTTGTAACTTTGTTAATGTCACCATCAATGAAATCAGCTACTTTTTCACCTGCATGTTTATTGATTTCGTTAACAGTCTGAACCAGAGCTTCATTCCTTTTAAATCTCTGAACGTAAAGTATTTTATGCTCCGTATTTACAGCAATATCTGCAAAAGTGTCGAAGGAAAAATGACTTTTGCCCGATCCCGCTTCATTATTAAAAGCAGATATTATACTTCCATCCCATTGACTTACATCTTTTAATTGCTGTTCTAAATCATTGAAGTAGTGACGGTCAACAAATTTATCATTTGAAGAACAATTTTGCTCTGACGGTTCACCTTCTTCAACTACACCTTCTACTCCTTCATTACCTTGCCTCTTATCCCTGAATTCCTTAACAATACTCTCAATTTCAGCAGTACAATCACTTACTACGTCAAAATCCTCTATTGTTTCATCGGTTACAGCAAAGAAGTAAGATTTTGAGTGGATTTCAAGATCAGAAAGCGTAATTAAGGATGTTTCCAGGTCTTGTCCCACTTTGCACAAGAATTGCAACTGATTTAATTGCTGTAGATAAACCGCAAAAGCCTTTCCTCTCAACTTGTCCATCGTGAAAGTAGCTGTTTTGCTCCACTCTTTAGTATCATTTTTGCAATTGTTGACGACTAAGGATACATAATCATCTTCTTCTGATAGGATGAAACCTACTCCATCCAACTTCTGATCACTTAGCTTGGCAGTAGCCTCCTCATAGCTAAGCCAATTGTTTTTATTAACAATGTTTAGTCCCAATCCATGCCTTCTATCATATGGCTGGACTTTTACTTCTTGACTACCTTCCATATAGCGAAAGCAGTTCCATTGTTTTTGCTCTACTAAGATAGTAGGGATGTTTAGATTGAGTTGAGTTGTTATCATAAAAATCAGCTCCTTTTTTAAAGTTACAAATTTTTATAACAACATCTTAAAAGGTGCATTGCTTATTGTCAATACATATATGCAATAATTTTATTTTTATTTACTAAAAGAAACGAAGTGAGTTTACAAACTAACTCTATTAAAGTTCATCCTGTTATAACGAAACGGGATCAACATAGTTCGATATAAAAGTAATTTCGCAATCTACCTTTTTAGCTAACCAAACCTCTTCCTTAATTTGTAAAACGATAAGTTCATCACGAACATCAAGTAGTTTACTTCCCTTGTATTCCATTTGCTCTTTAAGTGCTTCTATCACTTCTTCTCTACTAAGATCACTTTGTTCTAATATAGCTGTTATATTAAAAATGAAAGTTTTTGATTGAAAGGCTACTTCAACAGTATCCACGTAACGCTTTTGGATATCGTGAAGCTGTTGAATTTCATGTAAAAGTGGGGACAAATCTTCAAGACGGACATCGCTTTTAGCAATACGAAATGCCGTTTGAATTATGTTAATGATCATTTCCTGCTCTTCTTTGCTTAATATCTCATTCTCCATAGGTACTTTTACTTTGTGTAGTCGTATCAATTCCTCAATTGAAAATTCCGCTTCTTTATTATAGTTAGTAATTAAGCTTTCATAGTTAAACGCTCGAAATACTTCACGCATATCTATATTGAGAGCTGAACATAGCATACACACAACAGTAAATCCTGGATTCTGCTGATCACCTGTTTCTAATCGGTTGATATAGGAAGCGTTAATTGCATTGTTGATTTTAGAAGACAATTTCACAAGTGATAGACCTTGTTTATTTCGTTCTCGCTTCAGGATTTGACCAAATGTGTTTTCCACTTTACTTACCTCCCCATTTCATTGCTTGTATGCAACATTTCCTTTATTATAGCAAACATATTTCCTAACATATAACAACCTAATAAAAATATAAGAAAAATGGTATACTATTTACAAATAATTCAAATAGGAGTGATCACATGGGCTTATTTCAATCCCTAAAGAAAATGCTCACCCAAGACACACCCAAGCAACAAACACCACCGTCTACTCCCCCATCTAAGACCACACCAACGAAACCCGTAATGACCATAGAAGAAGGAATGACACGCTTAGAAGATGCCGAATGCCCCTATTGTCATGCCAATTTCGATAAGCCCCTTACACGAAAAAAAGCTTGTCCTGAATGTAAGCGAGACGTATATGTACGCACTCTGCCTTATACCGATGAAAAAGATAGTGTTCGTGTAGCTGTAACTGAAGAACAAGTGGAGAAAATTGAGATCGCCTGGGCAAAACTTAATGGCACATATGAGGAATATGTAAAAAGTAAGCAACGCTATGAGAACATGAAAGAAAAATTACATAAACAATGGGGCAAAGAACCAAGTGAAAGTGATATTGAGTGGCACTTACTGATGGAAGAACGAATCGAGTTAGCAAACGAACGCAAATGGGGTTTATACCGCAACGCTACGTTAAAAATGGCGGAGAACTTATATAAAATACCGAAATATGACCTATCCCTTCGTCATTACTTAGGGGTATTGTATATAGACTTGAATGGGCCTAACAATGTGATGACAATTGACGGCAAACCATATGAAGATGGAGTAGATTTTGATCCAACAGAACCGAATGCTTTCATTGCTCCTGGAATTATTAAACGAATTGTTCTGCTCAAAGATAAGCGGGTTCCTATGAGTCATGAAGAAGTAAGAGAGTTATTTTTAGATGAAGCTGGACAGATTCATACATCTATTCGTACCCCACTCTCCCCCGAAGAGGCATGGGAACGATTGAAAGAGAAAGAAGAATATTGGGGCGATTAAATTACAGAGCAAACTCTCCTTTTTACTATGGAGAGTTTTTTGTTGTTATGACAAAATCATACCCTCAAACCCTCATTCGACAATTCTTCTACTAAATTCAGTTATAAATAGGACTTTGTCGCATATAAGAAAGAAAAAAATAATAAGGAGTGATGATTCAATGTATAACGACTTTCTTATTGCTGTTGACTCTGGCAAAAGCTACACAAAATATGCCTTTAGAAACGAGGTGAATGTAATTGAAAAAGGAAGATTTCGAACCAAAGTGGCGGAAATAGATGGTTCCATTGCTGATTTAACGGCAAAGACTGATATTGTAGTTTATAATCAAAAAAAGTTCGCTGTTGGAGACCTATTATCCGAAGAAAACACGAACTATGATTTGACTAAACAAACCGAGGAGCATCGACTTTCTATTTACCTTGCAATTACTAAAGTTCTTCAAAAAGTAAAAAGTCCAACTGCTTTAGCAAATATCCATTTAGCAATAAATACACCGCTATCCCTTTTTAAAAATGAAAAGTTAAAGCAAGAATACAGTCAATTTATTCAACAAAAAGGAAATGTAATAGGAATTGAAGTTAATAATCGACCTTATTCTTTTCGAATCGCTTCAATTTATGTGCTTCCAGAGGCAATCGGGCCCACTTATTCAAATCCAAAAGACTTTAAAGGCAGACGAATCCTCGTTTGTGATTTCGGTTCACTAAATGTCAGTTTCCTCGAAATTAACAACCTTATCCCTGTCTATGACAACCTGACCACAAGCACATTGGGTATAAATATCCTCCGTTCAAAAATATCCGAATCCCTTACTACTAATTACGGTATTGCCTTTAATGACGATGATATTGAGCAAATATTGAAGGACAAATATGTAGTGATTGACGGTAAAAAGCAGGAAGGTAGCAATGCTTTAATTGAGCAGTTAATCGAAGAACACATTAAGAAAATAATCAATTACGCTAAAAGCCGTAAGATCTCGTTTTCTAATAAGGAAATTATCTTGGTAGGTGGCGGTAGCATTCTCTTAAAAAAATATCTGATATCTCATTTTCCTAATGCCATAATTCTAAACGATTCACAATTCGCAAACGTATTGTCATTCCTGAGCATCCTGGAGGCGAAACAACATGAAAGAAGAACGAAAGCTTAGAATTTCAATTTCATTTCGAACTGAGTATCGTCACCTTTACGACCACGTAATTAAACAAGCAAATTCGAGTGATTATATCTGTCGTGTTCTGCAAAAAGATTACGAGAGAAAACAAAGTGAAAAATCATTAGAAGAAAAAATTGAGGAATTGCTGGCTTTTCTTTCTAAAGGGGAGAAGCTGATTATAAATAATGATACCACTAAGTTGATGAGTGACCGTTTAGATGAAGAAGAGATTGAGCTTATAAATGAGTTATTTTAATAGAGTTTAGAAGCTAACAAGACAGGATACAAGAATAATCTGATCCTGTCTTGTTATTATTATTTTATAAGGTTATGAAGATAACGGGAATAAACCCATCCTTCTATAATTTCACCTTCAGAATTTACATAACTAACCTTTGTCCATTTTCTCTTTCTTTCAACCACTTGCACAACCTGTCCGAAATACAGTTGCCCAACTGCGTTTGAGTTTGTTTTATTGGTTATGCGTACTGTTAATCTTTCAGAGGAAACAATCTTATAATTATTTAAAGCAACGTTTGTTTCAATTACGCTATGAACTTTGGCTTTGATTTCCTTTATGACAGCTTTCCCATTTTGATGAACAAAAGAAGAATATTCCTCTTTTATAGGTTGCAAAAAGGGACCGATAAGGAACATGAACAAAGAGAAAATAATATTTGCTATAATAGATAATTTAATTGCATCTTTAGTCGTAAGTGACTTTTTTAAACTATTTATTTCATTTGTAAGTTGCTCTATTTTTTCTTCGAGACCTTTATTTGGATTCACAAGGTCATACTCTTCTAAAACCTCTGTTACAGTGGCTTGTATTTCTTCATGGTCTTCTTGTCTCACATCTACTAAATCCCGATAAGGAATCTGGCTCAATATTGAAGACCAATCAATATGATGGAACTCATCGGCAATGTTAGCAATACCTATATTCATAGTTTTAGCCATATTTGCGAATTCATTACCTACTTGTGCTAAACTTGAAAATTGTGTATACAGATTTGAATAGTGGCTAAAATCAATAATAGGTCTTGGTAAATCCATTTGAATTTTGCTTATCATATCTACATATTGATTTTGAATTTCAAACAAAGGTAAATTAAATTTCGGTATTGAAATATCACTAATACTGTTTATGCTACCAAGAATGCCTTGAATACCACTGTTTGCAACTCTTGAAATCATCTCTTGATGTTCTATGATGGGCTTTAGCATTTTATTATACTGCTGACTTATATTTTGTATTGAATTATTTAATCTGGTAATACCTTCTATATCAACATTCACTATCATCACCTGCCTTTACAACTCTCTCACAATCTCCTCATCCAATATTGCTTTCCGTTTCTCCCAATCTGGCATTAGCGAGTACAGCATTTTATAAAAGCTATCGCTATGGTCGTTATATTTAAAGTGAATAAGTTCGTGAAGTACGACATAATCAATGCAATGCTTTGGTGCTTTAATTAGTTCTGTATTAAGAAGAATGGTATTTGTATCAACTAAGGCTGATCCCCAGCGTGCTTTCATCGTTCGTAATTCTACACCAGGTTTTGCTACCCCGTATTTCTCTACAAGTGGATACACTTTTAATAACGACTTTTCAAAGGTATTTTTGGCTTTTGTTCGATACCATTCTTCCATCAATTTTGCTTTGCGACTATAATTATCTTGGTCTTTCACATATAAATAAAGAAATCCTCGAAAGTATTTTACCTCTTCCTTCTGCTCTACGGTTCTCACTCGAAGACGATATTGTTTTCCAAGATATTTATACGACTCCCCACTTACATATTCTCGTTCACTTTGCTTATAAGGCTGAACATTTTCAAAACTTTTGACTTGCTTCGTAATCCAGGATCCCTTTCCCTTAACAAAGCTGTATATAAAGTCGAGCGGTACTTTTTCACTTGCTGATACGGTTATAGTCCTATCTGGTTTGATATTTAAATTCACATTTTTTACATTTTTTCTTTCTAACTCAAATGAAATTAGCTTATCTCCGTATTTGATTTGATGTTTTTCCATGGTGTTCACAACCTAACTCTAATAACGTCTTAATGCTACCGTTTTAATTTGCTCAATGATTTTATCTGCTTGATCCAAGTTTAAATCAATCTGATTGTCTTTTGAGAAATCGTATAGAAGATCATCTAATTCTTGTGCTATTTTATTGTGAACTTGGATGTTATCATGCCAATCCACTTTTGTATATTCTCTAATAATTTCATCCATTTTCAACGCTAAGCTTCCTAACGTTTCATAAGGTACAGCGTTCTCTTTTACTTCATTCATAATCTCTTTTGTAACGCCATAAAACGCTTGGGCCGCTCGATTCTCTTTAATAACAGATGGAAAATCATCCACAGGCTCACCTTTTCTATATTCGTTCATGATATCTTTCATTGTATTTAGATATTCAGCCTCAGAAATTCGCTTCTCTTTATACGCTTCAATCGCTTCACGAATGCGTTCAGAGAATTTTTTGTAGTAAGCAGGGTTTTCATCCCACTTCGTATTTACACTTTTTGTTAAACGAGTGCGAATTGCATCGGCTTTAGCTCTTTTGGATTCCAACCGTTCCAGCTCTTCCTCAAATGCTTTTTCATTTAAAATATCAACGGGATTCGTAATACGAATTATGTCTTCTGCTGAAATATAGTTGTCCATCAACTTTTGCATTTTTGCTTCATACTCTTTGTGATCAATAGTATCGGAGTAACGCAACTTTACACTTTTACGTAGTTCTTGGAAGAACTTGAAATCTTTTTTATACGTTTGTAATTCCTCATGGGGCAATGCATTGTAAACCTTTTCCGATTCTAAGGCAATACCAAGATTACGCCCAAACTTACTCAACACACCATAAAACTCTTCCCTTAACTCCTCGTCTTCTAACAACACTTCATACTCTTCATTGTCTTGCTTGTTTTTAATCGGCTTAAAGATTTGAAGTAAATCAGAATGATATTGTCGCAAGGAGCCAATAATGCTAATAACATCGTATAATGAACCTTGTAAGTCAGTAGGATCAAAATTTTCTAATCCTGCTCCAGAGTACATTTCCAATGCTTGATCCAGCTTATCTAACAATCCTCTATAATCGATAATGTACCCAAAGTCTTTTCCTTCGTACAAACGATTAACCCTGGCTATAGCTTGTAGCAAAGTATGCTCTTTCATCGGTTTATCAATATATAAAACGGTTGCTCTCGGTGCATCAAATCCTGTCAAAAGCTTATCGACAACAACAAGTAAATCAATTTCATCACCATGAATGAACTCTTCTTTAATCGCATCTTCATATGCTTCTTCATTACCATAACGGTTCATCATCTTTTTCCAGAAGTTTAATACTTTATCCCTTGATTCCTCATCAACCGCTTCATGCCCTTCTCTTTGGTCAGGAGGTGAAATAACAACCGCACAATTTAAGTCGCCCAATTCCTCAAATGCCTCAAAATAACGAATCGCTTCAATCTTACTATTCGTTGCCAGCATCGCTTTAAACTGTGAACCCTGCGTTTTATAGTTATCAAAAAAATGTTGGTTAATATCAAAAGCAATCATACTAATACGTTGATTAGAAGAAGCAATTCGTTCAAACTTACTCCATTTTTTCATAACTTCATCTTTTTGCTTATCATTCAAGTTGCGAGTGATCATTTCTAATCGGTTATCAATCGCTTTTTGGTTTACAGTTTGGTCAACCATTTTACCTTCATAAAGTAGAGGCAAAATTGCTTTATCTTTAACACCATCAGCAATTGTGTACGTGTGAATGAGCTTACCGAACTTAATCATCGTACTCTTTTCTTTTTTCATTAGTGGCGTTCCCGTAAAACCTAAATAACAAGCATTTGGAAATACCTTTTTCATTTTAATATGGAGTTCACCATATTGCGTTCTGTGACTCTCATCAACAAGTACAAAGATATCCTTTGACTGTATTGGCTCTTGCTTAGTAGAAGCTGTATCAAATTTATGGACTAACGTTGTAACTACATCCGCATTATTATCGTTAATTAGTTCAATCAAATGTGCTCCTGTCGTTGCTCTGCTTGCCTTTAATCTTGTATGGTTAAAAGTCTTATGAATTTGCTTATCTAACTCCACTCGGTCAGTAACGACAACAACCTTTGGATCATGTTTCATGAGTTCTGCTAAAATAAACTTTGCAAGCATTACCATTGTAAGTGATTTCCCAGAACCCTGGGTGTGCCAGATCACGCCCGACTGACGATTTCCAAACTCATCACTTTCTTCAATTGTTTTAATTATTTCTTTAATCGCAAAATATTGTTGATATCGAGTTATTTTCTTAATATCTTTATCAAATAAAGTGAAAAAATGAGTTAATTCAAGGAGACGCTCTGGATGAAATAAAGAAATGATGTTTTTATCTTGAGTGGTGGGCAGTCGGTTAACTACTGTTTTATTTAACTGCTCTTGCAACCATTCTTCCTTCTCTTCTTTCCAAATCGACCAGAATTTCTTAGGAGTATTACACGTAGCATATTGAGTTTCATTTTTGTTAGTTGCCATGACAATTTGAACATACTTGAAAATCTGAGGAATATAATCTTTTCCTTGGTTACGAATCATTTGTTCAATGCCTTGCCCAACGTTAATGGATGATCTTTTACATTCAATAACAGCAAAAGGAATACCATTCACAAAGAGGACAATGTCAGGGCGAGCGTTCCCACGACCATCTTCACGTTCAACGGAAAACTCCTCGACAACATGGAAAACATTATTCTCTATGTTCTCCCAATCTATAAATTGAATGGTAAATGATTTCTTTGAGCCATCTGGTAAAAACTCAGTATAACTTCGACCCAGCATCAATGTTTCATAGATTTTCTCGTTTGTTTTTACGAGTCCATCAGTCAAAGGTTCATCTAAATCCCGAATCGCTTGATTGATATTATTATCGCTAAAAGAGTAAGCGACTCCTTGATACTCAAAAGAGTTTAACTCTTTCAATTTCTTTTCCAATACAGTTTTCAAGAGAACATTATAGAGATTACCACGCATTTGCTCTGCTTGTTCTGCCGTTATGTAGTTATAGCCTAAACCTGTTAGAACTTCAATGGCAGGCTGTTGACTTATCGTTTGTTCATCATAACTTTGCCTGTTTGACACGATTACACCCCCATAGTAGAGAATAAGGGAAAAGGAGTAAAGGGAGTTAAACCTTTACTCGAATTCTTCCTGTTAGAAGTTGTTGCATGAGACCTTTTTTTTGTTGTTTTATAGAATTCAATTGTTTTTGCAAAACACCAATTTCTCTATCAATACATTTCAAAACATTTGCTATTGCTACTTGCTCACTTATATCCATCGGTAAGACTATTTTAATTACTTTTAGGTTCTCATATTTCAAATTTAATGTATCATTTACTAATCCTTGAGAATGCCTTTTAAACTGATTCACTACACTTGGCAACTTAAATAAATACCCCATATAATCCGAATTAACCTTTTCAGTTGGTTTTAAAATAGTATAGGCTGGACTAACAATCCCTTCATATTTTGATACACCAGAAACACCTTGCCACATCCTCATAGTGTTATATCCAATGTCATTTGGAAGAATCCTTTTATACTTACTTTTATCTTCACTTGAATTATCTTTAATATCAACTTCTGTTCTTCGAACAACACCATTTTTGGATGTTATAGCTAAAAGCTCCAAATCCGCAAAACCTATTTCCTTGCGTTCCTTTAGTACCTCTCCTAACCTAACCTTTTTCCATTCTCGATTAAACCCTGGCAATCTTACTTCACCTGTCAACAATTTCTGCATTAAACCTTTTTTCTTCTCTTTTTTCTGTTCAATGAGATTTTCTTTTAGATCAATAGCCTTATCCCAAGTAGAGAGTATAGTAGCTATTACTTTTTGTTCAGCTTTCGGAGGTAAAATTAAATCAAATCCACCTAAATCCTCTCTATTTACTTTCGGGAGACCTGTCCTCATAGAAGAAGATACAGAGTATTGATAAAACCTCATATCTAAAAGTACATATTTAAGGAACATTGAATCAACAAACTCAGTTTCTTTTAGTGGATATATATCTGCACTACATATACCATCAATTTCTGTATAGCAAACCTTTGCTAATTCAGGCCTTATTTTCCCAAACAAAACATCGCCTTTCTGAAAAAGATACTTTCCACTCGAAACTTTTTCTTCTTTAGCTTTCTTAACATTAAGTAACCTACCTGTATATTTTTCAATATTTACAAGCCCAACATGATACATTTCGGAATAAGGTTGTTTTGTAGGATTAACCTGTCCTGTTTTAATTACAACAGCATCTTTAAACTTTTTTACTATCCAATCATTTGGAATTAACATACCTTTATATTTCATCAAATTATTATTTTTTTCCTCACTAACCATATCATCACCTACCATTAACTCTATGTTATATTTTTTCGTTACAATAATATTTTCACTATACATCTACGTCACCATTTCCCAACCTCTTCTTTTCTTCCATCTTCTCAATTTGTTTAATACTTTTCTCAGGTGTTGACAAATCTTCTGGCATCGTTCTCCCAAGTTCTTCAACCGTTTGTCGTACCTTTTTACCGACTTCATAATGAGTACGGTTAGCATTGTATTTTCCTTGTATGAGTTTCAAATTGCTCTTGCAATTCTTGTTTACGAGTTTGGACAATAAAATAGCATGCATAACGTAAAAGTTCCCACTCTTCTATTTCTCTTGTTGCACCTGATCCGAGTTGAACCATTTTTCCCATGTAGGAAAAATGGTCTTCTGGATTATATCCACTATTTACACAAACCGTTTGTAATATTTGAGCTAAATCCCTCGCATACCAGAAATCCTCTCCATATTCATTTACTTGCTTGTGTTCTTCAAATGTTCGGTCACTGTACTTTTCAATATCGGACATTTGATTTCCCTCTCATAATTTCTATAGCCCAAGTTCTTTCAAATACTTCTCCATCTCTGCCTCAACCTCTTTAAGTTCCAGCTTAATATTCGCAATATTCTCTTTAACTTGTTCCATATCAACAGGCTCTTCCTCTTCAAATGTATCTACATAGCGTGGAATGTTTAAGTTGTAGTCATTCTCTTTAATCTCATCTAATGTTGCTACATAGGAGTATTTATCAATCGTTTCCCATGTGTCATACGTCTCTACAATTTTTGCAATGTCTTGTTCTCTTAGCCTGTTTTGGTTCTTTCCTTTTTCGTAGTTCCCTTCTCCAGAAGCATCAATGAATAGTACATCTTTTCGTTTACGATCTTTCTTAAATACCATAATACAAGCTGGAATTCCTGTTCCATAAAATAAGCCTTCTGGTAATCCAATCACTGCTTCTAACAGGTTTATATCAATGATTTGCTTACGAATCTTCCCTTCACTTGCTCCTCTGAACAAAACTCCATGGGGAAGGATTGTTGCCATTCTACCGTTCTCGGCTAACGAATAAAGCATATGCTGAACAAATGCATAATCTCCCTTAGATGATGGTGCTACTCCCCACTCGAATCGTCTATGTGGATCAAGGCTTGCTTCCATTTTAAACTTCTTATCATTTGTCCCTTCTCCCGCAAATCCCATCGCCCATTTATCCAATGAGAATGGGGGGTTAGCTACAATTGCCTGGAATTTCATAAGCTTTCCATCTTCTAAATGAAGTGGATTAGCTAATGTATCTCCCCACTCCAATTTTGCATCGTCAATACCATGCAAGTACATATTCATTAGTGCTAATGAGTGTGTTGCCCCATTACGTTCTTGTCCATAAACCGCTACTTTTTTATTCGGTACTTGATTGGCTACTTTAATCAATAGAGAGCCAGAGCCACAAGTGGGATCGTATATTCTATCATTCTCCTGTGGTTTTACAAGACGAGCCAACAATTCAGAAGCCATTGTCGGAGTATAGAACTCCCCACCCTTCTTGCCTGCGTCTCCAGCAAAACGTTCAATCATAAACTGATACGCATCGCCAATGACATCCTCATTTCCGACCACAGAAGGCTTTAGGGTTAACTTATTGAAGTCCTCTAACAATGAACGTAAAATCGCATTTCGTTCTTTCGCCTTTCCTAATGTTGCCTCTGAGTTAAAATCTATATTGCGGAATACCCCACGTAACTTACCTGTATTTTCGTTCTCTAAACGTTCCAATGCTTTGTTGATAATTTCACCGATTTCAGGATCATTTCGCTTGCTATAAAGGTATTCAAATGTGGATTGTTCATCTAATACAAAACGTTCCCTTGATATTGCACGTTGTATTCGTTGCTCATCACCGTCATATCGTTTCGTATACTCTTCTACGCTTTCTTTGTAAGCGTCACTAAGGTACTTCACGAACAGCATCGTTAGGATATAATCCTTATATGTACTTGAATCTATTTTTCCTCTAAATGTGTCGGCCGCCTGCCATAGTATTGAGTTAATTTGTTCTTGCGTTACTTTTTCACTCATTTTATTTCCTCCTTGATTTCTCCTTGAATGATTTTATCTGTAATTGATTTAAACCACTTATCCTTTTCTTCTATTAACTTTTGATAAAGTTGCTTTTCTTTCTGATGCAACAATAGTAATTGAATTAGTGCCTCTTGTCTCTGAGTTGGAATGTCATGAATTGTTATTGCCTTTAGCGTATTTTTGTTTGTTGTCGGTATTCGTGAACCCGCTTGTGAACGCTCCAATTCTTTCTTTACAGCTTCTGTATTTAAGTACCAAGCTAAATATGCTGGCAAACATCTTATTTTGTCTACTTTTATAATAGCAAAGTATGATGGTACTAACAGTCCTGAATGTGATTTATCAATATAAATAGCTGTATTGGGATGACTTAATCGGATAATGACATCGCCTTCTTCTGTAAAATAATGAGGACTTAAAATATCGTTGCTTTCAAACAATTCAAACTCCTCATTATTAAGCGTACCGTCATCATTGATATTTTTTAACGTAAGCAAACGATACTTTGCTTTAACGTTCATATCAACATCAGCCTTTTTCCTCGTTAAAACTATACCTGTTTTGATTTCTGCAATCTGCTCAAGTTGCACCCTAACTCACCTCCATTTTGTCAAATACTTAATTTGACTTGATGTTAAATGCAGTATATAACGATTTGGGTAATATAATCAATCTTTTTTAGAAAAAAAGAAAACAGATTAGTAGACCTACTAACCTGCATATATAGAAGTGGTTGTATTCACTTGTACAAAAAATAATCTGCCTCATTTTCTACCGCTATACGAATACTATCTTCTGTTTCAATATGATTTTCCATAGTATTCAGCATTATGCGACATCCATAACCTCTATCACCATCGGTAAATGACTTTCTCACATCTATTCCTTCATCCTTAATTTCTTTAACACTAAAAATGTACGGACTAAAAAAGAGTAAAAATCGTTCAAACAGTTTAGCGATAATTGCAAATGTTTCTTCATATGTGTCAGAAGGTTCAAAATAAACTCCAATTTTACGATCAATAATTTTTATGTCTCGGCTAATCCTTTCTGTCATTTGATTTTTTAGAGATTTGAACTTTTCATACATATCAATTTTCGAAATATCAAAATAGAGTTCAACAAAAGATAAGCCGTTTTTATCCCTTGTGCCACACTTAAAGGAAAGACCGTAAAGACCTGCTCCTACACTTAGAGCTGGATTACTATTAGATGCCTTCTTGTTGTAATATAAGTTTAAAAGATATGGCATCCTTTCTCGTAATTCTTGTAATAACGCCCTTTTCACATCTTCTATTTTCGTAAAGTCAAACCCTACCTTAGCAAAAGAAGCTTGTCCTATGAAATTTGCAGGGATTTGCTTTTTTATATAACGAACGTTGATTACATTCCCCATTTCTCTTATCCTGTATAATTCATCATAGATTTCTAACTTGTACAACTCATTCAATTCTTGTAAAATCGGTAACACATTCGGATCAATTTCTATCGCATAAAAGTCAACATTTCTGGCATTTTCATTTATGTAATCTTCCATTTCTCGAATATGACTCTCGTCAAACTCGCTGGCAATCCACACAAGTACGGAATCTGGATTTAACGCTATCATTTCTTTCATACGCTTTACATAAGTAGAATGTGCTTTCGTTAATTGAACTTCGACTAAAACATTGAGATTACGATTCTTGTCCATGGCATAAATATCAATGTCTTTTCCATTTACCTTTTTCTCTAATTCTATTTTTGCTAATGGCAAATGTAATGCCCTTTTTAATATGTTTGGATACTTTAGCAAAGCCCAACAGAAAACAGCCTCTTTGTTTGAACCGTTAATACTCATCCTCACGCTTCCTCCTTATCAATATTTTGTAAATTATTTTTGACAAAAAAATAGAAGCATTATATAACCGTTAGGCTACACAATGCTCCTTTTAACTTTGCTCTTCTATTTTCCCTTGAATCTTTTTTATAGTCCGTAAAACCATACTCCTTGCCTCCTTATCTATCATTTACGTCATTATAAGAATATACGTTCTTAATGTCAATAGATTTATACCTTCCCCTTTTCCCTTAACTCTACTCTATGTATGACGAGAACAGAACTAATCTGTTCCCTTTTCAGCAATTAAAACACTTCTTTAAATTTACTAATGGCTGTACTAATTTTGTTAATATCATCAATCATTGATGAGTGACTCCACTTTGCCTTGATAATTTCGTCAATTACATTTAATAAAGCCTCTTTTGCATCAGCGTGAAGGGTAACACCATCTGCTGTAACAGATGAATGACAGTATAATAATTCAGCTAATGTCTTGATTTTATGATCCTGTGCTGTGTTAGATATCTGCAACAAATCAAACACATCCACATCTAATGCTTCTGCAATTTCCTCAATAATGACGAAGCTCGGTCGCTTCTTTTCGCCCGTTTCGATCCTATGAACATAACTTGCACTTACATCTACTTTTTTAGATAGTTGCTCTAAGCTATAGCCCTTTTCTTCTCTTAACCTACGAATCAGTTTACCGAATTCCTGTGGCATTTGTTTTCTACCTTTACTCATTTCAATCACTCCTGTTCTACTTTTTCCATTATGGAAATCCTTTTTGATTAAAAATCTTTATATTATAGATTAGTAGAGTGATTTTATAACTTAAAAACAGAAAATTTGATAGTAACGGCTTCTCAAATTCGGCATTACAGTTATGTGGATGTGTAATTTTATGAACAAGTTACATAAGTTATATGCATATTTTTCATATACGTTATGTGCATTTTCTGTAAAACATATGAACGATATTCATATAAAAAGCTTGGTTGGTAGGAAGTTAGGATACAGCTTCCATAGTTTATATGAAAGTCTTGCATATTAGTTTCATTTAACATACTTAAAAGAGTATATAACCGTCCTTAAAGATATTACGAATAAGTAGATTTTTATTGAATTATCATAGCTGAAAAGGTGGATTTTTTAGGATGACGAATTATAAATATAAGAAGCGGAGGGAAAGTAAATGAAAACAAGAATAAAATTATCTGAAATACCAAAATACAAAGATTCTATAATTGCTTTTTTTAAATTCACCCCTTTTATTGCGGACTTAATGCGTGGCAATTTGTACATGAACAACTTTAGATATTATATTGACAGAGAAATTGAAACGGGAGATAGAGGGGTAGGAGATAAATTAGAAGCTTCGCAAGTAATGGCTAATATAAAATTTCGGATGTATGATAATGAAACAGGTAATCTTGCATTAGAGGGAACAGGAGCAAGGAGCAACCTTAGAGTAAAAGAAAATGAAAAAAGACCTGTTTTCTGCCTTTTTGCACTTATTAGTGACAATTTAGTTGTAGTTGGCGAAAATAAAGAATTCTATATTGCTGAATTTGATTATTCGGAAGAAGCTCAAGAAAAAATGATCAGTGAGTTTGGAAATTAGTTGTTAATTATTGATCCTAACAGCTTTATTGAAAGGGTTGAAAGAGCATTCTCAAAAAATGGTTATGGTTTTGTTTCAGCTAAAGTAAATTATGATGACTACAGAACGAATAATTCTAAGAGGATAGAATCTTATTTAAAAAATAATAATGAAATTTTCTTCTGGAAAGATAAATATTTCGACAATCAAAGTGAATATAGAATAGTCATTACTAACACAGAAATCAACAATCCAATAATTGTTAATATTGGAGATATTTCAACCCAATACAGTGCACAAAAATTATTTGGTGGCAATATTCAGTTTCACCTAAAAAAATAAAAGATGAAAATAATCTATCTAATAATACAAACTTTCCTATTTTACCATACTTAATATTCTATAAATCCTTGCCTTTTTTTCTAACTCGAATAAAATAAGAATATACGTTCTTAAAGGAGCCGTTACATGACTACAGTACCGAAAGACTTAAGAGATCATGCTTTTCAAATTGCCACTGAAGTTGCACGTTTGAGCGGAAAAGAACCTATGGCAATTTGGAACTCAGAGAATTTTCAAAAAGGCTTACAAGAAATTGCTGAAAAAGAGCTGGAACGATTAAAACAGGAGCAAAAATAAGAAAAAGGAGAGATGCTGACTACATTTCTCCTTTCTCTAAATCTATCTTGTTAACTCGTTTAAGCCTTCTGCTTATATATTGCATTCCAAATTTCAGCTAACATTTCGTCTACTTCTTCTCCCTTTTCAAATAAAGCCTTTAATTCAGTTAGATACCCTATTGCCTCGTTTATATTACTGTCATTTGTTACGTTATATTGCTTTATTTCAGTAATAGCCTTATCTATCTTCTTCGCCATTACTACATTTGTATATTTATTTTTATTCCTTCTTTTAATCTCATCTATTAAACCATTTGCCAGAGATCTTGCTTTTTCATAATTTGTTCTATAATTCGGTCTGATTTGTCTAAGTTTACTTCGATTACTTCTAACCTCATGTGACTACATTCTAAATAATCTACTTTTTCAGTAAGTCTCTTACGGATGTTTTCTTTAAGTTCTGTTAACTGTGGAAATTCCCCTACTAATCTATTGAGAGCTGAATCGACCATAGCCTCACTATCATTTGTTATATATTCAAGCAGTGCTTCGAATTCTTCTTTATACCATTCATATCTTTCTTTAAAGCTTTCAAGCGTTTCATTTGTCATAAAGAATACATGTTCATCGAAGCGAATGTCTTTATCTTTGTAACTAACGAAATCACTATCAAAATCATCTTCTGCTCCATAAATTTCTATTTGTAAATGATCAGCCCATGTTTTTGATACCGCAGTATCATTGATATCATCGTATACCTTCTTTTTAAACTCACGTAATGGATCAGCCTTGAATTCAGGAAGAAAATCAAATTGAATAAAAGGTACAGAAAAATGATAGCTTTTTATATCAAAGTGCTCAGGATTTATTTCTATTGCAAGGTCTTGTACAGCAATAATTGGTTTAACTATATTCAATTGCAATTTTGACATTTAATATACCTCCTGAATGCTTTCTACGTAGCCAATTTTTAGAAAATACAAGTCAAAACTATAAGCAAATTCTTCTTTTGATGGAATACTTCTTAATATATTCTTATAAAACCATGGATGATTTGAATAATTATTTTTTATGAACGATAAAATTTTTTCTTTGAAGCTGTCATATTCACTTACAAGTTGATCACGAATCGAATAGTATTCTTCTCTCAACTTACCAAATTCCTGTTCCATTTCTTCATACTGTCGTTCAGTCAAACTACCGTTCACCGAAACCTTTATTTCTGGATTTTCATCATCTATTGAGCATTCATTGTCGCCCATTATGTTGGTAGCTATTTGTACAAACAACTCTTTAACTTTGTTGTCAAAAGCCCTTAATTCTTCACGCTTTGTTTCGGGAAGTAAATAAATTTTAGGCTCTGTATATTTTGATAAACAATC
>NZ_JHYI01000040.1 GCF_000621445.1 Alkalihalobacillus bogoriensis ATCC BAA-922 | reverse complement strand
CCTTCTACAAGGTGAATGCACGTAAATAGTTAGTGAAAGGCCTCTAGACGGATTATAAATTGTGTGAATCCACGTATATCAGAATGCCAACCGGTGTTAAAAATATTTTGCCTTCGTGCCGTGTGCTTACCCTTCCTTCTCTTCTTTACAGCATCTCAATTGGACGATAGCTCGTCAAGGAAAGCACTTGACAACCTATCGTCCAATTGAGTGGGAGTTGTTAAGGTCGAAGGAAATAGTCTAACCAGATTGGTTAATCTAAAAAAAGAAGCAACAAGGTTCTTTTATTAAGGTTGCCCAAAAACGTAAAAAAGTGGGGGGGACTTGACAGTTTTGTTCATATCAGCGGAACAGATGTCCGAAACGAAGAAAAAACATGCAAAAAATATGAATATAGCGGAACAGATGTCCGTTGCAAATACAAGAACCCTCCGTAACAGCGGAGGGTTTCTTTTATACAGGTTTAACCCGTAATCGCTTTTTGATTTGTGTCGCAATAACTTCAAGAAGAATTGCAACGGCAAGAATAAAGTACGTAATTACGCCGACCTCACGTAAATCGTAATAGAAGCTACTTGCCATGAATAAATCAAACCCGATACCACCGGCACCAGCTGCAGCACCCATCGCGACGGCTACCCCGAAGTTAATTTCAAATCGTAAAAATGTCCAAGAAACAAGGTATGTCATTGTTGATGGAATGACAGCTTGGAACACAATTTGCCACCAATTTGCTCCACTTCCACGTAATGCTTCAATGACACCTTTATCAATTTCTTCAAATGACTCGGAATAAGCTTTGACTAAGTATCCGACAGAGTGGAAGGTCATCCCGACAACGGCAGCGACACTTCCTAATCCAGCAGCTACCGCAAAAATAAGTACCCATAATACAGTTGGAATCGCACGAACAATCGCTACAAATCCTTTTATTGCATTAGATACTTTTGGAGTGGACAAGTTTTGGGCAGCGAGTAAACCTAGAAATAAGGCAATGATGGCTCCGAAAATTGTTGTTAATAACCCCATTGCGAGAGTGACTGTAATGGCATAGAGCGCATCGGTAAACGTAAAATGGTTAAAATGTGGTTCGGTAAACATTGTTTTAAAGTTAATTAATGTTGACCAAATACCTTCAAAGATATTTATGTTTTTATAATCAAAACTGTAAAACCCATAAATCGTTAAAATGACTAAAGAATAAAGAGTGGATTGAATAACGATCGATGCTTTTGTAATAGGTTTGACTTTAATGGGTTTGTCAGTTGCTATTTCCAATGGTTCTTGATCTTGATATTTTCTTAGACCCATTACAAAATCACCCTTCTCACATAGTTTGAAATATATTCGATGAGTAAAATGGAAAGCATGATGACAATGACAACTAAACTAGCGGCATTATAGTTCATATTTTTGTAATATAAATCAAAGGCAAATCCGATTCCGGTTCCTGTTAAAATTCCGATTAATGTCGCACTGCGAATATTCGTTTCGATAACGAATAAAAGCCAACTAATCATTTGTGGAATACTTGATGGAATAACAGATTGAAAAATAGTAGAAAAATAAGTGGCGCCTGTTGCTTGTAAAGCTTCCACTGAGTTAATACTAGATTCATCAATAACTTCAATAAAGGCACGAGTTAAAAATCCGAAAGAAACAAAAAATAGGGCAAAAAATCCAGTTAATGAGCTTTGACCAAATGAGAATAATAAAATCATCGACCAGGCAGCAATATCAATATTACGGAATAACGTTGCGAACCCTCGACTAATTGTACTTAAAAATCCATTTACTTTTGTTGTATTCGACCCAGCGATTGCAAAAAAGAGGGCAAATATGCCTGCAATTGTTGTAGCTGCAATAGAAACTAAAAGAGTTTCCAAAAGTTTATCAAGAATATTAGGGAGGCGTTCAAGTGATTTTGCATTGGGGTAAAAATTAGTAAATCCCCATTCGATTGCTTTTGGGAATGACGCCAACCCTTTTACAATACTAAATTCGGTTAAAATGATAGAGCCATATGTGACCCCGAAAATGATGAGTAATATGATAGAAGATCGAAATCTCTTTTTGGCAAAATACTTATCCTGCATTTCTTCCTCCTACATCAACAATGAGGTCTCCTGCTTCTGAACCGTATATATGGTGAATTTCTTCAGTCGTAATATTCGTTGGAGAACCGTTATACACGATTGATCCTTTGCTTACTCCGATAATACGGTCGGAATAATTTAGGGCAACATCGACTTGGTGAAGATTCACTAATACTGTAATTCCCATCGTTGTAGAAATATCTTTTAAATAATCCATGATAACTTTTGAGGCATTCGGGTCTAAAGATGCGATTGGTTCGTCGCATAGGAGCATTTTGGGGTTTTGGACAAGAGCCCTTGCGATACCAACACGTTGCTTTTGGCCACCGCTAAGTTGGTCACAACGTTTATACACTTGATCTTCTAACCCAAGGCGGTGAAGCATTTCGATCGCTTGTTTTTTTTCGCTTTGGTTATAAAGACCAAGGACACCAGCAAACGTAGATTTATAGCCAAGTCGACCGTGAAGGACATTTTCAATGACGCTTAATCGATTGACTAGATTATAATGTTGAAAAATCATTCCGATTTTTGTTCTTAGCTTACGAAGCTCTTTTTTCTTCAAAGATTGAATAGTAACGCCATCAAAGATAATTTCTCCATCAGTTGCATCAATCATGCGATTAATGCAACGAAGAAGAGTTGACTTCCCCGCTCCAGATGGACCGATTACGGAAATGAACTCTCCTTCATTAACAGAGAAGTTAACATCAGATAACGCTTTAGTATCAGGACCATATTGTTTTGATACATTTTTTAATTCTAGTAACGTTGTCATTGTTAACTCCTTTTTTTACTTATTTTGATAATTCGCGAATTGGGTTGAACCAAGCATCTTCTACTTCTAAGAAACGCTCTGCTTCTGTTTTATAGAATAGACCATTCTCACCAGAATCTTTTGGTACAAACACTTCTTCGTTGTTTGCCATTGCATCAGAAGTGAATAACTCTAGTAATTTCTTTTGAAGGTCTTCGCCGATATTGTCTGTATTCATAACAAATGGTGCATTAAGTACTGGAGTAACAGAGATTAAAACAAACTCTTCACCAGGGAAAGTGTTAAATGGCTCATCTGCACCTTCTTTTACTTTATAAACCGAACCAGCACGGTTTTCTTCACCAGAAGCTAACTCAATATAGTTTTGTACACACGCATCACAAAATGCTGCTACATCAGCTTTGTCTGTAATAAGGTTTACGGCAGATCCTTGGTGTGAACCACCGTATAAAACTTCAGAGAAGAAATCTCCACCTTCTAGTAAATCTTCGTCAGTTAAATCTTTATGTTCATCCATTTGAGTGAAATGAGAAACGATTCCGTTTGCAGGAACTTTAAATCCTGAAGTTGAGCTGTTTGATACGAAAGAGAAACGTTTTCCAGCGATGTTATCGATAGAAAATTCATCACCGTTCTTATACTCGTCTTCGTTTCCGTTTTTCACCGCTAACCAACTGTAATATACAGCATCGTCAATTGTTCCTGATGCACCACTAGTTACAACTAAAGGTAATACATTGCTGTTTTTTGTGTGAGCTTCTACATAACCTTGAGCACCTAAGAAAGCAAGGTCAGCATTTCCATTCGCAATCGCTTCAATAGCAATGATATAATCTGTTGTTGTTTGATGTTCAACTTTCATTCCAGTAGCTTCTTCAATTTCTTTTCCAATCGCATCTCGAGCAGCTTTAATGTCAGCGCCAGATTCATTTGGTAGCCAAGCAATCGTTAATGTACCACCTTCTGTTGTTTCGCTTTTTGTTTCTTTGTTTGTGTCTTCTGTTTGTGTTTCTGCATCTGAGTTGTTATCAGGAGCCGTTGTGCCCTCTGATGAACCGCATGCAGTAAATACAGTTAGGATTAATAAAGCAAATAACGATAATAACGCTTTTTTCATGAATAATACTCCTCTCATTTTTAAACGAATTTGGTTTTGGATAAAAAAAGAATAAAGCTATTTCCGTTTTAAAGCATCAAACCCCCTGTGAATGGATGTTGTCTAACAGGTACTATCATAGAAAATGAATGTTAACTAAGTTTTAATGGAATATAGTCTTTTTGTAAATCAATGTAAATTAGAAAAAACTTTGAAAGTAGCTATTTTCTTAATTGCCGTGTGAAAAACGTATGAGAGAAATCCAATGAATCTTATAATTAAACTATTGAGTAAATCATTATTGCGAAAAAATTGAAAAAATTGTTTGAAAATTATATAACAATATGATAATATTTCGTTGTAATAACGTTATGTGATTTTTACATATAATCATAGTGTTAATAGAGGTTTATTTTTTTAGTTGTTAAATGTAAACGTTTTCTTTTGGGTATAACCTAGCTTTTTATAAGAAAGCTATTGTTATAGAGATTTATTTTAATTAGGGGGAGTAGAACGTGAAAAAATCATGTGGAAAGCTTTTGGGTTTAGGGATACTAGCGGTTAGTATGCTAGCTGCCTGTGGAAGCAGTGAAAGTGGAGGACCTACAACAGAGCCAACAGAACCTGAAACACAAACAGAGGTTGTAGAAAACAATGGCGATACAATTACGATTAAAATCGGACATATTGCCCCACCAGGTCATCCTTATACGATAGCACTAGAAGAAATGACAGCAGATATTACAGAAGAAACAAATGAACAAGTTCAGTTTGAAATCTTTGGAAATGGTCAACTTGGCGGGGAACGTGATTTAGCAGAACAAGTTCAGCTTGGAAGTTTAGATATGAGTTTGTTAACATCAGGTCCTGTTGCTAATTTTGTACCAGAAGTTGCTGTTCTTGATTTACCGTTTTTATTCCGAGATTTAAATCATGTATACGAAACATTAGACGGTGAAGTTGGGGAAGAGTTATTAACAGCTATTGATAGTAACGGCTTTAAAGGATTAGGATTATGGGAAAACGGCATGAGACATTTTACAAATAATAAAAAAGAAATTAAAACGCCAGAGGATTTAAATGGATTACAGATGAGAACGTTAGAAAGTGATATTTTCCTAGAAACGTATCGCGCTTTAGGAGCAGATCCAACACCTATCGCATTTACAGAATTGTATACTTCGTTCCAGCAAGGTGTTGTTGATGGTACGGATACGTCATACGGTGTAGCAGAAAGTACAAACATTTATGAAGTACAAGCGCATTTAAGTGAAGTTGGAATGTATTATGCTGCAGCATTACTCGTTTTAAATAAAGATAAGTTTGAATCATTACCAACAGATATTCAAGAGCTATTCGTTCAAAAAGGCGAAGAATACAAATCATTTCAACGTAATTTAACGCAAGAAATGGAAGCAGAGCAAAAAGAAACGCTACTTGAAGCAGGGGTTACGATTGTGGAAGCAGGTGAGATTGATATTGAAGCTTTCCGAAATGCGGTTGAACCTGTGTATGAAAAGTTTAATGATCAGTTCGGAAGCTTTATCGAGAAAATTAGAGCAAGTGAATAATAGATAAAAAGTAAAGTGGGCTTCCCACTTTGCTTTTCCTAAAAGGAGGAGACCTCCGTGTACAAAACTATCGTCTCACATCTCAATAAAGTAGTTGAGCTCATAAGCGCTACCATGTTAGGGCTTATGGTCGTTTTAATATTTTTTCAAGTAATCTCAAGAGAAATCATGGGTTCCTCATTTCCTTGGACTGAGGAAGCCGCAAGATATTTAATGTTTTGGGTTACATTTCTTGGTGCGAGTTTTGCATTTCAATATGGTGCTCACATTGGCATTGAGTTTTTTAAAATGAAGTGCCCCCCAATGTTACAAAAAGTGTTTGAAATCGCGGCCTTGCTCTGTGGAGCGACCTTTTTCCTTTTTATGATCGTGCAAGGGTATGCGTTTGCCGAACGATCAATGGTCCAAACATCAGCAGCACTTAATCTTCCGATGGGCTATGTGTATATGGTCATTCCGATTAGTGGGTTTCTTATGTTGCTTAATGCCATCGATGTCACGATTCAATCCATTATAGGAAATGAACTCGAGAAGAAAGGACTTTAACGATGGGAACTTTACTTCTATTTATTATTTTACTCGTTTTATTTTTTATTAGTGTCCCTATCGCCATCGCGTTAGGGTTAGCCTCCACGTTATTTCTAGTCCTAGTTGCGGATATCCCATTAATTTCATTGCCACAACGACTATTTGCTTCATTAGATTCATTTCCGCTAATGGCTGCACCATTTTTTATTTTAGCTGGAAAGTTAATGGAGCACGGTGGGATATCTGAACGGCTTGTCGATTTTGCCAAAAGCCTCGTTGGACAAATGAAAGGCGGGCTTGCTCATGTAGCGATTATTTCTTGTATGTTTTTTGCTGCGTTATCGGGTTCGGCTGCGGCAACGACTGCAGCGATCGGGGCGATTTTAATTCCGTCGATGGTAAAAGCAGGGTATGACCGTAATTTTGCAACAGCGATTCATTCTGCTGCTGGTACAACGGGAATAATTATCCCTCCAAGTGTACCCCTAGTCCTGTATGGTGTTTCAGCAGGTGTGTCTGTAAGTGGATTGTTTATTGCAGGGATTTTGCCAGGTATATTAATTGGTGTTTCTTTAATGGTTCTTGCTTTTATTATCACGACGATTAAAGGCTACGGAAGTGACTTAGAAAAAGCAAATGTCAAAAACATTTGGAATTCTTTTAAACGAGCTTTTCTTGCGTTAATTATGCCAGTGATCATTTTAGGTGGAATTTATGGTGGAATTTTTACTCCGACTGAAGCATCTGTTGTTGCTGTTGTATACGGATTTATTGTCGGCGCGTTTGTATATAAACAAATTAAAGTAAAACAACTACGAGAAATATTAGTGTCTTCGGTTGTGACAACATCTGTTATTTTATTTATCATTTCAACAGCCGGGTTATTCGGCATGGTCCTAACGAGAGAAAATGTACCACAATCTGTTGCAAGTTTTATTTCAGGTTTTGACTTGTCACCGATTATTATTTTATTAATTATTAATCTGTTGTTACTCGTTGTTGGTACGTTTATGGAAACGATCGCTTCCATTATTATATTAACGCCAATCTTATTGCCAATTGCTGTAAGTGCTGGTTTAGATCCGATTCATTTTGGCATCATTATGATTGTGAACCTTTCAATTGGTCTCATTACTCCACCAGTAGGTGTATCTTTATTTATTGGGGCACAAGTAGGTGGGACGAAATATGAAGCATTAGTAAAAGCGATTATTCCATTTCTACTAATGCTCATCGTGAATGTATTAATTATCACATTTATTCCAAGCATTAGTCTTGGACTATTAAACAAGTAAAAAAATAATACAGAAAAATATAGTCACGTCTAAAAAGCGGGATATGAAAAATAAGAGAATAAGAGAGAAAGATGGAGGTCTATAAAAATGAATCTACTAGAACGTGATATGAGCGGAGAAGTTTCTGTTTTGCAAGCGATGTCAGGGCATGAGCAAATTGTTTTTTGCAATGATTCCCATACAGGGTTAAAAGCAATCATCGCCATTCACGATACGACACTTGGCCCTGCATTGGGGGGATGTCGTATGCATCCGTATTCTACTATGTCTGAAGCTATAGACGATGTATTACGCTTGTCAAAAGGAATGACTTATAAATGTGCAGCAGCAGATGTTGATTTTGGTGGAGGGAAAGCGGTCATTATTGGTGATCCTCGTACACAAAAATCACCAGAAATGTTTCGAGCGTTTGGTCAATATGTTGCTTCTTTAAATGGTCGCTTTTACACCGGAACAGATATGGGGACAACAATGGACGATTTTGTTCATGCTTTAAAAGAAACACAATGCATCGTTGGCGTTCCAGAAATATATGGAGGTAGTGGTGACTCTTCGATTCCGACAGCAGAAGGGGTAATTAATGGGATCAAAGCGACAAACCAAGTGTTATTTGGTCATGATGATGTGGCAGGAAAAGTATATGCCATTCAAGGGTTAGGGAAAGTTGGTTTTAAAGTAGCGGAGCAGCTTCTTCATGGGGGTGGTCGTTTAATTGTGACGGATATAAATGAGCATGTATTGAATCAAATCAAGGAAGTCGGAAAACAAGCTGGAAATGAAGTCACTGTTGTAAAAGGTGATGATATTTATCGTGCAAAAGCGGATGTTTTTGTACCGTGTGCATTAGGTGGCATTATTAATGACGATACAATCGAGCAAATGACAGTAAAAGCCATTGTTGGCTCAGCCAATAATCAGCTTCAAGATGAGCATCATGCAGAAGTGTTAGTCCAAAAAGGGATTTTATATGCGCCTGATTATATTGTAAATAGTGGTGGATTAATTCAAGTAGCCGACGAACTTTATGGATCGAATAAAGAACGAGTGTTGACGAAAACAAAAGCGATTTATTTTTCGTTACTAGAAGTTTTTCAACAAGCGAGTCGTGAACAAATGACAACAGTTAAAGCAGCAAATGAAATGTGTGAGAAACGAATTCAAGACCGTAAAGAAAGAAATAGTTTTTTCTTACATTCAAAAAGACCAAAATGGGATGTGTAAAAAGGAGGGTCTGTATGATTAGCAAATATAAAAGCAGTGATTTAATGAAAGTTGTCCAACGTGAAAATGAACCACCACATTGCGATGATACAATGCATATCGAAATGCAAGCATGTACAGAAGGAGTCGCACATGCAAAATGGTTCGTTGATGAGCGGTTCATGAATGGTGTAGGTGTTGTAATGGGAGGGTTTGTCACCTCTGCTGCTGATATTACAATGGCTTATGCTATCGCATCAAAGCTAACGGATGAACAATCTTTTGCTTCAATTACATTGCAATCGACTTTTCATCGCCCTGTTTTTCAAGGAGAAGTGGAAGTGACAGCAAAAGTAGAAAGAATAGGAAGTAAAGTTGCCTATTTAGTGGCAGAGCTTAATCAGAATGATAAGTTAGTCGCTAATGTCACTTCATCTGTCATGATTTTAGAGCAATAGCGATAATGAAGCTTGAAAGTAGAACATTTCAAAAGGTATGATAAAAATAATAATATCTTTCAATTTGTAAAGGTAGGATGAAATTCAACTTAATTAATGAAGGTGATTGCATGGATAACACAGATGTTCGATTGCTTGAAATTCTTCAAAAAGACGGACGGATTACATTAAGTGATTTGTCAAAAGAACTGTCGTTAAGCAGACCTAGTGTGTCTGAGCGAATGACGCGATTAAGAGAACAAGGGATTATTGAAGGGATAGCTGCTCGGGTTTCACCTGCAGCAGTGGGACGAAATGTTTTATTATTTATTCAAGTAAGTGAAGTCAAGATTCCTTACCATGAGTTTGAAGAGATGATGGTTGAACATCCTGATATTATTGAATGTCATCGTGTGACAGGAATGGTTAATTATTTTTTGAAGGCAGCAGTAAACGATATGAATCACCTTCGAACATTAATTGACTATTTAATTCCATTTGGCATTATTAATACATCAATTGTTTTAAAGTCACCAGTCGAAAATAAAAGCGTCCTCCCCACATTTGATTCAGAATAGAAAAATGGGGAGGACTAGATTACGATTCAGTGGCTGGGATAGGGTTTGATGTCTTCGTGTTGCTTCTTTTTTTACGGTTGGTTGTTGACTTGAAGCAATTCGTGTTTTAAAGAAACTAATTACTTTTGCTGTGACAGCAATTGTAATGATCGAGTAAAGGCCTTGTAGTAATCCAACAATAAAGAAACTCGAAAACACAACGAGGAAATCAAGAGCAAACGTTGTTTTGCCAGGATTGATTGAGAATTTTTTTTGTAGATATAAAGATAGAATATTAAAGCCGCCTAAAGAAGACCCATTCATAAACAAGAGAGAAAGACCAAACCCAATAATGAGTCCGCCAGCAATGGCACCAAACCAGCTCGGGAGCACAAATGCAGGTAATAGCTGGTCAACACTAGTCATAACTGACAATAATGTCACCGATATTATCGTTGTAATCGTAAAGTTCCATCCCATTCGCAACACTGAGAAAATATAAAATGGAATATTAATTAAAAAGAACGCAATCGAAAAAGGAATACTAAACCAATAGGAGAGGCTTAAAGATAGACCAGCTGTTCCCCCAGTCACAATATTCGAGTGAGATAAAATAATTACACCAAAACTTGTAATCATACAACCTAATAAAATATAAAGGATTCGTTTCATGTTAATCACCTTTTTGGATAGAGTGGTGTGTAGAAATCTTCTTATAATAAGCGTATAAGAATTCAAAGTAGGATAAAATACTCTAATGTATCACTTGGTAACGTTTAACCTTCATTTCGAATAAAAAATAAGCAAAACACATTCATTTTGTAAGTAAACGCTTGCAAAATGAATGTGTTTTGCTTTGTACGAATAAAAGGGAAAATGGGGAAAGAAAAGGTAAAAAAAACGAAGGACAAGCTTAAATGTAAGCGCTTTTACAAACTGTAAAAAATAAAGATTTAATTCATACAAACTATAAAAAATATTCCAACAATTCATCCTCTTTGCTATATAGCGGTAAAAGTGGATCTTTTATACTTAAAGTACCAACTATTTCATGTTTATTATTCACATTCGCACAGTGTAAAGCTTTTCAAATTGAAGGGAGAGAGAATGTATGGCAATGAAAAGTAGTGAGCTTCCATTTGCAAATTACGAGTTCGATCTATTTCAAGTGTTAACACCAGAAGGGGAATTAACGAATTCCATTAGCGGGAAGATTGATGAGGCATTAATGGTCAAAATGTATGAAAATATGGTGATGGTTCGTGCCTTTGATAGAAAGTCGATAAATTTACAACGCCAAGGAAGAATGGGGACATATGCTCCTTTTGAAGGACAAGAAGCTTCTCAAGTCGGAAGTGCCCTAGCTTTATCAACAAATGATTGGTTATTTCCAACATACCGAGATCATGCTGCTGCGCTTGTATTCGGACAAGAAATGTACCGTGTTTTTCTATACTGGATGGGACATATGGACGGTTCAACCTGTACAGACGGGAAACGTATTATGCCACCAAGCGTACCAATTGCTACACAAATGCTTCATGCGGTGGGCACAGCGTGGGCTAGTAAACTCGATAAAGAAAAAAATGTAAGTCTAGCATTTTTCGGAGATGGAGCAACATCGGAAGGCGATTTCCATGAGGCGTTAAATTTTGCTGGTGTGTTAAAAACACCGACAGTCTTTTTATGCCAAAACAATGGGTATGCCATAAGTGTGCCATTTTCTAGTCAGTCGGCTTCAAGGACAATTGCTCAGCGTGCGATTGCTTATGATATTAAAGGAGTTCGTGTAGACGGAAATGATATTTTTGCTGTTTATTTAGCTGTGAAAGAGGCGATTAAACGAGCAGAAAATGGAGAAGGTCCAACGTTAATTGAAGCGATGACATTCCGTTACGGAGCCCATACGACAGCTGACGACCCGAAAAAATATCGTGACCAAGAAAAGCTCGCTAAAGAATGGCGTGACGCTCGTGATCCACTAGCAAGATTGCAAAAATACCTAGTGAAAAAGGGGCTATGGTCAGAATCGAAGGAAGAACAGTTATGGACTGAAATGAACATGAGAATCGATGAAGAATTAAAAAAAGCAGAAATGTACCCGAAAGCCGACCCGATGCAAATGTTTGACCATGTGTATGCAACGACACCATGGCATATTGAAGAGCAAAAACAAGAGTTCAAACAAGGACAAAAAGGGAGGAACTAAAAGGTGAGCCGAAAAATAACAATGATTCAAGCGATAACGGAAGGACTTGACCAAAAACTAGCGCAAGATTCACGAGTGATGTTATTAGGGGAAGACATTGGGGTTAATGGCGGTGTTTTCCGTGCCACAGAAGGGTTACTTGATAAATATGGTTCTGAGCGAGTCGTTGATACACCATTGGCTGAATCAGGGATTATCGGTTCATCCATAGGCCTAGCCTTAAATGGCAAACTTCCGATTGTAGAAATTCAATTTTTAGCTTTTATTTACCCTGGTTTTGAACAAATTGTTTCTCATGCGGCGAGAATGCGTTACCGTACTCGTGGACAATTTCATGTTCCGATGGTGATTCGGACTCCTTATGGTGCAGGAATTAGAGGACCTGAGCTTCATTCTGAAAGTGTTGAGTCGTTTTTTGCGCATACGCCTGGATTAAAAGTAGTAGCGCCTAGCAATCCATATGATGCTAAAGGGTTATTATTAGCCGCTATTGAAGATCCAGATCCGGTTATTTTCCTTGAACCAACAAGAATGTATCGGGCTTTTAAAGAAGAAGTGCCAGAAGAAATGTACACGGTTCCATTAGGAAAAGCGAAAATTGTAAAAGAAGGAACGGACTTAACGATCTTTGCTTGGGGAGCCATGATGAAAGAAGCAATGCAAGCAGCAAAAAGCATAGAGGAAGAAAAAGGATGGACGTGTGAAGTCATTGATTTACGCACATTGTATCCGTTAGATAAAGAAACAATCATTGAATCTGTGAAAAAGACAGGACGTGCGGTTGTTATTCATGAAGCCCATAAAACAGCAGGATTAGGTGGTGAAATCATTTCACTAATCAACGAAGCAGCCCTTATTTATTTAAAAGCACCAATTAAACGGATTGCTGGTTTTGATGTGCCTGTGCCACAGTTTTGTGTAGAAGATGAGTATTTACCTACAGTCGACCGAGTAAAACAAGGAATTGAAGAAACGGTCTTGTTTTAATAAGAGGAAATAGGAGGAGGGAGAGTATGGTGGAATTTAAACTTCCTGATGTCGGGGAAGGCATGCATGAAGGAGAAATCATCAGTTGGCTTGTAAAAGAAGGAGATTCGGTTACACAGGACCAGCCCGTAGTCGAAGTTCAAACCGATAAAGTAAATGCTGAGCTATCTTCACCCATTACAGGAAAAATCGTAAAGATTTTAGTAGAAGAAGGAGAAGTAGCGGAAGTAGGAACAACATTATTTACAATTGTTCCAGAAGGCACAGTTGTAGAAGCGAAAGAAGAACAGACTGATAGCGAACATTCGGGTGAAAAAGTGAATCACGAAAAATCAGCAGCACCACCTGAAATGAACCGGGGCCGCGCTTTAGCAACACCATATGTTCGTCAACTTGCTAGAGAGTGGAAAGTCGACCTAGAACAAGTGAAAGGCACTGGTCCAGCAGGCAGAATTACGGAAGATGATTTACAACGATTTTTGAACAATTCACAAGTCGAAGTCCAAGTACAAAAAGAACCGGTGAGTCAAGAAAAACAAAAAGAAGCACCGCAAGAAAAAGTGATGAAGACAGATGGGAATAAACCAGAAAAGAGAATTCCAATGAAAGGGATTCGCAAAAAAATTGCAGAGCATATGGTGAAGTCCGTTTCCATCATTCCACACGTTACTCATGTCGATGAAATGGAAATGGGACCATTAAAAGAAATTCGAGAACAGCTTAAACCTTATGCGGAAGAGAAAAATATTAAACTAACATTCCTACCATTTTTTATAAAAGCCATCGTTACGGCGTTAAAAGAGTTTGAAACGTTAAATGCCTCCATTGACGATGAAACAAACGAAATCATTTTGAAGCAGTATTACCATATTGGAATCGCAACAGATACAAAAGATGGATTAGTTGTTCCTGTCATTAAAGATGCGGATCGAAAAAGCATTTTTGAGCTTGCCGCAGAAATTTCGCAGCTGGCAACACAAGCCCGAGAAGGAACACTCGCAATAAATCAAATTACAGGAAGTACGTTTACGATTAGTAATGTAGGACCGATTGGTGGGATGCAGGCGACTCCAATTATTAATCACCCAGAAGTCGCAATTCTAGCATTGCATAAAATGGAACCGCGTATGGTCGTGCGTGATTGGGAAGGGGTCATTCGTCTAATGATGAATATGTCATTGTCGTTTGATCACCGGATTATTGACGGCGTAACTGCAGTTAAATTTACAAATCGTTTGAAAGAATTACTAGAAAAGCCGAATCTATTATTTATGGAGATGAGTTAAATGGTTGTTGGAGAAGTGGCAGTCGAAACAGACGTCGTTGTTATTGGGGGAGGCCCCGGTGGTTATGCCGCAGCGATTCGTCTAGGACAACTTGGAAAAGCGGTCGTATTAATCGAAAAAGATGCATTAGGCGGTGTATGTTTAAATCGTGGCTGTATCCCGTCAAAAGCGCTTATTCATACAGCTAATGAATTTCATAAACTGCCAACACTTCGTAAGATGGGAATTGCGGTTGGGGACAAAAAGGCGACGATCGACTTAGGCCAATGGCAAGGATGGAAACAACAAATCGTTCATCAACTTAGCTCAGGAGTAGCTCATTTATGTGAAAAGAATGGAGTTACGGTTGTAAAAGGTGAAGCTACGTTTCTATCAGATAATCGAATCGGTGTGGAAACCGGTGGTGATTTTGAAACATACAAATTTGAAAAAGCGATTATTGCTACTGGCTCAAGACCACTTATTCCTTCTTTTTTACAGATAGATGGTACTTATATATTAGATTCTACTGCTGCACTTGAATTAACAGAAGTGCCTTCGACGTTAACGATCGTCGGAGGAGGTTATATTGGAATCGAGATGGGAATGGCCTTTGCAAAGCTAGGAACAGATGTGACGATTATTGAAATGGGAGAACAAATTTTGCCGCAACTCGCTAGTCATCAAGCAAAAGAAGTAGCGAGACAAGCGAAAAAAATGGGAATGACGATAAAACCGTCAACGAAAGTAGAGAAAGCAGAAATAAAAAACGGTAAAGTTCAAATTGAAGTCACATCTGAGCAAAAAGGAACGGAACACATCGAGAGTGAAAAAGTATTAGTGACGATTGGACGAAGACCGAATACAGAAAATATTGGCTTAGACCAAGCAGGGGTTTCAATAGATGAACGGGGATTAATCCATGTTGATGAGCAATGTAGGACAAATGTGCCCCATATATTTGCCATTGGGGATGTAACACCAGGGGTTGCATTAGCACATCGCGCGTCAAAACAAGGGATTGTGGCAGCAGAAGTCATTGGTGGAATTGCAAGTGCGGTTGATTCGCCATATATTCCTTATGTTATTTTCTCTGATCCACAAGTTGCAGGAGTCGGGTTAACGGAGGCTGAAGCAAAGCAACAAGGCTATACGGTCAAAACAGGAAAGTTCCCATTCAAAGCAAACGGTC
Organism: Alkalihalobacillus bogoriensis ATCC BAA-922; assembly: GCF_000621445.1. GTDB lineage: Bacteria > Bacillota > Bacilli > Bacillales > Bacillaceae_F > Bacillus_AO > Bacillus_AO bogoriense. The sequence goes on along the minus strand of NZ_JHYI01000040.1, from coordinate 22,734 downwards.
GTGCATTGGCGACAAATGAAACAGATGGATTTGCCGAGGTCATTGTTGATGCAGATACTCATTTATTACTTGGCATGCATGTCGTCAGTAGTGATGCATCCAATTTAATTGGCGAAGGAGTGTTAGCACTAGAGCTTGCCGCGAGAGTGGAAGATGTAGCGATGAGCATTCATCCACATCCAACATTAACCGAAGGATGGCTAGAAGCAGCAGAAGCAGCCCTTGGTCACGCGATTCATATTATAAACAAATAAGGAGACCTTTTTGGGCTCCTTTTTCTAGTGATAAGAAAGCATAAAAATTTTGGTTTAGCAGTGAAGCTTTGAATGCTTATTCTAGAAGAGCGAAGGTTTCACCCCAAGAAGAGCACTTGGGGTTCACTTTCAAAAGCGGGCAGGGCTCCGCACTTAAATGAAAAGGCGCTCCCGCGTTTTTCTTTATTTAGTGGTCTGGTTAGAGAGCTTACGGACACCTGTTCCGTTATCTATTGGTTTTTAGGGTATTTTCAATTTGTAAAGGACATCTGTTCCGTTATTTCATCATGTGAAGGGAATTTTCTCGTCAGATTAGGTGAATAACGGAACTGATGTCCGAAACGATCGGTAAAAGAAGAATTTCACAGATTTAACGGAACAAATGTCCGTAAGCTTAGAACATAGTTATATTACTTTGAAAATGAAGTGAATGTTATGAAATTATATTGTAAAATAAAGATGTAAAATCTTTCATACATAGGAGAAAATATGACAACGAAAACTCAAACTCAAGTTCAAATGAAGTCAGATATTGAAATTGCATACGAAGCCAAAATGGTAAAAATTGAAGAAATCTGTGCAAATCTCGGATTGAAGGAAGAAGAGTGGGAGCCTTACGGAAGATATAAGGCGAAATTGTCGTTAGATATTTTAAAAAAGGAAAAAACAAAGGAAGCTAAAGTTATCTTAGTCACTTCCATTAATCCAACTCCAGCAGGAGAAGGGAAATCAACCGTAACTGTAGGACTTGGTCAAGCGTTGAACAAAGTCGGAAAAAAGGCGATTATTGCATTGCGTGAACCTTCCCTTGGACCAACGATGGGAATTAAAGGGGGCGCTAGTGGTGGAGGATATTCGCAAGTGATGCCAATGGAAGAAATAAATCTCCATTTCACAGGTGACCTTCATGCGATTACAACCGCAAATAATGCACTAGCCGCTTTAATTGACAATCATATTCACCAAGGAAACGAATGCGGTCTCGATGTTCGAAGAATTGTGTGGAAGCGAGTGGTTGATTTAAATGACCGAGCGCTTCGTCAAGTAACGATTGGGTTAGGTGGTCCAACCCAAGGTGTGCCACGTGAAGATGGGTTTAACATTACCGTTGCTTCTGAAATCATGGCAATCCTTTGTTTAGCAACAAGTCTAGAAGATTTAAAAGGAAGATTAGCTCGCATCGTTGTTGGATATAGATCGGATAAATCACCAGTAACGGTAAAGGATTTAGGTGTTCAGGGTGCCCTTACGTTATTACTAAAAGAAGCGATAAAACCGAATGTAGTGCAAACATTAGAAAATACACCAGCAATCATTCATGGTGGACCATTTGCTAATATTGCACATGGATGTAATAGTGTAATTGCAACGAAAATGGCAAGTAAGCTTGGTGATTATGTTGTCACAGAAGCTGGATTTGGTGCCGATTTAGGTGCAGAAAAGTTTTTAAATATTAAAGCGAGGACAGCTGAAATTCATCCGGATATTGTTGTTATTGTGGCGACTATTCGTGCATTAAAAATGCATGGTGGAGTTCAAAAATCAGAGCTAACAAAGGAAAATGTGGAAGCTTTATCAAAAGGCATTGAAAATTTACAAAAGCATATTGAAACGATTCAAGCTTTTGGATTACCACTTGTTGTAGCGATTAATCGTTTCCATACAGATACTGAACAAGAAGTTAAGCGATTAACCAAATGGTGTGAAGAGAATGACATTCAAGTCGCCTTAACCGAAGTTTGGGAAAAAGGTGGAGAAGGTGGAGTTGACCTTGCCCATGCGGTACTAGATGTCATGGATAAAAAAGAAAGTAAATTTGAACCACTTTATGATGTTAAAAATTCGATTCAAGCAAAAATCGAAACGATTGCTAAAAAAGTATATGGGGCAAAAGGGGTAGAATTTACTTCTGCTGCGAAAAAGCAAATTACACAATGTGAGGAAAATGGATGGGGTGACTTGCCAATTTGTATGGCAAAAACGCAATACTCTCTTTCTGATAATCCGACATTACTTGGCAGACCAGAAAATTTTACAATTACGATTCGAGAAATTCGACCTTCGGTTGGCGCAGGTTTTATCGTAGCATTAACTGGCGATGTGATGACAATGCCAGGTCTCCCAAAACAACCAGCAGCACTGAAAATGGATGTTTCGAAAGACGGGGTTGTGTCGGGGTTATTTTAGTATAAGTGTTGAATATGAGAAAGTATTCAAGATATAATTAAATTAGGGAAAAAGTGTAAAGAGCTGAAAATCGTGTCAGCTCTTTTCTTTATCGTTTAGGAAACTACAAAATAGTCGACCTGTGTATACCATTGCTATAATGTTTATGGTAATGAAGCGGCCATGAAAACCGTTATCTTTGAACATTGCTAGAGTTTTGGAATGTTGGTGGACACAGGAGCAGTTAATCATCATATATTGCTAGGAATAGAGTTGCTTTTGCGTGAATAAGCGCTCCTGTGGCCGCTAAAAAACGGAAACCTGTATCATGTTCACAAATAACGGCTGCTCTGACCGCAAAAAAGATGTGGAGTCAATAGAACTTAATTGTTTGTACAAACTATTTATTCGCATGTCCAACCCTTGAATTTGTTCTCGTAAGCTGTTTTTGTAACATTCATTTCTTTGGTATCGTATAAATCATAGTAGTAAAATTCACATGTAAAGAGGTGAGAACATGGATACAATCTCATTTGGTTCAATCATTTATCAATTGCTAGCGTTTTTAATCTTATTTGGAATTATCATAGGAATTTTTTATGCCATTCGATCAATGACTACAAGAAATAAAAAGCTCGATCGAATCGAAGCGTCTATAGAAGAGGTGAAAGAAAAACTAAATAAAGAAGAAAAAGAATAAAAACGAGGTGAATGAAAATCAAACCGATTATTGAAATTAAGGACTTAACGAAAAACTTTAATAATCATATGGTGTTACGAGCGATCGATCTAAAAGTATATGAAGGACAAATTATCGGTTATATCGGACCAAACGGGGCAGGAAAAAGTACAACTGTCAAAATTATGTTAGGTCTCATTGAAGATTATTTTGGTGAAGTAAAAATTTTTGGGGAATCGATTAAAGACAATATTTTATATAAAAAACGAATTGGGTATGTTCCTGAAACGGCAGAAATATATGATAGTTTAACAGCTTGCGAATATTTAAGTTTCATCGGAGAATTATATGGGATGGAGCAAGATATCGCTCGAGAAAAAGCGGAGAAATTAATCGCGAAATTTGGACTAGCAGATGTGTTCCATACTCGAATTTCTTCCTATTCAAAAGGAATGAGACAAAAAGTTCTACTCATCTCTAGCTTATTACATAACCCTGATTTATTATTTTTAGATGAACCTTTAAGTGGATTAGACGCCAATAGTGTGATGATAGTAAAAGAGATCTTAGCCCAACTAGCAGCACAAGGGAAAACGATTTTCTATTCTTCTCATATTATGGACGTAGTTGAAAAAATAAGTAATCGAATTATTTTACTTGCAGATGGAAGAATTATCGCTGATGGAAGCTTTGATGAACTAAAAGCGAAAAGTACAGAAGGAACACTAGAAGCGATTTTTAATCAACTGACAGGATTTAACGAGCATAAGGAAATTGCCGAACAATTTGTTTCGATTGTGCAAGAGGTGAAGTAATGGACCAGTTTTTAACATTACGAATACTCGATAAATTCAAATTTATTTTTACGAAAATGGGTGTCGACTATCGAGTGATGAGGCAAATATTAGTCTTGAAACTTCTCATGGACCAACGACGAGTGCCTACGGTATTTTCACAATCGGGCTCAAATAAAAAACGTGAAGGAAATCAATTTGTTAAATCGCTTTGGTTATATGCTCTTCTAGGGCTCTTGCTAATTCCTTTTTTGTTTTTAGGAGATGCTTTTTTATTTCAAATGAGTTTAATTTATACGATAATCATGTTTTTCCTTATGACATCGATGATTTCTGACTTTTCTACAGTTTTACTAGATATTCGCGACAAAGTCATCCTTGGAACAAAGCCAGTGTCTAAGCGGACAATGAATGCAGCGAAAATCGTTCATATTTTGATTTATATGTTTTTTTTAACAGGAGCTATTATTACGATTCCGCTACACGTCTCTTTTTTTACACATGGTGCTTTGTTTTTTCTTTTCTTTCTAGGGCATATTGTTTTGATCAATTTGTTTATCGTTGTTTTAACAGGTGTTATTTATATTGTCGTTTTGCACTTTTTTGATGGAGAACGTTTAAAAGATATGATCAATTATGTGCAAATCTCGCTATCGATTGCGATTATTATAGGGTATCAACTTGTTATTCGCTCTTTCGATTTAATTGGGCTAGATATTTCCTTTGAGCCAATGTGGTGGCAACTATTCATTCCGCCAATATGGTATGCGGCAATGTTTGAAGTTTTTTTACATGGTGCATCTAACCCGTTATTATATGTATTCGTTGCTCAAGCGATTGTCATTCCGTTTATCAGCATCGCGATTTATATTAAACTTATGCCGAAGTTTGAGCAAAACTTAGAAAAATTAACGAATCAGCCTACAGCTCAGAGACAGCGAGGACGATGGGTTGACGTTTGTGCTAAGTTATTTTGTTCGACTCCTTCAGAAAAAGCGATATTTCGATTTGCAAGTAAATTAATACAACATGAACGAGAATTTAAATTAAAAGTGTACCCACAAATTGGTCTCACTCTCGTCATTCCATTTCTTTTTATATTTTCAGAACTTAGAATAAGCACATGGGAAGAAATAAAGATAAGCAACTGGTATTTTTCCATTTACTTTTGTGTGATTTTAATCCCAACACTTGTCTTAATGTTAAAGTTTTCCGGGACATACAAAGGCTCTTGGATATATAAAGCGACACCGATTACTAGACTTGAATCGATTTATAAAGGGGCATTAAAAGCCGTTTATATTCGATTGTTTTTCCCTATCTTTCTATTGTTAAGTGTGGTTTTTTGCTTTATCTTTTCACTAGCAATTATTCCACACCTTGTTATTGTATTTATCAGTTCCCTGTTATTTATGGTTCTTTCTTATAAAATGTTAAACGGTAAGACATTACCGTTTACGGAATCCTTTTCATCGGCACAACAAGCAGACGGGTTTAAATTCTTTATCCTCTTTATCCTTTTTGCGTTGTTTGCTGGAATTCATCTAACCGTCAGCTTTCTTATTCCGTATGGAGTTTATATTTATATGTCTCTTTTACTGATTATTACGTGGGTTGTATGGAAAAGGGCGTTTATGCAAGGGTGTGTCTGAAGCATCCACTGGTTGTCTTTGTGTATTCGGTGCTCACCAAAAGCTAATAATCATGTATTTTTAACGAAAGTGTGATTGTTGCACTAACAAGCAGTAATGTTCAATAAACTAAAAAATGAGGTGGTTTCCATGAGTGCAAATAAAATAATTATATTTATATTGAGTTTAGTATTTTTACCACTTCTATATATGGCAATTACATTAAAACTAGGAGAGTCGGCAGGATGGGAAACTGTAAATCAATTGAACTATGGGTTAATTATAGGTTTCCTTTTGTTAATTGTTATTAACAAAAGGAAAAAAAATTGGTACTAAGGTTTATTCAACAAACGGATGCATTTCATCGATAAGTAAAACCAATCATAGGGGTGATGTTGAGAGGATGTGATTATATGGGGCTTAGTGATTATTCTTCCTTTTATTTCAATTTTGACTGGCTTATATTTTATTACATTAGGCCTTTGGGAATTAAGAGAAGGTGCATATAGAAATCAGTATGTAAAATTCATATTTACTGGCTTATTTTAACACTGTTACTTGGACTTATTGGGAACTATTTTTCCACCTCGGATAATCACTAAAATTGTGAAAGAAAACACTTAAAGTAAACGGGTGTGATAGCGCAATAAAAATGTTTAAAGAGGAGATTAATCTATGAAATATTGGTTAATGGCAATTGGTTGGGCATTAATATGCTTTTCAGGGGGACCATTTACTTTGGATATTATTAGAGGGAGAGAAACGAATATTCCATTTTTAATCGGTGGATTTATAGGAATAACATTAATGGTCTTAAGTCTTGTTATAAAAAATAATCCAAAACAAGTAAATCCTTTCTTTAAATAAAATTCGTTATTGAGTAAAAGAGAACACTTTTACCCTTTCAAGATGGAATGTTTTTTTTGAGAATATTTGTAGAAGTATGGCGTATTTGGATGGAAAAATTTCTAAAAACGGATGTGACTACATGGAAAGTACTTTACAGCGTCACAAAGTGAAGTCTTTTTTAAAGGTGTTTTTATTGATTTTAACAATAATATCAATGAGCTTTATAATATGGGCAGGTTTTACTGGAAAAGAGTCTATATTCCCGTATTTACTAAGTGTAACTTTATTTTTATCAATCAGTAATTTATTACTGATTGATAAAAATCCAGCGAAATAACAGTTTTACAGAATTATATTTACCGTGTCTCTGGTTTATCAGTTGTATTTGTAATAGTGAGCCTGATTTTTGGGGGGGAATGGGTAAACAGAGAGAAGCCTTATTGAGCTAAAGTCAGTAGGTTTTCGCTAGATTTTTTAGTTCAATCCCCTTATAAAATGCGAATGATTTTTTCCTTTTGAACTTTACAAAAAAAAGGGCCTATATATGAAAATATAGGTCCCTTAGTTGCTTCTTATATAAGTAACTACCCGTATACAATTCCTTCAAGTGCCTTATTTCGTTGTTCTTGCTCTTCCACGGATGCTAAATCATATTTCTTTAACAAATGAAACACGTCATTAAGCTGTAATTGTGTTGGGTTTGTTTGAAGCCATGCCTCGCAACCTTTATACAGCTGTGGCGGCATAAACTCTTTTTGACTTTTGAGTTTCTGTATGACATCTTGTACTGAATGATCAAGCTTGCATTCACCCATATAATTACCCTCCAATTCTAGACATTTCGACTTTACTTTTTGATTTTTTCGTTTGCCCTCTTTCTTCAGAATACCGGTCTTTTCTGTTGTACCATATGTCTTTAATAACAGAAGCTAGTTCCACATCAGAAAGCTCAGAGCGAGTAGGCGTTCGTAAATCATGACCAAATGATGAAAATAAACAGGTGTATAATTTTCCGTCTGCAGATAGACGGGCACGATTACAGCTTTTGCAAAATGCATCTGTTACAGAAGAGATGACCCCAATTTCTACTTTTTCGCCTTGATAACGAAACCTTGTAGCGACTTCGCCTTCATAATTTGGAGCAATGGCTTCAAGTGGCATGACTTGATGAATATCCTCTATAATTTGCTTTTTCGAGTAAACTTCATCCATTTTCCAATTGTTTGTATTGCCAACATCCATGTATTCTATGAAGCGGAGAATATGGCCTTTTTCTTTAAAAAATTTAGCCATTGGAATGACCTCATCCTCATTCATCCCGCGCTTAACAACCATGTTAATTTTTACTGAAAGTCCAGCTTTTGAGGCTGCATCAATTCCATCAAGGACGGTTTGAACTGTAACGCCTCGTCCATTAATTTTCCCAAAAACTTCATCTTTTAAGGAATCAAGACTAATGGAAACGCGTTTCAGCCCTGCTTCTTTTAAAGCTTGGGCATGTTTTGGCAACAGAGAACCGTTTGTCGTCATGGCGATGTCGTCTAATCCAGAAATCCCACTAAGCTTTTCAATAAGATGTGGCAAATCTTTACGCATCAGAGGTTCACCGCCTGTGATGCGGATTTTTTTTACGCCTAAAGATTGGACGAAGATGGTTGAGAGCCTTTCTAATTCTTCAAAACTAAGAAGTTCATTCCGCTGTAAAAAGGGATAATCAGGCCCGAAAATTTCAGCTGGCATACAATAGGAACAGCGGAAATTACATTTATCTGTGACTGAAATACGTAAATCTCGAAGTGGGCGTTTCAGTTTATCAAGAACAGTTGCTTCTTTACTCATCTATATCGCTCCTTTCATTTTTGCGTTACAACGTTATACGGTTTGCGTGACTATATATATTAAATGACTCACCACGAATAAATCCTACCGTTGTTATATTTAAGTCCTCGGCTAGCTTTATCGCTAAATCAGTAGGAGCTGCCTTTGATAATACAATTCCTACACCGATTTTTGCCGCTTTCGTTAACACCTCAGATGAAAGCCTACCACTGAAAGCTAGAATTTTATCACGAATTGAAATTTTCTGTAGTAGACTATACCCATATAATTTATCAAGCGCATTGTGCCGACCGATATCTGTCCGCGTCACAACGACATGTTCATTCGTACAAAGGGAGGCATTATGAACACCACCCGTTTCTTTAAATACAAAACTATTTTCTTGCAATGCTTTCATTAATTGAATACATTGATTAGCGGAAACCGTTTTTGTACTTAAAGAAGTTTTCGCTGTTTTTACGTCATTATGAAAATAAAACTGTCTGCTTTTCCCACAACAGGAGCCGATAAACCGTTTTGTATATTGGAGATGGTCAAAAGCAGAATCGGTTTCAAGTTGGACATAAGCAAAGCCTTTTGAAACATCAATAGAAAAATCAACAATCTCTTTTGTAAAGCGAATTACACCTTCAGACGCTAAAAAGCCAATGACCATTTCTTCAAGATGGGTTGGTGTACATACCATTGTAGCAAATTCTTCTTTGTTCAAGTAAATGGTAAGAGGATATTCTGTGACAATCTCGTCATCTCGTTCTTTTAACTTGTTATTGGAAAAAGTAATAATTTTTCGTTTGACACTTATGGGCTGGTGAACCATGTTCTCACCTCACCTATACTTATTTTAATCGATACTAAAGGAATAAAGATGTGAGATTTTTCATTTGAAAAGATTGAAAATGAATAAAAAACGGGTTATATTTTATGTGTGTTCATAAAATTGTAACATTTTTAAGGGGAGTTAGCGAGCCGGACTTTAGTTGTACTTCATAATGTAAGCGCTTTATTATTTTGGTAGTGTATGAAGCTTTCATTTAGGTATTTTGTACAAAACTTGTACTGCTATGCGACAACTTGATAAAAGGGATGTTGCAAAGTGTTTTTTATATACATAAATAAAGCACGAGATTTTTCAGTAGAAGAAGGAGTGTTTCTGATGGGGAAAACGAAACATACCGGTCCAATGAAATTAAATAAAAAGCCATCACCACAATTATGGGCATCATTGGCACCAATGGGATTAGGGAAAGTGAAACCACATCATATTCGTGATACGGCTAAAGTAATCTGGGAAAATAAGAACAGTCTTCCTTATGCTTATCGCATTTTAACCGAAGGGGTTTGTGACGGGTGTGCTCTTGGAGTATCTGGCCTTTATGATCAAACATTAACTGGACCACATTTATGCACGACAAGGTTAAATGTATTACGATTAAATACAGCACCTGCTATTGAGCCTGTATGGTTTGAAAATATAGATAAATTAAAAGAATTAAATAGTACACAACTACGAAAATTAGGACGAATTCCATATCCACTTTCTCGGAAAAAAGGGGAATCGAAGTTTACAAGAATAACATGGGATGAGGCTTTACAACGAATCGCAAGTAAAATTAAAAACATTGACCCAAAGCAGCTAGCGTTTTATTTAACAGCAAGAGGCATTACAAATGAAGTCTATTATACAGCAGCAAAAACAGCTAGATTTCTAGGAACGAATAATATTGATAATGCTTCCCGCATCTGCCATTCCCCAAGTAAAACAGCGTTAAAGCGTTCTTTAGGAATAGGAGCAGCTAGTTGTAATTATAAAGATTGGATTGGAACAGACGTCCTTGTCTTTTGGGGGTCTGTTGCCGCAAACAATCAACCTGTCTCAACGAAGTATATGTATGCAGCGAAAAAAGCAGGAACAAAAATTATTATGATTAACCCATATAGAGAGCCAGCAATGGAGAAATATTGGATTCCATCGATTGCAGAAAGTGCCCTATTTGGCACAAAAATTGTAGATGATGTATTTCAAGTCAACATTGGTGGCGATATCGCATTTATGAATGGTGTCATGAAGCATTGGTTTGAAATGGAAGAGGAAAAACAAGGCTCAGCCATTCATCATGATTTTGTCCAACAACATACAAATGGATTTGCTGAATTAAAAGAACATATTGCACAGCAAAAATGGGTGGAACTTGAACAGTCTTCTGGATTAACAAAAGAAAGAATGCTTGAATTTGCGCAATTACTCGCAAAGGCAAGCACAGGTATTTTCATTTGGAGTATGGGATTAACACAACACCGATTTGCGACCGATAATATTTCACAAGTCGCCAATTTAGCTTTATTAAGAGGATTTATTGGTCGGGAACATTGTGGTGTCATGCCTATTCGAGGACATAGTGGTGTTCAAGGGTCTGGAGAAATGGGAGCTGACCCATTTGTATTACCTGGTAGTGATTTTGATGAACAAAATGCAGAAAGAATGGAAAGGATTTGGGGGTTTCCGATTCCAAGATGGCAAGGGGACACTGTCGGCCAAATGTTAGAAAATACGATGCTTGAAGAAGGACACGAGCGAAAATTAAAAGTATTTTATACAAGCGGTGGAAACTTCCTTGAAACGATGCCTAATCCTGATTTTATTGAAAAAGCACTTGAACAAGTGGAGCTTCGTGTGCATCAAGATATTATTTTAAATACATCCACACTCGTTAATGCTAAAGAGGAAGTTATCGTACTGCCTGCTATGACGAGGTATGAACAACCAGGTGGTGGAACATCGACAAGTACAGAAAGAATGGTTTATTTCAGTCCAGAAATAAAAGGTCCAAGAATTGAAGAAGCAAGAGCGGAATGGCAAATTTATGTTGAGTTAGCAAAGCGGGTGTACCCGGAGAAAAAAGGCTTAATTGATTTTCAAGCAGCTCAAGAGATTCGAAATGAAATTGCAATGGCAAATCCTCATTATGATGGCATCGAGAATTTAAAGGAAAAAGGCGATGTATTCCAATGGGGCGGTGCTTGGTTATGTGAAGAAGGAATATGTCCCACTCCTGATGGAAGAGGAAATCTATTCGCGATAGATATACCCGAAAACCGAAAAACAGAAGGACAATTCAATGTCACTTCTCGCCGAGGAAAACAATTTAATTCGATGATTTATGATGAGAAAGATCCGTTTACGAATTTTTCTCGTTATGATGTGATTATGAATGAACATGATGCAGTTAAGCTTGGAATAAAAGAAAACGATGCTATTGTAGTGTATAACCCATACGGAGTGCTTCAAGGTTGGGTAAAATTTGATGAGGTTAGTTCAGGGAACATTGCGGTATATTGGCCAGAAGGAAATGTGCTTCTCCCAAAAGGAGTGTATGAAGAGCATGCTAAAATCCCTGAATATAATACAGGAGCGATTGTAGAAAAAGCTGAAATTTTTCATGCTCATAAAGATCAGAACTATGTGGAAAAACGAATTGTTGATTTAGAAATGTCACTTGAATAAAATTGATGTGTTGGTAAAAACTGAATAACAAGAAATAAATATCCCAATGACATTCATTGGGATATTTTGTTAGAAAAAGTGACGGTGCTTGCACGATTTTGCATAAACACGGTAAAAATATATTTGTTTCAATAAAAGTATATTGCCAATCCTATGGAAACTCTGCTATCATGGTAAGTGCAAACGGTTGCGTATTGATAAAGAGAGAAATGAGGAGAAGATATGAAAAAATCTTGGTGGAAAGAATTAGTAGCCTATCAAATCTATCCGAGAAGCTTCATGGATTCAAATGGTGATGGAATTGGGGATATTAAAGGGATTATTTCTAAGTTAGATTATTTAAAATCTCTTGGAATAGACTTGATTTGGATTTGTCCAGTTTATAAATCACCAAATGATGATAACGGATACGACATTAGTGATTATCAAGATATTATGGAAGAGTTCGGAACAATGGAGGATTTTGATTTATTATTAGAGGAAGTTCACAATCGTGGAATGAAATTAATCGTTGATTTAGTTATCAATCATACGAGTGATGAACATCCATGGTTTATTGAGTCAAAATCAAGCAAAGATAACCCGAAACGCGATTGGTATATTTGGCGAGATGGAAAAGATGGAAAAGAGCCAAACAATTGGGAAAGTATTTTTAGTGGATCTGCTTGGGAATATGACGAACAGTCAGATCAATACTATATGCATATTTTCTCTAGAAAGCAACCTGACTTGAATTGGGAAAAGAAAGAAGTTCGATATGCGATTTACGATATGATTAATTGGTGGCTGGATAAGGGGATTGATGGTTTCCGTGTTGATGCAATTAGTCATATTAAAAAAGAAGAAGGCTTAAAAGATATGCCTAATCCTAAAAAGCTTCAATACGTTTCTTCTTTTGACAAGCATATGAATGTAGAAGGAATAAACGAATTTTTAGAAGAGCTAAAAGAAGAAACATTTGCGAAATATGACATCATGACTGTTGGAGAAGCAAATGGTGTAAATGTTGAAGATGCCGAAGAATGGGTTGGTGAGGAAAAAGGCAAATTCAATATGATTTTCCAATTTGAGCATTTAGGTCTTTGGGATGCAGATAAAGATAAAGGGCTAGATATTTTAGGATTGAAAAAAGTGTTAACGAGATGGCAAAAAGGCTTAGAAAACAAAGGTTGGAATGCGCTGTTTATTGAAAATCATGATAAAGCACGTGTTGTTTCTACTTGGGGAAATGACAAAGAATTTTGGCGTGAAAGTGCAACTGTGTTTGCAACGATGTATTTCTTAATGCAGGGTACACCATTTATTTACCAAGGCCAAGAAATCGGAATGACAAATGTGAAGTTCCCATCGATTGATGATTATAATGATGTTTCTGTTAAAAATATGTATCGTATTAAACGAGCAGAAGGTGTAAGTCATGAAGAAATTATGGAAATTATCTGGGCAACAGGACGTGATAATTCAAGAACACCTATGCAATGGTCAGCAGAGAAAAATGGTGGATTTTCGGATGGAACTCCTTGGCTTGGTGTAAATCCAAACTATGAAACGATCAATGTAGAAAAACAATGGGACGATCCAAAGTCGATTTTAGCATATTACCGAAAAATGATTGACTTGAAAAAGAGCGATGATATTTTCACATATGGACAATATGATTTAATCGCTGAAAAACATCCAACGATTTATGCTTATACAAGAACTTTGGGTGAAGAGAAAGTGGTTATCATCTGTAACTTAGCAGAACAAACGGCTCAATTTAAAGAACCAGCTATCGAGCTTGAATATAGCAACCTTCTTTTAGCTAATTATGATGTGACAAAACATAATCCAAAACATGACATCACATTACAGCCATATGAAGCTAGGGTGTATCGTTTATCGTAAGAAATTCATATAACTTAATAAAAAATGTAAACGGTTGACGGGTGGAAAAAATTTAAAGATTTTTCTAAAATTTATGTTGAATTTCTAAATTTTGCATGCTATTATCTAGGTATCCACCCGAACGCAACCGTTTGCGAAAGCAACGTGTCGTTCAACAGGACTAACTCTCATAAGAGTTTTCTCTTTTTTCTTTATAGTGTAAGCGTTTTAATACGGAAAGAGAGATTTGTGGGAATCATCTTAGAACGACATTTTTTTATAGTTTTATGCAAACGTATTCGTAAGGTGAGACTAAAGATTTATATATGGGGGTAACGATATGAAAATGGGGAAACGTTGGTTCGTTGGTTTAGCTCTACTCTTGTTGCTTGGCTTTGCTGTAGTTGGATGCTCAAGTAGTGATAGCTCTACAGAAGATACGCCAGATGCAACAAATACGAATGAAACAGAAGAAGCTCCACCAGCTACTGAAGGAGAAGAAGTTTCATTAGAAATTTTCCAATTTAAAGTAGAGTTTAAAGACCAATTTGAAGCATTAGCCAAAACATACGAAGAAGAAAATCCTAATGTAAACATAAACATAACTACCGTTGGGGGAGGCCAAGATTATGGCGTAGCGTTACGCGCGAAATTTGCCTCTGGTGATGAGCCTGATATTTATAATGTTGGCGGACCACAAGACGTTGAAGACTGGATCGATAGTTTAGCAGATTTATCCGATACAGAAAGTGCATCATTAGCGCTTGATGGTACATTAGAAGGGGTTAGCCGTGATGGTCAAATATTAGGGCTTCCTTATAATCAAGAAGGATATGGCTTAATTTATAACAAGCGTGTTTTTGAAGAAGCTGGGATTGATCCAAGTTCAATTACGACTTTAGCTTCGTTAGAAGAAGCGGTTAAAACATTAGATGAGAAAAAAGAAGAGCTAGGATTGGATGCTGTATTTGCCCTTCCTGCAGCAGAAACATGGGTAACAGGCTTACATTTATCAAATGCGTTTATTGCTCCTGAATTTAATAATGATGTCATTGCTGCATTCGAAGCGAGTCAACTAGAATTCAAATACAGTGATGCCATGAAAAAAGTATTAGATTTACAAAATGATTATTCAGTACAACCCGTTGTTAGTCTTGACTACTCACGTCAAGTTGAAGAATTATTCTCTTTAGAAAGAGTAGCATTAATTCAACAAGGAAACTGGGTTTATAATTCTATCGCTGATATGGACCCTGAACTTGCTCAAGATGGCATTGGAATTTTACCGATTCCTGTTGAAGGATTTAAAGAAGATGCCATTCCAGTTGGAGTGCCGATGTATTGGGCTGTAAATAAAAATAGTGATGATGCAAAGATCGCAGCAGCAAAAGAATTCTTAGATTGGTTATACACATCTGAAATTGGAAAGCAAACAGTTGTGGAAGACTTTAAGTTTATTCCTGCTTATGAAGGTTATGATTCTTCGAAAATCTCTGACCCACTAGCAAAAGAAATCTACCAATATGCTCAAGAAGGTAGAACAATTGGATGGACATTTATGGGCTATCCTAGTAGCTGGGGTCAAGATGTTCTTGGGGTTGCAATTCAAAAGTATTTAAGTGATGGTCAATCATGGGATGACCTCGTTGAAGAAGTAAAAACGGCTTGGGAAGAAGCTAGATAAGAAATCAAAATTGGAGGGTGTCTGATTTTCAGACATCCTTGTTATATCAACAAATTTTAGTATAGTAGTGAAGCTTTGAAAGCTTATTCTAGAAAAGACCCAAGTGAATCATTCAACACTTTGGTCGGTTGTTGATGGTAAGTAAGTGGCCATGAAAACCGTTATCTATGAACATGGCTAGCGTTTTGGAACGTTGGAGGACACAGGAGCAGTTAATCATAATATATCGCTAGGAATAGAGTTGCTTTTGAGTGAATAAGCGCTCCTGTGGCCGCTAAAAAACGGAAACCCGTATAAAGTTCACAAATAACGGCTGCTCTGACCGCAAAAATTAGACTTGGGATAGAAAGCAGTGAAGCTTTGAAAGCTTATTCTTGAAAGAAAAGACGCTCCGCGTTTTTTCTTTAATTTCAAAAGAGATTTCAGTGTTAACTGGAGGAGTAAAAGATGCGAAATCGAGGAATGTGGTACTGGTTCTTTTTATCACCAGTTCTATTAGCGTTAACGGTTGTTGTTATATTTCCATTATTGTATGGGTTCTATTATTCGTTTACAAATTGGAATGGGATTACAAGTACAGAATTTGTAGGACTATCCAATTATATCAAGCTGTTTAGTGATAGTAACTTTATTAATTCACTATGGTTTACAACGAAGTTTTCTGTAGTATCTGTGTTATTAATTAATGTGGTTGGGTTATCATTAGCTTTACTCGTTACACAAAAGCTTCGTTCTAGTAATGTGTTACGAACGATTTTCTTTATGCCTAACTTAATTGGTGGATTAATTCTTGGATTTATTTGGCAGTTCATTTTTATTCGCGTATTTGATAGTGTCGGATTTGCTCTTGGAATTGTAGGGTTACAAGGCTGGCTCTCCACACCAACAACTGGATTTTGGGGGCTTGTCATATTAATGGTTTGGCAAATGTCAGGTTATATTATGATTATTTATATTGCGTATTTGCAAGGCGTTCCTCAAGAATTAATTGAGGCAGCAGAAATTGATGGAGCCAACAGTTTTCAACGCTTTTTCCATGTTACGTTTCCTTTAGTCGCACCTGCTTTTACGATTAGTATGTTTTTAACATTGTCCAATGCATTTAAATTATATGACCAAAACCTATCATTAACAGGTGGAGGACCATATAACTCTACCCAAATGGTAGCGATGGAAATTTTTAATACTGCTTTTTCAGCGAACCAAATGGCTTATGCCCAAGCAAAAGCCGTAATCTTCTTTATCATCGTCGCTGCAATTTCATTAACACAAGTTTATTACAATAAAAAGAGGGAGGTAGAGCTATAATGAGTCAATTAGCGACAGAAACAAAGTCGGTTCAAGTGAGTGGGCGAACGAAAAAACGAAGAAAGAAAAACTTCACTCTAGAAATTTTTGGCGTCCTATTAGCTCTTGTCTGGCTTTCTCCTTTTTATTTAATGATGGTGAACTCTTTTAAATCGAAACGAGAAATTTTCGCTGATACGATTAAGCTGCCAGTAGAGTTTACATTTGAAAACTATGTCACTGCATTTGAACGTTTAGATTTTATGAAAACCTTTTTTAATTCGGCATTTATTACAGTGAGTAGTGTTGCGATTATTATCATCTTTGCATCGATGGCGGCTTATGCTTTAAGTCGACAAAAAAGCAAATTAAGCTCATTTTTCTTATTAATGTTTGTGGCTGCTATGTTAATTCCATTTCAATCAGTCATGCTTCCTTTAGTTTCAATTTTTGGAAGTGCAAATATGCTCAACCAATACGGGCTAATTTTTATGTATTTAGGTTTTGGAAGTAGTTTATCGATTTTCTTGTTCCATGGAGCTTTAAACTCAATTCCAAAATCTTTAGATGAAGCAGCGACCATTGATGGATGTAATCGACTACAAGTGTTTTGGTTTATCATTTTTCCTTTGTTAAAGCCAATCGCTATAACGGTAGGGATACTAAATACAATTTGGATTTGGAATGATTATTTACTTCCTTCTCTTGTTATTAATAATGAGGCGATGTTGACAATTCCGTTGCGATTATTTTACTTCTTTGGAGAATATACGAAACAATGGCATCTTGCACTAGCGGGATTAACGATTTCAATTTTACCAGTTATTATCGGTTATTTTTTTGCGCAAAAGCAAATTATTAAAGGTGTAGCTGACGGAGCGGTTAAATAAATAGCTTTTTAGTAAAAAGGAACGATGGGAATGACCCTTCGTCCTTTTTAGATTATAATAGAATGATAGCTTATTCCACGTAAAATATGAAGTTGTTGTATGAAAGGTTGAATGTTATGTCAGTAACGATAAAAGACGTTGCGAAAAAAGCACAAGTTGCTCCATCAACGGTCTCTAGAGTTATCGCAAATAGTCCTCAAATTAGTGAAAAAACAAAACGGAAAGTCCGAAAAATCATGGATGAAATGGGTTACCATATTAATGTGAATGCTCGGAATTTAGCGATAAAGTCAACACAAACGATTGGAATTGTCATGCCAAGCTCAACTGTGCATTCCCTTTATAATCCTTTTTTTCCAGAAGTCATTCGAGGTATAAGTGCTTATTGTCATTTAAAAGAATATAGCATTACACTTACAACTGGAGAATCGAAAGAAGAAATATATAATGACGTTGTGCAAATGGTGCAAGGGAGAAAAGTAGATGCCATTATCGTGTTATATTCTAGTAGTGATGATGCGGTTGTCCCTTATTTGCATGAAAAGAACTTTCCATTTGTGTTAATAGGAAAACCGTTTCATGACCCAGATAATGTGATGTATGTAGACAATGATAATTACAAGGCTTCACGAGAACTTACGGAGTATTTAATAAAGTTAGGTCATAAACGGATTGCTTTTATCACTGGAGATATTAAATATGAAGTAACAAAAAATCGGTTAAAAGGGTTTCAGGAAGCCTTATTTTTTGCCCAGCTTGATATACGAAAAGAATATATTAAGCATATTAGTTTAAGTAGAGAAGAAGGACGAAAAGCAGTAGATGAAATCATGAAATTATCAGAACCACCGACTGCTTTCATTGTCGCGGACGAACTCGTTTCTCTAGGTGTTTTAAGTGCGTTACGAGACAAGCAAATCAAGGTTCCGGATGATATTAGCGTAGCAAATTTTAATAATACGTTAATCTCGGAACTTGCAAGTCCTCCGCTTACAACTGTGGATGTAAATATATTCCAACTTGGATATGAAGCTTCTAAAGCTGCGCTTGAAATGCTTGAAAATCCTGATATTATGAAAAAGCATATTTTAGTCCCTACAAAAATTATTGTGAGGGAAACTTGTAAAAAATTTAATAAGTAGGTTTCAATTAACGATAAAGAGGGAATTTTTTAGTATTATACTACTAATTAGTTCCCTTTTTTTGGTTGTATTAGTTAGTTATATAGTCTTGAAGTAGTGATATTCATATTGTATAATGTTTGTATAATGATTTTATAGTTATATTGTAGGAGGAAATGAAAATGTGGAATGTGCAAGTTGAGGACAGAATCAAAAAAATAATTGCTATTCAATGGTCTGGAAAGGTAACACCTGAAGATATTGAAGCTGCCAACACGAAACTAGACAAGGAAATTACTAGTTTACATACAAATGAGTTTGATGTCATCGTAGATATGGTTGATGTTTCTGTCATGATTCCTGAATCACAAAAGAAACTAGTAGACCACCAGCAATGGTTACTACAAAAAGGAATGAAGCGTGCCGCTGTTGTTGTAAATGGAACAATTGCAAAACTACAATTAAAACGAACGGCACGTGAGTCCAGCCACCAAAATGAATATCATTTTGAAACGTACGAAGAAGCGTTGACGTTTTTGAAAGGGTAAGGAAAAGTGGGGGAGGTCGTACGGACATATGTTCCGTTATGTAAAGTAAAAATGATGAGTTTTCAGATGGTAGCGGTCACTGTGTTCAGTTAGTATAGAAATATTAATTGGATTTTAGCGATTTTTCGTATACTAGCGGAACATATGTCCGAATAATATGGAAAAGGCTTAGTTTTGCCGAGAATAACGGAATAAATGTCCGAAACGTGAAATAAAAAGCTTGCAAATGCAAGCTTTTTATAATTTTAACTGATATGGAAATGTAACAACGATACTTGTTCCTGAACCTAATTCACTACTAACGTGGATAACGCCATGGAAATGTTCCACTAGCTTATGAACCATATAAAGACCGATTCCTTGACCTGCAATTTCCTGATTTGTTTTTTGATATTTTTCAAATAAGCGATTTAACTGCTCACCGGACATGCCTACCCCGTAATCAATGACTTCAATGTAAAGAAACTCTGAGTCTTTATAGCTATGTAAATAAATCGATTCTCCTTCATGGCTATACTTAATGGCATTGCTTAACAAGTTCGAAATAATTAACTTAAAGCCCATCGCATTCCCATTAATTATAACGTTTTCATCAATCTGTAATGTATAATCTAATTTAATATTCTGAGTCCGAGCTTTCACATCCATGACATGGAGGACATCATGAATCGTTGGTAGTACAGGTATTTCTGTTTTCTTCCAAAATGTATCAATCGTTAGCATTTGTTCAGTTTGAATAATATGGTGAATTTCATGGTCAATTGCAATAGAATAGTCCTCGATAACACTAAGTTTTTCTTTAATATCAGGATTATCAATTTCGGACTTAATAATCGTGGCAAAAGACTTTATGACAGTCAGCGGGTTACGCACTTCATGAGCAACGACATGGATAAAATCGAGTTTCTGCTTATAAAAGTCCATTTCTGATTCGATACTATTTTGTATGGATAATGATGGATAAATCAAATGATCGGATTTATGATATAGTGAGGAAGGCGCCAAGTCGGTGTCGGTCATTATAAATTCATGACTGCGCATCATTTCCGTTTGGATATAAGCTGGTACTTTCCTCCCGTTGTAGGCGCACACGGTAATATAACCCATTTCATTAATCGTTAAATCACATTCACATTCAAAAGAGTTCAGTTTTTCCTCGATATCAGGCTGTTCTTTCCAGTCGATATATCCCCACACTCGAACAGGGATTTGTTTTGATAAAAAGGGCTTGACAACATTTTTAAAATTCCTTAACACTTGTTCGAATTGAAAATCACTATTTGTACCATAGAACTGTTCCTGATTAATGAAAGTAACCCATTCTTGAATTTCTCCCTCATCCACATACTGCAAGAGGGCATGTTGAACTGTATTAGTGTGAAAAGCGTTATCTATAAATACAACTGCTTGTCCTAAAGATTTTGCTGTAAGAATAAATGACAAAGCGTTTTCGATATATTTTTCAGGAGAATTAAAGAAATAAAGAATATGAGAACCATCTTTGATGTTTATATTTTTTGTTAGAGCAATTGTAGCAACCAATCGTGGCACCATCCTTTCATCTTAAGATAAGTATACATGAAATTAACAACGGAAATTATAGGCTATTGTCATGAGTTTTAAAAATGCTTGTAAGTAATGCTGACATATTTACTGTAGTTGTTAGAATCTTCTGTAATAATGAACTCAATATAAAATTGAGGTGATGAAATTATGAAACTATCTGAATTAAAGAAAAGTGGTCATGCTCCATCTTTGCTTTCGTCTTTTTTATACTTTGATATTAGCTTTATGATTTGGGTTTTACTAGGGGCATTAGGAGTGTATATTACTGCTGATTTTGGACTTACAGCGGGTCAAGTCGGGTTAATTGTCGCAATACCCATATTAGCCGGGTCGTTTTTCAGAATTGTAATGGGAGTGTTAACAGATCGTTTTGGACCAAAGAAAACCGCCATAGGTGGAATGCTCGTTACTATGATTCCTTTGTTATGGGGCTGGTTATTTGGACACACGGTCACTGAATTATTTTTAATTGGAATCTTGCTAGGGGTAGCAGGTGCGAGTTTTGCAGCAGCGCTTCCGATGGCAAGTCGCTGGTATCCTCCCCATTTGCAAGGATTAGCAATGGGAATTGCGGGTGCGGGGAATAGTGGAACATTATTAGCGACTTTATTCGGACCGCGTATTGCAGAGTATGTTGGCTGGAATGGAGTATTCGGTGTTGCGCTTATCCCATTAGGACTAGTGCTACTTTCTTATATATTTCTTGCCAAAGAACCGCCGAATCAACCAGCACCAAAACCGTTAAAGCAATATTTTGCTGTTTTTAAAGAGAAAGACACATTATATTTTTGCTTGCTTTATAGTGTAACGTTTGGTGGATTTGTCGGGTTAGCTAGCTTTCTAAGTTACTTTTTTGTAACGCAATATAGTGTAAGTGGAGTTCGTGCTGGTGATTTCGTAACTTTAATTGTTGCATCTGGTAGTTTTCTACGACCTGTAGGAGGTTATATCGCTGATAAAATTGGTGGTGTTCGTTTACTTCAGTTTTTATTCATCGGTGTAGCTGTATGTATGGCAGGTGTTGCATTTCTTCCGCCATTAGCGTTAGTCACTGTTATTTTGTTTATCGGTATGGGATGTCTTGGTATGGGGAATGGTGCTATTTTCCAACTTGTACCACAACGTTTTCAAAAAGAAATCGGAATGGTGACAGGAATTGTAGGTGCTGCTGGTGGAATTGGAGGGTTTTTCTTACCAAATATTTTAGGAACATTAAAAGACATGACAGGCACATATGCAAGTGGTTTTATTACATTTTCCCTCATTGCTTTAGTTGCATTAGGTTTACTTCTCGTTGCACAAGCAGGGTGGAGAAAGCAGTGGAAATTATCGGGTGAGTCAGTAAAAATATAAGACGGTGTATACCACCGGGTGAGTCTTCTCGTATTATCATACGAAGAAGTCTCACCTTTTTCTTGTTCCTAAAGATTCTGTAAATTGTGCCTGATTTTGATTCAGTTTCTTACTATGTGGTACGATAATTGTGGAAGAATAAAGTGGAGAGCGGAAAGGAAGGAATAGATAAGATGGCAGAGATTAAATATGAAATTATTGAAACATTAGGAGTGTTGTCAACGTCTGCAAAAGGCTGGCAAAAAGAAGTAAATTTAATTAGCTGGAACGAAAGACCGCCGAAATATGACATTCGAGAATGGGCACCGAACCATGAAAAAATGGGAAAAGGAATTACATTATCTGAAGAAGAAGTCGAACAGTTGAAGAAAATATTAAAATAAAAAACGAGGCTGGGACATAACTAGCCAGAAATAATTGAAAAAGGTTCCGAACATCCAAAGATGATGTTCGGAACCTTTTTAGTTGGAGCGTTAGATGGATTATTATCATATTAGCCGCTCCTGGCAATGTACTTTCTCAAGTTCACCGCCAGGAAGGCAAACCCTAATTCATTTTTCACCTTCTCTTTGCCTCTCACTGACAGACGAGTGAAATGCAAATTAGCCTTCAAAAATCCGAAAACTGGTTCCACATCGGTTTTACGCCTACCGTAGATTTCACCCGTTTTCTCTTCTGAAAGCTGTTGTCTTACGTATTCTTTTT
>NZ_JHYI01000039.1 GCF_000621445.1 Alkalihalobacillus bogoriensis ATCC BAA-922 | reverse complement strand
AATGCGGAGGAATACCCAAGTCCGGCTGAAGGGATCGGTCTTGAAAACCGACAGGCGGGTTAAACCGCGCGGGGGTTCGAATCCCTCTTCCTCCGCCATATTATTAAACAAAAGCATAACTTTATAACGTCATGGGGTGGAGCAACGAGCGAAACATCGATGAAAACCCATCGAGTAAACTCGACGCATACACATCGTAGAGAAAGCAAGAAGAGGAAGAGTTCACTTCAGAGCGAAAACAACATCCATTAACTTTATAACGTCGCGGGGTGGAGCAGTCTGGTAGCTCGTCGGGCTCATAACCCGAAGGTCATAGGTTCAAATCCTATCCCCGCAACCAAAAAAACATTGTAGGATTGCCTAAAAAAGCAAAACTACTTTTTATTTCTAAAAAATGGTCCCGTGGTGTAGTGGTTAACATGCCTGCCTGTCACGCAGGAGATCGCCGGTTCGACCCCGGTCGGGACCGCCATTAACAAAATGATTTAGAATTTATTCATACATAATAGTTGGCTCGGTAGCTCAGTCGGTAGAGCAATGGACTGAAAATCCATGTGTCGGCGGTTCGATTCCGTCCCGAGCCACCATTTTATGGAGGGGTAGCGAAGTGGCTAAACGCGGCGGACTGTAAATCCGCTCCTTAGGGTTCGGCGGTTCGAATCCGTCCCCCTCCACCATTTAGTTTAAACATTCCTTAATGATAGGGGCATAGTTTAAAGGTAGAACTACGGTCTCCAAAACCGTCAGTGTGGGTTCAATTCCTACTGCCCCTGCCAAAACAAACACAACATGGCGGTTGTGGCGAAGTGGTTAACGCACCGGATTGTGGCTCCGGCATTCGTGGGTTCGATTCCCATCAATCGCCCCATCTATTATAAATATTGGGCTATAGCCAAGCGGTAAGGCAACGGACTTTGACTCCGTCATGCGTAGGTTCGAATCCTGCTAGCCCAGCCATTTTTTTGCGGGAGTAGTTCAGTGGTAGAACACCACCTTGCCAAGGTGGGGGTCGCGAGTTCGAATCTCGTCTTCCGCTCCAAATAGGTACTGTCCAAATGGACAAGTCAT
The DNA here is from genome assembly GCF_000621445.1 of Alkalihalobacillus bogoriensis ATCC BAA-922. Classification (GTDB taxonomy): domain Bacteria; phylum Bacillota; class Bacilli; order Bacillales; family Bacillaceae_F; genus Bacillus_AO; species Bacillus_AO bogoriense. Next base: position 37,946 of record NZ_JHYI01000039.1, on the reverse strand, counting down.
TTAAACAAAATATGACGTAATTTAATAATGTACCTAGTTCTTTGTATGTGCCGGGGTGGTGGAATTGGCAGACACACAGGACTTAAAATCCTGCGGTAGGTGACTATCGTGCCGGTTCAAGTCCGGCCCTCGGCACCATAATTCTATTAAATAGTATGTCTAGCAGTAAAACTGTTTATAATGAATAAAGTTGCGCCCTTAGCTCAGCTGGATAGAGTGTTTGACTACGAATCAAAAGGTCGGGAGTTCGAATCTCTCAGGGCGCGCCATTTTTTTATGTTCGGGAAGTGGCTCAGCTTGGTAGAGCACCTGGTTTGGGACCAGGGGGTCGCAGGTTCAAATCCTGTCTTCCCGACCATTTTTTACGTATTACTAGAAAGTTGGGCCTATAGCTCAGCTGGTTAGAGCGCACGCCTGATAAGCGTGAGGTCGATGGTTCGAGTCCATTTAGGCCCACCATATTCCACAGTAGCTCAGTGGTAGAGCTATCGGCTGTTAACCGATCGGTCGTAGGTTCGAGTCCTACCTGTGGAGCCATAATGGCCCGTTGGTCAAGCGGTTAAGACACCGCCCTTTCACGGCGGTAACACGGGTTCGAATCCCGTACGGGTCACCATTATATTATATGGTTGTAGATTGAATTAACTTCAAAATACAACAGAGGATTAGCTCAGCTACAAGCATCACTGCTTGAATATGCAACGAGTTGTTTCGACGCATTAGCTTCTTGGGAAAAGCGAGAAGAGGAAGAAACAGGGTACTACATTGAATTAACATCAAAAATACTACGGAGGATTAGCTCAGCTACAAGCATCACTGCTTGAATATGCAACGAGTTGTTTCGACGCATTAGCCTCTTGGAAAACGAGAAGAGGAAGAAACAGGGAACATCATTGAATATCTTCAACAACACAACGGAGGATTAGCTCAGCTGGGAGAGCACCTGCCTTACAAGCAGGGGGTCGGCGGTTCGATCCCGTCATCCTCCACCATATGCCGGCCTAGCTCAATTGGTAGAGCAACTGACTTGTAATCAGTAGGTTGGGGGTTCAAGTCCTCTGGCCGGCACCATTTGGTTTACAGTAATATTTTGTTTCAACAAAGCAAGAGCCATTAGCTCAGTTGGTAGAGCATCTGACTTTTAATCAGAGGGTCGAAGGTTCGAATCCTTCATGGCTCACCATTTTTAAAAAAAATTGCGGGTGTGGCGGAATTGGCAGACGCGCTAGACTTAGGATCTAGTGTCTTATGACGTGGGGGTTCGACTCCCTTCACCCGCACCATCTTATACATAGAATTAAACTGCTCACGAGCAGTTTTTTTGTTTTGAAGAGATAATCTAATTTTTTTGAAAAATTGAGCATGTTGCCCCATACTGAAGAAGAACTTCAAATTTCTCAATTCTTTCGTAATTAGGGCTATTTATAAATATACTCCTATAGAGAAGAAAAAAGGGGAGTGCCATGGGACATTCAAGTAATCAAATGGATTTTACCGAAGGACAGATTTCAAAAAAGATGTTATTGTTTTCATGGCCGATTTTTTTTGCAAACCTGCTGCAAACTTCGTATCAATTTATCGATAGCATTTGGGTTGGAAATTTAATTGGGTCCCATGCGTTAGCAGCGATATCGATTTCTGCGACAGTCGTCTTTACTATTCTTTCGTTTATTATCGGTGTGAACGGAGCCAGTTTGACGGTTTTGTCACAATATAAGGGAGCAAAGGATGAAGAAGGCTTAAAAAAAGCATTAAATACATTTGTATTTGTCCTTGGAACATTGACCATTGTGTTAGGAATCATTGGACTGATGTTTGCTGAAACAATATTAATATGGCTAGGAACACCAGATACGACATTACCAATGGCGGTTTCTTATTTACAACTTAATTTTATCGGGATTGTGTTTTTATTCGGTTATAATTTTATTGGAACAGTGTTAAGAGCAATGGGCGATAGCAAAACACCGATACGTTTTGTGATTATCGCAGTTATTTTAAACACGATTTTAGACCCGTTGTTTATTTCTGGCTTTAATATGGGAATTGAAGGAGCAGCATTAGCTACGATTGTTTCGCAAGGTATTGCATTTTTATATGGATTGATTTATTCGATTACAAAAACAGGTGTTCCTTTCACCATGCCGACAATTCCAGAAAAAACTCAATTTATAGCATTGTTTCGAATGGGATTGCCATCGGGATTGTCGATGATGGTGATATCGGCTGGGGTGATGGCAATTATGTCGGTCGTAACCACTTTTGGAGAAGAAGTTGTCGCTGGTTTTGGTGCGGCTCAACGAATCGACAGTTTAATTATGCTACCAGCGATGACGCTAGGTTCGGCCGTAAATAGTATGGCTGGTCAAAATATTGGCGCACAAAAGTGGGATCGAGTTTCATTAATAACGAAAAGTGGATTATTTTTAATTGGAACTGTGACTGTTATCATAAGTTGTATTGCCTTTATTTTTGCACCAATATTTATCGCGTTATTTGTAAATGATGAGTCAACAATTGAATACGGTGCTCGCTATTTGCGGTTAGTCGCCTTTTTTTATCCTTTTCTAGGTATTAATTTTGTCTTAAATGGGATTGTCCGTGCAGCTGGAGCATTCTTCCCTGTATTAATACTCAATATCATTTCTTTTTGGGTGTTACGATATCCTTTGACGTATTGGTTTGCTGTATGGCTGGGGGAAGATGGCATCGCGCTTGGCATGGGCGTAAGTTTTATCATTAGTAGTTTGTTTGCTAGTGGGTACTATATGTTTGGGAATTGGCATAAGTATGCTGTTGTGGAGAAAACCGAATGATAATATCAGACGTTTTATTTGCGAAACTGATTGTCGTTTGCGATACTTGGGATGCTATAAAAAGAGTCTTAAATAGAATAGGTGATATTGTGAATCTTACATTTAAGCGGGGATTATGTTATGTCTTCGGTTTATTTATCTTATCTTGTGGTGTGTCACTAACGATTAACGCCAACCTTGGAGTGGGTCCTTGGGATGCTCTGACAGTTGGCTTGTCACAGCGAGTTGGCTTAACAGTGGGAACATGGGTTATTATCGTCAGTTTAACTATGATTGGTGTCAATGCGTTATTGCTTAGAAAACGTCCTGAAGTTACATCCATCTTGACAACGCTTTTGCTCGGATATTTTGTTGATTTTTGGTTATTGATTGCGTTTCGACAACTTGAGGTTGCCGAGATACTTATGCAAATTGTAACATTTGCGATAGGATTGACCCTTATTTCAATCGGAGTCGCAACATATTTACAAGCAAGATTTGCGCCAATTCCTGTTGATGGTTTTATGATTGCTTTACAAATGTTATTTGGGTTTAAACTTATGGTTGCAAAAATGTTAACTGAATTATTAGCTTTACTTTTAGCTTTACTCGTTGCAGGTCCGATTGGATTCGGTACATTAATTGTTGCATTGTTTATTGGACCATACATTCAGTTTTGGTATCCAAAAATTGAAAAGCTCGTGTATCAAGTCAAACCTGCAACATAACACAAACAGACGATGTTTTGTTTGTGTTTTTTTAATTGTTACGGACATTTGTTCCGTTATTATTGCAAATTGTCCATATTTTTCGTAGGGGTCCGGACATGAATTTCATTATTTTACATTTGATGAGAGATACGAGGCTGAATTGGAGGGAATAGCGGAACAAATGTCCGTACAGGAAAATGTTTGATCTGTCAGGTCAAACATAAAATGATTTAAGAAATTTAAAGTGAAGTAACAAGGAGGCAGTTTTGGATCACATTCAGCGAATAAGGGAAGAGGAAAAACGGTATCATGAGTCTTGTTATGAAAACTACCGATTATTTGAAGAAGGTTCTTGGTTACATAAACCAGTAAAAACGGTAATCGATTCATTTTGTATGTTATCTCAGAATGAAAAAATAAAGGTGTTGGATTTAGGTAGCGGTGTTGGTAGAAATAGTATCCCTATCGCGCAAAACATGGTAGACAGAGAAGGGGATGTTGTTTGTGTAGATATTCTTGAATCGGCTTTACAAAAGTTAAAACAATATAGTAAACAATATGGTGTTGAAAATAAGATTAAAGCTATTCAATCTGACATTGGCACTTATTCAATGGGAACAAATGAATATGACTTTATCGTTGCCGTTTCTTGTCTAGAGCATGTAGATTCTGAACAGACATTAGATAATGTCCTTTCACGAATCGAAGCAGCAACAAAAGGAAATGGGATCAACTGTCTTATTGTCAATTCAGAACTAGAAGAAATCGATATGCAAACAAATGAGAATTTAAATCCTCTCATTGAAGTAAACCTCTCTACAACTGAGATGTTGAATAAACTCCAGCAAGCTTATTACGGCTGGAAACTTCTTCAATCCACAATTAAGCCTTTGTCTTTTCAAATTAATCGCGATAATAAAGCAGTATTATTGAAAACAAATGCAGTGACATATGTTGTGCAAAAACAATGAGAAAAGATAGATGGAATGAAAAATTTTAATAAACCAAGAGAATGACTCTCTTGGTTTATTGATGCTTTATTTCTTATCTAGTGGGTTTGTTTCCTCCCAGCTACTTCCTACTTGAAATAAAAGTTTTTCAGACAGGTGGTTTCCGATGAACTGCATTCCAACAGGAACGCCATTGCGAGCGACACCCATAGGAACTGCTAGACTAGGTGTACCAGTTAAGTTGGGTGGTGCTGTAAAAGGCATAGAGCGTTTTGTTATTTCTAGATTTTGTTTTACCATTTCTTCAGCAAACGCTGGTGTTATAATCGGAACGGTTGGTCCAAGTAAAAGGTCGACTTCGTCAAATACAGATTGGAATGCTTCAGTGAGCGCGCGACGTGCTTGTTGAGCCCTTACATATTGAGGTGTATTTGTGAGTACCCCTGTTTCAAAGAAAATTCGAACATCTGGTGCATAATCCTCGAAGTTTTGTTGAAGCTTTTCATAATGATATGTGGCAGCTTCACCAGTTGTAATGACATAATTGGCAAAGCTAGAAAGTGATAATTCTTCTATTTTCACCTCTGTAATGGTTGCCCCAAGTTGTTGAAGTGTGTGTAAAGCGCTATTAAATAAGAATGAAACATCTTCATCCAATCCTTCTAAATAGCTGGTAGGAACACCGATTTTTATCCCTTTTATTCCCTTTCGTAAGTATTCTTTGTAATGTGGTACTGGTGCTTTAATGCTAGCAGGGTCTTGAGGATCATAGCCAGCCATCACTTGTAACATAAGGGCAAGGTCGGATACGGAACGAGCCATTGGTCCTGCGTGATCTAATGACCAAGCTAACGGTGTAACTCCTTTTGTACTCACTAAACCATACGTTGGTTTTAAGCCATAGACTCCACACATAGAAGCAGGAACACGAATGGAACCAAATGTATCGGTTCCAGTAGTAAGTGTAGCCAAACCAGCAGCTAATGCGGCAGCACTTCCACCACTAGACCCACCAGGAGTGTGTTGTAAATTCCACGGGTTTCTCGTATGACCGTAATGGATGTTCGTATTTGTTAGCCCACCTCCAAACTCATGCATATTTAGTTTTCCAGTCATAATTCCGCCCGCACATAGCAACTTTTCAACAGAAGTAGCAGTTTGATCTGGAATATAGTTTTCTTTTATCTTTGATCCAGCTGTCGTCGGAATTCCTTTCGTTTCATAGTTATCTTTAATGCCAATCGGAATACCGTGTAGTGGACCTTTATATAATCCATTCATTATTTCTGTTTCTGCTAAGGTAGCCTGTCGAAGTGCTATTTCTTCTAATGTTGTAATATACGCATTGACGGAAGAATCTACTTGCTTTATGCGATCAAATGTAGATTGAATAATGTCAACTGGAGAAATTTGTTTCGATTTTAATAACCTAGCAAGCTCTGTCGCAGAGAAAGAATAAAGTTCAGTCAAATTGGATCACCTCAGGGTCTACAACTGTAATCGGTGCTTTTTCATGGAGCATGGGGTGATCATCAAACGATGTTTGAGCTTGATTAATTGTTTGTAATACGTTATGAATATACAGAAGGTCAGTTTCGACGACAGGAATACAATGTAGGTGAAGACCTTGTTTTATCATAGTTAAAGTTTGCATAAGGACACATTCCTCCCCTTTTTTTGTAGGTTTTATCACAGTATGAAAATCAGGGTGGAATGTGTCATGGATTATTAGATAAAATCATTTATGGATATTTATAAAAATACTTGAAGCATGCTTTGTAGCCGATACTACTTTAGTAAGAGGGATTGAAAATAAATCGTTAAAAGATTGTAAATAACGTTATAATATAAAGAAAAGAATGCTAGGAATGGAGTCGATACATATGACGAAAAAAATAGTCATAGCAGGTGGTACAGGTTTTATTGGTCAGTATTTTGAGAAACAATGGCGGAATAACGGATATGATGTGAAAATTATCTCTAGACAACCACAACATATATCATGGGATGATCATACTGCACTTGTTGAGGCAGTCAATGAGGCAGAATTGCTTATTAATCTAGCAGGTAAATCAGTTAACTGTAGATATAACGAAAAAAATAAACAGGAAATTATGGGCTCACGAGTGAGAACTACGAAACTACTTGGTGAAGTCATTAAACAATGCGAACATCCCCCGAAACTTTGGGTTAACTCTAGTACAGCGACAATCTATCGTCATGCAGAAGATCGGGCGATGACAGAAGAAAAAGGAGAATTAGGGTCTGGTTTCTCTGTTGATGTTGCCAAAGCGTGGGAAGAAGCGTTCTTTTCGTTTGATTTACCAAAGACAAGACAAATTGCGTTACGAATAGCAATAGTACTAGGAAAAGGTGGCGGGGTAATGACGCCGTATCAAAACCTTGTAAAATTTGGACTTGGAGGAGCACAAGGAAAAGGAAATCAAAAGTTCAGTTGGATTCATGTTGAGGATTTATATCAAATTGTTTTATTTTTACAAGATAGAGAAGACCTAAGTGGAGTATTTAATGGCGCTGCTCCTAATCCTGTCACTAATCGTGAGCTAATGAAGCATATGCGTACAGCGATGAATAGGTCATTTGGATTACCTGCACCGAAATGGATGCTTGAGTTAGGGGCTGTCTTTATTAAGACCGAAACGGAGCTTGTGTTAAAGAGTCGTTGGGTTCTTCCTGAACGATTGCAACAGGAAGGTTATCAATTTAAGTTTGATACTTTAGAAAAAACACTCGATCATATTGTTAGCTAAAAAAGTTAACGGACATGAGATCCGTTATTTCAAAAAAAAAGCTAGTTTTCAAGATGTTACGGACATCTGTTCCGTTATGTTAATGGATATCCGAAAATATCTTTGAATTTAAGTGAAATAGCGGAATGGATGTCCGTTTGCAGTAGAAAAAGGTGAAAAAACATAAGAATAACGGAACGTATGTCCGTTAGAAATGACAGACTTCTATTCTGAAATCTCGTCCAATGTTTTTTCAAAGCTAGGAGCAAAATGACGAAGAAAATAGTCTACTTCAGGCATGTTTAGTTGGATAATTTTTTCTTCAATTTGTTTTTTTGCTACGACAAATTCACGATTTCCTGCTGACAGTTCAATTGTACATTTTAAATAAGCATCAATCAGGTCAGCCGCTTTTATATAATTCATCAACTCGTCATCAGTAGAATCACAAATGGCTTCTTGATAAACATGCTTTAACTCATTTGGTGCTTGCTTCACTAATTTTTCCGCAGCAAGCTTTTCAATATCACGGAAGTTATTTAGAATATCCCGGTTATGATGTTTCACCGGTGTGGGGATATCGCCCGTAAATACCTCTGTTACATCGTGAAACAGTGATAACGTTACCGCTTTCTCTGTATTAATTTGTTTCCCATAAATTTCAGAAGCAATGGAACATAAGCAGTGTGTTAAAAGCGAAACATGATAGGAATGTTCGGCTACATTTTCTTTCATTACATTTCTCATTAAACTCCAACGTTCAATGTATCGAACGCGGTATAAATTTGCTAAAAGATGACTCTCCATTATTCCACTTCCCTTGCAATTTCTCCTTGCTCATCGTACAGCAGACAGAGTGAACAAGCAAGTGATTAGAGTCAAAGAATATATAGAAAGGAAGTTAAAATGAATCTTTATTACAAAGAATACGGCTCAAATGACAACCCACTACTTGTGTTTCTTCATGGCGGAGGAGTAAGTGGATGGATGTGGGATAAACAAGTTTCCTACTTTTCTTCAAGGTACCATTGCCTCGTTCCTGATTTACCTGAACAAGGAAAGAGTGAAAATACGACCTCGTTTACAATAAAAGAAAGTGCAGAACAGGTTCTCGCGTTACTAGAGGAAAAAAGAAACGGAAGAGCTGTTACCGTTGTTGGATTTTCTTTAGGTGCTCAAGTTCTAATCTCGATGCTCAGTATAAATCCTAACGTAATCAATAATGCGATAGTAAACAGTCCGTTAGTTCGCCCGATTCCCTTTGCAAAACTAATGCTAAGGTCGATGATGTTTACCTTTCCGCTAGTAAAATTGAAATCATTTGCCCAACTACAAGCGAAATCGATGTATATTCAACAAGATTTGTTTGATGTTTATTTTCAAGAAAGTAAACAAGTAAAAAAAGATACATTTCTACGGATCATGGAAGAAAACATGGCATTTACGATTCCGGCCACGTTTTCTAATGCAAAAGCAAACATCCTTGTTACTGTTGGGGAAAAAGAACGGTCAATTATGAAAAAGTCGCTTCAAGACCTTATCAAAAGTCATCCTTCTATTACAGGGTTAGTGATTTCTAATATAGGTCATGGTGTGTCTTTAGCAAACCCGATGTTATTTAATGAGATTGTTGAGAGCTGGATCGAACAACAAGCGTTACCTCACCATATAATCAGATCGACTCCTAATTACGGATGATAATATAAACCATATAAATGACGTAAAAGCTTGCTAAAATAACTCCTTCGATTTTCCCGACTTTATAATTGGTTCTAGAAAATAGCAATAAAAGCAGAGTGAAAACAATCATGATATAAACATCCACAAAAATTTTATCCTCAACCCATAATGGGGAAATGACAGAAGCAGAACCAAGGACAAATAAAATATTAAAAATATTACTACCAACGATATTGCCTAATGCGATATCACTTTCTTTTTTTAATGCTGCGGTAATCGATGTGATGAGTTCTGGCAATGAGGTACCGACAGCAACAATTGTTAATCCGACTAACGTTTGGCTCATTCCAAATGACAAGGCAATTGAAGTAGCATGATTGACAACAAGATCACCACCGATAATAATGGCGGCTAATCCTATAATTGTAATGAATATGAGTTTCCCCCAAGACAACGATTGTTTCGGTGATGCTGTACCTTCTTTCACGCAATTTTGTCTAGCGACTTCAAATAAATAATATAAAAAAACAGCAAAAAACAATAAGAGAATAATGCCATCACTGCGAGTTAAAACATTATCCGATACAAATTGTAGCATTTTATCACTAAGTAAAATGAGTAAAGCAATACTTGCTAATAATGTAAAAGGAATTTCTTTACGAATGGTATTACTTTCTACCCTTAATGGATATAAAAAAGCAGCCACCCCCACAACAAGGGTTATGTTAAAAATATTACTGCCGACTACATTTCCAACTGCAACTCCAGCATTTTGCTCCATAGCTGCAACTATACTTACGGTTGCTTCCGGTGAACTTGTTCCAAAGGCGACAATCGTTAATCCAATCAACATTGGAGAGACCTTTAACGCAGCAGCAATGCTTGATGCACCTTGAACAAAATATTCTGCCCCTTTAATAAGAAGAGCAAAGCCTAGTAATAAGAGTAAATAAGACAACACTTTATCCCTCCTTCAGTAAAAATCTGTTTGTTAGTGTACCCTTGATTCCTTTGTTGAATGAAAAAACATAAAAGTGCATCTTTTTTGTGAATGAATTCGTTTTACTTATAAGAGAAAGGAGAGGTGAGAGTGAATCATGAAGAGTCGAAATTGTTGTTGAAAAACTGGTATGAAGAGTATTGTGATGATATCTTTCAGTATATTTATTTTATGATTTCAGATTATAACGAAGCGAAAGATTTAACGCAAGATACGTTTATAAAAGCTTATGAAAAAATGAGCAGCTTTGATGGTCGGAATCCAAAAGCATGGCTATTTCGAATTGCGAGAAATATGACAATCGATATGATTCGTCGTAACAAAAAAATCATGTTGTTCCAGCATCTCATTTCTGCTAGAGCCAAAAGTGCAGAATCCCCTGAAAATCAATTTTTGTTTACGGAATCTGAACGAGAAATAATACAAGTTCTACAAAGTTTAAAAAGAAATTATAGAGATGTCATTGTATTAAGAAAAATAAAAGAACTTTCTACAAAAGAAACCGCCAATATTCTTGGGTGGAGTGAAAGCAAGGTGAAATCGAATTTGATAAGAGGACTGAAAGCGTTTAAAACAGAATGGGAGAAGGAGGGCTATTCAAATGGATTCATTTCAGAACTATGAACAACAATTCCAATCGCTCCAAAAAAAAGTCTATTTAACTAAGGAAGAAAAGCAAGACATGTTTGCAAAAATTAATGTAAATGGTCAATCCAATCCATTCCAACATAGATTTCCCTATATAGCAGCCGTTCTTAGTGTAGCTTTTATTTGTGTTATTTTAGTTGCGCCTATTTTATTGCATGACATATCGTTATTCTCTACTGAACGACCAGCGGGTTCAATTGAACAAAATCCCATAGATTTAAAAACATCACTCGTTCCTTTAATTCTGCTTCTGCTGTTGAGTGTTCCAGGATTTATTTGTTTGTATTACGTGTTTAAACCAAAAGAACAGGACGATGACCATTTTATTGAATTGTTTGGATTTGAAACAATGGTGACATTATTGTTTGCTTTTTTATTATGGATTTGTAAATGGCTCTTTCCAAAACATATGTATGTAACGGTCTTTCGAATACTCATGTTGTTCATTGGAATTACCATTTTTTATTTTTTATTTGTGTTTTGGACCCATTCTTTGTAAAAAAAATGTTACCCTATGGATAAAACATTGAAATGGGAGATTATATAAATGAATAATCCAAGACAGGAGAGTTCTGTTTTTTTATTAGGAGCGATGTTTTTACTAGGCTCTGCCATTTTTAGTGCCGCTACACAAGTATATTACGCGAACAAAGTCCAAGGGTTAGACCCTTTTGTCTTTATATTTATTAGCTTTTCCATAACGATTATTGTGTTTAATGTGCTTTCTCATTTTTCAAAGAGTAATCGAACATTTCTCATAAAAGAAGGAAAAAAGGACCTTCTTTTTTTAAATGCTAGTACAGCTGTCGCCATTATTACATTTTACTATGCGCTTAAATATGTCGAGCCAGCCATTGTCAGTGCAATTGAAATTGGAGTGGGGCCGTTATTTGCCCTACTTCTTGGAAAGCTTTTATTTTCACAAAAAGCTAGCCCGGCTAAATGGGGAATTGGGGTTGGAATTTTAATTGGTAGCTGTTTTTTATTTTGGACTTCACTTACAGGTCGTTCTGGAGTTGAGCTAAGCTCTTCTCTCCATATGGTGGTAGGTTTACTTGCCTCATTGATTTGTGGATTTGCTGCTGTGTATGCGGAAAAAATTAAGTGAGCGCGGCTGGAATTCAACGACAATATTAGCTCACCGTTTTTACATCATTGTTCCGGTTACTCTAATAATCGCCACTGGAAATGGTTCTATGAAGTTTGTTGTTTTTACTGACTTGATTTGGATCGCTGTAGTAACTGTGTTTGGCGTCATTCTCCCTCTTTATTTATTACAACTTGGTATTCGTGTTTGTGAGCCATTTTTTGTCATGATTAGCATTGCCTTTATTCCTGTGTTTACATTTTTCTTTCAAATATTTGATACTAGGGTGCAGTGGTCAACAGGTACATTAATCGGGATTTTAGTATTACTTACTTTTGCGATAATAAGTGTATTTGTTGAGCAGCATTCGGAGAGTAGCAAAAAAGAGAGCAAGCAACCAAAAGTGGGGTAAGGAAAAATCCTTGCATTTGTAAAAAAAAGCAAATATAATATAAATAACAATTAACAAATTGATAATTAATACTCTCGAAAAGAAAGGAGTTTACTTTTTTGACAGATCAAACAGAAGAAGAGTTTTTAAAAAAATATGACCCAACGAAATATCGAACTCCTGATGGCTATACAGCAGACATTGCAGTTTTCACAATTGCAAAAGACAATTCCTTTATTAATGAAGAGCAAACAACAAGTCGTGTATTAAAGTTATTGCTTATTAAGCGGGGAGACAATGATTCAGAAGGCAATCCGAACATTGAAGGAAATAAGTGGGCGCTACCAGGAGGGTTTATTGACCCTGGAGAAACAGCGTATGAAGCGGCTATTCGAGAGCTTGAGGAAGAAACGAAAGTAACGAATATTCATGTCCAACATTTTAATGTGTATGATAAAGAAGGAAGAGACCCGAGAGGCTGGATTATATCAAATGCTCATTATGCCATTGTCCAAGAAAAACTGTTGGAAAGTCGCAAAGGTTCTGATGATGCCAAAGAAGTTGCCTTATTTTCAATCCAAGATGTATTTAAGCTAGACTTAGCATTTGACCATAACCAAATCATAAAAGATGCCCTTGCTTTTATTACAAGAGACATGCTTGAGACAACCGTTGCTAAAAATTTTTTACCACAAGAATTTATCCTCTCTGATTTACGTGATGTGTTGTTAGCCGTAGCACCAGCATCTGTGCTTGGAACAAAGTCTTCCTTTTTTCGAAAAGCACCAACATTGCCATTCATTGAACTTGTTACAAATAAAGATGGCGAGCCGAAAATGACAGTACCAACTAAAGAGTCTAAACGTCCAACGCGATTATACCGCTTTGTAGATTATCAAAGTGTCCATACGATATATCGATAAAAAATAGATTATGAGTAGAGTGAAACACCCTTTCCTCTCGTAATAAATTAACAATTCGTTAATTGACAATTAATATAAGGAGTGAAGACAATGACAAAAGCATTAATTAATATTGATTACACTAAGGATTTTGTAGACGGAGCATTACCGGTTGGAGAACCAGCTGTACAGATTGAAACCGCGATTATCGAAAGAACAAAAAAAGCATATGAGCAAAATGATTACATTGTATTTGCTATTGATTTGCATGATCAGGAAGACCATTATCATCCAGAAAGCAAACTTTTCCCTGAACATAATATACGTAATACAAAGGGCCGAGAACTATTTGGTCAATTACGAGCGTATTATCAAGAAATTGAACAATCAAAGAATGTCATTTGGATTGATAAAACACGGTACAGTGCGTTTGCTGGAACAAATTTAGATATAAAATTACGGGAACGTCACATTAATGAAATTGAGCTTGTTGGTGTATGTACAGATATTTGTTTATTGCATACAGCGATTGATGCGTATAATCTTGGCTACAGCATCACCGTCTATGAAGCCGCTGCTGCTAGTTTTAATCCAAAAGGACATGAATACGCACTTGAGCATATTCAAAACGTGCTAAATGGTACCGTTGTAAAACGAGGGGAGGACTAAACGATGGGAAAGGAAATTGCACTAAAAATACAAGGAGAAATCGAGCGATTAACTAACAAAACATTTAAATTTGATGAACGTGTTGGTGAAGGGTGGTATTCAGCTGTTTACTTTTTAAAAACAAGAGAAATTGCAAAGAAATACAAACAAGACAAGGTCGTAACGATGCAGTTTTTTCAAAAAGAACATGCCGTTCTTTGTGGGATCGATGAAGCGATTGCACTCATTCAAACGTTTGCTGATGCACCAGATACATTGGAAATCTATGCTCTTAAAGATGGAGACAAAATCAAACCATTTGAAACTGTACTAACGGTCAAAGGTGGGTATCATCAATTTGGCTTTCTAGAAGGAATTATCGACGGGATTCTCGCACGACGCACAAGTGTAGCAACAAATGTATACCGTGTTGTAAAAGCAGCCACTGGAAAAAAAGTCATTTTCATGGGTGACCGTGATGACCATTTTAGCAACCAAGTAGGAGATGGGTATGCGGCTTATATTGGTGGGATGACCGCACAAGCAACACATGCAATGAACGAATGGTGGGGAGAGAAAGGATTAGGCACGATGCCCCATGCGTTAATTCAACTTTTTAATGGCGATATTGTCGAAGCGTCTCGGGCCTATTTAAATACATTTCCGGATGATGATTTAATCGCTTTAACCGATTATAATAATGACGTCATTACAGATTCAATTAAAGTTGGGAAAGCATTTGGAAAAAAATTAAAAGGGGTTCGTATTGATACATCAAAAACGATGATTGATAAATATTTTATCCGTCATGAAGAAGTATTAGGTACGTTTGATCCTCGTGGTGTCAATGTTCCATTAGTAAAAGCACTTCGGCATGCATTAGATGAGGAAGGACTACAGCATGTTCAAATTGTTGTTAGTGGAGGGTTTACCGCCGAACGGATTAAACAATTTGAAGATGAAGAAGCACCTGTTGATGTGTATGGAATCGGAGGAAGCCTACTAAAAGTAAACATTGGTTTTACTGGTGATAATGTGTTGCTTGATGGTGAGCATGAAGCGAAAAAAGGGAGAAGGTACAACCCGAATCCGCGGCTAGAGAAAGTAAACTTATAAAGGTAGATAAAGGGGTGGGTGGAATGGCAAAGTACGGTGTATTTGGATCTGCATGTGACCCGATTACGATTGGGCATCTAGTCACAATGGAAATGGTCATCGACCGACGGAAACTAGATGGTATTATTCTTGTCCCTTCTTCTCAAAAGCGGCGGGACAAAGACCGAGCGTTAACAGCGGACGAACATCGCTTAAAAATGGTGGAGCTTGCAATTGCTGACAATGAGAAAATCCAAGTGAGTCCTATTGAAATGGATGCAGAAGGTTGGGAGACGTATACGTATAACACGATGGAAAAGTTAAAACAACAATACCCAAAGGACGAGTTAGTCTTTGTTATGGGTGCCGATAACCTAGCGTCTATAACAAATTGGCATAAAGGGTTTGAACTGATTGAAAACAATTACTTTATTGTTATGGGAAGAGAAGGATTTGATATGGCCGGTATTATTGCGAAAAACTCCTTTTTAACAAAACATGAACACCGCTTTGATTGTTTAAGTAAAGGAGTCAACATTGAGACGAGTTCGACTTTAATTCGGTCACGGATTGCTGATGGGTTAAGTGTCCGATATTTAGTTCCACAACCGGCACTTGATTATGCGCTCACTCATCGATTATATGAAGAACAAAAACCATAGCAGGTGAACCTATTAAAAAAATGCATCTACCAAATATGAAGATGCATTTTTTAACATATAAGAAAGCATATAAAAATTTTGAAATAGCAGTGAAGCTTTGAAAGCTATTTCAAGAAGAGCGAAGGCTGCGCACTTCGCTTGAAAGAAAAGACCCTCCCGCGTTTTTCTTATATTATTTTTTTAATAACCCAAATAAGTTTAATAAGCTTTTAGGTTTCTTTTTGTTTTTTTCTAGCTCAAGCTCAGATTTAAACTCTTTTTCAAAACGGTCAAGCTCTTCTGTTTCTTTCATATCATTTAGAAGTTCCTGCATTTCTTGATATTCTCGTTCCTCTTGCTCCATTTCTTCCATTTCTTTTTGCATCTCTTCAAGCTCTTTCCATTCTTCTTCAAGTCTTTTTAGCTCATCAAATGGTTTGTCTCCCAATTCCTAACATCCTTTCAAGAAAAGTAGAACCAACTACCCGTAAAGGGTGGGTAGTTGGTGATTATAAGCCTATTCTATTTCTTCCAATTCCATTTCTAAGCGCTCTAGCTCTAATAGTTCTTGTTCTAGTTTCTCAAGTTCCATTACTGTGTTTTCCAGTTCATTTAAGGCATCTTCAGTATCCGTTAACTCGGTAATGGTTTGTTCAAGATTAGCCACTTCCTCATCAGATACAGGAGGAGGAGTAACTTCTTTTTTTGTACAACCAGTTGAAACAAGAAGCAGAGAAATAGCAAATAGTATTATAGTTTTCTTCATGTTTATTCTCCTTTCACTGCTTCTTTTATTATTGTTAATGCTTCATTAGGTGTTAACCCAATAATTGAAACGTCTAGCTTACTAGCAAGGTCCTCAATGCGAATCTGTACCGTTTCTTGAAGTTGTTTTTTTATGAATGAAATGGCTTCATTAAATGAAAGTCCTTCAACGGATACATTCACTTTTTCAGCAATTTCTACTAAAAGTGATTGTTTCTGGTCTTTTAGTCTTTCCATCAACTCTTTCGTTGTTCCGTTGTCTAGTTCATCAACACTCACGCCTAATAAATCTGCAATTGCTAGCATTTTGTCTTCTTTTTTCTTCTGAATATCTAATCGAATCGCTTGAATCGCTTCCTCATCAGTTAAAGAAGATATGGTAGTTCCTGAAAGCTGGGCAATTTTTTCAATCTCGAACCTTGTATCACTTACTGGTGAAAGGGCTATGCTTTCGGTAGAAGAAGTTAATGGTGTTCTTTGTGGTGTGTTTACCACTTTTGTTACTGTTGGTTGTTTAATAGGTTGAACTTTCTTTTGTTTCGATTGTTTTGGTCCAGTAGTTGCAATTTGTTCTTGCTTTTGTTTTGGCTTTTCAACACTTGGCTTTGAAGGTACTTTAATCGGCTTAGCGTTGACTGGTGCTTTTACTGGAGTACTAGGTTTTGGTTTTGTCACATTTGGATTTGGAGGGGCAGGTACTCCATGACTAGGTTGTTGTACAGGTGAGCTATCAAGCTCGTATCGAACAATCTCAATAATATAAGCTCTACCATTTTGGATGACAATAAAACCATCTTCCATATCACGATTGCCATCAACGTCATTCCCTTGTGAATCTAAAACTCTCGTACCCATTATGCCACCTAATTCAAAAGCAGCTTCTTTAAATGTTCTAACTAACATATTGATACCATATGGTAAGTGCAATTTCATGACCTCGGTAGGGACAGGGATTTCATGATTCTGTTCATTATCTGTTTCTGATTCAGGTACTGGAAGGCTAGGATTGTTTTCAACATTTTCGGTATTGTCATCGTTATTTGTAGGAGGTTCAGAGTTTGCTTCATCCCCATCCTCTTCCAAACGACCATCATCATTGTTATCTTCGTCATCATCGTTGTCATTGGAAGGAGAATCAGCTTCCTCGTCATCTTGGTCCTCTTCTATACGACCATCATCATTGTTATTTTGGTCATTATCGTTGTCATTGGAAGGAGAGTCAGCTTCCTCGTCATCCCGATCCTCTTCCAAACGACCGTCATCATTGTTATCTTCGTCATCATCGTTGTCATCGGAAGGAGAATCAGCTTCCTCGTCATCTTGGTCCTCTTCTATACGACCATCATCATTGTTATTTTGGTCATTATCGTTGTCATTGGAAGGAGAGTCAGCTTCCTCGTCATCTCGGTCCTCTTCTATACGACCATCATTATTGTTATTTTGGTCATTATCGTTGTCTCTTGAAGGATTATCAGTTTCGTCTTCAACATTTTCATTATGCAATGGTTCGGTTTCAACTGTAATCCTAATACCTTCTGATTCTGAGCCAGCATAAACAGCTTTGGCGGTAATTGCATATTGAGTAGAAGAAGCGAGTTGTGAAAACGTATATGACGTATTTGGATAAGAGACTTCACTAGTAAGCTCTCCATTTAAATATAAGTTTACTTTCTCAAAGTCAACATGGTCAGGGTTCGACCATTCAACAGAAATTGAATGAGAAGTTTTGCTTGAAACTTGGAAGTGATTAATTTCTTCAAGTGTAATTGTTTGAGTTTCCTCGTCTTCTTGGATTGGTTCTCCTACTGGTTGCTCAGTTTCCTCAGCACTTTCTTCAATTGATGATGCTAATGTTTGAACAACGAGTAGAACACCATCAGATTTGTTTCCTCTTTTATCAGTGGAGGATATGACAATCTGATATTCAGTGTCTGGTAATAGCTCATGAATAGTAAAAGTATTTCCTGTAGTTTCTCCAATCATTTCATCATTTAAAGAAATAAGGGCTTTTTCAAAATCTTCATCTGTCGGATTTGTCCATGAAAGAGAAATAGATTGATCTGAAACGGAACTAGTTAGCAAGTTTGTAATGTTAGCTGGGGGCTCTGTATCTAAAGCTAAATAATTTATAAAGCCGTACCCAAATAATTCATCTCGACCTTCGTCTCCTAAATCATCTACATACCACTGTAATTCTTCACGAAGCTCTGAAGCCGACATATGAGGATTCTTTTGTTTAAGAAGTGCCAAAAATCCAGCAACATGAGGCGCAGCCATTGATGTACCACTTAATGGTTCATAAGTTCCTTGTTGGCCTGGTAACATTTTGTAAGTGCTTATAATGCTACTACCGGGTGCAGTGAATTCCACTTGTTGTCCAGTAGAGGAAAAGCTAGAAATTGTTTTCAATTGGGTAACTGAAGAAACAGCAATAACAGAATCATAGTTAGCTGGATAATTAACAGGCGTTCCAACACCGTCATTGCCACTAGCTCCAATTAGTAAAATTCCTGCAGCATATGCTCGGTTCACAGCGTCTCGTAACAAAGGAGAGTCACTGCTTAAACCTAATGACATATTTACAATATCCATTTCATTTTCAATCGACCAGTCGATAGCTTTAATAAGGTCAAGAATACTCCCGCTTTGTACATCAATCACTTTAAGAGAATAAAGCTCAACATCAGGAGAGACTCCGACAACATCTCGTCCTCCAATGGTTCCACCACCCTTTTTTGCAGCAATGATTCCAGCAACATGGGTACCATGACCATCGAAATCTTCAGGTGAGGATTCATCGTTTTGTGTCCCAGGATCATTTTCTAAAAATGAAATTCTCTCTTTAACATTTAATTCAGGATGAAGGGAAACCCCAGAATCGACAACCGCGACTTTAACGCCAGATCCAGTAAAACCTTCTTCCCAAGCTTTATGGGCATTTACGGCTTCCACATTCCATTGAGGAAGTGGACCTTGGGAGAGTAATTGAATTTCTTCATCATGTTGAATATAAGCAATATCAGGGTCGCTTTGAAGGGTACGTAACCCATCATGAGATAAAGTAACAGATACGGCATGTAATGTGTCTAGTTCTTGTTTTACGTTTACTGCATGAGTTTTAATTTTTTCCTTACCGTTACTATTTTTATAAACAACGATTACATTGAATTCTTGTTGTTGTTCAATAGTAGAGGAGGCAAGGACGTGAGAAGGTATAATTGAATTCGCAATTAAACCTGAAACTAAAATTGGAACAATGATCGTTTGTTTTACTTTCTTTCCTGTATTCAATTTCATAGAGCTCCCTTCATGTTGTTTTTTTAGGATAATAGTCTTAGTTATTATCTCTCATTTTCGGACGGAGGTCAATAAGTTTTAAGTTACAACTAAAATTGTTTTTCAAGTGGCAATATCAAAAAATGATTGTTCGTTCCTATGGTCATGACGATTGAACATGATAAAATAAAAGTAAATATGGAAGGAATAACTAGTATAGTTTTTAATTAAACGATTGTTTAAATTTTAGTTTTGATAGGAGTATAGGATGAAAACGATTGGCTTAATCGGAGGAATGAGTTGGGAGTCGTCAGCTGAATATTATCGTATGATTAATGAAGAAACGAAAAGGAGACGTGGAGGTTTACACTCCGCCAAATGTATCTTGTTTAGTGTTGATTTTGCTGAAATGGAAATACTCCAGGCAAAAGGAAAATGGGAAGAAGCGGGACAAAGATTAGGTGAAGCTGCACTCGCATTAGAAAAAGCAGGTGCTGACTTTATTGTAATTTGTACAAATACAATGCATAAAGTCGTAAGCCAAATTGAAGCTTATATTAAAATCCCGGTTCTGCATATTGCTGATGCGACAGCGGCTCAAATTAAAACAAGAGGTTTAAGAAAAGTAGGGTTATTAGGCACTTCATATACGATGGAACAAGATTTTTATAAATCTAGGATAATAGACTTTGGCATTGACATTGTTATTCCAAATGAAACTGAGCGTGAAATGATACACCGAATTATTTATGAAGAGCTCTGCTTAGGAAAAATTACACAAGAATCTAAAGAAGTATACAAACAAGTGATTGATACATTACGAATGAATGGGGCGGAAGGAATCATATTAGGTTGTACTGAAATTGGATTGTTAGTTCAGGAAGAAGATTCGAGTGTCCCCTTATTTAACACAACCTCTATTCATACCGTTGCAGCTGTAAATAAAGCCTTATCGTAAAGAGTGATAGTATGAGAAACAATGGACCTAACAAGATTCATATTATCGGTTCGGTTGGAAGTGGAAAAACAACGTTAGCAAAGTTGATATCTAAAGAAAGAAGCATCCCTTATTATGAGCTAGATAATGTTGTTTGGGAAAGAACCGAATCAGGTGATATAAGAAGAGGTGATGAGCAGCGCGATAACTTGTTACAAACAATGATAACTAAACAAACATGGATTATTGAAGGATCTCATCATAAGTGGGTTTCAGCGAGTTTTGCTGCCGCAGACGTCATTATTTTTTTGAATACAAACTACCGAACAAGACAAAGACGGATAATCAAACGGTTTCTTTTGCAAAAGTTAACAATAGAAAAAGCACATTATAAACCGACATGGCAGATTTTCTGTTCAATGTTTAAATGGAACAAGACGTTTGAATATGAGAGTAAACAAGAGATCATAGAGATGTTACATCCATATGGAGAGAAGGTCATCGTATTAAAAGATAATCATCTTTCTTTGTTGCCTAGTTGGATGATAACTAATAAAGACTAAATGAAATGGAGTATGTGCTAATGCTAGAAAACATTTTGTTTACAGAAATCCCTGTGAAAAACTTAAAAAAGGCGATTGATTGGTATAAAGAAGTGTTACGACTAGAGTTCGTTTGGGAAAGTGAAGAAGAGAATTTAGCTCAACTTAATTTGCCTTCTGGTCAAATGCTATTTTTAGTAGAAACAGCTGATGAGACAAAAGCTAATTTTACTGTTAATGGAAAGCAACACAATGTTATAGGGTTTCAAACAAAAGAAATTAAGGAGTTATACGCCCTTTTACAGCAACATCATGTCAAGGTCGAAGCAATTGAAGACGATGGAGTAGGAAATCAATTTCTTCATTTTTATGACCCTGACGGAAACTTATTTAATGTGCAATGTGATAAAGGTATTCCATCCTCATGAAGAAAAATGTGTTATTTTTCATCGTAATACTTTGTTTATTTTTTTCTCCATTAACCACGGTTGCTACATCCTGGGCGTATCCTTTTATTACTTGGGAAGAAAATCTGTATGTTGTAACAGATACGAAGATTGAAAAGGTAGAAGAAGAGATTGGTCAAGTAACAACGTATTCAGATATGGAGTTGTTACCGGAAAATTTTTCAAATGCTTATCAAAAAGGGACAAAGTTTTATAAAATAAAGGGAGTGACTACGGAAGAAGCCATTGCGGTTGAAGTTGAAAATGGATATTTTCTAAAGGCAATACGAGAGGAGATTTACTTAGGTGAATCGAGTACGGAACCAGTAGTCAAAAGTCATAAATTAAAGTCTAGTGCTGAAGCAGAGGAAAAGGCGGAAGAAAAAAAGAACGGATTGGTCGTCATGACGATTTACTTGTTGTTTTTTATCGCTATTTTTTCTAGCTCAATTGTTTTCTTTGTTAGAAAAAGAAAAGGAGGAGAATAAGGATGAAGATTTATTTTTCTATATCTATATTTGAAAATTCGCCTCATTGTATTCCAACTGACTTTGACTATCGCTATTGGCTGAAGCTGATGAATCGTTTTATCACTCGGGCTGATACTATAGAAATTCATTGTTGGGAGGAAGAAAAAGAAGTCATAGAAGAGTTGAAACAGAGGTATGACGAATTCCATGAAATTCCGAATTCACTGTCTCTCGTTTATTTTGGTGGAGAAATGACAGACAAGAAAAAGGAGTATTTAGTAACGGACTTTGTTAATAAACATCGCCAGCTAAAATGGTTTTCTATTTTTTTATATAAAAAGGGTTCATGTATTTTTAGCTCAGAGCATTGGGGTACCGAATTTTTCGGTAACGAGATGACAGCTGCTGATGTAGAATTTATTAAAACTGTCTTGCCTGAGGAAAGTATTGTTTCTGTCATCGATGAATGAGTGGAGAAGATACCGTTCGGACATTTGTTCCGCTATTTTATTATAATAACTAAAATAGGATGAGAAAAAAGAAGGATAACGGAATAGATGTCCGATAGAATCATAGAACACATGATTTTTTGTAGAATAGCGGAACAAATGTCCGATACGAATTTTGGTATTTTTTTCAAGGTGAAATGTACTTTCAATTTATCACTGAATCCATTATGATTAATAATAATGTTGAACGACACATATAACTTTATTATCGTTCTCATTTGAAAAAGGCAAATCCATTGAAAGATGGAGACGCAAAGTTACAGACCTAAAGCGAAACCGCAATGGTGGCTGTGCTGCTGAAGAATGAAGAATACCCTTATGTAAATGAGGATTATCGACTTCTTCCGAACAACTATTCTGGGGAGGATTTTTTTATGCAAAAAATGAAAATACAACGAAACACTCGTAAACTAGTAGCAACGCTGATTCTAGGTGCTTTAGTTGCGTTTCCTATCGGGGCAGGGCAAGTTTTTGCTGAAAATGATGAGCCTATTGAAATTGTAGCAGAGGAAGAGGTTATTATTGAAGCACCTGCTCTTTTGCCAGGAGATTTCTTTTACTTTTTAAAAAAGCTAAAGGAAAATGTTCAACTTGCATTTACGTTTAATGAAGATAAAGAAGCGGAATTACTTGCTTCGTTTGTAGAAGAACGGATAAAAGAAGCAGAAGCACTATTCGAACTTGGCGATGTTGAGGCAGCCACTGAGATTTTACAAAAAGCTCTTGACCAACAAGAAGCCGCGCTAGAAAAGATAAAAGAAGAAAATGGAGTCGAAGAAAAAGAATTAACTGAAGAGGTAGAAGAAGGAGCACAAGAGGAAGTAACGGCTGTTGACCCGAATCGAGCTGTATTGGAAGAAAAGTTTTCTGCCAACATTGTTGCTCTAACCGCGGCTCTTGAAAAAGTTGAAAATCCAAAGGCAAAAGAAGCGCTTCAAAAAAATATCGAAAAAGCTCAAGAAAAATTAGAAGTAAAAGTAAATAAACACCTTGCTAAAATTGAGGAGAAACAACAAAAGCAGGCAGTCAAAGAAGAAATAGAGGAAGGCGAAGAAAAAGAAATAGAACAAGAGGGTCCTTCCACTGAAGAAGAGAAAAAAATTGAGATAGCTGAAGTTTCTGAGACAACCAATGAAGCAGAGAAACAAGTCGTTGTGAATAAAGGAAAAGAAAAAGTTGCTGAGCAAAACAAACAAAAGAAGCCAGAGCAAGAGAAGCAACAAAAGAATGAAGCAAAGAAAGAAGAAAAGCAAGTAAAGAAAGAACAGCAACAGCAAGAAAAGGCAGCAAAGAAAGAACAGAAAAAAGAGGATAAACAAGAAAAGAAAGCAGAACGAAACGAACAGAAGCAAGGGAGACAAGGAGAACAGAATAAAGAGAAAGAAAAAGAACGAGGAAATAAAGGTAAAAAGGAAAAAGAATAATGAAGGGGACGCATGAAGATGTCATGCGTCCTTTTTTTTGAACGGAAAAATATTCCGTTAAATAGGGTGAAATTGCGATATTCAGTAGAGGTTCGGACATCTGTTCCGTTATTCACCGTTAAACTAGTAAAATTAATACTGTTACTAGTGAAATAACGGAACAGATGTCCTTAACGGATGAAAAAATACTTGTTTTTTCTAAAATAGCGTACTGTATGTCCGGTAAAAGATGCGTTGAATACGAAACCTGTTATTCCTACCGAGAGTATAGCTAAATAAAGAAACTGATACACGATGGCTGTTTTGGAGTGGATTGATTTGATTTCTGTCCTTTTAATTATTTGTCGGTCACATTGGCTATGTTGTGATGAATTGGTATCTACTTCCTCACGACATTCCAATTCATTTCACGATATTTGGAGACATTAATTATAGAAACAAAGGGTTTTTAGCTCTTTTGCCAATAGTAAGTTTGTTAATGATTATAAAAGCTGTTGTTTCTCATTAAAAAATGTTTTATAGCCAAGATGCAAAAATGTAATAACAGATAAAGAAACACTGCCAACGATTGCAAGCATAATAGCAATTTGATAATTCACCGCTGTAATCGGTGAGAGCCCTGATAAAATTTGACCTGTCATCATTCCAGGTAAAAAGATAATTCCCATCCCAACCATGGAATTAATTGTTGGGAGCATCGCTGCGTCAAAAGCTTGGTTTGTTATTTTTTTCGCTGCCGTTTTTGGTGTGGCACCGAGCATTAACGCCGCTTCAATTTCTGCTTTTTCGGTTTTCATCCCATGTAAAAGCTGGTTTACTCCTAATGTAATACCTGTCATCGAATTACCAATAATCATACCTGCGATTGGAATGACGAATTGTGGGTCATACCAAGGTGATAATGTTAAGACGAGAAAAATAAAGAAGGTTAAACTTATCGTTATCCCGACGACCATTGAGATAGTTATGGATTGTTTTAATGATTTTGTTAACTCGAGCTTAGCTCGTTTAAATACATTATGTGTGGCAAAGGCAAGCATAATGAATAAAATAAGCAAAGTGAAAATTGGATGAGGATTTTCAAAAATGTAAACGAGAAGATATCCGACCAATATAAGTTGAAGTGTCATTCTTATCGTTGCGATCATGATTTCTTTTTCACGTTTAATTCCTTTGATGCGGACAATCCATAATAAGATGATAATAAAAATATAAGCTACAAGCACTTGCCAAAACATTAAATCAATCGCAGAGTTCATGGGAAACCTCCTTAGTTAGAACGGTATGACTATAATAGGAAAGGTCGATGATATGTTCTGCAAACGTGTCGATAATCGCTTTGGAATGGGAAATAAAAAGGACTGTGCAAGATATGTGTTTAGTAAAGCCAAGAAGTTGATTCATGACTTCAAAGGCTGTATCTTCATCCAATGCAGAAGTCGGTTCATCTAAAAGTAATACTTCAGGTTTCATTAACAGTACTCTTGCTAGTGCGAGTCGTTGTTTTTCCCCACCGGATAATAACATCGCATCTTTAGTTAAGTCAGCTTTAATCCGAAATGCGTGTAGAAGTGTTTTCATTTCTTCCTCAGTGGCTAACGATTTGTTAGAAAAACGTAATCCTGTTTGTAAATTGTCTCCGACGCTTCCTTCAAAAATAATAGGATGTTGTTGTAACATGACGACATTTCTTCTTAATTGAATAGGATCAATTGAAGTAAGGAGCTCTTCATTATAAAAAATCTTCCCTTCATCAGCACTAGATACATTGTTTAATAGTCGCAACAGTGTTGTTTTCCCACTTCCACTTGGTCCAATAATTGAAGTTGTTTTCAGTGTAGGGATTGTTAAGTCAGGAATAGTTAAGATGCCATTTACTTTAATATTTTTTAATTGAAACATAAAGGTTCCTCACACTCTCTCTCAATTAATCTCTAATGTGAATCTAGTGAAAATGATACCAATAATTGGACAAGAACGGAATTGGAGATTTTGAATTTTATCCCTTCTATTTTTTCTTCACAAAAAACACATACTTTTAAAGTAAAATAATTATCGGGGTGATGGTATGAAAAAAACGATGTTTGGTACAGTGGTTATTTTTATAGCTTTATCAGTAGCGGCCTGTGGAAATACGAATGAAGAACCACATGATGCTCATGAAAATGACGAAGCAACACCAGTAGAAATGGAAGAAACAGAAGAAACGGAAATGAATCATGACGATCATGCCCATATGGATCATTCTAGTTCAGGTGAAGTTCCTCAAAACTTAAAAGTAGCCGAAAATCCTTCATACAAAGTCGGGGAAACCGCCTTAATCGTTGATGGTCATATGAGTGGAATGGAAGGGGCCGAAGCAACGGTTGTTGGGGCGTATGAAACGTATGTGTATACCGTGTCATATACACCGACAACAGGTGGAGATCCTGAAATAAATCATAAATGGGTCATTCACGAAGAGTTAGCGGATGTTGGAGAAGCGCCAGTGGAAGTTGGTACAGAAGTGATCCTTGATGCAGATCATATGACAGGCATGGAAGGTGCAGTGGCAACGATTGACTCTGTTCAAAAAACAACAGTTTATATGGTTGATTTCACCTTAACAACAGGGGGAGATGTTATTACGAATCATAAATGGGTGACAGAAGAAGAACTAGGCCCTCACCATGGTCATTAATAAATGCGTCTTGTCTACAAACGAAGAGTAAAAGGTATCTTGATAAGCGTTTATCGAAAATAGAATGACATTACAGTGAAATATTCACATGAGGTCTAAAATAATGAAAAAGCCATATCAATGATATGACTGACACTTCGATTAGCGGATCATCCTTATTTTTTTACCTCATTATCAAGTCTTGCTTTTATTTCTTCCAATAGTTCATTCTGCTTGTTGTGACTTGTTAAAATTTTGTCTGTAAGTTTTTCCAAAGTCTTGGTAAGCGACCATAAAGAAATAATTATTACGATAATTATCAACAATGCATCCAATTGGTTTCACCTCTTTTTTTCTAATTGCTCTTACCGATTGTTCTACTAATCGTTCAGTTGAACAAGTATTTCTTAATAACTATACAATAAAAAGAAAATATTTCCTTCTTTTTTTATTTTTCAAAAATTACAAACTATAAAAAAGCGTAGGCGTATGAAAATAGCCTGCGCTTTTTTCTCTTATTTCATCTTAGCCACTGGTGTTTTTGCCAAGTACAATATAATTAAAATCGTCAACAAACATGATCCTAGGAAAATATAATGAACAGGAATCACTTCTCCTAACGCCCCAACACTTAAAAAGGAAAAAGGGACGGCTAATTTCATCATCATCGAAGAAGTACCTGCCACTCTGCCAAGTAAATGGTTCGGCGTTGTTTCTTGGCGAAGGGTAAAGTAATGAATATTGATAATTCCGCCTGTAAATCCATTAAAAAACATCCCGATCGCTAACCAATACCAATCAAAAGAAAAGAAGAGGAGAAGATAGCCGAAACTCTCAAGTCCGAGTGAAAGCAAAAACAAAGGGCCTCTCTTTATCCACTTCGTAATTTTCTTAGCAATTAAAGCTGCGATTAATCCACCTACTGCAGACCCTGATAATATAATACCGAGCTGGCTTTCGATGACCTTCATCGAATCAAGTGCATAAAAGACTAATATCGCTAATGTGGCTGCTGATGCAATATTGCTTAACAGAACCATAATCGTTAAATGCCAAAGTTCTTTATTGGCAAGTAAACAGTTCCACCCTTCTTTAATATCGGCGAATATACTTTTCTTTTCTGCATGTAATGTTTGATCTTCTGGCACCTTTAACAAACAAGTGAACAGAAGCAAGCAAAGTAAACCAATGAGTGTAATAGTCAATCCGAATATATAATTTAGAACCAATAATATGACGCCAGCCAAGGCTGGACCAACTAACCTAATCGTAGTTTGGGAAAAGGATATAATCGAATTAGCAGAAGCTAACTGAGCTTTTCCTACAATTAGTGGTAAGACGGTATGATAGGCATTCCCAAATGTATAGCTAGCAGTATATAAAATAAAACCTAAACAATACAAATGCCATAATTGTAAATGGGAAGAAGCGAGAATCACAATGATCATACCGAGAGCTATCGCCTGTACTGAAACTGAACTTAATAGAACTTTCTTTCGGCTAAAACGGTCGACGATAACACCAATAAAGATTGCTAGTAGTAGATTTGGGAGAAACTCTATCGCTCTCATCGTACCCATCGCTAAGGTGGATGTTGTAAGTTCATAAATAATAATCGGCAAAGCAAGTGTAAAAAGGTAAAATGTCAGATTAGATATAGAACTTCCACTTAATAACAAAAGAAATTGACGGTTCCTCCAAAGGGATAAAGGCTTTTGTGTTTCAGAATATTGAACGGCTTCTTTCATAATAAACACCTCATCAAACTAGAAATTTATGCTACAATTAGTGTAAATTTCAAAAAGGTGTCTAAAAAGTGTTCATATCATTTTAATATGTTCACCTTTTAAGTGGGAGGGAAATTCAAATGAAAATTACAGAGCATTATCTACATCTACGAAAAGGATTACCTAGTCAAAAAGAAAATGATCCTTTCCACATAACCGTAAAAGAACTCTCTGACCTTTTATGCTGTTCCCCAAGATATACAAAAAAAGTGATTAATGAGATGAAGGAAAAGCAGTGGATTGACTGGGAAGTGGAATATGGAAGGGGAAAAAAGCCGACGTTAACGTTATTAAAAAATCAAGATGAGCTTATGTATTCGATGGCAAAAACGTATTTTAAAGCAAATCACTATAGAGAAGGCTTACAATTACTCTCTGCCATGTCACCTTACTATAGGAAAAAAATAAATGAGTGGTTACAAGGCCAATTTGGATATTTTGAAGAAACAAAAGAGGATGACTCTGTTCATCTTCTTCGCTATCCGTTTTATCATTCCATTGTTCATCTAGACCCGCCTCTTACAAAGTCTATTCATGAAAACCACATCGTCAACCACTTGTTTGATACATTGCTAGTTTTTAATGAAAAAACAAATCAAGTGGAGCCATCATTAGCCCATTATTGGGAAGTTGATTCTTCTGGCTGTACATGGACCTTTTATTTAAGAAAAGGGGTCTTGTTTCACCATGGCCGCGAGTGTAGCGCTGATGATGTGGTGGAAACCTTTCAACGGTTACAAACCGGAAGTTTCCCGAATGGTTGGATGGTTACGAATATAAAAGAAATAAAGAAAATAAAAAAGTGGGTTGTTCAGTTTCAGCTTTATGGGCCGGATTATTTATTTCCGCATGCCTTGTGTCATGAACAGTTGTCGATTGTCCCACTTGATGTCATCAAAAGCGAACCTAACTTCACAAAGTATCCTATTGGAACAGGTCCGTTTAAGGTAACGGTTCATGATGATACATTGATGAGACTAGAAGTCCATCCGTACTATTTCAATGGACGTCCTTTTTTAGATAAAGTCGAAATTATTACGATGCCGGATGAAACTGAAGTACCAAATATGATTTCTTATTTTGATGTAAATAAGCAAACAGATGATACCCCGATGGCGTGGCAAGAAGTGGAATTTCCTGAAGAAGGAGCAACATACATTACGTTTAATTTATGGAAGGATGGTTTGCACCAGTCAGAGTTTTTCCGAGAAGCATTAGCATATGCAATAAATAAAGAAGCTCTATGTGATGACATTGAAAAGGAACGATATTTCCCTGCTGAAAGTCAATTAATTAGTGAAACGAACTGTGCCACAGGTCATGAATATAATAAAGAAAAGGCAAAAGCCTTGTTAGCTAAAGCGGGATACAAGGGTGAAACAATCACCCTTTACGGAACGCAACTTAGAAAAAATGCATCGGTGTTAAGAGAAATAAGTTGGCTCCAAAAAGAATGGTCCAACATCGGAGTGAACGTAAAAACCGCTGTTTTTCCAATTGATGAACTGATAAAAAAAGATAGGTTACAAGAAGCGGACATCGTAATGGGTGGCTTCGCTTTTGGACATGATTTAGTCTATTCGTTTTATCGGTTATTTCATTTGAAAGGTGCCTTTGTCCGGCCATTATTAGATGGTGAGTTAACAAGTGAACTTCATAAAAAACTAGTAGACATTCGGCAAGAGAAAGAACGGACAAA
This sequence comes from Alkalihalobacillus bogoriensis ATCC BAA-922, assembly GCF_000621445.1. GTDB lineage: Bacteria > Bacillota > Bacilli > Bacillales > Bacillaceae_F > Bacillus_AO > Bacillus_AO bogoriense. The sequence continues at coordinate 8,135 of NZ_JHYI01000039.1, read as the reverse complement.
CCAACTGAAAAAACTGATAGAATTAGAAAAAGGTCTAATTGACAGACGTGTGGTCATCAACTTATTTCACCGGCGTCATGCTGTTCATGTCAAGGAAGCGGCGTTAAAAGGAGTTTCATTAGAACGGTACGGACGGGTGAGCTATAAGAAATTATGGTTTAAATAGCTGGGCGTGTGAACTTCTTGCATAGACGAGTCTATCGGACATCTATTCCGTTAATGTAAGAAAAAATGCCTCTTTCCAAATCGTTACGGACATCTGTTCCGTTACATACGGGAAAAAGCAAGGAAGTAACTTGAAATGACGAAAATAGCGGAACAAATGTCCGAACGAAATGGGAAATGGGTAATTTTAGTTACATTAACGGAATAGATGTCCGTATGGATATTCGTAGTGTGAAAAAAGGGATGATCTTCTAGCCAAGATAAATTGAAAATGATGAAGGGGGAAGGCGTAATATGTCCGAGTTCATTACTTTTTCTAGTGCCGTTGATACTTACATTGAAAGCTTTTGTAAGCTAAAAGAAAAGGTGATAGAAGATATTAGGTATGCCAACGAATATGTTCAAATTACTTTCAATAAAGAAGTTGGTGGGAGAAAGCACGGTATTATGGTTAAGACTCCATACCTTATTAAAGAGAATAATAATCTACAAATATTTGAACAGCCCCACTGGATATTTTGTTTTTCCCCGAAGACCTTAATCACACCAGAATGGTATAAAAAGTGTGAACAGTACGGTTATGAATTAAAGTTCCACGATATACTCATGTCACTTGCACCTATTCCACGATATTCTCCTAATCAACATGTATATAAGGTCAAACAAACAGAAACAGCGAATGTTATAAATAGTTTTTATCAAAGAGAAGTAATTGATTTTGACAATGAAAAGATTGTTTCTTCATACTTTTATAAGCAAGAAAACCCTATTTGTTATGGAAAAGGGATGCTAGTTAATAAAATGGTTTGTATTCATCAAGTTTTTACACACCCTCATTATCGAAAGCGTGGAATAGCAAAAGAAGTTTGTAAGACCTTGTTACAGGAGATGAATAGTGTTGATACGATTGGCAGTGTTCTAGTAGCGACCGAAATGGCGGTTCCTCTTTATAAATCATTAGGATTTAAGAAAATTGGTGATGTGCATATATTTGATAAGGGATAAAACATTTAAATAGTATCAGAGTTCAAGTAGATTAAGAAAAACGGGATTAGAAAAAAAGCCTTGGAATAATGGGACGAATCATCGGACATCTATTCCGTTAATGAAAGAAAAAATGCCTCTTTCCAAATCGTTACGGACATCTGTTCCGTTACATACGGAAAAAAGCAAGGAAGTAACGTGAAATGAAGCAAATAGCTGAACAGATGTCCGAACGATTAGGGGAATGAGTGGTTTTAGTGAAATTAACGGAATAGATGTCCGAACGGATATAGAAAAATCTTTGAGAACTATGACTTTTATCTAACGATGAACCACAACTTGAAATAGAGGTTCCACTTGAGCAGCAATAACATAAAATGGAAGAAATTAACTCGATAATCTGGTATACTATGAAAAATAATTGAAAGCGAAGAGAGGTGGAACAATATGAAAGGTTATGAACACAACATATAAAACCGTCCAAGAGCTCCTCCGCAAATGAAATACTCTACGATTAAAATAAAAGAGTAACGGAGGGAAAAGATATGGATCAAAAACAACAGTTTTATCAATTGCTAAACAGTATAGAAGAACCTTTCTCGGGCTGGGATTTTTCCTTTATCACCGAAACAGGAAGAATGAATAATAGCTTACTTTCATGGTCATATGGAAGTATGGCAATGTCGCTTGTGCAAACAACTTCTTCCTTATTAGATATGGGAACAGGGGGAGGCGAGTTTCTTTCGAAGCTTCAGCCCTTTCCGCCGGTGTGTGTGGCGACAGAAGGGTATAAGCCAAATGTTAGCGTAGCAAAACAAAGGTTAACCCCATTAGGTGTAACCGTTGTGGCGATTGAAGAAGATGCTCCACTTCCTTTTGAGGACAATCAATTTGCTGTCATTATAAATCGACATGAAGCATATGACCCACAAGAAGTAAAACGAGTGCTGAAACGAGGCGGCTTGTTTTTTACGCAACAAGTGGGGGGATTTGATTGTATCGGAATAAATAAAGCGCTCAGTGTTTCAGAAAAAGGACCATACGCACATTGGAATGAAACTTTTGCAAAAAAAGAACTCGAACAGCATGGGTTTACTGTATTGACAGCAAAAGAAGAGTATCCGCACCTACGCTTTTATGATGTCGGGGCATTAATCTATTATTTAAAAGCAGTATCGTGGCAAGTTCCAAATTTCACTGTTGAAGCTTTCAAAGAACGGTTGTATGACATTCATTTACTCATTAATGAGAAAGGTTATTTTGAAGTAAATCAACATCGGTTTATTATAAAAGCGACAATGAATTAATGTAGAAAGGCCTCTGTTAGACAGATGGCCTTTTCTAATAGCTAAGGGAGGAAGAAAAATGAGTGAACAATTAAAAGCGCAGATTAAAAGATTAGAAGAACGTCACACGGCTCTTTCCGTACGACAATCGCGGGAGGAAATGAACAAGATTTTGGCAGATGATTTTTATGAAATCGGAAGCTCTGGGTTTATGTTTACGAAAGAAGAGTGTTTGGAAACGGGAGTTGTATTAACTGATATGACGTTGCATCATTTTGATTTGCAAATGTTAGCGGATGATATTGTTCTAACAACATATTTTATTGAGGATAAAACGAGAAATCGTAATACATTACGAAGCTCGATATGGAAATACATTGATGAAAGATGGCAGTTGTCTTTTCATCAAGGAACGATTACAAGTTTAAAAGTAAATGAATTCAAGAGACCTTAACAAACAGAGGAGAACGAAAAAATGCTAGAAACGAAACGTTGTGTTCTGAAGGTAGTACAAAAACAGGGATTCCTTTAAAAGGTGGTATTAATAATGAGTTATGAAAAAGCATTAAGGCAATATATAGAAGCAACAAATACACATAACTTCGCCAACGTAAAACAGCTCCTGCATGAAGATGCTGTATATTGGTTCACTGACAAAACTTGTAAAACAGAAGAAGAGATTCAACAATACTTCGAAAACGCTTGGACTGTTATACAAGAAGAGGTATATTCTGCTACAGATGTCCAGTGGCTTTCTGTAGATGAGTATTCAGCAACGAGTATTTATACATACCATTACGAAGGATATGCTAATGGTCAGTTTGTTTCAGGTTCTGGTAGAGCGACAAATTTATTTGTGAAAGACAACGACGGGAATTGGAAAATTAAACATGAACACTTAAGTAGTTTGCAAAAGTAAAAGATACCGATATATTCTAACGGACATTGGTTCCGCTAATTTAATTAAAACATCACTTTTTCAAATGCTATCGGACATCTGTTCCGTTAACTAACCATAATGGCGATTGATTCCAAGCTGATATGGTTATATAGCGGAACAGATGTCCGATAAAGATTGAAAAAAGCTAGTTTTTTATGAAATAGCAGAACAAATGTCCGAACGTGAAGTGAGGGTATATCGTGTTTTGTTATTTTGAAGAAATTGGGCCTTCCTACACATTCCAATTTCCCCTAACCACACTCATAATATGTGTTAAAAGAATACAGAGGGAGTGTGTCGTTAATGGGAATTATTCAAAATAAAGTTGGCGCTATTTTCATTCCGGTAAGTGATATTGAAAAAGCGCGTGACTGGTATTGTTCGTTGTTACAGCTAGAGCCAACATTTGATATTATTCATGGCCATCTTTGTTGCATACCTCTAGATAATAATGGACAAAACATCGTGCTTGATAGCAAAATTTATACACCTGATGTTTATGCAAGAACACCGTTGCTCCATTTTAATACAGACAATATTGAGGCAGCCTATCAGTATATGAAAGACAAAGGAATCGAAGTGATAACGGGGATTGAACATGGTCATTGGTTTAATTTTAAAGACCCCGATGGGAACCATTTAATGATTTGTAGAATCGATTAAGAGATTCTAATAATCTTTTAATGTAGAAGTCTAAATGAAACTATTTAGGCTTTTTTCTCATTTTTAGAAAGGGAAAATAGAACAATACGAAACACAGTATTCAAAAAGTGAGGAAATATTTTTTTGAACTCTCTTTTTTTTGTATACTAGCTTTAATAGGGTATGTGGAGTTTGTGAGGGAAGGGGTTATTTTTCATTGGATGAAGCTCATGTAGAAATTAACAAAGCAAATAATCTTGAAAGAAAATCGTTTTATATTGCAGGAGTCGGGGCTTCAGCGGGTGGGTTAGAAGCACTAGAGATGATGCTTGATCATTTACCGGCTGAGACGGGGATTGCTTTTGTTGTTATTCAGCATTTATCCCCAAATTATAAAAGCTTTATGGCAGAGCTCCTGACGAGACATACAACAATGAAAATTATGGAAATTGAACACAATATGATAATACAGCCCAATCATGTTTATTTATTGCCACCAAAACAAACGGTAACACTAGAAAATGGCAAACTGATACTAACAGAAAAAATCGATACGAAACTTCATTTACCAATCGATTTATTTTTTCACTCCTTAGCGAGAGATCAGAATTCAAATGCAATCGGAGTTATTTTATCAGGAACGGGGAGTGATGGTTCTAAAGGAATTCAAGCAATTAAAGCACATGGCGGAATTACGATTGTTCAAGAAGAAACAGATGCTAAGTTTGACGGGATGCCGAAAAGTGCGATTTTAACAGGAATGGTTGACTATATTCTAAAGGCCGATGAAATTGGGAGAGAGATTCAAAGTATTGTTCAAGGAAACTATAGTATATCGTCCTTACCATTAGCAATAACAGAAAATCAGTTAAATGAAAACAGTGATTTTGCTGACATTTTATTATTGATTAAAAAGATGTTTCATATTGATTTTTCTTACTATAAATTAAAAAGTGTAATGCGCAGGATCGAGAAAAGAATGGGGATCAATCGATTCTCTAATTTACATGATTATTTACAATTTCTTATAAATCATCCAGATGAAATCACAAATTTAAAGAAAGATTTGTTAATTGGAGTGACCTCGTTCTTTCGTGATCCAGAAGCATTTAATGAATTACAAAAGGAAGTCATTCCGCAAATTTTTGAAAATAATAAAGAATCGAAAGAAATTCGGATATGGGTAGCGGCGTGTTCAACAGGGGAAGAAGCGTATACGCTAGCTATATTATGTAAAATGTATATGGATGAAATAAAAGAACGATATCAAATAAAAATCTTTGCTACAGATATTGATGAGGTTGCAATTGAGTTTGCGAGTCAAGGGCTTTACTCTGAATCGGCCGCACATTCTATACCTGAAAAAATACGGAACCAATTTTTCACGAAGACAAGTGAAGGCTATCAAGTAAGTGAAAAAATTAGAAAGATGATTGTATTTGCCCAACATAATCTTTTACGTAATCCGCCATTTATTAATTTAGATTTGATTTCATGTCGGAACTTTCTCATTTACTTACAAGCAGAATCACAGCAAAAACTGATGTCGCTATTTCACTTTGCCTTACATTCAAAAGGGTATTTATTTTTAGGATCGAGTGAAACCGTTGGCAAATCAACTTTATTTAATCCTTACATACGAAAATGGAGTATTTATCAATATCGTCATAGTAAAAGTCCATATACACCAAATACGATAAGTTATGATGATCATATAATAAATCGAGTGAGAGTGTCACGAAAGAAAACGGGATTTTCTTCTTTTGAACCGACAACTTATTCATTTTCAGATGCCATTGATAAGGCGATTCTGAAAGAATATGTTTCACCTACTGTCATCATTGATGAAGACAATAAAATGATTCATTCTACTGGTCCCGTTCATCAAATTCTTCGATTTCCACAAGGTGAGCTAACGACACATATTTTAAAACTTGTTCATGAAGATTTGGATTTAACCGTTCGAGCAGCGATTCGTAAAGTCCGTCAAGACCAAGTAGAAGTTTTTTATCATGATGTGAAAGTGAAAATAGAAGGGGAAGAGAAAATAATAAATGTAAAGGCCAAACCTTTTCGTTTGCACGATCATGATAACTTGGTCATTCTCTTTTTTGAAGAAGGTGGGCAAAAGGTTTCGCATATTCGTATACAAGAACAATTTGATTCAAGTAATGAGTTTGTTCGGCGGATTGATGAATTAGAATTAGAATTACAGCATACAAAAGAATATTTGCAAATTACAAAAGAAGAGCTTGAAACTTCAAATGAAGAGTTGCAATCAACAAATGAAGAATTAATTGCAGCTAATGAAGAGTTGCAAAGTTCAAATGAAGAGCTACAATCATTAAACGAAGAGCTAATGACGGTTAATACAGAATACCAAGAAAAAATAATGTTGTTGACTGAATTAACAGATGATATGGATAATCTCTTAGTTAGTACAAAAATCGGTACGATCTTCCTTGACGATAATTTGTGTATTCGACGTTTTACGCCTGCGATAGAGAAAGAAATCAATGTAATAGAAGTGGATATTGGGAGACCACTTAGTCACATTTCGCATAATTTTACCTATTATTCTTTTGTAGAGGATGCAAGACAAGTTCTCGAAAGCTCCCAAGCCATTGAAAAAGAAATCTCAACGAAAGATGGGAAATGGTATTTTCTTAGAGTGCTGCCGTATTTGTCGAAAAATCAAAAGCTTGAAGGGGTTGTTTTAACATTCCACGACATTACAGATTTGAAAAAATTAAACGAACAGCTCCAGTTGCTTTCTTACGCAATACAAAACAGCCCTGTAAGTGTATCTATCTTTAATAAAGAAGGGCAAATCGAATATGCCAATGAACAATTTACGAAGCAAACAGGTATTGAACAAGGAGATATAAAAGGTACAACACTAGATGATTTATTACCGCAGGATGAGGAGCAAATATGGAAAAAGCTCGAGTCTGGAGAAATGTGGGATGGTGAAGTGGAACATCGATTTAAGCATGGCGAACAAGTATGGGAGTCTGTCACACTGATGCCACTTTTAAATGAAGAAGGAGATACATTTAGCTTTCTTCGTATTGCCGAAAATGTGACTGAGAAAAAACACACCGAAACATTGTTGCTTGAGTCTGAAATGATGTTAGCGATCGGTCAGCTTGCTGCAGGGGTAGCACACGAAATTCGAAATCCTCTAACCTCTTTAAAAGGTTTTACGAAATTATTGGAAACAAACACAGCAGGAAAAAAGTATTTAGAAATTATGGATTCTGAGCTCGACCGGATAAATATGATAGTAAGTGAACTTTTGTTTTTAAGTAAACCACGTTCGATAGAGTTTGAAGAGAAAAATCTAATCACGATTATTAAAGATGTATGTGGACTACTCGAAGCTCAAGCTAATATGAACAATATTGAAATTATAAAAGAGCTGGAGACTGAAAAATATCAAATCCGTTGTGTTGAATATCAAATTAAGCAAGTGTTTATTAACCTGATAAAAAATGCGATCGAAGCGATGCCAAATGGTGGGACATTGACGGTTACAGCCTTAATGCAGGAAGAATCGATCGAAATTAGCATAAAAGACACAGGTAAGGGTATTCCAGAAAATATTCGTAAAAAGGTTGGACAACCATTTTTTACAACGAAAGAAAAAGGAACGGGGCTTGGATTGATGGTGACACAAAAGATTATTCATAATCATGATGGTGTATTGACCATTCAAAGTGAAGTTAATAAAGGCACGAATATAACAATTATATTGTAACAAAGGAAGAAAGCAGACATAGTTAGAGTCGGCTTTCTTCCTTTTGCGTACGTTCTTACTCGTATCTATCGGACATCTATTCTGTTATTTGTGCTGTTAATGCCTTTTCAAAATTCTAACGGACACAAGATCCGTTACTTGTTGAAACTCACGATGATTGGGCTGTGAATATGTTCCATAACGGAACAGATGTCCGATAATGTTTGAATTATGATGATTTTTTCAAGAATAACGGAACACATGTCATTGGCCTTGCAAATATATCCACAATTGATGAAGAATATTAATCCAGATTCACTTTGATTTAAAAATATAGAAAATATGTATAAATTTCACATCAAACTTTATGAGAAATGAG
>NZ_JHYI01000038.1 GCF_000621445.1 Alkalihalobacillus bogoriensis ATCC BAA-922 | reverse complement strand
TACTCACCAACATATGTATGTGATCCTTACAAGCAGTTGCCTCTATAATTTCTACTCCTTTTCTTTCGCATAATGTTCTTAATATTTCTCCTATATCCTTTCGTAACTTACCATAAATAACCTGCCTCCTATACTTAGGAGCAAATACGATATGATACTTACAATTCCACTTTGTATGTGCTAAACTGTTAGTGTCTTTAGACATCATAAACTCCTCCATTTGCTATTATATTGGTTGGCGAACCAAATATATTTTAGCACCACGGAGGAGTTTTTTTAATACCTCGCTAGAAGCTTTTTGGAACCCTAGGCCTAGCCTAGGGTTTTCATTTAGAAAACAAATAGCCGGAACAAATCAACTCCAATTTGTCCCGGCTTGCTTCTTTTAGTTTTTTCCTTCTTCAATTTCTTCTAGTAATATCGACAATTCAGTCCATCGTTCAATTGTCTTCTCAAGTTCTTCTTCTACTTCTTTTTGCTCTTTCATCATATCTTGTATTTTTCCGTAATCACTACCTGCATCAATGATTAATCGCTCTAGTTGTTCTTTCTTTTCTTCTAGCTTTTCTATTTTTTCTTCAATTGTATTCCATTCTTGCTGGTCCTTATAGGATAGCTTTTTCCTTTTCGTTTTTGGTTGTTCTTTTTGTACTTTTTCTTTTTCAATTTGTCTTGCCAATAGCTTTTCTTCTTCTTTCATCTTTGCGATTTCACGATAATCCGAATAGCTTCCTTGATACCGAATTACCTCTCCTTCACCCTTGAAAACTAATAGGTGGTCTACAACTTTATCTAAAAAGTAACGATCATGGGAGACCGTTAACACCACTCCTGGAAACTGGTCTAAATAATCTTCCAATACGGTTAATGTTTCTGTATCTAAATCATTTGTCGGCTCGTCTAAAAAGAGTACATTCGGTTCCCCCATGAGAACTTTTAATAAATAAAGCCGTCTCCGCTCACCACCCGATAATCTGCGAATGTACGTCCATTGAGCTGCTCGAGAAAAAAGAAACCGTTCGAGCATTTGTTCTGCTGTGATCACATCCCCAGATGGCGTATATACGACCTCTGCCACTTCTTTAATATATTCAATCACTCGCAAGTCTTCATTTATTTCTTGGTCATCTTGCGTATAATAGCCAATTTTAACTGTTTCACCAATATCAACGGTACCTGAGTCTGGCTGTAATCGCCCTGCTAGTATGTTTAACAACGTCGTTTTCCCGCTACCATTAGGTCCAATAATCCCTAATCGTTCCCCACGGGTAATTAGATAATGCAACTGAGAAATCACACACTTGTGTTCAAAATGTTTCGATACATCATTAATTTCAATTACTTTTTTGCCAAGTCGCACTGAACCAATCGCAAAATCTAATGTTTCTGTATTCTCAAAACCTTTTTCTTCTTGTAGAGCTTCAAACCGTTGAATTCTTGCTTTTTGCTTTGTCGTTCGAGCTTTTGCCCCTTTTCTCATCCACGCTAGCTCACGTTTCAATAAACTTTGACGCTTCGATTCTTTTTGTTCAGCAATGAGTTCCCGTTCTGCCTTTTTCTCCAGGAAAGCTTCATAATTGCCAACATACGGATATAACTGCCCTTTGTCTAGCTCAAAAATATGATTTGTCACACGATTTAAAAAGTAACGGTCATGTGTGACGAGCACGAGAGCACCGCGATACTGAGCAAGGTGACTTTCTAGCCATTCAATTGTATGATTATCTAAATGGTTTGTCGGTTCATCTAATAATAAAACGTCAGCTGGTTGGATTAACGCTTTTGCTATCGCAATCCGTTTTTTTTGCCCACCAGACATATGAGCAATGGACCCCGTGAAATTTGTAATTCCAAGCTTCGTTAATATTGTCTTCGCTTCAGCTATCGCATCCCAAGCTTCACATTCATCCATCTTTTGTTGAGCCTGTAATAATTGTTTTTGTTTAAGCTCATTATCAGGTTCAATTTCTATTTCATGTAATGCGTTTTCGTATTGACGCATTGCCGTCATTTTTTGGGTCGGACCATAATAGATTTGTTCTAACACTGTTAATTGTTCATCTAATTCCGGCTGTTGTGACAAATATTCAAGAGTTAATTGGTTAGAACGAATACATTCTCCCTCTTCAGCGCCTTCTATCCCCGCCATTACTTTTAGTAATGTAGATTTTCCTGTTCCATTTATACCGATTAAACCAATGCGTTGATTTGGCTCAATGGTAAATGAAATGTGATCAAATAACGTTTTTTCCCCATATGTTTTATATAAATTTTCTACTGCAAAAATTGACATGTTGATTCCCTCATTTTTTCTTCATTTCTTCCATTCTATAAAAATGTAAAGAAAAGAGCCAGTCGATTCATTTCATTATTTAAATTTTAAAAAGAAAAAGCCGTCTCATTTAATTTGAGAAACGGCTTTTTCACATTATCCTAAGTATGCTTTAAGCATCCATGTATGCTGCTCTAATGACGTTTTAATTTGAATGAACATATCTCCAGTTGACTCATCGTTTACATCAGTACTTTTTTCAATAACCTCATTAGATTCTTCGATTAGCGTTTCAAAATCTGTCGCTAATGATGCAACCATGTCTCTTGCTCGCTCTGCTCCTGTTGCTTCTTCAATCGTAGATACCTCTAAATATTCTTTTAATGAAGCAAGCGGCTTTCCTTTAATCGTTAAAATCCGTTCTGCAATTGCATCAATATGAGTAGCAGCTTCTGTGTAATATTCTTCAAACTTTGCATGCAACGTAAAGAAGTCAGGTCCTGTTACATTCCAATGGTAATTATGAAGTTTTGTATACAACACATTCCAGTTTGCGAGTTGTCGATTTAATTTCTCTACTAATTGGTTTTCCATTAACAATCACTCCCCTATTTCCTTTTCTAACATTAGAATAACATAGATTATAATTAATATCAAATAATAATAATTACAATCAATTGATTTTATTGTTCTTAGTGTTATTTTAGCAAAGTTATATTAAAAGAAGATATTGAGATATTATGAATGTTTTTCCTGCCAATAGTAATATTTGTATATTTCTTAACACTTTTGGTAATCCTTCCTTTTATGTGTCCAATATGATTGAAATGCACAAGGAGGAATTATGGATAAAAGCTACTTACATGTATTAGTAAACAATATCCGTGGACTGACAAAAATTCTTGAAAACGACCTAGAAAAAGCTGCAGAAAACATTGGACTAACAGCATCTGAGCACCATATCTTATGTATTGTTTTTGTCGAAAAAGAAATTACAATGTCTGAGATCGCTGAAGTCGGTTTACTCGACATTTCAACGGTAATGCAAGTGATAAAACGTCTCATTAAAAAAGGGTTTGTTCAAACAGCTAAAAAAGAAACCGATCGTAGAATTACCTATGTAACTCTTACTGAAAAAGGAAAAACGTTGCATCGGCAATCGTTTTCAGATACATATTTACTTTTTAATTATATTGAAGCTAAATTAGAAAAAAGCAGCGAGCGAGACCATGAACAAACAACTTATTTTTTGGAATTTTTAAAGGAAGTTAATGAAGACTTTCACGGCTCTGACTATATACACTGGATTCACCGTTCCCAAAAAATCATTGATGTCGAATAAGGTATCCACGGCTTACTCGTTTTTCTCGTATTGGACATCTATTCCGCTTTACTACAGAAAAACACTATTATCTGAACGTTAACAGACATTGGATTGGTTATACTGCAAAAAAGAGGCGTTTCTCCTCCTATTTCCGGTCATATAACGGAACAGATGTCCGATAGCCTCTAAAAACCTTAACTATATCTAAAATAGAGGAACGAATGCCAATAGTATTTCTTGAACTAAAAAAGTGCCACAAAGGCACTTAAGACTTTCTCAATGCTCGTCTCTCAGCATATTCAAGACATAAAGTACAGACGTATACACGGACTCCCTTGTCATCTTTATACTTAGAAAAATTACGATTCTTTACTTTACAAAAGTAACACTGTTTCTTAGAAAAAACGTTTAACCACTTTAACATACGAATCCTCCACACACACTTTTATCACCTAATCTTTACCTAATTGAAATTTTTCTCACAGATTGAAGGATGTAAAAATTAATACAAGTCAGAATCGGGATAAAAAAAGGGAATGCTAAAATTCCTAAACTTTCAAATAACCCCAATGCTCGATAATGAAAAAACTGACTATCTAGCTTATAAAAGAAGATAGCTACACTAATAAGCAATAGTGAATTCACTAAAAATCCAATGAGTATCGCCAATCGCTTATTCTCTTTCCTTTTGAATATCCATATGCAAAGACATGTCGAAACGGCCAATGATAACACTACACTAATTAAAAGGGCTATTGTCATATAGGACATACTCCTTTATTCATTTTTTACAAATACATACGGTCTCACAGTGTACAAATTTCACTTTATCATATTCAACCATAGATTCCTTACACTGTAAATATATTGAAAGTTACACTTTTAATAAGAAAAGGTTGTAAAGATTTTACCTTTACAACCTTCTAATTTATTTACCTTGTTCTTGATTTCTCTTATAAAACTCATGAAACAACTTCATTAACGCCCGCTTTTCAATCCGTGAAACATAACTTCGTGAAATGTTTAATTCCTTTGCAATTTCTCGCTGTGTTCTTTCCTTTTTTAAATCAAGGCCAAACCGACCGACAATGACCTCCCGTTCTCGACCATCAAGGACATCAATATAATCATAAATTTGTTTTTTCTCCATTTTTAATTGGATTGTATCAACAATGTCATCTGACTCTTCTTGTAATACATCAATTAATGTAATTTCATTGCCTTCTTTATCTGTCCCGATTGGGTCATGCAGAGAAACATCTTTTTTCACTTTTTTTAGTGCTCTAAGATGCATCAATATTTCGTTTTCTATACACCTTGCTGCATAGGTGGCTAACTTCGTCCCTTTTCCAGCAGAATAACTTTCAATCGCTTTAATTAAACCAATGGTTCCGATTGAAATTAAATCTTCTGTATCTTCCCTTGTATTTTCAAATTTTTTTACAATATGTGCAACCAGACGGAGGTTGTGTTCAATTAATATGTTTCTCGCTTCTGGGTCACCTTCTTCCATAAGCTTTAAGTATTTTTGTTCCTCTTCTTTTTTTAATGGTTGTGGAAATGCGTTATTTTTCACATAAGATACGAACAAAAGAATTTCTTTTACGAAATACGTTAGAGCAGCAAATATACTGGACACAATCTCACCCCCAATTAGACTGTTATCTTATGTCTATGTTTTCTTGGGCTTGGACGTGTCTGTACACTGAAAAAAAATAAAATCGCCTTCGTTTTTTTAAAAAATCATCAAAAAAATTCCAATAAAAGGACTATATTCTTATATAACGAACGACTTTCTCTGTTTTTCTTTGTTTTTCTACTAAATACACATATATTCGCGGTTTGAAATACCTAAATAGTTCTTTATAATGAACATATAGTGTATATTATTTCTTCGTAAGGGGGATTTATTGTGAGTGAGAATATAAAAAGTCATGATAGTCATAATGATGAGTTGGATCAAGAATGGGTTGTTTTAATTAAATTGGCGCTTCAGCAAGGCCATTCACTAGAAGAAGTAAGACAATTTCTCAATGAACACACAACGAAGTGACATCCCCTCTTCTTTAGTCCTATATTAAAGAAGCAATTTATTATTTCTTTTCGTCATCCTTCTTTTTGATGACATTATGATTATTTTATTACTTACCTTAACATTAAACAGGACTTTAGAACCTAATTAAAAACTATGGTCCTACGAGAATTTTGACCCATCGTGTCGAACAAAAACGAAAGATTTAGTTTATCGAATAGATTAAGGAGTGCTTACAACTTAGTCATATAATCTTTGTCTTTTAATTCCCTATAATATAAGGTTCTTTTCCATTTTTCACCTTTTCATCCATTGAAAACGGACATATATGACTAAAAGTATGACTCTAGTAACTAATAGAGTGAGTGTTTTTTATATAGAATGAAAATGTACAAACGGACCGGATATTTTACATAAATTTATAATTTACCCCTTTTAACGGAAACTAAACATGTTTATCCTCTCAGTATTGCATTTTTACAATATGAAAAAGGTTATGTTCGTATTTACTAATTTTTGGAGGGAAGTTTATGATGGAAATGAAAACGTTTGAGGTATTAGACCAGGAATGGATTACATTAATTCATGAGGCAAAACAATTAGGATTAACGATCCGTGATATTAAAGAATATCTCTCTCTTCATTCGACCGAACAAAAATGATCGTTTAGTTCTATTTACAGAACGACCAGCGAACTGTTATAATAACTACATCATATTGTTCAAACAGAGAGGAACCGATAGAAATGATTGGAGAACAAGTAAAAAAATATCGTCAGGAAAAAGGCATGTCACTTTCAGAACTTGCTGAAACAGCTGGTGTTGCCAAATCCTATCTTAGTTCTATTGAACGAAACATTCAATCCAATCCATCGATTCAATTTCTTGAAAAAATTTCAAAAGTATTAGGCGTTTCTGTTGAAACACTTTTACATGGCAACAAAGATACTGACACAAACCAAGAAGACCTTGATACAGCATGGATTGAAATTGTAAAAGAAGCTATGGAATCTGGTGTAAGCAAAGAACAGTTTCGTGAGTATTTAGAATTTAATAAGTGGCGTAGTAAACAATCAAATAATTAATCCAATTATAACAAACACCCCAACATAAGTTGGGGTGTTTGTTATTCATTCGATATATTCATATATTGAATAAGTTGAATCAATTCAATATTTAGTGCCTTTGAGATTTTTTCTAAAACGGTTATGCTTGGGTTCTTTTGTACGCCTCTCTCAATATAACTAATGTAGGACTTTGAAACACCCGAGTTTTCAGCGAGCTCATTGAGAGACATTCCACGTTTTTTTCTTAAATCTCTTAAGTTCCCTCCATTCATATATAGATCTCCTTTTCTTTTAAAATATCTTCTTAAACCTATTTTGATCATACTTGTCTAGGCAGTTTTTTTTATATGATAAATCGTATAGATTAGGAAGTGTGCTATTTTTTCCGAGAATGTAATCAAATTGATAAACATATATATCTTGTTCAATTATATTAACAGACGTTAAAATATACCCATATAAATCCATTTCATTATCAAAAAAAGAAACACTTACTTTATAAACAACACTTTCTGATAATGGAAATTTCAAATCACTTTTAAATTTCAGAGAAGTGGATGATATTTCTTGTACAAAAATGGTTGCTGGTTTGGAATTCGTGATTTCTTCTTCAACTTGATAAATGGACAGTAATGCTTTAATTGGATATTCAAAGGAGATTTTACTACTCATCACTCTCCTCCTTTCGTTATAGTCAAACTATGTTCTTTAATAAGAACATTATATCCTCTCTGTTCTTTATAGTAAACGTGCAAAAGTCGGTTTTTTTCTTTATAAAGAACAACTTTTGTTCATTTTTCGCCTATTTTCTCCATTTTTCTAACTTTTTCTACCAGTTATTTCTTAAATAAGAACGTTCTATCCTTTTGTTTTTACTACTTTATTCAATTCTTGTTCAGTTTATATCTAGTGAATTTTTTTATTTTATTTGAGGTCTAATAAGAAAAACGCGGGAGTGTCTTTTCGTTTCAAGTGAAGTGCGGAGCGCAGCCTTCTCTCTTCTAGAATAAGCTTTTCAAAAGTTCACTGTTTTACGAAAATATTTATGCCTTCTTATATGCGAACAAAAAAAAGAGCTATCCTCTGGGGAAAGGATAGCTAAAGGGGAAGTGGAGAGAACAGTTGGAAGTCAAAGCATACCATTTTGAACTCTTCTTACAATTTCGTGAGCATCGTTACCAGATAGTAAGATTAAATCCTCTAATAACTGGTCTCGAATAGCGTCAAGATTTACAATTTTTTTTGCAATTTCTAACGCATCTTCTTTCACTTTGCTCACCTCCGTTCAAAATGATACTTTGTACTATGAGGTAAGTTTACAATAGAACTCTCAATATAACAGTAAGATTGAAAGATAATCTCTCATAAAAGTTATTTCTGATTTTTAGCAAATAATCCCAGCTTTTTTAAATGCACAATTGCCTGTTCTTTTTCTTCTGAATCAAGTCCACTCATGACACAGTGAATTTTTTCCCAGTGGGCAGGAAATATAGTTTCCATTAACTCTCTACCTTGTTTTGTTAGGTGTGCATATGTTATTCGTCGATCTTCCGGACAATTGATCCGTTGTAATAAGCCTTTATTTTGAAGTTTATCCACAACATAAGTGATACTTCCACTAGTGATTAGTATTTTTTCACCGATTTTTTGCAGTGGTTGCTCACCTTTATGAAACAGTAATTCAAGAACCCCAAACTCAGTTGAATTTAACCCGTAACTTCGAATATCCTTCTCAATATGAGTTATAATTGAATCATACGCTCTTGATAAAACAATAAATAGCTTTAACGATAATTCTTTATCTTCTTTCATATAAACCACCACCTCGATATGGTCGTGCGCTCTCTTGACCGTCTCTTAAATTTAAGATAATTCTTAAGAAAAAGCAAGCTGTGCTATAATTTTAAAGGACACTGTGCATTCTTGGTAAGCGTTCTATTGCCCTTCCGCTATTCGATCTTCCAAGGGGGACATGCCTCTTGTTGTCTTGACTTTCCGTTATTTCCCACAGGCCTTGAGGGTCCTGCGTCATTTTACTAAAGCTAATCAATATTCTAGAGCAACAACCACTACAAAATCAATTCTTTTAAAAAAACATAAAAGGAGGGACAAGACTTTGTTAGAGTATACTGGAGAACGGATCATTCCGAAAATGATGAAAATGACTAACGGAATGTTACTAGAACATGTAGCCCGCTATTATTTCTCAACTTATTATGCAAAAGGGCGAGTTTTAGATATCGCTTGTGGTGTAGGATATGGTGCACATATGCTTGCCACGACAACAACATGTACAGAAATCATTGGAGTTGACCTTTCAGATGAAACGATTCGATACGCAAACGCACACTATGCTCATCCGCTTATTTCGTTCCACCAAGGCGATGGTTTAAATCATCCCTTTCTTCTTTCACTCGGGACTTTTGATACGATTGTCAGTTTTGAAACGATTGAACATATCGCAAAAGATACAACGTTTGTTCAGCATTTACATTCCATTCTTTCTCCTGGTGGAACATTAATTATGTCTACTCCTTTTGGGCAAGGGAGAGGGATGCCAACTTTAGAACCTTTTCATGTTCATCAGTTAACAAAAACTGAATTTAAATCGATGTTTTGGAGTTTTTCAACAACAGAACTTTTTGTACAACGTGGTATGTGTATTGAACCTGAACGAAAAGGTGTACATTATCCAATTGGAGTTATCGTTTGTAAAAAATAAGAGTAGAATTCAAAGCTTCACTGCAATACGAAATTCTTTATTCTTTTTCTTATATGTTATAAAAGAGGATGCCTTTAAGCTTGGGAAAGCTCAAGACACCCTCGGGCATTAGCTGACTTCCTTTATGAAAAAAGGATAATCAAACTTGATGACATCAATCCATTTTTATGGGAAAAATCCATCTTTTTCATTAATCGTAAAGTAATAACGCATTTGTTTCAATGCTTCTTCCACCTGTGCATTGTTTTGTTCCCTTGCAATTTTCTCCATTTCATCATAACAACGATAAAGAATAAATTCTGGGTCATCTTCTTTCATTTCATGGTCATGAGCAGGTGTCGAAAAGACATTATTTGTTGCTATTTCGACTTGTTCCTCCCCTAAATTCTTCAAGTGCTTCTTTGCTGAATTTAGTTGGTTTTGTAGTTCATTTGGAATATGGTTCGCACCCATTTCAAATTGTTCAATCATCGATAGCAAGCGTTCCTTTTTATTCAAGGGTATCACCTTTCCTCAATTAAATTCCTTTACTTACTACTATTATGAACAAACAAATTGAACTTTATGATAGTAACGTTTCAAGGACCGGGATGGAAATTTCAATGATAACGCCTTTTCCTTTCTCTGTTGTTACATGATGTCTACCTTGGAGCTCCTCTACTCTTTCTTTCATCGCCTCTAAACCAAAACCAAATTTTATTTTATCAACACCAACACCGTTATCCTTTATTATGAGTACGATATGGTGGTTCACTTTTTCTAACGTAATGATAAAACGAGTGCTATTTCCATGGCGGATCCCATTAGTGAGTCCTTCTTGCAAGGCATGATACAACACTTTTTTAATTGGTAAAGCCAATTCAGGAAGAGACGGCGAAAAATGCGTTTCGATCTCAACACCCGCATTTAAACTCGTTTGCGTGACTAAGTCTTTCATCTCCTGGAGTAAATCAAAAGAGGATTCATCTTCTTTTAACATCTTAACTGATTTTCTTATATCTTGAAGTCCCTTACGAATCAGCTCTTGAGCCAAATTTAACTTTTCCATTGCTAACTCACTATCTTTAGCAAACAACCGTTTACTTGCCTCCATTTGTACGATTGTTGTTGTTAATGTATGCCCTACAACATCGTGAATTTCTCTGGCAATTCGGTTCCGTTCTTGCAGAACTGACTTTTCAGCAAGTGCTTCCGCCGTTTCCCTTTGAGACTGTTCTAGGAATCTTGTTCGCTTTTCCACCTTTTCCTCTAACTGTTCATTTAACTCTTGCATCGTCGAGTATAACCGAGCATTCTCAATGGAAATAGCGGCTTGAATTGTAAGCAGTTCTAAAATCGTAATATGTTCTTTCGTGAAAGCTGAGCTCGATAAATTGTTTTCTAAATATAAAATACCGATAATGTCACCTTTGTTCATAATAGGCATACATAACGCTGATTTTGGCCGTTTATTTGAAATGTATGAATCATAACTGAACCGCGTATCCTCACTTAAATTTTCATGGATAATCGGTTGTTTTAGTTTGGAAACATAATGAATCACAGACAGTGGTAATGTTTTCGACTGATTAAGTGGAATTGATTCGAGCACTTTAATATCAAAACCATCTCCGTTTCCACTTGCTTCCACATCAATATATAATTCTTCATTTTTCATTAATAAAAGCACACCATATTGAGCAGCGGCTGTTTGAAGTACAATTTCAATTAAGGATGTTAAAACATTCTCGATAACAATTTCTTTTGATAAAACATGTGATGCTTTAATTAAACTAATCGCATCAACTGAAGGAAGGGGTGCTGATATATATTGTGGTGTTGAAACTTGATAGCCATATTCTTGAATAATTTGGTTTGCTAAGGAAAGAGCCCCCCATTTTTGATAGTAAAGATAAGCATCTTTACTATATTTTAACGCAATACTTTCTTTACCCCGTTGTGAAAAAAACTTTCCTAATAAACTTGAAATAAGAGCTTGGTGATGGAAACACTGTTGCTGTTCAGCCAGTTCAAATGCCTGTTCTACTAACGAAATTCCTTTTTCACTTTCATTATTCCAGTGAAACCAAACTCCATCAAGAAGAAGAGAACGGTATTTAAAATTTTCTGGCGATTGTTTTGCCCATTTCTTTAATTTCTTTCGGTATTTTTTCACAGTCGTTGTATTGCTTTCATAATCAGACGATTTACAGAGGCAAATTGAAATACTGTAGTATAACCAAAAATCTGCAGCAACAGGACCATACACGTTATTGTGCTTCATTAAAAAGTCATGAACAAATTCTCCTTCAAGAACGACCCGTTCATAATCTTTGAGGAAAAATAAATAACAAATCATAATAAAACGAACATATAATGAGATACTTCCTTGTTCTTTATACTCTGTAATTAAATAATTATATAATTTATTTATGTCACTTTTCTGTTCTTCAGTTATTTTTTCACTCCGTAAAGCTTGAATGACTTTCTCAACGATTCGGAAATAATCGATAAACTCCTCCAAACGTAAGGCTTTCAAATTATCAACGTTTGCCAAATACGTTTGATACACTTCGTCAAGGTGAACACCACACATCAGTTGAATTTTTGTAATTTGAGCTAATCCTCCGCCTGCTACAACGAAATTTCCACCATCACGGTTTAACTTTACAGCCGTTTTTAAATACTTAATATTTTCGATTAAATTGTGTTCCCAATGATTTAAAAATCCTCCATATACAAAATATACAATCCCTTTAATAAACGGATTATTGTATTTTTGAGTTAATTCAAGTGCTTGTTTTCCAACGTGATATGCTTCTTGATACTGTCCTAGTCCTTCGCTTAAGAGAACCGCATATTCTGCAAAAGAGAGTGCTGAAGATGACGAACCTGGGTGTTTAATATGAAGCTGGAGCATTTTCAAAATATGAATGCCGTACAAATCACTATTAAATTGATATAGGGACATTCCTAGGTTTTGTAAGACCGAAAACAATAGTTCGTTTGTTTCATCAATCGCTGTTGCACTATAATTATTAGCAATATTCACTTTTTTCATTTTACGTTTGACTTTCAGTAATTCAATCGCAATTAATGCTTTGTTTGTTCGTTTCGGAAAATTGTAATCTAATAAAGCCAAGCCTTGATGGGCGGCTTCCACTGCTTTTTCAGAATACTTTAAGTGATTTACAAAGCGAATTTTTAACTGATACGCTTTTACTTTCTCTACTTTCGTTTTGCTTTTCTTCATGATGTTTTCTAACTCAGTTTCAGCTTCCGTTATACGAGAAACTAAATATAAACATTCAATTTTTGCATAAGTAAGTGCATAACATAATTGATGTTCTATCCAAGGGTCTTTTCCTAACCACTGAATTCCCTTTTGAAAATAATCAAGTGCGGAGTGGTAGGCAATAGCAGAAAATGCTTTTTCTCCAACTTTTAAATTGTAATAAGCGATTTCTTTCCGTTCTTTTTCATTTTGAATAATAGACAATCCAAAATTCAATTGTTGTACTGTATCATAGGAAACATCCTCATGTTTTTCCGTTAAAGCTAATTTTGCTTTCCCAATCTTCCAATGGAACTTCGATTTATCTTCCTTCGAGATTTGAGAATAGACTGCTTTCCATATTTCATCATGTGCAAACATATATTGTCGGTTTTCTTCTAGAATCGAAAGACTAAAAATTTCTTTCTCTATAATGAGTCCTTCTTTTAACGCAATACTTAAATATTCCATTAGTTCTTCATTTGAAAAAGGGGCTAGCTTTTCTATAAGTGCCGCTTCAAATATGTTTCCAATACAAGAGGCAATTTGTAAAACAAGTTTACTTCTTTCCGAATAGCCCCCTAATTTTTCAATGAGCAAGTCAATGACATTATCAGCGACGTGAAAAGCGGATAATTTTTCATTGTCCATTTTCCATAATCCTAAATAATGGTCAAAATAAATGATTCTTCGATCGTAAATTGCTCGTAACGTTCGGTGCAAAAATAAAGGGTTTCCTAAAGTTTTCACCATTAGTTCGTGAACTAATAAATCCATTTTTTCTTTAGGTAGAGTTAATAAACTGTTTAACCATTCTTCAATTTGTTCGCGGTCTAATGCTTCTAGCTTTATATTTTGATAGTAGATGTTCTTCTTCGCTAATACAGTTAAAAACTCTTGTAATATCGGACTATTTTCTAGTTCTTCTTCCCGGTATGTTCCAACGACTAAAAAATGAGAATATAACTGTAAAGTAAACACTTCTGTTAACAAACTTAACGTTGCTTTATCCATCCATTGCAAATCATCTAAGAAAAGGACAAGCGGCTCGTTTTCTTTTCGAATACATTGGAAAAAGTCATGAAAA
The DNA here is from genome assembly GCF_000621445.1 of Alkalihalobacillus bogoriensis ATCC BAA-922. Lineage (GTDB taxonomy): Bacteria > Bacillota > Bacilli > Bacillales > Bacillaceae_F > Bacillus_AO > Bacillus_AO bogoriense. The sequence continues at coordinate 27,970 of NZ_JHYI01000038.1, read as the reverse complement.
ACGATTCTAAACCGGTTTTCTGTTTCTATTGTTGGGAGTGGTTGGACAGGTTCTGTCGGCCCAATGATGAGGCGTAAATCAGGAAGGACATCAGCAATAAGGGCTGCATTTCCACCTAACGCTTTTGTAAATTTCCATTTAGCTTCCTCCATCGCAATAGGACCTGCAGCGATAATTTTATGAATATAATTCGTAAATCCCTCTATTAAAGGACCATATGGGATTTTTTCTTCTACACGTTGAAACTTACCGGAAATCATCACATGTTGACATGTTTCAGTAAAGCAAGCATCGACTAATGAAGTTTTCCCAACACCTGTAGGTCCCGAAATGAGTACGACTTCTGCATCTCCGTAAGAAATTCGCTCTAACGCTTCATTCATTAGCGCTTTCTCTTTTACTCTACCAACAAAATGTACTCGAGAAAAAGCTAAGTCTGTTGAACGATCCTGCTCACCAAGTTCAAAAAGCTCCATCGTTCCATTTTCAAGGAAAGCAATACATTTTTTTATATCTTCAAGTAAACCAAAAATGCTTTGATAACGATCGTCTGCACTTTTTGATAGAAGTTTTACGATAATCCTCGATAACGTTTTAGGAACCATCGATGACACTCTTACAGGTTCTAGAGGTTGTTTTCCAATATGGGCATGTACCCAATCGAGATAATCACTTCCTTGATACGGATTCGTTCCTGTTACCAATTCATATAACGTCACACCGAGCGAATAAAAATCGGTTCGATAATCGACACCCTTCCCCATTCTTCCTGTCTGTTCAGGCGACAAATAAGGAGCAGACTGTTCTAATAATCTTTTCGCTTTTGTTTGTGATAACGTATTTGAAAATAAGGTAGAAAACCGAAAGTCAGAAAGAATGACTTCTTTAGTCTCAGGTACGATAAAAATTGAAGTCGGGTTAATATGATGATGAACGACTCTTTGCTGGTGGATCGTTCCTAGAACTTTTACAATATTATAAATAACAAGAAGAAGTTCATCTACAGCGGGATCCGTTCTTTTCTTATACTCAGCTAACGTAAGAATAGGATAATCATCCGATACTAAATAAGGTTTTTTTATTAAACTATCCTCTGTACAATATGTAAATTTTAGCGTCGGTTGTTGAGATAACGTCAATCCCCAATCTGTTTCACGTTTAAATTCCTCTATTTGTTCAAACGTCGGGTGTTCCAGTAATGACGATTTAATAATGACTTTTTCATTTGTTGTTACAGATTTTGCTCTATATAAAACGATATCATGACCTTTATGGATGGTCTCAATATACTTATAACCTGAAATCACCTTTACCACTCCCACACCCATAAGATATATAGGGTCATATCTAATTCTTTAATTATAACGAATGACAAGTCATAACGTTTAGTGAAGGAAGTCATACGTTTGTCATGAATTAATGCCTAACTTATTTAAGTAAATGATGGCTTTCGCACGGTCTTTTACACCAAGTTTGCTATAAATCTCACTTATGTAGTTTTTTACTGTCCCTTCACTAATAAACAACTCTTCCGCGATTTTTTTGTTGCTTAATCCGTTTGCAATAAGAGAGGCTACTTCTCTTTCTCTTTCAGAAAAATGAACACCGTGTTTTTTTAACTTATCAACACTAATTTCTTGTTCCCACATGGAGTTGAAATTAGATAATCGTTCTGCTAATTTTCTTGCGACAATATTAGGAATCATCAATTGTCCGTTCGCCGCATCTCTAATCGATGCAATTAATTGGTCATAGTTCATATCCTTTAAAAGAAAGCCATCAACCCCATTGGCTAGTCCTTCTACGATATAATCATCTTCTGCAAACGTTGTTAAAATAAGAACACATATATGCGGAAAACGCTTTTTGATTTCTATTAAGCTTTCAATTCCATTCATTTTAGGCATTTGTATATCCATTAAAACTAGTGTTGGTTCATACTGGTCCACTTTTTCAATTGCATCTAATCCATCTTGCGCTGTCGCAACAACTTCCATATCTTCTTCTAAATCAATAATGGTCCGTAATCCTTCCCGCATCAATGTTTGATCATCCGCAATTAATACTCTTATCATATTCATTAGCTACCCCTCTTTCTTCTCATACACCTAACCCCTATAACTTTTGAATACTCTTGATACGATTTTATCACAACTTTTTACAGTATTGAGTTTTTTCTCTATTTTTCATATACTAAACATACTACCTAAATTCCGTCATTTTTTTTGTGATATTGGCAGGTATTAATACAACTTTTCTATAATAATTAACTTAAATAGTCTGTTTTTTGAGAAATCATTACCTAAAATAGGAGGTGAGTCATTGAAAGGGAATATTGATAGCCTTGATAGAGGAATTATCCAACTTCTTTCCCAAGACGGTAGAATGTCATTTACAGAAATCGCTAATCGTCTTGAGGTCACTGAAAAAACTGTCCGTTCTCGCTATAAAAACTTAGTGGAAACTGGCATAATAGATGTTGTTGGAATTGTAAATCCTATATCACTAGGACTGAAAGTAGCTGCCATTATTCAATTAGCAGCTGCATCAAATCAACTTACACATATTGTTGAACAAGTCAAACAATATAAAGAAGTCCGTTATGTTTCATTAATTACAGGTGAATACCAGGTGTTATTACAAGTGAATATGAAAACATACGACGAACTCACGGAGTTTATAAAAAGAATTAATGGAATACTTGGGATTACAAAATCCAATGTCATCATTCAACTTGAAATTAATAAAAATACTTTTGATTTATCCTAGGAGGGTATACATATGGCGAACAAACGTCCAATGACGATTGATGATTTATGTAACATTAAAGTAGTAAGTGAACCACAAATTTCCCCTTGTGGTACAAAACTGGCACAAATTCATCAAGTTATCGATGAAGAAAAAGAATATCAATCGCACTTATATATTCAATGCCTCCATAGCGGAAAACTTACACAATGGACGTTCGGGAAAGTTCGTGACCACTCTCCTCGTTGGTCACCTGATGGAAGTTCCATCGCTTTTATCTCAAACCGTTCAGGAAAACCTCAAGTTTGGCTTATCCAAACATCTGGTGGAGAAGCGCAACAAGTAACCTTTTGTAAAAACGGTGTTTCCAACCCACTATGGTCTCCAGATGGATCACAACTTGCTATCCAAACTTCATTAAAAATTGAGGAAAGCATTGAGGATAAAGAGGAAAAGAACCAAGAAAAGAAAAAAAGTGAACCATTGGTTATTAATCGTCTAAGCTATAAATCAGACGCTGCTGGGTTTGCAAATGAAACATACACACACATAGCAATCGTCCAAGTGAAAACAAAAGAAATCAAACAATTAACATATGGTCCTTTTGATCATCAAGCCTTTTCTTGGTCTCCAAATGGAGAACAATTAGCAATTACCGCCAATCGAACTGAAGATTCCGATTATCAAATCATTTCCGATATTTTTACCCTCACCGTTTCAACAGGTGAACTAACACTACTAACGAATGAAAAAGGTATATTCCAAAAGCCGACATGGTCCCCTGATGGAAAAACAATCGCTTGTTTTGGACATGAGCTTGAGTATTCTGGTGCAACAATTAACCAAATCTATTTAATTAATCTCGAAACAAAGCGAAAAGAATGCATTACAAAAACATGGGATGTTCACATTGGTGATGCAGCAATTTCAGATGCGAGGTCAGGACATCCAAATCCTGGTCCAGTTTGGTCAAAAGACGGAGACCGTATATTTTTTACTGCAAGTGAAAATGGAAATACAGGTCTTTACCAAATTGAATTAAACAATGAGATTACAGCGATTTATCATGAAGTTGGTCATGTATTCGGCTTCGATGTTCATGTCAAATCAAACCTTGCTGTATTGGCGATTAGTGACCCATCAAACCCTGGTGACTTATACTCCTTAACAATTGGAGAAAAAGGAAAGAAGCGCCTCACAAACGTTAATGAAGCTTTTTTACGTGAAGTAGATTTATCTTTGCCTGAACCAATAACGGCCCCTTCAAAAGATGGCTGGGATATTCATGGCTGGTTAATGAAGCCCATTGGATTTGAGGAAGGAAAAAAATATCCGATGATATTAGAAATCCACGGTGGGCCTCATGCGATGTATGCTAATTCATTTTTCCATGAGCTCCAAGTGCTCGCGGCACAAGGGTATGCTGTATTGTTTATGAACCCTCGCGGAAGTCACGGCTATGGCCAAAAATTCGTTGATGCTTGTCGTGGCGATTATGGTGGTATGGATTATGAAGATTTAATGGCCTCTGTTGATTATGTTCTTGAACAATATGATTTTATCGACGAGAGTCGCTTAGGTGTAACAGGAGGAAGTTACGGTGGATTTATGACGAACTGGATTGTCGGACATACAAACCGTTTCAAAGCGGCCGCTACATTACGCTCGATTTCCAACTGGACGAGTTTTTATGGAGTCAGTGATATCGGCTACTTCTTTACAAAATGGGAAATCGGTTCTTGTTTCTTAGAAGACCCTGAAAAACTATGGTACCACTCTCCTCTTCGTTATGTAAAACAAATTGAAACACCACTCCTTATTTTACATGGAGAAAATGATTATCGTTGTCCAATAGAACAGGCAGAACAGCTATACATTGCATTAAAGCATCAAAAGAAAGATACAATGTTTGTTCGATTCCCAGAATCAAACCATGAGCTCTCGCGAAGTGGTCCTCCTCATTTACGCCTTGAACGATTAGAACATCTTGTAAATTGGTTTAATAAGAAAATGTAATAATCAAGCTTTTGCCCAATTGGGCAAAAGCTTTTTCTTTTTTATCCGATTTTGTTATGATAAGAAAAACGCGGAGCGTCTTTTCTTTCAAGCGAAGTGCGGAGCTATTCTATAAGCTTTCAAACTACTGCTATACCAAAATTCTTTCTTATATGATAAAAAAACAACAAGGGGATGAGACTTTGATCGATAAACTTAAGCACCAATTCCAATCTCGTACCGCTACCATCTTAGGTAGCAAAGATGTCATGAAGTCTGCAGTGATGCTTCCCCTTTGTGAACGACATGGTGACGCTCACATTTTGTTTGAAGTGCGTGCATTTACATTACAAAGTCAGCCTGGTGAGATTTGTTTTCCAGGAGGTAAAGTAGACAAAGAAGACATTTCCTATGCCGATACCGCCAAAAGAGAACTATGTGAGGAGTTAGGTATACAAGTCCAAGAGATAGAAGTCATTGCACCATTAGATATCCTTGTCACCCCATTTCGGGGGATTATTTATCCATACTTAGGTGAAATCAATAAAAACGCCACTCTTTCACCTAATCCACAAGAAGTCGACTCTGTCTTTACTGTTCCACTTTCAACACTTTTAGAAATGGAGCCTGAAACATTTGAAACAAACATTCACTTTGAACCTGGTAAACAATTTCCTTTTAATAAAATTCCGAACCAATCAAAGTATAATAAGCGGACACATACCTTTACTGAGCTATTCTATTATTATGATGAGCATGTCATATGGGGTTTAACGGCTCGAATTCTCCATCATTTTCTACAAACGATAAAAGAAGCGGAAACAAAAGGATGATAACAAACAAAAAAACCGAAGGAATGAGAGGGTGGACATCTCATTCCCTTCGGAAACACTTCTTTACTTCCGTTGTTTTATCTCATCCCTCTTTAACGTTCTTCTTTTCCTAACAGCGACAATCTCCTTTCTCTCTGGAATTCGTATACGGTTTATTGCACCATAGTCACAACCCATCTTAACGTCCTTCACTGCTAGACCAAAATTTTTATGCTTTCTTATCTTACAAAAAAAAGTTCCAGTTCATTTCAACAAAATGAACTGGAACTCCTTTATTTTTCTTATTATTCTATTTCGCCATCATTATTTACAAGTTTTTGATAATATATTGCTTTTCGATGAAAGAAAATTGATGCCCCGAGCATAACAAAGACCGCAATAATAAAATGACTTGGTTCAATCGCTGTTCCATTGTTGTCATTTGGAATTAAAATGCCTATAAAAAGGAATATCCCTAATGATAAAAGAATATAGGCAAACCGACGATAATCTTCAACTTTGTCTTTTAATGTTTTTAATTGTTTTTCATCCAATTCTATCATCCTCCTATATCCATTTCCTATTGTAGCATGGCTATACTAGATTAGAAGTATGGAATCAGAGGGAGAAATGGAAAAGAAGGGTAAAGGCTACCCTAATTTTTCCACCATGGATAATACAAGCTTAGCCGAATGAACAGATGCTGTTTCTAAAAATTGTTCGTAGGATACTTTCGCATCAGACCCCGCAATATCAGAAAGAGAACGAATAATGACAAAAGGACAACTGAATTGGTGACAAACTTGCGCAATCGCCCCAGCTTCCATTTCTGCACATTGAGGTTGTTGAAACCTTTGCTTTAACGACTCAACAACCGCATGATCACTCATAAACGAATCTCCAGAAACAATTAACCCTTTAGCAGAATGAATACCGACTGTTTTTGAACTTTCCTCTGCTACTGCTACTAATTTTTCATCTGGTTGATAATAAGCTGGCATTTGCGGAACTTGACCAAATTCATAACCAAACACAGTTGCATCTACGTCGTTATAGCGAACCTCAGTAGAAATGACTAAGTCCCCTACTTTTAATTGTTCATTAAATCCACCTGCAGAGCCCGTATTAATAACAACATCTGGTTTATAAAGTTGAATGAGTAATGTCGTTCCTACTGCAGCATTCACTTTTCCAATACCAGATTTTAACAATACTACTTCTACACCTTCTATTTGTCCACTATGAAATTCACATCCAGCTATCGTGTTGTCTTCTCGATTGTCAATTTTACTTTTTAATAATTCAACTTCTTCTTGCATTGCTCCAATGATACCAATTTTCACAAGACCAACCCTTCCTACCATTCTTATTCTTTATAGGTTGTCAATACCAACTTATAGTATACATTGTTATCGTTTTGTTTTCACTTCTTTTCTTTTTCTGGTATGTTAAGGAAGAAAGGAGAGATTATCATTGCTTAACCTTGAAAGAATTGAAGATAAGATTGAACTTTTTGAAGCTGAATCGATAGCTAAACTGGAACAACAAATAAATGAACAAATCGAAAACAATAAAGTATTGTTGCTTCACGTCCATTCGATTCACCACCACGTCCATATTCATCCCAAAACAGGTTCAACGTTGTACAGTGCTGTAGTTCATTTCAAAGCAAAATGACCGCATCATTTGCGGTCATTTTCTCAATTATTGGCGCGGGTTGCTGTCAAGTTGTTCAACAGACACCGGTTGCCAGCCTTCATTTGTCACCCATTCAAGGCGAACTTCATAAGGTGTATTTTTATTTTCAAACGTACTTACAATTCCAACAGCACTTTGAAGATTGCCACCATTTCCTAGCCACCAAATTTCCATTTCATCGTCTGATAACCCAGTAGCATACTGCAGGGCCTGTGTCATTTCATTCCAGTTCACGCTGCCCTTTGAAAAATCCGCTTCAAATTGACCATTATCTTGTTGTGCTGTTCCTATCGGTTCCCAATCTCCATCGGTCCGTTCTTCTGTTTCTTCAGTGTCCTCATCTTCACTAGCTTCTTCGTCTACAGTAAGGTCTTGGTCATTCCTATCATCGTGCACTTGATTTTCCGTTTCATTTCCTTCTCCTTCACTTTCTTCATAGTCTGCTATCACATCTTGGTTTCGTTCACCCTTAAAGAAGAGTTGATATGAAAATACTATAATAAGGAGAAGAAGAATCGTAATGGAAACGTTAAGAATCCGATTTTTTCGTTTTAGCTTCTGTCTTTGCAAAGAACGAGTTTGAAATTCCATTGTGTGTATTACCTCCTGTTTTCTCTATTATACTATCAGAAAAACTCCTAAATCTACATTTTCCCACCTAAGTCTTCTGACTTATTCGATCGGTATGATTCGTAAAGGTTCGACTCCATGACGATAAAATGTTAATTGCAGGTCAGGAGGTAATTCACTTTCTCGTAATTCCATTTCATTATGTACTCGAATGTCATACGTGAGTATTAGTGTTGAGCCAAAATCATTCACACTTTCCACAGCATCCGTTTGTCGCATCTCTTCATCCCCAATATATAAAGTAATTGGATTAAAATGATTGAAGCCTTTATAAAAACTCCAGCTTGGCGCCTCAAGTTCAATCGTAATTTCAATGACACGCTCTTGCTTCCATTTTAATTCAGTCGATACGACGGATATTGACTCAACGTATTCTTCGACAGAATGAATTTGTTGGCTCGCTGGAACTAGAGAGAAGAAATAAACAAAGAAAAGACAAATCACACCAAAAAGTAAAAATAACAACGTAGCCTTTATGACTCTTTTCATCTCATAAATATGTTCATAACAAAATCTCGAGATTATAAAAGAACCGCAATAAAACAACAGAGAGGCAATAAATAAAAATACACATAAGCGTTCAGGATAAATCTGAGTTTCATGGTTCATATACACAGTAGAAAAGAGAAACGAAACGAGAAGAAACACCGTACTAATACGAATCGACCACGATGCTACAGTTGGTCCATAAGAAAAATAAAAAAACAAATAAAGAGCATGGGCTACAAATATCACACTTAAAATGACAAGTGACATAAAAAAGATTTCACTTGAAACAAAAAATCCCCCTGTTGTCCACCTTCCTATTCCATAACTAAGGAACAAAATACTAGATAATATACTTATGAGCAAAAAAGATGTGATATAACGGGACAATACAATTTTCGTAAATGAAAAAGGCAGTTGCCTAACTCTATGCTGAACACCATTCCACGCTTCGGTTCGGCAAACTTGTGAAAGCATTCCATAACTAAAAAATAACACAAATCCAAATATAAAAAAAATAAGCGTATCTGCTCTAAACTCATTCGCATTTCGAGCTGAAGAAAATAAAAATATCGCAAATAATACTAGCAATGGAATCATAATAATAGCAATTGGTCGTAATGAACGAAAGTCTCGTTTGATTAACGGTGTCATTCCTTCACCTCCGAAGGTGTTTCAACAACAAATTCTAAAAGTTCATCTAGTGTTGGCGAGCGACATTCAGCCTGTGGAAGAAAGTCCTGTTCTGTTGCACAAACAACACCAACCGTACCTGCTTTTGTTCTTTTACATCCTTCTACTTTAGCGTTCAAATGCTGTTCTCTTGTAGAAAAATAGCGGTATCGTTCTATCAGTTCTTCTTTTTGACCCGCTAATGCAACTTGGCCATCTTTCATATAAATAATATAATCAGCAATTTGTTCAAAATCGGTCGTAATATGAGATGAAAAAAGAACCGTTCGAGATTCGTCTAACATAAAATCTTGGACAACAGCTAACATTTCCTTTCGGGAAATTGGATCTAACCCTGCCGTAGGCTCATCTAAAAGAAGTACAGTCGGATGAAAACAAACACCGAGTAAGAAATTTAATTTAATTTCCATTCCTTTTGATAAATCATCTACTTTTTTTTGTAATGGTAATTGAAATCGTTCAATAAGTTTTTTTTCCAATTGCGTATCCCAGTTTTCGTGACAATTAGAAATAAATTCAATCGCTTCCTGGCATGAAAAGCTACCATACATATTGACATGTTCTGATACATAACTTACTTTTCCGTTCAATTCAATCCGGTCCGTTTGATAAGAAAGCCCTTCAATTCGTTGAGTACCTGCATCAAACGGACGTTCATTGACAATTCCGCGGAGGAAAGTTGTTTTTCCTGCACCATTTCTACCAATAATGGCTGTGATAAACCCTTTATGTATATTTACATTGATTGGGCCAAGTTGAAATATAGGGTAATTAATGATCCCACCGCTAACACAAATCGAATATGTCATTTCTTATCTTCCCCTTTCGTCTTTATCGTAGCCTGGATCATTGTGTTCATCTCATCCATTGAAAATCCGAGCCGCTGTCCTTTCAGAAAAAGTTCATCAACTTCTTTTTGAAACTCTTCTTCTGAATTGTGGCGAAGTTCTTCTTTTGGTCGACTCGTAACAAAACAGCCTTTTCCTTGTTTTGTATAGATATATCCTTCTCTTTCAAGTTCAGCATACGCACGTCTTACAGTAATCACACTTGTGTTGCTTTCCTTTGCGAGCATTCGAATGGAAGGCAATTCTTGTTCTTCCACAAGCTCTCCTTGTATGATTTGTTGTTTGACTTGTTGAATGATTTGTTCATACAAAGGTTCCATTCGTTGATTTGATAAGTTAATCCACAACCGCTCCACCTCTACTGTGTATATCGAATATATACAGTGTAACGTAAAAAATAATGGACGGCAAGAAAAAGCAACATTGGGAATTCATCCACCAATGTTGCTCGATTTAGCAATTATCCTTTTATTCCTTCTAACCAGTCTTGGTAGCAATTTGGGCAAAGCGGTTTTTCCACTTGTTCGTCTGCTTGTAAAAATGCGACCATGTGGAATTTATCCTCAATTTCATAATTACAGTAGAAACATTCATTCTCCACCCATAATGACCTCCTTCTCGTTCTTTCCTTACTATCATGCGCACTAGACAACATTTTTACCGTAAGCAATAATGGAAGGACAGGAGAATTAAGGTTTTAAAATGACTTTAATACAATTATCATGTTTTTCATCAAAAATATCATATCCATATTCAGCTTTGTCTAAAGGCAAACGATGCGTAATAATATCAGTTGGGTCAAACACCTCATTTTTAATTTGCTGATATAATTCAGGAAGAAAATGGATGACTGGGGCTTGTCCCATTTTTAATGTAATATTACGTGCAAAAAAATCACCTAAAGGAAACGCATTATAACGTGTACCATAAACACCAACTATACTTACAATTCCACCTTTTCTTACAGCTTGACTTGCTAATTGTATTGCTCCCATTGAGCCGCCTTGGAGCTTTAAAGCCGTTTCGACCATTTCAACCGCGGTTTTCTTACCATCCATGCCAACACAATCGATGACAGCATCTGCCCCTCCACCTGTTATTTCTTTAATATGAGTGCCAAGAGCGTCATATTTCGAAAAATCAAAAACTTCAACATTGTTTGTACGTTTCGCATGCTCTAATCGATATTGTACATAATCAACAGCAATCACACGTTTTGCCCCTTGTAACCAAGCAAATTTTTGCGCTAATAACCCTACAGGTCCACATCCTAATATGACAACCGTATCCCCAGCCTTTACTTCAGCTTGCTTCACACCCCAATACGCTGTTGGGATAATATCAGATAGAAAAAGTAGCTTTTCATCTTCTAATTCACAATTGTCAGGCACTTTAAATGGCGTGAAGTTGCCATACGGTACTCGTAAAAGTTCGGCTTGACCACCAGGATACCCACCAAATGTACCTGAATAGCCAAAATACGCTCCTGCTTCCCCATTTGGGTTAGAATTATCACATTGGCTCTCTAAATCATGTTGACAGAAAAAACATTCGCCACAAGCGATATTAAACGGGACAATGACACGGTCCCCTTTTTTTAACTTTGTCACATCCGGACCAACCTCTTCTACAATGCCCATCGGCTCGTGACCTATAATATAATCTTCTGGAAAGTTCGGAACCATGCCATGAACTAAATGTAAGTCAGAACCACAAATTGCCGTACTTGTGATTTTTACTAAGACGTCATCTCTTTTTTCTAATTTGGCATTTGGGACTTCTTTTACTTTTACATCTTTAATACCTTGATAGGTGACAGCTTTCATCCTCTAACCTCTTTTCGTTTGTTTACGAATAGAATTTACGAAAACAGAAGTTTTTATGAAAGGCCTCGTATACTTTAATTTCACGTTTCCGATTTTGTTTGTTTTAAACAAAAAATAACCTAACAGCCTGTACGACCATTAGGTTACTCTCCTTATTTCACTTCTAAAATTTCAACTTCCATTTCGCCGCCTGGTGTGTTGACGACTACTTTTTCACCAATAGAACGACCTAAAAGGCTTTGTGCCATTGGAGAGTCATTTGATATTTTTCCTTCAAACGGGTCTGATTCCGCACTACCGACGATAGTATATTCTTCTTCATCGCCATCTGGTAACTCAACAAAACGAACTGTTTTCCCCTAGGGATACTACATTTGTGTTATTGCCGTCATCTTCTATAATAACCGCATTACGGAGAATATTTTCTACTTGAGAAATACGTCCTTCAACAAATGCTTGCTCTTCTTTTGCAGAATCATATTCAGAGTTCTCCGATAAGTCACCAAAACTTCTAGCGATTTTAATTCGCTCGACAACTTCTTTTCGGCGCTCTGATTTTAAATATTCTAATTCATCCTCTAACTTTTTCTTCCCTTCTAGGGTCATATAATGCTTTTTCTCTTCTGCCATGACTTTCACTCCTCTTTCCTGCTTATCAATAAAACTATACATAAAGCCGCATATATGTAAGAAGAAAGCAAGGTTAGATAACCTCGCTTTCCTTTATGCTATTATAAACAAAATGCTGCTTTCTGTCATGAAAAAAATACGGACAACAATAATAGTGTATCAATTTTTAGGGTCAGATGGCAATAAACGTTTTCCATCAATTATCGACCTTATTTTTGTTACCATTAAATCGATAGCGACTTGATTTTGTCCACCTTCTGGAACAATGATATCAGCATAACGTTTCGTTGGTTCAATAAACTGAAGATGCATCGGTCGGACGACGGTTGTATATTGATGAATGACGTCTGCTAACGTTCGTCCTCTTTCTTCGGTATCCCTAACAATTCTTCTCATAATTCGGATATCAGCATCTGTATCAACGAATAATTTAATATCCATTAAATTACGTAGACGTTGGTCTTCTAATATAAGAATTCCTTCTAAAATAATGACATCCTTTGGTTCGATCATCACGGTTTCATGTGAACGTGTATGCTCTTTATAGTTGTAAACAGGCATTTCAACCGAATACCCATCACTTAACGCTGTTACATGGTCGATTAATAAATCAGAATCAAAAGCAAGGGGATGATCGTAATTTGTTTGTAACCGTTGTTCAAATGTAAGGTGACTCTGGTCTTTATAATAGGCATCTTGCTCGATTAAAACGATAGATTGACCTTGAATTTGGTTGAAAATTTCTTTGGCAACCGTCGTTTTGCCAGAGCCTGTCCCCCCTGCCACTCCAATAATAATTGGTTTCTCTCGCATTATTTAACCTCTTTACGCATCATGTTATTCGGATATACCGGATAGTCTACTTTAAACTTTATAATTTGAAGCGGATGTCGAGCAGCATCGAGTGTATTTCCATCTTCATCCCAAATTTGCCCAACAACTTGAATAAAGTTATTTATTTCAGGACCAAAAAATTCAACTTCGTCACCTGGTTTAAAGTGGTTACGCTGTTGCAAAGTGACCATTTTTAGTTCCTCATCATAGTCTAGGACAAGTCCAGCAAAATCATACCCTGTTCTTTTCGGATGATTGCCATACATTTGCTCTTCATACGATGGCGTCGCTTCGAAAAATTGCGGTGCAAAGTCACGATTCGCACACTTTTCAAGCTCCTCGACCCATTCTCTTTTTATTTTAAAATTGTCAGGGTCTTCACAATAGGCATCAATCACTTTTCGATAAACAGACGTAACTGTAGCGACATAGTGAATTGATTTCATTCGTCCTTCTACTTTTAAGCTATCAATTCCAGCTTCAATTAATTTCGGAATCGATTGAAGTAAATTTAAATCTTTTGGACTCATCGTGTATTTTGCATCATTTTCGTTAAATAACGCGACTTCTTGAGGTTGTCCATCATTTTCTTGTTCTTCATATAAATCATATTCCCACCTGCAAGATTGACAACAACCACCACGATTGGAGTCCCGGGCCGTCATATGATTACTTAGTACACAGCGACCTGAATAGGAAATACACATCGCGCCATGAACAAATGTTTCGATTTCAATATCTACATGCTTTTTCATTTCTAACATTTCTTCTAAGCCAACTTCTCTGGCTAGAACAACACGATGTAACCCTTCTTCCTTCCAGTATTTAACAGCCAACCAATTGGACAATGATTGTTGTGTACTTAAGTGAACTTCTACTTTCGGTGCAACGCGCCGACAGGTTTCAATAATGAGCGGGTCTGCTACAATAATCCCAGTCACTCCCACTTCTTGTAAGCCACTTAAATATTCTTCAAGCCCATCCATATTTTCGTTATGAGCATAAATATTAGTTGTGACATACACTTTCGCTCTGAACTGATTTGCAAATTCAACTCCTTCACGCATTTGTTCCTTTGAGAAGTTATCTGCATTTGAGCGCAATCCAAACTCTTGTCCACCAATATATACCGCGTCTGCACCGTATTGGATCGCAATTTTTAGTTTTTCTAAGCTACCTGCTGGAGCGAGAAGCTCAGGTTTTTTGACAATAATTCGTTTCCCATCTTTTGTTTTCTCTGATATGGCTTGCATAATTACACCTCCTTTAATAAACGGTTTCTTTAAAGAAGAATCCGGTATCAATATCACGATTCGGCGGTTGAATCGCTTTAATTTTTTCTAAATAAACTTCTTTTTTCTCTTCATACTGTTCTTCATCAGAAAAGTACAAATCAATCGCTTCATTGTACATTTTTACAATTTGAACAATATACTCTGTCGATTTAAATAATCCTTCTATTTTAAAGCTATCTATACCCGCATCAAGCATTTCCTCTAACTCATCAATAATACAGATGTCATTCGGACTCATAATATGTGTCCCATTTTCATCCTCAAAAATTGGATATTTCGCATTCCGCTCTTCATCAAATAAAAACATTTGTCTCTGTTTATCTGTTTTTTCAACTTCAAGGTTTTTACCTTGATATTGAAAATAATTGCCGATTAATGTTCGTTTTGATTGAAACATACAAGTCATCCCATGGACTTGCACTTCCACTTCCACTTCTGCGTTTTCTTTCGTTTCAATAATGGCATCCATATTAATTTCACGAGCAAGAACAACACGTTTTGCTCCTTTTCTTCCCCAATAATTCGCTGTGTACCAATTCGTTGCAGTCGTTTCCGTATTCCAATGTAACTTCATATTTGGTGCCACTTCTCTTGCTGCCATGAGCACAGCTGGGTCTCCAAATACAACAGCATCCACATTCGTTTCTTTTAAAAATGTTAAATATCCAGAAAGTTCATCTATTTTTTCATTATGAAATAAAGCATTCATTGCAACATACACTTTTACACCATGACGATGGGCTATTGCAGTCGCTTTTTTCACATCTTCACGATGAAACTCTCCTGCTAATCTAAGACCATATCGTTGCTCACCAATAAGAATGGCCGTTGCTCCTGCTTTAATGATCGGTTCAATCGAATCAACAGCATTTGGTGTAACTAATAGTTCTGGTTTTCTCATCTTGTCACCTACTTTCTCCTCTTTTTATACTTATCGCAATTCCGTCTCCTATCGGAAGGATCGTTGTATCATATTGCGGATGCTGGATGAGCCATTCATTATAATGAGAAAGTTTCGTTGCAATCCCTTTTTGTCTTTTTTGCTCTGTTTTTTCTAGATTAGCAACAAACCCTTTAAAAAGTACATTATCAGAAATGATGACACCTCTTTCTGTTAGAAGCGGTGTATATAATTCAAAAAAACGTTGATACTGGCCTTTTGCAGCATCAATAAATAATACATCATATTTAAGGTGTTTTTCAAGTTTTTCAACAATTTCAAGTGCATCACCTTCTAAAATGGAAATACGTGCCTCTAAATCCGCTCGTTGAATAAATTGTTTTGCAACTTGAATACGGTTTTGGTCCCTTTCAATCGTAACAATGTCACATTGTGGCACAGCCTCTGCCATTCGGATAGCGGAATACCCGATCGCTGTTCCAATTTCAATAATCCGTTTCGGTTGAGCCAGCTTTACTATTTGCAACATCGACTCGATGCCAATGAGCTCCATAATCGGTACTCGGTGTTCTTTAGCATATTGTTCCATTTCAATAAGCAAAGCATTACGAGTAGGAAGTAGTGTTTCTAAATAAGTTTGTACGTCATTTGAAATCATCATGCAATCTCCTTGTTTTCTTATATATCAGAAGAAAAGGGAATGTGAGACTAGCCACATCCCCTTCCCTATTAGTCTTCCTCTGTTTCGCCTTCAATCATTTCTTCTAGCTCTTTTTCGGCTTGTTCTGCTGCTTCAATCCACTCATCGCGATATTGCTGGTGGACTTGATTATGTTCAGCATATGTTTTCGTGTAAATGACTTCACCATTGTACCGTGCATAGAAGAATAAATAGTCCGTGTCATCTGGCATAAAGGCAGCTTTAATTGAGGCCTCGCCTGGATTTGCAATCGGTCCAATTGGAATTCCTGTGTACTTATACGTATTGTATGGCGAATCTACTTCTAGATGGGCATAACTCGTCATATATTGATGTTCCCCAATGGCATAAGCAACTGTTGGATCGACTTGAAGCATCATATTTTGCTCAAGTCGGTTGTATAATACTCCAGAAATCGTGTAACGATCTTTATCTTCTCTTGCTTCCCTTTCAATTATCGAAGCAAGTGTCAAAAGTTCATGGATCGAATATTCATTTTCTGGGTAGCTTTGAACAAGCGGCATAACAATGCTATCTGTTTGTTTTATCATCGTTTCAATAATCGTTTGAATTGAAACATCCTCTTCAAGGAAATCATACCGCGCTGGGAACAAATACCCTTCTAGTGGATGACGTATTCCTTCTTCCAATATGTCTTCTGTTAACACATCGAATTGACCAATTAGTTGTTGGATATAATCACGATCAGAAATAATCTCTTTTATCTCTTCCACATCGTGATCTGTTTCCCTAGCAATGATTTGAATGACATTTTCTAACCATAATCCTTCCGGTACCGTAAAGACTAACTCTGGTTCTTGTAGTACTTTTCCTTCTTTTAATTCAGTTACAATCTCCTCTAATGTCATAGCAGGCGATAATTCATATTGTCCAGCCTGAAAACCTGATTCACTTTTATATCGAACATAATAGCGAAAAAATGTCCCGCTTTTAATAATACCTTCTTCTTCTAAAATTCGTCCAATTTGTGTACTTGATGAGCCTATCGGTATTTCTACTTGAATCAACTCTTCACTTTCTTCATCGAAAGATCCAATTGCTGAATTCACATAATAATATGCTGATGTTGCGGCTACCGCACCAACGATTAAAAACAACGTTAGGCAAACAAACACAATTTTACGAACTATCCTTGCTTGCGCGACCCTCTCCGCGTATATTCTATCTCGTTCATTCTCTTTATTTTCACTCATGGGCCTCCCCCTTCCATCTTGTCCATTATACTATAAATCGATAGTCATTTCGTAGAATTTTACAATAAATTCTCAGTTATTAGCGAATAATTGGTTTTTTTGTAAGTAGCGGGGGTTATTGTAGTTGTCATCTCAATTGTATGAAGGACACTTTCGCTTCGTTTTCTCCTTATTTTGTCCTTCATTACCTTTATGAAGGACACTTTCGCTTCGTTTTCTCCTCGTTTTGTCCTTCATCGCCTTTATGAAGGACACTTTCGCTTCGTTTTCTCCTCGTTTTGTCCTTCATCGCCTTTATGAAGGACACTTTCGCTTCGTTTTCTCCTTATTTTGTCCTTCATTGCTAGTATTAATGAATATGGCGATATCACCATGTAACATTTTACACATTAACTCCATGCGACAAAAAAAGCATAAAAAAAAGAGCCCAATTCATTTGAATTGAGCCCTTTTCCTCTTTATTCGTCGTCTGCCATTTCGTTTTCAGTAAACGTATTAAGCATTTCTTCTACCATTTCCCATTCCTCGTCTGTTTCGATTGGGTATAAAGCTATATCGCTGTCTTCTTCATCTTTTTCTTCATAACGGAAAGCGACAACTTCAGTTCCTTCTTCGTCGTCATCCTCTTCACTTTCCCCAACAGGAACTAGTAAAATATATGATTTACCTGTTTCATCAACAGAAAAGGTAAATAACTCTTCAAATAAATGCTCGTCTCCATTTTCATCTGGAATAATAATATGATCTTTTTCTTCTTGTCCCATCTTTAGCACCTCTTATTTTTAATATTTCTGATTATCTAAGTACCCTTGCAAAATTAATACTGCAGCCATTTTATCAATGACTTTTTTCCTTTTTTTCCGGCTAACATCTGCTGATATAAGCATCTTTTCTGCTGCCATTGTTGTTAGACGTTCATCCCATAAAATGATAGGGCAAGATAAGAACGTTTTTAATTTCTCAGCAAATTGTTGACAAGCCTCTCCGCTCGGTCCAATCGTCCCATTCATGTTTTTCGGTAACCCGACAACAATTTTTGAAATCGAGTATTCTTCTGCGATAGACACAAGTTTATCGAAGTCCTCTTGCTCATTTTCAGGGTTCCGCATTAGTGTATCCAAACCTTGCGCAGTCCATCCAAGCTCATCACTCATTGCAATTCCTATCGTTTTTGTCCCTACATCTAATCCCAAAATTCTCATTACTTCTCCTTTTGGTGCTGTGACAAATAAGATTTTACCAATTCTTCGATTAGCTCATCTCGTTCTAATTTACGTATTAATGATCTAGCATCATTATGACGTGGAATATAAGCTGGATCCCCAGATAATAAGTAACCTACAATTTGGTTGATTGGATTATACCCTTTTTCTTCAAGAGCTTGATATACAGAAAACAGTACTTCTTGGACATCAACATCGACTGTGTCATCTTGAAAACTAAATTTCATAGTATTATCCATTGAGCCCATCACAAACACCTCTTTCTAAAACTGCCCTATTAACCATGTTGTTCCCAATACATGGTACTTACCCTCATTGTACACTATAAATGGTTAATTAGGAAATTGATTCTACATATTGTCGAACAAAATTCAGTGCGTCATCCAACTTCTCAGGGTTTTTCCCACCTGCTTGGGCCATGTCTGGACGACCACCTCCTCCACCACCACAACGTGTTGCCACTTCTTTCACAAGTTTTCCTGCGTGATACCCTTTATCGATTAAGTCTTTTGAAACAGTCGCAACAATATTAACTTTATCACCATTTGTAGCACCAAGAACAATAATACCTGTCTCAACTTTTGATTTCAATGTATCTACAATGGAACGAAGGTTATCCATATCATTTGCTGCTACTTTTTTAGCAAGTATCGAAACTTCATTTACAGTTTCGAAATCATTAATTAAATTCCCTGCCTCCATATTACCCAATTTAGAAGCTAGAGATTCATTCTCACGCTGTAATTCTTTAATTTGTTGTTGTAAAGCGGTCACACGACTCGGAACGTCTTTCACATTTTTTGCTTTTACACTTTGTGCAACTTCTTGAAGCAGTTCAAGCTGACTACTTATATAATCATAGGCTCCTTTTCCTGTTACAGCTTCGATTCGGCGAATTCCAGCTCCGATCCCTGATTCTGAAATAATTTTAAATAATCCAATTTCAGCTGTGTTTGTAACATGACATCCGCCACATAATTCTAAGCTGTATTCTCCAACTTGAACGACACGGACAACTTCACCATATTTTTCACCAAAGAGGGCCATTGCTCCCATCGCTTTCGCTTCTTCTAAGTTTTTGTTCATAATATCGACCGAAATTCTGTCCCAAATTTTTTCATTCACAATGGTTTCAATCGTTTCAATTTCTTCCTCTGTAATTTGACCAAAATGAGAAAAGTCAAAACGCAAACGTTCTTCTGAAACTAATGAACCAGCTTGATTAACATGTTCCCCTAACGTATCTTTTAATGCTTGGTGAAGCAAATGTGTCGCTGTATGGTTTTTCACAATGCCATGACGATTTGTTTCTTCAACCGTCGCCGTTACTGTCATCCCGGTTCTCAAAGTACCTTGTACGATTTTGACATAATGAAGGTTTTGTCCATTCGGTGCTTTTTGGACATCCGTTACTTTAGCAATGACTCCATCAGCCTGCAATTGACCTGTATCAGCGATTTGCCCACCACTTTCAGCATAAAACGGTGTTTTGTTTAAAATAACCGTTACTTCATCATCAACACCTGCATACTCGGTTCGCTCTTTCTCTTTAATCATTAGTTCAATCACAGATTCAGTTTGGAGCTGTTCGTAGCCAACAAATTGGCTTTCTACTTTTATCTCCCCTAATAGTTGATCTTGAACTTGCATAGAACCTGTATCTTGTCTTGCTGCTCTAGCTCGGTCACGTTGTTGCTCCATTTCTTGTTCAAACTCTTCACGGTTAATCGTAAACCCTTTTTCTTCGACATATTCCTCCGTTAAATCGACCGGAAAGCCGTACGTATCATAAAGACGGAACACATCTTTTCCTGAGATAACGTTTGATTTAGTTTCTGAAATAATTTTAGCTAATATGTTTAATCCCTCATGTAATGTTTCATGGAAACGTTCTTCCTCATTTTTTATTACCTTTTGAATGAACTCTGTTTTCTCTTTCACTTCTGGATAGAAATCAACCATAATATCGCCGACAACAGGAACAAGTTCATGCATAAACGGGCGATCGATATGAATTAACTTCGCATAACGGACAGCTCGTCGTAATAATCTTCGCAACACATAGCCCCGACCTTCATTAGATGGTAAGGCCCCGTCTCCAATCGCAAAGGCTACTGTACGGATATGGTCGGCAATCACTTTAAAAGCAACATCTGTCTCAACATTTGCACCGTATGAAACCGATGTTAATTGTTCCGTTGCTTTAATGGTAGGCATAAACAAATCAGTATCATAGTTCGTTGGTACATCTTGAATAACAGATACCATACGTTCTAATCCCATACCTGTATCAATGTTTTTCTTTGGAAGCGGTGTGTATGTACCATCTGGATTATGATTAAATTGCGAAAAGACTAAATTCCACACTTCTAAATAACGCTCATTTTCTCCTCCAGGATAAAGCTCTGGATCATTTTTATCATTGCCATACTGCTCTCCACGATCATAAAAAATTTCTGTATTAGGACCACTTGGACCTTCTCCAATATCCCAGAAATTCCCTTCCAATCGGATAATTCGCTCTTCTGGAATCCCAATTTTTTGATTCCAAATGTCATATGCTTCACTATCTTCGGGATGAACGGTCACGGAAAGCTTTTCAGGGTCAAAGCCAATCCATTTTTCACTCGTTAAAAACTCCCAAGCCCAAATAATCGATTCTTCTTTAAAATAATCACCGATGGAAAAGTTGCCCAACATTTCAAAAAACGTATGGTGACGTGCTGTTTTTCCGACATTTTCAATATCATTTGTTCGAATTGATTTTTGAGCATTTGTAATGCGTGGATTTTGCGGAATCACACGGCCATCAAAATACTTTTTTAACGTAGCAACCCCACTATTAATCCAAAGTAATGTTGGATCATCGATAGGAACTAAAGATGCACTTGGTTCAATATCATGGCCCTTTTCTTTAAAAAAGTCTAAAAACATTTGCCTCACTTGTGCAGACGATAAATACTTCATTCGATTTCCTCCTTTAATGTTACACATCGTATCCTCATTTTTACCATTTTACACTTACGAAAGAACACAAAAAAACTCTTGTCCCACACATACAGGGACGAGAGTTATCACGCGGTACCACCCTGGTTACAAATGTCGTAAAACATTTATCACCTTAATTGCCATAACGCGGCGTAACGGCAGGGTTTTCCTGCACTTCGGAATAGCTTTTCCGTTACCCTTCGTATGACACTTCTTTCAGCCAAGGAAGTGTCTCTCTTTCATACGGGCTGTAACATACTTTGTTCCATCAACGTGTTCCCTATCATTCTTTTGTCAATCTTATTATAAAAATGCACAGAACTCTTGTCAACGTCTTAGTCATGGAAAGGCTCACTAATATTTGTTCGCAAATGCAAGATAATGACTTTGACGATAGCCAAAGTCGGTACAGCTAATACGAGTCCAAGAATACCACCAATTTCAATTCCAACAATAAGAGCGAACATAATGAGAACCGGATGTAAATGAAGGGTTTTCCCTACAATTACAGGCGATAAAATATTCCCCTCTATTTGTTGTAGAACAAAAATAACTAACACAGTAAACAAAAGCATTTGCCAAGATTGTAATGCAGCGACAATCACAGCAGGAACAGCACCCATAAAAGCACCAAAGTAAGGAATGATGTCCATCATCCCGATAAACATTCCTAACAAAACAGGGTATGGCATACCAATTAACCAAAGCCCAATTGTCGCAAGAATACCAACACATAATGAAACAAGGATTTGTCCACGAATATAATTTCCAAAGGATTGGTCAATATCACGAACAAGTGCCACTCCTTCTTTTCTCCATTGTTTTGGAGTTAAATACCAAGCAACTTTCTCAATTAGTTTAAAGTCCTTTAATAAATAAAAGACAAGGAAAGGAATAATAATAAAGTAAATGAACGAATTAACAAGTCCTTTTAAAACCTCTATGCCACGTTCAACAAGGTCTTCCATTGTTCCTTCAAGCCCTTGAAGCCATTCTTCTAACTGTACTTGAACACCTTCTGGTAATACAGCAATATGTCTTGTAAATAAATCAATCCACCGTTGTAAGCTTTCAATATAATAGGGAAGCTGTTCAATAAACATCCGAAATTGCTCAATGATGTACGGTGTACCCCTTATAATCGCATACGTTATACCACCAAAAAACAAAAAATAAATAATAAGAACAGCAATTGGACGAGGTATCCCCATCCCATGGAAATTTTCAATAATCGGATGTAATAAATACGTAATTAGTGCTGCAATTAAAAAAGGAATCGCAACCCGAACAAGCAATTGTAATATTGGGAGCCAGACGGGGGATAATTTCATGATTAAAAATAAACATAATAGTAAAATAAAAATTGCTGAAAAACGAATTAACCATTGCATACTTGTTGTTTTTTCCATCATAAGCCCTCCATAACGATATTTTGCTCATCAATCCAAATTTTATGAATGGAGAGGCCTATAATGGTCGTCGGTAAAGGGGACGAATCGTTGACAGACAAGGCGTGTTGAATGAATAAAGAAAAACGCGGAGCGTCTTTTCTTTCAAGCGAAGTGCGCAGCCCTGCCCGCTTTTGAAAGTGAACCCCAAGTGCTCTTTTTGGGGTGAACGCGCAGGTACGGAGCCTTCGCTCTTCTAGAATAAGCTTTCAAAGCTTCACTGCTACACCAAAATTTTTATATTTTCTTATCTTACAAAAAAAGTTGTTCTAAGAAAAGAATCCTTTCTTAGAACAACAAGAATTATGATTATGCAACAGCTTTTGTTAATCTTCTTGTTAAACGTTTCACTGTCGATTTTTCAGGCATCATCGCTTGGAAATTCATGTTTCGGATTGGTTCGATTATATCTGTCATTCGGTTGCGGTTTTTCTTGTTTCTCATTGTATAAGCCGCTACACCTAAACCAACAGCTAATAACATTCCGCGCATATCAAACACCCCTTATCAGCTACATTTCGACTCGCATATCGACATCTTCAAATAAATCATCCAATGAGCTGAGGGAACCATCTTCTTCGACTTGATGGAGTGAAAGCTTACCTTTCGTAATCGTCATCTCAACAAAGCAATTCCAACAATAGTATTGGTTTGTACCAATTTTTCCAATGTCTTTGCAATTACAGTTTGGGCATTGCATCGTAGGGCCTCCTTTATTCGAGGTTTATCATTAATATATCTTTGCCATATAATAAAGGCTTTGATGTCTTGACGACTTTTTTGCCTTCTTTTATATCAGCAAGTAAACCTTCCGTAACTTCATACCCTACGATGTTGCCCATTTCTTCCATAAAGTATACATCTTCTACCAATCCTAATTTCTCTCCCTCTGTAGTAAGGAGTGGCATTCCGGCAAGCCGCTTTTTGCCTTGCTTTAATGTATATTCATGGATATGGTCTGCTCGTGTAAGATGACTTTTCCCTTTTATGATAATCCCATCTGGCCCAAACCCTGTAATTGCATCAAGTGGAACAAATTGGTCTTTATGCAGCCATGCTTTAATATCTAAGACAAAGCCAATTACTTGTCCTTGCTTATTGATAAACAGATCTTCGATTTTGCCAAGCTCTTCTCCATTATTTTCGTCGAATACAGATTTCCCACAAATCGTTTGAAATGTCCGCAAAGAGCATCGCCACCTTTTGTCGAACATTTATAGGATGTGATTCTATTGCCTTGTTCATGCTAGTTTGCTTTTTCCATAACTGTTTGTTTTAGTTTATCCACTAACATCGAATGACGTTCTCCATCTCCTTGTTGTTTTGCCGCCATTTCCCAAGCTTCAATTTCACCACATAAAATAAGAAATTGCTTTGCTCTTGTTACCCCTGTATAAATCAGATTTCTCCTTAGCATTCGATGGTACCCTTTTACAACAGGCATAATGACAATCGGAAATTCACTTCCTTGCGCCTTATGAATCGATGTACAATACGCATGGGTAAGTTGAATTAAATCTTTTCTCGTATATAAAATCTCAATCCCATCAAAGGAGACGAGAACTTGGTCCTGCTTTTCCGTATTTTCTTTCGCATAAAAAATCGCAACAATTTCACCCCGGTCACCATTATACACTTGCTCTTCAGGGTTATTCACTAGCTGCAATACAATATCACCAGTTCGATAAATAAGATCTCCAAACTGAATTTCACGTCTGCCCTCTTTTTTTGGGTTAAATAATTGTTGCAGCTTTCGATTTAGTTCTTCAATTCCAGCAACTCCCCGATACATCGGAGCTAACACTTGGATTTCTTTGGCACTATAGCCTTTTTTCATTGCATTTGAACACACTTTTTCAATGACTTGGTGAACTTGAGGGATACTACATGGAAAAAAACTTCGATCTTTTTGTTGGACATGAAAATTATCAGGGATTTTTCCGCTTTTTATTTCATGTGCTAAATCAATAATGGACGATCCCTCTGCTTGACGGTAAATTTCTGTTAAAGCAACAATAGGAATGACATTTGCATCAATGAAGTCCCGTAATACTTGTCCAGGACCAACAGAAGGGAGCTGATCTTGGTCTCCAACAAGAACAACTTGCATCGTATCAGGAATCGATTTAAACAATTGATTGGCTAACCAAATATCAACCATCGAAACTTCATCAACGATAAGTAGTCGGCCTTCTAGCGGACTTTCCTCATCCCGTTCAAATCCACCATGACCACCTTTCCATCCTAACAGGCGATGAATCGTAAGCGCCGGCAATCCGGTTGCTTCCCCCATACGTTTTGCCGCTCTTCCTGTAGGGGCAACAAGCAAAATCGGAAAAGGCTCGTCCTTTTTATAATCTTTCGGTTCAAGTGAATAACCATGGATCTTCGCAAATACTTCAACGATCCCTTTTATGACAGTTGTTTTCCCTGTCCCGGGTCCACCTGTTAAAATCATCGCTGGAGACGTAATCGCCATTTTGATCGCTTCTCTTTGTGTCGGTGCGTATTCCATTTTTTCTTGTTCTTCAAGTTCCCCTAACGCCTTAAAAAACTCTGATTCAGGATATTCATTATCTTTTTCGGTGCTTAGTAATCGTTTTACGTTTGTGACGATCCCTTTTTCAGCAAAGTATAACGAAGATAAGTAGACACGTTCTTCTTCCATCACTATTTTATCTTCTTCATGTAACACAAGTAATTGAGTGGAAACCTCTTCCTCTTTAATCACGACAGTCTCAGACGATAACATGGCGCTTACTTCTTTACATAAATTATATTTGTATAAAAACACATGACCTTCCTGCATGCATAACTCATGAAGAAAATAGACACAACCTGCTTTGATTCGATCAGGGTGATTTCCCGTTAAACCAATTGCTTCCCCTAATAAATCAGCTCGTTTAAATCCAATCCCTTCCACATCATGGATAAGCTTATATGGACTCGAGCGAATAATCGTAAGCGCCTCTTCTTTATAGGTTTGAAATATTTTCATCGTCAATTCTAAA
Source organism: Alkalihalobacillus bogoriensis ATCC BAA-922 (assembly GCF_000621445.1). Taxonomy (GTDB): domain Bacteria; phylum Bacillota; class Bacilli; order Bacillales; family Bacillaceae_F; genus Bacillus_AO; species Bacillus_AO bogoriense. The sequence continues at coordinate 1,990 of NZ_JHYI01000038.1, read as the reverse complement.
CCAAAGCCAAACTGCGATAATTCAGTAATTAATTGTTCAACCCCTTGAAACTCAACAAGTTGATTATATAACACAGCCGCCTTATCTGCTGGCAATTTAGGGACGTCCTGCAATACATTACGATCAGCTAAAATTTTCGATAACGCTTTTTCTCCAAGTGCTTCCACTACACTTTCAGCTGTTTTTTTTCCGATTCCAGGAAAGCGATCACTTGATAAAAATTGAATAACACCAGCCGCGGTTCTTGGAACATCCCGAGAAAAAGCATTCACTTTAAACTGAAGCCCAAACCTTGGATGTTCTGCAAAATCTCCACTAAAAATATACACTCCATTAGGCTCCACCGTTGGTAATATTCCAACGACTGGAACCGTTTTTTCTTTCAGCTTTTCGGAGGACTGCAAAACAAACACTTGAGCAACCGTATAATAATTATCTGGGTTATGAAAAATAATATGGCTTACTTCACCTTTTATATAAGATGTCTCTTCCTCTTGCATAGGAACTTGTTGTGACATAACACTTCGCCGCCCCTTATTGTTTTAAACGTTCCATCATTTGTTTTTTTCCATGCCCTGCAAGTACATGGTCGGGTTGAATTTGAACCGCTTTATTAAATAACTGCAATGCTTTATCAAATTCTTCTTTATAAGCATACGCAACACCGAGGTTAAAATAAGCATCTGCATGTGTATCATCTTTATCAATCACCTGTTCAAACTGACGCATCGCTTCGTCGATTTGATCTAGTTGGGCAAGGCATAACCCGTATTGAAAGATGGCTGTCATATCGTCTTTATTGAGTTCAACTGCTCGTTGTAAATGAGCAAGTGCATAGGCAAAATGGTTTTGATGGTATAATGACATCCCAAGCATAAAATGTGTATCCGCAGTATCTAAATGATGCTCTAGTGCAAGCTTAAACATTTTAGCTGCTTCATTATACTTTTCCGATTTATAAAATCCATTCCCTGCCCCATAATAAGCTGTTGCGGTCTTATCATCTAATTCAATCGCTTTATCGAAAAACACCATCGCTTTTTCTATATCGTTGACGATCACTAATAAATTTCCAAAGTTTACATAACCAATCGGATCTAGAGGGTTTTCTTCAATCGCGTCATGTAACCATTTAGAAGCATCCTCATAACTTCCTTGTTCCATCGCTTGGATACCAAGCTGGAGATTTGATTCCATTTCTCTCTTCCTTTCACGCTTATCTTGTTAAATTAAGTATATCAAACCTTATTATAAAAATCGTTACTAACATAAGAAAAACCCGGAGCGTCTTTTCTTTCAAGCGAAGTGCGGAACCCTGCCCGCTTTTAACAGTGAATCCCAAGTGCTCTTCTTGGGGTGAAACGCGCAGGTGCGCAGCCTTCGCTCTTCGAGAATAAGCTTTCAGAGCTTCACTGTTATACTAAAATTTATAAACTTTCTTATATCTTAACAAAAAACAAGTTTTCTCATGGATTTATCTTTCCGCACTTCACATAACGGACATACGTTCCGCTATTTCATCAAAAACAAGCATTTCTCCACTTTATCGGACATATGTTCCGTTATGTAACTAAAACAGCAATGATAATCATCGTTTCTGCTCATATAACGGAACGTATGTCCTTTAGGATGTAACAAACGCTATTTTTTCTTAAAATAACCATCCATGATGTACCCATCACCCCCATGAATGAAAATTAATTTTGGACTAGAAATCGTTACGCAAACTTTGTATTCTATTGTTGAACAGATCAAAAGACGGTTCCGTATTGGTAACACGTTTCCGAAAAATAACCCGTCTTACTGCAGGCTCGAGCACCGCCCATTGTCATATGATGACGTGTATAAGCATTCCTTTTGCCTCACCTGCACGGTCTGTTTATTACGTTAATACAAAGGAAGGGATTACGTTGGACGCTATTCGAAAAACTTGTGCAGGTCTGGATGTTCACCAGGCATCAATCGTTGCTTGTATTTTAACGGGAGAGCT
>NZ_JHYI01000037.1 GCF_000621445.1 Alkalihalobacillus bogoriensis ATCC BAA-922 | reverse complement strand
ACTAAACCTATTGATACCAAGCTATTTCTGTGCATTTAAAATAAACTCTTCCGAAAATCCTTCCCAAAACCCGCATTCCACCGTTCGCTGTCATAATAAAGTTTTCCGAAAATCACCGATTTCCACTCATTTCTCACTCAAAAACAAGCGTTTTTTTCCGCACTTTTCACTCATTTTTTCACTCTTTTTCTCAAGTTAAAATAAAGTTTTCCGAAAGGGAAAACGTAAAAAGGCAAGTCCCACAAGGGATTGCCCTGATTTTTTACGAAAACTTCCCTCTTCCTTTTTAACGAAAATCGGAAATGTTTATTATTTTTCGGAAGAGAGAATTAGTGGGTCACATTTTCAATTCAAGTACTGCAACATTTTCTATATGATTCGTATGCGGAAACATATCCACTGGCTGCACTTCTTTTGTCACATACCCACCATCTTCTAATATCCGTAAATCCCTTGCTAATGTCGCAGGATTACAGGATACATACACGACCCGCTTTGGTTTCATTTGAATAATCGTCTGCAGAAGCTTTTCATCACAGCCTTTTCTAGGCGGATCCACAACGATAATGTCTGCTCGGATCCCTTGTGCATGCCACCATGGGATGACATTTTCAGCTTCTCCTACAGCAAAATCTGCATTTTCAATATGGTTTAGTTTCGCATTTCGTTTCGCATCATCAATTGCTTGTGGGACGATTTCTACACCGTATACATGTTTTGCTTTTTGCGCAAGGAAAAGCGAAATTGTTCCAATTCCACAATAAGCATCAATGACGGTTTCATGGCCTGATAAGTTTGCGTATTCGAGCGCTTTGTCATAAAGCACTTTTGTTTGTTCAGGGTTTACTTGATAAAACGAGCGCGCGGAAATCGCAAATTTAATATCGCCGATAAAGTCATAAATGTACGTTTCGCCCCATAAAACGACCGTTTTGTCTCCAAAAATAACATTTGTTTTTTTACTGTTTATATTTTGGACAATCGACTTTACTTTCGGTAGCTTTGCTTTAATTTGCTCGATGATTTCATCTTTATGTGGGAGTTCAGCTGTTCTTGTGATAAGGACAACCATTGTCTCACCTGTCATCAGTCCATAACGTGCTACTACATGGCGGAGAGTCCCACGATGAGTTTGTTCATTATACCCACGTACGCCATATTGTTCGCAAATCGTTTTAACCGTTTGTACGACTTCATCATTTTCCTCGTGTTGGATGAAACATTCGTCCATATTAATAATTTCGTGGCTGCGTTGTTGGTAAAAACCTGCAACAAGACCTCCTTCACGGTCCGCGACAGGAACTTGTGCTTTATTTCGGTAACGCCATGGGTTGTCCATTCCTATTGTAGGGTGGACTTTTACATCTGTTAGTTTTCCGATCCGTTCTAACACGTCTTTTACTTGTTTTTGCTTTTGACTTAGCTGAGCTTCATAGCTTAAGTGCTGCAATTGACAGCCACCACATTGGTCGTATATTGGGCAAATAGGCTCAACCCGGTCATTGCTTTGTTCTATCGTTTCCATGACTTTCCCAAAGCCATAGCCTTTATTTACTTTCAGTACTTTCACTTTGACCTTTTCGCCCGGTAATGCTTTCGGAATAAAAAGAGCGTACCCATCGATTTTGGCAACACCTGCGCCTTCATGGGTTAAGTCTTCTATCGTTACTTCTACAATATCGTTTTTTTTGACTGGTGCGTTTGGTTTATTACTCATTATTTAACGTCCTTTTCTGCTCATTTCTTTTTCCATCTTAGCATAGTTTTGAACAAAAAAGAAAAAGACAAACGTTAGATTGTGCTTACGTTTGCCGTTCCATTATCCCTCTTAATATGTTTGTTGCTTCTTCTACTACTTCATCTGTTGGTGGCTCGACATCTTTTAATTGATACTCTAATCCTAATGACTCCCATTTGTACATTCCTAATTTATGATAAGGAAGTACTTCTACCTTTTCCACGTTCGTTAACGTAGAAATAAAGTCTCGTAACCGAAACAAATCATGTTTATCATCCGATATTCCTGGCACTAGAACATGACGAACCCAAACCGGCACATGCTTTTCTGCTAAATACGTTGCAAAGTCAAGAATATGTTCATTAGATAGTCCTGTTAATTTACGATGCTTTTCATCATCAATATGTTTAATATCTACTAAAATTAAGTCGGTCACTTCTAGTAACTTTTCAAATGATTGGATGAAATTTGGCTTTCTTGAAAAACAGCCACCTGACGAATCAATGGTCGTATGAATGCCAAGCTTTTTACAGTGTGTAAACAATTCAATTAAAAAGTCCACATGTAGTAATGGTTCTCCACCACTGACTGTTACTCCACCAGATGAAGCTTTCATGAACGGAAGATAGTCTTTTATATCAGCCATTAATTCTTCGACAGTCATCGAATTGCCCGTTCCAATTTCCCACGTATCTGGATTATGACAATATTGACATCGCAATAGACAGCCTTGTGTAAAAATAACATAGCGTAATCCTGGTCCATCTACAGTGCCACATGATTCAACTGAATGAATTTTTGTTTGAATTTTCATCGCGATCAAATCCTTTTTGTTTCGAAGCACTAGTAAAAGAAAGAGAGAAATCTCCCCGGGGGGGATGGAGAGATTCCTCATTGTTTTTATAGTGATTCGTGGAATGTTCGATTGATTACATCAATCTGTTGTTCTCGTGTTAGTTTAATAAAGTTCACTGCATATCCAGAAACTCGAATCGTTAATTGCGGGTATTCTTCAGGGCGCTCCATCGCATCAAGTAATGTTTCTCGGTTAAAGACGTTAATGTTTAAATGATGCCCTTTTTTCTCCGCATACCCATCTAAAATTCCCGTTAAATTCGTAATTCTTGTTTCCTCTTCTCGTCCTAACGCTTTTGGAACAATCGAGAATGTGTTAGAAATTCCATCTAATGCTGATTCATATGGCAGCTTAGACACTGAACTTAATGATGCTAGTGCACCTTTTTTGTCGCGTCCGTGAAGTGGGTTTGCTCCTGGCCCAAACGGTTCACCCGCTCTTCTACCATCTGGCGTATTTCCTGTTTTCTTTCCGTATACGACATTCGATGTAATCGTTAAAATCGACATCGTCGTTTTTGAATTACGGTACGTTGGATGTTTTTTCAACTTATTCATAAACGTTGTGACAAGGTCAACCGCAATTTGGTCCACTCGATCATCGTTATTACCGTACGCTGGATACTCACCTTCGATTTCGTAATCGACAACTAACCCATTTTCATCGCGGATTGTTTTCACCTTTGCATGTTTAATTGCACTAAGTGAATCTGCAACAACAGACAAGCCCGCAATCCCTGTAGCCATTGTTCGCAGGACTTCACGGTCATGTAGCGCCATTTCAATACGCTCATAGCTGTATTTATCATGCATATAGTGGATAACATTTAACGTATTAATATACAATCCTGCTAACCATTCCATCACGTGGTCGAACTTCTCCACCACTTCATCATAGTCTAAATACTCTGATGTAATCGGTGCAAATGCTGGACCTACTTGGAATTTTTGTTTTTCATCAATCCCACCATTAATCGCATAAAGCAAAGCTTTTGCTAAGTTGGCTCTGGCGCCAAAGAATTGCATTTGTTTTCCGATGGCCATTGCCGATACGCAACACGCAATACCATAATCGTCACCGTATTCTTTCCGCATAATATCATCATTTTCATATTGAATCGAACTTGTTTTAATCGACATATATGAGCAATAATTTTTAAAATTATCTGGTAGCTGTTTTGACCATAACACCGTTAAGTTCGGCTCTGGCGATGGTCCTAAATTATCTAACGTATGCAAGAATCGGAATGAATTTTTTGTTACAAGTGGACGTCCGTCAAGTGAAACACCACCAATGGACTCTGTTACCCATGTTGGGTCACCACTGAATAATTCATTATAATCTGGTGTTCTTGCAAATTTCACAATACGGAGCTTCATCACAAAATGGTCAACAAGCTCTTGTGCTTCCTGTTCTGTTAATCTACCTTCTGCTATGTCGCGTTCAATGTAAATATCTAAAAAGGTTGATACCCTTCCTAAACTCATCGCTGCTCCATTTTGTTCTTTAATTGCTGCTAAATAAGCAAAGTAGAGCCATTGAAATGCTTCTTGTGCCGTTTGGGCCGGCTCAGAAATATCAAAACCATACGTCTTAGCAAGCTGCTTTAATTCTTTAAGTGCTTTAATTTGTTCTGCCATTTCTTCACGTTCACGGATAATTTCTTCTGACATCATGCCGTTTCCAGTTAAATCATAATCTTTTTTCTTTTCATTAATTAAGAAGTCGACACCATACAAAGCAACTCGGCGATAGTCACCAATAATTCTACCGCGTCCATATGCATCTGGAAGCCCTGTAATAATTCCTGCTTTTCTCGCTAATTTCATTTCAGGTGTATACGCATCAAATACGCCTTCATTATGCGTTTTACGATAAGCTGTAAAAATGTGTTCCACTTCTTCATCTAATTCATATCCGTATGATTCACACGCTGCTTTTGCCATTCGAACTCCACCAAATGGTTGCAATGAGCGTTTAAATGGTTCATCTGTTTGCACACCTACGATTTGCTCTAACTCTTGATTAAGATATCCTGCTCCGTGTGAAATAATCGTAGATACGATTTTTGTATCCATATCATACATGCCACCACGGTTTCTCTCTTCTTTCGATAACTGCATGACTTGCTTCCACAATTCATTTGTATTTTCTGTTGGTCCTTGTAAAAATGCTGCATCCCCAGTATACGGAGTGTAATTTTGAATAATAAAGTCACGAACATCGACACCTTTTTTCCAACTACCTTCTTTAAAACCATTCCATTGATTCATTTGAATTTGCCTCCTTATTTGAAACAAATATTTATAAAGTATTGTTTGCTCAATGATGAACAAAAGACTTTTTTCTATGAATTAAACGTAACATGTTCCTGATTTTGCAAGTGTGATCTTTATCACACTTAAGGGCCCAAAAGCGGTTATTTTGGTCATTGTTCGTTGAATTTTCACATTTTCATCAATCTGTATCACTCATTCACTTTATCGAAGTAAAACAGATACATATTCCAAACAAAGAAGATTTTAGCAAATAGTATATATGTTTTATTGTAGTATAAGCTCCCATATTCAAATCTGTTATATAGTAAAATCAGAAGGGATGTTCTTCTGTTTTATAAAAAAATGCAGGAGCGTCTTTTCGTTTCAAGCGAAGTGCGCAGCCTTCGCTCTTTTATCTTTTGAAAAACGAAACAAAGACTGGGAGTCCACCGACTCACAGTCTTTGTTATTATTTACGAAACCAACTCTTCTTCCACTTCAACACTATGTTCGCCGTTACGAATATCAATTTCGATTTCTCGGGGCACGATGAGAAAAGATGACATGCTCACATACGTATCTATAATTCCTGAGGATCTTGGAGGCTGCTTTACGGTTATATACAATGTATCTCCACTTTCATGCAAAGCCACATAATCCGACCGTTTAACTAACGGCTCAGGATCTTCTTTTACAATTTGAGCACGATATGTCCCAAACATCGATAATTCATTCTCATCTGTTCCTTCTACAATAATATATTGATAGTTCGCATCTATGACAATTCTTTCAATATGCTCAGGTATTTGCTCTTTTACAACAGGCAAATCAAATGTTCGTTCTTCTGTCGCAAGGATGCGTTGAACTTCAGGTAAAATACCAGATACATTTAAGAGCATAAACGATAACGCCACCGTCCCTAAGACGCCAACAAAGAAAATACTAAACAAATCATATTTTATATACGCCGTTTCTCGCTTCGCTAATGCTAAATAGACTAAAATTTCTACCCCTAGCACAACACATAACAGTGGCCACCATGATAAAAACAACGAGTATATATCAAGCCATTGACCTAGAAATAATAAGACTCCTAATAGGATAAGGGAAGCCCCCATTGAGATTGTTCCGACACGCCACGTTCTCATCCTTGTTCCACCCCTTTCTTTTTCTTACTTCCAGCTAGTAGTTTAATGCCGCCACCAATTAATAAGAGGCATACGACTGTTGTTTGAAGATAACTGCGATACATATAGACCATATTTGTATTAAAATATTGATCTAGCATAGGAACTACACCTGGTAAAAGGACTTGTTCGAAAAAATAATATAAGCCTAATAATAATAGTCCGATACCAATCCAACGTTGATGGTTTACAAAATAAGAAACAATTGGTTTATCTTCTAGTCGTCCCTCATCATAGGCGGCACTTTTTTGCATCGCATCAAAAATACTATAAAACCAAATAAGCGGAATAATAAACAGGAAAAATGAAATCCGCAACACATCAATAATATAAATCGCAAACAAAAACGCAGCCATTAATTGAAGACCTCTCCGTTGTAACCCTAAATACAAGTGACCTAAGCCAGGGAACACCGCTAATAATGTCGCAACCGTTTTACTCTTTTTCCCTTCGACTCTATTTTTCTCAAAGTCTTCGAAAATCGTCACGTCCTTCAGTTCTATACCTTGTTCTTTTCGTTTTAATAGTGACATAACATCAAATACATTAAATATCCAAATAATCGGTACGAGTCCAAGGAAAATAATGAAACCATCTTGTCTCGTTAAAAATGCAACAAATAAAATCATCGTTATTAATCCGAAGAAACCAACAAGAAACGGTAAGCCACGATTCATTAAGCCAATATGAAAATGCCCTAGTCCTGGGATAAACGATAATAACATCGTCTTAAAGCGCTCATCACTTTGCTTTACTTCTTCTATTTCATGCTCCCTTTCAGATGAACGGTCAGGTTTAAGAAGTAATAATATCATATCAATAAAACTCACCCCATAAAAAAATCCTGGAATAAACATGAGAAGGAGAAACCCGTATAAATCTGCCCCAAATATAAACGTTATAAATAGAACACCAAGTCCTGCCAAAATCGTTGTCAACCCGTAAAAAATACCTCTTCCTGTTTTGTTCAAATATAAAAACCCGAGTCCTGGAAAAACCGAAAGGAAAAACGCAAGTGTTTTACTTCTATTGTTCATTCTTTACCCTCCTTTAAAGGTACTATCGAAATTTTGTCTAGTATTTTTTCTGAAAATGGTTGTTCTTGGTTTGATAACACATCATATTGCATTTCAGTATTGACGACTCCTTGAAAGATACCAGATACCATTAAAACCATTGTCGCTGCAGCTGCAATTGTATAATGGAGTAATAATTGTTTCTTTTTATTTGACTGTTTTGTTAGTTGTTGAGGAGGAAGTTGTGCCATTACTTCTTCTGTCCATTGCTCAGGGTCTTTTATCGTTGGTAGCGTTACATGCTCTAACATGTCCATATAGTCGTCTAAACATTGAGGGCACGAATATAAATGAAGTTCGAGTTCTTCTTGTTGGTTACGGTCGAGTTTATTTTCAATATATAAGTTCCACATGTTTTTCTTGTAATGACTCATTTAAATTCCTCCTCTTTCCAATTTCGTTTAACCCAATGCCTTGCTCGGTATAATTTTGTTTCAATCGTTTTTACTTCTACATTGTGTTCAGTCGCCATTTGCTTATAGCTTTTTTCATGTATGTAAAAATCAATAAGGACATCTCGGTAATTCACAGGAACATCTTGCAATCTCCGTCTTATTAGCTCCACTTTTTCTTTTGTTATTACTTCTTCTTCCACCGATGTTTTGTCATCGACTTCCTGTTGGTTGATTTCCTCGTGCTCAACTTTGGCTAATTTCCTCTTTACATCAATTGCATAACGAACAGCAATTGTTGTCATCCATGTTTTAAAGCCATTCCCTTGATATTGAGGGAGAGCATGATAGACTTTTAGAAACACTTCTTGAGCCGCATCTTCTGCATCTTTTTGGTTGCGCAACACACTGTAGACCGTTTTGAAAATATGGTCTCGATACGTCGTGACAATAAGTCGAAACGCTTGCTTATTGCCCGCTTTCGCTTTCTCTATTATTCTTTCATCTAAAATAAGCTCTCCCTCCTTTCTGTCTTGCTATAGTAATAGACGATCGTTCGTAGCGAAAACCCTACACTTCTTTTGAAAAACTTTTTTCATTCGGACATCTGTTCCGCTATTTAATGTAAAATCGGGCCTTTTTGAATTTTATCGGACATTCGTTCCGTTATTGCCATGTTTTTCGGGGGTTTTTGTCTTCATTTTTCACTAATAGCGGAATAGGTGTCCATTACGTTATTAATTCTGCTGTTTTTTCCCACGTTAAAGGATTATATGTCCGTAAGATTTTGCTTCCATTACACAAAAAAGGGTGTCCAAAAACTTATTGTTTGGACACCCCGCTTAAAATAGCGAATTGACTTTATTTGTCTTTCGGTTTTGGTGCTAGCATATCAAAATGATGATATAAATTTACAAACTCACCTGGAAGCATCCCACCATATTCGCCGTCAAGATTGAGCTGCATATCGCCCGCCACTTCAACTTTCACTCGACTTGCTTGAATATACATCACTTTTTCATCATTAATATGTTCGCCACGTAATGCCCTACTAGCAATTCGAATAAATTCTGGGAATGATGTTTTTTTGACTAGCAATAAATCAAACATCCCGTCGTTCAACAGCGCTTTCGGAGCTAAACGCTCAAAACCTCCAACTGAATTAGTGTTACAAATTAAAAACATCATGATTTCGCCTTCAAACAGCTTCCCATCATACTCAATTCGAACAGCGGTTGGCGCAATAGTCGGTAGCTTTTCAAAACCTTTCATATAATAGGCTAGTTGCCCCATTAATGTTTTATGTTTGCTCGGCACTTCATACGTTAGCTCTGTCAACGTCCCGCCTGCTGCAATATTAACGAAATAATGATTTTCCGCTCTTCCAATATCGACAGGGATCGTATGACCTTCACATAAAATGTCACACGCTTCGATTATATCTCGTGGGATCGATAACGCTCTGGCAAAATCATTTGTTGTCCCTGCTGGAAGCAATCCTAATTTAGGACGATATGGTTGTTCAGCCAACCCATTGACCACTTCATTAATTGTTCCGTCACCACCAGCTGCAACGACGAGATCATAACGACGCTCACTTGCCAGCTTTGCTGCTCTCGTTGCGCAACCATCTCCAGTTGTCGCGTGAGCAGAAGCTTCATAACCAACCTTTTCTAAGCGTTCTAATATATATGGCAAATGTTTGCGCATTTGTTCTCTTCCTGATGAAGGATTATATATTACTCGAGCTCTCATACTATCTCCTACTTTTTTCAAAGAATTATTCCATCATTTAACATGTCCATTGTACCTTTTTTTAATAATGTTTTCTAGTGACGTGCATAACCTGATCTATTTTAAAGGGTTTTCTTCCAATAAACCCGAATATTTACATTAAAAAAGGAGGTATTCGATGGAAATTAAAATGAATTACATTATTTTATATGTCGACGATACAACACGTTCTGTTCAGTTTTATCATCATCTTCTCCAATTACCGATTCGTGGCGAACACGGGACCTACATTGAATTTTCCACAGGAAATACGATACTTGCAATTAATATAAAAGAAGACATTACTGAAATGACAGGTTTTACTTTTCAAGAAAGAATGTCCTCTAACACATTTGAATTAGGATTTGTTGTAGATGATGTACCTGCTACTATTGAATTTCTTCGTGAAAAAGGGGTACCTGTGTTAGTCGAACCTATTGAAAAGCCATGGGGCCAAATTGTTGCTTATGTGTCAGACCCTGATGGCCATTATATTGAAATTTGTAGTGCAATAGAGTAAGAAATAGAGCCCCTTGAACAATTTCACCAGGGGGCTTTTTATATTTCCATAACGGACATGTGTTCCGCTATTCTAGCAAAATCACGTTTTTTTCGTTTCTTATCGGACATACGTTCCGCTATTTCACAAAAATAGTACTCTAGTGCTCTCCATTTCTTACAATAACGGAACCAGCGTCCGTTACCATTGTGTAATCAGTAGAAAACCTTCAAATAGCGGAACCTATGTCCGCAAAAAATAAGGAAGCTGTCGAGATTGTCTCGACAGCTTATGAAGCAGACCTGTTTGGCTACTTCTATTCTTTATCTTTTCTTTAGTTCTTCCATTAACAATTTATTCACCATTGGTGGATTTGCTTTTCCTTTAGTCGCCTTCATAACTTGTCCGACGAGGAATCCAATCGCCTTTTCTTTTCCAGCTTTGAAGTCTTCAACAGACTGTTGGTTGTTATCGATAATTTCCGTTACTATTTTCAATAATTCCCCCTCATCTGAAATTTGAACAAGTCCTTTTTCTTTTACGATATCCTCAGGATTTCCACCTTTTTCAATTAAATCTTTAAAAACTTGCTTTGCAATTTTCGAAGAGATCGTTCCTTTTTCAATGAGTCCAATTAACGAAGCTAAGCTTTCTGGTGTTAGCGGAACATCTCCAATTTCTTGCCCATTTGCATTTAGATAAGCAGAAACTTCACCCATTAACCAGTTTGAAGCTTGTTTGGCATCAGCACCAGCCCCTACAGTTGCTTCAAAGAAATCAGACATTTCCTTCGTTAATGTTAAGACGTTAGCATCATATGCTGGCAACCCTAGCTGTTCCACATAACGCGCTTTTCGTTTATCTGGTAGCTCTGGTATTTCGGCACGAATCCGTTCTTTCCATTCATCATCAATATATAATTCCACTAAATCTGGCTCTGGAAAATAACGATAATCATCCGATCCTTCTTTAACCCGCATTAAAATCGTTTCGTTTTTCGCTTCATCAAAACGACGTGTTTCTTGATCAATCACGCCACCAGCTAGTAAAACTTTTTCTTGGCGAATTTCTTCAAACTCTAACCCTTTTCTTACAAAGTTAAACGAGTTTAAATTTTTCAATTCCGTTTTCGTTCCAAATTCTTTTTGTCCGACTGGACGTAAGGAAATATTAGCGTCACAACGTAACGATCCTTCTTCCATCTTACAATCAGACACACCTGTATATTGGATGATCGACTTTAATTTCTCAAGGTAAGCATAAGCTTCTTCAGGTGTTCGAATATCTGGTTCGGATACGATTTCAATTAAAGGTGTGCCTTGACGGTTAAAATCGACTAATGAGTAGCCATTACTCGTATGCGTTAGTTTCCCTGCATCTTCTTCTAAATGCAAGCGAGTAATGCCGATTCGCTTTTTCTCTCCATTGACTTCGATATCAATCCACCCATGTTCCCCAATCGGTTTATCAAATTGCGAAATTTGATATGCCTTAGGATTATCCGGGTAAAAATAATTCTTTCGGTCGAACTTCGTTTCTGTCGCTACTTCACAATTTAACGCCATCGCAGCTTTCATCGCAAATTCTACAGCTGCTTTATTTAAAACAGGTAACACACCTGGGTAACCTAAATCTATAACAGACGTATTTGAATTTGGTGAGTCCCCGAAATGGTTCGGACTTGCAGAGAAAATTTTTGATTCTGTTTTTAACTCGACATGGACTTCAAGACCAATGACCGTTTCATATTTCATTTTCGTTTCACCCCTTTACAATTGTGGTTTTTGTTTATGGTAATCTGTTGCTTGTTCATATGCGTGAGCAACACGATAGACAGTGCTTTCATCAAAATGCTTTCCGATGATTTGTAATCCTAGTGGAAGTCCATTTGAAAATCCGCACGGCACTGATATACCAGGTACACCAGCTAGGTTTACTGGAATCGTTAAAATATCATTGGCATACATTGTCATTGGGTCATCGATGTTTTCTCCAACTTTAAATGCAGGAGTTGGTGCTGTTGGTCCGATGATGACATCATATTTTTCAAACACATTTTCAAAATCTTCTTTAATTAACGTCCGTACTTTTTGTGCTTTTTTATAATACGCATCATAATAGCCTGAACTTAATGCAAACGTTCCAAGCATAATTCGACGTTTAACCTCTTCACCAAAGCCTTCTGCTCTCGTATTTTTGTACATATCAATGAGATTATCTGCGTTGTCTGAACGATATCCGTAGCGAACACCATCAAAGCGTGAAAGATTAGCTGATGCTTCAGAAGAAGATAGTAAATAATAAGTCGCAAGGGCATATTTAGAGTGAGGAAGAGATACTTCTTCCCATGTTGCTCCAAGCCCTTCTAACACTTTAAGGGCATCAAGAACCGATTGCTTTACCTCTGCTTGCACACCTTCCATTAAGTACTCTTTTGGCACTGCAATTTTTAAGCCTTTTACATCTCCTGTTAAAGATGATAAAAAGTCTGGGACATCAACATTAGCTGAAGTTCCGTCCATTTTGTCGACCCCAGAAATCGCTTGTAATAAATACGCATTGTCTTCGACTGTATTTGTGATTGGACCAATTTGATCTAATGATGAAGCAAATGCCACTAATCCAAAGCGAGAAACACGGCCATAAGTTGGTTTTAAGCCAACGACACCACAATAAGAAGCTGGCTGCCGAATCGACCCACCTGTATCAGAGCCTAGTGAAAATGGGACTTCTCCTGCAGCAACCGCAGCAGCCGAACCACCACTTGATCCTCCTGGTACAGTATTTAAATTCCAAGGGTTTCTTGTATCAGCAAATGCTGAATTTTCAGTGGAGGAACCCATCGCAAATTCATCCATATTAAGCTTTCCAATCGTTACAGCTTCGGCGCTTGTTAACTTTTGCACAACTGTTGCATCATAAATGGGGTTGAAGTTTTCTAAAATTCGACTTGCACATGTTGTACGTAAGTTTTTTGTCACGATATTATCTTTAATTCCAATCGGCATACCAAATAAGAGGCCATATTGATCTTTCGTTCCCACCGCCTCATCTAATTGCTTAGCATATGCTGTTGCGCGTTCTTCATCAAGGGTAATGAACGCCTTTACTTTGTCATCCACCTCATGAATGCGTTTATATGATTCACTGACTAAATCCGAAACCGATATTTCTTTTTTATGTAATTTGTTATGTAGTTCAGCTATCTTAAAATCAAATAATGACATGAACGTAAATCCTCCTCTCTATTCTAATATCGAAGGGACACTAAATTGTCCTTCTTCTTTGTCAGGGGCATTTTTTAAAACTTCTTCAACTGGCAATCCTTTTTCAGGCTTGTCCTCACGTAATACGTTTTTCATATCCAACACGTGAGAGGTTGGTTTAACGTTTTCTGTATCAAGCTCATTTAATTGTTCGGCAAATGTGATGATCGCATCTAATTGTTTCGTAAATTTAACCGCTTCCTCATCTGTAATTGAAAGTCTTGCAAGATGAGCGACGTGTTTCACTTGTTCTTCTGAAATTCGAGACATTTTCTCCACCTCCATTAGTCGTTCCGTTTACAATAAATTGATAATACCAAATTACGTTCTATTAGGCAACAAACCTCAAGCACCATGCAAGGTTTCTCCATTTCTATCACTTTTTAAAAATTATATTCGCATAATAATACTAGTCCCGTTCCGGACATCTATTCCGCTACTTTATAAAATTCTTCGTTTTTCTCTTCCTTTTCGGACATACGTTCCGTTATTTGACGAAACGAGCGACAAAAACATCTCATTTTGCGATAGTAACGGATCCTGTGTCCGTAAGCTTTTGAGAAACAGTGTTTTTCCTTTAAATAACGGAACCTATGTCCTTAAAAAAGAGCAAAGAAAGCTGTCGAGAAAGAATTCGACAGCTTTGGATGTTTAGCGGTAAATATGAATAAATGGTTCTTCATCTGGATTACGGACAATTAAGCTTTCTTGACCACTAATGGATGTGATATATACTTGGACTTTATAGCCGGATGGAAATATTTGTGTAATTTTATCAGCGACATATTGACTTAAAGCAACAACTTCCGTTTTTCCATAAAAGCGAATCGGAACTTCAATGCTTAGTTCTTGAAGCTGTTCGTTTTTATAGTAACCTTTTCCGACAACTCCAATATAATTATCAAAGAAGTCATTAACTTCTTCGTTAAATTTACTAACTCGTTCGGCGTCATTTCGTTGGTCATTATTCGCTTCAGTGGATGGGAACAAATAATAACGTTCATTTATTTTTTGCCAGTTTCCGATTTCACGATTCGGCTCTGCCACCGCTTTATAAATAAAAGTTCCAGGAATAACCGCTTCACGTTGTTGCTCTTCAAACAACGCAACGACAATCGGAATTTCACTTAAAATCCCTTCTTCTCTCGTTTCGGAACGGAGCCGCTCGACCACTTGATCTGCCATTTTTTGTCCCGCTTTAATCATCTCATCACGGTCGACTTCTTGCTCATAAAAATAATAGCCACCGTTTTCATCGATGATTCGGAAATGATAGATACTGTTCATCGAGAGGCCAACGACAATTCCACCTAGCTCAAGTTGTCCGTTGGAATTTTCAACTAAATAATTATGCTCGAGAATATGAGACAAATACCGAGGTTGGTTTTCTTCTCTTGCTTTGTCATCTTCCCCTTCACCTAATGGCGGGTTAAGACCGTTCGGGTTATCTTCAGACTCACGCATTAACCAGCTATTTAACTCATCACGTTTAATATATTTTCCTTCTCTAAAAAAATATTGTTCCGGATCAAATTGTTCTTGTGCGATAACCGTTAAACCTAACTCTAGCTGTTCTAAATCAAGACGGTTATGAACAACAGCCGTGCTAAACCCTCTTGCTTCCCCGTGTTGATATTTCCCATCATACAATACACTGCGATAATAATTTTCCGGTGTATATACATCAGGACTTAACTCCACGACTTGTTCTTCTTCAATCGGACCTTCTTCTACGATTTCTTCCTCAGGCTGTAAGAACGGTGAACATCCTGATATGAAAACTATACTTCCTACTATAGCAAGCCATATTCGTTTAACCACCATTGTCCCTCCTCTTCCACACTGTTCTCTCGTTTTTACTTTTCTAACGCTGCTAGCTCATCAACAAGGCGATTTTCGTCCCAAACTGGAATGCCTAGCTGCTCTGCTTTTTCTAATTTTGAACCGGCATCTTCACCAGCAATGAGAAAGTCGGTCTTTTTACTGACACTTCCCGTCACTTTCCCACCGAATAGCTCGATTTTTTCTTTTGCTTCATTTCGCGACAACTGTTCTAACTTGCCTGTCAATACAACGGTTTTCCCTGAAAACGGATTGTCTTCACTTTGTTCTTGCACGACAAGCTTCGGACCTTTATATTCCATATTAACACCAAGCCTGCGAAGCTCTGCAAGTAATTCTACTACTTCTTCATTTTCAAAATAGCGGACAACTGAAGCCGCCATTTTATCGCCAATTTCATGAACCGCAACTAATTCTTCAAATGAAGCTTGCTGGAGGTTTTCCATTGTTTCAAAATGCATCGCCAATGTTTTTGCTGCTTTCGCACCAACAAATCGAATGCCTAGTCCAAACAATAATCGTTCAAGAGAGTTTTGTTTTGTTGCTTCTATCGCTTGTAATAAATTATCAACAGACTTTTCACCCATTCGTTCTAATTGAAGAAGCTCATCACGGTTTAATTTATATAAATCAGCGACATCTTGCACTAATTCATGAGCAAACAATTGCGCGATGACTCGTTCACCTAAACCATCAATATTCATCGCATTTCTCGAAACAAAGTGAATCAACCCTTCCCGAATTTGCGCTGGGCATTTTGGATTAATACACCGAAGAGCGACTTCTCCTTCTAACCGAACAAGTTCACTTCCGCATTCTGGACAATGTGTTGGCATTTGAAAATCTACTTCTTCTCCAGTCCGTAGCTCTGGTAAGACATTGACGACTTCTGGAATAATGTCTCCTGCTTTTTTTACAATAACAGAGTCGCCAATTTTAATGTCTTTTTCGCGAATTAAATCTTCATTATGCAAAGAAGCACGTTTAACTGTTGTTCCCGCTACAGTAACAGCCTCAAGCAATGCAGTTGGTGTAATTGCTCCTGTTCGTCCAACAGTCAGTTCAATTCCAATCAGCTTTGTCATGACTTCTTCTGCTGGAAACTTATAAGCTACCGCCCATCTAGGACTTTTCGCAGTAAATCCTAACTCTTTTTGATGAGCTAACTCATCGACTTTAATGACAATGCCATCAATTTCATATGGCAATGATGCCCTTTTTTCTACCCATTCACTAATATAGGCAATTACTTCATCTATCGATTTACAATAACGATTTTGTTCATTCACTTTAAATCCAAGCGCTTTTAAATACGCTAATCCTTCATGATGGGAGACAAGCTCTTTGCCTTGAAGTAACCCGATCCCATATAAAAAAATATCTAAATTCCGTTTTGCCGCAATTTTCGGATCTAGTTGTCGGAGTGAGCCGGCAGCTGCGTTTCGAGGATTGGCAAACTTTTCTTCACCCGCTTCCTCTTTCGCCTTGTTTAACGCTTCAAACGAGCGTTTTGGCATAAAGGCTTCTCCTCGCACTTCGATATCAACGGCTTCTTTTAAGCGAAGTGGAATTGATCCGATCGTACGAAGGTTTTGCGTAATATCTTCACCAACCGTACCGTCGCCACGAGTTGCTCCACGAACAAGTCGACCTTCTCGGTAAAGTAAAGAAACAGCCAAACCATCAATTTTTAATTCACAGCTATACGTTGGCTCACCGTCAATTCCTTGACGAACACGACGATCAAAGTCACGTAAATCTTGCTCATTAAAAGCATTTCCTAGGCTAAGCATCGGAACTTCATGCTCTACTTTCACAAAATGAGGCAGAGGCTGTCCCCCTATGCGAACAGATGGAGAATCTTCCGTTTGGAGCTCCGGGAATTGTTGTTCGAGTTCTACAAGCTCTCGCATGAGTGAATCATATTCTGCATCTGACACTTTTGGTTGATCTAAGACATAATAATGATAACCATAGTCCTCAAGTAATGCTCGTAATTTTTGGATTTGTTGTTGTGCTGCCGTTTTTTCCATGATCGTCGTATCCTTTCCTTACACCTTTGTAATTGGGGCAAATTTAGCAAAAAGCCGTTTAATGCCAGTAGGTTGTGGGAATGCGATATCTAATTCGATATGCTCTCCTTCCCCTTTTATGCTAACGATTGTGCCAACTCCCCACTTTTTATGTTCTGCTTTATCACCAACACTCCAGCCAAACTTTTCTCCACCTGTCGTCTGAATTTGCGGACGTGGAATTTGTTTTTTTGTCATTGGGGCTGCTTGCGGTCGAGATGATTTCATCCAAAGTGGTTCTGGCTTTTCTTCTTGCATTGATTCGAGTAACTCACTTGGAATTTCGTTAATAAATCTTGATGGCGGATTTGTATTTGTCCGTCCGTATAAAGTTCTAAGTCTAGCACTTGTTAAATATAATGTTTGTTCGGCTCGTGTAATTCCAACATACGCGAGTCTTCGTTCTTCTTCCATTTCATCATTTTCAAATAACGAACGGCTGTGAGGGAAAATCCCTTCTTCCATTCCAATTAAAAAGACAATCGGAAACTCTAATCCTTTAGCGGAGTGTAATGTCATCAGGACAACCGCATCTGCCGGTTTCGCTTCATCTTCATCTAGTTTATCAATATCGGCAACAAGAGCCAAATCAGTAAGGAATGCGATTAATGATTTATCATCGTTTTTCTTTTCGAAGTCCTGTGTAACCGATAAAAACTCATCGATATTTTCAAGCCGGCTTTGTGACTCAAGCGTATTTTCTACTTTTAACATTTCACGATAGCCTGTCCGGTCTAGTAACTCTTCAACTAGCTCTGTTACGGATAAATAGTCTTGCATCGCAATCCAATTATTCATCTGATTCACAAAATCCCGTAGCTTTGTAACAACTCTTGCACCTAAGCCAAGTTCCTCGACTTCTTGTAGTGCTTGAAACATCGAGATATCTTGGTCAAGCGCAAATGCTCCAATTTTATCAACGGTTGCTGCACCAATCCCACGTTTCGGAACATTAATAATTCGTTGTAAACTAATATCATCATCAGGATTGGCGACAAGACGTAAATAAGCAAGAATGTCTTTAATTTCTTTTCGGTCATAGAACTTTGTGCCGCCAACGATATTATATTCAATATTTGCTTTAAGAAGCATTTCCTCAATCACACGTGATTGTGCATTTGTTCGGTATAAAATTGCGATATCTGCATTTTTATACGTTCCTAATCGTGTTGCTTCTTTTATTTTATCCGTCACAAAAAATGCCTCATCTTGTTCTGTGTCTGCCTCGTAATAAAAAATCTTCTGACCATCTTCATTTTCTGTCCAAAGATTTTTCGGTTTACGATTACTATTATTCGCAATGACTTCATTTGCTGCTTGTAAAATGGTTTTTGTTGAACGATAGTTTTGCTCAAGCATAATGACAGTCGCATTCGGGTAATCTTCTTCAAAAGACAGGATATTGGCAATATCGGCCCCACGCCAACGGTAAATCGATTGATCGGAATCCCCTACAACACAAACGTTTTTATATTTCTCACTTAATAGATTCACGAGCTCATATTGCGCTTTGTTTGTATCTTGATACTCATCCACATGAATATATTGAAATTTATTTTGATAATAATCAAGCACTTCTGGAACGAGCTTAAATAATCGAATCGTTGTCATAATTAAATCATCAAAGTCTAAGGACTGATTTTTCTTTAACTGCTTTTCATATTCAACATAAACTTCTGCCGCTGTAGAACGGAATAAATCTTGGTTGCTTGTCGTTTTCATAAAGTCATCGGCTCGTTTTAATTCGTTTTTAGCCGAGCTTATCGTTGCTAATATACTTCTTGCATCAAATTTTTTTGGGTCGATGTTTTTTGTTTTTAAAATTTGCTTTATAACGGATAGCTGGTCAGACCCATCTAAAATCGTAAAATTACTATTTATTCCGATTCGATTACTATCTCTTCTTAAAATTCGAACACACATCGAATGGAATGTTGAAATCCAAATATCTTCTGCGACTGGTCCAACAAGCTTAGCGACACGGTCTTTCATTTCACGTGCGGCTTTGTTTGTAAATGTAATCGCCAAAACATTCCAAGGGGCAACTCCCTTTTCTCGTAATAAATAAGCAATACGATGCGTTAACACTCTTGTCTTTCCACTACCTGCTCCCGCCATAATCAAAAGGGGACCTTCTGTTGTTTTCACGGCTTCTCGTTGCTCTGGATTTAATCCTGCTAGCATTTTCTCAATGATTTTACTTTGCACATTCCCCACCACCAAACGTTTGTTCTTCTATTTATTGTACCTGAACTTGTCTTTAATCACAATCTATCGTTTCACTGCATGAACGGTTTGTAATGCCGCTTGTATGTCATCATATATAATATTTCCTACTATTACAGTGTCTGCAAATTGAGCCATTTCTTTTGCTTGCTCTGCAGTCGTTATGCCTCCACCGTAAAAAAGCTTTGTTTGCTGTAACACTTCTTTCACTCGTTTTACTACAGAAGGCGAGCCATAAGTGCCACTATATTCTAAATAAAAGACTGGTAAAGAAAACATTTTCTCTGCCATTTGCGCATAGGCTACAATGTCATCTTCATCGATATCGGTCATTGCGCTTGTTAACTTCGCTGCCTTGGAATCGCCATTAACGATACAATACCCTTCCATGACGATTTCATCCCAATTCATCATATGTCCAAACTGCTTTACTGCTTGATGATGCAATTGCGTCACCCACATGACATCTTCACTGTTTAACACAAGTGGGATAAAATAATAATCAAAACCAGGAGTAATTGATTCAATATTCGATATTTCTAACACACACGGCACAGAATACCGACGAATACGAGAAAGTAATTGTAACGTATTATCTAATGTTACACCATCCGACCCACCAACGATAATGCCATCTGTACCTGACTCACAAATTAACTCTAAACCTTCATCCGAAATCTCTTTATTCGGGTCTAATTTAAATATATGTTTCCATTCTCTATATTCTCGCATTTCCATTTCCTCCGATACACCATGCAAATTCCTTCCTTGACGATTATATCAAAAAAAGCACCGCATTCTAAGTAGGAAGCGATGCTTTTCAATATTTCTCTTTTTTTCTATTATTTTGTTGAACCTGTCGACACAATGGTAACTTCCACATGAGTCGTCATTTCTGTTTGTGCAAACACATCTCGCCACCTTTCCTTATCCCACTCTTTCGCATTGGCAATACGGAAGCTTTCACCGAATCCTGCTGAATCGGTTTTATGGTTTTGAAACTTAGTGACTAATTTCATCACGTTCGCTTCTAGTGCCTCTTCAACTTGTTTTTCCACTTTTTTTCGTTCTTCCTTAACACCTAAATCATGCTCTCCATTATAATCTTCAATCATGCCTCTAACGTATAAATGTAGAAACATTTTAGGATTAGCCATGTCTGTATTTGCCTTAACATTAAATCTTGATTCAACAAACATTAATAGTAATGTGCTCATTGAACCATCTTCCTCTGTTAATTCCACTTTAATATTCGGTACACGTTTTCGCTTTTTAAACGCTTCAACTAATTTCCCTTCTTCTGGTGTTATCGTGTCAACCATTTTCTCATCTTTAAATAAAGCAACACTCGTTAATTTAATTGTATCATCAACAATTTCTAAATATGGCGTTGTCGGGTCAGAAACATCATCTCTCGCTCGGAAAATAAAATGATGAATCGTGGAATAAGGATTAAACGTTTCTTCTGCTTTAGGTGTTAGCATTTCATTTAAATAGACGTTGATTTCAGGTTTATCTTTATACTCTTTCATTAAAAACTCTTCTGCTGTTCCTTTCACAACAGCAACAAATACATTTGTACCAATTTGAGGGTCACGGTACAAACTATGTAATGCTTTCCATAATCCGACTTCACGGGCATATTCCTCACTAAATAATACGACCCGTAATTGAGAAGTCGACAATACTTTTTCAGACATTGATGATACTTCAAGAATGGCTTCATGTGGTAAGGTCACTTCCGCGGAATAACGTTGCGTTTTTTCTTCTGCATCTTTTTGCGGTTGTGGAAAAGTGACTGTCACTTTCATTTTTTCATCATCAACATAGTCAAAGCCTAATACTCCAACCATACCTAAATCTTCAATAACTGGTTTATCAAGTTCTGGACTACACGCTGATAGCAAGAAGATGCAAACGAAAAGTATATTAAGCTTCGTGAGTATTTTCATGATTCCCCTCTTTTTTTAACTTTGATTTCAACCAATGAACGCATAGTAAAAATACAGGTAAAACAATGACAGCATATTCTGAATAGACATTAATATCACCAAAAATCACTTCTTGTAGCTCCACCGATAATGGACCTAAAAACAACATAATAGAAATAAAAGCAACAGGATATACATGCCAAGCTTTGTCTTTATAGTTAGAAAAAAGCGCATCGACACCTTTTTTGGCCACCCATAAATAAGCAGAGGATGTTGATAACACTAAAAACACCCAAATACTGACACCAAAATTTTCAATCCTTTCCACTAACGGAAGTTGAACCGACTGAAATAAATTTAAAATGGGCAAGACAAGATTGGCTTGTTGCCATGTTGAAAAGTAAACAACACTTGCTAAACATACGACAACATAATACGTAACTGCAATCCAAATTCCAATGGTCATATGGCGGAATGTCTTTTTTTGATTTTGAATATATGGGAAATAAAACAAAACTAACACATACCCAAACATGACACCTGCCCCGCTATGCATCGAGGAAAGCCATATCGATAAATCATGTTCTAATGTTGGTACAGCATGCATTAATTCGCCTTGCTGAAACGCCCATTTTACAAAATAAAGCATCCAGCCCGTAATAAAAAATGAAAAAATACAAAAACGGGCTACCGATTTAATTCCACCTAACACAATTAAGACAAGGACAAAATACAAAGACAAGCTACTAATTAATATTGTATTGTCTGGATATGAAACCGTTTGAAGTACACGTACATAAGAATGGCAGACTGAGGAAGTATGAATAATTGCAAAAAATATGATGAGAACATTAAGTCCTTTACCCACATACTTCCCCAACAGTTTTTCATTAATGGAGTACAACGAACTATCTGGATACCTTTTACATAATGCTAAAATCGGAATTAACGTCAAAGTTGCAATAACCCCATAAATCAATGGTAAAATCCATAAATTATATCCTAACGAGCTAATATCATGAGGCAATGAAAACAAGCCAATTCCGATTAGAACATTTTGTGTTAAAAAGACAACATGATATTTGTTTAGCTTTTTTATTTTTCCTAAGTCCATGCGTTACTCCTCTTCAACTGGTCGGACAAGTTTCTTCTTCGCTCTTGCCATGCCAGACCGTTCTTTAACGTATTTGGAAGGAGCTCGTAATACACTATTTAATAGATCACTCCACTTTCTTGGTATCACTGGTGAGATATATGGTGTTCCTAATGAAGTAAGGTTCGAGATATGATTAATCATCCACGCTAATACAACCATTTGCCCAAACATTCCAAACACACCTGCACCTATAATAAAGAAATAGCGAACAAGTCGAATCGCATTACTCATTAAAAAGTTTGGAGGAATGAATGACAATAAGGCCGTAATCGCAACTAATACAATTAACACATTACTCGCAAGTCCTGCTTCAACTGCAGCTGTCCCTATTACAATCCCTCCAACAATACCAATCGTTTGCCCGATTTTTGTCGGCATTCTTGCCCCAGCTTCACGTAGCACTTCAATAACTAGCTCAATTAACATCACCTCAAAAAGGGGAGGAAATGGTACTTGTGCACGTGACTCTGCTAAAATCGTTAATAATTGCGGTGGTAACATTTCTGGATGAAACGTTAAAACCGAAACATATGTTGACGTTAAAAAAATCGAAATAAAAAAACCTACAAATCGTAACCCTCTTAATAAAGTTGCTGTTGTCCACCGGTTATAATGGTCTTCAGGAGTAATCAAAAAATCCATAAATGTCGCTGGTAATATCGCTGCTTCAGGACTTCCATTCATCATCACAATAATTTTTCCGTCTAATAAACCAGCCATCGTATTATCTGTTCTAACTGTAATACCAAACTGAGGAAAAGGAGACAGTGGTTTATCTTCAAGCATCTGTTTTAACATCGGAAAACCACTAAAGCCATGGAATTCAATATGTTGTATTCTAGAAATGACTCGGTCTACATTTTCTTTATTTGCAATGTTATCCATGTATAAAACGGCTACTGTGTTATTTGTTTCTGTACCTAATATAAACTCTTTCATTTTTAAATGATGAGACCTTATTCTCGTTTTTACTAAAGCTATATTTAAACTTAAGTTTTCAACAAATGAGTCTTGTGGTCCCATTACGGTCGTTTCATTTTCAGGTGCTGCCACAGAGCGGTTTACATCACTTAGAGTGAAAAATTTAATGACTAATTGTCGATTCGTAAAAAACAAAAGGGAATGACCACTCACTACATCGTATACCGCTTGGTCAACATCATCGTTGAGGATTTTGTCACTATTTTTAAAAATATCTTCTGGCTCACGTTCATACGCTTGATTTAATGGTTCATAAATTAAACGTTGCAAGTTTTTCACTTCGACTAATGAGCTTAAATAAATTAAAAAAACAATCTCACCTTGGATTGTGAGTTCTTTAATAATTAAATCGTCCATATTAGACAGTTTCTCTTTTATTGCTGCAACAGTAAGCTGAGGTTTTGTTATTCGTTCAACTTGTTTTTTTGGTTGTTGTAAATGTTTTCGTTTAATTTTTGAAAGTTTTAACAACAGAACGAATCTCCTTTTTCTCATTTTTGTTAGATTTCCCCTATTTTAAGAACAATTATGTATTTCGGTTTGATCCTTCTTATGAAAACGCGGGAGTGTTTTTCATAAGAAGGATCAAAGCTTCACTGCTAGACCAAAATTTTCATACTCCCTTATTTGTCTCATTTTTGCGGTCAGAGCAGCCGTTATTTGTGAACATGATACGGGTTTCCGTTTTTTAGCGGTCACAGGAGCACTTATTCACGCAAAAGCAACTCTATTCCTAGCGATATATTATGATTAACTGCTCCTGTGTCCACCAACGTTCCAAAACGCTAGCCTATAAGAGTTTTCATGGCCGCTTACTTCCCATAAACAACAAAATCGATAACGCGATAACCCCGCCTCAAGTGTTAATGATTCACTTCGGTCTTTTCTTGCTTCTCTCATAGTACCAAGTCCCTAATTCAGTCTAAGAATTTATTAGAACATGTTATACACAAGTCGACTATTTTATAGTTTTGCACAGCCCTGTCCGCTTTTAACAGTTAAAATTTTTATGCTTTCTTATATGACAAAAAAAGCATGAGCCGACCAAAAGGTCACTCACGCTTTTTTTTGTTCTTCTTCTTTTACTCGATCTAACGTCATTTTATATCCATCATTGCCATAGTTTAAGCACCGCTTCACCCTTGAGATTGTCGCTGTACTTGCTCCTGTTTCCGTTTCAATTTTATGATACGTATAGCCATTTTGAAGCATTCTTGCAACTTCAAGCCTTTGTGCAAGCGATTGAATTTCATTAATCGTGCATAAATCATCAAAAAATTGATAACATTCCTCTAAGTTTTGTAGCGTTAAGATCGATTTAAAAAGTTGGTCTAATTCTTTTCCTCTTAGTTTATCAATCTGCACCGTATGCCACTCACCTTTCCTTTATTCAAACACAACATCACCTTGTAAGCTAGGAACTATGTTAATCCATGTTTGCCCTGGAAGAAATGGGAGAATTTGTCCATTTTCTGCTGGAAGTAATCGACCATTGTCATTTACCCACTCAACTTCTTTTGCAACCCCTTGCTGAATAAGTAGTCCTTTTCCCCCAGACGTTAAATCAATATCTCTTCGTCCTTGCTTATCAATGACTTCATGTCTTGTTTCTAAAATAAACACATTTTCAACTGAAACAGGCGCTTCCGTTTCTTTATCAAGTGTTGGTGTTGATCCATTATAGCGATCATAGCTTTGTTCACCTTCATTATATCGGAACGTCACATTATTTGAACCATAATTCACAGCAACAGTTGTCGCAACAGTGCCTTCAATAGACTCATCACTTTCTATAAAAGGTAATGGTTCAAACTCTCCTTCTAATCCATAACCTTTATCTTCTAAACCTTGTTTCATCGATGCGAATGAAACATAGGAGTTATGTGGAGCTTTTCTATCACTAGATCTTTGGAAAATCGTGCCATCAAGATACATTCCATTAATAAACTCCGCTTTTCTTTCTTCTTCTAACAATCGCTTTGCTTCTGGACTCCAACCATGTGCGACAAACAGGGCATTATACCCGTTTGATAAATCAATATGGTACTCTCTCGCACTTCGAACAGGTCCAATTCTCTCAGGTTGTTGACTATGGTATACAGCAACAAAACGGGTGATTGATCCTTCGACTAACAATTCATAAACAACATCTGCCATATATAACCCTGATTGAGGTCTAGCAGCAGGGTCATTGTTAATAATGACGGCAAATGGTCGCAATGTAGATATATCTTCATCCGTCTTAACGCCTGTTAGTGGCTGTATATTTTGTGGTTCTGGCTCAATTTCTACTGTTGGTACTTCAGTTTCGGGTTCTGGAGCAACTTCTTCTTTGCCACACCCAGAAATAACAAAGAAGCAAATCGTAATCATCATAATGGCTTGACTCACTTTTTTCATCTTATAACACACTCTTTTCTCTTTATTGTACCCGCATTTACTTTTATAGTTTAACGCATAATTGAAGGAAAGAGTACATTTTTATTAAATACGTCATAAATTCCCTTTTGTGTTATGCGAATATATGGTAGATGGGTAGAAGAGAAAAAAAGAATACTATAAATTGGGTCTTCGTGCTTATATCCTTTCTCCTTTAATATCGAAACAATCTCTTTTTGTTTTTGAATAACTACGTCCATCGATGCATTTGACATACATCCTAATAATGGCAACTCTAAGTTCGATAATACTTTCCCATCTTCAACGATAACGATACCGCCACCTTGCTTTTTAAGTTGCTGGAACGCTATTATCATATCTTGTTTCTTTTTCCCAATTAAAATGACATCACCCGTATTAGAATAGGAGCTAGCAAAACCACCTAATGAATCTGCAAACCCTTTGATGATTGTGTTGATTCTCCATTTACCATGTTTGTCTAGCATGACAAAATAACACTCATCATGTGAAGTTTCTAAAGCGTCCATCGTATCTTCCAAGCCAATTTGATACGGTTTTAAAATGACTGCGTTCGTCATTTCAATTCCAAGTGGCATTGAAAAATGAAAGTCATCCATTGTCACATCAAAATCAAGTTGTAGTGATGTAACCCCATACTCACCCCAAGGAAACGTTTCTTCTTCATCAACAACGGCATTATATTTTCGTACCCATTTTCCTTTCGCTAACACGGAATGAGGAACTGGATTTTCTTGGTGACTTAAAATATTTAAATGGGCCATTCGACCAGGCGCTATCATTCCTAGTTTTGAGTCCATATTATAATGCTTAGCAACATTATATGATGCCATATGATAAGCCTCGACAGTAGGTACTCCTTTTTCAATCGCAATCGCAATCATTTTATCAATGATACCTTGCTCATAAAAAGCAGGTGTAGATCCATCGGTTGTAAACAGACAACGACTAAAATCGTCAATTCCAAGCTCTAACATTTCTTCTATTATTTTTGGTAAATCCGGACGAATCGATGAATATCGAAGTGAGGTTGTATACCCCATATCTAAACGCATAACGGCTTCTTTCCCCGTCATCGCTTCATGGTCACAGTTTACTCCTAATATTGCCATTTGGGCCAAGGTCCGTTCAGAAGCTCCAGGTAAATGTCCTTCAATCGGCTTCCCAATTCGTTTCGTTTCTTGCATCCAATGAAGAATACTATCATCTCCACCAAGTACTTTCGGCCAGGATGTGAGTTCTCCTCCTTGAACGACTAAATGATGTTCTAGCCACGCTTTCATTTTTGAATAAGAAAACACTTCTTCCTCTTCTTCTAACTCTGTTTGAGCATCATAACGGCACCACCAATACATAGATGTTGGTAATGTTTGGTCTAAAGTCTCAATTAAAGTAAGCGCTTTCTTTTTCTCGAGAGATAAAAAAAACATCATATTGTCATTAATTAAGGTTGTCGTCCCTTTTTGTGATGCATACTTCGCAAAGCTGTGGGGATTATATAATTGAAACGGATGTGCATGATGTTCAATATATCCTGGAACAACAACGTCATTTTGACAGTCAACAATTTCTGTCCCAACAAGGTTGGTTGGCATTAATTCACCAACATAAACAATCCGGTCTTCGTAAATCCATATATTTGCTGACAGCCATTTTCGTCTTGCACTATTTAAATATGTTGCATTCGTTAATAAAATTGTTGGTGCTTTTTCACCACGAATGACAGCTAATTGTTGTCTTAATAATTTTTTTGTCCAACGATAAATTCTATCTGCCATAATATTCACCCAACTTTCATGTAACCGTTGTAATTTTTATCTTACCATAATTTCATTAAGTACAGTATTAAAGTTGTGAAAACTTTATAAAAATCGTGTAAGGAAAGGTGACAAAAACAAATGAAACCTAATATCGGTATTGTAAACTCGCTCATTCGAATTACATGTGGACTTACTCTTCTATCATGGTCTACCGCAAAATTTGTACGAAAGCCAAATCATAGTATGCCACTGCTTGTCGCTATGGCAGGAGCTATGAAAGTCGCTGAAGGATTCACACGTTTTTGCCCCATTACGTACATGATTCAAGAGCAAGCTATCCAAATTCAAAAGCAAAACAATGAAAACAAACAACAAAATGAGCCTCAAACGAATTTTGCAGATGCATTCAACCCATATTAATAAAATCGGTCTAAAACAAAAAAACCTTATAAGAAATTCTTCTTATAAGGTTTACTTTATATATAAGGTTAGGAGATGATAATTATGTTAATGTTTACCGAATTTGCTATTGATTCTTTATTTATCTATGCGATGGTGATTGGTAGTATCATTGCGATTATTTTTGTTTACCTTCGGAAGAAACGCTCGAAATAGCTTTGTTAGCTATATCTGAACGATAAAATAAACCATCAGACTTAATTTTCTTTATTTCATCATACACTTGCTGCTGAGCCTCGACTAGTGTAGGGGCTGTACGCGCCACTAGTAACACTCGTCCTCCGTTCGTAACAAACTTCTCATTGACTTTTTTTGTTCCAGCATGAAACACAACCGTATCCTGCTCCAATGCTGAAAAGCCATCAATTTGAACGCCTTTTTCATATTCCAAAGGATACCCTTTAGATGCCATGACAACACCAACAACGGCATCTTGTTTCCATTGCAACTCCGGTTTTTCACCGTCTAGTAACGAAATGATGACATCGACTAAATCTGATTCTAATCGTGGCAACACAACTTGTGTTTCAGGGTCACCAAAACGCGCATTAAATTCGATTACTTTTGGTCCATTTTGGGTCATCATTAAACCCGCATACAAAATTCCTGTAAATGAACGCCCTTCTTGTTCCATTGCTTCTGCCATCGGTTGCAGTATTTTTTCAACCGCTTCTTGAACATCAGCTTCTGTAAATTGTGGGACAGGCGAATATGCACCCATTCCTCCTGTATTGGGTCCTTTGTCGTCATCATACGCACGTTTATGATCTTGTGCTCCAACCATCGGTACAACAGTTGTGCCCCGAACAAAAGCCATAAGTGAAAGCTCTTCTCCATCCAAATACTCCTCAATGACAACTTTGGCACTAGACGCTCCAAATTGGTTGTTTTCTAGCATTTCATACAAGCTTTCAATCGCTTCTTCTTCTGTCATGGCTACAACAACACCTTTTCCTGCTGCAAGGCCATCTGCTTTAATGACAATAGGCGCGCCTTTTTCTTGCACGTACGCTTTCGCTTGTTCAAAATTAGTAAAGGTCTCGTAGTAGCCTGTTGGAATATTGTATTTTGCCATAATTTCTTTCGCAAACGATTTACTTCCTTCAATTAAAGCGGCAGTTTGCTTCGGACCAAATACACGAAGGCCATTGCTTTCAAATTTATCGACAATACCCGCTAGTAGCGGAACTTCTGGACCGATAATCGTTAATGCAATTTCTTCTTGTTTCGCAAATTGAACAAGAGCATCCTGATCAGCTTCAGAAATATTTATAATTTCGGCTACATCCGTCATCCCTGCGTTTCCAGGGGCAACAAATACTTTCGTTACTTTCGGGCTACGAGAAACTTTCCAGGCAACGGTATGCTCGCGACCGCCACTTCCAACGATTAATACTTTCATGAGATTCCCTCCTGTTTTAATGTTTAAAGTGTCGAACTCCTGTAAATACCATTGCAATTCCTAGCTCATCTGCTTTTGCAATAGATTCTTCATCACGGATTGACCCACCTGGTTGAATAATCGCCGTTACCCCAGCTTTTCCTGCTGCTTCCACTGTATCTCCCATTGGGAAAAATGCATCTGATCCAAGAGCAGATCCTGTTGCTTTTTCAGCAGCTTGCTCAATCGCAATTTTCGCTGCTCCGACACGGTTCATTTGGCCAGCGCCAATTCCAACCGTCATATTATCTTTCGTTAACACAATGGCATTGGACTTTACATGCTTTACAACTTTCCAAGCTAGCTTTAAGTCTTCCCATTCTGTTTCCGTCGGTTCACGCTTTGTTACAACTTGTATCGTTGCATCATCAAATCCTAGTGTATCTTCTTCCTGTACAAGTGCTCCACTATGAATCGACGTTACTTTTAACTCTGGCTTTTCATGCTGTCCAACCGGTAGCGTAAGCAAACGAAGGTTTTTCTTTCCCGTTAAAATCGCAAGAGCTTCATCTGAGAATGATGGTGCAATAATAATTTCCAAGAAAATCTCTTTCATTTTCATTGCTGTTGCTGCATCAATTTCACGGTTAGCTGCAATAATTCCACCAAAAATAGAAACCGGATCAGCTTCATATGCTTTATCATAAGCCGTTTCAATCGACGGACCGCTTCCGACTCCACAAGGATTCATATGTTTAATCGCTACGATTGCAGGCTCAGAAAATTCTTTCACAATCGCTAACGCTGCATCAGCATCGTTAATATTGTTATACGATAATTCTTTCCCATGAAGCTGTTTTGCTTCAGCAATCGAGCTTGTTGCGCCTAACGGTTTTTGATAAAATGCAGCTTTTTGGTGTGGATTCTCACCATATCGTAACGACTGTTTTTTTGTATATGTAACAGTCAATGATTCAGGGAACTCTTCCCCTACTTGATCTGTTAAGTATTGTGCGATTACAGCATCATATGCTGCTGTATGTCGGAAAACCTTTGCCGCTAGTTTTCTTTTTGTTTCCGCAGTTACTGCACCATCTTGTTTCACTTCAGTTAATACTGTTTCATAGTCTGCTGGGTCGACTACGACTGTAACATGCTTGTGGTTTTTCGCTGCAGAACGAAGCATGCTCGGTCCACCTATGTCAATGTTTTCAATCGCATCCGCAAAGTCTACATCTGGTTTTGCAATCGTTTGTTGGAAAGGATATAAATTAACGACAACTAAATCAATCGGTGTAATATTATGCTGTTGTAACTGGTCTACATGTTCCTGTCTTTCTCTCATTGCTAAAAGACCACCATGGATGTTTGGATGTAATGTTTTTACACGACCATCCATAATTTCAGGAAAACCTGTAACTTCTGAAATGCCAATGACGGTAACACCAGCTTCCTCCAATGCTTTTTTCGTTCCACCAGTTGAAATGACTTCTACCCCTTGCTCTACTAAAGCTTGAACAAATGGGACGATTCCCTCTTTATCTGACACGCTCACAAGTGCTCTTTTAATTGTCATTATTAAGCTCCCTTCTTACCTTTTCACTGAATAGTGTCTGTAATGTTGCAGGATATAACTCATGTTCTACTTTTTGAATTTTTTTCGTCACTGCTTCAATCGTATCTTCTTTATCGACTTGGATTTTGCCTTGAGCAATAATTGGACCTGTATCCATTCCTTCATCTACATAATGAATAGTGACTCCTGTTTCACTAACCTTTGCCTGAAATGCTTGTCCAATCGCATCTTTCCCAGGAAAGGCAGGTAAAAGAGAAGGATGAATATTAATAATTCGTCCTTCAAAAGCTTGCAATAGCGTTGGACCAATGAGTCTCATATAACCTGCTAATGCGATATAATCGACGTTACAGTTTTGTAACTGCGCCAATATTTCTAATTCGAATGCCTCTTTGTTCGAATATTGCTTCGGCTGAAACACAAACGTTGGAATCTGATGGGCATTTGCTCGTTCAATCGCTTTTGCTTCTGGTTTATCACAAACTAATAACACGAGCTCAGCTTGAAGGCGACCGTCTTCAACCGCATCAATAATCGCTTGAAAGTTCGTACCTGAACCAGAAGCAAAGACTGCTAGCTTCATCATGAAATGCCTCCAATCGAAACTCCTTCGCCTTGTTTTACTCTGCCAATTTCAAACGCCGTTTCTCCGTTAGCTTCTAATTCTGCTATGACTTGCTTCGCCTCTTGTTCAGAAACAACGAGGGCCATTCCAATTCCCATATTAAACGTGGAGAACATATCTTTTTTCGAGATAGAGCCTTTTTCTTCAATAAAAGAGAAGATAGGAGGAATCGACCACGACCCATATTGAATGTCTGCTCCTACTTGTTTAGGAAGCATACGTGGGATGTTTTCATAAAATCCCCCACCTGTAATATGAGAAATCCCTTTGACTTCAAATTTTTCTAAAACCTTTAGGACTGGCTTCACATAAATTCTTGTCGGGGTTAATAATTCTTCTCCTAATGACTGAGAAAAGCCATCATATGTCTCTTGTAGCTGTAATTGATTTTCTTCAAGCAATACTTTCCGAACGAGTGAGAATCCATTGGAATGAACACCGTTGGATTGTAATCCGATAATGACATCCCCCTCTTTAATGTGCTCTCCCGTTATAAGCTTTGACTTTTCTACAATTCCAACCGTAAAACCAGCGAGGTCATACTCCTCTTCACTGTACATCCCTGGCATTTCCGCTGTTTCTCCGCCTACAATGGCACACCCAGCTTGTTGGCAGCCATCTGCTAGTCCTTTTACGATCGCTTCGATTTTTTCGGGGTCGGCTTTCCCGCAAGCAATATAATCAAGGAAATATAATGGTTCAGCTCCTTGTGCAATAATATCATTTACACACATCGCCACTGCATCTACACCAATTGTGTCATGCTTGTCCATCAAAAAAGCAAGCATCAACTTTGTTCCAACTCCATCTGTACCTGAAATAAGCACAGGTTCTTTTAAATTAAATTGAGACAAATCAAACATGCCACCAAATGAACCTAATCCACCAAGAACTTCAGGACGTTTCGTTCTCGCTACGTGCTTTTTCATTCGTTCTACTGCTTCGTAACCGGCTTCAATATCAACACCAGCTCGTTTATACGCTTCCGACATTTATAGGTCCCCCTATCGTGTAATCTTTTTCATTAACATTTGTCATGCGGATGAAGTGTATCAGGGTAAATTTCCGTTGGGTACTGTCCTGTAAAGCATGCAACACATTGACCACAATTTGTTACTTCCTTTGAACGTCCAATCCCTTCATACAAACCGTCTACACTTAAAAATGCCAGCGTATCAGCGCCCATCATTTCTCGCATTTCTTCTATTGTATTTGTTGCCGCAATAAGTTCTTCTTTTGTTGACGTATCAATTCCGTAAAAGCAAGGATTTTTAATTGGTGGTGAACTAATTCTGACATGGACTTCAGTAGCTCCAGCTTCTCTTAACATGTTAACGATACGTTTACTTGTTGTTCCTCTTACGATAGAATCATCGATCATAACCACTCGTTTTCCTTCAACAACACCTCGAACAGCCGAAAGCTTCATTTTTACCCCTTGCTCCCGTAATTCTTGTGAAGGTTGGATAAACGTTCTTCCCACATATCTGTTTTTTATCATCCCTAACTCATAAGGAATTCCCGTTTGCTCGGCATAACCGATGGCTGCTGAAATACTAGAATCAGGTACCCCTGTTACAACATCAGCTTCAACAGGAGATTCTAGTGCTAGTTGCTTGCCTAGATTTTTTCTCGCTGTATGAACATTGATTTCATCTACATTGCTATCTGGTCTTGCAAAATAAACATACTCCATACTACAAATAGCACGAGGTACACTAGTTGCAAATTGCTCTGAATACACACCTTCTTCAGAAAACACAACGAGTTCTCCTGGCTTTACTTCACGTTCATATGTTGCTCCAACAACATCAAATGCACACGTTTCAGAAGCAACAACATAAGCATCACCTAATCGACCGATGGAAAGTGGACGTAATCCGTTCGGATCAAGGGCAACAACCATCTGGTCTTCCGTTAATACCGCAAATGCATAAGCTCCTTTTAACATCGTTAAACTGTTTTTTATCTTATCTACTAAGCGTGGATAAGCACTTCGCTTAATTAAATGAGCAAGCACTTCTGTATCTGAAGTTGACTGAAAAATACTTCCTTGACTTTCAAGCTGATGTTTCAGTTGGTTCGCATTCACTAAATTGCCATTATGGGCAATCGCAAGACTTCCTGTTTGGGAACGAAAGAGAAGAGGTTGCACATTGGCAATTCCTCCCCCTCCGGCTGTTGCATAGCGAACATGGCCGATAGCAGCTTTCCCATGCAATTGGTTTACATCATTTTGGCTAAACACTTCATTTACTAATCCATTTCCTTTATGGATAGATAGCTTTTCACCATCTGAAACAACAATGCCTGCTCCTTCTTGTCCACGGTGTTGAAGACTGTGTAATCCGTAATAAGAAATTTGAGAAGCATCTTTATGCCCCCAAATGGCAAACACACCGCATTCTTCATTTAAGCCTTTGATTTCAGCAAGCATGGAATAGCTCCTTTCCAAGATGTTTCAATTTCTTTATGAGAGGCA
Source organism: Alkalihalobacillus bogoriensis ATCC BAA-922 (assembly GCF_000621445.1). Classification (GTDB taxonomy): domain Bacteria; phylum Bacillota; class Bacilli; order Bacillales; family Bacillaceae_F; genus Bacillus_AO; species Bacillus_AO bogoriense. The sequence goes on along the minus strand of NZ_JHYI01000037.1, from coordinate 12,198 downwards.
GAAAGGACTTCACCTTCTGTTTCATGTGTAATAACTACACCCGTTTCTTCTGTTACTGCTCCAACGACTTTTGCATCTTTGACGATTTGTTCGAATGCCGCTTTGTTTTCTTCCTTTACTGTAATAAGAAAACGAGATTGTGTTTCTGAGAACAACTCTGTTACAACATCACCGGAAATTGTTGCTTTTGCGCCGACATTTCCATCCATCACACTTTCAGCTAAAGCAACTGCAAATCCACCTTCTGCAAGATCATGTGCAGATTGAACAAATCCAGCTTGGATTGCTTGTAACACTTGAGCTTGCCTTGCTTTTTCCACTTCTAAATCTAACGCTGGTGATTTTCCTGAAATTTGGCCTTCCGTCAGTTTTTGAAGTTCACTTCCACCAAACTCTTGCTTTGTTTCTCCTACTAAATAGATAACATCGCCAGCTTCTTTAAAAGACTGTGTTGTAATATGAGCCGTATCTTCAATTAAGCCAACCATCCCAATTGTAGGGGTCGGATAAATAGCTTCTCCATTTGTTTCATTATATAAAGACACATTTCCACCGATAACTGGTGTTTCTAATGTCCGACATGCTTCACTCATACCATCTGTTGACTTTTCTAACTGCCAGAAAATTTCTGGTTTTTCTGGATTTCCGTAATTTAAGCAGTCTGTAACACCTAATGGAACGCCTCCAGAACAAACAATATTTCGGGCCGCTTCAGCAATCGCGATTTTTCCACCGACTTCTGGGTCAAGATATAAGTACCGGGAATTACAATCGGTCGTCATCGCCAATGCTTTTTTCGTATCACGAATACGAACTACGGCTGCATCTGAACCTGGACTTACTACCGTATTTGTTTGCACCATGTAATCATATTGATCATACACCCACTCTTTGCTTGCGATCGTAGGTTGTGATAGTAACGCTAACATTGTTTCTTTCGGGTTTTCAACTGTTGGTACTTTATTTTCTTGTTGTTGGAATTCACGATAATATTCAGGCTCTCTTGATGGCTTATGATAAACTGGAGCATCTTCTGCTAATGCATCAACAGGAACCTCTGCAACGATCTTCCCTTGGTGCAGAAGGCGTAATGTTTTATCATCTGTTACACGTCCGATATCTGTACACGCTAAGCCCCAACGCTCAACAATTTCACGAATTTCATCTTCTCTACCTTTTTTTACAACAATTAACATTCTTTCTTGTGATTCAGATAGCATCATTTCATACGGTGTCATTTCTGTTTCACGTTGTGGAACAGCATCAAGGTTCATTTCAATTCCTGAACCCGCTTTACTTGCCATTTCAGCTGAAGATGATGTTAATCCAGCAGCCCCCATATCTTGAATACCAACAAGGGCATCTGATTGAATAAGTTCTAGGCATGCTTCAAGTAATAATTTCTCCATAAAAGGATCCCCAACTTGAACAGCTGAACGCTTTTCTTCGGACGTTTCACTTAAATCTTCTGAAGCAAATGTCGCTCCATGGATTCCATCACGACCTGTGGAAGCACCAACATACATCACTGTATTGCCGACACCTTTTGCCTGTCCTTTTTGAATGTCTTTATGGTCAATTAAACCAACACACATCGCATTTACAAGCGGATTTCCTTCATAGCAAGGGTCAAATTGTACTTCTCCCCCAACCGTTGGAACGCCGACACAGTTTCCATAACCGGCAATCCCAGCTACAACTTCTTCAAATAAATATTTAACTTTCGGAGAGGTTAACTCACCAAATCGCAATGAATTTAAAATCGAAATCGGTCTTGCTCCCATTGAGAAGACATCACGAAGGATTCCACCAACACCTGTTGCTGCTCCTTGATATGGTTCAATCGCTGACGGATGATTATGGCTTTCAATTTTAAATACAACCGCTTGGTTATCACCTATATCGATAATTCCAGCACCTTCACCAGGCCCTTGAAGTACTTTTTCTCCATCAACAGGGAATTTCTTTAATAATACTTTTGAGTTTTTATAAGAACAGTGTTCTGACCACATTACTGAAAATAAGCCAGTTTCTGTATAGTTCGGAAGGCGACCTAAAATATTTTCTACTAATTGAAACTCGTCATCCGTTAGACCCATCTCACGATAAATCTTTTGTTCTTTGATCTGTTGTTCGTTAGGTTCACGATGTAACGACATTGGTTTCCCTCCAGTTTCGTAAAATAGATGTAAATAACTTTAATCCGTCCTCACTACCTAAAAGCTGCTCTACCGCTCGCTCTGGATGAGGCATCATTCCTAATACGTTCCCTTTTTCATTCGTAATTCCAGCGATTTGTTCTAGTGACCCATTGACATTTGTTTCATAAGTGAAAACAATTTGTCCGTTTGCTTTTAACTTTGCGAATGTCTCTTCATCACAATAGTAGTTTCCTTCACCATGAGCAACAGGAATGGAAATCACTTGATCTGTACTATAATCAGACGTAAACATTGTCTCGTTGTTTTCAACAACTAAATTAACGGGGCGACAAATAAATTTTAAATTTTCATTTCGTTTCATCGCACCTGGTAATAAGCCGGCTTCTAATAAAATTTGAAATCCGTTACATACGCCTAACACGGGTTTCCCTGCTTCGGCTGCTTGAATCACAGACTCCATAATATTTGAAAATCTTGCAATGGCACCTGAACGTAAATAGTCCCCATAAGAGAAACCACCAGGTAATAAAATCGCATCAAACTCATCTAAATTCGTTTCTGCATGCCATACGTATTCAACATCTTCACCTAAACCATCTTTTATCGCATGGTACATATCTGCATCACAGTTTGAACCAGGAAAGACTATGACGGCAAATTTCATGATGATTGAACCTCCTCCACCTCATAACGAAATACTTCAATAACAGTGTTGGCAAGAAGCTTTTCACACATTTCTTTCACTCTTGTATCTAAATCATAGTCACCTTTTTCAAGTGTCAATTCCATATATTTTCCGATACGAACTTCTTTTACTTCATTATATGAAAGGGCGTGTAGCGACGATGTTACGGCACTTCCTTGTGGGTCTAGTACACTTTCTTTTAATGTTACGAATACTTTTACTTTTAACATGATGAGCCTCCTAAGCGATTTAAAATTTCTTGGTATCCATCTTGTAAATTTCCTAAGTTACGACGGTAAACATCTTTATCAAACTTTTGGTTTGTATCTTTATCCCATAATCTACATGTATCTGGTGAAATCTCATCAGCAAGAAGTAAGACCCCTTCTTCTGTTACTCCAAATTCTAATTTAAAGTCAACAAGACGGACATTAATGTTAGCAAATAATTGCTGTAGGGCTTTATTTACTTCAAGCCCCATTTGTCTCATCTCTTCTAATTGTTGTGGTGTTGCAATATTCAAAATTTGAATATGGTCTTCGGTAACGATTGGGTCGCCTAAATCATCGTCTTTATAGTAAAACTCTACGATTGGTTGGTCTAGTTGTGTGCCTTCTTCCATTCCAAGTCGCTTTGAAAGACTTCCTGCAATGATATTGCGGACAACAACTTCGAGTGGAACGATTGTCACTTTTTTTACTAGCTGTTCTGTTGGAGAAAGTCGTTCTACAAAGTGATTCGCGATGCCCATTTTTGTTAATGTTTGAAAAATAATCGATGTAATCTCGTTATTTAATCTAGCTTTCCCTTCAATGGTATCTTTCTTTTCTCCATTAAAAGCAGTTGCCTCATCTTTGTATTGCACCCATAACACTTGTTCATCTTCTGTTGCATAAATGCGTTTTGCTTTACCTTCATAAAGTAGCTCTTTTTTCTCCATCCCAATCGCCTCCACTTCTTCGTTCTCTTTAGAGTAAGCCAACCCGTTGAAAAATCGTATCGACATTTTTTAAGTGATAGTTATAATCAAAGCAATCATCAATTTCAGCTGGTGAAAGAACTGACGTAATACGTTCTTCAGCTTCCACTAGCTCTCTGAACTGAATTCCTTTTTCCCATGCTTCCATTGTTTTTGGCTGAACTAAATCATATGCTTCTTCACGTGCCATGCCTTTATCAATAAGAGAAAGCAATACGCGTTGAGAGTAGATTAAGCCGTATGTTCTAGTCATGTTTCGTTTCATGTTTTCAGGGAATACCGTTAAGTTTTTCACGATATTTCCAAAACGGTTAAGCATGTAATTTAACGCAATCGTTGCATCTGGAATAATGATACGCTCAGCCGATGAATGAGAAATATCACGTTCATGCCATAATGGAACATTTTCATAAGCTGTTAGCATATGACCGCGGATAACACGAGCAAGACCCGTCATATTTTCTGAACCAATTGGGTTACGTTTATGTGGCATCGCCGATGATCCTTTTTGCCCTTTAGCAAAAAACTCTTCCACTTCTCTTGTTTCACTTTTTTGTAAACCGCGAATTTCAACTGCAAATTTTTCAATCGACGTTGCAATTAAAGCTAATGCTCCCATGTATTCTGCATGGCGGTCACGCTGTAATGTTTGCGTAGAAATAGGAGCCGCTTGTAATCCTAGTTTCTCACAAACAAACTGTTCGACTTTCGGGTCGATATTCGCATACGTTCCAACTGCACCGGAAATTTTCCCAAAACGAACACGTTCTGCTGCATTTTTAAAACGTTCTAAGTTTCTCTTCATTTCTTCATACCATAATGCTAATTTCAAACCGAATGTTGTCGGTTCCGCATGAACACCATGAGTACGTCCCATCATCACTGTATCTTTATGCTCTAATGCTTTTTCTTTTAAAATATCAATGAAGTTTTCTATATCTTTTTGTAAAATTTCATTAGCTTGACGGAGCAAGTAAGATAGGGCTGTGTCAACAACATCTGTTGATGTTAATCCGTAGTGAACCCATTTTCTTTCTTCTCCTAATGTCTCGGAAACTGCTCTTGTAAATGCAACTACGTCATGACGTGTATCTTGTTCAATTTCTAAAATACGGTTCACATCAAAACTAGCATGCTCACGAATTTTCGCAACATCTTCTTTTGGAATAATTCCTAATTCAGCCCATGCTTCACAGGCTACGATTTCTACCTCTAACCATGCTTGGTAACGGTTTTGCTCTGTCCAAATCGCTCCCATTTCCGGGCGTGTGTAACGTTCAATCATTTCTTTGTCCTCCTATTATTCATTAGGCCAGATGGCTAATTTTTCAATTTCAAGTAGTGCGTTTTCTACAGAATCAGCTAGAACATTAAGATGTCCCATTTTTCTTCCTTCTTTTGCTTCACTTTTTCCATATAAGTGGAGTTTCATCGTTGAATACTTTGGTAGATTATCTAACACAGATTGAAGATGTTCTCCCAATATGTTAACCATCACAACAGGTTTCACAAGGGTTGTTCCACCTAACGGCCATCCACATATTGCTCGAATATGTTGTTCAAATTGAGAGGTCTCACAAGCATTCATCGTATAGTGACCAGAATTATGAGGCCTCGGTGCTAGCTCATTAATATAAAGGTCAAACGATTCTGTTAAAAACATTTCCACCGCAAGTGTCCCCTTCATATTTAACCCTTCTGCTAAATCAACCGCCATTTTTCTTGCTTGTTCTTGAACATGTTCCGGAATTCTTGCTGGTACAATTGTTTGATGTAAAATATTGTTCCGGTGAATGTTCTCAGCGACAGGAAATGTTGTCACTTCACCATGAACGCTTCTCGTGACAATTACGGAAAGCTCTTTAATAAAGGGAACCCACTGTTCTACAATTAGTTCTCCTTTTCCTTGTAACTGTTCAAAAGCATAGTTGCTGTCTGACTTTTGCTTAATGACAGCTTGTCCCTTCCCGTCATATCCTCCCGTACACGTTTTTAATACGGCAGGAACTCCAATTTGTTCAAGTGCATTGTCTAACTTTTCCAATGAATCAACTACATGATATGGTGCAACAGGTAAACCAAAAGAAGTAATGGCTTGTTTCTCTCTTGCTCGATGTTGAGTCATTTCTAATAACTGATACCCTTGAGGTAAGTATAAATGATTTTCTAACCATTTCGCTGTTTCTTTGTTTATATTTTCAAATTCATATGTCAAGACATCACAGGTTTCTGCTAGTTTCATTGCTCCTTCACGACTATCGTAAGTTGCAATGATTTCAACATCAGATATTTGTCCACACGGAGAATGTTCAGTTGGTTCCAAAACAGCAATGCGATATCCCATTTCACGTGCAGATAGGGCCATCATCCTTCCGAGTTGGCCCCCTCCTAATATCCCGATTGTTTGTCCTGGCTTTATGACTGTCATAGTTGGTCACTGCTTTCCATTACTTGTTGTTTTGTTTGTTCTCTTCTTTTCTCCAAACTTTCGGCGACTTTCTCATCAAACGCACCAACGATTTGTGCAGCCAATAAGCCAGCATTTGTAGCACCTGCTTTACCAATGGCTACAGTGGCTACTGGTACTCCACCAGGCATTTGCACGATAGATAATAAAGAATCTAGTCCATTTAACGCTTTCGATTGCACAGGTACCCCAATGACAGGCACGACGGTTTTCGCTGCGACCATACCTGGTAGGTGTGCGGCACCTCCAGCTCCTGCAATAATGACTTTTAGTCCTTTTTCTCTTGCCGCTTCAGCATAGTCAAACATTAAATCTGGTGTACGGTGAGCAGAGACAACTTGTTTTTCGTATGGGATTTCTAGCTCGTCCAACATATCACAGGCATGTTTCATTGTTTCCCAATCTGAAATACTTCCCATTATGACACCTACAAGTGGCTTCATTGCTTTTTTCCTCCTAGTGCAAACGTTTAGTATGTAAATGAAGGCATAAAAAAGCCTTGCGATGGCTATAAGCGAGAGAAAGCTTCCATCAGCAAGGCTTCATGACCATTGCAAAAAACAAAACTCTTAGTTAATAAGAGCTTCTGCCTTCCCTCATAGTCTAATGATTTAAGGTCATTAGGTAGATACTTACGGGCCATATCCCCGATATTATATGAGGTAACGTTCAATTTTTTTCGATATGTTCATCTTATATTTTGTTAGAAGATTTGTCAATCAAATATCGAACGTTATATTGCTGATTTAGAATAATGTTCGTTTTCTACTTACTATTAGGAGTGATTCTCCTTGATTACTCCTTCAAATACTATTTTTTGGCGAATTGGAATGTATTCTGTTTGACCACTGTTTTTCACTTCTTGAAATACGGGTTCTTCAGTTCTTCTCACTGGTGTATACCCCTCATCATCCATTCGTTTTAAGCATGAATCTATTGTTTCATCCTCTTCTAAATAGAACTTTTTCTTTTTACTCATATTTACCTCCTAATTCCTTTCACCCAAAATCCACCGTAAAATGCTTTTGGTTCATGAGAAATAATAAATGCTTTTTCATCTAGTTCTTTTATCGTTTTATATAAATGCATTTCCGACTTCCGACTCGTTAAAATTTCCATCATGAGCCGTTCCCCTTCACGTCCATACGCAACCCAATTTGTAACACCATAGCCCTTGTCCCGTAAAGCATTTGGAATATCAGGTTCATACTCCTTCGTAATGACGTTAACTGTAATATAACCTAATGCTAGCTTCTCTTCCACTTTCATCCCTATTAATACTCCAATCGCATATCCAACTGCATAGGCAATTAAGTTTTCTAAACGGTCTAAATTCTCTAACACGAGACCTAACCCAATAATATAAATAATCACTTCTATAATACTAACCGTGGCTGCAAAATAGCGTTGTCCTTTTAACGTAAAAATCATCCGAACCGTAAATAACGTCACATATACGATATTGATAGCTAAAATAATGACAATCATCATAAACGCATTTTCTAATAACCAATTCAACTCTCATTCCCCCTCATTCTTGCCTTTCGCCTTTCTTCCCCTATACCCGTTTTCTAAAGAGGCAACCATTCTCTAACAGAGTAAAAAAGTATAGAAATAGCACATTGCTCCTTTCTATACTATGATTCATCTGTTTTCGGATAAAAAACAGCTTGGTAATTTGTTGCCTCCATTAACGCCTTTTCTTCTAACGGAATTCTAATAGACAAAATCACTAGTTTGAGGAACAGAAAACAACATACTGTGAAGTACGCTTGAAATAAGAGTGGTAGTGTGATGAGCTCAAGTAGGACAATGCAATAATTAGGATGGCGGATAAAGCGATAAGGTCCCTTTGCTACAACCTTTGCCCCAGGTAAAATCATAATTCTTGTATTCCAAAAGCGTCCAAGTGACGATAAACTCCATACTCTTCCTGCTTGCGCTAACACAAATAGACTGAAGGGAATCGGCCACAAATGAAGAAGTGGCCGCTGCGCGACAAGAACCTCGATTAATAATGAAGCAAAAAAGCCGATATGAAGCATTACCATATATTTATAGTGATTTTGTCCAACTTCATATCCCCCTTGTTTTTTTATCCATGTAGCATTTCTATTTGCAATGAGTAACTCTAACACCCGTTGCAAAACGACAATTGATATAATCATTAAAAAAAAGAGCATTTTATCACTCCTATTTCCATTGTAGTAATAATAATTCTGAACTAAATCCGGGACCAAGTGCAGCAATTAAACCATACTGATCTGGTTGCCCACCTTGTTTCATAACGTGGTTTAATACATATAAAACCGTTGGGGACGACATATTTCCATAGTTCTCTAATATATATCGTGATGGTGTTGTTTTCTCTTTTGATAACTTAAGGGCAGACTCATAAGCATCCAAAACTTTTTTTCCACCGGGATGAGCAATAAATTGTTCAATATCTTTGCTGGTCAATTCAAATTCTGATAGAAAGTCGGAAACAACCGGTTCAAACCAATTAAGTATCAAGTTCGGAATACTTCTTGAAAAGACTACATGTAAACCTGAGTTTTTCACATCCCAGCCCATAATGTCTTCTGAGTTTTTCAATAAACGAGAGTTTGTTCCTTGCAATTGTGGGATAGCCCGTTTTCCCGTATATTGTTCTTGTTGTACATCGTCACCAACAACTAACGCACAAGCAACACCATCAGAAAATAAAGATGTCCCCACTACATTGCTTTTTGACCGATCATTTACTTGAAACGTTAAGCTACATAACTCCACACATAATACGAGTACTTTTGCTTTTGGATATGCTAAACAATAATCATAGGCTCGACTTAATCCGGCTGCCCCTCCTGCACATCCTAACCCCCAAATAGGGATTCGTTTTGTCGTCGGCTTAAAAGGGAGGGTATTCATAATTCTCGCTTCAATACTTGGTGTGGAAATACCCGTACTTGAAATAAAAAACAAAGCGTCAATTTCTTCAATAGGAATCGATTGCTGTAAATAATCGTGATTTGTTACACACGCTTCTATCGTTTTTTTTCCATACTCTGTCGCTTGCTTAATATACGTGTCATTTTTCTCTTCAAATGTATGATTTTCACTATGCCATGAAAGAGGCACTGAAAAATGTCGCTTCCTGATTTCTCCATTTGAAAACACTTGTAACAGACGGTCAATATCTTTAAAATCTTCGTGAAAGACTTCCCTTGCAAATTCAGTGATGTCCGTTTGGTTCATTTCGTACGGAGGGTCATAAATACTAGTGGAAAGAATTTTCGGCATAATATCCTCCTTTTGGAATCTTAATGTTATTTTTTCCAAACGAAACAAAACCATGCAAAAAAAGAAGGTGGAATGATTCTTTTTCCACCTTCTTTATGAATTGTCGGCTGTCGGTTCTTTCGTTACAATAATCGCTTGTAGTGTGGCTCCTGCCGCTTGAAGCCAATTTCCTATTGATGATAGGAGAAGGCCTTTTTGCTCATCACTCTTAATTTCAAACAAGCCCCCTGTTGCTTCTATTGCTGCCCCAATCGTTTGAAGATTATTTCCAACAATAAACCTTGAGTCTTCTTCTACAAGATTAGAAATCGCTGGGCCTAGTGACTGTAGCGCATCACCTAGTACTTCAAGCTGTTGGTATTCTAAAGTTACTTGTTCGATTTGCCGTGCATTCGCATACGAACTTGTCGCTGCACCTGCAGCTTCTACCCAATCTCCAATCGCTCCAATCGGCTCTTCCTCTTCCACCGCATTTAAGGCATTCCCAACGGCCTGTAATCCTTCTCCAACAACAATCATTCGTTGATACAGTTCTTCTTCTTCAGGGCGTCGAACTCCTCTTAGCAAAGAAGTGTAAGCAATAGCCGACAGAGTTTGGCCGATCGCATCAAGCCAACTCCCGATTATCGTCAACTGTCCATCAGTCATGACAATCACCACATTTTTTATCCTTTCTCTTTAGCATATTCTCAAAAAAAATAATTGATTAGCGACTTGCCCCTACCTTTGAGAATTTAGACTTTTCTTTTGTCGGTGTTTGTCGTTTTGGGCTCTTTCTTTAGTTCTTCTTGTTTCAATTTTCCATATAAATAGACATTTTCATATTTTTCATTGATACGATAGTATTGTCTTAAAATGCCTTCTTTTTTAAAATGATTTTTTTCTAATAATTTCACGACAGCTTTATTTTTTGTAACAGTGTACGCATGAAGTTTATTTAAGTTAAAAGTATAAAACCCATATCGTACTAGAGCAGGTACAATTTCTGTTGCAAAGCCCTTCCCCCAACAAGAACTTATTATGTTCCCACCGATTTCAGCATGAGATGAAGTTCGGTCCCAATTCCGAAACCCACAAGTACCGATCATTTGATTTGTTTCTTTTTCAATAATGGCAAAGCGTACAGTGTGGTACTGAACGTATGGATGCGCTAACTGTGATATAAAGGATTCAACTTCTTCCATTGATTTTATTCCATTTGTATTATCAAAACGAATGACTTTTGGATCAGTATATAATTGATAAATAACTTCTTTGTCAGTCATCTTTATGCTTCTCATCGCTAGACGTGCTGTTTCAAATAGAAAATCATCAGATTTACTCATCGAACTCACCTTCAAAAACCCCTTTCGTAAAAAAAAGTGGATGTTCAAAAGGAATATTCCTTTTGAACATCCAGGAGTTATTACCAAACATATGGGTAAGGTAAAAATGCTAACGATGCAATGGCACCAAGCCCAATCCCAAATAAAGCACCGGCTGCTAATCCTGGGCCAAAGCCCCAAAAGAACATTCCTGGACCACCTGGTCCTGCTTGCGGAGGCATTTGCGCTCCATCTAATGGTCGTAAATACACCGTTTCATGGTCAACTCTTTCAATAATTCCTCGATGCACTTGACCATGAATATCTCTAATTTCAACAGCTCGCCCTACACTTTTTTGACATAAATCATAGTAATGAGCAACAGACATGGAAATCCTCCTTTTACTCGCTTTTTCATGATCAAAAAAGATCATTTCAACGTTTCACTACTAGCATATTGAAAAGATTGGAGATTGTTTGGACTTCTATATCCATTTTGGGATTAATATACAAAAATAGGCTTTGAAAACGATTTGTGTCTGACGACACAGTGTTACAGCCCTTACGGACATATGTTCCGCTATTTTAAGAAAAAGGTAAGTTTTCGAGATACTATCGGACATCTGTTCCGTTACATTAGAAAAACAGAAGTTTATTACTTGTGTTTTCGTCAAATAACGGAAAAGATGTCCAAACGAAGTCCAAAAGAGCTTGTTTTTTATAAAATAGTGGAATATATGTCCAGACACAAAAAAACATTACGTCATTTGACGTAATGTTTTTTTATTTTGCTTAGCAACGTCCTACTCTCACAGGGGGAAGCCCCCAACTACCATCGGCGCTGATGAGCTTAACTTCCGTGTTCGGCATGGGAACGGGTGTGACCTCATCGCTATCGTCACTAAACTAATTAACTTGAATTACTTTGTTTAGAAGTAATCCTGTTATGTAGTTGAGTTCATCATATGATTCCCTCAAAACTAGATAGTGTGTGTATTGAATTATGTCAAAAAGACTTCGCCTTTTTTAAATCTTGGATAAGTCCTCGACCGATTAGTATCTCTCAGCTCCACATGTCGTCATGCTTCCACCCGAGACCTATCAACCTCATCATCTCTAAGGGGTCTTACTGGATTAACTCCATGGGAAATCTCATCTTGAGGGGGGCTTCACGCTTAGATGCTTTCAGCGCTTATCCCGTCCACACGTAGCTACCCAGCTATGCTCCTGGCGGAACAACTGGTACACCAGCGGTGTGTCCATCCCGGTCCTCTCGTACTAAGGACAGCTCCTCTCAAATTTCCTGCGCCCGCGACGGA
>NZ_JHYI01000036.1 GCF_000621445.1 Alkalihalobacillus bogoriensis ATCC BAA-922 | reverse complement strand
CCGTTGGCAAATTGAGATATTCTTTAAATGGGTAAAGCAACACTTGAGACTCGTGAAACTACAAAGCACTAAGCCGCAAGGCATTTGGAATCAAATTTTATTTGTCATGACAGCCTACTGTTTAGTTTTGTACATAAAGAAAAGCGAGAATACATCTAAAACTCTTTGGAGAACTTTACGGTTCCTTCGCTTATCTAGAATAAGCTTTCAAAGCTTCACTGCTAGACCAAAATTTATACGCTTTCCTATATGTCAAAAAAAGCTGCCGAGGGCGTCTCGACAGCTTTTTATATTAAAATTTCGTTTGATATGTTTCAACTTCCCAACCTGTTACGGCTGTACGGAAGCTATCCCATTCACTACGTTTTAGTGCAATATACTCTTCAAAAACATGGTCTCCCAATGTCTCTCTACCAATTCTACCCTCTTCTAATTCAGCAAGTGCAGCTTCTAAGCTTGCTGGTAAGTTGTCAATTCCACGCTCTTCACACTCTTTTGCTGACATACTGAAAATATCATCAATCACTTCGACAGGAGGTGTTAACCCACGTGTTACACCATCTAATCCAGCTGATGCTACAACAGCAAATGCTAAGTAAGGGTTAGCCGATGGGTCTGGACAACGAATTTCTACTCGAGTACCTGCCCCACGAGTCGCTGGAATACGAATTAAAGCAGAACGATTGGAGGCAGACCAAGCAATATAACATGGTGCTTCATATCCTGGAACTAGACGTTTATATGAGTTAACTAGCGGATTTGTTACCGCAACAAAGCTTTTTACATTATCAATTAAACCAGCAATGAATTGATACGCTTTTTCCGAAAGTTGACGCTCATCACTTGGGTCAAAAAATGCATTTTCTTGTTTTTCTAAATCGAATAGTGAAACGTTTGTGTGCATTCCACTTCCGTTTTCACCTGCAATTGGTTTTGGCATAAATGATGCGTGTAAGCCAAATTGTTTTGCTACCGTTTTTACAACCCATTTATATGTTGTAGCAAGATCAGCTGCTCCTAGAGCATCTGCATATTTAAAATTGATTTCATGTTGTCCTTTTGCTACTTCATGGTGAGACGCTTCAATTGTGAAGCCCATTTCTTTTAATGTACGATAGATTGCTAGACGTACTTTTTCACCAAAGTCATGAGGAGATGGCTCAAAGTATCCACCAAAATCTTGTGTTTGTAATGTTGGTCGGCCAGTTTCATCGGTTTCAAATAAGAAAAATTCTAACTCAGGACCTACACTAATTCCGTATCCTGCATCTTTTGCTTTTTCCACCGTTTTTTTTAAGACGTTACGCGGGTCTCCTTCAAAGTCAGTTCCGTCTGGGTTTGTAACACTACACAAAAAACGACCTTCTGAGTACCCTTCTTCTACAGACCAAGGGAGCACTGCAAATGTGTTTAAATCTGGTTGCAAGTAAAGGTCTGATTTATTAATTGGCGAAAATCCAGTGATTGATGAACCATCAAACATGATTTTTCCTTCAGCAACAGCGTCAATTTGTTTTGCTGTAACTGTCACATGTTTTAACGTTCCTTCAATATCAACAAATTGCAAATGTAAAAGTTCAACGTTTTTCGCTTCGATCGTCTCTTTAATGCTTTCCAAAGTTTGAGTTCCTAGAGCTGTACTCATGTTATAACACTTCCCTTTTCTTGTGAATTTAATTAACATCCCTTGTTAGTTATTTATTTTAATAGAAATTCAGACTTTTTCAACAACTCTTGTTAGATAATCTAACAAGGTATTTTACCCTACTGCTTTTGCTCTGCGTCATCCCCTTAGTTTGCTTTGTTTTTTTGCCACAGTACAGGTTTCTATATACAAATACAAATGGATGCTTTCATAAAGAAGTGAGGCAGATTTTTTATCCACCTTTAACCAAAGAAATAAGCCCAAAAGGGTACGGAACCCTTTTAGGCTATTATGTTAAATTGTAAACTTCTTGTTATAGAATAAATAAATTCTTGATTTGTTACGAGGATAAGGTATGTAAAAGGATCTCCAATTTCTAGAAACGGATAAGAAAGGACGAGGGCGGCTTCATTACCCATGGTCTTCTTTTGGTCAGTTGATGGCAAAATAATATAGCCTAGTTCATTTTGGACACGAATTTGTTCGATTAGGGACTTTGAACCGAAGTGGGCTTTTGACTTAAATGCATAATGTTGACAAATATCAAGGACTGATAGTGTTTTACTATATACTGTTTTTACATTAACAAATCCATATTCTCCTTCTAGCTGAATTCCTTTCTCCACTTGTTTTTCTTCCCATAATCCAGGGTAAATAAAGGTTACTTTTTCTGTTTGGCTTTCATAAACATCCCAGTGCATCGGAATGCACCAAACTTGACCTTCAAATAATCGATATGGATGCAAGTTTCGGTTAGCTTGTAAAATCGTTTCATATGAAGAATCATATTTCTCCGCGATGCTTGATAAACTTTCACCAGCTCGTAACGTATAGCGAATCGCATTTTCCTGACAATATGGATTATAAAAAGATAGCGGTAAATAGATTAGTTGTCCTACTTGTAAATCTTCAAAAGAAATATACGGATTAACGAGCAGCAGGTCTTGGTACGGAATATGGAAGAACGACGAAATACTAAGTAGTGTATCTCCTTCTCTTACACAATAGACTTGAAGTCTTGAACCATGAACCATAATAGACAACCCCCCTTTTGATTTTATCCTATTCATCAATAGGAGGATTCATGTCTTTATTTCCTTAGAAAAAATCCCATATTTCCTAAATAGGAAATATGGGCATGTATTATTTGCTATACTTTTTCTTTTTGCGTTTTTGGTCGTTTGATGATCTATCTGGTTTTCTTGAATCTGGCTTTCTAGAAGATGAACGACGGTATCCACCTTTTTTATCTCTTGAACCCCCGCCTCTTTCACCATTGAATTTATTTTTCTTCACACGAAGCGGTGCTTCAGCTGTTAATTGTACCGGTTCATTACTTGGTTCTTTCGTCAGTAATTTTAACGCTGCTGAGATAAGACTAACAGAATCATGATCATCGAGTAATTGTTCTGCCATCCGTTTATACGCTTGTGCATCACCTTGTTCTACAGTTTCTAGTAAACGTTCAATCGTCAAGCGTTGTTGACCTTCAATTGCTTCAGCAAATGTTGGAACCGATTTGCGTTGAATTTTTTTCTTCGACACACGCTCGATCGTTTTTAAATGATCCATCTCACGTGGCGATGCAAACGTTAAAGCAAGACCTGTTTTTCCCGCTCGTCCTGTTCGACCAATACGGTGAACATAGCTTTCTGGGTCTTGAGGGATGTCAAAGTTATACACATGTGTGACACCACTAATATCTAATCCACGTGCAGCGACATCTGTTGCGACAAGGACTTCAATCGTCCCTGCTTTAAACTTACGCAAGACACTGTCACGTTTTGCTTGATTTAAATCGCCGTGGATCCCCTCTGCGTCGTAGCCACGCTTTGATAACGCTTCTGCTAATTCATCTACACGTCGTTTTGTCCTTCCGAAAACGATTGCTAATTCTGGCGCATGAATATCTAACATTCTGCACAACACATCGAATTTTTGTTTTTCAGGAACTTCCATATATTCTTGTACAATATTTGGAACTGTCATTTCCTTCGCCTTAACGGCAATTAGTTCAGGGTTTTTCATAAATTTCTGAGCTAATTTTTCAATTGGCTTTGGCATTGTCGCTGAAAATAATAATGTTTGTCTTTCTTCAGGTATTTCATTTAATATCGTTTCAATATCTTCAATGAATCCCATTGTTAACATTTCATCAGCTTCATCTAAAACAGCTATTTTGATGTTGTTCAATCGGATAGTTTTTCTTCTCATATGGTCCATAAAACGGCCAGGTGTACCAACAATAATATGTGGTCGTTTTTGTAGAGCTTTAATTTGTCTGCGTATATCTTGACCACCGTAAATCGGTAGTGTGTGCACACCTTTAACTTGACCTAATTTATTCATTTCTTCTGCAACTTGCACGGCTAACTCCCGCGTTGGCGCTAACACTACTCCTTGAATCGTCGCTTCTTCAATATCGACTTTCTCAATTAATGGAATTCCAAATGCCGCTGTTTTTCCTGTTCCTGTTTGTGCTTGTCCAATTACATCTTTACCCGTTAACGCAACCGGGATCGTTTGTTCTTGTACTGGGGTAGCTTCTTCAAACCCCATATCTGTTACAGCCTTAACAATCTTATGGTTAAGACCAAATTCGTAAAACGTTGTCAACGTAAGCCATCTCCTTTATATATCGCTATCCTCTTTTTAAAATTGCCCTAAAAAAAACACCATTATTCCTACCGAGCGGAATATGGTATAAGCTGTACTGTCTGATTTACACTTATAGTCCGATCTTTTAAAGCAAACTTAATCATACCACTTTAAGGAAAGAAAAGCAATGCAAACCAAAAAGGGGAATGTCATAAAAGGTCGCACTCATTCCTTTATAACATTCCCACCTGGTCTTTTCTTTTAGTAAGCTTTAATACGGATCGGCGTCATGGCCCATTTCTTTTGCCATTTCAACACCCATATCATTATTCGCTTTCATCGAACTCATTTTAGCAAGCCCATCTGCAACACGTTGACCATATTCTTTATCGGCTTGAGTAAAATAGGAAACCATCTTTTCTTTTATTCTTGGATCACAGGGATGTAAAGCTCCTACTAAATTATTGATTAACTCGTCTTTTTCCCAATCTTCAAAGGCACGGTACGTATCACCCGCTTGTCCGAAATCATTTGTTCTTTCGATTTTTTTACGTGTTAAATTGCCTTCTACATGTGGCTCATGTGGTTCACCCGATTTCGTCGCTTCTTTTAATCCATCTAGTGTTGATGGTTCATAATTAACGTGTGGATTTTGGCCCGGTCCTTTATCTACAAAATAGGTCATTTGTCCATCACGCTGATTTGTCGCGACATGCTTTTTCGGCGCATTGATTGGTAACTGTAAATAATTTGAACCGACACGATACCGCTGTGTATCTGAATAAGAAAATGTACGACCTTGTAATAGTTTATCATCAGAAAAATCTAATCCATCAACAAGTACACCTGTTCCAAAAGCCGCTTGTTCTACTTCTGCAAAATAATTTTCAGGATTTTTATTTAACACCATTTTGCCAACTGGTAAGAAAGGAAACTTTTCTGGTGGCCATAATTTTGTTGGATCAAGTGGGTCAAAGTCTAATTCGGGATGGTCATCATCACTCATAATTTGAACACAGAGTTCCCACTCTGGATAATCTCCATTTTCAATCGCTTCATATAGATCTTGGGTAGCGTGATTAAAATTTTTCGCTTGGATTTTTTCAGCTTCTTCTTGTGTCAAATTTTTAATTCCTTGTTTAATTGGTTCCCAATGATACTTTACTAACACACCTTTTCCTTCTTTGTTCACCCATTTATATGTATTAACACCTGAGCCTTGCATTTGCCGATAATTTGCAGGAATTCCCCATGGTGAAAATAAAAATGTAACCATATGTGTGGCTTCTGGTGAATTTGAAATAAAATCAAACATTCTTTCTAAATCTTGAATGTTTGTTACTGGATCAGGCTTAAACGCGTGGACCATATCCGGGAATTTTAAAGGGTCACGGATAAAAAATATTTTCAAGTTGTTTCCGACTAAATCCCAGTTTCCATCTTCTGTATAAAACTTAACAGCAAATCCCCTTGGATCTCGAAGCGTCTCTGGGGAGTGTCCACCATGAACAACAGATGAAAAACGAACAAAAACAGGTGTTCTTTTTCCTTTTTCTTGAAATAATTTCGCTCTTGTATATTTGGAAACATGCTCATCTCCAGCGGTTCCATATGCCTCGAAATAACCATGAGCACCTGCTCCACGGGCATGAACAACACGTTCAGGAATACGCTCACGATCAAAATGTGAAATCTTTTCTAGGAATTGATAATTCTCAAGTGTTGTTGGTCCTCTGTCTCCTACAGTTCTAACATTTTGATTGTCGACAACAGGGTGACCTTGACGTGTAGTTAATGTATCCTGTGTTTCTCCTTCTGTTACTCTTGAATCTGAAGGTCCACCAGCACCATTAACAGATGTGCCTGTGTTTTCATGTTCATTATTATTGTTTTTCAACTCATACCCACCTTTCTATAGTTACAATGGGTATTATTTCCTCGTATTACTTATTATATGCAATTATCTCTATTTTTTAATTCGGTTTTGTTCATTCGAAAAAAAAACGTGGGAGCGTCTTTTCGTTCAAGAATAAGTTTCCAAAGCTTCACTGTTAATAAGCACTCAAACTTGAAAACTGTTCCATGAATAGGACTAGAATCACATACATACCCTCTATTAAGAAAGTTGAAAAATAGCTTGGCATGCTAATCTATGAGTAGGCTCTTGTAATTTTTCTATTTCTTTATCTGTTCGCTTTGATAACACGTCATGTCCA
Source organism: Alkalihalobacillus bogoriensis ATCC BAA-922 (assembly GCF_000621445.1). Lineage (GTDB taxonomy): Bacteria > Bacillota > Bacilli > Bacillales > Bacillaceae_F > Bacillus_AO > Bacillus_AO bogoriense. Next base: position 41,363 of record NZ_JHYI01000036.1, on the reverse strand, counting down.
GACACAATCATAACTTCACACTTCCCACATGAGCCTTTTCTACACTTATAATCAATTGGTACTTTTTGATTTAAGGCTTGTTCTAACACACTCACGTTTTGTTCAGATTTAACTTCATACCGACGTCCATGTTGCTCAATCTGAATTATTCTTTCTTTTGCTTCTGCCGGTTCTTTTTTTTGTTCCTTTTTTACATTCGTTTTCTCAACTATAGCGTTTTCAATCTGTATTCTGTTTTGTTTCCCTTCAATTAATGATCCTACTGTAAGTTTTTTTGGCAATGTCTATGCCTCCTTTCTTTTTGAAGCTCAAGCAAATTCCAAATAACAGCACTTTCAAAAAACTATTGACGTTGCTAATGAGAATCATTTACAATGATAATGAGAATTGTTATCAGATGTTTTCTTTATTCGAGGAGGGTACCACATGCAAAAGCAAGTAAATGGGTTAAAAGACATCTATGCGTTACTGTCGAATGAAAGAAAAATTGGTGGTATAATTGAAACACAGTTTATTCGTCTCCGCTCAGGAGAAGAATATAAAAATGCCGTTATTACAAATGTAGATATGTTAGGTTCAACATTTTACTCGCTTGGTTTTGCAACAAGCGATGGCCAACATATGATTATAAATGTTTCTGAAATCAGCGTGATTTCCGCACCTGTTCATAAGAAAATTGTTGATGCGCATAATCTAATATACAAGAAAACAAAAACAGCTGAAAAACTAAAATACTTAAAACGATTATATGAAGTGAATGAAGGCAGCTATACGACGATTTTCTTAGAAGAAGCTAAGTTAATCATTGACGATATCGGATATGAAGCCGCAAAAGAACACGTTGATGTAAGCTTTATTACTCCACCTAAAAAAGTTTATTCCATAGCGTAATATAGAATAGGTGTGTCAAAGAATCACTTTGACACACCTTATTTTTATTCGTTTCCTTCAGGGTCTTCTAACGTACAAATCGCGCTTGGACGTTTGATGCGTAACACGGCTGACTCATACACTCTAAAAACGTGATTCATGTTTTCATCATCAATAAATGCCGTTTCAAAATCTTGGCCGATCGCTAAATCTAAGTTTTGTTTTCCTGCATCCACAATGACACCACGTTTCCCTTTAATCATCGGTGACTGGAAAACACCTGCTGTCATAAGTTCGCGGACATGTTCAATTTCAAGGACGTTTGTTCCTTGATGAACGCGGTGTAGCAAAGCATATAGTTCAGGAGATAAGACGAGAGCATATGGTCCTGTGTGTCCCATTCGCAAAAGTTTATTTCTTGCTTCAACTACATCACTAAATGCATTTCCTGAAGTCATCCAATCTGAGCGAAGGTGTGTCAACTTTCCTTTTACATTTAGTACACCCGGTAAATCAAACTCTTTTGAACCATTAAAAATAAGATCATCTTCTAGTAATGCACATTGCTGTGCCGCATGTGCAGCTGCAGAAAAATCAATTGGATTATCTAATGCTTTAGCATATTGCAAATCACGCCAATACAGCATAAAATCCTTATATAAAAGCGGAACACTTAAATTTACACGTCGTGTTGGTGATGACAATTCCGTTGACTCACCGTGATAGCTAATATTTCCCAATTCTTGATTTTCATAAATATCATTTGTAACCGTTTGAACCCCTTCCCCTAACGGACCATACAGGTCAATAAAACGTCGTCCAACGAGCTGTCGACGCGCACTTTCAATCACTGTTGCATCTAATTCATTCCATTGTTTTTCGTTTAATGGTGCATCTGCATACAATTTCGTTTTCATCGTATTCCTCCTTATTTTAAGCTTCCTACTGTAAATTTCTTTTTATAACCAAGTTCATTTGAGTGTGATGTAGCTTGGCTTTCTGATTGAGTATACATATCAATTTTTAAATGATCTGCTTTTCCCTCTTTTTCATCCGTTGGCGTTGATGCAGCTAAGCTTGTTAAATCATACTTATCATTTAAATCTTGCATGATTCCTTTTATTTCTTGGTAATCTTCCGCTGTCATATCTCTCATTTTTTGAATCGGTTCGCCATGTTCGGTATTTTTAAATTGAAAAAGGGATAAATCAAGATGCTCTAAAAAATTATGTAATCCAAACTTCTCCAAACTTACATCTTGTAGTAATCGGATAAATTCACCTTGGCTGGGGTCTAACTCTTTTGTTTGGACATCTTTTACTTTTGGAAGCAACACATTAATACGATCTAATCTGTGTTCTTCTTCTTCATAAATATGATGCCAGTATAATCTCTCATGGTCATCTTTTGCATTTTCAATGACTGGAGTTATGATATCCATAAATCCTAAAAGCGCGTCTTTCGTTCTTTCAAGTATCCCTTCTAACTTTGGAAAATTTTCACTCACGTTTCTCACTCCATTGTCATAAATTACTATTATTTTACCCTATCTCCTATAAGAATAAAACATTAGCAGGGAATTCTTTCTCACTAGTATTTTTTTTCAGTAAAAAGACTCATTAAACATGATGTTCAACAAGCCATTTTAATCACTATATTTCTAAAAATACATCCTTTGTCCAAACAATGGACTTGGAATGGATATCAAATAATATTTTCTGCGATAGCCCTAATTTACTAGCTAGGCGTTCAACCTCACTCCATTTCGCTTGTTCGATAGAAACGACAATATCTAGTACATCTTTATATTTATTTTGAACCCCAAGCATTGCCGCCTTCATCTCTTGATCTAATGGCAATTGCGCTACAATTTTCTCCATTGGACTATTTAATAAACTTTCAATTAATGAAAACATCCCGATTAAAAAATAACTTGATTGTTCGGCGTGATTTCCTTTCATTTGTGCAATTAATTCACATTCTTTTGCACGGCGAAAACTCATCTTAATCACTTCCGTTGGGACATGTTGTTTATTCGATTCACGAACCGCAAGGAAGAAAAGCCATTTTTTCACTTCTTCTAATCCTAATAAAACAATCGCTTGTTTAATCGATTTTATATTTGACTTTGTTCGAAAAGCAGGAGAATTAATTAGTTTTAATAGCTTATAAGATAAAGAAAGGTCATGTTCAATCGATTTAGCTACTTTATCAACATCCGGTTCTTGTTTGGACAACTCGTGTAAAACATTCATTACGACTGGATTGTAAAAAGGAACATCTTGTCCCGTTATTATAACGGGTTTACTAAAAAAGTACCCTTGAAAATAATCATACCCATCTTCAAGACATTGTTCATACTCTTCTCTTGTTTCCACTTTTTCAGCAAGCAAAACGACATTATATTTTTGTAAGAAGTGTAATATTTGTAACTGCTTTGCCCTTGACGTATTTCGAATATCAACTTTCACAATATCAATAATTTGAAGAATTTCATGGAGAAAATGATTTCCTTCTAATAGGATAAAATCATCGAGCGCAATTTTATATCCGATTTTTTTAAAATTTTTACAGATTTCAACAATTTCTTTTGTCAGAACAACGGTTTCTAATATCTCAATTACGACTTTTTCTGGGTTTGTAAAAGTTGGAATTTCATTTTTTAATAAATTTTCTGTAAAGTTAATAAAGCAAAGTTTTCCTTCTGTTAATTCTTCGTATCCAATATGAAAAAAACCATTAATAATCACTTCAGATGTAGCTTGGTCTCCATCAATAAGAGCCAAGTTTTGTTCGCTATTGCTACGGTACAATAATTCATAACCAAACACATCTTGTTTTTTATTTAAAATGGGTTGCCTTGCTACATACACATCCATAACAATTACTCCTAATTCTTGTGATTTTTTGAACTTTTTATGAAGGTCTTTGTTGGTTGCCCTATTTAAGACCTATACCGTCCTCTATATATTTCCTATATTATAGTATTTTTTGTACAAATTTGAAAGTTAGAACGCGAATAAAGTCTTATTTTGTCGGAGTTGAATTAGGAATATAGATAGACGCAAAAGGAAAGTAACCATATGGGTCGTTTTTCGAATGTACTACTTTACTATTAGTAATCGTGTTGTCACATGAACAAATTAGCAAAATGAGCTTTTTGTACCATATAAAATCTAGTATGCTAGTTCTAAATAGCATTATTTTGGCACTTTCGTGGAATATTTTTCAATAATATAATTTGTTACTATTATTATAGTTGAAACTACTACTTTTAGGAGGGGAAATAATGGAACAAGAAACTGAGAAACAATCATCCTCATCACTTACACCTGTACACACAGAAACACCACCATCTGAAAAGAAAAAATCTGTGTTTGGCTTAGAAGAAAACATAGCAAGCTTTTTATGTTACCTTGCTGCATTTGTATCAGGACTAATTATATTTCTTCTTGAAAAAGAAAACAAAACGGTTCGCTTCCATGCGTTGCAATCGATTATTGCTTTTGGCGGTCTTACCGTTCTAAACATTGTTGTTAGTCAGATTCCTTTTGGATGGATACTTGGTAGTCTCATTAACCTTATTTACTTTGTTTTATGGGTCGTTCTCATGTACAAAGCTTACAATGGGGAACAATATAAGCTTCCTTTTGTTGGGGATATTGCAGAAAAGCAAGTGAACAAATAAAAAGAAGAGAACGGACTACCGTTCTCTTCTTTTTATACCTCTTATTCTCTTTGTTTAAACCTACTTTAGCAATCTTATAAAAGGAGTCGGTTTCCCTAATAAATACCCTTGCACTTCATCACAACCCATTTGTTTTAACAAGTGGAATTGGCTTTCTTCTTCAATTCCTTCAGCAACCACTTTTAGTTCAAGTGCATGCGCCATGTCAATGACAGCTTTTACAATTGCAAATTGCTTTTGATCAACCGTAATATCATGAATAAAAGAGCGGTCGAGTTTTAAGACATCTAGTGGAAATCGTTTTAAATAACTTAATGAAGAATACCCTGTTCCAAAATCGTCAATTGCAATTCGTACTCCAAGTGCTTTTATTTGTTCTAACGAAAACGTCGTCCTTTTCATATTCGTGATCGCCATATTTTCCGTAATTTCTAATTCTAAATAACAAGGATGCAGCTTTACTTTTTCTAGTATTGTAAGGATTTCATCTGCGATTTTTTTTTGCTGAAATTGTTTCACTGATAAATTAACAGCTACCTTGATATCAGATTGACCGTGCTGATGGAGCTCTTTTACATTTTGACATGCGGTTTCCATTACCCATTTTCCGATCTCAACAATTGCGCCTGTTTCTTCTGCTATCGGAATAAAATCAAGTGGAGATATCATTCCGAGTTCAGGATGATTCCAACGTAGTAGCGCTTCAATACCCGTCATCTTTTTTTCCATATTGAATTGAGGTTGATAATGTAACACTAACTCTCTATTTGATAACGCTTTTGGTAAGTCATTTGTTAGTTGAACCTTTTTTGATATATGTTCATTTAACTTTTGATTAAAAAAACTATAATGATTTTGACCACTCTTTTTCGCTTCTTGTAAAGCCATATCTGCATGCTTTAATAATGTTTCAGCGTCAAGACCGTCCTGCGGATACAAGCTTACTCCCATTGTCGGCGTTATTGAAACGTCACGGCCTTCAACTTGAAAGGGTTTTGAAAAAAGCTCAAGAATCGCTTCTAAAAACGACTCTACTTTTGTCTTGTCGTTTTCACCAGAAAGAAGTAAAACGAAATCGTCTCCTCCTAATCTTGCACTTACGATATCACCTTCTAATTCTGTCACCATACGCTCGGACACCTTTTGTAAAAGAATGTCTCCCATTTTATGTCCAAGTGTATCATTGACATATTGAAAATTATCAAGGTCAATAAAAATCATGGCCCATTTGCAAATTTTCCCTTTAATATAATCATCAAAGTACTTTGTCGTAAAGTTCAAATTATACGAACTTGTCAATGAATCGTGAATAGTCACATATTCTAAATCAATTAAATAGCCAAGAAACATGGCCATATTTTGTATGGTATTAATTTCATCAGAAGTAAAACTTGATTTTTCTTTCCGCAATACACAAAGTGTTCCAAACATTTTTCCATCATGTAATAAAATGGGCACTCCTAAATAAGACCTAATTTCTAAATCTTCTGTCACTTGCAGGTTACATGTGACGTTATGATGTTTGGAATCCTCAATTATGAGCGGCTCACGGCCACCATGATATATAATACTTCAATACGCATCCTCTAGTGGCATTCGCTTTCCTTCTGTTAAGTTAATTCCCGTTCGGTTTAACATTTTCACAATTGAAAAGTTGGTTTCATCGACATGAGAAATAAAAAACGTACCATCTTTAATTAACGTACCCACTGTAGCTAACAGCTTTTCAGAAGCTTCCTCAAACATTTTATAGTAGCTAATCTCTGTGTATGAAATATACATATGAAGCCTGTTTCCTTTCTTTTGTTACTAACTGTCATCATAAAAGTTTATCTGCAAAACTATTATAGTTCTAGTATACTATGAAAATTACCCATATCATAGTTATAATAGTACTTCTATAGTGATATTTAGTTACCAAATGAAACAAAAAACTCGGCTGTTATTCAAACAATTTAGGAGTTCGGACATCGGTTCCGTTATATGATAGAAAACTAAGCCTTTTCATGTTGTATCGGACATCTATTCCGCTACTTGATGTAAATCTTGACAAAATGCTTCGATTTCTCTTAAGTAACGGAACTCATGTCCAATAGCACATCGGGTAAACAAGATTTTTTTACAAAATAGTGGCTCAGATGTCCGTTAGAAATAGCTAGTGCAAAAAACCCGTTGACCATCACAAGCTTATGGTTAACGGGCAAAACATCATTAGTATTTACTTTATAATCAACTCTCCATCATACGAAGTGATAATTTTATATAAGTCAGGACGACGGTCTCTGAAAATGCCCCATTCGATTCGTTGGTTTTCTAACTCATCTAAATCAAACTCCGTAACTAATACAGTTTCATCTGTTCGATTGGCTTCTTCGATTTTATTTCCTTGTGGTCCAGCAATAAAGGAAGAGCCATAAAACGTAATTTTTGACTCGTCATCTTCTTCCACACCAATTCGATTAGAAGCAATTACAGGAACTAAGTTTGCTGCGGCATGTCCTAACATGCACATTTGCCAATGGTCTTTAGAATCAATGGATTGATCTTGCGGTTCCGATCCTATCGCTGTTGGAAAAAAGAGAAGCTCTGCTCCCATTAACGTCATACACCTTGCTGATTCAGGATACCATTGGTCCCAACATATCCCTACACCAATTTTCCCATACCTCGTTTTCCACACTTGAAATCCAGTATCTCCTGGATTAAAGTAAAATTTCTCTTCATAACCAGGACCATCAGGAATATGACTTTTCCGGTATTTCCCGAGGATTTCACCATCAGCGTCAATGACAGCAAGAGAATTATATCTTGCGTTATTTTTCTTTTCATAAAAGCTAATCGGTAATACCACTTTTAATTCTTTTGCAATAGCTTTAAAATGGGTCACTGCCCTATTGCTTTCCAATTCTGTAGCATAATCATAATAGGTTGATTTTTCTTTTTGACAAAAATAAGGTGTTTCAAAAAGCTCTTGTAATAAAATAATTTGAGCTCCTTGACATGCGGCTTCACGAACAAGTTTTTCTGCTTTTTCAATATTTTCTTGGATATCACATGAACAACTCATTTGAGTTGTTGCTACTTTAACTAGACGCACTTCATTCACCCCTTTATTCATTTCCGGCAATCATTTGTTGGGTTGTACAGTGTACATTACCACCTTCTTTAATGACGGCCATTCCATCAATTGTGCGAATTTCCTTGTCTGGAAATGTTTGTTTTAGCACCGCTATCGCCTCTTCATCTGTGACTGCTGCTTCTCCTCCAAATACAGGTAGGATAATGCCACCATTTACAAAGTAAAAATTTAAGTAGCTTAATGTTAATCGGCTTCCATCATGATGTTGCTGAGGAGGCTGCTTTATCTCAATAATGTCAATTTTTCTTCCTTTTGCATCTGTTGCATTCTTTAATATTTCCAGATTTTCTTGTGTAATCTGATAATTTTCATCTTCAGGGTCATTACATACTTGAATCAATATTTTTCCTGGAGTAGCAAAGCATGCTACGTTATCGACATGGCCATCTGTTTCATCACCACTTAACCCTTGTTTTAACCAAATGACTTTATCAATATGAAGATAGTCTTTCAACAATTGTTCAATCTCTTCTTTTGACTTATCTGAATTCCGATTTGGATTTAACAAGCATTCTTCTGTTGTCAATAATGTCCCTTCACCATCGACATGAAAAGAACCCCCTTCCATTACGATTGGCGCATCAAATTGTTTAATATTAAAATGCTGTAATATAGCTGGTGCAACTTTATTATCTAAATCCCATGGAGAATATTTTTCTCCCCATGCATTAAAAATCCAGTTTATTCCTGCCCTTTCACCTTTATCATTTACAATAAACGTTGGTCCATTGTCACGGAGCCAGGCATCATTATGTTCAATATGAACAATGTCTACCGCTTCAACATCTGAGAACAACTGTTTAACATTTTCGATATCTTCTTCATTTACAAGGACAGTGACAGGTTCAAAGTCAGCCATTGCCCGTATAAGCTGCTCATAGCCTTTTGTTACAGTTTGATAATCATCAGGGAAACACATTGACTGTTGAACAGGCCATGATATTAACGTTCGTTCATGACTTGTCCATTCCGCAGGCATATAATAATGTAATTGTTTTGGAACATTCATTTCATCCAACTCACTTCATCAAATAAATTTATCGTTACTACCGATTTCTGATCCATCATATCTTACTTTTTTATGTAGCTCAATATCCTTTTAGTCTACTTCATCTACATTTTTTTATCACAAGCGACTGCGGTTTCTATTTGGAAACAAACTTGTTCTTGTCCAGCAAAAATCTCCATGGATACATTTTTGCTTCCCCGCTATTCGGAATCCCAATTCTGACCCCTTCTTTTATTCCTTCAACCTTTTTTCCTTCTGTAATATAAAGAGGTCGTTCAAAAAAGGCTCCCCCGTAATCAGACATATCGATACCTAATGCTTTTGTAAGCTTTCCTGGGCCATTTGTTCTTTCTTTTTCTTTCTTTATATTTGGTCTTCTTTTACCGATTAGGTGTATGCCTTCGTATGGTTCCACCGCTCGAATTAAAATGGCTTCTGGTTGATTTATTTTACCACTTACAACATTCACTAAACAATGGGTGTGCATCACATACGTATAAACATAACCTGGTGGTCCAAACATGACTTCCGTTCTTTTTGTCCGACGGTTCCCAAAGCTATGTGCAGCTTGATCATGAGGGCCGATATAAGCTTCTGTTTCCACAATCCAGCCAGAAGCTAACCCATCTGTCGTTTCTTTAACTAATCGTTTTCCAAGAAGCGACTTTGCTAACTGTAATGTTGGTTGTTCATAATAGGACTGTGGTAATATGTCCAATCGAAAATCCCTCCTACTCGCCCCATTTAATTTCCATTAATGTTGATACATCTTGAAAGCCTAATTTTTCATAGAGCCGTTTTGCCGGATTTCCTGAAAATACGTTTAACTGGACTTTTGAAATCCCACACTGCTTAAAATAAGCGAGTGCATATTCCATTAACAATGTCCCGCAACCTGATTTTCGGTATTGAGGAAAAACATATAGCTCTATTATCATACCCGTTATTTCTTCAGTAAACGCTGCTTTTGTTTTCGCCAAAACAATCCAACCTACGATTATGTTTTGATTTATACAAATATAACAAGGGTAATCCCAGTTTGTATGGTTTGAAATCGAGCCATCACCGTATCCATTCGTCGCTTCCACCTGTACAACGCTTTCATACTGTTGAATGAGTTCCCGCTCTTGTTCTGTTGCTAGCCTAACGATCATAGAAACCACTCCTTGAAAAGATTCACCTTCCCACTATATTCAAGCAGTGCTAAAATGGTTATAAGAAAAGTAAATATTTAGAAATATCAGAGGTGGATGATGACGAAAAAACGACGGGTCACTTTACTTATTGCCGTTCTTTTTATCACTTTATTTTCTTTTTCTTTTTTTTATAAAAAAGCAATTCTCCTTGATTATGTCGGTCTACATTTTGAAAATCCTTTTCAAACTCGACTTAATGTAGAAAGCACATATTCACTAGTTGACGAAAATCAAAATGGGGTTCCAGACCCCATAGACATTGTGCAAGCAGCAAGAAAAGAAGTTGAGCAACGAACAAAATACAAAAGTGCTTATTATGCTGGCGGTTACCCACCAGAAAATGAAGGAGTATGTACGGATGTCATTTGGCGCGGCTTACTAGGAGCTGACATTAACTTAAAGGAACTAATGGACGAAGATATATCAAATGAAGTTGATCAATATCCACGCGTACAAGGGCAACCTGACCCAAATATTGATTTTCGTCGAGTCCCTAACCAGTTTGTTTTTTTCACTCGCCACACTGAGTCATTAACAACAGAATTAATTCCAAATGATGTTGAAAATTTAAAACAGTGGCAACCAGGAGATATTGTCGTGTTCTTAGAAGGATATCACCATGTTGGAATTATATCCGATAAACGGGCAAAGGATGGCACACCTTATATGATCCATAACAATCCTCCATTTGCAGCTGAAGTAAAACTTACTTCTTTTAGCACGCCAATTGCTGGTCACTTTCGGTTCTCTTATGAAAAAGGCAACCCAACTAATTAAACCTTAGTGGGTTGCTTCTTCTATACATATTGTTGGTTCATAAACAATGCGATTTCTTCCCAGCTGTTTGGCGTCATACAGCAATTTATCAACACACTCGACAATATCACGACTTCCTTCGGTTTTGATTTGGTTACAACCAAAACTCATCGTTACTGAAAATTCACCTTCATCTGTATGAAAGATTGTTTTTTCGATCTTTTTTTTGATTGCTCTTAAATAAAAATCTGTGAGTTCGATATCATCTATATATAATAATATGGCAAACTCTTCTCCTCCATAGCGATAACCTTTACCGATATCTTCTGGTACTATATCAGATATGATATGGCCAATCGTTCGTAACACCTTATCACCCATAACATGGCCAAATGCATCATTCACTTTTTTAAAATGGTCAATATCAGCTAAAACAAGAAAGCTGTTCTTTCGGTTCATTTGGGCTGTTTTTAAATCTTCTTGGAATGAGCGGTGGTTGAATAAACCTGTTAAATAATCTTGTTTAGCCATACTTTCATATTCCGACTTTTCTTCATAATGAATTCGTTCCCTAGAAACAATAATCCCTCCGAGAAACCCGATTAAAAACAAATATATCAGCTTTGTGTAAAAGGAGATTTGACTTGATAATTCAGTCGGAAAACCGTGTAAAAGAACAACCACTGTAAAACCGATGATTAGAAGTCCAGCACAAATCATAGCTCCTTTATATCGCCAATAAACACATACATGTAAAATTATTAAATAACTAATTGGAAATAATGGACTCTCATGACCTCCCGTTAAAGCCACTAAACATAAGAACGCGATATAATCGAAAAACGGGCCACCTTTGGTCATTATTTTGTATATTGAGGAGTTTTCAGGTTTTCGATAAAGGCAATAATCAGATAATCCCATGTATATTACGCCAAAAGTGACTAAAGCTACAAATAAGACAATCAAGTATGTTTCTGTATTATCATTCATTTGTGTCGAAAAAACGATGGCAGACATTAGTAAAAAAAACCAGCGCAATGAAGAAAATAACACCTCTAGCGCATGATTTGACCGTAATGCCTTTACAAGCAATTTTTTCATTGCAACCACTTCCTTCTCTTTTTCCTTATGTTTCTTCAGTGTTAAACATAAGAAATTGACCAAGTCCCATCGTTTAAACAGTATATGTTAACTAACATCTAAAAAAAAACGACCACTAGTAGTGTCGCCTAATGTTAGGAAACCCGGCTATCATAGTTGTTGCGCAACCTTAGATCCGTAGCTTTGCGTCCTCTTTTTTCAAAAAGTTTGCCTTTTTCTACTATTTTTAGTTCGTATTTACTATAAATATAGCATATTTTTCATATTAAAACACGCTAATTTTTAACAGCACATCCTTTTTTCTAGAACCCAATAATTTCACATATTCACCCTCTTTAAAAATCTATCAAATACAAGTAAAATGATAGTCTAGTAGATAATAAGTGGAGGCGAAAAAATGGTTAAATGGATAGTCGCCGTGATGATTCCGATTTTATTAATCTTAGGTTATCTATATACAGAAACTTCCGTTAATACAATAGGAGAGGCAAATATGGTTGAAGAAAAGGCGAAGGATTCAGAGCCTGAGAAAAAAGAAAAACCCGACCAACTTCAAGACAAAACAAACGAAGAAATGGAAGAAGTTGAGAAAAGGGAAGAGGAATTATTAGCTTCTGCTGTTGAGCTTCCAGAATCGATGCTATTTGAAGCATTAGCATTATCAAATTCTGGTGTATCCGTTTATGAAAAAAAAGATAAAACATCAGATGTCATTGGCACACTTGATTTTGGAGACCATGTATTTGTTATTGAGCAAACAGAAGGTTGGTTTAAGATATCAGCAAATGATTTAGAGGGCTGGGTATCTAATACTGAGATGCAAGAAATCCCTTATGACTCAAGTAAAAAACTAGAAGTTAAAAACCCAGATGACATACTCGTCCTTATAAACAAGCAATACCGACTTCCTCGAGATTATACACCAAGCAACCTCGTCATTCCTGATGTTGCATTTGTTTATGAAGATAAAGCAGAAAGAAATCATTTACGAGAAGAAGCAGCCGAAGCATTAGAAGAGCTTTTTAAAGATAGTTACAACAATGGAATTAAGCTTAAAGCACTTTCAGGCTATCGAAGCTTTGCTACCCAAAAGCATATTTTTCCGAACTATGTTTTACGAGAAGGATTCCAATGGGCTAATCAGTTTAGTGCCTTTCCAGGAGAAAGTGAGCATCAAACCGGATTAGCGATGGATGTCACAAGTGAAAGTGTCGGTTACCAACTCACTCAAGATTTCGGGAAGACAGAAGAAGGAAAATGGGTTGCAGAAAATGCACATAAATATGGATTCATTATTCGCTACCCAGAAGGCCTAGAGGATATAACAGGATACACGTATGAACCTTGGCATCTTCGCTTTGTTGGCAAAGAGCATGCCGCTAACATATTCGAATTGGACATTACACTTGAAGAATATATTGAAGAGCATCTGAATTAAGAAAAAAGCATCCTTTCGGTTTAAATAACCGTTAGGATGCTTTTTTTAAAAGATAAGAAAGCATAAAAATTTTGATTTAGCAGTGAAGTTGTGAAAGCTTATTTTAGAATGTATTATCATCATTATAAGTCGGATCTAAAATGATAATGACGGCACGACGATTACGTTGTAAGTTTTCTGGTGTTGTGTTCGGAACAACAGGTCTTGTTTCTCCATAGCCAGTGGCAACAAATCGTTTTGGCTCTAAATCATAATTATCTAATAAGTAACGGATTACACTACTAGCTCTTGCTCCCGATAATTCCCAGTTTGATGGGTAACGAAAGGTTGAAATCGGTACTGAATCTGTATGACCTTCAACTTTAATCATATTTGGAATTGCCACTAACAATGTCCCGACTTTATTTAAAAATGCTTGTCCTTCTGGTAAAATATCAGCTTCTGCTGGATTAAATAATGTTCTTTCTTCTAAGACAAGAACAACTCCACGATCATCCCGAGTAGCTGAAATCACTTCTGTCAGCTCATTTGTTTCAAGAAACTCTTGGACCTCTTGCAATAGCTCATCCATCGTTTGGTCATGTTCAGTTTCACCAAACTCTCCTTCAGCAAATGGCTCACGACGTTCTTCCCCACGATCCTCTTTTGGTGATTCAAAGTCAATTGCGGATGGTAAAAAGTCTAACACTTGACGTTGTTGAAAGGATTCTGCAATGGCTCTGAACTTCTCTGCATCGACAACCGACATCGAAAAAAGCAAAATAAAAAAGACAAGGATGAGTGTCATTAAGTCCGAAAAGGTGACCATCCATTTTGGAGCCCCTTTATCCTCTTGTCGTTGTTTACGCTTCATTGTCATCCTCCTCTCCGTCCCATTACGCATCTATCTCATCATAAAAAGATTGTTTTCTTTTGTTTATATCGTCTTTTTCTACTCATTGTTTAATACTATTTATACCGGTAATATTTCCTTGAAGTAAGAAAAACGCTGGAGCGTCTTTTCTTTCAAGCGAAGTGCGGAGCCCTGCCTGCTTTTGACAGTGAACCATAAGTGATCTTCATGAATAAGCTTTCAAAGCTTCGCTACTAGACCAAAAAATTTTTCTTATCTTTTAAAAGAGGTTGTCCATTGGTTTCAACCAAAGGACAACCTTTCATTACTTTTCCTTTATTCCAATTGAAAGCTTATACCACTGCTTTTCTTCTCCTCGGTAGTCATCCATTATTTCAACATCCATCGCAACATAATGTTCTTTTACATAACATGCCTCAGCTTGAGTTAGTCTTAACTCCCTAACCATCACTCCACCAGAAAACGAGTCATGAATGAACTCCTTTAGATTCACTATTTCAATTGAATTCATGTCATACCTCCTATGCTGACTTCACTTTGAAATTGGCTTTATTTTCGATTGTTTTCCTGAAAAGCGAATCGAACGGTTTACAAGAATATCCATCGCATCCACACAATCCTTCATAATCTCCTCGCTTAACTCAATACAAGAAAATTCCGTACAAGCTAAAATGACACAATGACATCCTTCATTTTGATGAAGATGATGAATAATGGCCTCTGTTTCAGTAGAATCTACATTTAACTTACTTTTTACATTCGTGTAAATAATACTCATGACATTATTTTGCATCGCTTCATCTGGAACAACTAACTCCATCCCATATTTTTCACATGCTTTTTTATATGTGCCGCTTCGTATCGTACCGTTTGTTGCTAAAATCCCTACTTTACTTCCTTTTCCATATTTCCTTTGGATTTCTCGAATTGTTTCCTCAACCATATTGATAATTGGGATTGTTGTTTTTGTTTGAAGCTCGTCAATAAAATAATGGGCCGTATTACATGGTATTGCAATATGAGACACTTCGGCCTTTTCTAGTAAATGAATGTCTTTCATTAAGAGCTCAACAAACTGAGTGGATTGGTTTTCTAATATGACATTCGTTCGGTCTGGTAATGAAGCATGATTTAGGATTACCATATCAATATGGTCTTGGTCATTGTTGGCAACTGTATTATCTACGATTTTTTCAAAGAAAACTGATGTTGCCTTAGGTCCCATCCCACCTATCACACCTAAGCTTTTTTGTTTCATTATATAACCTACTTTATCTCAAATTAAGGATTATTCATCTTCGACTAGGATCATAGCATGGCTACCTAATGCATCATAGCTAGTAAAGTAATTTTCTGCGCTATACACCATTTGACCTTTTAATGGGTCCATGACATGTACCTTATCTTCCCCAATAAAGCCATTTAAGACTGTTGCATGTAAATTAACTGGTGCTTCAAAAAATTCTTCTGTTTCATGAAAATACCAAGAATACGTCACTCTTGGAGCATCTAACTCTAATGTCATCCATGTGACGACAGGAATGCCCTGTTTCAAATATTCAATAAGCTCTTCTCTTGTACTCCCACTTACATCAATCGCTTTATGATTGCTATCCACAGTACTCATAAAGTCTTCTGCAGCTTGCAAAATCGGTGGTGCATAAACGAAAAAACCTGATCTGTCTCTCGGTTCACCCGCATAGGCTTCATACGGATTGGCACCATATAACTTATTATTTTGCCTAGCAAATGGTTGTTTCGGTAAAAAGTCGTCAGCCATCGTTGTTTTTGAAACATCATAACCATAATAGTTTAAAACGGCTGTTAAAGAAACAATTTCACAACCATTTGGCAATTCAGGGTTTTGCATGAGGGTAGCTACCGGAATATACGATTCTGTAATTTGAATCTTTCCGTCCGTATACTGAATATCCTTTACATAATCTAAAAGCTCATTCTCAATTTTGAGCTCGTAATCTTCTTCTAATTCAATAACAACTTCATCTTCTTGTAATTGATAAGGATGAGCAACAGAGCGCTGGATCACTTGATACGTTTTCCCAAACGGAATCGGTTTCGACGTTCCTATCCCATTATCATCTGTGACGATCACAGCCACTTCTTCATCTGTACTTTTGTTCACTACCACATACTCTGCAGCTCGAACTGGTTCCTGCATCACATCGACATTTTCAATTGTGATTGTTCCTTGTTTTGTTTTCTTGATTAATTGACTAGCAGCCTCGAACACACTATGATCTCTCATATAATCTCTACTATTTTTTAGGACTTCTTGATTGAACATACCAACTGTGAAAACAAGTAGAAGTAGCAACATTAACACGGTGACTATTTTTTTCATCTCGTACATCCCTCCTATTTAGATATAAAGTACCCTCATAAAAGGGAAAACCAGCATTAATCCTTACTTTATAACTCTTTAAAAAATTTTTTATACCATACTAAAAATACATACACAGTCCAAATATATCTGGCATAATTATGTTTTTCTTCGAAATGCTCATTTAAATAACGCATGAGTTCCTCAACATTAAAAAACTCATGTGCTTCTTCTGATTGAAACACTTCTTTTACTAGATTATAATACTTTTCTTCCCTGATCCAGTAACGAAACGGCACTGGAAACCCTACTTTTTCCCGATTCGCCCACTCTTCTGGTAACACTTCATTGGAAGCTTCCCTTAGTGCAAACTTTGTATTTGTTTCATTCACTCGTAAAGGAGCTGGGATATGGGACGCCATTTCCATGACTTGTTTATCTAAAAACGGAACACGAAGTTCAATCGAATGAGCCATACTCATTTTATCGGCTTTAAGCAATATATCTCCTGGTAACCATAGTTTCATATCAATATACTGCATTTTTGTTAAGTCATCTTTATCTTTCACATTGTCATAATATTCTTTCGTGATACTTTCAATGGATGGCGCATTTCGATAATCTTCTTTTAATACGGTTAGCGCATCTTGTTCCTCGAACACTTTCGCTTGTCCAATAAATTGCTCTTCTACTTTAAGACCGCCTTTTACGAGAAAAGATGTAATACGGTTTTCAGGAAGCTTTTTGCTTATTGAAGAAAGTGAACGTCGAATGCCAAATGGAATCTTTTTATACTTCTCCATCTTTGGTGAATTTTGATACCATACATACCCACCGAATATTTCATCGGCGCCTTCGCCTGATAATACAACCGTTACATGCTTTCTAGCAAGCTCTGATAAGAAATATAATGGAACAGATGATAGATTCGATTGAGGTTCATCCATATGATATTGAATCGTCGGTACTTTTTCAAAAAATTCATCTGCATCAACCATTTTTTTATTATTTTCAATTTTTAATATATCAGACAGTCGCTCTGCTAAATTTGTTTCATTAAAAATCCCTTCATGGTCTTTAAATCCGACAGAAAAAGTTTTATTTGGCATGAGCAATGCGGTAATATAACTAGAATCTACACCACCAGATAAAAATGAACCAACTTTCACATCACTAATTTTATGGTATTCCACCGACTCTTTTAACGTTGCTTTAATTTCTTTAATATAATGGTCTAAACTATTTTCTTTTTCATCAAAAGAAATATCCCAGTACGGTTTAATTTCCATACTTCCTTTTTTATAAATCATATAATGGCCAGGTTTTAGCTTAAAAACACCTTTAAAAAACGTTTCATCTAAAACCGAGTATTGAAACGTTAAATATGGTTTGAGCGCCTTTTTGTTTAATTCCTTTTTAAAGGCAGGTTGATGGAGAAAAGATTTAATTTCTGAACCAAAAAGAAGAGAGCCATCTGTCGTATTTTGTGAATAGTATAATGGCTTAATCCCTACAAAATCTCGCGCCATAAATAATGTTTCTTCCTTTGTATCCCAAATAGCAAAGGCAAACATTCCACGGACTTTTTGCAGTAAGTCTACACCATATTCTTCATAACCATGGATGATGACTTCACTATCACTATGACTTTGAAAAGAATGACCTTTTTCAATTAAATCTTCCCGCAATTCTTGATAATTATAAATTTCACCGTTAAAAACAAGGACATACCGCCTATCTTCATTAAACATCGGCTGACTTGCCTCTTCTGATAAATCAATGATCATTAATCTTCTAAAACCAAATGTCACATCCTGATCTGAATAAACCCCACCACTATCAGGGCCTCTATGAATGATGGCATTCATCATTTTCTCGATCGTTTCTGTTTTGTTATCAACTGAACTATGAGCAAACCCTACAAACCCACACATGTGCTATCACCTTTCATTATGAATCAATCATCATTTATTGTTAACGCTTTTTGTTATGTTGTAAAAGAGAGAGAAGTGGATTGCGGATCTTCAGGATTTTGTTTATTAATTTGGTGCAACATAATTTCCGCACCATGATCCATACCTTGACATCCAGCTAACAGAACTAAATCTCCTTGCCCTGCTTTTGTAAGGGCATAAGCCGTAGCATCTGGTAGCTCTTCAAGTAAAGTTACTTTGATGTTTGCCTGAAACATAACATCCATAAACACATTAACTTCCTCATCTGTCACTTTATCTTTATCCGTTACATGAGACACACTTTTAGTAGCAATGATTTCTTCTAAGTTTAATTTTTTTGCCCATTCGACAATCGCTTCTGCATTCTCTTTGTTCACTGTAGGTCCTCGTTCTCCACGAATGGCATATACGAGATGCAATTGATCAAAATCCATATATTTTAACGTTTGTAATGTCACATTGATATTTCCTGGATTGGCGAAATGGTCATCAATAATTTTAAAATCTTTTTCGTACACAAACTCAAAGCGTCTTTCTACTCCACCAAATGCCTTCATTGTTTCTTGAATCGTTTGGATGGATACTCCAGATAGAAGAGCAACGGTAATCGCCACCATTGAATTATAAACAGAATGTAGCCCAGGTACCGAAAGTTCAACGGTAAACTCACCAGGAGAAAACTCTTGATGATCATAAGAAAAAGGTTTCTTAATCTCATAAGTAAATTTTGCTCGTCCTGTCGTTAAATCTAAATTTTTACAATGAATATGGCCTGTTGACTGTTCAAGACCAAATGTAATAACAGATGCCTTTGTTTTATCGGCTAGCGACGCTGAATATGGACAATCTAAATTCAAAATAGCTACACTTTTTTCATTAGCTTCTGTAATTAAACTTGATTTTGCTTCAAAGTATTTTTCAAATGTTCCATGGGAATCAATGTGTTCGCGGCTAATGTTATTGAAGGCGACTATATCATAGTCCACTTTTTCAACACGATAGGTTTCTAATGCAGCAGAAGATACTTCCATACTTACATGGCTAACAGCTTTGTCATGCATTTGTTTTAAATAAAACTGTAAATCAAGAGATTCAGGTGTTGTTAATTCTGAAGGAATTGATGTATCGTCAATCTTTATCGAAACCGTACCAATTAACCCTGTTTTATAACCATGGTTTTCTAACATGGCATTTGTCATATACGTCGTTGTTGTTTTCCCATTTGTTGCGGTTATACCGATCATTTTCATTTTTCCAGATGGATTTCCATAAAACGCAGCGCCTAATTGAGCTAACGCAATCCTACTATTTTTTACTAAAAATTGTGGAATTTCCACATCATCTTGAAATTCTTCCACAATGGCAGCCACCGCACCATTGCTTACTGCATTCGGTAAAAATTTATGTCCATCTGTTTTATATCCTCGTATACATACAAAAAGCTGACCTTTTTCCACTTTTTTTGAGTGATAGGAGATTCCTGTAATGTCAATGTCTTGTTCTTGTTTTGCCTCTTGTACGGCTGTTGCATGTAACAATTGTTGTAATGAAACCATCAGATACGCCCCTTTCTACTATTTTTTTCGTCTTCCGATAATTTTCCCGACTAAATTCTTCGTAAAAGAGAAGGCTGGTTGTGGGTCTCTCCAATCCCAAATTGCATAAACCTTCCGTTTAAAAAACGATGTGAATACTTGTCCAATTGTAAGCTGTCCTGTTTTCACATAATCTCTTATGGCAAGTAAATCTTCAAACGCATACCAAAAGACGCGATTCGTATTATAATCGATAGCTTTTGGAGGGAGGGGTGAACCTGTTAATTCCATATAGGTAATATATGGAACATTCATCCCAATCTTATATAATAAATGATTAAAGTTCGTAATTCTAGCATTAATTTCGATTAAATAAAACTGACCTGTTTCAGCGTCTTTCTTAAATTCAATTTCAGCAAACCCTTTAAAGCCGATCGCTTCTAGAAAAGAAGCCCCGATTTCATATAATTCAGGTATATGCTTTTGTCCTGTGTACACTGAAGCACCGAAATTAATAGGATACTGGCGATATTTCTGACAAGTTGTCCAATGTGTCACTTTTCCGTCTTGATTTAAATATGCATCAAACGTATGCATATGGTCGTCAAATCCCGGAATGATCCGTTGAACAATGACTTCCAAATTCGCATCTTTTGCTTTTTGAATGGCTTCTTCTAGCTCTTCTCGATTATGAACTTTAAAAAGTTTTTTTCTAAATTTAGCTACAAAAGAAGGCGAATCGGTTGGTTTCACAATACAAGGGTACTTTAATGTCGTTTCTACTTTTTCAATAAAATTATCTTCGTGTAACCGAACTGTTTCAGGTACAGCAAGTCCTTTTTCCATCGCTAGCTGATGCAATCTTTCTTTATTCATGACTTTCGTATATAATCCTTGTTCTGTTTGAGGAATATAATAATATTCTTTCATTTCTTCCAAATGAGCATCAATAACTTCGACATATGAGTCATGACATGGAATGAGAACAGGTTTAAGATTTTGTTTTTTTGCATATTCCTTTAAAAACTGAATAAAGCCTTCCGGGTCCTCTTTATAATGAGGAGATAAAAGCTTCTCAGAGCAGTATTTAGATTCCGCACCATACCTTTCTTGTTCAGAATAATCAACAGCCACTGTATGAATGCCGTGAACCCCCAAACAACGAATTGTGCTTAATCCTATATAATAGTTACTTCCTAATATTACTGCTTTATTACCCATGCTTTCACCTCTTATATAACTTGACCCTCGGTATGCACCGATATATACATATTGACATAGAAGTGAGCAAATTTGCAATACTAAATGGTCGTTTTTGTCTAGATATCAAAGGCATACTATGGTTTATTATGTATCATTGCCAAATATAAACTATACATGCAAATTTCGCTCATTTCCTTGTCTATCTACTTGGTATATTCTGATCGTATTTTTCGAACATTTCTTTTATAACAACTGCATTTTTATTCATTATTTGTTATATATTTTCTAAAAATACACGAATGACATCGGCGCCACCAATAACCGTTCCTAATGTGCTTCCTAAATTCGTTAAAACAACAATCAATAAAATTCTAGTTACTTTATTACCCCAAAAGCCTTTTACAGTAAATACATCTTCAGATAGGCTTTCAAAATCTCCCACACTTGGCCGTTTAAAATAAGTTTGTACGATACCAGCAAACCAACCAGCCGCCATTAGTGGATTTAATGAACTAATAGGTGCCGCAACAAAAGCCGTTACTATCGAAAGTGGGTGTCCAAATGCAAGGGCAGCTCCAATTGCTGCAAACGAACCATTCCATAAGATCCAGCTAATCGTCTGTTGCAGTCCTGCTGCTGGGTTCGCATAAAAGGTATAACCGATAATCGCAAGGATTAGAATCGGTATCGCCCACCCTATCATTTTGGGAATCTTTGATTTTGGTGGTATTTTTGTTAACGCTTGTAAATCATGGTCTTTTTTAATTTCTTCTTTAATTCCAGGGACATGCGCAGCACCTAGTACTGCAACGACTTTTTTTCCTGGTGCATCTTTAATTTTTTGAGCTAAATATTGATCTCGCTCATCAATAAGTGGTGTTTTTAATTGAGGAAATGATTCTGTAAACTCATCTAACATCGAGTTAAGCATGTCTTGTGACTTCATTTTTTCTAGTTCTTCTTCAGAAATCGTCTCGTTGCTAAATATCCCTGAGAATATGCCTAGTAACAATTTTGACTTTCCTACAAACCCCATGCCCCCCCATATTCTTGAAAAGGTCACTTGAATATTTCTATCTGCTAATACGAGCGAAGCACCTATCTCTTTTGCTGATTCAATTCCTTGAATCATTTCTTGTCCAGGTTTAATGCCAAACTGTTTCGCTAACCTTTTTTGAAAAGAAGAGATAAACAAATTCATAAGCAACAATGTGGCTTTTTTTTCTTTCACCACTTTAAAAATATCCATCTCTTTCCACTTATTTTTATCCTTAATCGATTGGAATCGTTGTTCATCTAATTCTACACAAACAGAATCAGGCTTTTCGAACTCGATTACTTCTTTTACTTGCTCCGCACTTTTTTTCGAAACGTGAGCAGTCCCGATAAGAATAATTTCTTTATCTCCGAGCTGTATTCGCGTAATATTCTCCTCAGACATCATATACCTTCCTTCTCTAATCTCGATTCGCCAACATTTTGTAATATGTATATTATAGTTAATGATTCAACCTCTATCTATACTAGTATATCGTACTATTTTTTCATGTTTTTTTATATTCATTTTTTCTGTTATTTTATGAAAATGTATGGATTTCTTTTTTCTATAGGAGGAGCGTTGAGTGACTGACGTTAAAAAAGCTCGTCTATCTAAGACAAGCCTTTTCGGGAAATCGTATAATAAACTGAGTACCTTTGTTTACCTCACTTTTAATTTGGAGTGAACCTTGATGCTGGTTTTTAATAATATTATTCGTAACCATCAAACCTAGTCCTGTTCCTTCTTTTTTCGTTGTAAAAAAAGGTTCGCCTAGCCTATCGATTGTTTCTTGAGTCATTCCAGGACCTTCATCCGTTACCGTTATTTCATACTCTTCTTGGTCTTTCCTCAAACCAATTGTAATTTTCCCACTTTTATGCATCGCTTCTATCGCATTTTTTACTATATTAATGAACACTTGTTTTACTTGATGTTCAATACATTCCATCCGATAAAAAGGACTTTCGTATAAAGATTCTATCGTAATATTTTTCATAATGGCCTGTGGCTGCATGAGAACAATCACTTGGTCTAGTAATTCTTTTATATTCACTTCTTTATAATCAGAAAGTTGCGGTTTCGAAAACGTTAACAGTTCTTTAATAATCGATTCAATTCGGTTAAATTCCATATCCATAATATCAAAGTAATGTTCATTCCATTGCTTGTTTGATTTGATTAGTTGCATGAACCCTTTTAACGACGTAAGAGGATTTCGAATTTCATGTGCGATTCCTGCAGACATTTGGGCAAGAAACGCTAACTGTTCCCACTCTTGCAACAGCTGCTCGGTCTTCTTTCTTTCAGTCACGTCTCGAAATGTGATGACCGTTCCTACATGTTTTCCTTTTTCAAGCATTGGTTTTACTGTATATTCAACGGGAAAGGACGTACCGTTTTTATGCCAAAAAATATCATCTTCAATAAACATGCTCTCCCCATTTGTTAATGCATGAAAAACAGGACAGTCAGTCAACGGAACATGTTGACCATCTTTATTTGTATGATGAATTAAGTCGTGTAAATTACTATAAGCAAAGTCCGTAATCAAGTAACCCGTCAAATTTTCAGCCGCTTTATTCCAAAAAACAACATTCGCTTGCAGATCAATCCCATAAATTCCTTCAGCTACAGAGTCTAAAATGAGTTGGTTAATATGATTGGCTTTTTCTAATTCATTTTGTATATCATTTTGAATTCCCAAGTTTTTATCACACATAAATTTGTCCTTTTTCATCAATTATACCTGAATTTTCCTTATCTGTCGA
Organism: Alkalihalobacillus bogoriensis ATCC BAA-922; assembly: GCF_000621445.1. GTDB lineage: Bacteria > Bacillota > Bacilli > Bacillales > Bacillaceae_F > Bacillus_AO > Bacillus_AO bogoriense. The sequence continues at coordinate 17,471 of NZ_JHYI01000036.1, read as the reverse complement.
AATGGATTTTTACTTTAAGTGAATAAACAGCAACTTGGGAGTAGTTGCTGTTTCCAAACGGACATTTATTCCGCTATTTTGCTCTACATGGGCTTTTTTCCATTTCTTTCGGACATCTATTCCGCTACTCACCAGAAACAACTATGAAATTCTACTATTTCTATTAATTTAACGGAACCAGTGTCCGATAGTGTTTGAAAAACAGAGATGTTTACGATATTAGAGGAACAAATGTCCGTTAGTGCGAACCGTTCGTTGGTAACCATATTGTAAAGGTCGTTCCTTTTCCTTTCTCGCTGTGAACAAAGACTTTTCCTTTATGCAGTTCAATAATATTATAACTCATTGCCATTCCAAGCCCTAAGCCATTTTCTTTTGTTGAGAAAAACGGGGTCGCCAATTTTTTCACGGTTTCTTCATCCATCCCAATGCCATTGTCTTCGATTTTAATTTCAATAAATTGGTTATCTTCACTTAAACGTACCGAAATATAGACCTTTCCATCTTCTCCTGTTGCATCTAAACTGTTTTGCAATATATTGATAAACACTTGCTTTAGTTTATCTTTATCGACGTAAGTCTTGTCGTTATATGTGCAATCAAAGGAAAGCTGAATGTTTTTACTTGAAAGCTGACTTTCCATTAAGGTAATCGTATCTTGCATAAGTTCTTGAATCTGGGTATAAGACTTTGTTATTTCCCTTTGATTCGGCTTAGCCATTAATACAAACTGCTGAACTAAACTTTTAATCCGTTCTAGTTCACTAAAGATAATACGGAAATAGTCTTCAAGCTTTTTATCTTCAGGTTTAAGATAGGCTTTAAACAACTGCATTAATCCGATAATCGACGTTAATGGATTACGAATTTCATGCGCTAACCCCGCACTAATCTTTCCGATATCTGATAATTTTTCACTCGCCATGAGTTGTTTTTCTAATAATAGCCGTTCCGTTATATTACGAAGCTGTCCGAATGCACCAATGATTTCATGGCGGTCATCATAAATTGGATACGAATCGAAAAGTAGGATTTTGTCAGCAACTTTAATCTCAACATCCTCGTACTTCATTTTTCCTTCTATTACATCTTTCATATAATGTCCAATAGAGTCAATCGTTTTGACCGATTGATGCATCACATCATATTTATTACATCCTAATATTTGTTCAGCATAAGGGTTTAATTCAATAACTAACCCATCTTCATTCGTAATGATAATTCCATTTCGACTATTTTCCACGATAACTTGATTGAGAATTAATAGTTCTTTGTTTTGCTTATTTACTTTTACTTCTCTTTCAATGGAATCAACAGCTGATTTTAATAATCCTAGATGAAATGAACTTGCATTTTGTGCTGCCATCATGACAGAAATTGTACCCTCTACTTCCCCCCCATTTGTAAAAGGAACAGAGAAACACGCACTTTCATGTAAGCTCTCATGAAAGTGATCTTTTCCAATCATTTGAATCGGCTGATCTAAATGAAGTGCTAATGATACACTGTTCGTTCCAAGCTCTTCTTCGGTAAACTGAATCCCTATCGATAATCCTAAAGACTCAATTTGACCTTTTATCGATTCATCTCCGTACAATTCTAAAATAATGCCTTCATTATTTGAAATGACAATTAACACAGGTGTATGTTCTAAGTCAGAAATAAGCTTTGTCATAAATTTTCTTGCTACTGAAATGACATTACCTAAATTATCCTTGATTTCCTTAATTTTATTTTTCGTAATACAAACTTTTGGAATTAACCTATCTTTAGGAGTCATGTTGAACTCATTCAAGCATCTTTGGTGAGAGACTTTTATATAATTGTCAATACTATCTACCATCATAAACCCCTCATTTTATACATTCCTTTTCCTACAAACAAAAAAAGAGAATGTAAAATACTACATCATAGTATATAACATATCTCCTTCATTTATCTAATTAAAAACCATTATCATTCCAAAAAATTATGAAAATATCGCGATACCAACTAAACCTGATAAAAGGATAACAAAAACTGGATGCAACTTCCACTTTGTTAGCGCGAATAAAGAGAAAAAGAAAATAAAGAAAACAGAGACTGTATTCCATGAAAGAGGGGAAATAACATCATTTACAATCGCAAATCGAATCGCGGCATACACAATGAGGGCCGTAATTATCGGCCGCAAACCATAAAAAGCTGATTTAACATGCTTATTATCATTCATTTTATAAAAAAAGATTGAAATCAAAATGACAAATAAAAACGACGGCAACACCATTCCAAACCCTGCTGCAATAGCACCAGGAATACCTGCAACATGGTGTCCTACAAAAATGGCACTATTCGTTGCAATAGGCCCCGGTGACATCCCGGCTAATCCAATAATATCGGTGAATTGCTGTGATGTCATCCACCCTTGTTTCATAACTTCTAACTCAATGATGGGGATCATCGCATAGCCTCCACCAAAAGAAACGATGCCAATAACAAAAAAGGCAAAAAACAATTCAAGTAAAACCATGCTTAAATCCCTTCTCCCATAAACCACTCATATTTTCTTTCTTCTCGGTTAGTTTCCTCAGTTTTTTGAAGATAGCCTAATTTTTCTTTCCACTGAATAATAAAAATGCCTAAGAAAATCCCAATTATAATTAACAAAGCTGGATGTATGTGTAAGAAAAGCAAGCAAAATAACGATGCGGATACGATTGATAACGTTGTTTTATCAAATATCGCTTTTTTCCCGATTGAATACGCTGCATAAACGATAAGTGCGATGACCGTAATCCGAATCGCTTGGAACGCTGCTTCTACCTTAGGATGGTCTTGAACATGGTAAAAAGCGATACTTATCCCAATAACAATTAAAAAAGTAGGTAAAAAGATTCCTAGTAATGCTGCAACGGCACCACGAATGCCAGCCAGTCGATATCCGATAAAGGTTGCTGAGTTAATCGCAATGGCTCCTGGAAGTGAACTTGCGACAGCAATGACATCATCCATTTCAGACTTCTTGACCCATTTTTGTTTATCAACTAGCTCCCGCTCTATCACAGGAATGACCGCATAGCCTCCACCAAACGTAATAGGGCCTATTTTAAAAAATGACCAGAACAGCTGCCATAATATTCTGCTTTTCGCCGATTTCATATTACCCCTTCTTTCTGCTCATTTCCTTTCCCTCTCACCTTTTAACCAAATCGGAAAAAAGTTTGTAAAAAAAAGAGATGTAGTTATTATTAGTTTACCACACTTATACTTTTACCCAAAAGGGTTTAAAGTGGTAAAAAAACTATAAATCTTTATTTTTTTTATGAATCGTCTGTAAAGAAATTTTACCCAAAATAAGACTGAAACACTTGGATTGCTGCTCCAATCGCAATCGCATCTGCCCCAAACGTCCCCTTACTAAATGTTATTAAACTTTTATCTTCAATATACAAATGAGATTTTGCTTGTTTCACAACCTCTTGATAATACCAATTTGACTCTGAAATTAGGTGACCATGTAATACAACTAATTCCGGATGAAGCACATTCACCATATTTGCTATCCCAATGCCATAGTAATAAGCTGCCTTTTCGACAATTTTGATGACGGACGGGTTACCCCGTTTCAACTCATAGAGTAAATCCGAGAATGTAACGTCCCTTTCTTCATTTATTGTCTGTTTCCACTCTTTGACCATAGCCCCAAACGTTGCAAAGTGAGAAAGCGAGCCTTTTTTGCCTTTAGTCGTTGGTGTATCTCCAGCATGGACAATAATATGACCATACGCACTTGAATCTCCTAGTTTTGAATGTAGAAGTTGACCATTACAAATCACACCACAACGAATCCCATAGCCACCAATGACATATAATATATTTTCATAAGATGGATATTGACTATACTCCGCGACAACAGCAGAGTTCGCACCATTATCGACGATGATTTTTACTGGGAAATACTCACGTAATTGTCGAGCGACATGTACATTTTCCCATCTTGGAGCTAGAAACGCTTCAGGCTTTACGATAACCCCTTCTTCTCGCTGTACGGGACCTACAGTTCCAACACCTATGCCTAGTAATTGGTTCCAAGCTATATTATACTCACTAATCCACTTGGTAATAATCTGATTCATTTTTGCAAAAACAATCGAAGGGGTCTCCTTTTCTGTCATTGCAAAAGAAGTTTGTTCAATTGTATGATATGCAAGATTAACTAATACGAGCTTTGTTTGAATTCTTGAAATATCAATTCCGATAATATAAGCTGCTTTTTCATTCACTTTATATAATACAGGTGGCCGCCCTCCACTTGATTCCCCATATCCACATTCTACAATGACATTCGAATGTACCAAGTCATCCATAAAACGATTTAACGTTGTTTGTTTTGTTTTCGTTAAATGAAGTAAGTCATTTTTAGTGATCGGTCCCCGCTGATGAATGAGATGATATATTTTTTTTGACATTTGATTTTTTATAGAATCGTCTTCCAAAAATCCTTTTAACATTTCATCACCTACTACACTTCGATAATAGCTCTAGTATAGCGATTTCCACTAAAATAGCAAAGTATCGATTATATTGATTGACAGATACTAATTTATATGTATAATTTTACATATATTTTACGGGCTGATAAACCGTGGTTGCATGCCACTCTCAAATATGGGCCGGTTTCGTATCTTTAACAGGATATGAAGCCGGTCCTTTCCGTTGTAAAGGAGGAAAATTTATGTACATCGTAGCCAACAAAAATCAATTTACTGACCCATTTTACCAAACGACATTCGAGATTTATCCGTGGGAAAGTGACCTGCTACAATCCCCTGTCGTACGACGACTGAAATTCCTTTCCCATTATGGAACAGGTTCTTTCACGACTTCAGCTAAGCATAGTCGATTTGAGCATACACTTGGTGTATGGACAATTATTTCTACCTTCTTTCAAAAAGAAGAAGAACTACGGCTCGCTGCTCTTCTTCATGATATCGGACATCTTCCTTTTTCACATGCGGTTGAACGCACATTAGGATTTAATCATCATGGTTTAACCGAGTCCTTAATAAAAGACGAAGCCATTGGTTCTATTTTGCAAACATATGGGTTTGACCCATTACGAATTATTGCTATTTTAAATATGGATTCTCCGCTTTCACATAAAACATATAATTTAAGCGCTGACCATTTAGACAGTTTCCTCCGTGATTCTTATATGCTCGGAAAACGAATGAAACATCCTGCTGAAATCATACGAAAAATTACATTTCATCACCATTATGTTGAAGCAGATATCGATACAGCCAAGACGATAATGGAAGCGATCCATTTCGACCATACGCACTTTCTTCATCCTACATTGTTAGCGCTAGACGTTTTATTAGCGGAAGCAATCAAAGTTTATGCTATGCATCATCATGTTGAACTTTCTGTCATCAAAGGGCTAACAAACCAAGAACTCATACAATTGTTAGCAAGCAGTCATGTTCAACTGATTCATGATTTCCTTTCTATTATTATGTTTTACCCTGAAAAAATATCAGTACAACAAGTCTCAGGTGAAAATACAAGAACAGTGGATGTCAAAAAAGTGTATGATAAATCACCGTTAGTAGACGGGATTCCACTCACTTCCCTTTGTCATGAGTCACATCAGTTGTTGGAATCCATTCGATCGTTACAACGACAATATTACTTTACCATCATTTAAAAAATAACGAAAAGGTACCCGAGCATTCTCGGATACCTTCTTCATTTAGCTTTCCTTTTCTATTTCCCATTTCGAAACTTCTTCACGAACTCGAGGGGCAACCTCTGTTCCTAATAATTCAATTGATTTCATTACATCATCATGCGGCATGGAGCCTACAGGGACGTGGAGCATAAAGCGAGTAATTCCTACTTGTTTTCGTAAATGAATAATTTTGTCAGCGACTGTTTGAGCATCTCCAACATACAGTGCACCATCAAAGCTTCGTGCCGCATCATAACTTGCCCGGTCATAATACCCCCATCCTCGCTCTTGTCCGAGCTTATTCATCACTTGCTGTGTTGGTGCAAAATATTTCTCAGCCGCTTCTTCTGTCGTTTCGGCCACAAAACCATGGGAATGTGAAGCGACAGGAAGCTTCGTTGGGTCATGTCCAGCTTGGAGAGCTGCTCGTTCATATAATTTCACGAGTGGCGCAAATTGAACTGGACTTCCTCCAATAATAGCAAGCACAAGCGGTAAACCTAGCATCCCGGCTCTGATTACTGATTGTGTATTTCCACCACTCCCAATCCAGACAGGTAATGGCTCTTGAACAGGACGTGGGTAAATTCCGAGATTTTCAATCGCAGGGCGAAATTCCCCTTCCCACGTTACTTTTTCTGATTCACATATTTTTAAAAGAAGCTCTAATTTCTCATGAAATAACTCATCATAATCTTTCAAGTCATACCCAAATAACGGAAACGATTCGATAAATGAACCACGCCCAGCCATAATCTCAGCTCGTCCATTTGAAATCCCATCAAGTGTTGCAAAATCTTGAAATACCCGAACTGGATCAGCCGAAGAAAGTACGGTAACGGCACTTGTTAACCGAATTTGTTTCGTTTGTGGGGCCGCCGCTGCTAAAATAACCGCAGGATTTGACGCAGCAAAATCTTGGCGATGATGCTCACCAACACCAAATACATCTAACCCGACTTCGTCAGCAAGGATAATTTCTTCAACGACCTCTCGTATTCGTTCAGCATGACTTTTGACTTCACCTGTTTTCACATCAGGAGTTGTCTCTACAAATGTACTAATACCTATTTCCATAACGAGCCTCCTAAGCCGAAACTTCATTTCCTTGTTATTTTCCCCTTTTCAGTCCGGGATATCAAGTTTTGTGCTTTTATGTTATCGGTGTAGTCAAGGGAAGCTTTCGCTATCGGACATCTGTTCCGTTATGACACTAGATTTTGCCTGTATTTATTTTTTTAACGGACATCTATTCCACTACTTAACAATTATTAAAGAGTTTCTCTCTCAATTTGCGACATTAACGGAACAGATGTCCGATACGACTTTACATTCGATCTTTTTTAACCTATTAGCGGAACGATGTCCGCTAGAAAAGAAAGCCCCAAAAGGTAAAGACCTTTTGGAGCAGCTTTATTATAATTCCACCTTCTGGCGTCGTTTATAAATGTAAAACGCGATTCCACTTCCTAACAAAATGATTCCTGCTAGTAAGAAGTTGAACATTGTTGTTGCTGTTTTCGGTAACTTCGCACCATCGGACACTTCTGTTTCGCTGTCTTTATCGTTTTCGATTACATCTTCACTTTCTTCCGTTTGTTCCTCATCATCTTCTGACCCAGTTCCAGGTGTATTATCGCCATCTCCATTATCTGTTCCTGGTTGTTGCCCTCCACTATTTGGTGGGGTGTTATTATCGTCATCAGCCCCCTCGCCTGCTGGTGGTTCTGGTTGTTGCCCATTACCTGGAGGAACTTGCCCTTCTCCTTCCGCATCATCTTCATACGGTCTTACTTGGTATAAGTAAAAGTCATCAAGTGTTCCCCATGCCCCACCATTGGCTTGAATGCTTGCACCAATTGTAATCATACCATCTAATACAAGAATTTCTTCAATTGTAGGATTTACCCACTGAACCCATCCACGAACATTTGTCGATTGTTTATATTCTTCATCATTTGTATTCGCAAATAAATACATATCAGACTGATGTGCATCTCCACCTTGAATAAACATCGACAAGTTATAGTAGCCCGGTTCTAAACCAGTGACTGTTTGTTCAACTTGAAAATCTACCGCACTTGCTGAATAAAAATGTAAAGAATAGTTACCTGTCCTAGCATCAGAGCTATTATTTAAAAATTGAGTATGATTACTTGTTTCATTCCGGTGCGTTCTAACCCACATCGTTCGGTCAGAATCTTCAAAGCTCGGATTTACGACAAGGTTTTCCGGTGTGATTTCAAGGAATAACCTCACACTTCTTTCTCCTTCAGCCACTCCTGAAATGACATAAGAGCCGATACCTTGAGCTAAAGCTTGGTCAACAGCCTCCATGTCCCAGCTTACCGGAATGGTACCTGTTGTTCCATTATTGTAAACAACATCTACTGTATTTGGTAACGATATGTCAGAACCTAAAATGATTTGAACTCTCGCATCTTTTATTTCATCAATTTGAAGTGGAGCAACTGCACCTGTATCAACATAGTTAAAAATATTAATCGATGCTAGTGGATGACCATCAAAATCAAATAAAGCTTGGTTATCGACGGCACTTCCACCATACCATTCACCTGCATCTTCTGGGTCGTATTCAGTTGCATAACTTGTTGCCCATCCGGAACCATACGTTTCCCAAATTTCTTTGTTTTGTTCAAGATTTTCTGGTGGTCCTACAGGTAACCACGCAGGCTCCCAATAAAATACTCCAATTCCTGCTTCCCCTACATCAACAACGGCTTGGAATACATCGCGAACTGCTGTAGCTTGACCTTGCACTGTAATTGGGTAATTTAATGTTTGTCCTGTTCGTTGTGGTGCTGTATTCCCATGGCCATCACCGTCGCGGTCTGTATACGTGTACGATGTTTCAACGACCATCACTTTTTTACCATACGTGTCTGCAACATGTGTTAACACAGACGTTAAATTTGCTAATGTCCCATGCCAAAACGGGTAATATGAGCTGGCAAAGACATCATAGTCGACATTGTTTTGATGTAATGTTTGGGCAATGGATGAATATCTTCCACTTGTTTCAGGATTTGTGAAGTGTAAGGCAATTAAAATAGAAGGATCAATATCTCGAATCGCTTTACTTCCTTCATTAAAAAGTTCGCTCATTTTTGTCCAATCACGTTCACCAATAAATGCACCATTTGTTTCATTCCCGACTTGGACCATGCCAATGTCGATTCCTTCCGCAAGCATCGCTTCTACACTTGTTTTTGTAAAATCATACACTTCCTGCTTTTTCTGTTCAAAGCTTATATTTTCCCATGCTTTTGGTGCTTGCTGTTTTGCTGGGTCTGCCCAGAAATCAGAGTAATGAAAGTTTACTAATAATTGCATTCCATTCGCTGTTGCTCGCTTTCCAATTTCAATTGCTTTATCAACATCATTGTTTCCGCCACCATAGCCATTACCATTCGAATCATACGGGTCATTCCAAATCCGAACACGAACATAGTTTACACCCGCATCACGAAACGTTGTGAAAATATCTTGTTCTACGCCTGCTTCATTATAAAATGTAACACCACTGTCTTCGAGTGCAATAATACTAGATATATCAACACCTTTAATAAAATCTTCGCTAATCCCATCTACTCGCTCAACGAAAATGTCTGCTTCAACTGGGGCTGGTCCTGACTCAGATGAAGACACTACTAAACGAAAATCATCCACATAGCCCCAAGCACCACTATTACCACTCACAACAGCACCAACGTTAATATTTGATTGCGCTTCTTCTACCTCAAACGTATAACGAACTGTCGCCCAATCATTAAATCCTGTAGTTGCTATAGGGTCTGCGGTTTGTTCTCCAACAAAAAGTTGTACTTTTCCAGATTCCACACCAGTTCCCCCCATTGATTTCACCGAAAGTTCATACGTTCCAGCCGGAAGAGAAGATACCGTTTGTTTTACAGTAAAAGACTGTGTTCCTGTTGCCGTACCTTGTACCCAATACTTCAAGCTATGCTCGCCTTCACTAGGTTCAACCCATTCATTATCTGCGTAGGCAAAATGGTCTATATCCCACCCATCCCAATTCGGTGTATCTACTGACCAGTGCCCTTCTTCACTCCAAAAACTTTGTTCAAAACTACCATTATTCAGTAGGTTATCTTCATTAGCATTAGCAACACAAGGTTGATACCCTATAAAAATTGAACTAATGACTAACATAAAAGCAACCAATTGAACAACTGATTTTTTAACGCGTTTCCCCATTTTCATCGCACCTTTACTAAGTATTTTATATGTAAGCGTTATCAATGTTGTTAGATAGGGAGGAGAGTTCGCCCCTCCCCGTTGGTTTCCTAGCTTCTCACCGATTCTACAATTTTCACTTCATATTTCTTTAATGTTACTTCGCCTACTATTTCCTCTTTTGTGATAATGTCTGTTACAGAAGAAGGAAATGATACGACTTGGCTTTCTTCGGTAAAGTTCATGACAAACACAAAATCTTTATCTGGTGCTTGCCTTACTTGAACCGAAACACCTTCGCCATGTTGAACCGAAAATGCCGGCTTTAGTTCAAGCTTTTCAATGAGTGTTCCATAAAATTGGCGATGAAACTCTTTTGACAAGCGTGCTCCAATATAATATGAATGTCCCTTTTCATATTGGTGACTCGTAACTGCTGGTGTGCTTTCGTAAAAGTCTTGCTCATACGTTGCCACCACGTTCGCTGAATCGACTTCGAGTACTGTCGCATAATCTTTCACTTCGTATGACTTACCATCATAAGTGACCGCATTTCGGTCATTCGGGTAAAACGTATCTGTTTCTAAAGGCTTTATTCCAAAGATGTCTTGTAAATCTTTTGGCCAGCCCCCCATGTAGGTTAAATCAAATTCATTGACTAACCCACTAATATACGTCATTACGATTGTCCCGCCGTTAGCAACAAAAGCTTTAAATCTCGCAATCGTTTCTTCACTTACTAAATAAAGCATCGGTACAATTAATAGCTTATACGGAGCGAAATCTTGTTCCTTCGTAATGACATCAACTGAAATATCATTTTCCCAAAACGTTCGATAATGCTCTTGCAATGTTTGTGGATATTGTTTTGTTTTTAATCCAAATCCTTGGGCATCATCTAAAGCCCAGTTATTGTCCCAATCATATAAAATCGCAACATCCGATGTTCGGTTTGTACCAACAATATCGGAAAGCTGTTCAAGCGTTTTACCAACTTGGGCAACTTCTTGAAATACGCGATTATTCGGACTATTATCATGGTCAACAACGGCCCCGTGAAATTTCTCAGATGAACCCCTTGATTTCCGCCATTGGAAGTATAAAATACTATCTGACCCATGGGATACCATTTGCATAGAAGACAACAAATGCATACCTGGGCGTTTTGCTTTGTTGACATTATGCCAGTTCACCGCACTAGGTGTGGACTCCATTAATAAAAATGGCTGTTGCTTTAAGCTACGATATAGGTCATCGATAAAACCAACTTTCATCGCTAAATTCGCGGTACTCTCCCAATCATTATGCCAAGCTGGGTAAGCATCCCAACTAATCACATCCAAATGCTTAGAAAACTTACTATAATCTAACCCTTGAAACGGAATTAAATCATGTGTATCTGCCATGAAGTTTGTTGTTATCGGAATCGAAGGTGTGAGCTCACGTAAAGGAACGATTTCATTTTCATAAAATGAGATCGTTTGGTCTGTCACAAATCGGCGCCAGTCTAAATTTAAGCCATGAACAGCACTTTCACCAATTGGTGACGGTGATTCTACTTGAGACCAGTCCGAATACGTATGGCTCCAAAACGGACCCCACCATGCTTTGTTTAGAGCGTCTAGATTTTTATATTTCTTTTTTAACCACTCACGGAATGCATCCTGACAAGCATCACAATGGCAATCTCCTCCATACTCATTTGAAATATGCCATAAAATTAAAGCTGGGTGATTGCCATAGCGTTCTGCCAATAAGCGGTTCATCGATTGAGTTTTTTCACGGTATACTTTTGATGTAAAGCAATGGTTATGTCTTCCTCCATGGTGTTGTTTTACTCTTGCTGCATTTACTCGCAACACTTCCGGGTATTTTTGCGACATCCACGCAGGACGTGCTCCACTTGGTGTCGCAAGAATGACACGTCCGCCAATGCTATAAATATTTTCAATAATTTCATCTAACCACTCAAATTGATATACGCCTTCTTCTGGTTCAAGTGCGCTCCATGCAAAGATTCCGACTGAAAATGTATTTGTATGTGATAACTTCATGAGTTGAATATCATCTGCTAAAATATCCGGTCGGTCTAACCATTGGTCAGGATTATAGTCTCCTCCATGAAGCATAAACTTTGCTTTTGTCGTATAAGATTTCTCATGTTTAGCCATAGCTCTCTCCTTGTCCTTCCTTACTACCCATTTTTTTATCCTTTTGTTCCACCCGCAGTAAGTCCTGAAACGAAATATTTTTGTAGCATTAAAAAGATAATCGCAATAGGAATACTAATTAAGATTGCTCCGGCAGCAAATGTCGTATAGCTAGCTCCCATTACATCATTTACTAAATTGTATAACCCAATTGGTAACGTATATGCCTCAGGAGTTCGTAAAATTGTTGAGGATAGCACAAAATCTCCAAGTGGACCCGTAAATCCATTCATTGCAACAACTGCAAGCATAGGTTTTGATAGTGGTAAAAGAATTTGCCAAAAAATCCGAGTATTACTTGCACCATCAATTTTCGCACTTTCATCTAAGTCCATTGGAATCGAATCCATATATCCTTTCATTAAATACGTATTCATCGGAATTTGCCCACCAATATAAAGCAAAATTAATAACCAATGACTGTTTACCATTCCTAGCATTTGCGCTAATACAAACAAAGCGACTAATGCCGAAAACTGTGGAATCATTTGCAATAGTAAAAACAACATTAACGCATTTTTTCTTCCTTTAAATCGGAAACGTGAAAATGCATAAGCAGTAAACGAAACACTAATTAATGTTCCAACCATCGTAAACAAACTTATTTTTAAGGAATTTAAGTACCACTGTCCATACTGCAAACTTTCTTTGCCCGCGAACAGCTCTCGGTAATGATCGAGCGTTGGATTTTGCGGAATCATAGATGTACTCACTAAGCTATTTCCAGGATTAAAACTAGCTCCAATCGTCCAGAGGAGTGGATACACAATAATAACAACGACAAAGAACAAAATCGAATAGGAGGTGAACAGTCGTAAGAACTTATGTGTTTTCATATTCCCTTGCATTTCTTACGCCCCCTCTTTAAATGAATTTGTTCGTCTAAATTGCCATAATGCAATCGTAATTACAAACACTGATAGTAAAATAGTTAACGCTGCGGCTAATGAATATTGACTAGATTGCAGTGTTAATTTATAAATCCACGAAACAAGAATATCGGTTCCTCCCGCAGTTGAACCTGGCATTGCAGGGCCACCACCATTAAATAGATAAATAATATTGAAGTTATTAAAGTTAAACGTATATTGAGTAATAATAATAGGCGCCATTGCAATTAAAATTAATGGCAACGTAATATTACGGAATTTCGAAAAGATAGAAGCTCCGTCAATCGTCGCTGCTTCATATAAATCATCTGGAATCGATTGAAGAACACCTGTTGTAACGATAAAAATATATGGAAACCCTAGCCAACCTTGCATTAAAATTAACGCCACTCTTGACCAGTTTGCATCTGTCATCCATGGTATAGGATCGATGCCAAATGCCGCTAAAATATCCGTATTAATCGCTCCGAAACTATCATTAAACAATCCTGCAAACACAAGAATCGTAACAAACCCAGGCACTGCCCAAGGTAAAATTAATACGGTGCGAAAAAACTTTTTAAAACGAAGATCTTTTTGATTCACTAAAACAGCTAAGAAAATCCCAAGACTAACTTGGAGCGTAGACGCAACAAGAGTCCAAATAATGGTCCAGCCTAACACATCAAAGAAAGTTGAACGCCAAATATCAACGGTAAAGATTTGAGTAAATGTTTGAAACCCAACCCAATCTGCTAAATTTGCAGGTGGTGAGTGATATAAATCATAGTTTGTAAATGCGAGAGCAAAACTAAATAATATTGGAAAAATAACAGCAAAAATCAAAATGAATAAAGAAGGACCACTAATAACATAGGGGTAACCTTGTTCAATTAAATGATGGTATTGCTCTTTTAACGAACTTAATCTTAAGTTTTGATCACGCATCTTTCCGTTTTTATATGCATCACGCAAGTTTATATAGTAGAAACCAAGACCAAAAACTGTCACAATAACGGCAATAATACCTTCTGCTAATAGAAAAATAGAGTTATCACGTGGGACTTCTGTTCCAAGAGTCATTAGCCCCCAATATCCCATATTTAAAAGGTCTCCAAACACGACAAAAAAGGAGATACCGAGAGTAAGAAACACTGACCCTTTTACCCATTGTTTATTATAAAACTGGCCGCCTCCAGGAATAATCGATAATATTAAAGCCAATTTACGATGTTGCATCTTTTCACCTCATTTAAGATAACGACATGGAATGGTGTCGTTATAGATGAATGGTGCCAAAACCGACTCCGGCTGGCACCACCACTGTTTATTCGTTATCGCCCACCATGCTTCGCTTCAATTTGTCCTTCTATGATCGTTACAGCCTGGTTTAATGCTTCTTCTGGTTGTGATTTACCCGTTGCAATTGTTTGAAGAGCTGCATCAGTCGGAGACCAAACTTCATTCATTTCAGGAATGTTAGGCGTTAATTCAGCAAATTGAGATTGTTCTGCAACTGCTTGTGCTGCTTCACTTTCAGCAACAACAGGGTCATTTGCTAATGCTTGTACAGCTGGTACTTCTTTTGTTACTTCATAGCGTGTTCTTGAGTTTTCTTCATTTGTTAGGAAAATCACTAATTGCTCAGCTAGCTCTGCGTTTTTAGAATATGAACTTACATTATAACTTTTTACCCCAACAAACGAACTCATGTTTTCACCGTTTGCTAATTCAGGTAGTTTTACAACACCGTAATTAACTCCTGCTCTTTCAAATGGCTCTACATTCCATGGACCAGAAATTACAGCTGTTGCCTTTCCTTCTGTAAACAATGACTCTAGCACATTAATTCCTTGCTCCCCGATAATTCCGGATGGGAAGAGCTTTTCACTATAAAACTTTTGAATTTCTTGTGCTCCTTCAATTGCTCCTTCGTTATTTAAACCAACATCGCTCGGGTCAAAGTTTCCTTCTGCATCTTTTCCAAAGATATATCCACCATATCCACTCAATACGCTATTGGCATAGTAAATTTGGTCAAATAAAGCTAAAAATCCAAACTGACTTCCATCTGTTACTTCTTTTGAATGCTCATACCATCCTTCTAATGTAGTTGGTACATCTTCCTCAGCAATTAAATCTTTGTTATAGAAAAGCATTGTCGTTTCAACAGCTTTAGGCAATCCGTAAACACTACCATTAACTGTTTGTGATTCCATCGCGACTTCTGTAAAGATAGATTGAACATCTTCCCCTACAGAAAGCTCTTTTAATAATCCTTCTGTTACCGCTGTTCCAATTTGATCACCAGGCATTGTTAAAACATCTGGGCCTGTTCCAGCTGGTCCGTCAAGACGTAAATCTTCAATTTGTTGTGCATATGGTTTTTCCACGATTCGAACAGTTACATCATGTTCTTCTTCAAACTTTGCAATAGCCTCACGAATACCATCTGCTTTTTCAATATCTTCCCATACAAGTAAATCATACTCGTTGTTGCTTTTTGGCGCTTCTTTCGGCTCAGTGCCTTCAGAACCACTATCTTGAGGTCCGCAAGCGGCTAGAGACAAACTTAACGCAATTGCACCTAAAATGCCAACATATTTTTTATGCTTTTTCATTGTTTGACACCCCTTCAAATTGGTTAGTAGAGTAAAACGTTTTTCTGTAAACGCTTTAGTAAATTTAATATAGCACCTAGGAGAAAACATGTAAACAACTTTTTTACTCATTCAAGTAAAAAAGTTTACAAAATTAATTTACTAGACATATTTTTGCCTAATATTCATTTTTACGCACAAAAAAAAAAACGCCGCACAGGCGTTTATTTTGTGCTTTTACGAGTAACCATGTCAGAACCTAAATATAAGGTTTTTACAAGTTTTCTCTTTTCTATAACTTGTTCTAACAACAATTGAACTGCATTTTTACACATTTCTCTCATGTCGATATGAAATGTTGTTAACGGAGGAGATACATATTTTGCAACACTTATATTATTGATACTGATGACACTAACTCGATTAGGAATTGCAATCCCATTTTCATTTAACGCTTGCAGACAACCAACAGCAATCGGATCGGCTGCAATATAAAATGCTGTCGGTAACGCATCCCCTAATTTTTCTATCGCATTAGACATTAAATAATAGCCATTATCAACTGAAAATCCTCTTCTGCAAAAAATAAATTGGTCATTGAGCAATCCTTTTTCATCCATAATTTTTCGAAATTCTCGTTCACGCAAATCCATCTCATCTTTGTCTGTATTTGGATTATGATATGTTCCCCCGATAAATCCTATACTCTTATGGCCTTTTTCCACTAAAAAGTCGATCGTGTTTTTTGTTATTTGGACTAAATCCGGCCTTACAGAGTCATAATGGGTTGGATCTGGGGTTGAATCAATAAAAACTCCGTTTGTCGTGATTCCTCGTAAATATTTGAGCTCTTTATCTGAAAATGTACCAACAGCAATAAACCCTTCTGTATTATCAGGAATACTATCAATGCCGTCTCCAATTTTATAAGTCGTAAGCTCCACATTAAATTTTCTCGCCATTTTTTCGATTTCTAATCTCATCGTTTTAAAATAAACATCTTCAAGCTCTTCTTTATCTGTTAACCAATAGAGAAATACAATGTTTTTCACAATCGGTCTTACTGTTTTCTTTCGGTAATTTAGTTTTTCCGCTACTTCATATATTTTATCTCTCGTTTCATCAGGAACAGATAAACTTTGGTCATTATTTAACACTCGAGAAACCGTAGATATTGAATAACCAGCTATTTCTGCAATATCTTTAATTGTTGCCATTTTAAAAAAGCCTCCACTCATTTTTCTCTACTTTTTAAGTAAAATATTTTACTAAATTTTACTTCATTTTCGAAAAAAGTCAAGTATCTGCAAATTTTTGTTACGATAACTTAATAATTACGGAAAGAAAAGAGGAGAAGAAACAGGCCATTTTAACGAGAATCTGAGACTGCTGTCACGCTGATCAAGTCTTCTATAGAATGGTAACACTAAGGGTAGAACTTTACGGACATTGGTTCCGTTACTTTACGATGAGCCACTAATTTTAACCCAAATAATGGAGGAGGTATCTGAAATCAAAACCACCCGTGTGAACGGGTGGTTTGTTCTGCGGCTGAAAGCCTTTGTTACTGACCAAGCCCTAAAGGGCTACTGAATGGTTCGCCAATTGTACTACTTTCACTGGCCAGACCTTAAAGGCCTATCTCACTTTCTTTTTCCGCTTTATTTCTTCCCCTGTGAACGGATCCACATACTCTAACAAGCTTAGTTGTTCCGCGACTATATCATCTTGTATTTGGTTTCTTATATATTCTTCAATCACCTTTTTATTTCTTCCTACTGTATCCACATAGAAACCTGTGCACCAGAATTTTCGGTTCCCATATCGATACTTTAGATTTGCATGCCTATCAAATATCATT
>NZ_JHYI01000035.1 GCF_000621445.1 Alkalihalobacillus bogoriensis ATCC BAA-922 | reverse complement strand
AGGTATACGATGATATCAATGATACTGCGGTATCAAAAACATGGGCTGATCATTTACAAATAGAAATTTATGGAGCAGAAGATGATTTTGATAGTGATTTCGTTAGTTACAAAGATAAAGACATTCGCTTCGATGAACATGTATTCTTTATGACAAATGAAACGCTTGAAAGCTTTAAAGAAAGATATGAATGGTATAAAGAAGAATTCGAAGCACTGCTTGAATATATAACAAATGATAGTGAGGCTATGGTCGATTCAGCTCTCAATAGATTAGTAGGGGAATTTCCACAGTTAACAGAACTTAAAGAGAACATCCGTAAGAGACTTACTGAAAAAGTAGATTATTTAGAATATAGTCACATGAGGTTAGAAGTAATCGAAGTAAAATTAGACAAATCAGACTTAATTATAGAACAAATTATGAAAAAGGCAAGATCTCTGGCAAATGGTTT
Organism: Alkalihalobacillus bogoriensis ATCC BAA-922; assembly: GCF_000621445.1. Classification (GTDB taxonomy): domain Bacteria; phylum Bacillota; class Bacilli; order Bacillales; family Bacillaceae_F; genus Bacillus_AO; species Bacillus_AO bogoriense. The sequence goes on along the minus strand of NZ_JHYI01000035.1, from coordinate 50,739 downwards.
AATAGATGAGATTAAAAGAAGGAATAAAAATAAATATACAAATGTAGTAATGGCGAAGAAGATAGATAATGCTATTACTGAAATAAAGCAATATAACGTAACAAATGACAGCAATATAAACGAGGCAATAGGGTATCTAACTGAATTAAAGGCTTTATTTGAAAAGGGAGAAGAAGTAGACGAAATGTTAGCTGATATTTGGAATGCAATATATAAGCAGAAGGCTTAAACGAGTTTACAAGTTAACAAGATGGAACTTAGAGAAAGGAGAAATGTAGTCAGCATCTCTCCTTTTTCTTATTTTTGCTCCTTTTTTAATCGTTCCAGCTCTTTTTCAGCAATTTCTTGTAAACCTTTTTGAAAATTCTCTGAGTTCCAAATTGCCAAAGGTTCTTTTCCGCTCAAACGTGCAACTTCAGTCGCAATTTGAAAAGCATAGTCTTTCAAGTCTTTCGGTACTGTAGTCATGTGTCGGCTCCTTTACTTACGAACGTATATTCCTATATATATTAAATTAAGTAAGGGTAGGTTGCAAGAGTAATACAGTATTTAATCTGGCTGGGCTTTTCTGTATAATTAAGGAAGTTGGTAGTATTTATTCGTTGTTTGAAGTGATGAGAAGGTGGTTATTATGGCTGAAAAGCGAAGAGTAGTTGTATTTATCGCTTCGAGTTTAGATGGATACATTGCTACAAAAGACGATTCATTAGATTGGTTATTTAATGTAGAAGGTGACGGAGATAACGGTTATTCGGAGTTTTATGCTACTGTTGATACAGTTTTGATGGGGAAAAGAACATATGATTGGATAATACAACATGTAACCGAGGAATTTCCTTATAAAGAAAAGGAGTGTTATGTGTTTACAAGTTCTAATCAAGAGCATACGGAATATACAAGATTTATAAACGAGGATATCGTTGATTTTACAAATAAGCTAAAAAAACAAAAAGGCAAAAACATATGGCTGGTTGGTGGTGGAGAAATAATACAATCATTCATAAAAGAAGAGTTGGTTAATGAAGTGATTTTAACTGTTGCACCAGCGGTTTTAGGAAACGGTATACCTTTATTTAAAGAAGTACAATTAGAACTATCACTTATTGGAACAAGAACGTTTAATCAGTTTGTAGAGCTTCACTATGAAGTGAAAAAGTGATCATCTCTATGTGTAGGAGTGACAATCAATGAATGTTCAAGATGTAACAAACCATTTTCAGTTGTTAAAAAACTCGGAAAAAGCAATCGGAATGTCTGCTTATATGAAAAACCATTTTGAATTTATGGGAATTCAAACGCCTGATAGAAAAAAAGCTACTTCTACTCTATTTAAAGAATGGCAAGTTGGCAAGAAGGCGGTTGATTGGGAATTTATTTTTGACCTTTGGGAACAGCGTGAGAGAGAATACCAATACGTAGCCATTGATTATTTAAAAAAATCAAAGAAATTATTGGTTTCTGAGGACTTACCTAAAATTAAGAAACTCATAATTACAAAATCATGGTGGGATACAATAGATAACCTTGCAAGTGGTGTAGTAGGACATATTATTTTGGAATTTCCAGAACAAGTAAAAGTAATGGATGAATGGGTTAATGATGACAATATGTGGGTAAGAAGAACAGCTATTTTACATCAATTATCATTTAAAGATAAGACGGATGAAAAGCGATTGTTTTCCTATTGTCAGAGGCATGGGGATGATAAAGAGTTTTTTATCGCAAAAGCAATTGGTTGGTCATTGAGGCAGTATGCAAAAACAAATCCGCAGTCTGTCATTACGTTTGTTGAAAATACGCCATTGCAAAACCTTAGCAAACGTGAAGCACTAAAACATGTTAAGTAAATCAATCTGCACAGAGGAGAAATAAGGATATAGGGGAATAGTGTTGTATTACGTTTTACCTAAGTCATTCTCCTCCCTTTATCCTGAAACCTAATCTCTACTTAGCAACTTTCGGAAAACATAATACTATATATAGCGATTCATTTTTTAGGCTTCTATTCTTTTCTGGGATGGAAGTCTTCTATGTTTCCTTTGAACATCTTCTATGATTGGCAATCTTCTATATCTGTATTACGTGTCTCCTATATCCACATTCAATGAAAAAAACACCTACAAAGAGCACCGAAAATTATTTAGAATAATTCTAAATAAGATATGATGGACTTTCTCTTGCTTTTTATTACAGTTAGTTTCTTAACTCAATAAAAACGAACTTATGTTCCTTGCAAACTAAGAATCTTAACCATACTGTATGAAAGACTTTCATATAAACTATGGAAACTGTATCTTAACTTCCTACCAACCAAGCTTTTTATATGAATATCGTTCATATGTTTTACAGAAAATGGACATAACATATATGAAAAATATGCATATAACTTATGTAACTTATTCATAGAACTACCACATTCACATAACTGACATGCCGAATTTAAGACTTACTATCAAATTTTCTGTTTTTAAGTTATAAAATCACTCTACTAATCTATAATATAAAGATTTTTAATCAAAAAGGATTTCTATAATGGAAAAAGTAGAACAGGAGTGATTGAGATGGGAAAAGGTAGAAAACAAATGCCAGCGGAGTTTGGTAAATTGATTCGTAGGTTAAGAGAGGAAAAGGGCTATAGTTTAGAACAACTATCTAAAAAAGTAGATGTAAGTGCAAGTTATGTTCATAGGATCGAAACGGGGGAGAAGAAGCGACCAAGCTTCGTTATCATTGAGGAAATTGCAGAAGCATTAGATGTGGATGTGTTTGATTTGTTGCAGATATCTAATTCAGGGCAAGAGCATACAACTAAGACATTAGCTGAATTATTATATGGACATTCATCTGTTACAACAGGTGGAGTTACTCTTCATGCGGATGCAAAAGAGGCATTGTTAAATGTGATTGACGAAATTATCAAGGCAAAGTGGAGTCATTCTACAATGATTAGTGACATTAACAATATCAGTACAGCCATTAGCAAATTTAAAGAAGTGTTTTAATTGCTGGAAAGGGAACAGATTTATTCTGTTCTCGTCATACATAGAGTAGAGTTAAGGGAAAAGGGAAAAAGAGATGGTTAATATTTATTGACATTAGGAACGTATATTCTTATAATGACGTAAATGAAGATAAGGAGGCAAGGAGTATGGTTTTACGGACTATAAAAAAGATTCAAGGGAAAATAGAAGAGCAAAGTTAAAGGGAGCATTGTGTAGCCTGACGGTTATATAATGCTTCTATTTTTTTGTCAAAAATAATTTACAAAATATAGATAAGGAGGAAGGCTAAAGGTGAGTAAGAATGGTTCGAACAAGGAAGCAATCTTTTGCTGGGCGTTAATCAAGTATCCGAGTATTTTAGAAGATGCAATGCAATTGCAATTAGCAAATATCGAATTGGAAAATCGAGCAGGTGGAAAGAAAACAGATATTAGTGCTGTTGATAGAAAGCGAAGACTTAATATTTTAATAGAAGTACAAATTACGAAGTCTAATACTCGTTACTTAGAACGTATTAAGGAAATGATTGAAATTCAACCTGAAGGTGTTATTGTCTGGATTGCATCTGAATTTGAAGATAATCATAATAGAGAGATAGAAGAATGGCTTAGAGCGAAAAACAAACGTTATATTGATTTCTATGCTTTGCAAATTGATCCACAAGTTATGCCACTTTTGATAGAGTTGAATGAGCTTTATAAATTAGAAGTATTTGATGAGTTGTATCGTATAAAAGAGGTAGACAAAATTCTAACAGTGCATCATTCATTACAACAATTGCCTGACTTTTACATAGGGCAAGCTCAAATTACAAAATATGAATACGATTATTCACGTATTGAAGAAGTTAAGAAAGCATTGTTATGTGTTTTAAGAGAAAGGATGCCATATTTTTTAAACTTTTACTATAACAAAAAGGCGTACATCCACGACCATATATTAAATGTAGGTGCAGGGGTAGCAGGGTTAAATTATAGATGTGCAGTTAAAAATCGCAACGGCTTAGCTTTTGTTGAACTCTACTTCGATATTTCAAAGATTGCTATGTATGAGAAGTTTCAAACTTTAAAAAGACAAATGAAAGAAAGAATTAACAGTAACATTACCTTTGTCGATAGAAAAATTGGGATTTATTTTGCACCACCTGAATCGTATGAAGAAACATTTGAAATTATTGCTAAGCTGTTTGAACGGTTTTTGCTCTTTTTCAGTCCGTACATTTTTAGAGTCAAAGAAATTAAGGCTGAAGGAATAGAAGTGAGAAAGTCATATACCGATGGTGATTTAGATTATGAATGTGGCATAATGTCAGCAGAAATAGAAAATTATATTGAGACGGAAGACAGTTACCGAATAGCAATAGAAGATAGAGCGGATTATTATTTGTATAGGTAGTATCAGGATAGGCTTCGCTAAATACAGCGAGGTCTTTTTCGTCTTTTTGTCGATTTATGTAAAACGAATATTGCTATATAGATAAATGTGGTCTTGTAGTAAGTTTGGAGTAAGAATAAAATAAAAGTAGAGTAAATACGATAGTTTTTTGAGGTGACATCATGGAAGTGAAACTATTTTATAAAACGCAACGTGACCTTGCTGTAGCATTAAACGGAATTGTCGATGCGTATTGGGAAAATGGACTTGATGAAAATGAACTAATTACGAAAGTTAATGAACTTTTCATCAACAATAAAAGTAAAGTTCTAAAGGAAAATGAATTTACGACAGTATTAAGGCAACAATGTGGTAAGAGAAGGCTTGAAGTTGTGGAGAGAATACTAACTTTGAATGGTCATACTATTACAAATAGTCAACAATAAGGAAGGTTTTTACATATGAGTAAAGAACTATTATATAGTACATCTTTAACAGGAGCATCGTTTTTATTGTTTGAGTTAAAGCAAGTTTTGCGACTTAAAGAGCAAGGCTTATCAGATAAAGAAATCAGGTCAAAAGTTTTCGAGGAAAACTACTTTCAATACAAAGTGCAAAACAGTGCAAAACGTAGTTTGCCTTCTGTATTAAGGCGAGCTAACACGTTGGATGAAACATTAAGAAAAATGGTATTGGAAGAACCTTTGGAAGTAGGTAAAATGATTAACCTTTATGCCATTATGAAAACGGATCGTTTGTTTTTTGAATTTATGGATGAGGTAATTCGTGAAAAGCTTCAAGCTAATGACTATTTGCTGGAGAAAAAAGATATGAATACGTACTTTACATATAAGTCAGAACAAGACGAGAAAGTGGCAAGTTGGACAGAAAAAACGGTTGATAAGTTAAAACAGGTATTCATGAAGTTGTTGTTTGAAATAGGGATCGTTAAAAATAAGGAAACAGGTGAATTAAGTCGCTTGTTAATCGATGAACGAGTAAAAGAACATCTGTTTTTTATTGGTGAGCATGATTATGTGCGTGCGATGGGGGAGTGAGTGTTAAGTAATGGGTAACTTGAATGCAAGGCTGGATAAAATTATTCCGAAAATACGAGATGACAAATTTATTCAAGGACATGGTCTTGGTAATGAAATCAGCTTTTATGTTTTTGACTATGAACCAGAAGGGGAACTCGTTGTTCGAGACTATATTAACCATATTAAGAAAGAGTTCAGCTATGAGGGTACAAACCGCAAAATCATCGAGTTTGATTTATATAAAATGCTGTTAGAGATTGCAAAAGAACGGAACATATTTAATCGTATTTTTGATATGGAAGAAAAGCAAGGAAAAGAAGCGTTGTTTAAAGCAATGACAACCTTTGCAAAACCTGATATTTTCCTGAAAAAAATTAAAGAACAAATAGGGGCTCATAATGTTGTCTTTTTAACAGGAATAGGTAAGGTTTATCCATTTGTCAGGTCGCATACGATACTTAATAATTTACAAGAAGTGATAGATAAAACACCTGTGATCATGTTTTTCCCTGGTCAATATGATGGGCAATCACTTCAATTGTTTGGAAAATTTAAAGATGATAATTATTACCGAGCATTTCGCTTAGTGGATTAGTGAGGGGGATAAGAAATGATCATTAAAGATATGTTTCAAAAAGACATTGAACGTGACATAAAAGGCGTTATTAAAGTGGCTCAGACCGATGAAAAACATATTTATCAAGAGTTAGATGAGTATGTTGTGACAAGAGAGTTGAACAAACACCTATCGAAGTTTTATGAAAACTATCAAAAAGGAATTGACGGTACAACGGATAAAATGGGTGTTTGGATTTCAGGTTTCTTTGGATCGGGTAAATCACACTTTTTAAAAATTTTAGCGTACTTACTTGAAAATAAAGAAGTACAAGGGAAAAAGGCACTCGAATTTTTTGATGAGAAAATTGAAGATCCAATTATTGTTGCGAATATGAAACGTACAGCCAATGTGGATACTGAAGTGATACTTTTCAATATCGATTCGAAAAGCTCCTTAGATAGTAAGTCAAAAGAAGATGCGATACTACGAGTGTTTATGAAGGTATTCTATGAGCATAGAGGTTATTATGGTGACATTCCTGGTGTGGCTGAAATGGAGAAGTATTTAGATGCAAAAGGGGTTTACGAAGCATTTAAGCAAGAGTTTAAAGCGTTGGCAGGAGAAGAGTGGATAGAGAGGAGAAACACTTTTTATTTTGATGCGGATTATGTCATTGGAGCATTAACAAAAGTAACGGAAATGACAGAGGAATCAGCACGAAATTGGTTTGAAAACGGAGTTAACAACTTTGAAATTAGCATTGAAAAGTTTGCTAAAGACGTAAAAGAATACATTAAGCAGAAGGGCGATAACTTTCACCTTATCTTTTTAGTAGACGAAATTGGGCAGTACATAGGGGATAGCCGTAATTTAATGCTTAATTTACAAACTGTTGCTGAAGATTTAGGTACGCATTGTGAAGGTAAGGTATGGATTATGGTTACTTCACAAGAAAGTATTGACACCATCATTAAGGTAAAAGGTGATGACTTCTCTCGTATTCAAGGCCGCTTCGATACAAGGCTTTCTCTATCATCGATATCTGTTGATGAGGTCATTAAGAAGCGTATCTTACTGAAGAAAGACTTTGTAAATGACAAGCTTAAAGTGTATTTCCCTGAGAAAAGTGCGATACTGAAGAATTTAATTAGCTTCAAAGAAAGCACAGCAGATCTTCGTGGTTATGACAATGAACAAGAATTTGCAGACGTATATCCATTTGTACCTTATCAATTCAAGCTCTTACAAAATGTATTTGAGCAGGTGCGTAAACATGGTTCAAGTGGTAAGCACTTATCTGAAGGGGAACGTTCAATGTTATCTGCTTTTAAAGAGGCGGGTCTACGCTATAAGGATTCAGCAGAAGGAAGTTTAATTCCATTCTATGCCTTCTACGATACGATTAAGGAGTTTTTAAACCCTACGATCTCAAGGGTAATTGAAGGAGCGTATGAAAACCCAGCTTTAAAAGATGATGCATTTAACATGGAGCTTCTGAAAGTATTATTTATGATCAAATACATTAAAGAGCTACCAGCCAATATTGATAATATTGCTACGCTTATGGTAACGAATATTGATGAAGATAAATTACAATTAAAGGAAAAAATCAAAAGTTCACTTCGCAAGCTCATTTCACAAACGTTAATTCAAAAAAATGGTGATTACTATATCTTCCTAACCGATGATGAGCAAGATGTGAATCGAGAAATAAAGGCAGTAAGTATTGAGGAAGAAACCGTAAAACGAGAACTTGCTAACTATATTTTTGAAGATTTATACCAAGGTACACGTTATCGCTACGGTAAAGTGTATGATTTTTCCTACCGACAAAAAATGGATGAGAAAGATTATAAAAACCAAACGGCTTCCATCGGTATCAACATTCTTTCGCCACTATCCGATCACTATGAGAAGTCAGAGCAAGAGCTGATGATGATGTCATCTGGAACAAATGAACTGATTGTAAAATTAGGTGGTAGTGATACGTATATTGAAGAAATGCGGGAAGTTCTACAAATTGAAGAATACCGCAAAAAGCGTAATATCACACAACTACCTGAGAGTATCCAAAATATCTTAAACAATAAACAAGCTGAGGCAAGAGAACGTAGAAGAAGGGTACGAGATTTGTTGGAAGATGCGATTAAATCATCCGTCTTTTATGTAAACGGTGATCGTGTTGATATTAAAGGTTCATCGGTGAAAGAGAAGTTTAATACGGCTCTCGAATCGTTAGTTGAAAACGTATATACGAAATTAGCGTATGTAAAAACGCACTTAGATACGGAGCGAGATCTCATTGATATTTTAGCTGTAAAAGACGAGCAATTAACGCTTGGTGAGGACATGAAACAAATCCCCAATCCACTTGCGATCAAAGAAGTATCTGACTTTATAGGCTTACAGGATGAGATTAAGAAACAAGTTCGAGTAAAACCACTTCTTGATCGTTTCAATGACAAGCCATACGGCTGGAGACCACTCGATATCGCAGGAATTATTGCACATTTACTAAAAGAACAACGCATTCGCATTCGCTACAATGCACAATATTTAGAGCCAGAAGATGGGGTAAATAAAATTATTACTGTCCTAACGAAAACACAAGAAGCGGATAAAGCGATTGTTTTAAAACGAGTAAAAGTCGATGAATCGTTAATTCGAGTAGCTAAAAGTATTTGTAAGGAAGTCTTTAATAAAACCGATTTGGCGGATGATGAAGATGGATTGGTGAAAGATATTCGTACACTAATGGAACGTCAAATCTCTGAAATCAATGCTTTAAAAGCTCGTTATGAAGGGCGTAAATACCCTGGATTGAGCTTACTCGATAAAGGATTAGAGTATTTCGGTGAATTCCATAAAGGCTTAGACAATGCTTCTTTCTTTACAAAATTAAAAGAGATGGAAGATGATCTATTAGATTGGGAAGAGGATATTGTCTATGTAAAGAGTTTCTTTGGAACAGATCAGAAACGTATTTTTGATGAAGGATTACAAGCTCTTAAAAAATACGAAGAAAATAAGATGTATGTCATGAGTGATGGATCTGAGGACTTCATCCAGAAGCTAACAGACATTGTGAAAGATCCAATTCCGTATAAGAAGATTAAGGACATTCCAGAGCTTGTAAATAAAGTGGAAGAAACAATTAACGCTGTTCTTGAAGAGAAGAAAACAAATGCGAAGAGCAAATTACAAGCTGATTATGAAAACTTAGCTATTCTTGCTAAGCAGTATGGTGTATCAACAGAAACGAAGCAAAGAGTTGACCAATATTACAAAGATCTCACAACAAACATTGAAAGCTTCGTAGACATTTATAAAGTCGATGCAACGATTTCTCAAAGTACGAGCTTTAAAGAGAAATATGAACGTGTGATTGATCGAGAAATCAAAGAGTGGCAAAGAAGAAAGCAAGAAGAACAAGGTACAGGCGTGATTGAAACACAACCACCTGTAGCAACGATCCAAAAGCAAAAGGTTAAAGTATCCGAATTACTTGCTGTTAAGACGTTACAGTCAGAAGAAGATGTAGACCAATTCGTGAATACGTTATCAAACAAACTAAAAGAAATTATCAAATCCAATAAACATATCGAGTTCTTGGATTAAGAAGGTGAAAACAAAATGAACAAAACAGCATTGAAAAACTTTGCGACAAGTGCCAGACGTGAGCTACTCAAAAAAGTAGAAGCAAAAGCATTAAAAATAGGAATTTCAGCAGATAAAATTACAAAGGCAGAAATCGAAAGCTCAGATGCCATCTTTATCGATGGTAGACAGCTTTCAAAGAGTGAAAAAGTACAAAGGGAACGACTAATTGATCGAATTAACCAAACAAGTTTTAGCAGAGTAATGGAAGAAGTGGCTTACACTTGGTTTAACCGTTTTACAGCATTACGTTTTATGGAGGTCAACAATTATCTCCCTACAAAAGTTAGAGTATTTTCTTCAAGTAATGCTGATAGTGCTGAACCTGATATGATGAAAGAAGCACTCTCTCTTGATTTAGACCTTGATAAAGAGCTTGTTTATGAGATGAAGGTAAATAATGAGTCAGAAGAACTGTTTAAGTATTTGATTATTAAGCATTGTAATGACTTAAATCGTTATATGCCCTTTATGTTTGAGAAGATTGATGACTTTACAGAGATACTTTTTCCAGAGGGGCTATTAGCAAAGGATTCATTTCTTAGGGAAATGACAAATACAGAGAAAATAGCAGAAGAAGATTGGAACAAAATTGAAATCATCGGCTGGCTATATCAATTTTACATTGCTGAGGAAAAGGAAAGAGTATTTAAGCAGAAATCTAAATATAAGGCAGAGGAAATTCCATTTGCAACTCAGCTATTCACACCTGATTGGATAGTACGTTATATGGTGCAAAACTCATTAGGGCGGTATTGGATTGAATCGCATCCAGAGCATCGTGACTTACTTTCGAATTGGGAGTTCTATCTTGAAAATCCTAATCAGGATTTAGACTTCGAAGAGAAGTTAGCTCCGTATATCAATGGAGATTTAAAAGTCGAGGATATTAAATGTTTCGATCCAGCAATGGGCAGTGGGCATATTCTTGTTTATATGTTTGATGTTCTCTTTGAAATATATAGTAAATGTGGGTATATGGATAGGGAAATACCGAGGTTAATTATTGAAAATAACCTTTATGGCTTAGATATTGATGACAGAGCCTATCAACTTGCTTGTTTCTCAGTGGTAATGAAGGCATTGGAGTATAATAAGCGTTTCTTCAGGAGCATTGAGAGAGAAGGATTGCAACTGAACTTAGCTTCAATTCAGGAAACGAATAGCCTTGATGAAGATGATATTGCTTATATTGCAGGTGAACGTGAAGGAGAACAATTTAATACTATTAAAGAATTTATTGAGCAGTTTAAAGATGCAAAAACGATTGGATCTTTGCTTAAAGTAGAAAAGTTCGACTTAGGTTTTTTAAAAGATAGATTAGATTACATACAGAACAATCCAGCTGAAAATTTATTAGATGAAGAGATAAAGAAGAAGGCATTAAATATAATACCCAACTTGTTAAAACAAACTGAAATTATGGCGAATCAATATGAAATATTAGTAACAAATCCCCCTTATATGGGCTATGGAAGTATGAATAGAGAGTTATCTGACTTTTTAAGGGGGAATTATCCTGACTCTAAATCTGACCTTTTTGCCTGTTTTATGGAAATTGATCATTACATAAAAATTGAAGGGTTTTATGCAACTGTCAATCAGCATTCATGGATGTTCTTGAACAGTTTTGAAAAGTTAAGAGAAAAGATTATCAATAAAAAAATAATTAAATCAATGTTGCACTTAGGTCCAAGAGCTTTTGAAGAAATTGGTGGTGAGGTTGTGCAATCAACTGCATTTGTATTGAGAAATACAAACATTCCTGGAAAAAAAGGAATATATCTTAGGTTGGTTGATGAAAGATCTTCTGAAAAGAAAAAAAATAAAGCAAAAGAAGCTGTTTATAATAGTTCTGTCCCTTATAGGTATACATACGATCAAGTAGATTTCAAAAGTATTCCTCAATATATATTAGCTTATTGGCTAAATAAAAAGGTTACAAATTTATTTAACTCTCGGACACTTTATGATATTTCAATATCAGATGGGCAGACAAAAACAGGCAATAATGATAAATACTTGAGGTTCTTATGGGAAGTGGATCACACTAAAATAGGGGAAGGTAAAAAGTGGGTTATTCATGCCAAGGGTGGTTCATTTAGAAAGTGGTATGGAAACATTGAAACTGTTATAAATTGGAGTGAGGATGCAAGGGCACATTATAAAAATGATTCCGTTGCAAGAATTGCACCTGAATATATTTGGTTTAGAAAAGGTATTACATGGACTTTAATAACCAGCGGGAAATTTTCTGTAAGAATCTTAGAAGAAGATTCAACTTTTAATCTTGCGGCCCCTTCTATATTTATTAAAAATGTTGATGATACACTATATTTTATCGGACTATTAAATAGTAAAGTTCACGAAACAATAATAAGAGCTTTAAATCCAACACTTAATACCAATATATCTGATATTAGAAGAATCCCATTTATTGAAGAAAGTAAAGGGGATATGGATAAGGTGAAAGCCGTAGTTGCAGAAAATATAAATATTTCAAAACAAGATTGGAATTCGTATGAAACATCTTTAGGTTTTAAAAAGCATCCTTTACTCGTTATAGAAACAGAAAAGTCTACACTTGAAAATGTGTTTAATAAGTGGAAAGCCTTTTTAGAGTCACAATTTATAAAATTAAAAAATAATGAAGAATCATTAAATACACATTTTATAGAGCTGTATGGAATGCATAATGATCTAAACCCAAGGGTTGAGGATGAAGATATTAAAATTCGTAAACCAGATATAGAAGGAGATATTAAAAGCTGTATTTCCTACGCCATCGGCTGTATGTTTGGCCGCTATTCCTTAGACGAAGAAGGTCTGATTTATGCTGGTGGGGAATTTGATCCAACTAAATATCAAACTTTCCCAGCAGATCAAGATAACATCCTGCCAATTCTACCTGGAGCCTACTTTGAAGATGACATTGTTTCAAGATTTAATGACTTTGTTAAAGTTACATTTGGTGAGGAAACTTTATCAGAAAACCTTGATTTCATAGCAGACACTCTTGGTAAGAAAAAAGGAGAAACAGCTAAAGAAACGATTAGACGTTATTTCTTAAATGATTTTTATAAAGACCATGTTCAAACGTATAAGAAACGCCCAATTTATTGGTTATTTACTTCTGGTAAACAGAAAGCATTTAACTGTTTAATCTATATGCACCGCTATGATAAAACAACGCTATCGAGAATACGAACGGATTATTTACATGAATACCAAATTCGCTTAGATGCTGAAAAAAGAGATTTGCTAACAATTATTGAAGGTGACTCTACTGCAAAAGAAATCAGTGATGCGAAAAAGGAATTGAAGACGTTAGAGAAAAAGATTGAAGAGCTCAAAAGTTATGATGAAGTATTACACCATATGGCAGATATGCAAATTGAAATTGACTTAGATGACGGAGTAGTTGTGAACTATGAGAAATTTAAAGGATTAGTAGCAAAGATTTAGTTTGGGAAATAGGCGAGTTGTTGGATAAAATGAAGTTAGGATAGTTGTAAGAAGGGAGTGATTGAATGACAATCAAAAAAGTTTGTATCGAAAATTTTACTGTATTTGAAAATGTGGAAATCGACTTTTCATCAGGTGTAAATATTATCATTGGTACAAATGGAACGGGAAAAACACACTTACTTAAATCGTTATATGCGTTGTGTGAAAGTGTAAATAACAAAGGAGAAGACATCTTTGACATATCTCAACCATTTTTTAAAGTAAATCCAATGAATTTAGTAAGGGATCAACGGGATAGAAATAAGAAAACACATGTGACTGCATACTTTTCTAAAAATAGTTACGTTTCGCACGTTATTATTAAACATGAAGGAATGAAGTTAGCAGGAGATGGAGCAAGTTATTCTGACATTGATTTTAAAGTAAAAAATGTATTTATACCTGCAAAGGAAATGTTGTCCCATGCTCAAGGTTTTTTAGCAATGTACAACAAATATTCGTTGCCGTTTGATAAAACGTATGCAGATATTATTACAAATGCTGAACTTCCTGAAACAAGAGCAATTACTCCAATAAATGAAATGACTCTTCAGAAGATTTCCGAAGTAATAGATGGGCACGTCATTCATGAAAAAAGTAGTTTTTACGTTGTTAAATCAAATGGGAAGAAAATTGAATTTCAAATCGAGGCAGAAGGTTTAAGAAAGTTTGGTCTGTTATGGAAGTTAATTCGTAATGGTTTGATTGAGGAAGGAACAATACTCTTTTGGGATGAACCTGAAGCAAATATTAACCCTGAGTTAATTCCTGTTTTAGTGGATATTTTACTTGAATTACAGAGAAGTGGAGTACAGGTTTTCATTGCTACGCACAATTATAATTTAGCAAAGTATTTTGAAATTAAACGTAAGAAAGATCATAAGGTAAAGTTTCATCATTTGTATAAGACAAACGATGGTGTCCAAGCAGATTCAAGCGATTATTTTGGCGAACTACCTAACAATCCAATCATTGAAGCAGACACTGAATTATTAGATCAAGTGATTGAAAGTAATTTTGAGGTGTAAGCATGACAGGAAAAGTATTGTTAGATGAGAATAAACAATTTCAATTTGATTTTTCTAATGCACCTTATGTATGGCAAGTACAAGAACTAACAAAATCTACTATGCTAAGCGATGTTGATTTTATTACTGAGATTGAGGGGGAGATTGTTTTCCTTGAATATAAAAATGCAAATATTCAAGGAGCCAAAGCCCCTGACGCTATGGTTAAAAAAATGAAACATGAAGATTTTTATAAAAAGATAGCTCGGAAATTTTACGATAGTCTTCTTTTATTTTGGGCGTGTGGAGGCAATCAAGAAGAAAAACCTATCACATACGTTTTGTTAATTGAGCATCCTATTATTGATAAAAAAATAAGAAAACAACTTGTTTTGAAAATAGGAAAACAATTACCACTATCCCTTGTAGATGATAGATTGAAAAGAAAAATTTTATCAAGTTTTGCAGTGTATAATATTGATGAGTGGAGAGAGCAATTCTCCCAAATCGAAATAAAATCTATCGTAGAAAATATTTAAAAAGATAAAGAAGCAAGTCCTACATGGGGGTTGCTTCTTCTTTGCAAAAAAATAAGTTACTCGATTTATTCAGTCTATATCGATGGATAAATGGAAAGAAGGTGAATTATTTGAACTTAACCCAAGTCATATCGACTTTGACAGAACATTTCAGTCAACCACTCAATGATGGTGAACAGCGTAAAATCATTTTTTGGTTCGATAAAGATAACGAATTTGCTGAGGACATTGACCAAATTGCCATTGATAACGTGAAAGTCCATCAGTTGACGGAAAAGAATAACTTTTATACGAAATATCTATTAGAAGAGGAAGATCCGACTTCTCATTACTTAATTTACACAAACTTAGAGCTTGGCGTAGAGGATAATTGGGTGATTGATACGGTACTTTATTCCAAGACGTTTTACGCTGATAAGATTTCATTACTATTAAATGATTTACATATTGATTCCTCATTACGAATGGTTGTAAAGAAATATGAGAAGTTCTTTAACAACAAGGATCGCTACAAGAAGTTTCAAGCGTTTAGCACAGAATCCTTTACAGAAGAAACGATTGAAATGATAATCATGGCAGTGCTATGTAATGTGAAAACACTCGACTTTGAAACGATTGTAAAAACAGTATTGATGGATTCGTTAAATGACGAAGAAAATAAATATCTTGAATTGTTGGAGAAGTTTTTTGATACGGAAGTGTTTTGGAAGTATGTTGCTAATCATTATGGCTACGAGAGAGAAACAAATTCATTAAAAATGCTATTCATGCACTTAACCGTAACGGCATTGAGTCATTCCATTGACGAAAGCTATCTATCTAATATTAAGGATTACATTGCACAGCGTAACAAAACAAATGGGTTAGTTTTTATTGACCATTGGATGCATCATAAAACGGATTACGAAGTGTATAACGAATACGCTAAGTTAATCGAGCAAGAAATCCAGCTTTCTGATCTTGTAAATCAAATTTCTGTCGAATCATTTAAACAAGCCGATATTTTCCCTTATTTTGATCGAACCATAATCATTTACATCGCTAACAGCCTTTCAACAAATTTGGAAGATTATGAAGAGTACATTAAGCTCATTAAATTGAGAAGAGCCAAGCATTTCTATGAAACGTATGAAAACATCTATGAAGCTCTCTATTATACAGTCAAGATTCATCAATTTTATAAAGAACAAGAAGCTCGTATTCCACAAGGACAAGCTGTCGAAATGTATGAAGCCTATGTGAACAAATATTATGTCATGGATACGTATTATCGAAAGTTTTATGTGGCGTATGACCAGGAATCCAATAATGAGTTGTTAAAAAAGCTGAAACTGATGGTAGAAAACATATATACGAATTGGTATCAAGGTGAATTGAGTTCCCATTGGTCACAAGCGGTTAGTACGGAGCTAAGAGAACAGTGGTCTCTACCAGGAGTTAGTAACCAACAAGATTTTTATCGAAATATTGTTTCTTCTAAAATGAGTAAAGGAGAACGTGTCTTTGTCATTATATCCGATGCTATGCGTTATGAAGTAGGCGTGGAAATTAGCGAACGCCTGAATGCAGAAACGTTAGGTAGCTGTGAAGTAGAAACAATGTTAGGAGTTATCCCGTCAGTGACGAAGCTCGGAATGGCATCATTGTTGCCATACCGTTCCATTGATTTTGATGGAAACGCAAGAGTTCTTGTTGATGGCAAGGATTCATCGGGACTTGAGAACCGTAAAAAAATTATTGCAAAAGCTGAAAGTGAAAGTGTAGCAATTCATTTTCAAGATGTGTTCAACATGAACAAGGCTGGCAGAAGGGAATATTTCAAAGGGAAAAAGCTGATTTATATTTATCATGACACGATTGATGCAATGGGTGATAAAGCCTCGACTGAAATCTATACGTTTAATGCGGTTGAAAAGGCAATGAATGAAATTTACGACCTTGTAAAAATCATACGTGATGATTTGAGTGGGGTTAACATTTATATTACTGCAGATCATGGTTTCCTCTATCAACGAGAAGCTCTTGAAGAAAGCGATAAGATGGAAAAAGAGAAGTTGGATACGATTGAAGTGAAACGTAGATACATGCTATCAACGGAAAAACGAGAAGTATCAGGACTTTTAAACATTGATTTAAGTTCCGTTGTTAAAAATGAACAGCAACTAACAGCTTATGTTCCGAATGCTACGATCCGCTTTAAAATTCAAGGCTCTGGTGTGAACTTTGTTCATGGTGGGGCAAGTCTTCAGGAAGTTGTCGTGCCTCTACTCATGTTTAAAAATAAGCGTAGTGGACAAAAAGGGACTAAGGAGATTAAAAAGGTTGATATTAAACTAACGAATACGACAAGAAAAATTACGAATAGCATTTTTAATCTATCCTTCTTCCAAACGGAAAAAGTTGAAGAAAAAATGATTGCACGAACGGTTGTCATTTATATGGCTGATGAAGACGGAAGCGTTATTTCTAATGAAGAAACCATTATCGGTGATCGTGAGTTTGACAATCCAGAAGACCGTACATTTAAGCTTCGATTTGTATTAAAATCAATTCCATATGACAGGGGTAAAACTTACTACTTAGTCATTAAAGATACAGAAACACAGGTAACTGTTGATAGAATTCCTTTTACGATCAATTTAGGTATTGTCAGTGATTTTGATTTTTAGGGGATAGGAGGGCTGTGAATGGAAGAGCAAGTAAGGGATATACCAACAACGGACTTAGATAAAAAGTTGAATGATGTTTTTGCTGGGCGTGTAGTTCGAAAAGATTTAACAAAGCTTATTAAAGAGGGAGCCAATGTCCCTGTCTATGTTTTGGAATACCTTCTTGGGATGTACTGTGCAACGGATGATGAGGAAAGTATTCGAGAAGGGGTAGAACGAGTTAAAAAGATTTTATCTGATAACTATGTAAGACCTGATGAAGCTGAGAAAATTAAGTCGAAAATAAAAGAGCTTGGACAATACTCCATTATCGATAAAGTAACGGTTACGTTAAATGCTAAAATTGATACGTATGAAGCAGAGTTCTCTAACCTCGGGTTAAAAGGTGTACCAATCGGTTCTAATTTTGTTAAAGAGTTTGACAAGCTTTTGGCAGGTGGAATTTGGTGCATGATTAAAATTGATTACTTCTATGATGAAGAAGTAAAAAACTCCAATCCTTTTAGTGTAAGTAGCTTAAAGCCAATCCAAATGCCGAACATGGATCTCTCTGAAATTATAGAAGGTAGAAAGAACTTTACAAAAGAAGAGTGGATTGACGTACTCATTCGTTCAACAGGAATGGAGCCAACGCAAATAGAAGAGAAGGTTAAGTGGCACTTACTACTAAGGCTCGTTCCTTTAGTTGAAAACAACTATAATATGTGCGAATTAGGACCGAGGGGAACAGGGAAATCTCATGTATATAAGGAGATATCACCAAATAGTATCCTCGTTTCAGGCGGACAGTCATCGGTAGCCAACCTTTTCTATAATATGTCTACAAGAAAAATAGGGCTTGTTGGGCTATGGGATTGTGTAGCGTTTGATGAAGTAGCGGGTATTAAATTTAAGGACAAAGATGGCATTCAAATTATGAAAGATTACATGGCATCAGGATCATTTGCAAGAGGGAAGGAAGAGAAAACAGCTTCTGCAAGTATGGTTTTTGTCGGCAACATTAACCAAAGTGTCGATTCTTTAATTAAAACTTCTCACTTATTTGCTCCGTTTCCAGAAGAAATGGCGAACGATACTGCATTTTTTGATCGTATGCACTATTACTTGCCTGGTTGGGAAATCCCGAAAATGCGGCCCGACTTTTTTACCGATAAATACGGTTTTATCGTGGATTATATCGCTGAATTTTTTAGAGAGATGAGGAAACGGTCATTTGCTGATTCCATTGATCGCTATTACAAGTTGGGCAATAACTTAAACCAACGTGATACGGTAGCTGTACGTAAAACCGTTTCTGGATTAGTAAAGCTCTTGTATCCACATGGAGAGTACACAAAAGATGATATTGAAGAAGTATTGCAATATGCTCTTGAAGGAAGACGGAGAGTAAAAGAGCAGTTAAAGAAAATAGGTGGCATGGAGTTTTACGATGTCATGTTCTCGTATATTGATAAAGAGTCCATGAATGAAGAATATGTTTCTGTCCCAGAACAAGGCGGAGGCAAGTTGATTCCAGAAGGTATGGGAAAACCTGGTCATGTATATGTTGTAGGTCATGGTAATTCTGGAATGATTGGTGTCTATAAGCTTGAAAATCAAGTGGTAAGTGGTACAGGTAAGTTTGATAAATCTGGTGTGGGCTCTCATCGTGGGGCTAAAGAAAGCTTAGATACAGCATTCCGCTACTTTACAGCGAATAGTAAAAGTATAAGCAATTCTATAAGCACGAAAACGAAAGATTATCTCATGCATATCAGTGACTTGCAAGGGATTGGACTAACTGAAGAACTTGCGATTGCGGAGTTAATAGGACTATGTTCAGGAGCATTAGAAAAGCCTGTTCAAGAAAGCATGGTCGTGATTGGAAACATGACAGTGGGTGGTACGATCTCTAAAGTAGAAGAGTTCGCAAACGTTTTACAAGTATGTGTAGATGCAGGGGCAAAGAAGGTGTTAATACCAGCATCTTCTGTTGTGGATTTTCAAACCGTACCTCCTGATTTGTTGGTGAAGGTACAGCCTGTTTTTTACTCCGATCCAACCGATGCGGTGTTTAAGGCATTGGGAGTTAGCTGAATATAATAAAGGAATAGGGAGCCAGAAAATTTGCTCCCTATTCCTTTTAAAACAATGAATTGATTAGTTCCATCTGCTTTTTGCTAATCTCTTGCTTAAGGTTTTTGTTCACGTTGAATGATACTTTATGATTAGCTCTTAACCTTTCAATCACTTTATCTACTAAATCATCCGAATTTTTACTTCCTCTACTAATGTCTTGGCGAATTAAATTTCTGACGTATAAACTAATAGTGCTATGCTCTTTTACTTTTTCCAAATGAGCAATAATGTCAGTATCCTCTGGTAATAAGCTAACTGTAAAACGAATTCTCTCCATTACGCATTTTTAACCTCCAAAATTTTCAAGAAACTACGCACATTTGCAAAAACGGGATTAACAACAATGCTCGCACTTGAAAATTCCTTTTCAATTAAATTTTTTAATAGCAATGATCCACCACCAGAGAATTGGATTTCTGCATTGTTAAACGTATAGCCTTTACTCTGAGCAAATTGAATAATTTGTTGGAAATGTTCCTTCTTGATTTGCTCGATAAGTTGTTTACTTTCCATGTTAATAGTACCTTTGTGTGTTAAATACCCTTGCTTTATTATTCTTTCTAAGTCGCTTTGTGACAGAGCTATCCCGAATCTTTCACTAAGGCTCTTCCCGATCTTTCCTTTTAAAATGTTAATGCCCATGTTGCTGATAGTCATCGTGTCAAAAACAGGTTGAATACCATTAAAGGTGCAATAATTAACGTTTAGACCACCAATATCAATGATAATCGTCTGCAAGTCCTTGTTATCATATTCATCCATTTTTTCGTAGACAATTCCCATGCCCTCAAAGCAAACTGTAATATTAGAAAGTCGGAAATTATAGGTTTTTCCATTTACTGAAAGTAAGGTGAGGTTTCCGTTGTTTTCAATGAAGTTTTTATAGCTTTCCTTAAATGTTAAATCAGCATAAAAGTTAATGGGTATATTTACAGCTAAACGAAGATTGACTTGATGGGGCTCTAATCCTGCTTTTTGAAGTAAGCAGATGATAGTGGTGTAGATGGCAAGTTTGTGAGGAAGGGAAGCTTTGTTGAGATCAAAATTACTGTAATCTTCACTAACCATATTACCCAGCAAATACTCCTTGTCATCGTAGTGAATGTGATACGAATCATCTTGTAATTCAATTCCAAGGTTTTTGACCTCTTGTAGCTTTGTTCTGAACATGCAAGTGTGAATGATGCCGTCATGAAGTAATTGTGATTTAGTAGTGTGCTTTCCTGCATCTACGGCAATTAAAACAGTTTCTTTCAATATAGATCTCTCCTTTCGATTTGAAATTTTAATAATCTATCATATGCAGTTTGATATGAAATATAAGAAATTTCATATCAAATTTTGTCGTAGCTAATCGGATATTGATGAAACGTCATAAATAATAGTAAAAATAAAAAAAGGAGTTATATCACTAATCTCGTATTAGTAGGGCTATGGAATCGAGTGGAGGTATTAAAAATGATATATGCTGAAAAAGGCAGTCAATATCAACTACAAAAATACGTCAATGAACATAGAACAGAGTTTAATAAAGCAGTTTTGCAAGCTTCACCATCGTTACTGTCTTTCATCAATAAAGAGCTAATTTTTGAATGGAAATCACCGTTGAGAGATGATAACTTCCATGAATATCAAGATGACTTTCTCAAAACAATAATCAAAGACGAAGTAGAGTTAAAGAAACAAGAACAGCTATTAAGGCAGTATTGGACAAGAAGGGGACCTGTTTGGGATGGAATTGCGATAGTAGATGGAAAAGATGATAGAAAAGGACTTATTCTTGTTGAAGCAAAGGCTCATGTCAATGAAACATACTCACAAATGAAAGCAACAGCAGACGATAGTATTAACAAAATTAAAACGACAATCCATGAAACGAAAACTGCTTTCGGTTCGTCAGGTTCGGAGTAAGTTTGGTTAAAAGAATATTATCAGCTTGCAAACCGCTTAAGCTTTTTGTACTTATTAAACGAGAAATTGAATATACCAACTTGGTTAGTGCTATGTAATTTTGTAGATGACCAAACTTATAAGCCGACTCAGTTAATAGAATGGCTTCAACACTACCAGGAAGCTTTCGATAAGTTAGGCATCCAATCAGATTGTGCTTTAATGGGAAAAATTATTACAGTTTATATGCAAAGTAAATGATATTTGAAAGAATGATAACTTTATCCTAAAATATCTATGAAATATTTTTTTGAGGTGATTGAATTGAAAAAGTATATGATCTATCTGACATTACTTGCTATGATAGGAGGGGTTATGACAGGTTGTGGTACTTCTAATCAACAATCCGCCCAAGCCAATGCAGAGCAAGAGGAAGAAAAAGTCTATACGATCTATGATGAGTATGAATATGACGAAGAAACCTTAAAAGGCTTAGAGATCGAAGCCAATATTGCCAACCAACCTCTTCAATTTGAAGAAATGACAGCCTTTATTACGAACCTTAAAAATCAATTTAGTGAAGAAGGTTGGGGAACGTATGACAATATCCATTGGGATAAGTATGAGAAAACCGTAGAGCCAAACATCTTTGAAAATGTAGCGTTGTTTGGCAAAATTCCAGACATGGATCTTCATCGTGATATTGAACACATTCAAAAACTGCTTATTATAGCAAGATACAATCAGGACAGCGTTGCCTTAGAGAAAGCGTACCGTATTGTGCATGACTTAGATATTGCGTATAACGGGGCAGAGGGTGAGCCGTATGGCTATGCTGTATTCTTAAAAGATTACGAGAATGATATCAGGCATATTACGGACTATATTATCGACAATGACCGTTATTTAACAATGGATATCGAGAAGCATGGCGAGCAGTATTATGGTCAATAGAGATAGTAGTATATAAAGAAGGAGGAGTTAGTTCGGTTAATAGGACTAACTCCTTTTAATTTAATAGCAAAATATAGTAAACAAAAGATATAGTTAAAGGAGCAAGGAATTTTGGGATTTGATATAATAAGGAAAACATTGCACACAAGCAATAAAGGGGGAACTTTAAATGGAAAATGAGTTTGGCTTGATAATTAAAAGAGAAAGGAATAACCAAGGATTATCACTTGCGAAATTATCTAAAGTCATATTTAATGAGTTAGGCGTTTCGCTAAATGCTTCTTATATTAACAGATTGGAGTCGGGTGAGCAACAAAATCCATCTTTTGCTATCGTTTGTGCGTTGAGTTCAGCACTGAACCTGGACATAAATGAAGTGTTTCGAGCGTTTAACTATGAAAACTTAATTGCTGACTATAATGAAGAAGCTGAATTTACAATTGCTGAATTGATACGGCTACACAAAGTTATAATGCCAGAGGGTGATAGGTTAATAAATAAAGAGGAGCAGGAAATCATCATTAGCATAATCCATACCATATTTAATATCGCAAGGAAAGACGTTAGTTTTGAAGATTTATCCCCGCTTCTATATCATATACAGCAACTTCACAATATCCAGAAGCGTTACGTGGATACTGTTGAAGTAGCCTTTCAAACAAAAACTCTCATTTTTAATATCACAGTTATATTAGAACAAAGTGATCTTAGTGGAGAAGAAGTGGTAGGAGCACTTAATGAGCAAGTAAAGCAAAAAGGAAGTAAACTTTTAGACATTAACGATGAACTAATTGTTTTCACATTAGGTAATGAGGAGTGGTTAGCGAAAAAAGAACATAATCAAATTACGTTTATTGCGAAGTACAATGCTATCGTATCATTTTAGTATATTAAAACATGAGAACTAAAGTGTCACACACTAAAAACAACATTTATATGATTGTTGCATATAGTCATTGACAATGAGTTGAAAATCTCTTATCATAATAAAAAAATTATGAAGGGAGATATTCTTTCTATGTCTACTAAACAACAAATCTTTTATAACAAAGTACCTATTGAGCTTCAGCAAGAAAATCGCTGGCTCACTTTGATCGAAGCCGATCAAACACTTGTACCGTATACAAGTAAAGGCGGTGCGGTATTGAAGAAATTTAATCAGTCTATGTTCTGGAAATCTTATAATGAAGCTATAACGACAATAGGTCATAGCACTTCTTCGTTAATTTATAAAGGCGTTGGCTATGTTATTACTGAAAATGATAAGTATGTGCTAATCACAATTAAAGATGCAGTTCAAAACGGGAGCATTAAAGAACAATACGTTGAAGTTCTTGATAAATTCAAGGGAAAGGCATATGTAGAAGTGTCGCATGATGGCAATGATATTCACTTAATATGTATTGCCAAAGAGGGTGTAGAAGAATTCTCGACACAAGATATAAGCGTACAAACGAAAGATTGCTATTTTCGCTTCACCCAAAATACTCCGCTTAATGGTTTTTGTGATCTTAAGAGTGATTGCTCCCACGAAATTGCCACTTTAAAGCAATGGTATAGCGAACTTGATACAACTACTCCTTTACCCGTTCAAACAGACCAAGAAAATGTAACGTCAACCGATACTGATATTGTACTATCCGATACTTTCCTCAAAAATTGTGCTTCGGAGTCATATTTCCTCCAATTAAAGGAACAAATCTTTAATAGAACATTGTGGGATCCAAGTCGTTTTATGGTATTCAATCATGAAGCGAGTTCGGGAAAGACGAGGTGGGGCCTTGCTTATTTAGCTGAATTAGTAATGACAACTGATGCAAGAGTGCTTTTTGTTCAGAAGTTTGCGAAGGAATTAGCCGATGAAGCTGGGGCATTGAAGAAAACGGCTCAAGAGATTAACCGTTATTCTAAAAAGAAAATTGCTGGCTATATCAACAGCAAAATGAATCAGAAGCATCATAAAGAAGTTGATGAGATTTTAAAATTACCGATTTTGGTGATTACGCATAAAATGTATCAGCAAATTTGCAGAGGGCTTCATAGCAACTTCATTAAAGACAGAGATGTACTCATCATAGACGAATTTCCTCATTTAGTAGAAAGATTAAGTGTATCTTTTCGGGATTTCGGAACAATTTGGTCAAATGCTCATTTGTTCAAAAATCAAGCAGAGATAGAAAGTATGGCATATGATTTAAAAATGCTTTTACAATCCTATCAAGATGAAAAGAATTATAAAACAAAAATCCCTTTAATTCGCTTTAATAAAGAAAAACACCTCGAATATCAAGCTCTCATTAAAGACTGCCTCCAAAGTGCTCCCAACAATCCCAAATTAAAAACTTCCTTAGAAAACCTTCTCCATATTATAGAAAATGGCTGTATGTATTATCAATCGGGCTTTCATACGTTCAATCATGATATTGAATATAAACTGTTAAAAAATAACATCATCTTAGATGCCAATGCTGAATTTGAAAAACGCTACGAACTTTCCCCACTTTTCCACGTAGTACTGCAACCAAAATACTACGACTATTCCAGCTCCACTTTTTACTACTACAAAGGAAACACAAGCAAAACATCCCTTTCTAAAAAGAAGAAATTTTTTGAAACAGTCTTAAACCGACTTGATCTTAATCATAAGGAAAAAACATTGTTTATAACAGATAAGGAAAGAAAAGCTGATTATGAAATCCAATTAGCTATGGAATACACTGATGAGCCTGTAAAAGTAAATCAAAAACCTAAATTAGGATTTGTTGAATTAGAAAATCACTCTGCTGTCGATTATTTTGGGAACTTGGTTGGTGTTAACACGTATAAAGATTATCAACATGCGGTCATTTTGAAGACACCTTACTTTGATTTTCCATCCTATGTACTCGATTATCTGTTTTTCAAGGGGGAAGGAATTAAGGATGGAGAACTATTTTCAGCAGATGATTTTACGAAAGTGCGTGATTCGATTGTAGCTGGGGAAATCTATCAAGCTTTGAAGCGAGTGAACCGTAGCAACCGATTAAATTCAAACTTCATCGTTTTTATGAACAATGAAAATGTACTACAAATGCTCGTAAATCAGTTTCCGAACATTCAATTGATAAGAGATGAAATCCAAGTGCAACGTGAAAAGAAGAAAAGAACGAACACAAATAAAGAAAAGGCGAAAGCGGTTTTATTGCAGAAGAAAAAAGAAGGAAGAGAAGAAATAAGGAAAAAGGAAGTGAGGGACAAATTAGGAATATATTGTGCAAGTAATTTTAAAAAAATCTTAAATGAACTTGAGCAAGAAGGTTTCTTTAAAGAAAATCAGATCAAGTGTCCAGATAAGGGGCAAATGATTTATTTTGTTGGTGATCTATTACAGCAATCATCATAAATATAAAGAGTAAAGCTGGCGGATTCGCAACCGCTGGCTTTTTCTTTTCTACAGATCGCTTTACTTCAAAAGTTGTATAAACTCGTTCGATGAAAATCTTTTAGTACCATCATCGGTTTAATCAAATGAAAAATCATTGGCTTTAATCATTAAAAAGTTGTATAAAATTAACGCTTATATATAAAAGAAGGTAGGAAAAAATACAACTTTTTAGAGTGTACAATGAAATCCACTGCCAATGGATAAATACAACAAAAATGATGATGTACACTCAATTAGATGCAGGGAATTTGTTAAAAATTTGCTGTGAAATCACCAATGAGGTAAATGGAACAAAGCAACATTAGAACTAAGCAAAAGAAGATGAATCTTGGAACTCTACTATAAAAGTATAGAAATATTTTCCTGTGAACTCTTCTATGGTTGCTTTGTTCTGGGATGATACATCAAATAGAAGTAGCAGAAATCCCCATAAAATTCTTGAAATCTAAATAGAAGCTACTTCTATTTGGTGTGCCAAAGCAACAATGTTAATGGATAACGTATAAATTAAATCTCCTATGAAGTTGTTTTGATTAAATGTAATAGAACTAATACAATCATGGATTGCAATGCAATAATTTATAATTGTGTAGCTTCTATAGTGGCATTTTCCATTCATTGTAATGTATATCAGTTGTAGTAAATTCTTCTATGTTGAGTGTTCATGTCACATTAAATGCAATGCTATAGAAGCCATTGAATTTATAGTTAACGTTCAATCCAATATTGTTGGCTTCTATGGCAATTGGTTTACATTATATTGTTGTAGTGAATTCTCCTATGGTTGCATTGTTTCCATTGAATTCTAAGCAAATAGAAGGAAGTGTTCAAAATACTAAATAGGAGATTATACAATTCTTTCACTCTTCTATTTGCTTATGCATATGCTGTTCATCCATTATTGATATTTTCTCTATGACGGATGTACCATTTTCAAAAGTTGTATAAACGGTTTTCTTAATTTATATAGAAGGATTGAAAAACATACAACTTCTGATGATGAAATAGGAGATTTTTATTCAATTATTTAATCAAATGAACGGGTTTTCACAACTTTTATAAAGGTTAACTAAATGTTGGTAGTATGCAGTAAATGGAAACTATCATATCTAAGATGGACAGATGGGGCATTATGACTAACTGAAAATGTTGAGCCGTATAGTAAAAGCTGATGGCAAAAATAAAAAAATTATACGGTTAATTTGTAGTGGCGGACTGCAATGAAACCTCCAAAAACAAATGAAGAAATGTGCGGCCGCTGAATAGTTGAGTTAACGTGAAGGTAATATAATTATTTTTAGTTAACTATCATGGGAAGTTGAGTTTGCAAAAGATTAAGTATAATAATCTTCATCTCATTTAAGATATAAAACAAAATACATTGCATATAGGCATTGACTTTTGTTTTAGTGTAAGCTATAATTTTAATGTAAACCACGATGGTAGCAACCTCATTTCATTATTCCTCTTAATATTCATTTCAAGATACAACCCTTTTGCTAACCGAATTTTTTCAAATAACCATTTCTCTTCCTTAGCTTTCTTTTACATACAGGTTAAAAAGATAGAACGACATATGAGTGTAGCAACGTTTACCTGTTAATTATTTCTATTTTTAAGGAGGAATGCCGTAATGCAAAGCAATGTAGTTGCTGTTGGAAATGAGGCAAGACTAAAAATAGTAGAGAATATTAGTAAGGAGAAAGGAGACCTGGCCTTTTCACCATTGCTTTTCTATCTGCAAGGTGGCTTCCGAACAGACCTTAGCAAATTTAAGTGTGAAACAACACATTTATTGTCCCTTGGACTTAGCCATTTAGATGTTTCTCTTAATGGTGGGTTAACACCAGGAGTTCATCTAATTGCAGGAAAACCAGGTGATGAACGAATGGCATTTATAGTTCACTTGCTTGACCATTTTGCGAGACAAAAGTTTGCTTGCATCTACCTGAGTAAACAAGAAAATAAGTCTTCATTTATCATGAAGCTGTTAATGAGAAATCATTTTATTCAAGACCGAAACACTCCGATTCAAGCACAGCAATTAGTAAATCACCTTCAGAGAGATCCGCAATATTTTGAAACCGCAATTGAACCAATATCCCAGGTAGTAAAGTTTATTAGCTTAGAAAATGACTTGCCAGAAGATCTTTCACATTTAGAGGAAAGAATGAGGTATCAAAAGCAAAGATGTGAAAAGTCGGTTTTCATAATCGATATAGAGGAGAATTTAGCAGAAAAGACAAAAGTCATGCTTGACCAACTTGTTAAAATTGCACATGAATTGCAGGTTCATATCATTGTAAGCCTCGATCTCAGCGAAAATGATTTTAATAACGCAAAAAATGGCTATGTAACAACCACGAAAATTGAAAGTGCAGTAGATAGCTTTATTTTGTTCTCTCGCAGTAATACCCCAGAAGTGTCAACCACAAATGATTTCAATTCTCCGCACTTGATTGAAGGCTTAATCCGTACCAACCATCCCTTCCCAACGTTACACAAAACATTTATTACGCATTTTCCAAACTATTTTTATTTCCAAGATGCTTAATTGAAACAATGAAATGTTATAAGGAGGCTTTGCTAATGACAATAAAGAAAGATTCAATTGGTAACTTTAGAAATCTGGATGTTTATAAAAAATCCTTACTTTTTAGAAAGGAGATTTATCGCATCGTAGATAGATTTCCTGTTTATGAAAAAATGAACGTTGTTGATCAGCTGAGGAGAGCATCTTGTTCAACATCAGCTAATATTGCTGAGGGAAATGCAAATTATTATTGTGCTAAGGAATTTGATCGACTAAATACAGCATTGGCAAGTATGGCAGAGTGTCGGTCATTTCTGGACATTAGCGTAATGGAGAACTATATCACGCATGAAGAGTATCAGTCACTTGATAAGAAAGCCGAGGAAATTATGGCAATGTTAATCGGTATGATGAGTCGAATAGAGGAAATCATTGGGAAAGAGGTTTAATAATGTGGATACAAGAATTCAGGAAAAGTGCGTTATATCAGCGATCTTTGGAACTTTGTGAAATGGTATACCGAATTACTACCGAAGTGGATTTAAGTGAACAGGAACAGTTGCTTTTACGTAAGAAGGTTGTACGAATTTCAAGCAAAATTGCAAAAGGAATCAGTCAACACAATGTCAATATTCGATTCAGGAATTTCAATGAAGCAAAAAAGGAGCTTCTGCAACTCGTTGAGCTGTTGCAAAGGCTCCTTCATCAGCAGAAATTGAATGATGCGTTTTATGATAAATTTAAAAATCAGTCTGATCATGTTGCAAGACTATTAAATTATTTCTTTGGACAAATGAAGAACAATAAAGTTCATTCATTTAATTGAGTAGATCGTGGGCTGACCGTAGCGTTCTAATTGTGTGTCAATGTCCCAAATGTTATATCGTTTCTTTTCTATGAAATAAGCAATGATCGATTCTAATACTGTTAAATCTTTGGTAAAACTATAACCAGCCATCCTTAGTAATGTCTCCGTTTCTTGAAGATCTAAACGAAGAGCAATCGCTATGCAAAGTAGTTTTGCTTTAGAAGGTTGTTTGATTTTTCCCTTAATAATTTTATGCCAATATTCTTTGGTCACTCCTGCTCGCATACTGAAGTCAGCATAGCTCTTGTAATTCTTCTTCTTGATTAGTTCTTCAATATGTTGTCCCAATGGACATGGGTGCTGTTGCTCAATGTTTTTCACCCGTTTATGTAATTCAGGAATGAAATCGTCATCTTCATAAACCTTCCCCAACGTAATTGAAGCTTCTTTCTTAGGCAAAGTAATAGACATTTTTTCGACAAGCTTAATGACCTGATTATCTTTGATAAACAAGTCTAACTCAATTTGAAAATCAAAGTTTTCACTCATGCAATTAACCTCCCAAAAAAATTTCATTGTTGCCTATGAGGCAACCATAAAGACTTGTTGTCCATATACAATAAAATCATAGAAAGAAATTAAAGATTTTTCAAGGAGGTAGTACGAATGAAATGCGAAACAACTTTTTTACAAACTTATCTTGATGATTTAAGTGTAGAGGTACTCGAAATGGAGGTGGCAGAATTAACAAGCACGTATAATCTTTCAGAATTAGATTTCAATAAAATCCTGAATTCTGTAATTGTCATAGCAAATTCTCCAGAAGAAAACGAGCTTAATACCATTATTTTCAATCATAAGTTACCAGATGAGCTTAACAATAAGTTAGGGATGATGACAGTTGATGAAATGACAACCATTAGCAAAAGGCTATGGTCACTTGTCTTTTAAATGGTGGATACAGTGAGGCTTCTCGGGAAGAAATCGTAGATGTAATTGAAGCAAAACTATAAAAATATTTAACTTACTTTATGAGGAGGAATAAAATATGTTTAAGGATATTTATAATTCAAGTGAAATGATTGAGGAAATTATGGCTGTTCATGGGGTAGATCAAAAAGGGGCAGAGGAAATTTATAAAAGTATTATTTACGGTCGTGAATTATCAAATGAAATATTGATGAATACAGGTGGTTTTCGAAAACGAATACAATCAGAAAATCCAGATGATTGGTATTATTCAGAAGAAATTAAATTACGGGGTGATGAAATTAAACATGCATTGGATAATTTCCCAAACACTCAAATGTGTATGGGGACAGGTGAAAAGGTAAAAACTATGTTAATAATGCTAAATGAATCTTATAAAAAGGCTAAAGCAGAGATGCAAAATCTGTTTACCTATGAAGAAGCAGTGCTTATTTGTATGACTCAAAACTCGTATATGAATAACCTTTATATTAGTGATAAATTTCAGTTAATCTCAAGTGTTGTAGATGCCATTGTATATGAAGCTTTTATACCAGAGGGAGTTAACCTTAAGACCTTGATTGAAAAATTAGAACGATTAAGTGAATTTGAAACATTTACAGTAACAATGATGGCAAAAGAGATAATTTGTAGCAAGGGCTTCAACAAATTTGATGAAAAATTGAAAAGAGTGTTTAAGCCTATTGATGTTGAAGTAGAGTGTCAACAATAGGAGTAATTAAAAAATGTGCTCGAACTTGCATGAGGCAAGTGAAGCACATTACATATTTTACAGCATATTGCTGTCTACAATTTTTTGAAGTAGCTCTTTGAATTTAGAGATCTGAAAGTCATAGTTTGCTAAGTTATTTTCATATAAAGTTATACTAAGTTTTTTCCTTTTTTCATGTATATGATAATCGTCTTGCTATTTGATTTGTTAGACTATACGGAAAGTTAAATAGGTCAGGAAAATAAACTGAATCACTTTTGTCTTAATTATCGGTATAATTCAGTTATGATGTAAAAACTATTTATTAAACTAACGCTTCTGTTAGCACAAGAACTGTTAAATTTTTTAAGTTAAATCTTTAATCCATTTTAATGAACGATAGCGTACAATTAAAAGGATCGCTCTAAAATAATTGTCTAATCCAATAGCTATCCAAGCTCCAACAAGTCCCCAACCTAAATAGATACCAAGGAAATAAACCCCTACTGTTCGTATAGCCCAAATTCCTATTGCAGTCATATACATAGGGAATTTGGTGTCCCCACCAGCCTGCAAAGTAGCAGTAAGTGAAGCTACAATTGCAGTCGCTGGTTGAGTTATCAAATCTATGGCAAGAACAGTAGTTATTAAACCGATGACAACTATATCAGCAGTGAAAATTGAACTAATTTTAGAAGACAATAGAAATGTAATTAACAAGGTTGTGGTCATTGAAATGGTCATCAGTTTTATGGATGATATGCTATAATTCTTTACTGCCTCTATATCCCCTGCCCCTAAACTTTTTCCTACAAGTGTAGTGGTAGCCACTGCAATACCTGTTCCTATTACAGAGGCAAAAATAGTAAAGTTCCCTGCTAATGTATGGGCCGCATAAACTTCAGTACCCATCCGAACAATTAAACCAAAATAAATAACTTGTCCAAAACGCATCAAGAGTCGTTCCATTGATGCAGGAATACCTAATTTTACTAAGTCCTTAATTACCTCAATCTTTATTATCCACTCACTAAGCTTATAGGAAACAAATCCTTTTATGAATAAATGATGCAACAATAAATATACACCAAATAAACGTGCAATAACGGATGCGATGGCCGCACCTTGTAGTCCCAACCCTTCAAAAAACACTCCAAAAATCAGGACATAATCCAATACAATATGAACAATATTCATCCAAATTCCTATACGCAAAGGTGTCTTGGTATCCCCTGAACCTCTAAGGATTGCACCAATTGTAAACATTACCGATATTAGAATAGCAGGGGTAGCAACAATCCTAAAATATACAGAACCGATTTCTATAACATCTTTTTCAGCACCCATTAATGCCAATAAATTCTCTGGAAAAAAGAAGGATATAATACCGAAAATGCTTCCAACTACGAGTGTAAGAATAATAGAATGTGAAGTGATAACCTTTACCTTTTCCTTCTCATTCGCTCCTAAATATCGTGAAACGAATACAGTCGAAGCAGTTCCCAACGCTAAAAATACGGCAAAATATATTTGAAGAATAGCATTTGAAA
Source organism: Alkalihalobacillus bogoriensis ATCC BAA-922 (assembly GCF_000621445.1). Taxonomy (GTDB): domain Bacteria; phylum Bacillota; class Bacilli; order Bacillales; family Bacillaceae_F; genus Bacillus_AO; species Bacillus_AO bogoriense. Next base: position 18,427 of record NZ_JHYI01000035.1, on the reverse strand, counting down.
TTCCTACTGCTACAACTTCTTTTAATCCTAATTTAGAAATAAATAAGATATCTACAAATCCTACCATACTTTGTAAAAGACTTTCGAGAATAGCAGGAATAGCAAGGATTATTAAAGTTTTTGAATACACATTTAATTTCAACTTGATTACACCTTTTTAATTATATCTTATCACGAATATCGAGTATTTTTTGTTAAATTCTTCTGCTCCGTCTGCATTATAAAAGTTTGCCGTTGTAACGCTAATGCTTTCGTTACTTTAATAAGCAATACAGTCAAGTTATAATAAAATTCTGTCAGCATTTTTTATTAGGGTGTGGTACAAAATGAACTTATTTGAAAAGCTATATACTCTTATTATTTTCGTAGCAGTAATTATAGGTATAAGTATAGGACAAGTAGAACTAATTAGAGATAATGCCGAAAGTTTTATTGTTCCTTTATTAGTAGCTATGTTATATATTACTTTCTTACAAATTCCTATTGAGGAAATCAAAAAAGCATTTAAAAACATCAAATTTACATATACTTCAGTCACCATAAATTTTGTCTGGACACCTATTTTAGCATGGCTCTTAGCAATAATATTTCTTGGAGATAATCCAGCCTTATATATTGGCTTTATTATGCTGATGGTCACACCATGTACGGATTGGTACTTAATCTTCACAGGTATTGCAAAAGGAAATGTTACACTATCAACAGCTATTTTACCTTTGAATCTAATCTTGCAAGTCATATTGTTGCCTATTTACCTTCTGATTTTTGGCGGAACAACAGGAGTGATTCAACTTTCTTTTTTAATCGAAAGTGTCCTTGTTGTCTTATTCATTCCACTTGTTTTAGCTGTTCTTACAAATACACTTCTAAAGAAAAGGGAACCGCTTAGAGAGAAACTACTATCAAGATTTAGCGTATTGCCTATTCTTTTTCTTAGTCTCGCTATAGTTGCAATGTTTGCTACACAAGGGCAATTACTTCTAAGCAATTTAGATTTAATGTGGAAGATTACGATCCCTATTCTTTTGTTCTTTATAATCAATTTTATAATTGGACAGAAAATTGGAGCGTTGCTGAATTTCTCAACGAAAGACAAGACGAGTTTAAGTTTAACGACCTTAGCGAGAAATTCACCAATTGCTTTAGCTATTGCAATGACTGCATTTCCCGATCAACCTTTAATTGCTCTAACATTAGTGATTGGGCCGCTATTGGAGTTACCGATTTTGGCAGTTATCACTCAGTTGCTTCTCTTTAAGAACAGAAATGCAGTCCATTAAGGAAAAACCTCGAAAACGTTAGTTATTTTTCGAGGCTTTTCATATAACTTGTTACATTCGCTAAGCAACAACTTCCCTGTGGGTTATTTACTTCACAACCACAACGGTTTTGTTGGATATTCTCCCGTATATGCTCAACAGGGTTAGGAGAACTCCCTTCTTCTACATACTGTATCAGTTTTTCTTTTGTCCAATTAAAGCAATAGCAAATAGGAACATCTAAAGAAGTATTTTTTTGATGTACAGAAACCTTGATTTCTGAAGTTAAATACTTTTTTTTAACCGTATCAAAATAAACAACATCGCAATTACTTGTAGAACAAAAGTAATGAGTTAAGCTTGCATTTAATGTACTCAAAATCGTTGGTTGTAGCATTGATTTTAACGTAATAATCTTCACTTTTTTTCCTTTTCCTCTACATGCTGGACACAATCCAGATCCACTTTTTTCTGAAACTTCCTGTACATCAGTAGAACAGCAATCAGACATAATTTAGTCCCCCTTTTATGTAAATTATAACATTTAATCTTAAAGTTTACTGAATCGTTATCGACACAACAGTAGTAATAGCCTTTACCACTAAATCTCTCGTTGGTGCAACATAGAGCATTAGTTTATTCGCTCTCTTTACGTTTTACCTCGCCTAAATTTTCTTTTTTAGTCGAAAAGCTGACTTGGTAAATGTTATTCTTCTCTACCCAATAATGATAGGTTACTTCTGGCTCGTCTTTGAAAACTACCCCAATGTAATAAGGATTAAGGTGTTTATAACCATTTTCCCTAAGAGGAATCGTTGTAATCATCCATTCGTCATTCGGATACCGTTGTTCTAAATATGGTTCTAACATCTCAACTTTTTTCTCAATTTGTGAATCAATCCAATAGGGGCGAGCTATAAAAAATACGCTATATGCTAAAAGAACGACTGTGGCGAATAACAATCCAAACTTTCTCCCATTACCTTTTAAAATAAAAGAAATAATTATGATTACTGAAATAGCTAAACCTACAACCATAAACTCTATTACTTCTGTTGGGTGCATAATACCTCCTTTGGTTATTTTGTTACTTCAATTCTAACATAATATACCAATTTAATAATATTGCTGGCACAAAAACTGTAGATTTTGATATTACGTAAAATAAGTGTAAAAAAATATCATTTTTAATTTGATATGTACCAGAATTAAATGATAGATTTTGAACCAATATTTTTATTTAACATTATGTATTTTTTTGGTATATTCATAGATAATGAATTTGATGATTTTAGGTTAGTAACCAAAAAGTATGCATTCGTAATTGATAGGAGGCTAAAGATGTCATCTGAACCGAAAAAGGTATTTAATATTTATTATATTAACTTTTCTAAAGTGTATGAAATATCCATGATGATAAATAACGTTATACTATCTACAATTCAAAGGGAAAATAGCTTATCATCTGAGAAAACAACTTCGGTTTTGACAAATGCCTCAATTTCAACAGCATTAGATAATTTAGCTTCAATTAAAAGTTTTGTGGGTACACGATTGGCAGAAAAAAATACTAACTCCTCAAAAATGATAGAGTCTCTCGATGTGAAGACAACCAAGTCAATCTTATTAAAACAAATAGACAAAAGAAGTAAGCAGATAAAAGATTTTTCTTCCTGTTCTGAGGGTGATTTGATAAAAATTGATAATGTTAATTTACAGATATTGAATGAAGAGAATTTAAGAGAGTTTAAACTATTCAGAAGTGACGCACTCAAGGGTTTTCGTGTTGATGGGGTAGATGTAAATAATCTAATAACGTCTATGCTAAAGGATTATTCGTACTTATTATTTGGTGAAATGCCAAATTCCTCAGAAATGGTAGTCATTAAAATTCCAATGGAATTAGAAAATGAATTTGAAAGCAATTATAATATTGATGATATTACAATAGGAAGAGTTTCGATCATAGGAGTATATAAAGGAATAGTACAAGAAGCACTTATAAACACTAATACTTTTAATCATTTATATGATATTGGACTTAAACATCAATCGAATGATGATAATGTACAAGAAAGAAAGGTATTTTCAAGTGCATATAAAGAAGAAACTATCCAACCTAAGCGTAAAAATCTTAATAGAGAATTTATTTTTGTGGATGTTATTGCCATCATCCAAAATGTTCATTTTGAGGAAGAAATAATTGACAAAAAAGAAGTTTCTTGGTTTAAAAGAATTATAAGTTGGTTTAAAAGAAGAGGGAGAAAATGATAAGATTTATCTTATACACCTATAAAGATAGAGAAGAATTTGAAAATTATTATAGAGAAACTGAAGAAAAAGGAAACTGTATAAGTCCATTTATTTTTCAAGAAACAAAAGAGTTACTTGAAGAGAATTCTGCTTCCATAATAGATATATCAAGTTTAGTTCAATATCTATCAGTAAATACTGCTGATATAGTACCAGCTATGAATAATTTTTTACCTGCAAGTGAAGAAACGCAATTTATTATATTGGAGCATTTATCAGAAAAGGCATTGGATGTTTTTCGTCACTTGTTTAAAGAGAAAGTGCCATTATATCCCACAAATAATGAACACGAAAAAGTATTTAGTGAACTAAAAACAAAAAAAATACCGTTTAAAAGAATTACATGCTATTCTTATGAAGATTCTGGCGATTTAGAAAAAATAATTGAATACTTAAATAGTAAGGAAATACCACTTATAAGTTTTAGTCAAATCAATGAAGATTTAATAAATGACTTTATAAAAAATGTTATAGAGGAAACAGATGTTTTTGTTGATATTACATCTATGGTCTCGGCAATAAAAGATAATTCTAATCTTGCTTATTATTCAGAAAAAATATTTATAGAATATCCAAATTTAACTTACATAACTCATACTAACAAAATTAAAGAAGTTTTAGAAATATTTAGGTTGATTTTTAATGAAGTGAAACCTGTAAATACTATTATTCCAATTGAAAATGATAGTTTAGATATTAAGGAAAAAAATAATATTGTAAAAATTATTGACTTACCTTTAGAAGAATTAAATAAAGCAGTAAAAGAGATTACCAATAGATTATTTGGACATAAAAAGTTTAAAGATCAGCTGTTAAAAGCATTTTATGATTTTATTTTGTTAAACAGAATCAATGAGAAGAAAGTATTTTCTATTTTTCTTTTAGGTGATACAGGATTGGGTAAAACTGAATTTGCAAAGTTATTAAAAGATCAATTATACACTAATACTCCATTAGTAAAGATCAACTTCGGTAATTATAGTAGTCAAGATGCATTAAATAGTCTTATTGGTAGTCCCAGAGGGTATATTGGATCAGAAGAGGGCGAACTTAGTAATAAGATTTTGAAAAGTAAGGCAGGAGTAATACTTTGCGATGAATTTGAAAAAGCAAATAATCAAATCGTTAATTTTTTCCTTGAATTACTTGAAGATGGGAAGTTTACGGATACTTTGTCAAGAGAACATGATGTTAACGGGTACATAATTATATTTACATCAAATATAGATCAAAACCGATTTTATAAAGAAATGCCAAAGGAATTTCAATCACGTTTAGATTTAGTGTGTGAATTCAATCCGTTGTCGGAAGATGAAAAAAAAGAATTTGTTAATTATTATGTAGATAAATTTATAGAAAAAATTAAAAAGGATAAATCTTTACAAGCAGAATTTACGACTCAAAGAATTCAAGAAATAAAAAATATTAACGTTACAGGTCATGGTGATATTAGGGATATTAAAAGGCTATTATCAAAGAAGATTTTAGAGCATATTCAAGTTAAAGGTATTTTATAAAAGGAAAAAAATATGTGGATATAAATACAAAAAAATTATTTACTTTACAAAATCGGATTTTGTAAAGTAAGAAATCCCTTAAAATCAACATTCTGATTTAAGGGATTTTTTGTTGAAGTGGTGGACTTTACAGAATAATCAGTTTATAATATTTGTGTAAAATTGCTCATGGGAGGTGAAATTTTGAACGTAGTTAACCCAATTCGTGATCGAAAACAACTCGAAGCTGTAAAAGGATACCTAAGAGGTAAGAATAAGCGAAATTACTTGTTATTCATGGTTGGAATTTCGTCAGCTCTACGAATTAGTGATATTCTAAAGTTAAGAGTGAGTGATGTTTGGGATGGGAAGCAACCCGTTGAATTCATAGAATTGAATGAAAAGAAAACAGGTAAGTACAAACGTTTTCCTCTCACGCAAAATCTTAAAAAAGCGGTTAAAGAGTATATGAAAGAATACGAGCCTAACCTTAATGATTATTTATTTGTAAGTAGAGTTGGAACTAATAAGCCAATCACTCGTCAATATGCTGTGCTAATGTTAAATGAAGCTTGTGATATGGTGGGGATTAAAGAATCATTTGGCACACATGGGATGAGAAAGACCTGGGGTTATTGGGCATTTAAGAATGGTATTTCTTTGGATTATATTTCAATCGCATTGAATCACCGATCGATTGCAGAAACAAAACGATATCTTGGATTGTTGCAAGAAGATCTGGATAACATTTATCTTCAAGTAAATCTGTGACAAGTTTCTTCTATTATAATAGTGTAATGGAGTGATAGGATTGGAAAGCAATCAACTAAATATTGTATTGGAAACCACGTTTCTAAGTTAACCATTCAAAAAAAAACGGATGGAATTGACTATAGAAAACGTGGTTTTTTATTTTGCTCAAAAACAAGAATACTAATAGGGCGGTGATTGCTGTGGCGAGATTTAATTATGATTGGTCAGATACCAGGCTCCAACGGTTTATAAAAGAGGGGCGTGGTCAAGGTGAAGGAAAAGAGTATAAACCTTGGCTTCAAGTAAATGATATTTCCAGCAAAGGAAGAGTGACAAGGTTACATGGGAATAAAGCGGACAGAATGCATCATTTTCTGTCCGATATGGAAAAGAAAGTATTTTATTTGTATGAGTTTGAGCCTGTTGTGGTGGATATTAGAGAACACTATCCACTTTTGGATTTGTTAGAAACACCTGAAATTTTGGATAGCAAAATGAAGAAAAGACTAATAGATAATAAGACGAGCCTTCCTCACATCTTAACAACAACATTTCTTATCAAGTTGCAAGAAAATGGTCAAACCACGTTTATTGCGAGGAGTGTAAAACTTTCGAAAGAACTTGAAAAAAATAGTGTTATTGAACTTTATGAAATACAGAGGCGGTATTGGAGCGAAGTTAAGAAAATTGACTACGGAATTATTACAGAAAAAGAAATTCCAGAAGTTCGTTGTAAAAATCTTGAGTGGCTTCACTCTGCTTATGATTTGCAGAAATGGAATTTAGAAATGGCAGAAGTTCAAACATACTGCCAGCTACTTATCGACACAATTAGGAATAGTAGTGATAGTCTTAGGTCGGTGATAGATGCTTTTGATCAGGAACTTCATTTAGAAGTAGGTACAGGATTATTGTTATTTAAGCACTTGATTGCAAGACATAAGCTAATTGTTGATTTAAACAAGGAAATAAATTTTAATATGTCCACCTCTTGTATTCAAGTTGTGTCAGAGATAGAAGGTGGTTCAATTGCTCCTAACTGTTAACGTACTTATTAAATATGAAGAAAGTGGTGTGATAGAAAGAATTTTATGGATAAGTGATAGAGGAGATTATTGCTACACAATAGATATAAATAATAATTCTTATCCTGAAATATGTGAAATATTAGCTATAAAAAATGGACTTGATAGCAGAACGGTTAGTGTCACGACTGATGAAAATAACTTGGCAACAATAGCTGAAACACTTTCTGCAAAAGAACTTGAATATCAAGAAAGGGCTTGGAATGTCATACAGATGATAGCCACTAAAGACAATGAGCCAGCTATTTATATTCCTAAATACCGAAAACATTTAATAAACGAAGCTTCTATTAAATTCAACATAAGTGAAAAGAGTATTAGTCGCTATTTAAAGCAGTATTGGAAAAATGGAAAGACGAAACAAGCGTTGTTGCCACAGTTTAGCAACTGTGGTGGACGTGGAAAGGAAAAGAAGGCAACGAAAAAAATGGGGAAGCGAAGTAAGTATAGGGAAAGTGGAATTATTGTTACAGAAGAGGTAAAGAACATTTTCCGATGGTCTTTAAATAAATACTACTATAAAAAAGGAAAAGCTACTTTAAAGTTTGCTTATGAGCAAATGCTAAAAGAATATTTCTCAAAAGGATATAGAGAAAAAAATGGTATATTAGTTCCAATTTTAAAAGAAGAACATTTAATTCCTACATTTGATCAGTTTCGCTATTTTTACCGCAAAGAAAATCAGATTAAGAAGGAGATATCATCGAGAAAAGGCTGGAAAAATTACGACCTAAATTATCGAAGTGTATTAGGCTCTTCGACACATGAAGTTATGGGTCCAGGTAGTAGATTTCAAATTGATGGGACATCTTTTGATATTTATCTAATTAGTGAATTCGATGGTTCTGTGATTGGGAGACCATGTTTATTCTATGTTCAAGATGTGTTTTCAAGGATGGTCGTAGGTATGTATATAGGGTTGGAAACTTCATGGGTTTCAATAATGATGGCAATTGCGAATGCCTCAGAAGATAAGGTGTCTTTTTGCAAAAGATATGGTGTAGAGATTACTCAAGATGAATGGCCTGCTTATTATTTGCCAGAGACGCTAATTGGTGATCGAGGCGAGTTGTTTTCTAATAAAGCGGAGGCTTTGATTAGTGAGCTTGGAGTACGAGTAGAAAATACAACGAGTTATCGAGGGGATTTGAAAGGAATTGTTGAACGTCATTTTCGTACAACCAATGATTATGTGAAGCCACTACTGCCTGGATCTATCGATGTAGATTTTCGAAAGCGTGGTGGTAGAGATTACCGATTGGATGCAAAGCTGAATATCAAACAGTTTACAGCAATCATCATAAAGTGTGTTCTACACCATAACAACCATCACTATTTAAGCAATTACAATCGAGAAGAAATGATGTTAGAAGACAAAATAAAACCAATTCCAATAGAAATCTGGAATTGGGGCATCAAAAATCGTTCGGGAAAGTTGAAAGTATTACCTTATGACAAAATATTACTTAATTTAATGCCAAAAAGTCAAGCCACTATCACATATCTGGGAATCAGATTTAAAGGGATGTATTACAATTGTGGGCTTGCAAAAGAAGAACATTGGTTTCAGAAGGCAAGAAGTTATGGTAGTTGGAAAATGTCTGTTTCGTATGATCCAAGAAATATGTCGAAAATATATTTGCGTGGTGTAGGACAAAATGGCTATGAAACTGCCTACCTATTAAATCATCAATCTCGTTATGAAAATAAATCTATAGAAGATATTGTTTTTCTGCATGAATCAGAGAAACAACTACAGGTAAAGCAACAGGGGACTGAATTAAAATCAAAGGTTCAATTACAGGCTGAAATTGAAGCTATTGTGAACGAAGCTGAGTTTAACCAAAAAACAACTATAAAAAGTGACCGTAAACAAATAAAAGATATACGTGCTAATCGGTTAATAGAAAAAGAAGAAGCACGTAAGAGAGAGGTATTTGATTTAGAACAGGAATATGAAAAGGAGTTAGGATTGCCCTTAGAAAATGTTGAAAGTAACTTTTCCTACTTTGATGATTTTGATTTGTTATTGAATAAGCAAAAGGAGCAACAAAGTGATGAATAGTAAAATTGTTCAAGCTGATTATAAAGAGCAAGTAATTAAGGAGTACCAGGGAAATCCTTTAATAGAAGCACTGCCAGAAATTTGTTCAAAAGAGAAGGTGGTTAGTCATTTAGCAAGCTATCCATTTTTTACTGAGGTAGAAAGAGAGTTAGATAGTCACTTTCGTTTTCATGTTATACAAAGAGTATTTCAGTATTTTCAACCTTTGCCTATTCATTTGGATTTAGAAAGTAGAATATCGAGATTAGTAAGGCAAGGATATATAAATCGGAATCCGCTACAGGTAGAATATGTGAAAAGCTTTGTTGACGGAAGAAAAGATATTGAGGCACATGAAATAACATCTCATACATGTGATAATTCTTCAGGGCTTACTATCGTAGGGACTTCGGGGATGGGCAAAACAGCAACGATGACAAAAATACTTAACACGATGCCACAAGTGATCGTTCATTCTCACTATAAGGGGCAACATTTTGTTTTATCTCAAATTGTGTGGCTGAAATTGGAGTGTCCATATGATGGTTCTATCAAAGGGTTGTGTTTAAATTTTTTAATGGAAGTAGATCGTTTACTTAACACGAATTATTACAAAGTATATGGAAAGAATGGTAGATTATCAGCTAATTCATTGTTACCTGTCATTGCTCAAATAGCACGTAATACAGCCCTGTCACTTTTGGTAATTGATGAAATTCAACATTTAAGTTTAGCGAGAAGTGGTGGTGCTGAAAAGATGTTAAACTTTTTCGTTACATTGCAAAATGCAATTGGAATACCTGTAATTTTAATAGGAACACCAAAGAGTTTATCTATTTTACAAACAGAATTTCGTCAGGCAAGAAGGAGCAGTGGTAAGCAAGGGGATGTGATTTGGAATCAGCTTAAAAAAGAGGATAAAAGTTGGGAATTGTTTATCAATGGATTATGGAAATATCAATGGGTGAAATATCCGACAAATTTAAGTGGGGAAATGAATGATGTGATGTTTCAAGAAAGCCAAGGGATTATTGATATTGCCAAAAAATTATTTGCGATGGCCCAAATACGTGCGATCACTTCTGGAATAGAAACGATCTCACCAAAGGTAATTAAAGAAGTAGCAAAGGAGAACTTCAAGTTGATTCAGCCTATGTTGCAAGCATTAAAAACGAATAACCACAAAAAGATATTACAGTATGGAGATATTTCGCCTATAAGTTTTGACCAATTTTATGCTACTGAACAGAGTAAGTTGCAGTTAGAGCAAACGGCTAAATGGATTGAACAAGAACAACAAACGAATCAGTTCAATATTGAACAGATAAAAAGTGAAGTCATTGTTCGATTAACCCTATTAGGCATTGAAAAGGATGAAGCAATAAAAGCAGTAAAGCAGTATGTTACTGAAGCAGATGTAAATAAGAATTTAGGTGAAGTAGTAAAAAAGGTCTATCAAGGGTTAGTTAATAACGTTGCGAAAGAACAAGTAAATCCTGAAGTTAATACTGATTTTGATTTACGTCAGCTTATAAAAGAAGGAAAGGAAAAAGGGTTGACGGCATATATAGCTTTGAAGAAAGCTAATTTTATAAAACAAGACTTTGAATGGGGAGGCGGCTGATTATGGTTGCTTCTTTTTTTCCTCGAATGTATCCAGATGAAACTCTTCATAGTATTATAGGTCGCTATCATTTGAGGAGTGGTAATGCCAATATTTTGAGGTCACTTGAAGACTTACTTTCACATGTTATTGAGGTTTCTGTTGATCTACCCTCTGGTATTGAAAAGATCATTTCAGCATTACCTGAAAGTTCAAGAATTACAGCAGAGGAGTTAGTTTTTAATCACACTGCATTTTTATTTTATACAAATTTCCTTCCAAGTGAACGAGCAAATGAAATTTACAATGGAATGCTCAATAGTAAGGGCGGATATGTTCATTATAAGTCAGGTATTATGGGCAGTTCGATTCTATTAAATAAGCATTTACGTTACTGCCCTTTATGCAGTAGGGAAGACTTAACGAGCTATGGAGAAATGTATTGGCATCGCATGCATCAATTTCCTGGGGTTGAGATTTGTACGAAACATAATACTTGGCTTCAAGATAGCAAAGTACCTATAGTGACACATAATAAGTATGAAATTCAAGTAGCAACGGAGGAAAACTGTGATCTTAACCATATAACGATAGTAGAAGATCCAGATTTAATAGAGAAGTTTCAGAGCTTCTTTAATAATGCTAAAAAGGTTGCAACTACTAACTTTCAAAATCGATCATTTGAATGGTTTACGAATTTATATCGAAATCGGCTAATGGAATTGGGATATATCAATATACGTGGGAATGTGGATCAAGAAAAGTTAAAAAAAGCATTTGTGAATTATTATGGAGAAGAATTTTTAGAGCTGTTGCAAAGCCCAATAATCGGAGAACATAGTTGGCTTTCTTATATGATTCGAAAACCTAAAAAGAGCATTCACTCAATCCGTCATTTATTGCTCATTGAATTTTTAGGGTTAGAGGTAGAGAAAGTTTTTGAACAGAGATATGAGTTTCTTCCATTTGCAAAAGCACCTTACCCTTGCCTAAATCCAGCTTGTGATCATTATAAAAAAGATGTTATAGAAACGGTACAAGTAGATATTTGTGATAAAACGAGAGAACCGATTGGAATCTTTACATGTGAATGTGGCTTTACGTATTCGAGGAGAGGTTTCCAAAAAAGTGAGGAAGATCGTTATAAAATAAGTAGAGTTAAAGATTTTGGTCAAGTGTGGAAGAATGAGCTAATTAAATTATGGAATCAGAATCTAAGCATAAGGGAGATTGGCAGAAGATTACATTGTGATGGGAAAACAGTAAAGAGATATGCAAATTCGATAGAAGTGAATAGAGTTAGGATACTAACAGTAGCGACAGAAAAATTTGAGTTATATAGAAATCGATGGTTGGAAGCACAAAAGAAACACCCTAACAAATCGAAATCGCAACTTAGAAAGGTAGAGTCTAAAGCGTATTCCTGGTTATATGAACATGATCGGGATTGGTTAAATAGTAATTCTCCTAAGCCAAAACATGTGATTGTTAGTGAAGATAGAGTAGATTGGGAAGCGAGAGATCAAGAGATTTTAGAAGAAGCTAAAATCGGAGTGCAAAAAATATTAAACATAGAAGGTAGACCGCAAAGACTAACGATTACAAGGATTGGAACAGAAATAGGAAGATTGGCATTGCTACAAAAGAAGATGAACAAGTTGTCTTTGACGAAAGCATATCTTGACACTGTAACGGAATCAATTGAGCAGTTTCGACAAAGAAAAGTAGAATGGGCAATTCGAGAGTTAGGAAGACAGGGGGAAGAGGTTAGACCATGGAAAGTGCAGAGGATGCTTGGTTCACATGTTGATGTATCACGAGAAATGTTAGAGGGATAATCCTAAGTACCAATTATTTTAGTGATAGTTTTTTGATTTAACTAACATTGTGACTTATTCTTCGGCATACATATAAACAAAAATGCCAAATGAGGTGGTTGCAATGTACATTTTAAAAGACATTGATTTAGAAAATGATGAAGTAATTGAAAGCAAACCTATTTGTTTGAAAAATAAACGTAGCAATGAAATATATTGCTTAGGTATGTTAGTTGAAAGAGAAATGGTTTGCGAGAATTTTGAGGGCGAACGCTATTATCAATTTGTTTATTTCTACGGTAAGAGTCCAATTAACTTTAATGTTGGAGATTATGAACAATTAGAAAAGGATTACTCGTTTAATATGGATTTAGAGATGATATCTGATTTTCGTTATAGTTATAGTGATTACAGAAATGATCCAGCAGTAATTGATAAAGATAATATCCGAATGATGCAAGTTAACTCGTCTTGGAGATATAAATAGTATGTTAGAGTTGTGTAATTTGGAAGAAAAATTTCTATCGTAATTTTTTATATGTGAATTTCTATAAAGAAAACATAACTTGTTATTTAAAAACAGGTTATGTTTCTTTTTTTAGAAATAAGAACTAATGGTTACTTGAAAATTCAGGTAATGTATAATATAAGGGAATATTTAGAATTAGTAGGTGAATAAATGAAGCTAATAATACAATCGGTCATACTTTCAATTCTGGCACACGTCATTTATTTTGCAGGAAGTCTTATTCATGGTATATATCTGACGAATCACTATGTTTCCGACATTGTAAACGAATATGCAAATGTTACGTATTTACAAAATGAAGTAGCTTTTGGATATGTAATTAGTCCAATCTATTATGTTATCAGCTTCGTTTTAATAGCTGTGATTGGGGCAGTAGTGATACATTTTTTTAATAAATTTCGGGTTTCTCGAAAAATTGCTTAGTATATGAATAAAAGCATGGAGAGGAGGAAGGTATGGATTCATATAGTATTCAAGAATTAAGAAAAAAGCAGTTTTTAAGTATCAATCTGTATTCGATCACAGTCCTCGTAACTGCAGGTGCGTTGATATTCTTATTAGAACCATCCAGGCTCATTGTTTTGTTGTTGTTGTGTTTTTTTATGGCAATTTCATGTTTGTTTACATGGCGTGAAATGGATGGAAAAGAGTGGCGAAGGTCGGATTGGGCAAGGCAGTTGGTAGCATATGAAAAAGAGAAGATGGGAAAAGAGTGGTTTAAGTCCAAACGGGGAGAACTAACATCAAAGTTATTTCTGATCGTTTTATTTATTTTTCAGCTTTCTATAGGCAATGCAAGCGATCCATTTTTCCCTGATATTATAGGGATTGAGTATTACGTATTCTTTTTACTCGCTCTTATTATTCTGACCAATGTCAGCCTCTATTTTAGGAATCGGAAAATTGATCGCTTAACTACAGTTGAGTTGCAGGGATTTACGAAGAGGGAATACGGAAAAGGAATGGTCATTGGTATTATATTTGCTGTCATTGTTATTGTTGCAACGTTTAATTTTATTATTAGCATGTAAAAGAAGGTGATATAAGTGGCAGAATGTCCTCACTGTAACGAGCAAATAAGCCATGCTCAAATGTTTCTGTTGAATTTTAAAATAAAGAAAAAATGTTCATATTGTGGATGTAGGCTGTATGAAACAAAAAAATCAAGAAATCGACAGTTTTTCATGATCTATTTTCCACTTTCTTTTTTCATTGGCATTCTTACTGCGTTTGGCATACCATTTGGGTTTGTAATGCTTTCTTTTGTGGCTTGCTTATTATTACTACTGTTAATCTTGCCTAAGTTCCAAAGTTATAGCACAGAAGAAGAACCTTGGTTTTAAATGTAAGTGATGCCGTATGATATTCTCATTACCATCCACCATAATGTTTTAATATTTGATAAATAGCAATCGCTAAGCCTAACAAACTTGCTTTCATTTTGGATGGATGGTATTTTTCACTTTTGAACAAATAAAGGGCAATAAAAATAAAACCTAATGGAACCCAGAGTTGAAAGAGTCCGTCTTGGGAACTATGAGAATAGAGAGGAGTAATATAAGTACTTATTAAAAAGTAGAAGAAAATTTTAACACCGCTTATTTCTGATTGCTTGCTCCACCGAACTAATAAGTAAATGATTGCGATTAGAATAACTGTAATGTGCAAAGGAGGAAGCACAAGATAGGTCTCTCCAAATAGTCGAAACTCCATTTTAAATCCTCCTATAATTCTCGATACTTATTTCCGTCACGCATAATAATGTTTACGTAAGAACTTGTGCCACTCGAAATGTAGTTGTCTAAATTGGATACGTCAATTTCTTTTGTAATGATAATAGGCTTTTTTATCTTGCCTTCAACAATAATCTCGATAGGCTCTTCACTATTCATAAGTGATACCATTTTTGTTCGATCCATTCTATAGTCATAGAACTCTACTGTGAAAGTGACCTCGTGATTACTATGATTTTGAAACCATAATTCACAATGTCCATGTAAAGTATCTGAATTAAACGTAGTAAACTCGCATTTGCTATCCCCTGGATTATACTCAATTGCATAAATTCCTGTTGCAATTGTTTTTTGAAAAACATTTACTAAAAGTTGAGGGGTTATGGACACTAAAACAAAGGCTAAAATAATAAGACGGACACGATATTTTTCCAATGAACGATGAAGAATGATCAAACCAATTATTATTACAAGTACCGATGCAATACCTATGTAGTTTAAGCCATATTTATTATTAAGTGGAATATTAAAAAGTGTAAGGTTAGCTCCAAGTGTTGTATGAAAATGTGGGAATGGTATATTTACAAAAATGACAATGACAAATAATGCAATGGCTAATATAAGTTGTTTTTTGCTTTTAATCACTATGGAAGCAACTCCTCTTAATACAAGATAACTATTCTTATAGTTTATCACCATTTATGGTAAAATTGGGTAAATGTTTGTTAGATGATAGTTGGAGGTAGTGATGCAAATTATTGTAGGAAGTAAAAAAGAAAATTTAATCATTGAAACGGATGCGTTAGTAACAGGAAACGTTGAAGGTAATATCAAGGTACTTAGTGGTGCGAAGCTCAATTTGACAGGTCGATTGTATGGAGATTTGCACCTCTGTAAGCACTCTGTCGTTTCCATCCAAAACAGGGTGTTCGGCAACGTTTATGACCATGGTTCGTCTATTGAAATCGTAAATGCTGACATACATGGTGAGATTATTAGAAAGTAGAGAAGGAGTATCAGCATTATTGGTCAGGGACTTCATTTTTTACATTGCCTATGTGGTGATACCAAGTTAAAAGGAGGAGGCATTATGGAGTTTGATAACATATTGGGTTTGATCTTAACGATTGCACTTTACTTGCTTATTTTCTCACCTTTACTTTCAAAAAAGGGTTCAAAACCAGAGTCAGAAAAAGTAGGATGGTACAACATATTCTCTTCAAAATGGTTCGGCATTCCTTTCATTTTTCTATTGTTATTTGGAAATTATAGTGAGTTTCAATTCACGAATCTTTTTTATCATGTAGCTGTTGTCTTTGTAATCGCACTCATTATTTCGTTAATTATGCATAGAAAGTCGATTATAAATTTGAAAGGTAGAATGGAATGAAAAATAATCCTTTGAAGTTCGGGTTATACGGTGGTTTTGGTGTTTTTATTGGGATGAACCTTTCAAGTTTTATGTACCATAACCAATTACGTTGGGAAGGCATGTTTTCGGGTTTGATCGGGGCAATTATCTTTCTTGCCCTTTCTTTCGTTGTTAAGCGTTTAAAGAAGAATGGAGTGTTTCTATTTTGGAGATATCGAGGTGGTAAAGAAATTGAACCACTCTCAGAGGTAGAAGTTCAAAAGCTACTTGGTCAAACAACTAATATAGACAAAGGTAGAAAAGCAACAGACGAGGATATTAAAGTTGTAAAAAGTTTGTTAGAAAAAGAAAAACAACTAAATCCAGAGGGTTCGATAGAGTACGAAAAAATGTCCGCACAGCTTGATGGGGGATTTGAAGTTTGGATAAAAGAATATGATGAACGCATTACAGTTACGTGTGAGCCATTGGAAAAAGGTGTGGAAGGTTCATACAGGGTGTTTAGTGTATTGCGATAAGGAATCCGACTTTAGCATGTTAGAGGGAGGGAGCTAATGGTAGATTATATTTTTATGTTTCTGATTTTTTCCATAACTTTGTATAGCCTCTTTTTTAAGAAGGAAAAGGAGACAGCGGAGGATTGGAAAGAAATTAGCCCAAAGACAGTTTCCATGTTCTATCGTTTTCTTTATTTTGGAGCCATCAATTCATTTTTTGCCAAAATGATTTTTGATATAGAATGGATGATTTGGATAACGGTATATTCGGCTTTAGGTATGGTAATTTGCTACAAGTCGAACAAAACTAAACGGTCAACAAAAATAGTATTGGTTATCGCTATCGTCATTTTCTTTTCAATCTACCGAGTCCCTGGCAATCCTATTTCCTTTGAAGAGTTCGTTAATAGTAGAGACGATATTCAATGTAAATATCGGTTTGAGTGTGTGATGATATCCCATGACGAAACAGAAGAGACACTTAAAACCATTACGAAAATAATTCCTGTCAGGGGTTTTTCTTATGATTACTACTTCCTTTATTCAAAAGGATCAATAAAACTTGGAGAAGATGCTGAGGATGAAGAAGAAATTAAAGGGATAAATATAGCAGGGTTTTGGTTTGAATACTAAGTTGTAAAAAAGGAGCATTCTTATGAATTTTATATTGTATTGGAGGATATTCGCTCTCCTGGCATTGGTGTTGCTCTTTGCAACAGATGTGATAGAACTTGAAATATTTTTATCTGCTATTGCAGGGATAATAGTTTTTTATGGAATTCCGACTTTAATAAGAATTGCAAAAAAAAAATAGGTCATCGTGGAAAAGGAGTTGGTTTATTATTTTAGAAAGTTTATTTGGTATTTTAATTATTTTGTCCATATTGGGTATATGCTTCTTTTTAATGTATTGGGGGTTTAACCAAATCTATAAAACTATACTAAAGCCAAAAAAGAGCAATGACGCAGAGTTGGTGAAAGATTTAGACACTTTGAAAAAACGAGTAGAAATACTTGAAAGAAAATTTGATAATAAAGAAAAGTAATAATACTGATTCATAATTCAAGTAACGGTGCTGTTAATAGAGGAACTGTTGTAATGTCAGTTCCTAATGTTATTGAAATAACGAGCAGGTTAATTGAGTTGGGTAATCAAAAAAAGAAACCTTATCTCTCACTTATAATTTTTTTATTTATAGGGAAAATTACTCCAGATAGAGAAATCGGGAGGTGGCTAATTGATATGAAATATTCGAAGCTACTCTTAGTTTTGATGATGGTTTTTTCTTGGTTTTCGCTTGTTTTTTTAGATAAGAAATCGATTAAACGTTTTTTTCCTGCCTCTCTCTTTATGGCTATTATAGTGAGAATGGTAAATGTTATAGCGAAAAAAAGGAAATGGTGGTGGTGGTACGAAAAAATCCATCCTTCCGTTTCGGGCTCATTTCCTTTTGTCTGGGGTTCGTTCTTTGTAAGTTCTTTTTGGATTTTGAAATATACTTATGGCAATTTCATGAGATATATAGGATTGAATTTATTTGCACATTCAGCCTTTACATATATTTTAGAGCCTTATCTTCAAAAGTTTGGAATTGCATCTTTGGTACGTATGAAAAAGCACCAGCTAATGTATGTTTTTATAGTGTTGGCATTTCTTTTATACGGTTTTCAAATGGTTCGAGAAAAAGCAATTGTAAAGAAAAAGGTTTCGTTAAACTAACGGATTGCTATAGTTTAGGAGTTGTTTATTGTGCAGTTCCTATTGCTGTTCTTGTTTGGTGCTAAATTTATTAAGGTTAGGGAGGAATTTCCTAATTCCTTACCTTTACTCTGAACCCCCCAAAAAAACTCTGTCCGCAGGTAAAAAACCTTGTCCAAGGGTAAAAAACTCTGTCCAAAGTATTTTTAAGGTGAAAGGGATAAGGG
>NZ_JHYI01000034.1 GCF_000621445.1 Alkalihalobacillus bogoriensis ATCC BAA-922 | reverse complement strand
GATAGATTGGATAGCCCGTAGGACCAGCTTCATAACAGACTTTTAAGTCTTCAGGATTTCCTAACGTTTTCATTAATTTTCGAATAGCCTCTGGAGTATTTGGAATCTCCCCACGATACCATGGCTTTTCTCTACCCGGGTATGCAATTGCAACTGCAATATTTTCCTTAGACACGTCTAAACCTACATATTTTGTGTTATCATTCATAGTAATGGCTCCTTTTCGTAATGTAGCTCTGATTTTGGTTTTTTACTTTTCCAGTAAACATTCTAACCGAATTAATCTACGATTTACGAGTAAGGGGCCAGTTTTGTTCATGATAACTATTCACACGAAAACATCGATTATTAAAATTTTATCGGACATGTATTCCGCTATTTGCTTGAAAACAGGACTGTAACTTAGCTGAAAGCAAAAATAGCGGAACAGATGTCCATAAAGATTGCAAAAAAGGCTATTTTGCTATAAATAACGGAACACATGTCCAATAGGACCCGCGTTCCTCGCTCGTGCCGCGGACTAACCCCACAAAACAAAAAAAGCGCTTTGATTCCTAAAATCCAAAGCGCTTCTTCTATATTATTCTGTAGATACAGACGGATCAGCTTGTTGTTTAACTGGGATGACTTGAAGGAAGTTGTCTTCGACGTTTTCAAGTAATCCAGCAATGACTGAAGCTTCTTCTGTGTGACCGAACGCCGTTAAACGCTCTTGATATGCTGTCAGCAATTCAGTGACATCTGTAATCCCTTTATCAGAAAGGGATTCAATTTCCACTTTTGCTCCTTTCGCAATTCGGGCTTGAAGTGCTTCTTCTGTTAAGCCCATTTCTGGCTGGTGACGGAGGTAGACGACTCCACCTGTCATTCCTGCACAAATCCATGGACCAGGGTCACCGAGGACAAGACCACGGCCGTTTGTCATATATTCAAAGGCAAAGCCTTTAATATTTGCATCGGCACCGAGGTTTGCACCACTTGTTTTTACAGGTTTTGTGAGGCGGCCACCGAAAATCATATCGGCACCAGATAACCGGATACCAGCACGTGCGTCAGCATTTCCTTGAATCATAAAGATTCCTTGCTGTGCACCATAACCTGTTCCTTTACCGACAGAACCGTTATAATATTGGCCGTCTTTGCCTTTTGCTTTGAAAATCATAAATGAGCCGCCAAAGGCTGTTTTTCCGACACCGTCTTGTGCTCCGCCATCAACATGAATCGCGATACCGTCACTGTTATAAGCACCAAGACCATTACCAGGGATAGAACCATCTTTAAAGCTTAAGCTAATTTCTGGTAAGTCACGGTAGGAACCGTCAAGTTTTCCACGAACACGGTGACAAGACACACGGCTTCCTAAAATACGTTGTTCTGCTGTGACATTAGAGAATTCACGTGATTTCCCTAAATCTTCAACACGATAGTCTAAATATTCAGCGCCAGCAGCAACCGCAAGTTTTTGCTCTTCAGAAGAAGCCGCTGTTTCAAGCTGTGGCAATACAGCAACATCTTGGGCAGATAAAACATCAAGCATGTTTTGTAAGTCCATTGCTTCTGTTCCGCGTGCTTGCACAAGAAGGTCAGAGCGACCAACTAAGTCTTGTACGCGAGCAACACCAAGTGATGCCGCTAATGCTTGAACTTCTTTTCCGAATGCATTAAACATATTCATTAAGCCTTCAACAGCTAAGTCAAATTGACGAGGAACGAAACGGCGTAAGCCATGTTCTTTCGCTTGTGCTTCTGACTCAATTTGTGTCGCGATTCCAACGTGACACGTATCAAGGTGACAACCACGGCATGTTGTACAACCGACAGCGATCATCGAAAGTGTTCCAAATCCAATCCGGTTGGCGCCAAGAAGCATTACTTTGACAACATCAAGTGCACTTTTAATTCCGCCGTCAGCCCAAAGCTCGACTTTATGACGTAATCCTGACTCGATTAAGGCATTATGAGCGGCTTTAACACCAATTTCAACTGGTAATCCAACGTGTTGAAGAGCATGAACACGAGCTGCCCCTGTTCCGCCGTCAAAACCACTTAATGTAATATAATCAGCACCTGCTTTTGCAACACCGACTGCAATGGTTCCGATGTTTGGAACGATTGGTACTTTCACACACACTTTTGCTTGGTCATTGGCTGTTTTAATTTCCGTAACCATTTGCGCTAAGTCTTCAATCGAATAAATATCATGGTTATTAGAAGGAGAAATTAAGTCAGAACCAGTTGTCGCATTACGAGCAGCGGCAACTTTATCTGTCACTTTTGAGCCTGGAAGATGACCACCTTCACCTGGCTTCGCTCCTTGACCAATTTTAATTTCAATTAAGTTTGTTGAATTAATGAGTTCGGCATTCACACCAAAACGTCCGGACGCAACTTGTTGTCCACGAGTATTTGGATATTTGCCAAGCATATCTTTAATTTCTCCACCTTCACCGTTGAAGCTAATCATATTTAAACGATCAGCGGCTTCGGCATACGCGCGGAATGCAATTTCATTTTGTGAACCAAACGACATCGAGCTAATAATAAATGGCAAGCTATGGTTTTGAACAGCAAGATCAACAGATTCCGGATTAACTGAAGATGACACTTCTTTTAAATCAGTTAAATGACGAATGGAAATCGGATTGTTTTCTTCTTGTTCTTTTAATTTATCTGCATAAGCGCTATATTCACCATTGCCAGAGGCGATGTCACCGATTGCTTTCCAAATGCGAGGGAAGAAGTGGAACGTTTTTCCTGGTCTCGCCTTTTCATCAGAAAAGTCTTCACGACGGCCAACGGCATCTTCTTTCATTTTGTCAAAATTAAAGCTTAATGAATCAGAGCCTAAAAAGTTCACGATGTTTAATACATCTGACACTTCATTGTTTAACCCGATAGCTGAGAACAACCGTCCATATCCACGAAGTTCATGAATGCCAATTGTGGAAATGACTTTTTCAAGGCCTTTATTTAATGCTTCAAATAATTTTACACCTGGTGCTGCATCTTCACCTGTTACAGTCGCAAACATTAAATATGGATTAACAATGTCTGCACCTAAACCGAAAATAACAGCGATGTCATGAAGCGAACGAATAGAACCTGAACGGATTGCAATCGAACAGTCACGACGAATTTGTTTTTCTGTTAACCCTTGGTCAATAGCAGAAACAACAAGATGTGGGTCAAGCCATAAATGATTGTCACTATGTGCTTGTTCATCATCTAATACGATTAATTGTGCACCGTTTGCAATCGCTTCAGCGGCATCGTCAACAAGGCGTTGTAAAGCTTCAGCGACCGTTTCATTTTCACCAAATGTTGCGGATAAAATATGAGAAGCTTGTAAATCTTCATAATACGAAACAACTTGGTTATAAGACGGCTGTTCACCAGCTTCTGCTAGTTTCGCACCAGCTGCTCCTTCAAGTACGATTGGAGACACTAATTCTAAGTTTGTATGGTCTGTTTCATGGTCAAATAATGATGGACGCTTACCTAAAATGACACGAGTGGAGAAATGCTCCATTTCACGGTCACGGTCGATCGCCGGGTTAGTAACAACAGCAACACTTTCTTTAATAAAATCTGCAATGTTTTTGCGACCTTGGTGAAGTGTTGCAAGTGGTGCATCGTATCCTAGGGAACGAATCGGCTCTACGCCTTTATCTGCCATTTGCTCAACCATTTGAATATGCTCACGATCCCAGCCAAAAGCAGAATAATGACCATTCGTCACTTTTAATGGTAACGAAGTAACGGTATTTTTTTCGTCTTTCATTTGTGGTGTACTTAAACGCTTACGACTTCCTTCGACATTCACACGCTCACTCATGCGATTAAACACAAGCTCTTGGTACACGTCTTGGAAAATAACTTGTAAGCTATCTTCTTTCCATTGCAAACCGACTTTTTCTCCTGGTGCAAGAGGTTTTGGCTCAGCAACAAACTCGCTCGACGATACAATTCCTTGCTCAGATGCAAAGTAAAAAGAAGATTCTGTTTCTGTCATCCACACAGGACGTAAGCCTAATGCGTCAACACTAAATGCCGCTTCATCTCCGAAACGAGAAATGATTCCAGCAGGGCCTTGGGCAAAATGACCCCAAGCTTCACGTACATACGCATATAAATCTTGAAGATGATCTGGCATTCCCTTAATTTCGTTCACGATAGGAGGGAAGAGAACATCTAACGCTTCGAATAAGCTGAAATTGTGACGGTAAATTAATGTTTCAATCACACGGTTTAAATCTTGAGAGTCACTCGCGCCATCTACAAGTGGAATATCTAGCATTCTTGCTTCATCTCGTAGCTTTGCAATCGTGTTAATTTCCCCGTTATGTCCGATAATGCTAAACGGTTGAACACGGAAGAAATTTGATAATGTGTTTGTAGAATAACGATTATGACCAAGTGTCATTGTTGATGCGACAAGTGGGTTCGCTAAATCATGGTAATAGCGAGGTAACACATCGCCTGCACCCATTACTTTATAAATCGCATAGTAATTGCTTAATGAAGCAACATGAACTAATTTATTTTCTTCAATGTCAATAACAAGTTTAAAGAGTGTTTCATTTAATTGAGAAAGTTCAAAGGCTGGCAATAGTGCCACTTGCCAGAAAACAGGCTCTTCTTTTCTTCCTAATGGACCAAGTGCATCGGTGTTTGTGACGTTGTCTGTTTCATACACAAGGTCGAATCCACAGGATGCCATTTTTGCTTTTATTTCTGTTTTTGTTGCTTGAGCATTGGCTGTTTGGTCAATAAAGAAATGACCAACAACAAAATCAGGACGGTCAGCAATGGAAGCATCTTGATTTGCTTCTGTTAATTTTTCTTTCCACACTGCTTTTGGAATATCAATGTGAATACCAACCCCGTCACCTTCTTCATTAATAAAACCAGCGCGGTGATTCATCGTAATTAAGGCGTTAATACAGTCATCGATGTTTTTCTTTGTTGGGATCCGTTTTTTCTCCATGACGGAGACAATACCACAGCTATCATGTTCAACATGCTTTTGAAAATCTCTAAATGTACTTGGACTCCAGTTTCTCATCTGTTTGGTCATTGGTATGACCGTCACCTCCCGATTAATAAAAGTCTGTTCGAAAAGTCGGCAAAGCAGAATCATTGTGAAAAAATCTGACACTATTAAGCTGCAAGTAGCCAGGGTCGCTCTAGGTTACGTCTGTTTGTTAACTTTTCGAACACCCTTTGTTTGTAACGCAGCGTATGCATAGATAAAAAGAATCTGACAACTATTTGAAATTGTCAGAACTTTATAACATAATAACATGTTCACTGAATAAAATCAATTATTTTTATTCACATGAATGGTGGAATTATCCAATATTATAAAGGAAAAAGGAAAGAGAAAATGCTATATTTACAAAGAAGTTGTAAGCGTTTACATGATGTGAGAGTATAAAAAATGCAGGGGAGTGAATTCTTCCCTGCACTGTATACTTGCATAAATATACATTATTTTAATTGGCTAAAGGCATGTTTAACAGCTTGTAATGCTTCTTCAATATCTTGTTCTGTATGCGCGATCGTAATAAACCAAGCTTCGTATTTAGATGGCGCTAAGTTAATGCCTTGAGCAAGCATCAGTTTGAAAAAACGAGCAAACATGTCGCTATCACTATTTTCTGCTTGTTCATAGTTCGTTACTTTTTCAGTATTAAAATAAATCGTTAACGCACCTTTTAGTCGATTCACCGTAATCGGAACATCATATGCTTTTGCATGGGCAAGTATGCCTTGTTCAAGGTGAGCACCGAGTTTGTCTAATTTTTCATAGACACCAGGTTCTTGCAGTACTTCTAAACAAGCAATCCCCGCGCTAATCGATGCAGGATTTCCCGCCATTGTGCCTGCTTGATAAGCAGGGCCAAGTGGAGCAACTTGTTCCATAATCGCTTGCTTCCCACCGTAAGCTCCAATCGGTAATCCGCCCCCGATAATTTTCCCTAACGCCGTTAAATCAGGTTCGACTTGAAGATAATTTTGGGCACCACCATACATAAAGCGGAAAGCTGTAATCACTTCATCATAAATGACAAGTGCCCCTGCTTTATGGGTTACTTCATTCACTTCTTCAAGAAAGCCTGGGAACGGCTCTACAATCCCGAAGTTTCCAACAATCGGTTCAACTAGCACCGCAGCAATTTCTTCGCCCCATTTTTCCATTGCTTCTTTAAATGCACTAATATCATTAAAAGGAACGGTAATCACTTCTTTTGCGATGTTTTGCGTTACCCCAGCAGAGTCCGGCGTCCCAAGGGTAGATGGACCAGACCCAGCCGCAACTAAAACAAGATCAGAATGACCATGATAACACCCAGCAAACTTAATAATTTTATCACGTTTCGTATAAGCACGAGCAACGCGAATAGTCGTCATAACCGCTTCAGTCCCAGAATTGACAAAGCGGACTTTTTCTAATGAAGGAATTGCTTGCTTTAACATTTTCGCAAACTGATTTTCAAGTCTTGTTGGTGTACCGTATAATGTTCCGTTTTCCGCCGCTTTCGTAATGGCTTTTGTAATATGTGGGTGAGCATGTCCCGTAATAATCGGTCCATATGCCGCTAGAAAGTCAATATAACGATTGCCATCTACATCCCAAAAGTACGCCCCATTTGCTTTTTCCATAAAAATTGGTGCCCCACCACCAACCGCTTTAAACGAGCGTGACGGACTGTTGACCCCACCAAGAATGTGCTCGGTCGCTTCTTCGTATAATAATTCAGATTGTTTTACATTCATTCGTTTTGAAGGCCTCCCTTTTATGTACCCCTGTTTCTTCCTATTTATTTTAGCATGTCATTCCAATTAGGAAAAATCGGAGGCGTTCGTCTTGTAGAAATCGTGTTTTTCCGATAAACTATCAAAGTCAAAATACCGAGGTGACGAGAATGAATATGATAGAAGTAAAAACATTACGAAAAGAATTTAAACAATACTCAAGCCGGTCTGGATTATCAGGGGCATTTCGCGATTTATTCACACGAAATTATAAAATTTTTTCTGCCGTCAACGATATTTCGTTTTCTATTCCAAAAGGGGAAATGGTCGGCTATATCGGGGAAAATGGGGCAGGGAAATCAACAACCATTAAAATGCTAACAGGCATTTTAACACCGACATCAGGAGAAGTCATTGTAAATGGAATGAACCCACATAAACAACGAGAGCAATTCGTGCGTACGATAGGTGTTGTGTTCGGACAACGTTCCCAGCTATGGTGGGATATTGCCGTGCAAGAATCATTCCGTCTTTTAAAAAAAGTTTACAATGTACCTGATGAACAGTATGAAACCCATGTAAAAGAAATCATTGAAACATTAGAGTTAGGGCCGCTTCTAGATAAACCGGTCCGCAAACTGTCACTAGGACAACGAATGCGTTGTGAACTAGCCGCAGCTCTCATTCACAATCCACCATTATTGTTTTTAGATGAACCAACGATTGGGTTAGACGTATTAGTCAAACTGAAAATTCGTGAATTTTTAAAAGAAATCAATCGAAAATATCAAACTACGATTCTATTAACAACACATGATTTAGCTGATATCGAAGCATTATGTGAACGCGTTATTATGTTAGACGAAGGAAAAATCATCTATGACGGTGGCTTAAAACAGCTACAGCAAAATTGGGGTGCAGGAAAAGAAATTCAATTTAATTTTCAAGCTGAAATTTCAAAAGAAACTTTAGAACAACAATCAACAGGACTCACAGTTGAGTGGAAAAAAGGCGAAAATAGCAATCAGTGGATTGCGGTTACAGAAAATGACAAAGATGTCTCCCTTATCATTAGTCGAATCGCAGCCGAGTGGACGATTCTTGACATGAAAATCGACCAAGTCTCAACAGAGGAAATTATTCGTAACATTTATGAAGAAGGTGTCTTTCATGTCAGGTAAATACCTTGAAATGATTCGGATTCGCTTCTTAATGATGTTAGCGTATCGAACAAATTATTACAGCGGAATTTTAATTTATTCGATTAATATCGCAGCGTATTATTTCCTTTGGACCGCGATTTACGGAAGCCAAGAAGAAATTCAAGGATTATCGGTCGTGCAAATGACGACTTATGTCGCTGTCGCATGGATGGCGCGGGCGTTTTATTTTAACAATATCGACAGAGAAATTGCCCAAGAAATAACCGAAGGAAAAGTGGCGATCGAAATGATCCGCCCGTATAGCTACTTGGGCATGAAAACGATGCAAGGGCTAGGGGAAGGCATTTTTCGACTGTTGTTCTTCTCAGCTCCGGGATTACTCATTGTATGGCTCATTTTCCCAATCGAATTTTCAGCAAGTTTGTCGGTGTGGGGTTTGTTTTTCGTGTCGATTTTATTTAGTTTTATGATTAACACACAAATCAACTTAATTACCGGAATCCTTACGTTTTTCTTATTTAATAATAATGGCTTAATTCGCGGGAAACGTGTTGTCATTGACTTGTTCTCAGGGTTATTGTTACCAATTAGCTTTTACCCGTTATGGGCCCAAAACGTCATGACGTTCTTACCGTTCCAGGCGATTAGCTATATTCCAAGTATGATTTTCACCGAAGGCTTTGTCGGAGCAGAAGTTTGGGCGGCGTTAGCGACTCAACTCGTGTGGACGCTTATTTTATTTATTCCAATTCAAATCTTATGGGTAGTTGCGAAAAAGCAGCTTATCGTGCAAGGAGGCTAAGCACATGTATTATTTTTCAATGTTCTTTCAATACGCCTCACAATATTTAAAAACGAGATTAACGTATCGCGTTGATGCTGTTGTTGAAATTTTATCCGACTTATTATTTCAAGCCGTGAACCTCGTCTTTATTCTTGTCGTTTTCGGCCATACCCAATTTTTAAGCGGCTGGAACCGCGAGGAAATCATTTTTATTTACGGATTCTTTTTAGTTCCATTTGCGATTTTTCAAGCGTTTTTTAATATATGGGACTTTAACGAACGGTATATCGTAAAAGGAGAAATGGACCGAATTTTAACACGACCGATTCACAGTTTGTTTCAAATTATATTAGAACGAATGGAGCTTGAATCGTTATTCGGTGTCATTACTGGTATCGCAATTATGGTGTACGCCGCTATGCATTTAGATTTAACCTTCACATGGTATGACCCGTTTGTTTTTATCGTCTTTGTATTAGGCGGAGCATTTATTTACGCAAGTATTTTCATCATGATTGCAAGCATCTCCTTTTGGTCAGATAGCCGTACTGACATCATGCCGATGATGTACAATATCGGCAACTACGGCCGATATCCGGTTGATATTTACAATCAAGTCATTCGCTTTGTCCTCACATGGATCTTGCCGTTCGCCTTTGTTGGTGTGTATCCTGCTGCTTACTTTCTAGGACGAGAAGAATGGTATGTATTTGCGTTCTTAACGCCAGTGATGGCTGTCATCTTTTTTGTGATATCGATAAAATTATGGAATAAAGGCGTCACAAAATATCGCGGCGCTGGGAATTGAGTGAGAAAGCTGAGCCTTATGGGTTCGGCTTTTCTTTTTCGAGGACACTGAAGCCGTTATTTGTGAACTTTACTAGCGATTCAGAAAATAAGCGGCCACCAGCGCCGTTATTTTACAAAAGTTTCCTACTGGCAAAAAAATAGTCTATGTTCAGGTTAGTTTACCACCGTTATATTAGTTGTTTTCGCTTAAAAACGTTGCTCTAGACCCACACGATAGTCATTTGCTAGGATGAAAAAGTAGAATACTAAATGGTGGTGTCGATGATGGAAAACAATCGTTTCAAGCAAGCGGAGACAGCAACTTGGATCGGAATTATAGCAAATGGAATGTTAGCGATTATGAAAGGAATCATTGGATGGATAGCAGGAAGTCGAGCATTAATAGCCGATGCGGCTCATTCGGCGTCCGATGTAGCCGGTTCATTTGCTGTACTAGCTGGGTTGAAAACCGCAAAAAAGCCACCGGATAAAGACCATCCGTATGGTCATGGCAAGGCTGAAAACATTGCGACAATTGTTGTGGCGATTTTATTAATTGTTGTCGGGCTGGAAATTACGCTTTCTTCACTTAAGCTATTTTTCGAAGAAGCACCAGTGGCCCCAAAAGGCATTGCCTTACTTGCCATTCTCATATCGATTCTCGTAAAAGAAATTTTGTTTCAATATAAATATCGTTTAGCGAAAAAAATCAACAGCCAGGCTTTACTAGCTGAAGCATGGCATCATCGTTCTGATGTCCTTTCTTCTGTTGCAGCTTTTATTGGAGTGTTTGGAGCGATGCTCGGTCAGTATTATCAAATCCCAGTTCTCTTATATTTTGACCCTCTTGCTGGACTAATTGTAGCTGTCATCGTCATCAAAATTGGCTTTTCTCTAGCCAAGCAATCAAGCTCAGTAATGATGGAACAAGTGTTAGAACAAGAGGAAGTCCAACCGTTTTACGAAACTGTCTCAATGATAGAAGGCGTCAAAAACATAGATGAGATTTTAGCAAGAACACACGGGCATTACGTCGTTGTTGATATTAAAGTCGCTGTTGATGCAAACTTAAGTGTTGCAGAAGGCCATATGATTTCAAAGCAAGTCAAAGAGAAGCTACTAACCGATCATGATAAAATTAAGAAAGTGTTTGTTCATATTAATCCGTATCAACGTGAAGTTGTATTGTAGTTTGGATGAAGAAAGAGCCTGAATCGTGTGAAGTGATTCGGGCTTTTTCTGTTTTAACGAGTAGATTGGTCGAATGTAATCGTAGGATTTCTCTTTAAGAGATGTTCAATGAATTCTTGTTGATTTATTGGTGAAATCTGAACCGTTCGATAGGGCGAATATTGGATTTCAATTTTCTCCATTGATAAAGCCGGGGCCGTAAATGGATTTTTTGTTAAACGAATCTGTTCAATATCCGTTATCTTAACAAGTGATTTAATCGGGCCACATTTAATGAATAGCGTTTCCGCTTCAATCGTGTAACCGGTCTGAAACCAAATCCAGCCTAGGAATATCGCACATATGACCGGAATGAGCATCCCCCAAATCGTAATTTCAGCAACAAAAATTGGCGGAAAAACAAACGCAAGTATATATACCCATATGAGAACCGTCATCCAGGCATCTTTTTTCGATGGAAAATACATAGATGGAACCCTCCTTATATATGTTGTACGGAAAAGGGGATGGAAACGTTTCAATCTGGATTGATAGTTTTCTCACGGACATCTGTTCCGCTATTTTTAGAAAAAACATCGATTCACAAAAGTTATCGGACATCTGTTCCGTTACTACTTGAAAAATCGCTGTTTTCGTCACCAAATAGATCAAGTAACGGAACAAATGTCCGAACGGGGGGTGAAAACTTGAGTTTCTGATGAATTAGCGGAATAGATGTCTGTTACAAATAGCAACTTCTGTTTTTTAAATAAAAAAACAATTCCCTTTTCCTATATTTGGTATAAAATGAAAATATCGATAAAGAAGGAGGGAAAGCGCTTGAAGACTAGAAATCTTGTTCTTCTAATACTAGGGGTACTCACTGGTCTTTTTATTATTTTTACAACAACGGTTTTTGGCATTTATTATGTTATTAAAGAAAAAGGACTTGAAATGGTGGTCTCTATTTCGACTGAAGAAAAAATAGAAAGGGATTCATATTCAATTCATCATTCTGTCAGCGAGGACCGTGTGAAGGAAATAGAAGAAGCGTTAGCAAGTATGTTTGAATTAGGAGAAACATGGTTTGGACAAGTAGACATGAATGAAAAACTAATTATTAAAATGGTAAGCAATGATGAAAAGTTGTTAACCGCGAGTCGGACTGGTGAATACGACATCATACAAAATGCCATTAGGATTAATCAAAACTTAAATCAGGAATCTTTTTATGGGACACTAGCACACGAAGTTGCACATGCTTATACACAAGGGTACATATATAACAAAGAAAAAGTAATGATGTCAGATGTTCTCCCGTTATGGTTTATTGAGGGAATCGCGGATACATTTTCTTATCAATTGTATGATCGTTATTACAGTGATTCACCATACGAAGAATGGAATGAGATTGTATCGTTTCATAGCATTCCGAATGAGGCGGTCGGATTTAGCCATTATGAGTTGTCACGTTTTGCTGTGGAACACCTAGTCTCTGAATATGGGATATCAATCATTACCGATATTATCGACGAGACGCTCGAAACAAATGATTTTGAAGCTGTTTTTAATGAGAAGACAGATTATTTGCTATCAGACTATCATGAACTATTTGAATTTGAAGAAGATGAATATGAAACTATTTTAAAGCTACTTGAACAGAAAGAGGATGACAAAGCGGAAAAGGAAATCGTAAAGGTATTGGAAGAAAAACCAGGGTATTTTATGGGGGCATCCTTTTTTTATTCGCAGTATATTTCTATATTAGAAGAACAAAATCGACATGAGGAAGCGTTAGAAGCTGTACAAAAACTATTAAAACATGATTACACCCCAATATCATTATTAAGAGCTTCAAAAATTGCGGTTAATTCCGATAAGGACCTTGCATTAGAATACGGAAAACAAGCTTTACATCGAGCTGAAGTAAGTGGGTATGAGTTGGGGCTGTATCAAAAGTGGTTGAAGGATTTGAGTGAGGAGTAGGGGATTTCGTAACGGACACCAGTTCCGCTAATCATGCAAAATCAATGATTTTTACAACCCGTTCGGACATCTGTTCCGTTACTTACCGAAAATCAAACTGAAAAGTTGAGAATTTCGTAAAGTAGCGGAACGAATGTCCGATAGGTTCGAGAAAACTAGTGTTTTTGGCAATTTAACGGAACAGATGTCCGATACGAATTTCTAACTATATAAACTTGGTAAAACCACAAGCAGTACCAATAAAAGAACAGCAACAAACAAACCTATTCCTACTAAAAGAATCCACCAATGATATTTGTTCTTCATTTGAAAAATGTAATTCCCCAGCCAAAACAAATATAAGAAACCAAGTAAACTAAACATTTTTGGATTAAATGGTGAAATTGCCCCCGCAGAAGGGTTGGAGAACAAAGCGACTGTTACAATCCCTAGTACAACAAAGAAAATAATATTCACAAGATGTATTAAGATTGACCAAGATGTTTTCAAAATACAACCTCCTAATAGTTTTATATATGAGGACTATATTTTAAATCAATATTATTGTAAATATGATAAGTGGCCTAATAATGATGACGGTTTGCTTGCTAAGTGTCATCGTAACGGACATCAGTTCCGCTAATCATGCAAAAACAGTGATTTTTACAACCCGTTCGGACATCAGTTCCGTTATTTGCTAAAAGTCAGTCTGGAAAGTAGAGATTTTCGTGTAATAGCGGAACGGATGTCCGATAGGTTCGAGAAAACTAGTGTTTTTGGCAATTTAGCGGAACAGATGTCCGAACACATGACTTCACGCCGCTTCCCCAGAAAGATACTTGTTCACCTTTGACCCCACATACAAAAAACTAGCAATAATCAAACCGGTAAACAGCCATCCACTAATTTGCAAATAAATAAGCATATAATGATAGCCATCAACACCATAAACGGACAAAAGCCATGCTTTTCCGCCATTTTGGACGACTCCTCGTAACACAAATAATAAGGTAATGCCTTGATATAGCCGATAAAATGTTTTTTGCGAAAATAGTTGAATGCTTTCTTTTTTCGATATACCTTGCAATGCTGCGACATCCGCGGCAAAGTATAGGGCCAATGGTCGCCTAAAGAAAATTGATAGTAGAAACAAACTCGCAAAGACGAAGCCAACATAAACTTGATTCCATAACATCGTTTCGGCGGTGCTAGATATAAGGTTGATAGTTGTTGTAACTAGAAGGGAACTAATAATAAAGAAACCTAGTAAATTAAATTGTCGATATTTTACAAAACGAAATCCGGTGTACACAATGCCTGGGACGGTTGATAAGAGCAGTGCATAATAATCACCAAGTGGTTCGCGTCCATATGTCCAGATGAAATATGGAATGACAAAATAACAAAGAATGTCGAGTAACATCGTTGCTTTCGATTGTTTCATGCTTGTTCACCTTGATAACAATGAATTATCGCCCTTTCAATAAACTTAACAACGTCTTTCTGGAATGGATAGAATCCAAATCAATTGAACTATCTCTTCAAGTATTGAATCATATGTAATGTTGCTAATGCCTGTTCCTCATACAGTCGATGACCTTCTTCACTTTTGGCAGAAGGCGTTAATAAGCCAATTTCATAATAATAACGCACTGTGCGCACAGTTACTCCGTTCAACTTTGCTAATTTACCAATCGTATACAAAAGCATCCCCATCTTTTTTTTGACGTCTCTCTATTATATAATCCTACCGTAACGGAAGATTCAACAAAAGTTAATTAATAAAACTAATTGACGAAACTGACATTTACTAGGATAATAGACCTATACAATAAAATAAAACATATAGGTGGCGAACGAAAGTGGACAAGGAACTTATTCTTCATAAGAAAAATGTACTAGTAGTGAGGTTATTTTGGTTCTCAGTATTGTTAGGAGCCCTAGCTTCCGTTTTAGCGGGTAGTTATCAAGAAACATTTACGATTGCTGTTGTCGGTGGTGGGATTTCAGTTATTGTAACAGTCTTAGTACTAAAGAAGTGGGCGACGGAATATGTTCAGTATATTTCCGCTGTTGGCTTAGCAATTTTAGTTTATTTTTTTGCGATTACAACACCAAATTTAAATTCAATGATTCTTATTTTTTATACGATTGCGATTATTTCTTTGTATCATAATTTTAAATCAATTATTTTTAGTGGCTTATTAGGAATGAGCTTAAGCTTCTTTTTATACACAAACTATCAAGTTGAAGTATTCAGCGGGATGGGGTCAGTTGGCTATATCTTTTTAAATATATTATTCGTTCTTATTATTACGATTTTAGCGTTCCAAACAAAAATGGGTGAAAAGTTGCAGCGTGAAACTGAAGAAAAAGGAAATGCAGCTGTAGCCGTTCAAGAAAATCTTCAAAATGTTGTCGATGAAATTCACCGCTCAGTCGATTCTTTAACGAATGTTGGTGACTCGCTTGACCGCAACATTGCGGAGTCACGTGAAATTTCAAACGAACTTTCCCAAACATTCCAAGAAGTTTCAAGTGGCATATCCTCACAAACAAATAGTGTGAATGATATTAGTGCTTCGATCCAAGAAATTGATTCAAAAGTCACAACGTCGAATGAAAGTTCGAAGCATGTCATTGATTTGGCGAAACAAACGACAGAGCTGACAAGCGAAGGAAATGAAGAAATTAGTCGTTTGAATGTAAAAATTAATCAAGTGAGTGAAACGATAGAACATGTTGGCGATTTAATGAAGGGCTTGCAAGAGCAAAGCAAAAACATCGGGAGTATCCTTTTGCAAATCGGTGAAATCTCAGACCAAACAAATTTACTTGCTTTAAATGCATCGATTGAAGCAGCAAGAGCAGGTGAACACGGAAAAGGCTTTGCCGTTGTTGCAAGTGAGGTAAGAAAGCTAGCGGAAATGACGAGAAGCTCAGCAGACGAAGTCGAACAAATGATTACAGGTATGGTGGAAAAAACAAATCAAGTTTCTTCGTTTGTCGCTGATGGGCAAGCAGAAATGAAAGAAGGCTTGCAGTCTACTGAACGTGCAAATCAAGTATTCACTGGAATTTTACAACAAGCAAAAGAAGTAGAAACACAATCAAAGCAACTAACCGATATGTTGCAATCACTTCAAAAAGATACAAATGTCATTGTAAATGAGTCAGTGTCAATTGCAAATGTCACGGACCAATCAAGTGCCGCGGTTCAGCAAGTTCTAGCCTCTGTTGAACATCAAAATGAGCGAATGGAAACATTGGCATCAAACTTCACAGAGCTAATGACCGTGACCAAACAATTAGAACAAGTTATGACAAAAAAATAATAGAATTCCCCCAATATCCTACTGTGAAAAAAGCAGTAGGATATTCTCATTTATTTGAAATTGAATCGTTTCTATCATTGTTTTAACAGTGTCTCATGTTATATTATTTACGCAATCACAGAAACGAAAAAATGGAGAAGAATGATGACAAAAAAATTCTTGTACGCGTTGCAAATACCAGAAGCAATAGAGCAATCGGAATATGAATGGCTGCTACAACAAGTCTCTGCCAAAAAAAGAGAAAAAGTCGAGCGCTATAGCCATATACAAGATTCCTATCGTAGTTTATTAGGTGAACTCCTTGTGCGCTCATTCATTACTGAACATTACCAAATAAATAATAGCCAAATTTCTTTTACATATAATCAATATGCCAAACCAGAGCTTGCTCTTAATCTCCCGTTTTCTTTTAATCTTTCCCACTCAGGTTGCTGGGTTGTCTGTCTTTGTTCACCACACACACCATCTCCAGTAGGGGTAGATATTGAAAGGATAAAAAACGTCAATCTCGATATCGCTCGGCGCTTTTTTACAAACATAGAATATGAGGATTTAATAAGCCGACATGAATCAGAACGAGTTCCTTATTTTTACACGTTATGGGCGTTAAAAGAAAGTTATATTAAATATACAGGAAAAGGTCTTTCCGAGCCGCTAGATTCATTTTCGTTTCGTATTGATCGTAATCAGATTGAGTTTGAGAGCCATCAAAAAATGGAGGAGAAGCCTTTGTTTTCCTTATATAATCTTGATCCAAACTATAAATTAGCCGCTTGTGCGGAAAACGATCTCCCGAAACATGTAGTGAAGGTAACGTATGATGAATTTAAGTTGAGATACATAATGGAAAGTCGATAGGAGAAACCATCATGGTAGACTGCTCATAAACAATTACGAGGAAGCTTTCGGTATTCTTGTTCCACAAACGGTGAGTTCGGTTGTAACCTTAGAAATATAAAGTAAATCAATGATAAGTAAAACAACACCGCTATAGGAAGGGATTAATGGAACAGCATTGTACGCAAAAGGGAGAGGTGTTCTAAGTATGTTTTCTAATGAACAATTACAAGCCTTAATTAAAGGGGAAATTGTTGGGGATACATATCCCTATGATACAAATAACGAGCAAGAAATTGAAGCCCATATTAGACAGTTATTCTATACAATTAACCGTATTCCAAATCTAGTATGCGAAGCTGAGTGGAATCATTTTGGCAGTGGGTACGCTTCCTTTGTTGAATTTTTTTGTTATCGACAAGAAGATGTTACAGTCGTCGAAGAGAAGTTTGGTTTCAAAGGGGTTGAGACAAATGGAATTATTCTTGATATTTGTCGCTTAGCCCCTGTAGCAATCATGGGCGAAGATGACAGATATAAAAAAATCTGTATTGAAACCAATGAAGTAGTGAGTGGAGCATACGGTACTTTACTTGATGGTGCAAATCGATTAGTTGTTAATGAGAATTTTCAAAGTATGGCAGAACAATTGAAAAAATCATTAATAGAGTTTGGTTATGTACTACTAGAAGCTGAAAAATTAAATCAATCTCTGTCATTTCAAACAAAAATCCCAACAATCTATCGAAAGCCTAATCAGTATAAAGTGATGGATGCCATTTTCTATTGGGAGGATTAAGGCAGATATAGATATAAAATGTCTACAAGAAACGGGAGATTTACTGAACAAAGAAACATTTAGAGGTGTTTGTGTTTCAGTTATTTAGGAGGATAAAGGTGAAATTATGCATTAGCATTTACTGGATTTCTTTATCGGCTTATAGTTTATTAACGAGGGATATGGAGTACTGCTACACACACTATTACTCATTGAAATTCAAGAGAAACGCAAAGTAACAGGGATTTTTGCTTTTGTTTCTTCTGAGTTTGTTTTTTTGTCAGTATAAATGATTTATTAAACTAAACCAGCTAATAGTAAAAAGATTAAAGCTGTCATAACGACAGTTTTAATCTTTTTATATTTTAATGAAATAATACCTCGCTTTATTAGGTAATGTATTTTATAATCAATTTAGGAGGTGGACAAATTTGGAAGTTAATAAAGAAGTTTTAAAAGGTCATATAGATACATTGATACTTTCACTTTTACATAGTAGAGATATGTACGGCTATGAGATAGCGAAATTAGTCCGAGAGAAAAGTGAAGAGCAATTTGAATTGAAGGAAGGTACGCTATACCTTTCATTAAAGCGATTAGAAAAAAATAAATGGATTTCTTCTTACTGGGGTGACGAACAAGGACCAGGAGGAAGAAGAAAATATTATAAACTAACCTCTTTAGGTAAAGAAGGCTTTGAAGAAAAGCGAAAGGAATGGCAATTTGTAAAAAAAATGATCGATTCGTTTATAGAAGGGGAGGAAAAATATGAAACAAATTGAAGCGTTTGTTAATGATGTTTACCATAGTGTTGGTGGAAATAGAGAAGAGATAGAAGAGTTAAAAGCGGAAATGAAAAATCATTTACTAGAAGCTGTTCTTGAGCTGAAGAATGAAGGAAAAACGGAACAACAAGCAATTGATATTGCTATTGAACGATTTGGCGGGGAAAAAGAAATGCGTTCAGTTGTCGAGCAATTATTTCGAACACAAAAAGTATTCGCTAAACGAGTGCTTTATATAGCATTAACATTCTTTGCTCTTACTTCTATTGTTTGTGGGGTTTTATGGATGCTTGATGAAGCACATATGAACGAAAATTTAATTGTTGCTAAAGAAATAATCAATAGGTTAGAAGGGCAAGAGGCCATTTCGGAAAATACGAAAGCAGGAATATTTACCCTAGTTGAAGACAAAAGCCAAATCTTAAATCTTCAAATTTATAAAATGGCTGAGGTTGAAAGGGTTTCAGAAACTGGTTCTGTTTCGTATCATAGGAACGAGTCTATACCAGCTTACGAATATGGAGTTTTCAATTCTCTTAGTAAACCAAATTGGATGTTAATTGATTTGGGTTATTCATTAGGAAGTACGGAATGGTATGTGCAAATGGAATCAGTAACACTTTTTGGTTTTATCCCATTCATTTTTATTGCAGGTCTTGCCATTTATGCAACGTTGTTTACGATTTGGACAACAATTAATGCGTATCATCATAGACGATTACATGCTGGTTGGGTCATTGCCTTTTCTTTATTGAACGTTGTTGGTTATTTGATTTATGTTTTAGCGGGAAAAAGGAAGTAACGGCTTAATAATGGGAATAATAATTTTTAAGGTTATACCGAAGTGAAACCATTCCCTAGACAGTTTATTTCAGGGGATACGCTCACAAGAGATGATTTTCCAAAAGAAACGGGATCGTTTAATATCAAGTTCTAATCATTAAAAGAGTAAATTCGGCATTCAACTAACATGATAATACAAACGAGCAGGAATCTTTAGAAGTACGTTACATCATGCAAAGGGGGATAAATATGGATACCAATGGGCTTATATACGCTGCAAAAATGACTAACGTATTAGCAAAAGAAATTCCAGAAAGTAAATGGGATATCAAACTAGTACAAGAATTAGGGACGTTAAGAAAGTTCTTTAAACATATGGTTCGTGTAAGGGATGTTTATCGTGATGGGTTGAAAACTGGAAATATTCAATTTCCTGGTGTTTTGACATCAGATGAAAAAAGTTTAATAGATGAATTAGAACGAAGTATGGAAGAATTAGTTTTTGAATTTAAACAAACAAAATTTGATTCTATACAAATGGGAACAGAGTACCTATCTATAATGGAATTATTAGCTACGGTAATTCAACATGAGGGTATTCATCAAGGACAATACTATGTTGCACTTAAACAGGCAGGATTTGAATTACCTAAACAGTGGACTCAGGATTGGAGTTTGTAATCCTTAAAAAAATCTTGTGAAAGATAACCTAATTGGGCGTTCCTGTTATAGAGGGAGCGTTTTTTTATTAGGTCAAGTAAATTAATCAAGTGCCTATGTTGTAAATCTTCATTAGTTGGAACTGAACTCTATAACCTTATTTTCGCAGCTCTGGTAGTCCAGTATACTCTCTCGTTTTTACTCTCCGTTTGTTTAGTTAAGTATTTTACATCCGAATTCAATTACTCATTTACTAATTTTATTGAATCATCAATATTAAAAGCAACTTGAACAATTTGTTCTTCTCCATTTTTCTCAAATTTCTTATATTCTTGCATCCCTATTTTTTTTGCTACCTTTTGTGATGGAATATTTTTGACGGTGGTGTATGAAAATACTTTTGGATAATTTAATATCTTAAATGCATAATCTTTACAAGCATTAGCGGCTTCTGTTGCATAGCATTTATTCCAATAGTCTTTTATAATGTGAAATCCTATCTCAGGTACTGTTTCTTTCTCAATAATTTGCATTGTGATTCCACAATCTCCTATGAACTTATCTTCATCTTTTAAAATTACAGCCCATAAACCATGGTTATATCTTTTATAATTATCAATATTCCATTTAATCCACTTTTCCACCTTGTCTTTACTAAATGGTTCAGGATAGAATTGCATAGATTCTGGTTCAGAAAGAACCTTAGATAACGATTCTGTATCTTCTAAGACCAGTTCCCTTAAATACAGTCTCTTCGTTTCAATTATTTTCAAGATTATCATTCCTTATCTACTTTTCGTAAATGTAACATTATATGTTATTTATTGTAACTTATTGGATAAAGGGGTTATTATTTTCTTTTTCTTGTACTAATCTACTCCTTTGGTAACTAATCACTATAATTTCAACATTAATTTCCTTTTCATTGAAAAAATTTCGTTCCTGCCTTATTGCGGAAACGCACTACGTTAGTTCAATAAAAAAATTAAAATATATTTTTTATATCTTCCCAACCATACACAAGCTCAGAAAGTTTTTTCCCTGCAATATCGATTTCAACAGCATCTATTTTTTTTGCACCATGTGCTTCGTAAAAAAGACGAGAAATGTTATCTTTTAACACAAGAACAAGCATTGAATTTAGTCCCATTCCTTTAATTTCATCTACGATTTGTTTTAGAAGTGCTTTTCCAATACCTTTCCCTTGATACTCTTTTAAAATATAAATTGCATATAACTCCCCATCATAGCCATTATATTTACCACTTCTTTCTTTACCTCCAGAAGAAAAGCCAACAATTTCCCCTTCATTGTTTTCTGCTACATATACACCGCTATTAGGAATCTCATTTAACCATACTTGTTCACGTCTTTCATAAGTTAAATTTCTTAAGTAATCGTCGGGAACAATATTTGCATATGTTGTTTTCCAACTGTCAACATGGACTTTACCTATACCTTTAGCATCTGTAGTAACTGCTTTTCTAATTTTAAATAACTCTTTATCCATATATTTTGCCCCTATCTACCAAAATAACTATTATTTTTTTAGTGAACAAACCTGCTCGTTACTTTAATAAGAATCAAAGCTTATGTTAAAAGATGATAAACTTTGCCAAATGGCGAGACCTAAAAAGAAAATGATTATTATCAAAGAGAACCAAGAGTAACCGTTCCATTTATCTATTAATATATTGTGAATAAAGAATAACAAAACACATATCAACGTAACCATACCCACCATTGATAATATAAGAAGAGTTAAATACATAAGCA
Organism: Alkalihalobacillus bogoriensis ATCC BAA-922; assembly: GCF_000621445.1. Lineage (GTDB taxonomy): Bacteria > Bacillota > Bacilli > Bacillales > Bacillaceae_F > Bacillus_AO > Bacillus_AO bogoriense. The sequence continues at coordinate 31,900 of NZ_JHYI01000034.1, read as the reverse complement.
ATCCCCTTTTATGTAACTGTACTATTCCACTGTTCCTATTCATTAACAACCGTACAACCAAAGTCCAATTCTTTACAAAGTCTTTATTAAACAATCCTGCTCCGTTAGCGTAACAAGACAAGTGATAACCTCTTAAATTATCGCACCCGTTTAGCTTAAGTATATCTTTTCACAATCCTAGCTTTAATCAGGAATGCGCACCATAGTGGAAGACCGCTTAGGTAACTCATTCAATTATAATTACTTCTCCGTCCTTTAACGCTATAAAAGGGATTTTATTATTAATCATATATTTGATTGATTTGTCTATATCCTCAGATTCTGGATGGTCCGATTTGTAATGGGGAGCAATTGCATATTCCAAAATATGTAGTCCATCCCAAATAGTATGATATTCTTCCCCATACGGTTTTTGTTCTGGGTCATCAGTTAAATGAATACCTTTTAGCGTCGGTCCAAGGATACAAACGCCAGCACTATACCCTCCATATAGAATGTTCCTATTTTCATTAAAATACTTTTTCATAATTTTATCGAAACCACTTAAATTCATAGCCTGAGCAAGAACGAAAGTATTGCCGCCCCTTACCCAGATAACATCATACTGATCAAGTATTTTCTCTAATCCATCTGGATTATGAAAATACTTTTTCAAATCTAAAATATCCACAGTAAAACCTATTCTTTGAAGGTCTGACACATCAGCTGCATCACTTTGATTCTTTCTTACTAAGTCAGTCGCAAAGTCTAATGCATTGTTGATATAAGCAACTTTTCTGTTGCAGTTTTTCGTGATTTCCATTAATTTTTGTACTTCGTTCCCAATTTTAAAAGATGATAGATAAAATTTCATATTATCCTCCTTTTTTGCTTTATATGTCCGATTATAAAACGATACGCTTTAGCTAACCTGTTCAATTGTTGAAGAAGCGACAGTACTATTCAGCTAAACCTGTTTTAATAAAGGGAAAATTGAAGCAGTCGGTATTTTTCTGTCAGCTAATGTGTGATACATGAAAATCCTTCTATATGTATTCAGCAAACCATTTTAAGAAATACTCTCAATGTAAAACACTAAGAGTGGTAAGAAATAAAATAGGACAACTAAGCCTAAAACTGTGATTGAAAATACCCATACTTTTTTTAGCTTTAGTTGTACAAAAATCGATATTATGACAAGGGTATTAAAAATGGAAATAGCTGTAAACTAAACTTCGAATGTTCTACTTGGGTCTGGTGGGGCAGGATTATATACTCCTCCCAAACCAATAATAGTTGCCAATAGGAATATTAAAACGTGTATGAAAATAACCACAATTTTAAACATCCAATTCTCTCCTTTCATATGTATTAAACTAGCCTACTGGTGTTAGTTTAACATTAATTTCCTTTTCATTACCAAAGAAAAAAGTACTCCTTTTTTGTAGGAGTAAGCCTGTTGCTTTAACAAGAGATTTTCACCTTATCTGCTTGATGTATTTTAACATTTTTTGAGAAGTGAGTACCTGCTTTTTCCAGACAACTTATATTTTTAGCATGTTTATGAATCCAAAATCTAAGAAAAAACGTAAATTATACTAACGATAAATAATTAAATGATTAAGAGATTATTACCGATTGAAAAACTGAAAAAACTTGAAGTGCATTCATAAAATCTTTGTTTAACAAATAAGGGGGGGGATTGAATGAATAGAAAATCAAAGGGAAAAATACTATTTATATTTAGTCTCATCTTTGTTAGTGTTTATCTTATTTTCGTTGTCGATTGGGTTGGATATGAAGAAATAACAGAGAATATATTTGAGCAAAATGAAGTCCAGCTTTATGAAGGGCAAGAATTAACAGGGGTCATTCATAATGTGAAGATGGAAGCCTCTGAAAGACCGTCCATGTATCCAATCTATCTTTATTACGATTTGATAAGTGAAGATATCATAACGGAATCCCCTAATCCAACAGGATTTGGCCTAATTAATGATGAAACTGAAATAATTTTTGAATCAGGGAAAATTACAAGTGAACTTGATGAGTTGTTGAGGTATCTATATTTTGGAATGAGGGTAGAAACGGTTATTTCTATAGAAGAGACATATGAAATTGAAAGAGTAAATAACGTTAACAATCCCCATTTTATTAAGCGTATGTATCTATTTGATGATTCTAAAAATAACGAAGCCGTTAGCAATGTTTTATCTGAACAACAACATAGAGTCACCTTGGTTAGTTTTTTTGACAAGAAAACTGACACACATAGTTTTCTTCAAACGATTAATCGGCTTTATCCAGGTTTGATTGGAGATGTCCAATTTTATGACGTGTTTTATGCGAATACCTTAGCGGTTTTAGAGGAGTATGATATAAAAGAGACGCCAACAGTCGCTGTGTTCGGTACTGATGGACTTCTTTATCAGACGGATGATTCAGAACAATTATATGATTATTTAAGTAAGTTAAGTAATTGATTGTTTTGTAATAACAGAAGAGTTCAGGGAAACCCACCATCGGAGAGAGATAGTAAAAGAACAGTAACGGTAGGAATTGTTTCAGCAACTTGTTTAATTTTTTGTAAGCCAAAGCAATGAGCAAGTTTGGAGAATAAGTCATTACACATTTTAGGATACTAAAATGAGGTGATAATTTTGAAAAAGTACTTTGCTCTACTTTGTGTTGTTATGGTAATGCTGATTGGTAATACCACAGTGAACGCCCAAACAATTAATGAAGCTGATACAGACTTATGTAATACGCTTAAATATGCACTAATAACTAGTCTTAGAGAACCGGTAGATAAAGCAATATTTGAAATTTATAAAGATGACAAAGTTGCACCAGAAGGACTTACATGGGCATCTTATGATACAGAACTACTTAAAATCAAACAAGTATTTGGTGTAGGTGGACTGTACGAGATAACTTTAAAAGTCCATCCTTATTATGATGCTCATAATAGCTATGGAGTAGATGAGATCGTTATAAATACACAAGGCGAATTATTAGGTTATAAGCACGTGAAAACACTCCCCTGAGTTTATTATCTTAACTGGTAATATGTATGTTACTCTAGGACAATACAACGGACCTAGAGTAACATACGTAAGCACAAGAAATAGACAATAGTAAAAGTTTACTTAATCTGCATGTGCGATAGCAGAAATTTCAATAAGCTGCTCTGGGAACGCCAAATAGGTCACTCCGATGAGACTCCCGGCCGGACGGTGTTTTTCTAGGTATTCCTTAAATATGTTGATAACTATTTCAGTATGCGCTTGCGGATTGGTTAGATAGATTTCAACATAGGCGAGATTTGACTTCGTAATACGAAACTCCTCCAATACTCGATCTATGTTATTAAGAGTTTGTCGTGTTTGCGTTTCGATATCTCCCTCACCAATGAAAACACCTTTTTCATTGTGGGAAAATTGCCCCGAAATATAAATCGTACCGTTGACACTATAACCTTGAGAAATACCATGATCCCAAAGGTCATGATTGAAGGTTTTAACATGATTCATCACTATCAATCTCCTTTATTTCAAAGTAAAGCAAGTATAAAATGAAAATAAGTAGAAAAATAGTACGCACTTTTTTGATAGGTACTTCCAGAAAGGATAGTGTCAATATGAGCATGAGTGACTTTAAAGAAAAGGGTAATATCCATGAAACCCCTTTTGGTTATACATTGTCAGTCATTGGTGGTAAATGGAAAATGTTAATTCTTTACCTACTTGCTGAAAATAAAGTAGTTCGTTTTAATGATATGAAAAGAAGGATTGGAGCCATTACCTATAAAACGTTAAGTTCACAACTTAAAGAATTAGAAGCAGCAGGAATGGTCACACGGAAAGAGTATCCGCAAATCCCACCTAAAGTGGAGTATAGTCTCACGCAAAAAGCAGAAACTCTAATCCCGATTTTGGAAAAACTATGTGAGTGGGGAGAGAAAAATCAACAACATTAATAGGATTAACAGGAATGTAAGGCCAGAAAGAATAATTGTGAGTAGTAGCTGTAAAATTAACAATGTTTGTTCGTCCACGAATAAAGACTAATAGGGGTTTTAAAGAAGAGTTTTTTTTGACTTTTTAGGTTTACTAAGGAGCGATTAATATGTATTTGTATCATACAATAATGGAACAAGATAGCCACGTCTATATAAGCCCTGAAATTGTACTAGATGAAGGATTAAACAATAGGACAGTAACGAGATGGTATACAAATGGTGGTAACCTATTTCCTGAAATTACCGACCGTTACAAACCGATAAATTCTCCGAAATGGTTGGATTTTAAAATGGCGTTAGGTGCAGATTTAGTTCCACCAACCAAACCTTATTATCGATTTTCTAATTTTAGCAATAAGATACTAGTTTTCAATGGAGAGTTATCAAGTGATTTATTTGCTTATATTGAGGATGGATATATGGAAGCAGAAGTTGGAGCAGGATATTTTACGGAAGGACTTCCTTCCAAAGAAGATTTAGTAAAACTATATTGGGAAAGTATGTTGACTATTGAAGAATACATAAATCATAAGCCATATAAGAATCCAGAAGTGTTAATATTTGAGACAGTTCCTGCAAAGTTAATTGAATATATAAAATGAACTTATTCAAGTAACGGGATACTCTCTCTCAAGCATCTGTCGCTGAACCTGTTCAACAAATTTGATAGCTTCAAGTAGGAAAAGTTATCTAACCTAATGAAAGAAGTAGGAAAGTGGAAGAAAGATATATTAAAAAGATGATAGGAGAAATACCTTGAAAAAATTTCGTGGTAAGAAAAGATACTTTCGTAATCTGTGGCAGGAAGTTAATACTTGTGATCTAAAGATCGATAATGAATCATGGTTTGACTTTTGGCATGTTCACTTAGATCTATTTGGAGTTGGCGAAAATAGTGTAAAAATTAGAAGAGAACATATTAAAGCCCATGTCACATTATACAATAAGTTATTAAAAGAACTAAAAGGATTTGAAAAACTTTACCAAACATGGATTTGCATTCACGAACAAGACCCAATGTTTGATGCGGTATATGTTCACACACCAAACCCAAATGATGGCTACTCCCCACATAAGGTGGAAGAGTTAGAGTGGGGTTGTGAGTTACCCAATAGTTTAAAGGATTTAATTGACCTTCATCACTTTGATGTTGCCTATTGTAAATCAGAAAATGAAGAAGTCTACTTTATCCAGTCAAAACAACAAGGCATTAAACTGTAAACCATTGTTGATAACTAGAGCTTTTCTGTAATAACAATTTTTATTAGCAAATATAGAAACAAATAAGTGATTTACAAGCATTGTTCAAAAAGTGGGGAGGTTCCGGTAATCAAATGGGAATATTTATCATGATTTTATTAGTATTTTCACTGGTTATTAGTTTTTTCTTATTTCTTATTTATAATGATAAGAAATCTGAAACAGAAATGATTGCTTTTTCAATCCTTTTGGTGTTGACTGGCTTTGTGTTTTATTACATTGACTCGCATGGGATGTTTGGATTTTATATTGGTTTAGGATTAGTGTTAGTAGGATTCTTTTTGGGAAGTATGCGTTTTCTGTTTAAAACCTAACTTAGCGGAATAATGGTGGGGAATTTACAGGTGAATGCATTAAATTTTGAAACTAAGTCAGTGTATTAGCAAAACTAGCAAATATGAAAAAGGTAAGAAGAACAAGTTCTTCTTACCTTTTCCTGTGATTTGATTTGTGTTTTACTGTTTCCCCTTCACATCTAACCATGTTAAGAGAAAAATACGGTCAGCAATTATTGATCTCCACTCCAAAAACTAAAATTGTTCCGTCTCATTCCTATCGTGAGTAGAAGTCGCAACCGCCTTATCTCTCACTACTAAGCTATAAAACATTGGAATGAGAAGCAATGTTAAAAACATCGAAACAAGTAACCCTCCAATAATTCCGATAGCCATTGGAGAAAACAGATCACTGCCGAGTAAAGCTAATGGGATTAACCCGATAACAGTTGTTGTTGTACTTAGCATAATCGGACGTAATCGCTTTTGGGCTGCTTCTTTGCATGCGGTTGGAACGGTTGCTCCTTGAAGGCGTTCTTTGTTAATCGCATCAATTAAGACGATCGCATTGTTAACGACTATTCCAAATAAGCTGACGATTCCTAAAAGCCCAGTAAACGATAATGGCTCTTTTGCAATATATAAACCTGTAATCGCACCAATACTCGCCATTGGAATCACAAGTAAAATAATAAACGGCTGTAAGAAAGAGTTGAACTGGATGACTAATACAAGGAATATCGCAAGAATCGCAAACACTCCCATAGCGAGCACGTCACTAAAATTATCGTTCATGCTTTCTTGTTCTCCTGCATACGTCACGACGACGTCTCCTAAATCGAGGTCTTTAATCGCGTCTTGCAATTCAGTTTGAATGTTTACCGAGCTATAACCTGAGCGGACATCACTAGAAACTGTCACGTAAAGATCTTGATTATACTTGTTAATTTCAGGCATTGTTTCAACCATTTGAACGGCTGCCACTTCTTGTAATTCAACTTTTTCACCAGTAAATGTCCGGAGCTGTAGCTGTTCGAGGTCTTTTACCGTATTCACATTTGCATCCATTGTCACGTTGTAATCACTACGAGTTAATTGATCCGATTCAGTAAACGTCGTAATGACACGCCCGCCTAGAGCTAAGCCAATTTCATTTTGAATATCAAAATTTGTGATTCCTTTTTCTCCGGCTTTGTTTAAGTCGACATCAATATCGAATTGTTCAATCGGATCGACTTGAGTTGAATCAACATTAATCGTACCTTCAATTGTGAGCAGTTCATCTTCAATCACTTGACTTACCCTGGCTATTTCAGAAAGGTCATCGCCTGAAACTCGAATCGTAATCGGAGCACCAACTGGGTCCCCTTGCTCTAGTTCTTTAATGGTTGCGGTTCCTTTTGTAAGTCGCTCATCAAATAAATCTTGCACATAATCAGTGAATTCTCCGTTACCTTTAAATCGGTCACTATTTTCTAAATTAAGCGTGACTAAAACTTGAGCATAATCCAATGATTTAACACTTGGCCACATCGTATCCCAAAACTTCGGTAATCCGTCACCGACCGATAATGTGTAGGAAAGAACTTCTGGTTGTTCTAACAAAAGCTGTGTGACTTCTTCAGAGAACTCCTCCGTTTTCTCGATATCACCGTATTCATTAGACTGGAGGTCAATATAGACGAGATTTTTGTCAGCTTTTGGGAAAAACTGTAATCCTAAATTTGTGGATAGAAACACAGTCCCACCTAATAAGAATAGTAACACAAGCACTGTTGATTTTTTGTAATGCATTGTTATATTCAATAAAAAATCTAACACTTTTCTTCCTAAAGATTGCTTTTCTTGCTTTTTCGCTTCGCTTAAAAAAATATACGACAATGTTGGTGTTAAGGTAACAGCGATAATATAAGAGAGTAATAATGAAACGATAATAATAATCGGAATGCTGTAAATATATTCGCCGACGATACTATTAATCATCGCTAATGGAATAAAAGCAACAACGGTTGTTAATGTTGAAGTGAAGACAGGAACGGCCACTTCCCTTGTTCCATCGACACACGCTTTTAAACGTTCAACTTTGTTTTCTAATTGAGCTTGAATCGCATTCGTAACGACAATCGCATTGTCAACGAACATACCAAGCGCCATAATGAGTGCAACGATTGAAACTTGGTGAAACGGAATGCCAAGTAGATTCATCGCTAATATCGTAAGTAACACAACAACCGGAATCGTTGTAGAAATGATGATGGAGTTTCGAATCCCTAGACTTAGCGTAGCAAGTAAGATGACGAGTCCCATTCCGATTAATAAGTTTCGAATGAAATTAGTAATGGAGCTCTCCACATCTTCGTGCTGTAATAGCACATTGTTCGTCTCAACGGTTGAAGGGAGCTCAGAAATAAATTGGTTCATCTCTTCTTCGATTTGTTTGCCAAGGCTGACAATATTGCCATTTTCACTAAAATACAGTGCAAAAAGAACGGCATCTTTATTATCATGTTTAATTTTATGGTCGATTTGTTGTTCGGTAAATGTGACTTCAGCTATGTCACGGAGGAGGGTAACATCTTCAGAATCGAGCGAATATTCGATAACCGTATTTTTGATATCGTCTATTGAGTCATAGGCACTTCCGGCAGTAACACTTAAGACGGACTCATCATTAGAAGTAAGGGTCCCAAGTGGAAGTTCGATGTTTTGTGCTTGGATGAGGGTGGCTAAATCAGTTAATGTTAGCTGGTGATCGTTTAATTTTTCAAGATTAGGCTTAATTTGTACTTCATTAGGACGGTCACCATGAATGTCAATTTTCGCTACACCTGGGAAATAGTCAAGATGTGCTTTTAAATCCTCCGCATAACGGACAAGGTCTTCATGGGACTCTTGCTCGCCAGAGAAACTGAGGATAATCCCAGCAGTTCTTGATGTTTCTGTATTAATTTGATAGATTTCTGCTCCTTCTGGGAAGGACCGCTCTACTTCATTCATATCATTTCGTAAGTCATTCCATACTTTATCGATATCAACACCATAGTTCAACTCCAATGTAACAGTTGCAATCCCAGCACTTGAAACAGACCTTGAATATTGATAGTCTTCCATTTCGGTCATTTTTTCTTCAATTTTACTCGTGACTTGTTTTTCCATATCCTCTGGTGAAGCGCCAGGATAAATCGCTGTAACCATAGCGATCGGAGCTTCGATTTTGGGTGCCTCTTGCTTAGGAGAAGTATAGTAACTGTATACGCCAAACAATGTTAAGACGAGAATCGTTAGCAATGTAATTTTTTTATACGCAATCGCTCGGGTAATCATGCTTTTTAGCAATGAAATTCACTCCTCAAAATAGTTAAATAGAAATGATTTAGAGAACACCTTACTAAATTTCTGTATATTTCCCATCAAAAATAAAATAGATTTGTGATTTAATTCGTTCATAAAGCTCTTCAGTCGTACATTCAGAGCGATAAATGTAAAAAATAAACTGAGTTAAGACAACACTGTAAACAGCATAAGCCGCCTCTTTTTCAGCAAAAGAATGGTGGAGTAGCTGTTCTTTTTTTAATTGCTGAAACATCGCTTCTGTCTTATCGATAAATCGATCATCCATTTGAAACATGCCATCTAATAATGTTTTCTCTGATTTAGGATTACTAGTTGCTGCACCGAGAAGTTCCTGCCACACTTCTTTTTGGACAAGCTTAATGACTTGTAAATAACGAGAGACAAGAGTGAGTACACAATCTATAACAGAATTTGGTTTTAAATGACCTACTAAAGACATAGGAATGTCAGTTTCATCTAACACTAGTTCATCCGACATGATTGTGATAAATATATCCGCTTTAGACTGAAAGTAATTGTACACCGTGCCAACTCCGACATTGGCTTTTTCAGCAATTTCATCAATGGTCGTTTGTGCATAGCCTTTTGTCAGAAAGACGTTCTTTGATGCGGATAAAATGGAATGGCGAGTTTCTTTCTTTTTTCGTTCCCTTAATGTCAATGGTTTCACCTCGTTTTGACTTATTTATGATTAATTTTATAGCGGATGAAAGGATATAAAAATCAAATCAACCCCTTTAATTCTTTATTTAGATAAAGTAAGTGAACTAGCTCATTTACGAGCATGCTCACTTACTATAAATGAGTACTCAAAAAAAGGATAGGTACTTTATTCCTTCTTTTTAGAAAAAAATGTTAGTTTATGCAATTCGGTTTATAATGACGACTAGTAAATTGTTCATCATCCAATAGTTTTAAGTGCAAAATGTAAATGTTTTTTCAGATGTAAAGGAAATGTTATTTTATTGTATATATCTTTAAATAGGCTTTTCTTTAGCGCTTTTATGTTATAAGTTATTTTTAGTAAAAAAATGAAAAAACAAATCAAAATAGAAAAATAAATGATTTGTTTTTTTTTGTGTGCCATCATCTTTATTCATCATTTGCATGAAATGTTAATTTAAAAGTATGGAGAGTCTGTGGAAAAGGAGAGTCGCTAAATGGAAAAGACAAAACTATTTTGTTTTCCTTTTGCTGGTGGAAGTAGTTTAGCTTATAACCCGTGGCGGAAGGAAGTAATACCATCAATTGATCTAATTCCTGTGGAGTTGTCCGGTCGAGGTGTTCGTAATCAGGAACAATTGTATCCGAGTTTACAAACGGCGGTTGATGATTTGTTCGCGCAAATTTCACCTCAAATTGTCCATTCAGAATATGCACTATTTGGACATAGTATGGGGAGTTGGATTGTGTATGAGCTAGTAAAAAAAATTCAAAACGAAAACATCAAGCTGCCAGAACATGTGTTTTTTTCAGGGAAAGAAGCTCCACATGTGAAAAAAGAGCGGTTCTACACCGATGGTTTGGACGACAAACAACTCATTGAGCATATTCGGCCTTATGGTGGGATTCCCGATGCTTTCTTAGATTCAGAGGAATTTATGTCTGGCTATTTGCGAATATTACGCGCTGACTTACAACTCATTGAACAATATGAACCGACTACGGTTGAAAAGGTAATGTGTCCGATATCCGTTTTAAATGGGATTGATGATGACCTTGATTTAGCTGATTTATTGGCATGGGAGTCACTCACAACAGAATCATGTCGAATATATCACTTTAATGGAGGACACTTTTTTATACGCGAACAAATGAAACAAGTCATTGACACGATAAACGATACGTTAAAAAAACGCACACCACATGTACTGATGTAATCAGATAAAGGAGGAGCGGAATGTATACGAATTTAGTAGAAGTCGTGAACAACCGAAAGGACGATACGGTTAGAGGAATTACATATATTCATCATTCTACTGAGGAAGTATTTGTGTCATATGCTCAATTATACGATGATGCGATCAAAGTTCTAGATTATCTTCACAAGCAAGGACTTAAACAAGGAGATGAACTTATTTTTCAAATTGATGAAAAAGATCCGCAATTGTTTATCACTTTATTTTGGGCTTGTATAGTAGGAAAGATTATCGCTGTTCCTGTTACACCAGGAAATACAAAGACAAACCAAGAAAAACTTGAAAAAATTTGGGATACACTCCAACGCCCATATATAGCAATAAGTGAAGAACGATTTGAAAAATTACAATTGCAACAAAAAATAGCTGTAGATTATGTCGTTTTCACAGAAGCACTTTTTGAAGGTAAACAAAAAAAATCGAATGTAGAAATAACGCTCCAAGATACCTCAACGAATCCAGATGACATCGCTTTTATTCAATTTTCTTCAGGTTCTACAGGTGATCCAAAAGGGGTCATCCTTACACATGAAAATCTCCTTACTAATATTTATGACATTATCGAAGGTGCCCAAATTACCGAACAAGACTCGATATTAAGCTGGATGCCGTTAACACATGATATGGGATTAATCGGCAATCATTTAACACCAATGACATTGGGCATTCAAAACTATATTATGCCGACAACTTTATTTATTCGTCAGCCGCTTTTATGGCTCTCAAGTGTAAGTAAACATCAAGTGACGATGATTTCTTCACCAAACTTTGGTTACAGCTATTATTTGAAACGGTTTTATAAAAAACGTCCGCAAAATTTAGATTTATCAAGTGTACGTTTGATTGTAAATGGAGCAGAACCGATTTCAAAAGAAATATGTGATGAGTTTTTAACGGAATTACAACCGTTTGGACTTAGGCAGCAAACGATGTTTACGGTATATGGGTTAGCAGAAGCAAGTTTAGCTGTTACGTTTCCTTCTGTTGGAGAACCCTTATCTGCAGTTCATGTAGACCGTAACCAACTGATCATAAATGAACAAGTTCACTACATTGATCCTGCTCATGATAATAGCGCTACTTTTGTTGAATTGGGCAAACCGTTACGACATGTCAGTGTCAGAATTGTGGATGATGCAAAAAAAGAAGTAGCTGAAAATACGGTTGGTCATATTGAAATTAAAGGGAAAAATGTCACAAAAGGATATTACCAAAATGAAGAAGCAACAAAAGCGTGCATTTCTGAAGATTGTTGGCTCCATACAGGGGACTTAGGATTTGTTCGCGAAGGCAAGTTAGTCGTAACAGGAAGAGCAAAAGATATTATTTTTGTGAATGGACAAAACTTCTATGCTCATGATTTAGAAAGATTAGCAGAACAAGTTGAACCGATTGAGATTGGTAAAGTTTGTGCGGTTGGTGTTTTTAGTGAAACACTCGGGCGCGATGAAGTGATCTTTTGTGTTGTTGAGAAAAAGAATGATATGAACACATTTATCGACTTATCCAATAAGCTAAAAGAGCATATCGTTTCGAAAACAGGAGTAATGATTGATTATGTTATTCCTGTCAAACAAATACCGAAAACATCGAGCGGCAAACTCCAACGTTTTAAGTTAGCAAAAGCATATAGTTCAGGAGAATATGAAGAAAGCATTTCCGTCATAGAACAAGAGCAACAACAATTATATAAAAAGCAGTCAGTCCCAGAGATGTCAAAAGAAACGATTATGACGATTTTGCAACAAAAGCTAGCAGGAATACTCGGTTTTGTTGTGACTGATACTAATCGAAGTTTGCTAGAAATGGGCGTAGACTCCATTAAAGTTCCTGAACTGCAACGGGAATTAGAAGAAGCATTTGCGATTGATTTGCCTGTTACTCTTGTGTTTGATTATCCTACTTTATCGAAAATGACGAATTATATTAATAATAGGTTAAATCTAGAAAACTACGCAGGAATTCAGCAGTCCGAACATGTCCAACGAAAGCAGGAAAATCTAACAGAAAAAATTGCAATTGTTGGTATTGGTTGTCGTTTCCCAGGCGGAATGAATACACCAAAGCAATTTTTTGAAAAATTACTTCAAGGCTATGATGCCATTGAGGAAATACCGCTAGAACGGTGGAATATTAACGACTATTACGATGAGTTGGGACAAACCGAGGGAACGATAAATACGAAATATGGTGGCTTTTTAAAACATGTTGATTTATTTGACCCACAATTTTTCGGAATAACACCTATTGAAGCAAAACAAATTGACCCACAACATCGTTTGCTTCTAGAAGTATCTTTTGAAGCACTGCAAGATGCGGGCTTACCGCTGGAAAAACTCGAAGGCAGTCAAACCGGAGTATTTGTCGGGATTTCAAACAGTGATTATCTTGACCAAGTCCACTCAGTCGGTCAAGAGGTTGAACATATTGAAGGCTATACGTTGACGGGGAATATGCATAGTGCTGCAGCCGGACGAATTTCGCATACATTTGGATTTGAAGGACCCGCGGTGGCGGTCGATACAGCTTGTTCATCTTCGCTTGTTTCCGTTCATCAAGCAATGAATGCGTTAAAGCTAAACGAATGTGACAGTGCCCTTGCTGGTGGCGTGAATTTAATTTTCTCTCCAAAAGGACATGTTGGTTTAACAAGATTACAAGCTCTTGCACCAGATGGACGTTGCAAAACATTTGATGATGCAGCGAATGGCTATGTCCGAAGTGAAGGGTGTGGCATCGTTGTTCTAAAACGGTATGAAGATGCTGTTCGAGATGGCGATCGGATTTATGCGACTATTGTTGGGAGTGCAATTAACCATGACGGAAAAAGCAGCGGGTTAACTGTACCAAATGGGGTAGCTCAGCAACGCTTAGTACAAGATGCGTTAAGGCAAGCTAAGCTTTTTGAAGACGATATCGACTATATTGAATTGCACGGAACAGGAACAAAGCTGGGTGACCCGCAAGAAGTGAATGCGCTTAGTGCTGTTTTTGCAAATCGCTCAAAAGAAAAACCGATTCAAATCGGCTCTGTGAAATCAAATATTGGTCATTTAGAAAGTGCAGCGGGAATTGCCGGATTAATAAAATCAGCGCTTGTCGTCCATACAAAGGAAATTCCTGGAAATCTTCATTTTCAAACACCGAATCGATTTATTCAATGGGATACGATTCCTTTTGCGGTTGCTTCAGAAAACGTTCATATGGAAGAAGGGAATAAACCGAAAAGAGCAGGAGTTAGTTCATTTGGTTTAAGTGGAACAAATGCCCATATCATTGTGGAAGAAGCAAGTCGCTATCCAGCTACATTTGAAAAAAACAATGAAGAACCGAAGATTATGACACTATCCGCACAAAAACAGGACACGCTCACTCAAATGGTCGCTCAATATTGCTCTTTTTTAGAAACGACCGATGAGCGACTTGAAGATATTTGCTATAGCACAACAGAAAGAAGAGATCATCTTGCACACAGAGTAGCGATTGCAGCTAGTACGAAGCAACAAATGCTAGCTTCTTTACAAGAGTGGCAAAACAAAATGAGTGAACATCAAACCCAAAAAGACATCTTCGTCTTGTTTTCTAGTGAACGGAAAGCAGAAACAGAATGCTATTCCCGATTATACGAAAGATATGACTCTTTTCGCGAATCAGTAGCAGAGTGCCAACAACTCATTGAAAAGCTAGTAAGAGAATGCTCAGGAACAAAAGGTGAGTATTATGATAATAAGCTAGCTGAGCAATTAGCTTTATTCAAATCAGAATATGCATTTGCGAATCTATTACGTTCATTACACATAACCCCCCATTATGTGAGCGGGAACGGTATTGGTATTCTCGTAGCGGGTTATATGGCAGAAACGCTCACATTACATGATGCGTTAGTTCTTCTTTTCGCTTTGAACCAAACACAACAAGTCACCGTTGAAGTAAAGGCATCAAGTACAACAGTTGACTCTCTTATAAAAACAATAGGGATAAACGAGAAAGAAATAGAGCGAAAGCACGAAATGGGTAATACCGAACAAGTAACTGGACAAGTGGCTACTCTCGTCCCTCTTGTTGTCACTTTAAGGAAAAAGAACATATCGTATGTCGTTTTACAAGAACAGCTAAAAACAGAAGGGATCAATCTCTCCCTAGAAAGTCTAGTAGAGAAACTTATTAAACTAGAACTAAAACAACCTATAATCCCAATTTACAACTTTAAAAGGGGACGAGTTATCTCTGAACCGGAATGGAGTCAAGTAAACGATTGGTTAACACAATCAGCTTTACAAGAAAGAACACCTTACAATAAAGAAATGGAAAAAGAAAGCTTTATGCTTACGTTGCCATTAATGGAGGCAAATAGCTGGGAACAAATGATTTGTTCATTATATGAACATGGCGTTCAAATCAATTGGCATTCTTTCAATCAATATTACACAGGTCATCTCGTCTCGTTACCGTTGTATCCTTTAAATAAAAAACGTTATTGGTTAAAACGAAAGGTAAACAATCGACAAACGATTGCTTCAGAAATAGAACAGGCGTATGAAGGAACTTTAAAGGAGAGTGGAAAAATGGAAGCTTATATCAAAGAGATAAAAGAAATGATTCATGAAGTGTCAGATTTAGATGTAGCAGAAATTGACCATACAGCCAATTTATTTTCATTTGGACTAGACTCATTAATGCTAGTGCAAATTAAAAAGCTCGTGGATAAAAAATATGATATCGATTTACCGATTAATCGATTAATGGATGATATGGATACCGTTGAAAAAATTTCTAACTATATTGCTAGTGAAGCAACGATAGCGGCGGCGAATGTCGAAGAAATGAAAGCGAGAGCGGAAAGAGAAGTAGCAACAGCTTATGAAGTTGTTGAGACACCTAACGAACAACAATTTCGAACAGAAGCACCTGTGCATTTCAACAGCGAGAAGTCTATCGAACAAATGATCGAAACACAGACGCAGTTATCTCCTGTAGCAACAAGTTTAGAGTCGGTATTTGAAAGTCAGTTAAAGTGGATGGAAACGAGCATGAACAAACTAGCCAATCAACAACTTGAAACGATAAAGATGATTCAAACGCCTGTAAAAACAAATCCATATACACCGCTTGTTGAAACTAAACAAGAGAATGTCACACAAGCAGCGATGCCACTAGCACAAGAAGAGCAAAAGCCACTAAAAAAAGAAGTGCCTAAAATTAATTTTCGCGCCATGAAGTTAGACCGTGATATTTTCACGAACGAACAAAAAGCGTTTATTGAGCAATTTATTTCTAAATACAATATGAAAACAAAAGGTTCAAAACAGTATGCACAAGCAAACCGAAGAGTGCTTTCAGATTGGATTGCTTCTTTAAACTTCCGAATGAGCTATAAAGATTTAATTTATCCGATTGTCTCTGAACGCTCTCAAGGAGCAAGGTTTTGGGATGTTGATGGAAATGAATATTTAGATATGGCGATTGGGTATGGAGTGCATTATTTTGGTCATCGGCCACAATTTGTTATTGATGCGATTCAAGATCAATTAGCAGAAGGATATGAGACAGGTCCACAAACCGATTTAGCAGGAGAAGTGGCCACACTAGTGACACAATTGACAGGGGCAGAACGAGTTGCGTTTTGTAATACTGGGTCAGAGGCAGTAATGGCAGCGATGCGAATTTCACGTACAGTAACGAAACGGAAAAAAGTCGTTATATTCCGAGGGTCATATCACGGTAATTTTGATAGTGTGTTAGCGGAAATGGACCAAAATCAGTCATTCCCGATTTCACCGGGAACAATGCCAGGAATGGTTGAAGATGTCATCGTGTTAGATTATGGAACAGAGGAAGCTATCCAAGTCATTAAAGAACGTCATGCTGAAATTGCGGCCGTCATGGTTGAACCTGTTCAAAGTAGAAATCCGGGATTACAACCGAAAGAGTTTTTACACGAAATTCGTCACCTTACAACTCAAATCGGAGCATTGTTAATTTTTGATGAAATGATCACAGGATTCCGTTGCCATGTAGGGGGAGCCCAAGCCCATTTTGGGATTGTCGCTGACCTTGCTACATATGGAAAAATTGTTGGTGGTGGATTACCGATCGGGATATTAGCCGGGAAGGCGGAGTTTGTTGATACCGTTGACGGGGGCTATTGGGAGTATGGCGATGATTCTTACCCTGAAAAAGAAATGACATTTTTTGCAGGAACATTTTGTAAGCACCCGTTAAGTTTAGCAGCATCAAGGGCAGTTCTTCAATATATGAAGGATAACGGTCCTGCTGTTCAAGATAGAGTAACCGAGCTTACACGCTATTTTGTACAAGCGGTTAATGACTTTTTTGAGCAGGAAGCTGTGCCACTTCGAGTTCGCCATTTTGCTTCACAGTTTAAGTTTGAAACATATGGAAAATTTAATATTACAATGATGCCAGCGGAAATGGATCTGTTTTTCTATATGTTAATGGAAAAAGGAATCTACACATGGGAGAAACGAATTTGCTTCTTCTCAACTGAACACACAATTGAGGATGCGGACTATTTCTTACGTTGCATTCATGATGCTGTCGTTGAACTACGAGCAGGCGGCTTTGAATTTAGAGATAAACAACAAATCCCTGCTAAAAAAAAACGAAACAATGGGTATTTTAACATAACAAATAAAGCGGAAACGACTAACTATTTCCCTGTGTCTGATGCACAAAAGCGAACATATATCATTAACCAAATGGGTGAAAATGAACGAGCGACACATTTGCCAATGGCGATGATTGTAACAGGCAACTTAGATTTAGAAAAAGTCGAACAATGTTTTCAAGCCATCATTCAACGCCATGATGTGTTTAGGACGAGCTTCACTGTGAAAGATGGGGAAATTGTTCAGTCAATTGCTAGTCATGTAGACTTCTCAATTGATTATAAGGATGGTACAACGATGAGTGTTGAACGGCTCATTACACAATTTATGGAGCCGTTTGACTTAGCAAAAGCGCCACTGATTAAGCTTGGAATCGCGAAGCTAGAGGAAGAGAGTCATTTATTCTTTATGGATTTCCATCATATTATCGCAGATGGGTATTCTGCCAATATCGTGGCACAAGAATTTATGAGCTTGTATAAAGGAGAACGTCTGCCAGAAGTGAAAATACAATACCGCGACTATGTGAATTGGCATCAAGTTTATCTCACATCGAAAGCCTATGAAAAACAACAACAGTTTTGGCTTGAACAATGGAAAGATGGTGTGACGGAGCTCGTGCTGCCTACTGACTTTCCGCGTCCACCGATTAAAGAAATAACAGGAAAGACGATACGAGATCAACTATCATCTGAGCAGTTGCAACAACTGAAAAAGCTAGCTCGGGAAAATGGTACATCGCTTTATATGGTGTTAGTAAGCTTGTTTAACGTACTGTTAACAAAGCTTACGGGTCAAACAAAAATTGCGGTCGGAACACCGGTTGTTGTTAGAGGGCAAGAACAATTTGAAACGATGGTTGGAATGTGCACAAACACGATCGTCCTTCAGAATGAAGTACATGAGGAAGACTCGTTTTCAAATGTCGTAACGCGAGTGAAAAAAACATGCTCACAGGCGTTTGCAAATTTGGACTATTTATATGAAGATTTAATCGAAAATGTGAAGTATCAAACACCGCTTAATCGGAATCCGTTATTTGATGTGATGTTTATTTATGAAAATGGCAATGACCGTGTCGTCAAGCTTGATGAGCTTCAGTTTACGCCTTATCATGTCGAGTTAGATGTTTCACTTTTTGATTTAACATTTGAAGTCATTGAAGAGAACGATATGTTATCGATTAATCTGTATTATAGTAATCAATTATTTAAAGAAGAAACGATGAAAACATGGCTTGAGTATTATCAGGATATGATTGAACAAGTAATGGCAGATGACGCTGTTGCTGTAGGTGCGATTCTAAAAGAAAAACAAGCAGAAATTCAACGCTTCCGTGAAAAAGCCAACACGCTTTCATTGGAGGTCGGCGAAAATCTGAAGGAGCAAGCTAGCGAAGAGACATCAAGTCGAGAAAACAACCCGAAAATCAAAGAAATTGAACAAAAGCTCGCGTCGACGTTAGCGAAGGAGTTAGGGGTGTCTTCTGTCCATGTCCACGCCAATTTCTTTGAACTTGGCATGCGTTCATTAACCGCATTAAAAATCGTAGAAAAATTAAAAACGGAATTTGAGATGAACATTATGGATGTCTTCCATTACCCGTCAGTAGCAAAGCTTGCCCGTCATTTAGCTGGTGAATCAGAAGGGGAACAAAAAAATGAACTGAGCAAACGGCGAATCGAGCGAGTGAAAGATGCCAATGCCACTGTCAAAACTCGAGACATTGCCATTATCGGGATGGAAGGGAAGTTTCCAGGTGCGAATACACTTGAACAATTTTGGAACGTACTAAAAGAAGCTCGTGAAACGATTTCCTTTTTTAGTGAAGAAGAGCTCCTTGAAGCGGGTTTAACGAAAGAAATCATTTCTAAACCTCATTATGTAAAGGCAAAAGGCGTGTTAGAGGATATTGAATATTTTGATTCGCACTTTTTTGATTACTCTCCACATGATGCAAAGCGAATGGACCCACAAATCCGCTTGTTTCATGAATATGCATGGAAGGCTTTAGAAAGCGCGGGGTATGCAACTGAACAGTATGAAGGATTAATTGGTGTGTTTGGAGGAAGTGCATCAAACTACGAGTGGATTTCCCATATTTTTAAAACAACGAACAGCATTAGTGAAAAATTAGAACGAGTATCACTTAATGATAAAGATTATATGAGTACACGTATTTCCTATAAGCTGAATTTATTAGGGCCAAGCTACACCGTGCAAACCGCTTGCTCCACGTCATTGACTGCGTTAAACCTAGCATGCCAATCGATTTTAAACGGAGAGTGTGATATTGCGTTAGCAGGTGGTGTGTCCATCATGCTTCCAAACAAAACAGGCTATGAATACCAAGAAGGATTAATGTTATCAAAAGATGGTAAGTGTCGACCATTTGATGAAAAAGCAAGCGGGACTGTGTTTGGAGATGGGATCGGCATCGTTGTGTTAAAACATCTCGACGAAGCGATAGCGGATGGCGATTATATTCATGCGGTCATAAAAGGGTCAGCTGTCAATAATGATGGTATCCGAAAAGTAGGCTATACAGCCCCGAGTATTGAAGGGCAAAAAGAAGTGATTCAACAAGCGTACGAGCTAGCCGATATCGACCCAGAAACAGTGACATATGTAGAAGCTCATGGAACAGGAACAGAAATAGGAGATCCGATTGAAATCCAAGCGTTAACACAAGCCTTTCAAACAAAAAAACGACATTATTGTGCGATTGGTTCTGTAAAGTCCAATATCGGTCATGTTGATGCGGCAGCGGGTGTCGCCGGTTTAATTAAAACAGTGCTTGCTTTACAGCATAAGCAAATTCCAGCAAGTCTTCATTTTACAAAGCCGAACCCAAACATTGACTTTGAACATAGTCCGTTTTATGTCAATACAAAATTAGTAGAGTGGAAACGTCTACCTCATCCAAAGCGGAACGGGGAATCATTGCCACTGCGAGCAGGAGTAAGCTCATTTGGATTTGGTGGAACAAATGCCCATGTTATTGTTGAAGAGGCACCGGTTCAAATTCAAACAAAGCAAAAACGAGCTTTTGAAAAAGAAACGGAACAGCTCATTGTTTTATCGTCAAAATCAAAGTCTTCATTATTGAAAATGTGTGAAAACATAAAGTCGTATTTACAAGACGCCGAAGAGGTGAGACTAAGCGATATCGCTTATTCGCTGCAAACAGGACGAAAACATTTCCGCCAGCGGGTAAGTGTCGTCGGTTCAACGCCTGAAGAGATTTGCGAAAAATTAACGACTATCATTGATGGGAAACTCACAAACGCAGTCGGCTATCAAAAAGAAAGTGTAAGCCAGATCGTCTTTATGTTTCCAGGACAAGGAGCTCAATATGTCAATATGGGGCTACAATTATATGAAAACGAGCCATATTTTAAAGAACAAATGAAAAAATGTTTTGCGATTGTCGATAAGCTAGCCACTTTCTCGTTAAAAGATATCCTGTTTCCTTATGAGGAAACAGCAGAAGCAAAACATCGATTAAAACAAACATATGTTACTCAAGTTGCACTGTTTGTCATTGAATATGCATTAGCGAAGCTCCTGATGAAATGGGGCATTCGACCAACGGCTATGATCGGACATAGCCTAGGTGAATATGTCGCAGCGACGATAGCGGGTGTGTTCTCATTACAAGAAGCGTTAGCATTAGTAGTCGAAAGAGCAAAGCTGATGCAAGAAATGGAACAAGGTGTAATGGTCAGTGTTCCACTTGCCGAAGAAGAAGTTCTCCCATTACTAGAGTCAATCGAAGGAATTTCAATTGCGGCAGTGAATGGAGCAAAACATTGTGTTGTATCAGGTTATGAGCAAGCAATCGTTCTATTTGAAAATAAACTCGAACAACTTGATATGACAGCGATTCGTTTACAGACGTCTCATGCTTTCCATTCGGCGATGATGGATACTATGCTTCCTGCGTTTGAGGAAAAAGTAAAACAGGTGACGTTTCATCCACCAGAAATTCCGTATGTGTCTAACTTAACAGGAACGTGGATAACTGTCGAAGATATTTTTGATCCTAGCTACTGGTCAAAACATTTGCGCCATACGGTAAAGTTTTATCAAGGTGCAAGTGAACTGCTCAAACAAAAAGAAGCGGTCTTTATCGAAGTAGGACCTGGGAAAACATTACAATCATTTATGATGAGACATCCTCAAAAAACAGAAGAGCATGTGATTTCGAATGTAATTAGACATCCAAAAGAACGAGTAACGGACAATTCCTTTTTATACGAAAAAATCGGTATGTTATGGCGTGCCGGGGTAGAACTAGATTGGCACGCATTTAACGAAAATAAAAACGTGTCAAAAATTCCATTACCAACCTATCCGTTTAAAGGGCAATACTATCCGTTAACGAATATTGGCTTAAATCAAACGCAATCAATCGACGACATTTCTCAGGAAATAACGACAAAACAAAACTATGAAAAATGGTTTTATCGTCCATATTGGAGTATGAGAAATAAACGACCAGTTCGTCAGCAAGAAAGAGAAACGGCAAATTGGCTGATTTTTGCTGATGCGGAAGGGATAGGAGAACAATTGGCTACTCGCCTACAGCAAGAAGGTGATAGTGTAGCGGTACTGCAAAGAACAGAACATGAGTATAACGAGGAAAACGGCCACTATTTTATAAATCCAGCTAATCTAGAACATTATCAACAGGCGATGGAACAAATTTTAAAACGAAACGGTGTCCCACACAAAATACTACATTTATGGGCGATAGACGACCATCATTCGTATGAACACGGGTTAGATGCATATTTTTATAGCTTCATTTACACGATGCAAGCTCTTGAGCAGCTGAGTGCTGATAATCAAGTAGATTTATTCGTCATCTCCAATGAAATGCATACGATAACAGGATTTGAACATAGTCACCATCTTAAAGGAGTAGTACGAGGACCAGCAAAAGTGATTCCACAAGAATTTCCTCATGTCCGTTGTCGTAGCATTGATTTGTCAGTACAAAGTTCACCTGACCAAAGTGTTGTTGTCGCAGCACTATATGATGAAGTGGTATCAGAGGAACAAGACGAGGTTGTCGCGTATCGCGGGAACTACCGCTTCATCGAGAACTATGAGCGATTTACTATGCCAAAACGGGAAGCTAGTGCAACTGACGTCATTAAAGAAGAAGGAGTGTACTTCATTACCGGAGGATTAGGCGGTATTGGACTTACAATTGCAAAGCAGCTGGCGAAGAAATATCGAGCAAAACTCATCTTAACAGGACGTTCATCCTTTTTGGAACAAGAGAAATGGGAGTCTTGGTTACAAGCCAATCAAGGAGACCGAACAAGTGAGAAAATTAAAGCGATACAAGAAATACAAAACAATGGCGGCCAAGTTCTCATCGTAAAGGCCGATGTGACAAGCTCTCTTGAAATGAAAGCAGCACTTGAAGCAGCAGAAGAAACGTTTGGTCCGATAAATGGGATCATTCATACAGCCGGTGTCCCAGGACAAGGCATGATCAGAACAAAAACAGTGACAGAGGCAAATCGCGTTTTACAGCCAAAAGTGGAAGGTACACTTGTCCTAGACGAATTATGTAAAGAGAAAGAGTTAGACTTCTTCTTTATTTGTTCTTCATTAGCTTCCATCACAGGAGAACTCGGTCAAGTGGATTATGTTGCCGCAAACGCCTTTATCGACCATTATGTTGAAACCGAAAAAGCTCACTCGTCACGACATGTCTTTAGTGTCAATTGGGATAACTGGGAAGACATAGGGATGGCTGCAGATGCATCGAAAACGATGTCAGCGAATTTAGCGGAAATGCTAACAGAAGGACTAAAGCCAGAAGAAGGGGCACGAGCTTTTGTGGACATCGTAGAAGCGAAAGAGCCACGTGTCATCGTTTCGGTGAAAGATTTAGATGAGCAACAACAAGCAGTAAAGGATTTCGGTCGATTAGAAAACCTTCCATCTAACACAACAACATACGCGCGTCCGGAATTGTCAACAGAATATGTGGAACCGAAAACCGATGTAGAAAAACTACTAGCGGACATTTGGCAATCGACGTTTAGTATGGACAAAATTGGAATCAATGATGACTTTACTGAACTTGGGGGAGATTCCTTATATGCGCTTTCGTTAGCGACAGCGATGAAAAAACATTTTAAAGTGGATATTACAGATATTTACAACTACCCAACGATTTCAAAATTAGCACAAGCGCTCTCTGGAGAACGGGAAGAGTTAAAGGATACGTTCGAGAAAACAAAGCTCCAATTCAAAAAGTATATGGACAGTCATAATATCGAAGCGGACATAAAAGCGGATTTAGCATTGTATCGCGAACGAAATCAACGGTATACATCATATGATTTGACGAAAACAAAACAGTATGAACATCTTTTACTAACAGGGAGTACCGGTTATTTAGGCATTTATTTATTGCATGAATTATTGACGAAAACAAACGCAACGATTTATACAATGATTCGTGCCAAAGACAAAGCACATGCAAAGCAACGATTATATGAGCAATTCACAACATATTTTAGTGAGGAGCAATATCAAGCATATGAAGATCGAATAGTCATAATCGCTGGTCAAGTAACAGAACCTCACTTTGGGCTCGACTCTCTGGAGTATGAAAGATTATGCGAAACTGTCGATTGCATTGTGAATGCGACAGGAAAAGTCGACCACTATGGGGATTATCAACAATTTGAAACAATAAACATTACCGCCGTTACAAGATTACTTGAATTTGCTGGAGCAGGAAAACCGAAAGATATCCATCATATGTCTACAAAAGGGCTAGCGGCAGGTTATGTTGAAGGAAAAGAAAATGTCTTATTTACGGAATATGATGTTCATGTAGGACAAAAAATCGACAATTACTATGTAGAAACAAAGCTAGAGGCTGAACAACTGCTACTGGCAGCGAGAGAACGAGGGGTTACGACGAATATTTACCGAATCGGGGATATCGTGTTTGACTCAAGAACAGGAGTATTCCAAGAAAACATAACAAAAAATGCTGTGTATTTAATGATTCGCGGATTATGGAAATTAAAGCTAGTGCCTCAATTAGAGTTGAAATTTATTGATTTTACGTTTGTCGACCAAGTGAGTCAATTTATTGTCGCTTTACTAACAAAAGAAGCATTAGCGAATGAAGTATTCCATCTTCACAATCCAAAGAAAATTAGCTTTACGCCATTTCTCAGTGTCGCAGAAAAACTAGGAACAAAGATGGAAACAATGTCATTTGATGATTTTCTCGACTACTTATATGAACATTACGATGATGAGGACAAAGCTACATTTATTCAAGATTTCCTTGTTCATTCCCATTTTCTTGAGGCGGCAGATAATAGTCATTTTGTTCTCGAAAGTGAAAAAACAACAAAAATTCTTGAAGCGTTACAATTAAGTTGGAATGAACCGAATGAAGAACACTTAGTTAAAATGATAGAGTACGGGATGCAAAAGGAATTTTTCTAACCGCAAAATAACTAAAGCCATTTGTTTCACAAAGGCACTGAAAAGGACAATCTCACCTTTTCAGTGCCTTAGATATAAGGGCGCAATTAGACTTTGCATTTCGTCGTTCTAACGACCTCTATCATATTCGAAATGATCATAGTACGATAAATAGTAAAAAAAGGGAGACACTATCACATGAACGAAAAAAGTATCCTTATTGTCGGCGGGTACGGTGTAGTCGGTGGGCAAATTGCTCAATTACTACGAGAAAAATACCCAACCTTACCGATTGCCATTGCCGGAAGAAATCTTGAGAAAGCAACTGAGTTTGCAAACAAGCTTAATTATGCAAAAGGAGTAGAATTAAACGTTGTATCAAAGGAGTCTTTCGCCCAAATCGAAGAATCCTATTCACTCATTATTAGTGTTGTAAACGACCCGGAAAATTATGTCCTTGACTATGCGATTAAACATCAGATTGCCCTCATTGACATTACAAGATGGCCAGAGAAATTTCATGAAGCCGTTGAATTCATAAAGCAAAAACAAGTGAAAGCACCGATTATTCTTTCGTCTGGATGGATGGCAGGATTATTATCGTTATGTGCGAAAGTGTATGCCGAAGAGTTCTCTCATGTCGAACAAATTAACATTAATGCCCTCTATTCATTAAAAGATAAAGCTGGACCGAATTCAGTTGAATATATTGATCAATTAACAAAATCGTTTACCGTAGGAGCAAATGAAAAGAAAAAGACGGTCATGCCATTAACAGACCCTGTAGTAGTCCAATTTCCAAGTGGTTATAAAACGAAAACATATCGGATGGACACCCCTGACCATGTTACACTCCCACTAATGGCAAATACAGATGATGTTAATTTTCGAATTACATTTGATAACGAGCTTTCAATGAAAGGGTTATTGTTTCTAGTAAAAACGAATATATGGAAGTTAATCAGTGGTGACCGTTTCACTTCAATCAGACGATCGGTTTTATACCATCCAGGAAGTGGCGGACCCCACCAAGTTGTCATTGATATTGTTGGAACGGACAAAACAGGAAAGGCCATCAAACGAGAAATCACAATATTTGACCCAAATGGACAAACTCATTTAACAACGGTAGCTGTTGTTTTACAAGCAATTAAAATTATCGAACATCCAAATTGGCCTGGCGACTTATATTTTCCAGAGCAATTTCCAGAAACATTCGAAAACATAAGGCCTTTTGTTGAAACATGGTTAGCGACAAATAAAATTACATTAACCGTAAAAGACAACTAAATTGACCTAACCCTCCAAAACTATGATATTGTAAAAAATGCGACGTACTATGAACATCATTCGTATACATATATATAGGTAGATAGAGGAGGAGAAGAACATGAATTACACAATTGAAGGGTCAACAATGCAAACATTAACGGTCGATTTATTAGCAGGGGATTCTCTTTATGCTGGTCCTGGGAAAATGCTATGGATGGATGAGCAAATTGAGATGAAGGCGAACTTACGAGGTGGACTCGCGAAAGGCATTCGACGCGTATTAAGTGGGGAGTCATTAGCTTTAACAACGTTTAACGCCCCAGACCGACGTGGACGGATTGGATTTGCACCACTTGCACCAGGCAAAATCATTCCACTAGAAGTGTCGCCATCGAAAGAATACATCTGTCAAAAAGATGCATTTATGCTTGCTGAAGATAGTGTGGACTTAGACATACATATCCAACGCAAAATTATGACCGGCTTATTTGGAGGCGAAGGGTTCATTATGCAAAGGCTATCTGGAAGTGGGATGGCATTTGTTGATATTATGGGGGATGTTGTTGAGTTTGACTTAGAAGCAGGTCAACAATTAAAAGTCGATACTTCCCATGTTGCTTTAATGGAATCGACAGTAACGATGGACATCGAACGCGTGAAAGGGGTCCGCACGATTTTGTTAGGAGGCGAAGGTCTTTTCTTAACAAAGCTAACAGGTCCAGGAAAAGTGTGGGTACAATCGTTATCGCTAGCCAATTTTGCGAGTATGGTTAGTAATCAAGGCCAGTAATCTTGTCCTAAAACAAAAAAGCTGTTCATACGATAAGATGAGGTGGTTATCGTGGGGCAGCTTTTTTTATTATTGATTATGACGATTGCTGTAGCGGGAATCGTAATGAGTTTGATTTTATTATTGAAAAATGAACCGATTCGGGGAAAGAAAGTATCGCTCCGCAACTTTGTTGTCCTCTTTCTCGTATACGGGACGATTATTATTGCGTTCGGTTGTTTATATATGGCGCTTGAAATTAGTGGATTTTCGGTATTAACCGAAGATAAACGAAAAGTTGGCGGTAGTGTATTTCATTTAATTGAAGACACGCTTTATTTTAGTGCCGTTACGATGTTATCTGTCGGGTATGGGGACATTACACCGCTTGGCATTGGCCGTCCGATTGCGATGGTGCAAGCGTTAATTGGCTATGTTCTTCCGGCTGCGTTTGTCGTAACAACGGTTATCTACCATGAAAGAAGGACAGATTAGTTGTAACGATCTAAAAGATTCGCTACTCTATACATAAAGAAAAACGCGGAGCGTCTTTTCTCTACCAAAATTTTTCTTATCTTTAAAGGAGGATATCATAATGACAATTGAAATAGGACAAGTTGCACCAAATTTTACATTAGAAGCAAATACAGGAGAAAAGGTGTCGTTAACAGATTTCCGCGGCAAACATGTCGTGCTTTACTTTTACCCGAAAGATATGACACCAGGATGTACAACACAAGCATGTGATTTCCGCGATAAACATGAAAGCTTTGCAGAGTTGGATGCCGTCATTATCGGTGTTAGCCCTGACCCGATTAATCGCCACCAAAAATTTATCGAAAAGCATGATTTGCCGTTTTTATTATTAGCCGATGAAGAGCAAGAAGCAGCGAAGTTATATGACGTGTGGAAGCTAAAGAAAAACTTCGGCAAAGAATATATGGGCATCGAGCGTTCTACGTTTATTATCGATAAAGAAGGAAAACTCGTGAAAGAATGGCGAAAAGTAAAAGTGAAAGACCATGTTGAAGAAGCATTACAATTTATTAAAGAGAATCAATAAAAACAGATACCCTCATCATATGTCCTTCATATAATGAGGGTATTAGTACAAAGAGAAGGAGCAACCACGGTGAAAATAGTATCTTCAGCAAAAATCAAATCTAACATTAAAGAACGACTCGTCTCTACTTACGATAATCTGGATTTTTTCTTTCATGCCAATATTGACGAAGCAAAAGAAGACTTACAAGATGCCGAAGTGCTCATCACATACGGCGAGGACTTAACACCAGAGCATATCGATAGTGCCAAACAATTAAAGTGGATTATGGTCATTTCAGCTGGGTTAGAGAAAATGCCGTTTGAGGCGATTGCTAAACGAGACATCGTCGTCACAAATGCACGAGGCATTCACGCGAAACCGATGGCAGAATATACATTTGCAATGATGCTGCAAGTGGCACGTAATACAAAAACGGTCATCGAACATGAAAAACAAGCGAACTGGGACCGCACCGTACCAATGCGGGAAATTAACGGGAAAACAATTGCGATATTAGGAGCGGGTGCGATTGGCGCTGAAATTGCGAGAATTGCAAAAGCATTTAATATGAAGACAATCGGTTTAAACCGGAGTGGCAAGTCTGTCGAGCATGTCGATCGCATCTTTACTTTTTCTGAGCTCAATGTATTATTAAAGGAAGCAGACTATGTCGTCTCTGTTCTTCCGAGTACAAAAGAAACAGACGGGATGCTCACGAAAGCTCATTTTCAATTGATGAAAGATGAAGCGGTGTTCATTAATATCGGCAGAGGAACGACCGTTGTGGAACAAGAGTTAATTGAATGTTTGCAACAAGGGGAAATCGCTCATGCCGTACTTGATGTATTTGAGGAAGAACCATTACGAAAAGACCATCCGTTTTGGACGATGGACAACGTGACGGTTACCCCGCATTTATCAGGGATATCGGCACAATATCAACCGCGTGCATTTGAGATTTTCGAGCAAAATTTAAAAGCATATACGAACGGAGAATCTAGCTTAATCAATTTGATTGATGTCACTCGCGGATATTAATAAAGAAGAAGGGAAGAAGCGCCATGAAGTTAATGGTTTGTATCGTCAATAATTTTTATGTTGAGAATGTCGAAAAACAGCTTCGTAAAAAAGAATATCGGATGACAGAGCTTGCGAGCACAGGTGGCTTTTTACGAAAAGGAAATACAACGTTTCTTCTCGGTGTAGAAGAACAACATATTGAGTCATTGAAAACGGTAATAAAAGAAGCGTGCCTACAAGTCGAACAAACAAGAGGGAAAAGAAAAGGCAATGAAAGCCGATTCACTTCTTTTATCGTTGATGCGAACCATGGCTTGCCGTTACTTTTTCAATAATTTAATCATTTTCTCATGAGTTTCATCCTATATATATAGTAGAAATATTGACAACCATTCTCAAAATGTCCTATACTAATTATAATATTTATAAAATAAGAATAGTTTTTCTTATATAGGAATATTAATAATAGTAGACAACGTATAGGGCATACATCAGGTTAGTATCGAAAAAGTGAGGTGGATGACGATGGGAAAGCATCACCTGCAAGACGCCATTGATTCATTAAAAAGTACGAAAATACGCATGACACCTCAACGTCAAGCTATCTTAGAGTTTCTTTTTGAATCAATGACACATCCTACTGCAGATGATATTTATAAAGCACTTGAAGGAAGATTTCCAAATATGAGTGTCGCAACAGTCTACAATAATCTACGTGTATTTAAAGATGTTGGGATTGTAAAAGAATTAACGTATGGAGATGCCTCCAGCCGTTTTGATTGTGTCACTTCTGATCACTACCATGTCATTTGCAAAAGCTGCGGGAAAATTGTTGACTTCCATTATCCAGGATTGGATGAAGTGGAAACGTTAGCAGAAAGTGTGACTGGATTTGATGTTGGCAGCCACCGTATGGAAATTTACGGGGTTTGTCCGGAGTGTAAAACAAAACATTAATGAAAAAAGCTGAACGTCTTTTGACATTCAGCTTTTTTTGTTATATTTTTCGTCAAATTCTTTTCCTTCAAGTGCTGGGTCTAATGTGAGTGGAGCACTGCAAAACGAACATGCGTCGACACGACCGAGCATTTTTGTCGTTTTGCTACATTCCGGACAGGTGACTTGCACGGTTTTTGTAGATAGCATCCCAATCCAAAAATAAACGACTGTACTTCCGATGACACATAAAAACCCAAGCGCCATAGTCAGTGACATTAAAATCGGTGAAGGAAAGAAAATACCAATATACATAATGACAATCCCGATAAAAACGAGTAATAATGCAAATGTACGAATTTTATTTATTTTATTAGTTGGTTTACGAGCCATGACATTCCCTCCTAGGACAAAGTATAGCATAAATGCAGAACAAAAATCATTAGAACTCCTCTCGAGTTCATAAAAGGGAAACATTCATTTTCGTCGAATTACTACATTAGAAGAATTATAATGTGGATGATTTACGTGAGAGGGGACCATTGTCATGGAAGTAAAGTTGCGCGAGTTATACCAAGACAGAGCAAGTGAACAAGATACGTTAGGAATATTAATTATTGAAAAAGATAAAGGGCATGAAGCCATTACAGACAAAAACGATGTCATCTTACTTGTCATTAAAGAAGAAAATAGCGAGCCATGGTTTGTGAAGCATTATGAATTTATCGATAAAAAAGTCGCGATGCACCATGTGGATGAGCAATTGCTGCATAATTGGATCATTACCGGTAATAATCGTCGCTTTATTGACTGGCTATTTAATGGAAAGATTATATTTGACCGAAACGAATATTTGGCAGGAATTAAACATCGCCTTCATGACTTTCCACTTGAAGAAAGAAGAAAAAAGATGACGATTGAATTATCAAAGCTCGTTCGTCGGTTTGAAGATGGGAAAGCATTATACCAAACAAATAACTATTTAGATGCGTTTAATCATATTTTACATGCGCTTCATCATAAAGCGAGACTTGCGGTGATTGAAAGTGGCTTTTATCCAGAAGTGACAGTATGGAATCAAATTAAAAACATTGACCCGGAGATTTACAAGCTATACACCGAATTAATAACGGGAGAAGAATCATTAGAAAAACGGATGGAGCTTCTTATGCTTGCAAGTGAATTTGCAATATCACAAAAGCTTGAAGTTGGAAGTGGTCATTTAATTGAAGTGATGAATCGACGCCATGAGCCGTGGACGATTGCTGACTTGATGGCAGTCACTGAAATTGAAGATTATAAAATTGATATTGAGTTGTTAATCGACTATTTAGTTCAAAAAGGAATCATTGCTGTTGTAGCTGTCGAAACAAAAGGAGCAGGGATTTATCATCGATATTACACTGTTAAAAACTAACAGTGTAATTTTCTTGCTAGGATGTTGACGTTCGAAATCACACATGGTATATTAATATTCGTCGCTGAAAACGACATCGCACTTTCCGAAAAAAACATCACTAAAAAGATGTTGACATTAAAAAGTGCACATGATATTATATTAAAGTCGCTGTAAGATAACAACCGCTTACAACGGCGATAGTTCTTTGAAAACTGAACAAGAAAAAGCCAAGCGAATTAAAGAGATAGTAATATCTCGTCAATGAATTATTTTTGAGCTATATCAAACACTTTTATGGAGAGTTTGATCCTGGCTCAGGACGAACGCTGGCGGCGTGCCTAATACATGCAAGTCGAGCGGACTTCATGAGAGAACTTGTTCTCTTTTGATGTTAGCGGCGGACGGGTGAGTAACACGTGGGCAACCTGCCCTGTAGACTGGGATAACATCGAGAAATCGGTGCTAATACCGGATAATAGATGGAATTGCATAATTCCATTTTAAAAGATGGCTCCGGCTATCACTACAGGATGGGCCCGCGGCGCA
>NZ_JHYI01000033.1 GCF_000621445.1 Alkalihalobacillus bogoriensis ATCC BAA-922 | reverse complement strand
CCCTCAAGATGAGATTTCCCATGGAGTTAATCCAGTAAGACCCCTTAGAGATGATGAGGTTGATAGGTCTCGGGTGGAAGCATGGCGACATGTGGAGCTGAGAGATACTAATCGGTCGAGGACTTATCCAAGAATAAAAAAGGCGAAGTCTTTTTGACATAATTCAATACACACACTATCTAGTTTTGAGGGAATCATTTAGATGAACTCAATTTTTTAAATATTAGGTTTAGTGACGATAGCGATGAGGTCACACCCGTTCCCATGCCGAACACGGAAGTTAAGCTCATCAGCGCCGATGGTAGTTGGGGGCTTCCCCCTGTGAGAGTAGGACGTTGCTAAGCCAATGGAAAACACATGATGTCAGTAGACGTCATGTGTTTTTTTCTATCGGACATCTATTCCGCTATTTTATAAAAAACAAGCCTTTTTCTAATCGTATCGGACATCTGTTCCGTTACTTCAGTAAAATGAGGGCGTTCCATGCCCGTTCAGGGGAAATAACGGAACAGACGTCCGATCGCATCCTGAAAACAGCCCTTTCTCGTAAAATAGCGGAACAAATGTCCGTTAGCCTCACCCTTCCTGTCAGCTCGCATCCGTGACACTAAGCCCCCACCTCAATCAAAGATAATATGAAACTTTTGTTATATAGACAGACACACTATCCATGATAAACACATATAGTTAAACAACATAGGAATTAAAATATGAAGTTAGTAAGTAAGTATAGATTTTCATATTTTCGGTAATGAATGAGTAGTGGAGGTGAAAAGTGTGAAACCATTAGCACAAACTACTTCATTAAGATTAGAAAAGTGTATCGTC
This sequence comes from Alkalihalobacillus bogoriensis ATCC BAA-922, assembly GCF_000621445.1. Classification (GTDB taxonomy): domain Bacteria; phylum Bacillota; class Bacilli; order Bacillales; family Bacillaceae_F; genus Bacillus_AO; species Bacillus_AO bogoriense. Next base: position 53,500 of record NZ_JHYI01000033.1, on the reverse strand, counting down.
TGTAATCAATCCCATCATAATGGTATTCATTTGTTTAGTCATTTTATTTGTTCTAGCTGTGAAAGAAGAATGGTAGAAGCCGAACCTCATGAGGAATACTATAAGTATTGTTTAGAAAAATTAAGGATTATTAAAATACCGAAGAGTGGATAAAAAGAACAAGACAACATGCTTGTTCTTTTTTTCTATCATCCAACTAGAAAAATCATTTATAATAGAAAGTAAACGAACAGAAAGGTATCATTATGGTAGAAATTCCTTTATATAATAGATTATTAACACATAGTCAACAAACGGTAGCATCTTTTCACGTACCTGGACATAAGAATGGGCATGTTTTTTTTGAAGAGGCGATAAAAAGCTATATGCCATTATTACAACTTGATGTAACAGAACTTTCGGGATTAGATGACCTTCATGATCCATCTAGTGTCATACAAGAAGCACAACGGTTATGTGCCTCTTTATACGGTGTAAAGCATTCCTATTTTTTAGTAAATGGCTCTACGGTTGGTAACTTAGCTATGATTTTAGCAGCTTGCGGTGAACATGATAACGTATTAGTACAAAGAAATAGTCATAAATCCATTTTTCATGGAATTCGCCTAGCGAAAGCAAATCCCATCTTTTTAACACCGATGTATGATGAACAGTTGAATATGGCGACTGGATTATCATTAGACATGGTAAAAGAAGCGATTGAAAAATACCCGTCAGCAAAAACGTTGATTATGACAAGTCCTAATTACTTTGGTGTTACTCTTGATGTTAGTGAGGTCATTTCGTACGCTCATGAAAAAGGGCTAATAGTACTTGTTGATGAAGCACATGGTGCCCACTTTCATTTAGGACAACCATTTCCGACATCGTGTGTTCAATGGGGAGCTGACGTTGTTGTACAATCCGCACATAAAACATTACCTGCTATGACGATGGGATCCTATCTACATATAAATAGTGAACGTATTAATCCAAATCGAATTCAAATGTATCTTTCGATGCTCCAGTCCAGTAGTCCATCGTATCCGATTATGGCATCGCTAGATTTAGCAAGGGCATATTGTGAAAGTGTAACAGCCGAAACAATAAATGAAATTTTTATGTCGATTATAGAATTTAAGACAGAACTTCAAACGATACCACAACTCGAAGTAATAGAATCGAACGCCACATACTTGCAAATGGACCCATTAAAAATTACAGTAGAAACGAGATGTGAAAAAAATGGTGTAATCTTACAACGGCGATTAGAGCAAGAAGGAATCTATACGGAATTGGCAAATGATTCTCAGCTTCTCTTTGTACTACCGTTAGCGCCTTTAAGAAATGGCAAAGAGATAGCGGCAAAAATAAAAAAAGTCGTTTCCCCTTATCAGGTAAACGAACAAAAGCAAATTAAAAAAATGAAATTAAATGAAACAAAAATAAGTAATCTTCATATTCCCTGGGAGCAATTAGAGGGATGGAAACAAAAAAGTGTATCTCTAGAAGAAGCAATAGGTAAAATTGCTGGAGAGGATGTCATTCCTTATCCTCCAGGCATACCTATATTATTAAAGGGCGAAATCATTACACATGAAATAGTCAATGAGATAAAGTATTTACAAAACGCTAATGCAACTTTTCAAGGCTTTTGTAATGAACAACGAGAACTTAAAATATATCGTGAACCGTAGAAACGAGGAGCAAGCATGAACAAAGGTATTTTTATTACGATTGAGGGCGGAGAAGGAGCAGGAAAAACAACTATATTAAAAAAAGTAGCTGACCAATTACAACACCAAGGGATTAAAACGATCGTAACACGAGAACCCGGTGGAATAAAAATTGCTGAAGCGATCCGCTCTGTTATTTTAGATAAGGCAAATACAGCAATGGATGCAAGAACAGAAGCATTGCTCTATGCCGCAGCAAGAAGACAGCACTTAGTTGAAAAAGTCATCCCAGCCATAAATGATGGTTACGTTGTTTTGTGTGACCGATTTATTGATAGTAGTTTAGCTTATCAAGGCGTAGCAAGGGGTATAGGAATACATGAGGTAAGGACCATTAATGAATTTGCCATTGAAGGATATATGCCTGACCTGACATTGTTTTTTGATATTGACCCTAGTGAAGGGCTTAAACGCATTTCAAAAGATTCGAATCGCGAAATCAATCGGCTGGATCTAGAAGCAAATGCATTTCATGAAAAAGTAAGAAAAGGATATGAACAAGTAGTCAATGAATATAGGGAACGAATTATTGTCATAGATGCAAATCAACCGGTGGACGTAGTTTTTAAAGAGGCGATGGCTGTGATTGAAAATCGAATCTTGCAATAAGCTTCAATTTGCATGATAATAGTGGACAATAAGGAGAGATGAAGATGAAGTTAATTATTGCTGTAGTTCAGGATAAAGACAGTAATCGTTTGTCAGAGGCACTAATTCATACAAATTTTCGTGCGACAAAATTAGCAAGTACAGGTGGTTTTCTAAAAGCAGGAAACAGTACTTTTTTAATTGGAACAGAAGATGAACATGTTGACGAAGTGTTAAAAATTATAAAAGAAAATTGTAAAAGTAGAGAACAATTGGTTGCACCTATTTCACCGATGGGTGGAAATGCAGATTCCTATGTACCTTATCCTGTAGAAGTTCAAGTTGGTGGAGCTACGGTCTTTGTTCTTCCAGTTGAGCAATTTGAACAATTTTAAGTAAGAAGAAGGTAGTATAATGAGCTGGAAAACACTCGAACAATCTCAAGAAAAAGTTGTAAAAATGTTAACGAATAGTATTCATAGAGACCGACTCGCCCATGCTTATATTTTTGAAGGTGCACGAGGAACAGGAAAAAAAGAAGTAGCTTTTCAATTAGCGAAAAGCTACTTTTGTAAAGAGCGGACAAGCGTGGAACCTTGTCAACGCTGTTCTGATTGCAAAAGAATAACAAGTAAAAACCACCCAGATGTCCATCTTATCTCTCCGGACGGCCAATCGATAAAAAAACAACAAGTGGAACATTTACAAAAAGAGTTTTCATATCGTGGTGTTGAATCTAAACAAAAAGTATATATCGTTGAACATGCTGAAAAGATGACAGCTAGTGCAGCCAATAGTTTACTAAAGTTTTTAGAAGAACCAAACTCTCCGACTATTGCCATTTTGCTTACGGAAAATATCCACCAAATTCTACGAACCGTCTTATCAAGAAGTCAAGTCTTAACATTTGCGCCTTTAAAGCGAGAGCAATATGTGGATCAACTTGTTGAAAGTGGAATGACGAGAGCAATGGCAGTTTGTTTAGGGACAATCACGACAAATATTTCCGAAGCTGAAAAATTTTCTCAAGATGACTGGATTGTACAAGCACGAAATGTAGTGTTACAATTAACGGAAGAGGTACATTCTCGACCTCAACATGTATTATTTACATTACAAGAAAAATGGCTGCCTCTTTTCCAAGGAAAAGACCAAGCGGACATAGGGTTAGAATTATTGCTCTTATGGTACAGAGATTTATTATATATACAAATGGACAACAAGGCTGAGTGCGTATTTGTTGACCAAGTAGAACGGCTTGAGCAACAGGCATTGTATTCGTCGCAAGATAAAATTCAAAGGCAAATGACGGCGATATTTGAAGCAAAGCGACATTTGCATGCTAATGTGAATCCACAACTTTTAATGGAAAAACTGTTGTTTAAGTTACAGGAGGGATAATACTTTGCATCACGTCGTAGGTGTTCGGTTTAAAAAAGCAGGGAAAATCTATTACTTTTCTCCTGGTGAACTTGAGTTACCAAAAGGCGAGTGGGTGATTGTCGAAACATCACGAGGGATTGAGTACGGTAAAGTCGTGATTGAGAAAAAAGAAGTTAGTGACCAAGATGTAGTCTTGCCATTAAAACAAGTCATTCGCATTGCTGAAACAAAGGATAAAGTAATAGTAGAAGAAAATAAACAGGCGGCAAAAGATGCCTTTGGGTTATGTATTGAAAAAATAAATGAACATAATCTTGATATGAAATTGGTCGATGTAGAATATACGTTTGACAGAAATAAAGTGTTGTTTTACTTTACAGCGGATGGTCGAATAGATTTCCGTGAATTAGTAAAAGATTTGGCTGCCATTTTTAGAACAAGGATTGAGCTCCGTCAAATTGGTGTTCGTGATGAAGCGAAAATGCTTGGTGGGATAGGCCCGTGTGGACGTATTTTATGTTGTTCATCTTTCCTAGGAGATTTTGAGCCGGTATCTATTAAAATGGCAAAGGACCAAAATTTATCATTAAATCCAGCAAAAATTTCAGGGCTGTGTGGCAGACTTATGTGCTGTTTAAAATATGAAAACGACCATTATGAATCAGCCAAACAAGCACTTCCCGATATTGGGAAAGAAATTGCAACACCAGATGGTCGTGGTCGTGTCGTTGGTTTGAATATACTCGAAAGTTTAGTTCAAGTTGATGTTTTTGAGCAAGAACGTGTATTGGAATATTCACTACAAGAGCTAATAGACAAAGGAGCAGTTCCGACGCAAACCACAGAATAATGAGGTGGGCTTATCGTGGGTAAACAAGAAATTTTTTCTCAAGTTAGTCATATTGAAGAAAGAATAGGTGCATTGCACAAGGATTTAAAAGAATTAAAGGAACAACTGGCATTTCTAATTGAAGAAAATCATCATTTAAAAATAGAAAATGATAATTTAAGAAAACGATTAGATGAGCCCGTTGAAACAAAAAAGACAAACGAAGTAGCAACGGAAGACAAAGACCGACAAAAGCTCATTTTTGGCGAAGGATATGATAACTTAGCGAGGCTGTACCAAGAAGGGTTTCATATTTGCAATACTCACTATGGAAGCATCCGCTCGGACGGAGATTGTCTATTTTGCCTTTCATTTCTTAATCAAAAATAAAACGGTCTTTCTTTATGAAAGACCGTATTTTTTATCCAAAAAGGAGAAAAAAGATGGAAAGAGTGGACTATCTTCCATATGGAAAGCTAAAAATAATTCAAAGTTCTCATGTTTTTTCATTTTCGATTGATGCCGTATTATTAGCGAGGTTTGTATCGGTTCCCATTCAAAAAGGAAAAATAATTGACTTATGTACGGGAAATGCAGTCATCCCGTTGTTGTTAAGTGAACGGTCAAAAGCAAGCATAGTAGGGGTAGAAATTCAAGAAACGTTGTATAACATGGCCATTCGAAGTGTTCACCTTAACAAACTCAAATCAAAAATTAATATCATTCATGCCGATATTAAGGAACTTTCACAGTACATAAAAGGTGGAGAGTTTGATGTAGTTACTTGTAATCCCCCTTACTTTGAAGTGAACAATGAAACCGACTATAATCAAAATAAACACTTAGCTATAGCAAGGCATGAGTTGTTTTGCACACTAGAAGATGTCATTTTGGAGTGTAGTCGACTCGTTAAACAAAAAGGAAAAGTCGCACTTGTTCACCGTCCTGAGAGACTAGGTGAAATTATCACATTAATGAAAATGTATCGGATTGAGCCGAAACGAATTCAATTTGTTCATCCTAGAAGTGATAAAGACGCAAATATCGTGTTAGTGGAAGGCATTAAAGATGGTCAAAAGGGGTTTAAATGTTTACCACCTATTTTTGTTTACGACGTTAACCAGCAATATACAGAGCAGTTTAAACAATGGTATGGGATTGAAATAAAGAGCGAAAGCGAAGGTGAATGACAATGTGGCAGCAACAAAGCTATAAAACGGATGGGTATGGGGGCGTTTTATATTTAGTTCCAACTCCAATTGGAAATTTAGAAGATATGACATTTCGAGCAATTCGAACATTGAAAGAAGTTGATCTTATTGCTGCGGAAGATACAAGGCAAACAATAAAATTACTAAATCATTTTGAAATTCAAACAAAACTAATTAGCTATCACGAGCATAATAAAGAAACGAGTGGTGAAAATATTATTTCTCAAATTAAAGAAGGAGCTAATGTAGCGCTTGTCAGTGATGCCGGAACGCCAGCCATATCAGATCCAGGATATGAGTTAGTTCGAGATTGCATTAAAGCAAACATTGCGGTTATTCCTTTACCAGGAGCAAATGCGGCGATAACCTCTTTTATTGCCTCAGGCTTTCCAACGAATCATTTTTTATATTATGGGTTTGTGGAACGGCAAAAAAAACACAAGCAAGCAGAACTTAATACATTAAAAGCCATTCCAGTTCCGATTATCTTTTATGAGGCTCCACATCGCCTGAAGGAAACATTACATATTATGAGGGATGTGTTTGGAAACCGAAATATTGTGATTTGTCGAGAATTAACAAAAAAATATGAAGAAATTATTCGCGGAACGATGGATGAAGTTATCCAATGGTGTGAAGTTGGAACGATTAAAGGAGAATTTTGTTTTATTGTTGAAGGAAATCTAGCAGAAGCCGAAGAAGAACAGGATTCCTGGTGGACAAATCTAACGATTGAACAACATGTCAATCATTATGTCTCTCTTCATATGGATACAAAAGAAGCAATTAAACAAGTGGCAAAGGAAAGAAATTTACCAAAACGCGAAGTGTATAGTGTTTTTCATACATAAAAAAAGGAAGACCATCGAAGAGGATGGCCTTCCTTTTATAATTATTTAGAGGCTTTTTCTACAAATGATTGAAGTTCATTAATAATTTCTTTTGCACCTTGTGGACTTAAAATAATTTTGCCTTGGGCAAGTGATAAGTTATCGTCTGATACCTCACCAGTGATTTGACATGTCATATTTGGTTTATATTTCTTTAAAATAATACGGTCGTTATCAACATAAATTTCTAAAGCATCTTTCTCGGCGATGTCAAGAGTACGACGTAACTCGATTGGAATAACAACGCGGCCTAACTCGTCAACTTTACGTACAATACCTGTAGATTTCATAATGTTTTCTCCTCCCAAAGATAAAACGCATTTTTTATTTGATGTTGCGTCAATTTTCGACAAATTTTTCTTACAAACTTAGAATACCAATGTTTCCAAAACAAGTCAATTTATTTTTTTTGCGATTTTGTTACAATTTCAAATATTTTTTTGAAAAAGGTTAGTAAATAAGCAAAATATACTGTAGTATAATCAAGTCCTTTCTAAGAATAATCCATGAACTAGGAAAACTTGTTAAAAGCTTACAAACTAATTACCCTGTTATACTGGAAATGAAACATGTTTTTTAAAGTATAATTCGACAAAATTCGCATAATACTTTTGTCGCAATGTCGAATTCATGTCGAGTATATCTCTTCCCTTGACACATATAGTGAGATTCGGTATATTTTTGGTAAAGATGTGGAATGATTGAAATAGTTTACATACACCAAATCCGATGACGGGATGAGTACATTAATTTCCTTATTTTCAGAGAACTGGGGTAGCTGAAAACCAGTATAAGGTGTTATTGGAACATGGTCCTTTGAGGAATTGCTTTCGAGTTGGGTTCAATAAGGGAGCAACGTGATCTAGCGTTAATAGAAGTCTTTGACTATAAGCTGTTATTTGTGAAAATAACAGAAAATAGGGTGGTACCGCGTGAGCTTCTCTCGTCCCTTGCTGGATGAGAGTTTTTTTTGTATGTATAAAAGTCAAAATTCAAGGAGGAATTGATGAAATGAGTAATAATAAGACGTTTTATTTAACAACCCCAATTTATTATCCAAGTGATAAACTGCATATTGGTCATGCCTACACAACGGTAGCAGGTGATGCTATGGCAAGGTATAAAAGATTACGTGGGTATGATGTTATGTATTTAACTGGCACTGATGAGCATGGTCAAAAAATTGAAAGGAAAGCAAAAGAGAAAGGGGTGACGCCCCAACAATTTGTCGATGAAATTGTCAGTGGTATTCAAAACCTTTGGAACAAACTTGATATTTCTTATGATGATTTTATACGAACAACAGAAGAAAGACATAAAAAAGTTGTCGAACAAATTTTTGAAAAGCTCGTTGAAAATGGAGATATTTATCTTGATGAGTATGAAGGATGGTATTCTGTCCCTGATGAAACGTATTATACAGAGCGTCAATTAGATAACCCTATTAAAGATGAGAGTGGTAAGGTTATCGGAGGACAAAGTCCAGATAGTGGCCACCCTGTTGAAAAAGTAAGAGAGCAGTCCTATTTCTTTAGAATGAGTAAATATGCAGACAGATTATTAGAGTATTACGAACAAAACCCACAATTCATTCAACCAGAGTCAAGGCGAAATGAAATGATTAACAACTTTATAAAACCTGGTCTAGAAGATTTAGCCGTGTCTAGAACCTCATTTGAGTGGGGAGTTAAAATACCTAGTAATCCTAAACATGTTGTTTATGTTTGGATCGATGCTTTATCTAACTATATTACAGCTTTAGGCTATGGAACCGAAAACGATGAGAAGTATAAAAAGTATTGGCCAGCTGACGTACATTTAGTAGGGAAGGAAATTGTTCGTTTCCATACGATTTATTGGCCAATTATGCTAATGGCTCTAGACTTACCTTTACCTAAAAAGGTCTTTGGTCATGGGTGGCTACTTATGAAAGATGGAAAAATGTCAAAGTCCAAAGGCAATGTTGTTGACCCTGTTCCATTAATTGATCGCTATGGATTAGACGCTCTTCGGTATTATTTACTACGAGAGGTTCCTTTTGGGTCAGATGGTGTATTTACACCAGAAGGATTTATTGAGCGCATCAATTATGATCTAGCAAATGACCTAGGAAATTTACTTAACCGAACAGTAGCGATGGTATTAAAATATTTTGATGGCCAGTTACCGTCATATCAAAAGGATGTTACACCTTTTGACAGTCAGCTCGTTGATATTGTACAATCCACGGTTACAAAAGTAGAAAATGCGATGGAAGACATGGAGTTCTCTGTTGCGCTAACAGCGATTTGGCAGCTTGTTAGCCGAACAAATAAATATATTGATGAAACACAACCATGGGTTCTAGCCAAAAGTGAGTCAGGTAAAGAACAACTCGGGTCAGTTATGTATCATTTAGCGGAATCACTGCGTCATATATCGATTATGATTCAGCCGTTTATGACAGAGGCTCCCGCAAAAATGTGGGAACAGCTCGGTTTAGATCCTGCTGCGCAAACATGGGATACGCTAAAAACATTTGGTTTCATTAAAGGTGGAACAACGGTGAAAAAAGGTGAACCCATCTTTCCTCGACTAGATGCGAAAGAAGAAATTGCATATATCGTTGATAAAATGGGTAGTACTGTTAAAACAGAAGAGAAAGTAAAGCAAGAAGCTGTGGAAGAAGTTGAGCAAATTCCAGAAATAACAATTGATGATTTTATGAGTGTCGATTTAAGGGTAGCTGAAGTCATTCATGCTGAACCGGTTAAAAAAGCTAATAAATTATTAAAAATTCAATTGGATTTAGGTTTTGAAAAAAGACAAGTCGTATCGGGTATTGCAAAATACTATAAGCCTGAGGACCTAATTGGTAAAAAAGTAATTTGTGTCACGAATTTAAAACCAATTAAATTACGTGGTGAATTGTCTCAAGGAATGATTTTAGCTGGTTCAAGTGGAGATGAATTAACATTAGCGACAGTTGAACAAAGTTTACCAAATGGAGCAAAGGTAAAGTAATAATGTAGAAAAAACGTGAGAGCGATTATGCTCTCACGTTTTCCTAACAGAAAGAGGGATTCCAATGTTATTTGATACACATGTACATTTAAATGCAGACCAATTTAAAGATGATATTGTCACTGTTATCGAACGTGCAAAGGATGCAGGCGTCCATAATATGGTTGTTGTTGGCTTTGATGAAATTACGATAAATCGGGCTTTAGAACTAGTTGAAAAATACGACTGGCTTTATGCTGCTGTCGGATGGCATCCCGTTGATGCGATAGATTTTAATGAACAATATTTAAATTGGCTTGAACAGTTATCTTCTCATCCTAAAGTTGTTGCTTTAGGGGAAATGGGCTTAGATTACTATTGGGATAAATCTCCTAAAGATGTGCAAAAAGAAGTGTTCCGAAAACAAATTCAGTTAGCCAAAAAAGTGAAATTGCCAATTATTATTCACAATCGCGAAGCTAGTGAAGATATTGTGACGATTCTTAAAGAAGAAAACGCACAAGAAGTTGGTGGTATTATGCATTGTTTTAGTGGGAGTTTAGAAACGGCGAAGCAATGTTTGCAGATGAATTTTCATATTTCCTTTGGAGGGCCTGTAACGTTCAAAAATGCAAAGAAGCCAAAAGAAATTGCCAAACAAATCCCACTCGATAAATTGCTAATTGAAACAGATTGTCCATATTTAGCGCCTCATCCGTATCGTGGTAAACGAAATGAACCTGCTTATGTAAAACTCGTAGCAGAACAAATTGCTGAATTAAGAGAAATGTCTGTAGAAGAGTTAGCGAAAATAACTACAGCAAATGCAAAAAAATTATTTGGCATTTCTTGATAGAGAATATTGTAAAATTTTAATAGAGCTTGTCTCATTTTCTTTTTATTCGAAATGGTTCTACATACTAGAGCCTATGCATAGATTGGACTTGTCGATAAGTTTTTGTTTCTTTTTTTTGAAACATTAGCGATAATAATAATCAAGCCAAAAAAACCAAAATCAATTGGCTTGACAAAGTGAGGTGAAGTGTTTATAATTCGTACCTTGAGGAGGGTGAATAGTTAACATGGAACCCAGTAGGACAAATAAACTTTTTTCTTTTTTCAAAAATAGGAAAAAGTTATCCATTACTGCCGCTAGTTTAGTAGTTGTTATGCTTGTAGTTTCACTAGTAGTTTATGAAACTTCGAAAGCAATGGTGACAATAAACATCGACGGGGAAGAAACTATTTTAACAACTCATGCTTCAACCATTGCTGAGTTACTGGCTGAAAATGAATGGGAGATAAATGAACATGATAAGATTACCCCATCACTTGAAACAGCTATTTCGAGCAATATGGAAGTAGAGTGGAAAAAAGCAAAACTTGTGACCCTTACTGTTAATGATGATTTACAAACAGTATGGACAACAGCTGATTCAGTAAATGAACTCTTTGAGGAATTAGCTATTGAGGTAAAAGAACAAGATGAAATTAATCCTAGTCTAGATACAGAAATTACTCCAGATATGAATGTCTCATATGAATCTGCATTTTTGGTACAACTCATTAGTGATGGAGAACAACAAGAGATTTGGACAACTTCGACTACTGTCGCTGACTTTTTAGAGAAAGAAAATATAGCCCTAGGTGAGCTAGACCGAGTTGAACCAGCCAAAGATGAGCTGTTGGATAAAGAAACGAAAGTGGATGTTATTCGCGTAGAAAAGGTCACCGATGTAGTGGAAGAAAAGATTGCCTTTGCGACTGTAACAAGAAAAGACGATTCACTTGAAAAAGGGAAAGAAAATGTCGTTGAGTCAGGTCAAGAAGGTCTTGTGAAGAAACATTATGAAGTCATTTTTGAAAATGGGGAAGAAGTTTCTAGAGAACTTGTCAAAACAGAAAATGTTCGAGATAGTAAAGATCGAATCGTTGCTGTTGGAAACAAACAACCCCCTGCCCCTGTAAGCAGAAGTTCTTCGCCTTCGTCATCATCGTCTTCAGGTGGAGGAGAAGGGAAAACAATTACGGTTACGGCAACAGCTTATACAGCTAATTGCTCCGGTTGTAGCGGGATAACAGCTACAGGAATTAATTTAAACAATAACCGTAATAAGAAAGTAATCGCTGTTGATCCAAGCGTGATTCCACTCGGTTCACGAGTGCATGTCGAAGGCTATGGTGAAGCGATAGCTGGTGATACAGGTGGTAATATTGTCGGCAATAAAATTGACGTCCATGTCCCTACTCGTTCAGAAGCACAACGTTGGGGTGTTCGTACAGTTAAGGTCACAATTTTAGATTAATGGCTCATTTGCACAGAGGAAAACTCTGTGCTTTTTCTTTTGCTTTTTTATACAAAATCATAAACAAATAGTTTTCTTTTTCTAATGATTAGACGACAATAGAGAAAGAAAAGTTTCATTTTTATTGGAGGCTTTAATGATGAAAATAAAAGAAGTAATCGTTGTAGAAGGTCGTGATGACTCTGTAGCGATAAAAAGAGCTGTAGAAGCCGATACGATTGAAACGAATGGCTCAGCTATCGGTGAAACTGTTTTGAAGCGCATTGAGCTTGCTCAGGAGCGTAGAGGTGTGATTATTTTTACCGATCCTGATTATCCAGGTGAACGGATTCGAAAAATTGTGAGTCAGCACGTCCCTGGTTGTAAGCATGCCTTTATACAAAAAGAAGAGGCATTATCAAAAAACGGAAATGATTTAGGTGTAGAAAATGCATCACCAGAAGCCATTCGAAAAGCTTTAGCCGAAGTGAAACAAGAGATGATTGAACCTGTACAAGCCATTACGTGGGAAGATTATGTTCAAGCGGGTTTAACGAGTGGGGAAATGGCGCGAAAACGTCGTGAAAAACTAGGAAAAAAACTTAATATTGGCTATGCGAATGGGAAACAACTATTCAAAAGGCTAACGATGTTTCAAATTACAGAGAAAGAGTTTGTTGACAAAGTGAAAGAAATTTTATTGGAGGAACAGAATGAATAAAGATATTGCAACACCACTTCGAACAAGAGCGATATTAGAAAAATATAATTTTTCATTTAAAAAAAGTCTTGGACAAAACTTCTTAATTGATTTAAATATATTACATAATATTGTAAGTGCAGCAAACGTTCAGTCAGAGACAGGTGTCATTGAAATAGGACCTGGTATTGGTGCATTAACAGAACAACTGGCCAAGAAAGCAAAAAAAGTTGTAGCTTTTGAAATCGATAACCGATTAATACCGGTTTTAGCAGACACACTTTCCCCATATAATAATGTGAAGGTTATTCATCATGATGTGCTTAAAGCAAATGTTCATGAAGTCATTCAAGCGGAGTTTGAGGAGCAGCAACAAATTATGGTTGTTGCAAATTTGCCATATTATGTAACGACCCCAATTTTAATGAAATTGTTAGAAGAACAACTTCCGATTCAGGGTATTGTCGTAATGATTCAAAAAGAAGTAGCTGAGCGAATTGCGGCAAAGCCTGGAACGAAAGACTACGGCTCGTTATCAATTGCAGCACAATACTATGCAACGGCCAAAACAGTGATGACCGTCCCAAAAACAGTTTTCGTCCCACAACCTAACGTTGATTCCGCCGTCCTACAGCTTATGATTAGAGAACAACCCCCTGTACAATTAGAAGACGAAACATTCTTTTTTGAAACGGTCAGAGCTTCCTTCACTCAACGTCGGAAGACGATTTATAATAATTTGCTCCACCATTTTGGTAAAGACAAAAAAGAAGAAATAGTATTCGTATTATCAGAAGCTGAAATTGACCCCAGTCGAAGGGGTGAAACATTATCTATTGAGGAATTTGCTCTGTTAAGTAATACATTATATTCCAGAATGAAGAAATAGCACCGTTTTCCTCTTTCTCACATATCTTATCAGGTGAGGAGGAGTGTTTCATGAAGCTGAATATTGGAGATATAGTTGGGCGTAAATCTTATAAATGTGATTTGCTCTTTCGAGTAACCGCAATTCATGATGATACCGTGGAACTTAGTGGTGAAGCAGTAAGGTTACTGGCTGACGCACCTTTAGATGACATAGTACTCATTTCTGATAGTGAGAGAAAAGCAAGAAGAGAGAAGGAGAAGGAACAAGAGGAAAACTGTTACCACCTTTTCCGTCAAGATTATCGCCTTCATAAGCAGCGTGGCGAATATGAAACAACATCTGGCTACGCAACAGAAGATGCTTTTTTTGAAATGCGGGGACGTGTACTTCATGTTGATGGTGACCGAAGTTATTTACAAAAATGTACTGACGTATATAATAAGCTCGGAATACCGGTATACGGTGTTCATATCAAGGAAAAAGAAATGCCGGAGCAAATGGAGTCACTCGTTAAGATGGTAAGGCCGGACATTCTTGTTATAACCGGTCATGATGCCTACTTAAAGTCTAGAGGATCACGCAAAGATGTTAAATCTTATCGACATTCAAAATATTATGCTGACGCTGTTCGTGAAGCTAGAAAAGTTGTTCCTCACTTAGATGACTTAGCTATCTTCGCTGGAGCATGTCAATCTCATTTTGAATCGATTATTAAAGCAGGAGCGAATTTTGCAAGCTCACCAGAAAGGATTAATATTCATGCGCTTGATCCTGTGTACCTTGTTTCTAAAGTGAGTTTAACTCCTTTTATGGATCGTGTCGGTATTTGGGAGGTCCTTCGCAATACGATAACGGGTGACCGAGGAATAGGTGGAGTGGAGACAAAAGGATTTCTCCGAAGAGGAATGCCATTACAAGATGATATAGATTAACAAAGGGAACCATTGATTTGAAGAAAATCAATGGTTCTTATGCGTAAAAATGGAGAGGTGAGTAAATTGTCGAAAAATCTGACGAATTTATACATATTTACTTTTAATATAGAAATACTAAGAGTACAAATAGCATGGATGTAGAAAAAATCGAAAAAACAAACTTTGTCGTTGACAAAAATCTCAGATTGCTGATATAATTCTTAGTTTATTTGACAAAATTCGCTGTTACATGCTATAATTCTACGTACAGTGAGGTGGGATGTATAAATGGGAAAAACGTTGATTGAGATTAAGCGTGAGTTAGACGCAAACGTAGGAAAACGGATTTCGATTAAGGCCAATGGTGGTCGTAGAAAAACGATTGAACGCTCAGGCTTCTTAGAAGAAACATACCCGTCTGTGTTTATTATTAAATTGGACGAGCAACAAAACTCGTTTGAACGGGTTTCATACAGCTATGCAGATATATTAACGGAAACTGTTGAATTAACAGTGTTTGATGACGAAAATCCATTAGTCGGAGTTTAAGTCAGGTAAGATTAGTATAAATTGGACTGTTACAGTAATGTAATCTGTCACATACTAAACATGTCGTAACACGATCTCGAAAAAGGGGTTGTTGTTTCTATGAGCAGAAGACGCGGAGTTATGTCGGAACGCTTTAAAGAAGAACTTGCAAAAGAACTGGGATTTTACGATACAGTTCAAAAAGAAGGCTGGGGCGGAATAAGAGCACGGGATGCCGGTAATATGGTAAAACGAGCAATTGAAATAGCCGAAAAACAGCTGCAACAACAATAATAACGATATGTTACGACAGCCGAGGCGATACGCTTCGGTTTTTTATTTTCATATTTTCGTAAAAACTATTGCTATCCATTAGTAAATATAGCGCGATGGAACGAGCTTGTGACTAGATTTTAGTCCGATAAAAATAACAAAGTATATGACGACAGCTTAATTTTTTTCTTTTCAATTGCTACGGGGTGGTATGGAAAGGAAACTAATGATAAAATAACCTAAGCAAATGGAACGATAAAAGGTGGAAGGTCTTGTGAAAATTTCGGTTAAAGCACCAGCAAAAATAAATTTGTCTCTTGATGTTCTACATAAACGTGAAGATGGCTTTCATGAAGTAGAAATGATTATGACAACAGTTGATTTAGCAGATCGGATTGATTTACTTGAATTAAAAGAGGATAAAATTTTAGTTGAAGTATCAGAGGGATTTGTGCCTAATGATAGCCGCAACTTAGCATATCAAGCGGCAGATAAATTAAAGCAACGATACCATATTAAAAAAGGTGTTTCTATTTATATTTCAAAAAATATCCCTGTTGCTGCAGGACTTGCTGGTGGGAGTAGTGATGCTGCAGCCACTCTACGAGGGTTAAATGATTTATGGGAATTAGGCCTTTCTCTCGATGACTTAGCTTCAATTGGTACCGAGATTGGTTCGGATGTTGCCTTTTGTGTGTATGGTGGCACAGCTCTTGCTACTGGACGAGGGGAAATCATTCATTCTATTGCTTCACCACCACCATGTTGGGTTATTTTGGCGAAGCCACCTATTGGTGTTTCAACCGCAGATGTGTATCGCCGTTTGCAAGTAGACAAAATTCAACACTGTGATACACAAAAAATGATAGCAGCGATTGAACGAAAAGATTATAAAGGCATATGTGATAACTTACATAATGTGTTAGAAGACGTGACATTTTCTTTATACCCACAAGTTGAGCATATTAAAGCTCAAATGAAACGATTTGGTGCCGATGGCGTACTTATGAGTGGTAGCGGACCAACGGTATTTGGTCTTGTTGAAAAAGAGTCTAGAGTTCACCGAATTTATAATGGACTTCGAGGATTTTGTAAAGATGTGTATGCAGTTCGATTGATTAGTCACCCCCACTCTTGATAAAATACGGATAAAAATGGTATATTACAACTAAATATTCGGATTTTGCTGGAGGGTATAATGAAAAAATTAAAACGTAGTGGCAGACTCGTTGATATGACTAATTTTATGTTACAAAACCCCCATAAATTAATCTCATTAACACATTTTTCTGAGCGTTATCAATCAGCTAAATCGTCAATAAGTGAAGATTTAGCGATTATAAAGGAAATTTTCGAAAGTCAAAGCATTGGTTCGTTATTAACGATTCCTGGAGCAAGTGGGGGAGTAAAGTTTATCCCTATGGTGAATAAAAAAGAAGCTTCCATGAAGATTGAAGAGCTTTGTCAAATGCTAGCGGTTTCAGATCGGATTTTACCAGGTGGCTATTTGTATATGATGGATATATTAGGAAACCCTAAATTAATGCATGAAATCGGTCGTCTCTTTGCAACTTTTTTTGCGACAAAAGGGATCGATGCAGTTATGACTGTGGCAACAAAAGGGATTCCTATTGCCTATGCAGTAGGGCACTATCTAGATGTACCGGTGAGTATTGTTCGACGAGACCATCGAGTTACAGAAGGCTCAATGGTGAGTATTAATTATGTGTCAGGCTCATCAAAACGGATTCAAACAATGTCGCTTGCAAGAAGAAGTCTTGAACCCGGAGCGAATGTTCTTATTATTGATGATTTTATGAAAGCGGGCGGAACTGTTCGGGGTATGATGGATTTATTGGAAGAGTTTCAAGCAAATGTCATTGGCATTGGTGTACTCGTTGAATCAGAAGGGGAAGAAGAACGGTTAGTTGACAACTATATTTCCATTACACGGTTATCAAAAGTTGACGTCAAAGAAAAGGAAATTTCCGTTGAACCAGGCAATTTTTTAGAAGAATTTACTTTAAATATGGAGGAATTACAATATGAAAATCGTACATACGAATAAAGCACCACAAGCAATTGGACCATACTGTCAAGGGATGATCGTTAATAATATGTTTTATTCTTCAGGACAAATTCCATTGACAGCAGAAGGAACATTAGTCGATGGGGATATTGAAGAACAAACACATCAAGTTTTTAAAAACTTAAAAGCGGTATTAGCAGAAGCAGGATCATCGCTTGAAAATGTTGTTAAGGCAACAGTGTTTATAAAAAATATGGACGAGTTTCCATTGCTAAATGAAGTGTATGGTGAGTATTTTCATACACATAAACCAGCTCGTTCATGTGTTGAAGTAGCTAGACTTCCAAAGGATGTTCTTGTTGAAATCGAAGTTATTGCATTAGTAAAAGAATAACAATACCTTACATTTTAAGGTTCCGAGCTGTCGAGAAAGAATCGACAGCTTTTTCGTATTAAAATGATGGGTGGAAAAGACAAAATAAGATTATTTTAAAGGAAAACGCCAGTCAATACGACTTGAAAATATGAACATTTTGTGAACAATGAATAAAAATCATAAAAATGTTAGAATTTTCTTTTATATAAGAAGGAGATTTCTTTTTTTAGGCGAATTAAAACGGTATGATTTATTTATTGTAAAAAAGGTGGTGACATTCATGGAAGTGACAGATGTGAGACTACGCCGTGTTAACACGGAAGGAAGAATGCGTGCAATTGCATCCATTACGATTGATAATGAGTTTGTGGTTCATGACATTCGAGTGATTGATGGAAACAATGGGTTATTTGTAGCAATGCCAAGTAAACGTACTCCAGATGGAGAGTTTAGAGATATTGCACACCCAATCTCTTCTCATACAAGAGAAAAAATTCAAACAGCCGTACTTGCTGAATACGAGCGTGCTGGTGAATTAGAAAAAGTCGAATTCGAAGAAGCAGGTGCTTCTTAAACCTATTAATAGAAATAACGATTTTGTCAGAAATGGCAAAATCGTTATTTTATTTTTTTATCATTTAATAAATTATAGAAAACTTGGGAATAGCAGCTTTGAAAGTTTGTTCTAGCAGAGCGAAGGTTACGGACCTGCGCGTTTTACCCCAAAAAGAGCACTTGGGCTTCACTGTTAAAAGCGAGCAGGGCTTCGTACTTCGCTGGAAACGAAAAATATGTACAACGTAATCCATTAAGATTTCCTTGAAATAAATGAATATTTAAGATATATTCGTAAGGGAAAACGAACAGTGGAGGATGATTATGAGCAATAAGTTTGCGGTAATTCTGGCAGCTGGTCAAGGAACTAGAATGAAATCCCAATTATATAAGGTGCTGCATCCAGTATGTGGTAAACCGATGGTCCAGCATGTTGTAGATGAGGTTACTACATTAGGCTTATCTGAAATTGTGACCATTGTTGGTCATGGGGCTGAAAAAGTGAAAGACCAGTTAGGTCAGAGTGTTACATATGCACTTCAAGAGGAACAACTAGGAACTGGGCATGCTGTAATGCAAGCCGCATCGTTGTTAGAAGGGAAAGAAGGAACAACTCTCGTGTTATGTGGAGATACGCCTTTAATCACGAAGGAAACAATGAATGCTCTACTTGAACTCCATGAAAAAGAAGATGCAAAAGTGTCGATATTAACCGCACATACAACGAATCCTACAGGATATGGACGGATCGTTAGAAGTGAGGATGGCTTTGTTGAACGTATAGTGGAACAAAAAGATGCAACAGAAGAAGAACAACAAATTCAAGAAATCAACACAGGAACATATTGTTTTGATAATATTGCGCTTTTTCAAGCATTAAAAAAAGTGACAAATGAAAATGCTCAAGGAGAGTATTATTTACCAGACGTCATTGAAATATTACAACAAGAAGGGGAAAATGTTGTAGCTTACCAAACACCATTGTTCGAAGAGACGCTAGGAGTTAATGATAGAGTGGCACTAGCTGAAGCAGAAAAAATTATGAAAAGAAGAATAAACGAATATTGGATGAAACAAGGTGTAACGATTGTTGACCCAGATGCTACGTATATTGAAAAAGACGTTATAATTGGGCAAGATACGGTTCTTTGTCCTGGTGCGATGATTCGAGGAAATAGTAGGATTGGCTCAGATTGTATCATTGGGCCCCATAGTGAAATACTATCAAGTACGATAGGTGATAAAACCGAAGTGAAACAATCGGTTGTGAGAGATAGTCATGTTGGCTCAAGTGTAGCTGTTGGTCCTTTTGCACATATTCGACCGGAATCTAATATCGGTGATGATGTTAAAATAGGAAATTTTGTTGAAATTAAAAAAACAAGCTTTGGCAAAGGAAGCAAAGCCCCACATCTCAGTTATATTGGAGATGCTGAAATTGGGGAACGAGTCAACTTAGGGTGTGGTTCGATTACGGTCAATTATGATGGTTCGAATAAACATAAAACAAAAGTAGGGGATGATGCTTTTGTTGGTTGTAATTCAAATTTAGTCGCACCAGTAACAGTAGGGAAAAATGCGTATATTGCTGCAGGTTCGACCGTGACTGACGATGTACCAGATTCTGCGCTATCGATTGCACGCTCAAGACAAACAAATAAAGAGGGCTATGTGCAAAAAATAAAAGAAAAAAAGAACAAAGATAAATAGGTGGAGGTAACGAAGCGAAATGGCGAAATATGGTGATCCGCATTTAAAGGTGTTTACATTAAATTCAAATCCAGACTTAGCTTATGAAATTACACAACATATTGGGGTAGAAATGGGCAAGAGCTCTGTATCGCGCTTTAGCGATGGAGAAGTTCAAATTAACATTGAGGAAAGTATTCGAGGTTGTGATGTATACCTTGTCCAATCTACATCGGCTCCTGCTAATGAACATATTATGGAATTACTCATCATGATTGATGCACTAAAAAGAGCATCTGCTCGTACAATTAATATTGTGCTCCCTTATTACGGGTATGCTAGACAAGATCGAAAAGCTCGTTCACGAGAACCGATTACAGCAAAACTTGTCGCAAACCTTTTAGAAACAGCAGGCGCTACTCGTGTATTGACATTAGATTTACATGCGACACAAATTCAAGGTTTTTTCGACATTCCAGTTGACCAATTAATGGGGGTTCCGATTTTAGCGGATTACTTCACAGAAAAGCAACTAGAAGATATTGTTGTCGTATCACCAGACCATGGCGGTGTAATCCGTGCACGTAAAATGGCTGACCGCTTAAAAGCACCAATCGCAATTATCGATAAAAGACGTCCAAAGCCTAATGTATCAGAAGTGATGAATATTGTCGGACATATTGAGGGGAAAACGGCTATCATTATTGATGATATTATCGATACAGCAGGAACGATTACGTTAGCAGCTAATGCATTAATTGAACATGGTGCAAAAGAAGTATATGCTTGCTGTACTCATGCTGTTTTGTCAGGACCAGCAATAGAACGAATTCAAAATTCAAAGATAAAAGAATTAGTCATTACTAATACAATACGCCTTCCTGAAGAGCGCAAGATTGATAAAATTACACCTCTATCTGTGGGGCCATTAATGGCAGAAGCGATTATACGTGTACATGAACAAGCATCTGTCAGTACGCTATTTGATTAAGATGATGTTTAAAAACCTCTATTTAGGGAACGTTTATAAAGAGCCCAAAAAATAAATAGAGGTGATTAAAATGGCTACGGCATTACAAGCAAAAGTAAGAACAGACTTAAAACGTTCTGCTACAAAAGAATTTCGTCAAAATGGACAAGTTCCTGGCGTTATTTATGGAAAGAAATTAGATAGTAAACCGATTGCTGTTGATAGTGTTGATTTTATAAAACTTATTCGCGATAATGGACGTAACGGAATTATTTCATTAGGGGTAGATAATAACAATCATCAAGTCATGGTTTCGGACATTCAAACAGACCCTTTAAAAGGAGAAGTCGTTCATGTCGACTTTTTTGAAGTCGATATGAAGTCTGAAATTGATGCAGATGTTCGTGTTACACTAGAAGGAGAAGCACCTGGAGAAAAAGACGGTGGAATTGTTTCTCACCTTCTATATAATGTAACGGTCCGGTGCTTACCAAACGAAATTCCAGAAGAAATTAAAGTTGACATTTCACATCTTTCAATCGGTGATTCGATTCAAATCAGTGATATTGTACAAAGTGTCAACGTAGACATAGTAAATGAACCTGAGGAAACGATTGTGACCGTACAAGCTGCTGCAGCGGAAGAAGAGCCAGGTCAAGGCCAAGAGCATGCTGAAGAAGTAGAACAGGCAGCAGAAGAACAAACGGAAACTGAAAATAGCGAAGAGCAACAGTAACTAACGAGGAAAGGTATAGCCTGAAATGGCTATGCCTTTTTTGACGAAAGTTACGATTGTTCCAGATTGGGGGAAAACAATGAAACTAATTGTCGGTTTGGGAAATCCAGGAGCTCAGTATGATAAAACAAGGCATAATGTAGGCTTTGACGTGATTGATCGATGTGCCGAATTGTTTAAAATAGAGGTAAGTGAAAAGAAATGGAAAGGTGTATTTGGCTCGACGGTAATTGGTGGAGAAAAGGTATTTTTATTAAAACCACTTACATACATGAATTTATCAGGAGAAAGTGTTCGTCCTTTATTAGATTATTATAATATGACAAATGATGACCTTCTTGTTATATATGATGACCTTGACTTGCCAGTTGGAAAAATCCGTTTGCGACAAAAAGGGAGTCCAGGAGGGCATAATGGGATGAAGTCAATTATTGCTCATTTAGGTACAAATGAATTTAAACGAATTCGAGTTGGAATAGACCGACCTGCTCCAGGTATCCCGATAACGAACTATGTTCTAGGTAAATTTACACCTGATGAAAAGGAACCAATCCTAGAAGCAATTGAGCAATCAGCAAAAGCATGTGAAGCTTGGATAGAAAAGGATTTTCTCCAAGTGATGAACGAATTTAACTAACAGAAAATGTGAATAATTAATCTCCTTGAGGTTATACTAACCATAAAAATATGCATTTTTTTCAAGGAGGATTATTATAATGACTATATATTATCGTTGCCGTCACTGTCAGCTTCATGTAGGCAGTATTCAAGAAGAGCAAATTTCATCAGAGCAATTAGGATTTGACCACTTAACCGGTGAAGAGCGTCATGATATGATTACTTATGATAGCAACGGTGATATTCATGTAAAGGTCATTTGTGAAGACTGTCAAGAAGCGTTAGAACGGAATCCATTGTTTCACGAACAAGAAACGTTTATTCAATAATGACATGACTTTACAGCTTTGGTATAAGTAGTGCCAAAGCATTTTTTCTTTTTATTTTTTTCCTTTACTAGGCAAAAGTAAGGATTTTTATGTTTATCATATTTAAAGAGAGGAAAACAATGAGCTTCATAGAACATACTACTATAGTAGATATAGGAATCTAGGGGGAACATCAATGTTAGGTTTGCAACATTATTTTTTAGATAATGATGATATAAAAGCGGTTTCCGATAGTGTAACCGCTAATTTAAAAGAGCAAATGGTAGCGGGTTTAACGGGTTCTGCGCGAACTTTGTTTATGTCTGCTTTGTATAAAGAAACAAAGAAAACACAACTTGTAGTCACACATAATTTATTTCAAGCTCAAAAACTCTATGAGGATTTAACGGGTTTAATGGGCGGAGAAGAAGTATTTCTTTACCCCGTTAACGAACTTATTTCCTCAGAAATTGCTATCGCTAGTCCAGAAATGAAATCACAACGGATAGAAGTATTAAATAAACTAACAAGCAATTTTTCAGGTATTATTATTGTCCCGATGGCTGGACTAAGAAGATTATTACCACCAAAGGAATTATGGATCAAGAGCCAATGTCATTTTACTGTCGGAGGAGACATTGACATTGAATCAATGCTTTCAACATTAATTACAATTGGTTACCATAGAGTCGACATGGTGTCGGCACCAGGTGAATGTAGTATCCGTGGGGGAATCATTGATATTTACCCTTTAACAGAAGAGTTACCCATTCGAATTGAATTATTTGATACTGAAATTGATTCGATTCGATATTTTAACGTTGATGATCAACGCTCCCATGGAAAGGTACAAGAGGTCACAATCGGTCCAGCGAGTGAAGTTATCTTGTTAGAAGAGCATTTTCAGACTGGGGCAAAAAACTTAGAAGAGAAACTAGCGTCCAGTTTAAAAAAGATAAAAAATAATAAAGTAAAAGAAAAAATGACCCAACATATCACTTATGAAATCCAGCAATTGAAAAGTAACACTACTTTTCAGGGTATGTATAAGTATATGTCTCTTTATTATGGAGCGGAAACAAGTCTCGTTGATTACTTAGATCAATCAAGTATTATGGTAATTGATGAAATTAGCAGAGTTCAAGAGATGGCGGAAAGTCTTGATAAAGAAGAAGCCGAATGGTTAACCGCTTTGCTTGAACAAGGAGAAATGGTTAGAGATGTACATATATCTAAAGAGTTTGAGCAATTAGTTATTCGCTCGGCTAATCCAATTATCTATATGTCTTTGTTTCTCCGACATGTACCATTGACGAACCCTCAAAATATTATTAATGTCAATTGCAAGTCGATGCAAAATTTCCATGGTCAGCTTCATTTATTGAAAAGTGAAATTGAAAGATGGATAAAAACAAAGCATAGCATTGTGTTTTTAGCAACGAATCAAGAAAGAGCCAAAAGACTTCAACATGTTTTAGAAGATTACAAGATTGAAGCAACGATTGTAGAGTCGAGAAATAAACCGATACCTGAAAGCGTTCAAATTATAATAGGTGATTTAAATAGTGGATTTGAGTTACCGCTACAAAAGCTCGTTGTCTTAACTGAAGAAGAAGTGTTTACAAAAAAAGCAAAACGAAAGCAACGCAAACAAAAAATCTCAAATGCAGAGCGAATAAAAAGCTATTCCGAACTTCAAGTAGGCGACCTTGTTGTTCATGCCAATCACGGAGTCGGAAAATATTTAGGAATTGAAACATTAGAAATTAATGGTACACACAAAGATTATTTACATCTTCGTTATGCTGGAAATGACAAGTTGTATGTACCTGTTGAACAAATTGACCAAGTGCAAAAATATGTAGGTTCAGAAGATAAAGATCCAAAAATATATGCGTTAGGCGGAAATGACTGGAAAAAGGTAAAGAAGAAAGTCCAATCTTCTGTTGAGGATATCGCAGATGATTTAATTAAACTGTATGCTGAACGAGAAGCAAGTAAAGGTCATGCATTTGCAAAAGATAGTATGGAACAGCAAGAGTTTGAATCCGCCTTTCCTTATCAAGAAACAGAGGACCAACTTCGTGCTATAAATGAAATTAAAGAAGATATGGAACGAGAACGACCGATGGATCGACTTCTATGCGGGGACGTTGGTTATGGAAAAACAGAAGTTGCTATTCGTGCTGCATTTAAAGCGATTATGGATGGAAAACAAGTCGCTATTTTAGTTCCAACTACGATACTCGCGCAACAGCATTATGAAACGATTCGAGAACGCTTTGCTGACCATCCAATAGGAATTGGAGTACTTAGTCGTTTTAAAACAAAAAAAGAGCAAACAGAAACGATAAAAGGTTTAAAAAATGGGACCGTGGATATTGTAGTTGGAACCCACCGACTATTATCTAAAGATATCGAGTACAGAGATTTAGGGCTACTCATTGTAGATGAAGAACAACGCTTTGGAGTTACTCATAAAGAAAAAATTAAACAATTAAAAGCAAATATCGATGTGTTAACATTAACGGCTACGCCGATCCCTCGGACTTTGCATATGTCAATGTTAGGTGTTCGAGATTTGTCTGTCATTGAGACGCCACCAGAAAACCGCTTTCCTGTGCAAACATATGTTGTTGAATATAATGCGTCATTAGTAAAAGAGGCGATTGAACGGGAATTGACAAGAGGTGGGCAAGTATATTTTCTCTATAACCGTGTCGAGTCTATTTCGAAAATGGCTGAACAAATTTCAAGTTTGGTTCCGGACGCGAAAGTGTCTTTTGCGCATGGACAAATGAATGAACGAGAACTTGAATCAATTATGATTGATTTTCTTGAAGGACAAAGTGATGTTCTCGTCACTACAACAATTATAGAAACAGGTGTAGATATTCCTAATGTCAATACACTGATTATCCATGATGCAGATAGGATGGGTTTATCACAGCTTTACCAAATTCGAGGTCGGGTTGGCCGGTCGAATCGAGTAGCGTATGCGTATTTTACGTATCAAAAAGACAAAGTATTGACAGAAGTCGCAGAAAAACGTCTACAAGCGATTAAAGAATTTACTGAACTTGGGTCAGGCTTTAAAATTGCAATGCGTGATTTAACGATTCGAGGAGCGGGTAACTTGTTAGGTGCACAACAACATGGTTTTATTGAGTCTGTTGGGTTTGACTTATACTCTCAAATGCTAAAAGAAGCCATTGAAGAAAGAAAAGGAGAAAAACCAAAAGAACCTGCATTTACTGTTGAAATTGATCTTATGGTGGATGCGTATATTCCGGAGAGTTACATTCAAGATGCAAAACAAAAAATTGAAATGTATAAACGATTTAAAGCGGTGGAGCAACAAACAGACATTGATGACCTACAGGAAGAGTTAATTGACCGTTTTGGTGATTATCCGATTGAAGTCGAGTATTTGTTAGAAATCGCATCGATAAAGCTGTTAGCGGAAAAAGAAAAGGTTGAAGAAATATCACAATCGAAAGACCAGTGTAGCTTATTACTCTCAGAGGCTGAATCAGAAAAAGTAGATGGAGCTAAGCTATTTGAAGTCGTAAATGGGATCGGACGGACGGTTTCGTTAGGGACATCAGGCAAAAAAATTAAAATGAATATTAAAACAAAAGGAATGTCAGAAAAAGAAATGCTTAAAATCTGCAAAGAAATCGTTGAAAAAATACCGCTTGTAAAAAAGAAAAAAGCAGTTTCTCAAAAGTAACGTCAGTCGGCGACCTCATGCAAACAGTGGGTAATCTTGGTAGTGGTGGTAAACATAATAAATCAGTAAAATTTGCAAATAAATGAATAGAACTCTCTGAACTATAGATAATATAGACAAGACGGAAAGAAGTGAAGAAAGTTGTTGAAATTACCATTACCAAACGCTATTACATCATTAGAAAGTGAGGCATCGAGGTATGAAAGCAACTGGAATAGTTCGTCGCATTGATGACTTAGGTCGTGTTGTAATACCAAAGGAGATTCGACGCACGTTACGAATCCGTGAAGGAGATCCATTGGAGATTTTCGTAGACCGAGATGGTGAAGTGATACTAAAGAAATACTCGCCAATTTCTGAACTCGGAGATTTTGCGAAAGAGTATGCAGAGGCACTTTACGATAGTTTGAATCACACGGTTCTCATTGCTGACCGCGATACATACATTGCTGTATCAGGTGGTTCAAAAAAGGAATACTCAAACAAGAGTATTGGTGAATTAGTCGAGTCTACAATGGATGATCGTAAATCACGTGTAGAAGCAAGCGGTGGAGAATTTAACATCGTAGGCGACCATAAAGAAGACTGTAAAGGTCTAGTCATCTCACCGATTATTGCTAATGGAGACCCAATTGGGGCAGTAGTTATGTTAAACAAGGAAGACAGCTTTACTGGTGAAGTAGAGCAGAAGCTTGCTGAAACCGCAGCGGGATTCCTTGCTAGACAAATGGAACAATAAGAAGAAGGGAAGGAGGCTTACACCTCCTTCCTTTTTCTTGTTCAAAGATAAGAAATAATAAAAATTTTGGTCTAGCAATGAAGCTTTGAAGCTTATTCTAGAAGAGCACTTGGGGTAAGCGGGCAGGGCTCCGCACTTCGCTTGAAACGAAAAGACGCATCCGCGTTTCTCTTATTACGTGGAAGGTATGTAGCTTCCAAATGTAAAGCAAGACAAGGTTATGTTATAATAACGTAAGTTTAGGGAAAAGTTGGAAGGGGAAGATTGGAAGTGAATAAGGGCCGTTTTGGTTCATTTTGGCAAGGCGCTGTTTTGTTATCTGTAGCTGCTCTGATAGCAAAAGTCTTGAGTGCGGTCTACCGAGTACCATATCAAAATATAGCAGGAGATATTGGGTTTTACGTATATCAGCAAGTTTACCCTATATATGGTATAGCGTTTATGCTTTCAATGTATGGATTTCCCGTTATTATCTCAAAGTTAATATCTGAGCAAAATCATTCCGACAGTTCCTTTCAACAAAAGGAACGAATTATAAATGTGGCCCTTTATACATTAAGTACTTTCTTTCTTGTATTCAGTGTTTGTCTTTATAGTGGGGCACCGATGATTGCTACGGTTATGGGGGATAATGATTTAATCGTTCCTCTCCAAGTAGCGGCAGGAGCTTTTTTATTTGTTCCTATTCTCTCTGTTTTACGAGGGTATTTTCAAGGGAATGGTCAAATGCTGCCTACTGCCGTTTCTCATGTTAGCGAACAGCTTGTCCGCGTCGTACTCATTTTAGTTTTTGCTTTTTATTTTATGACTTCTGGTTCAGGGGAATATGCGGCGGGAACAGGTGCGGTAGCCGGCTCTGTGTTAGGGTGTTTAATGAGTGTTATCGTCCTTCTTTTCTATTTTATAAAGCATGAAACAAGAAGCTGGTCTTTTAAAGTTGAGTTAAACGAAACAACGTGGAATCTTGCGAAACGAATAATGAAAGATGGTGTATTTTTAAGCTTTAGTGCTCTTATCCTTGTTTTTTTTCAATTCATTGATTCGTTAACAGTGTTGCGTGTGTTACAGCAAAGCGAAGTTCCGATAGAAATAGCAAAGCAAGCTAAAGGGGTATATGATAGAGGACAACCATTGCTTCAGTTTGGAACGATTATAGCAACATCAATGGCATTGTCAATCGTACCTGCTCTCTCCCAATTAGCTATGGAACGGAAAAAGGCAAAAATGTATGCGGAGCTTTCATTACGACTAACGTTTATTATTGGAATGGCAGCTACAGTTGGGCTGTTTATTATTATAGAGCCAACAAACCAAATGTTATTTACAGATACATCTGATTCCAATGTCCTTGGAGTGCTAGGTATGACCATTCTGTTTAGTTCGATATCGTTAGTGACCGCTGCGATATTACAAGGCTACGGTCATATGAAACAAGTAGCCATTCATATGACAGTGGGGATGATTATAAAATTATTGTTGAATTTACTCCTACTTGTTCCTTTTGGGACAATGGGTGCAGCGATAAGTACAGTAATGGGGTTTTTTGTGATTGCTTTTTTAAATGTTTATAGCCTCGTAAGACAAAAAGAAATGATGATACCAAAGAAACAACACGGAATGGCAATCATAAGCGCTGTTCTTGTAATGGCTATTTTCACATGGGGCTGGAAGGAAATATTATATTTCGTTATACCACTAGATGAAAGTCGCGGGTTTTCAGCAATTGTTGCAATAACAAGCGCTTGTATCGGTGCGGTTGTTTTATGTTTTTGTTTATTACGGTGGCACGCTTTTACTAAAGATGAACTATCGAAAATTCCTAAAGTAGAAAAAGTCTATAAAGTTGTTCAAGGCAAAAAGGAGGAAGTAACGTGAAGCAGTTAACAATAGTTGGTTTAGGCGCAGGTGAGTTAGATCAAATCACTGTTGGCATTTATCGACAATTAAAAGAAACGAAACACGTGTATGTACGTACGAAACATCATCCGGTTTTACAGCAACTTGAAAAAGAAGGGATAAGCTTTCAATCGTTTGATGACACATATGAAGCGCATGATTCGTTTGAAGCCGTGTATGAAACGATCAGTGAAAAGATTATCGAGCTAGTAAAGCACGAAAATATCCTCTATGCTGTACCAGGACACCCTCTCATTGCAGAACAGACAGTACAATTATTAATAAAAAAAGGAAAAAGCCTTCCTTTTAATATAAACATTATAGGTGGACAAAGTTTTCTAGATGCGATGTTTGCTTCTTTACAGATTGACCCGATTGAAGGTTGTCAAATTGTAGATGGGACAGCATTGCAAAAAGATATGCTTCAAGTCCGTCAGCATATTGTGATTTCACAAGTGTATGATGCTTTCATTGCTTCAGAAGTGAAACTAACATTAATGGAGTTGTTACCAGATGATTACCCGGTTAAAGTTGTGACCGGAGCGGGTATGACGACGGAATCCGTAGTTACGGTTCCACTTTTTGAACTAGATCGAGCTGTAGAATTATCGAATTTGACTGCCGTTTATGTACCTCCTGTAGAAGATGAGACATTGTTATATCAAGACTTTTCCAAGCTGCGTGACGTGATTCGTATGTTAAGGGGACCAAATGGCTGTCCATGGGATAAAGAACAGACACACGAATCACTTAAACGCTATTTAATTGAGGAAGCATATGAAGTACTAGAAGCTATCGATGAACAAGATGATGACCATCTTGTGGAAGAATTAGGAGATGTCCTTCTTCAAGTCATGTTGCATGCTCAAATTGGAGAAGATGAAGGCTGGTTTTCAGTAGATGATGTCATTCGCACGTTAACAGAAAAAATGATTCGTCGACATCCCCATGTGTTTGACACAGTAAATGTCGAAAACACCCAACAGGTTGTAAAAAACTGGGAAGAAATAAAAAAGGCTGAAAAGGAGGCAAGTGGGAATCAAGATGTCAATTCTGTATTAAAAGCCGTTCCTAAAGGATTACCCGCTTTGATGAAAGCCAATGTGATTCAAAAGCAAGCAGCAAAAGTTGGTTTTGATTGGGACGATGTTGCTCCAATTTGGATGAAGCTACAAGAAGAAATAGCCGAGTTTTTTTCAGAAATAAAGTCGGATGACAAAACCAAAATGACAAAAGAGCTTGGTGACGTTCTTTTTGTTATCGTGAATCTAGCCCGGTACTATAACATTGATGCTGAAGAGGCACTTCAATTAACAAATGAAAAATTTAAAAAACGGTTTCAACTTATTGAACAAGAGTTGTCACAACAAGGATTAGATATTAAAAATGTACCATTAGAAACATTGGATGAAATATGGGAAAAAACAAAACTAAAGTATAAATAAGTGAGGAAAATCAAATGAGATTAGATAAATTTTTAAAAGTATCGCGTTTAATTAAAAGAAGAACATTAGCAAAAGAAGTAGCAGATAAAGGAAGAATTACTGTAAATGGACAAGTAGCGAAAGCAGGAACCGACTTAAAAGTAGGAGACCAGTTAGTGGTTCGTTTTGGTCATAAGCTTGTTACAGTAACGGTCGACCAATTAAAAGAAACGTCGAAAAAAGAAGAAGCAGCCATGATGTATACGATTGTAAAAGAGGAGACTTTATCGGAGGAACAATAATTGAATTAGATTTCTTCTGAAGGCTTGTTCTATTCTAGTAACCCCGATCATAAAAATGAGGTAAAAGCCTTCAAGGGGGAATCGAGTATGGATCATAATTATGACTTTGGAACACCAATGGGACATGGACGTGTAACAAAGGAACATGACATTACACTCAAAGGAAGAAAAAAGCTAGATATTACAGGTGTTAAACAAGTAGAAAGCTTTGATAATGAAGAGTTTTTATTAGAAACAGAAATGGGCTTTCTATCAATACGCGGACAAAACCTCCATATGAAAAACTTAAATGTTGAGCAAGGATTAGTTTCCATTGAGGGACGGATTTATGATCTTGTTTATTTAGACCAGTCTCAAGGGGAGAAATCCAAAGGGCTCTTTGGTAAGTTATTCAAGTGACACTTACAGTACAATTGAATACAATGCTATCAATGGTAGCAATGGGGATATGGATCGGTATGGCCATTGATACGTACAGCCGATTTATGAAGCAGAAACAGTCTTTTAGCTGGGTAACAGCCCTGAATGATTTTTTGTTTTGGACAATTCAGGGGCTGATTGTCTTCTATGTCCTCTTACAAATCAATCATGGAGAAGTTCGCTTTTATATTTTCATAGCATTACTTTGTGGATACGCAGCATACCGCGGGTTATTGGAAAAGCATTATCGCTCTTTACTTGAAAAAATCATTCATATGACAATTATGATTTATCGTTTTTTTCGTTCGCTGCTCTTTACACTAATTGTAAATCCGTTAAAATGGTTATTGAAAGTCTTGTTCACCTTATGTATGATGGTAATAACGTCCTTATTAACGATAATGTTGTTTTTCGGAAGAGTATTGTTGAAACCATTACAGTGGATCGGTCTCTTGATGTATAAAGGATTCAGAATACATCATGTCGTGGCAAAAGCAAGACAATCCGCCCTTTATAAGAAAGTGGTTTCAATCATTGCGCACATGAGGAAAGGAAAGAACAAGGAGGATTAGCATGATTTCGGAGCGGAAACGAAATATAAGAGAACTAGATTCTTCTTATAATCGCAAGTATGAAAAAAATAATGAAGAAGTAAAGCGAAAGAAACGAGGTCTAATCCGACGTCTTTCAGCTTTATTTATTATTGGTGCTGCTGTTGGTTCAGTAACTATTATGACAATTCATACACAAGCGAAGTCACTGAATGAAATAGAAGAGCAAAAGCAAGTATTAGAACAAGAGTTAAAACAGTTAGAAGCGGAGCAAGCTTTTTTAGAACAAGAAATTATTAATTATAACGACATGGAATATATAGCCGAAATTGCTCGCCGTGATTATTTCCTTTCAAAAGAAGGGGAGATTTTATTTAAATTGCCAAAAGCTTCATCTGATTGACACTGTTTTTTTGAATCGGGTATAATAAATTAAAATTAAATATATTTATTTTTTTAAGGAGGAGCAATTTTTTCATGTCAATCGAAGTAGGCAGCAAGTTGCAAGGTAAGGTAACAGGTATTACCCATTTTGGGGCATTTGTGGAGCTGCCAGGTGGTACAACTGGTCTTGTCCATATTAGTGAAGTCGCTGATAACTATGTTAAGGACATTAACGAGCATCTGAAAGTAGGAGATGAAGTTCTTGTTAAAGTTGTTAATGTTGAAAAAGATGGGAAGATAGGTTTGTCCATCCGGAAAGCTCAAGAACGCCCGAAAGAAACAACAACGGATCGTCCACCTCGTCCACCACGTGCCGGTGGGAAGTTCAACAATAGTGGATCTCGCGGACCACAAAGAAATCAACAACGCCCGTCATTGTCCTTTGAAGATAAAATGAGTCGTTTCTTAAAAGACAGTGAAGAGCGCCTATCTGTTTTAAAACGCAATACAGAATCTAAGCGTGGTGGTCGTGGCGCACGTCGTGGTTAGGCTTGCTGGCTCACTTTTTATAAGATAAAAAAGCAAAGACGAGTAAGAAATTCACACTTGTCTTTGTTTTTATTTTTTTATTTGACATCTGTGTTTAGATGTTATATATTATTAATTGTCGCAAAACAACATGGCGGTGTAGCTCAGCTGGCTAGAGCGTACGGTTCATACCCGTGAGGTCGGGGGTTCGATCCCCTCCGCCGCTACCAATACATAAGTGAATCAACTACATCTTCTAGGATGTAGTTTTTTTGTGTTTTCTAAAGGTTGTTTTGTTAATTCCTCAAACCGGTAATCACAACAAAGGTGCGAAAACAGTATTTCTAAAATATTCTATGAATAAACACAAAAATTCCTACAATGTTTTAGCTATTCACCCTTCTTTTTGCACAATTCCCTTCATATTATGTACAAGCATGGAAATCTGTCATTGATTCACACGAAAGGAGTCGAACACTTTTTTTCAGTCGACTTCTTATTTTGACAAAAAATGAAAGCATAATCTGTTTATAATGAAACCACGAAAAAAATCAGATGGGGTGTTATAGATGAAGGGTAAAGTAACAAAAGATGTAGTAGAGCCTATGCGAGACTGGCTTTATATGGATCGGTTCTTTTCTATTGTTACAGCGATGAGTGACAAGGCGAAGCACCGGTTAGACTGGTTATTATTTCAGTGGGGCCTTCTCTTATTTATTGTCGGCTTTTTGCTTGGACGAGCTATGATACTTTCTGAAATTACACCGTTTATACTGCCGTTTGTTGCAGTTGTATATGTTTTAAAGAAAGAAAAAGTAGGTATGGCAGCCTTAGCTGTGTTACTAGGTGCACTCACAAGTGTGATACATAATGGGTGGTTTGTGGTCTTATCGATTTTCTTTTTTCTTCTTATATATAAAGCAGCCTCTGCTTTTTTAGAGGAATCTACTAAAAGTCTCCCGTATCTTGTCTTTTTTGGCTCAATATCAGCACGATTATTTATTACGTATATCACAGTTGGTCATATAACGGGATACTCGTGGATGATGGCAACGGTAGAAGCAGGATTAAGTTTTATCTTGACGATGATTTTCCTTCAGTCTATACCATTGCTAACGAGTAAAAAAATACATCAACCTTTAAAAAATGAAGAGATGGTTTGTCTCATTATTTTGTTAGCTTCCGTTATGACCGGTACAATTGGCTGGATGATATATGATATGACAGTGGAACATATTTTAGCACGATATTTAGTTGTTTTATTTGCTTTTGTTGCAGGAGCAGCGATTGGATCTACAGTTGGGGTCGTTACAGGATTGATATTAAGTTTAGCAAGTGTCGCGAGTTTATATCAGATGAGCTTATTAGCTTTTGCAGGTTTACTTGGTGGGTTATTAAAAGAAGGAAAAAAAGTCGGTGTTAGCATTGGGCTCCTAATCGGAACTCTATTAATTGGACTTTATGGTGAAGGTGGCGGGCAGATTTCGGTAACGTTAGCGGAAACAATGGTAGCTATTTTACTTTTTGTTATTACGCCGAAATCTTGGACAACGAAGCTTGCTCGCTTTATTCCAGGGACAGTCGAGCATTCAAAAGAACAACAACAATATTTACGTAAAATACGAGATATTACAGCAGGTAGAGTAGAACAGTTTTCTCATCTGTTCCATACTTTATCAGATAGCTTTTCTGCAAATGGTATTCATGTGGAACCTGATGAAAAAGATAAAGAAGTAGATTATTTCCTGAGCAATGTAACTGAAAAGACTTGTCAAACGTGCTTTAAAAAGGAAAGGTGCTGGGTACAAAACTTTCAAAAAACATATGACTCAATGCAAAATTTAATGGTTGATGCAGAAAAGTCAGGTGGTGTCCAAAATCCATCGCTTTTACTAGAGTGGAAAAAGTATTGTGTCAAACATGACAAAGTAGTTACAGCAATACAACAGGAGATTGGACAATTTCAAGCCCACAAAAAATTGAGAAAACAAGTGTTGGAAAGTAGAAAATTAGTAGCTGACCAATTACTTGGTGTTTCACGTGTGATGGGGGATTTTGCGAAAGAAATTCAAAAAGAAAAAGAAGCGCATTATATGCAAGAAGAGCAAATGTTAGATGCGTTACGCGGTGTCGGACTTGAAGTGGGGCATATTGATATTTATCGATTAGAAGAAGGAAATATAGAAATTGAAATGAGTATAGCTCAAGGTCACCACGGACAAGCTGAAAAGATCATTGCACCGATGTTATCTGATATTTTACGAGAGACGATTATTGTGAAAAGTGAAGATAACCAATTTTATCCAAACGGGTATAGCCATGTATCCTTTGGTTCAGCTAAAAAATATGTTGTGGATGTAGGAGTGGCGAATGTTGCAAAAGGTGGAGGTTGGATATCTGGAGATAGCTACTCTACGATTGAACTTGGTTCTGGTAAACATGCTGTAGCGATAAGTGATGGTATGGGAAATGGAGAAAGAGCACATTTAGAGAGCAATGAAACATTACAGTTGCTGCAAAAAATACTCCAATCCGGAATAGAGGAAACAGTCGCAATAAAATCTGTCAATTCAGTGCTTTCGCTTCGGACAACGGACGAAATTTTTTCAACGTTAGATTTAGCAATGATAGACTTACAAGATGCCAGTGCGAAGTTTTTAAAAATAGGTTCTATTCCTAGCTTTATCAAGCGTGGTTCATCTGTATTAAAAATAGAAGCTAGCAATTTACCAATGGGGATGATTCAAGAATTTGATGTCGATGTCGTCAGTGAGCAATTAAAGCCGGGAGATTTACTCATTATGATTAGCGATGGCATTTTTGATGCACCGAAACATGTGGAAAATAAGGAGTTATGGATGAAGCGAATCATTTCTGAAATTGATACAGAAAATCCGCAAGAAGTTGCTGATACGATATTAGAACGGGTCATTCGTTCAAGTTCGAATGTTATCGGAGATGATATGACAATTGTTGTGACAAAGCTGAAACGAAATACACCAAAGTGGGCAGCGATTCCAATGTATAAATCGACAAAAATAGTAAAAAAGAAAGCTCAATAAATATTAATAGTTACGTATAAACCCTATTCAAATGGTGAATCATGGTAACATTCAGACATTTTGGAGGGGATTAGTAGTATGGGAAAAGGAACGTTAAAGCAAATTCTCTTATTAACGGATGGTTGTTCGAATCAAGGTGAGGATCCAGTTGCCATTGCTTCATTAGCGAAAGAGCAAGGGATTACTGTAAATGTTATCGGTGTAGTCGATGATAGTCATATGAGCGAACAAGGAATAAAGGAAGTTGAAGAAATTGCACTAGCGGGTGGTGGTGTTAGTCAAGTCGTCTATGCAAAACAATTAGCAAAAACCGTACAAATGGTTACAAGAAAAGCGATGACCCAAACATTGTATGGTGTTGTTAATAAAGAATTACAACAAATATTAGGCAAAGAACAAGATATGGAAGATTTAGCTCCCGAAAAACGCGGACAAGTAATGGAAGTTGTTGATGAGTTAGGTGAGACGATTGATTTAGAAGTTCTTATCTTAGTGGATACGAGTGCAAGTATGAAAAATAAATTACCGATGGTTCAAGAAGCATTAACGGATTTATCGATAAGTTTAACTTCTCGTATGGGAGATAATCGGTTTGCTCTTTATAGCTTTCCGGGCAAACGAAAAGAAATTGACCGTTTATTAGATTGGACACCAAAACTAGATTCATTAACGGGGATGTTTCATAAGCTTTCATCAGGAGGGATTACACCAACTGGCCCTGCTTTACAAGTGGCGTTGCACAAGTTTGAGAAAAATAGCTCAAGAAGGAGTATGATTTCTCGTGATGATGAACAACTCTATGAAGAGTCAGGCATGTAAACTAGCAAATGGAACAAAGTTTGTTGGAAAATGGCATCGGAAGCCTTATAAAATTATTAAACCGTTAGGATCAGGTGCAACAGGTACTGTGTACTTAGCCCATTGTGCTGATGGCGAAGTCGCATTAAAAATTGGTGTAAACAATATGGCAATTACATCTGAGGTAAACGTGCTGAAGCATTTTTCAAAGGTCCAAGGCCAAGTACTTGGGCCTTCTTTGTTAGATGTTGATGATTATGTCACACAAGAAGGGGTCCTCCCCTTTTATGCGATGGAATATTTGAATGGTGAAGGTATACTTCCGTTCATTCAAAAACGAGGAGAAGAGTGGCTCGGTATTTTTATCGTTCAACTGTTAGGTGACTTAGATCGACTCCACCGAGCGGGTTGGGTGTTTGGAGATTTAAAGCCCGACAACCTTCTTATTGTTGGTCCACCTTCTCGGATTCGGTGGATGGATGTAGGTGGAACGACATTGCTTGGTCGTTCTGTTAAGGAATATACCGAATTTTATGACCGGGGATATTGGGGGCTTGGAACCCGAAAAGCAGAGCCAAGCTATGATCTATTTGCAGTCGCAATGATTATGATAAACTGTTTTTATCCAAAAAGGTTTGACAAAAAAGGGGAAAAACCGCTACAACAATTAAAAGCTGCTATTGATGGGAAGGCGCAGCTTCAACCGTACCGAATGGTTATTATGAAAGCTTTACAAGGGAAATATGAAAATGCTCAAGATATGAGAAAAGAGGTAGTGGACATAGTCAGTAATAAAACAACATACAAACATAAACCACAACCCGAAACAAGAAAAACATATAAGAAAAAAGTGAAGCAGAAAAAAGAAAAATCCTCTTTTTTTGTTGAAATCTTTCTCATTATCTCTTTCCTTCTTTTAGCATATATCCTATACTTATTTGGACAATTAATGTAGCTGTTTATGGGGGGATGCTTATGACAAAAGCAGACCGAATTATGGATATTTGTTTACTCGCAGGAGAAACGATGCTCATTTACGGAGCGGAAACGTATCGAGTAGAAGAAACGATAGAAAGAATGGCAAAAGCCGGTGGTGTTGCTAATGTCCATAGTTTTGTAACGACAACAGGAATCTTTCTTTCCTTTGATGATGAAGGGAAAGGTGACATGATGCAGATGGTCCGAATTGATGACAGAATTTATGATTTAAATAAAGTGTCATTAGTGAACCAAGTTTCAAGGGAATATGTTTCATCGGAAATAGATGAGCAAAAAGCTTATGAAAAATTACTAGAAATTGCAAAAGCACCAATGAACTATCCGCCTTGGCTTATTCACATTGCTTCTGGTATGGCTGGTGCGGGTTTCTCTTATTTGTTTGGTGGAGGCATTCGCGACATGCTTCCGGCGTTTTTGGCGGGTTTTATTGTAAGTTTAGCGTTATTTACCTTTCAGGACTATTTAAAAGTGAAATTTTTTGCAGAATTTATTGCGGCTTTTATCGGAGGAGCAACAGCAATTTTTCTTGTTTATATTGGCTTGGGGATAAATCTTGACCAAATTATTATTGGAACGTTAATGCCACTAGTTCCAGGGGTGCCTTTAACAAATGCAGTCCGAGATTTAATGTCTGGAGACTATGTTGCTGGTGTAAGTCGAGGGGCTGAAGCAATGCTAACCGCTTTATCGATTGCAACGGGAATCGCACTTGCCATTGGGTTGTTTTTAGCGTAAGGGGGGAGTTAGCATGTGGTTAGAAATTATAATGTGTTATATTGCAACATTTTCATTTGGTATTCTTTTTAATGTGCCTACCCGAGCGCTTTACTTTGGAGCGTTACTTGGATGCTTATCGTGGGTGTTGTTTCAATTTCTCCCTAGCTTTGGTGTAACGTTAATTTTAGCTACAGCTATAGCTTCGTTAACAAGTGCAAGTTTATCGCATATTTTAGCGAAACGTTTTCGTATTCCTGTTACAATGTTTAGTATTCCTGCTATAATTCCACTCGTTCCGGGAAGTAAAGCTTATTTTACAATGAGGGCATTTGTCGAAAGAGATTATGTGTTAGGATTAGAGCTTGGAATTGACACGATGTTTCAAGCTGGTGCGATTGCTGCCGGATTAGTATTTGCCTTGTCCATTTTTTCTTTTAGGAAAGGAGGAATTGGACAACGATATGAACCAAGTCGTTAGTAAGAACATTCATACCTATATGAAACAAGATGACATTGTTGTTGTCGGTGTTTCTGGTGGACCTGATTCGTTAGCCCTTCTTCATTATTTATGGAAGTATGAAAAGCAATTCAAGATAATATGCGCCCATGTTGACCATCAATTACGAGGGGAAACTTCATTTGAAGACTATAAATTTGTAGAGCGTTTTTGCCAACAACGGGGAATTATATTTGAAGGCTCACGTATAGATGTAAAAACGTACAAAGAAGAACAAGGGGTTAGTACGCAAGTGGCAGCTAGACATTGTCGGTATCAATTTTTTGAAATGGTCATGGCTAAACATAATGCAACATATTTGGCATTGGGTCATCACGGAGATGACCAAATCGAAACGATCGTAATGAACCAAGTAAGAGGAACCGTTGGTGTGGGGTTAGCAGGAATCCCAGTTACCCGTGAATTTGGAATGGGTAAAATCATTCGTCCTTTTTTAGGAATAACAAAAGCCGAAATAGAGCAATATTGTAAAGAAGAGAATCTTCTACCAAGAACAGATGAGAGTAATACGTCACTCCTTTATACGAGAAATCGCTTTAGAAAAGTTATTCTTCCTTTCTTTAAAGATGAAAATCCTAATGTTCATACCCATTTTCAAAAACAAAGTGAATGGATCCAAGAAGACGAAATGTTTCTTGAAAAACTAACGACGGAAGCTTTAAAGGAAGCAATCATTGAAAAAAAGCCTGAATATATTAAAATCGATGTGATGAAAGTAAGGGAAATGGCAATCCCTTTACAAAGGAGAGGGATTCATCTAATATTAAAATATCTTTACGGGAAAATTCATCCATCTATTAAAATGATACATATTGAACAAATCATTGATGTGTTACATGCTACCCATCCTTCAGGGCAAGTTTCACTTCCAAATGGAATGAAAGCCATTCGTTCGTATAACCATTGTTCATTTACATATGTTACAAATCATGAGAAAAGGACAATAGGAAGAACATGGACGATTCCTGGGAGCATAACATTGGATTCAGGCGTATTAACGGGTCAACGCATACCATCTTCTGAAGTAAGTGGAGAAAATGGGAAAAATGTATTGATTGTCGATGCAAATGCAATATCCCTCCCCCTCTATGTAAGAACAAGGCAGGAGGGAGATAAAATTGCTCCAATGGGAATGACAGGTTCAAAGAAAATTAGTCGCATCTTTATTGACAATAAAGTAGATACTGAAAAAAGAGACAATTGGCCAATTGTGACAGATGCAGATGGAGATATCATTTGGGTTCCTTGTTTTGTTAAATCAAGAAAGGGTATGATAGATGAAGCATCAACATCATGTCTTGTTCTAACCTTTAAAGCTTATCATTGATGGGAGTCTATTTATAGCGATACATACGGGAGGCATTTTATTCAATTATGAGAGAAGATATTCAAGAAGTGTTAATTTCGGAAGAGGAAATACAAATAAAAGTACAAGAGTTAGGGAAACAGCTAACAGAGGAGTACCGAGATAAAAACCCTCTGGTGATTGGTGTGTTAAAAGGAGCTATGCTCTTTATGGCTGATTTAACAAAACGAATCGACACCTATATTGAAATGGACTTTATGGATGTTTCAAGCTATGGTTCGGGCGTTGTTTCAACAGGAGAAGT
Source organism: Alkalihalobacillus bogoriensis ATCC BAA-922 (assembly GCF_000621445.1). Taxonomy (GTDB): domain Bacteria; phylum Bacillota; class Bacilli; order Bacillales; family Bacillaceae_F; genus Bacillus_AO; species Bacillus_AO bogoriense. Next base: position 13,370 of record NZ_JHYI01000033.1, on the reverse strand, counting down.
TAAGATTATTAAAGATTTAGACACATCTGTAGAAGGCCGAGATGTGTTAATCGTAGAAGACATCATAGATAGCGGACTAACATTGAGTTATTTGGTTAAACTATTTCATTATCGAAAAGCAAAATCAGTAAAAGTTGTCACACTATTAGACAAACCTGAGGGAAGAAAAGTCGATTTAACGCCAGATTTAGCGGGTTTTATCGTTCCTGATGCCTTTGTTGTCGGGTATGGACTAGATTATGCTGAGCGATATCGAAACCTCCCGTATATTGGGATACTAAAGCCTGAGATTTACGGGGCGTAATTATTGTGAACGTGCTACCATTTATGATACTATAAGTTAAGTTTGAACGTACGTGGGAGGAGGTCAGGAATGAATCGAATATTTCGCAACACAATATTCTATTTATTAATTTTTTTAGTCATAGTAGGAATAGTAAGTTTCTTTAGTGTAGACCAAACACAAACAGAGCCATTAACGACAGACCAGTTTTTTGAACGTTTAGAAGCAAACCAGGTGGAATCGTTTACAGTTAAACCTGAACGCCAAGTATATGTAGTCCGTGGCCAACTTGTGAACGCTGAGGAAGGTGCTTTTTTCGAAGCAAATCTTCCTAGAACAGAACAAGTATTTGACATTATACTAGCGGCAGAAGGACCAACTGGTGAGTCTCTATGGGATACAGAACCTGCCGATGAAACAAGCGGTTGGGTTACGTTCTTTACGGGAATTATTCCGTTTATCATTATCTTTATTTTGTTTTTCTTCTTATTAAGCCAAGCTCAAGGCGGCGGTAGCCGTGTCATGAACTTTGGAAAAAGTAAAGCGAAGATGGTTCAAGATGATAAGAAAAAAGCAAAATTCAAAGATGTCGCTGGTGCTGATGAGGAAAAGCAAGAGTTGGTCGAAGTCGTAGAATTTTTAAAAGATCCACGGAAGTTTTCCGCGATTGGAGCAAGGATACCAAAAGGGGTTTTACTAGTTGGACCTCCTGGTACGGGTAAAACATTATTAGCTCGTGCCGTTGCTGGTGAAGCGGGAGTACCATTTTTCTCTATAAGTGGTTCTGACTTCGTTGAAATGTTTGTAGGGGTCGGTGCGTCTCGTGTCCGTGACTTATTTGAGAATGCAAAGAAAAATGCCCCTTGTATTATTTTTATCGATGAAATTGATGCTGTTGGTCGTCAACGTGGCGCAGGTCTCGGTGGAGGACATGATGAGCGTGAACAAACATTAAACCAATTGCTCGTTGAGATGGATGGTTTTAGTGCAAATGAAGGTATCATAATTATTGCAGCGACAAACCGTGCAGACATTCTTGACCCAGCCTTGTTACGTCCAGGCCGTTTTGATAGACAAATTATGGTTGGGCGTCCAGACGTTATTGGACGTGAAGCGGTTTTACATGTTCATGCGAAAAACAAGCCTCTTGGTGATGATGTGAATTTAAAAACAATCGCCACACGTACCCCTGGGTTTTCTGGCGCAGATTTAGAAAATTTATTAAATGAGGCAGCACTTATTGCGGCAAGGCAAAACAAGAAAAAAATTAATATGATTCATATTGAAGAGGCAATTGACAGAGTGATTGCTGGTCCAGCGAAAAAGAGCCGTGTCATTTCTGAAAAGGAAAAGAAAATTGTGGCATGGCACGAAGCCGGGCATACTGTTGTTGGTGTGAAATTAGAAAACGCAGATATGGTTCATAAAGTTACAATCGTTCCGAGAGGTCAAGCTGGTGGATATGCGGTTATGCTTCCGAAAGAGGATCGTTATTTCATGACTAAACCAGAGCTCTTAGATAAGATTGTTGGCTTACTTGGTGGTCGAGTTGCTGAGGAGATTACGTTCCAAGAAGCGAGTACGGGAGCTCATAATGACTTCCAACGAGCAACAGGAATTGCTCGCAAAATGGTAACAGAATATGGAATGAGCGAAAAACTCGGTCCAATGCAGTTCGTGTCTGGAAGTGGCGGCCAAGTATTTTTAGGTCGTGATATTCAAAACGAACAAAACTACAGTGATCAAATTGCATATGAAATTGATTTAGAAGTTCAAAAAATAATAAAAGATTGTTATGATCGTTGTAAACAAATTCTTACTGAAAACCGGGAAAGTCTTGATTTAATTGCTAAAACCTTAATGGACCTTGAAACATTAGATGCAGAGCAAATTAAGTCTTTAATTAATGAAGGAAAGTTACCAGAAAATCACCATACAAACCTTGTTCATACAGATGATCAAAAAGATGAGGATGTTAAAGTAACGATTTCTTCAAAAAAAGAAGATGAAAAAGACGAATCTAATGTCATTTCTAGTCATGTCTATGATAAAAAAGAAGAGCAGCAAGACACAACAGAAAAGACAAACACGGAAACAGAAGAAGACAAAGACAGTAAAAAGTAAAAACAGAGGATGTCCAAACGTCTTGATGACTGTAGGGCATCCTTTTTATTATTGGTTGAGCGCAACAATATAGTTGTAAAACGAAAACAATGAAGAGGTCAAATTGGAAGAAATCCGTAAAAACAGATATAATCTTGTTGAGACTAATGATAATGGGTGATGAAATGATTTTTGTTGTCGATGTTGGAAACACGAATATCGTATTAGGTGTATATGAAGATAACGCGTTAAAATACCATTGGCGAATTGCAACCAGTAAACAAAAAACAGAAGATGAGTACGGCATGGTAATAAAAAACTTATTTGACCATGAAGGGGTTCTATTTTCTGATATTGATGGAATTATTATTTCTTCTGTTGTCCCTCCAATTATGTTTGCTTTAGAGCAAATGTGTAAAAAATATTTTAAGCAAGAACCAATTATAATCGGACCTGGAATTAAAACAGGATTAAATATAAAATATGAAAATCCACGAGAAGTGGGAGCTGACCGAATTGTTAATGCGGTTGCGGCGATTCATGAATATGGTGGCCCTCTTGTCATTGTTGATTTCGGAACCGCAACGACGTATTGTTATGTTAATGAAGAAAAACAATATATGGGTGGAGCGATTGCCCCAGGAATTGGCATCTCTACAGAAGCGCTCTATACAAGGGCGTCTAAATTACCGCGGATTGAAATTACCAAACCTCCACACGTAATTGGGAAAAATACTGTCCATGCGATGCAAGCAGGAATTTTTTATGGCTATGTTGGACAAGTTGATGAAATTGTACGACGAATGAAAGAACAGTCTAAAGTCGAACCTAAAGTCATTGCTACTGGAGGATTAGCTACACTTATTGCGGAGGAATCCCGCACAATTGATATTGTTGACCCGTTATTAACATTAAATGGACTGCATTTAATATATTGGAAAAACAAAGCATAAGTGTAGAAAGGAAGAGGATATAATGGGAGATTATTTAGTAAAAGCGCTAGGTTTTGATAATAAAGTAAGAGCATATGCGGTCCGCACGACAGAGATGGTCAATGAGGCCGTAAGACGACAAAAAACATGGCCGACAGCGTCTGCTGCTTTAGGTAGGGCGATGACAGCAAGTACGATGATGGCTGCGATGTTAAAAGGAGACGATAAGCTAACTGTAAAAATTGAAGGTGGCGGACCAATTGGCGCCATTATTGTTGATAGTAATGCGTATGGAGAAACAAGAGGATACGTATCAAATCCGAATGTGCATTTTGAATTGAATGCACAAGGGAAATTAGATGTGGCGAAAGCTGTCGGGAATACTGGGTACTTATCCGTTGTAAAGGATTTAGGAATGAAAGAGCATTTTACCGGAAGTGTTCCAATCGTTTCAGGCGAGTTAGGAGAAGACTTTACGTATTATTTTGCTTCTTCTGAACAAACCCCATCGTCTGTTGGTGTTGGAGTACTAGTCAATCCAGATGAGTCGATTTTAGCTTCGGGTGGATTTATTATTCAGATGTTACCTGGGGCAGACGATGAGGTTATTGACTTGATTGAAAAACGGTTATCTCAGCTACCACCAATATCTAAGCTTATTGAAGCAGGGATGCCACCTGAGGAAATGATTGCGGCTTTACTTGGTGATGATAATGTTAAAATATTAGATAAATCGAATGTTGTTTTTTCCTGTCAATGTTCAAAAGAAAGGATAGCCAATGCCTTAATCAGTCTTGGTAAACAAGAACTTGATGACATGATTGAACAAGATGGTGGTGCCGAAACACGATGTCATTTTTGCAATGAAGTTTATACGTTTTCGATCGAAGATTTACGGGCATTACAAGAAGAAGCCACACAATAACAATCGATCCATCATTTAGAAACTTTTTTATTGACGAGAGAAACGCGGTCTGTTACTATAATCTTAACAAAACCAATGAATTTACTTGGTATTAAAGGAGGACGTATTAATATGAGAGTAGCAAATTCAATTACTGACCTCATTGGCCAAACACCATTAGTAAAATTAAACCGTCTCGTTCCAGACGATTCTGCAGATGTATATTTAAAATTAGAATTTTTTAATCCAGGAAGTAGTGTAAAAGATCGTATTGGTTTAGCGATGATCGAAGCTGCTGAAAAAAAAGGAGATTTAAAACCTGGTGATACGATTGTTGAGCCTACAAGTGGAAATACAGGAATCGGTCTTGCGATGGTTGCTGCTGCAAAAGGGTATAAAGCAAAACTTGTTATGCCAGAAACAATGAGTATGGAGCGTCGTAATTTATTACGTGCATACGGAGCAGAGCTAGTATTAACACCTGGGCCAGAAGGAATGGGTGGAGCAATCCGTAAAGCAACAGAGCTAGCAAAAGAAAATGGATATTTCATGCCTCAGCAATTTGAAAATGAAGCCAATCCTGCTATTCATCGTGAAACAACAGGAAAAGAACTACTTGAACAAGTAGAAGGACAAATTGATGGATTTGTATCCGGTATTGGTACAGGTGGAACCATTACTGGTGCTGGTGGATTTTTAAAAGAGCATTTTCCTAACTTGAAAATTTATGCAGTTGAGCCAGCTGACTCCCCAGTATTATCAGGTGGAAAGCCAGGTCCGCATAAAATTCAAGGCATTGGAGCGGGATTCGTTCCTAGTATTTTAAATACAGAAGTGTATGACGCAGTAATTAAAGTATCAAATGAAGAAGCTTTTGATTATGCTCGTCGTGCCGCTCGTGAAGAAGGGATTTTAGGTGGAATTTCTTCAGGAGCAGCGATTTCCGCTGCTCTTCAAGCAGCAAAAGAATTAGGAAAAGGGAAAAAAGTAGTGGCTGTTATCCCGAGTAATGGTGAGCGCTACTTAAGTACTCCTTTATACCAGTTTGAAGATTAATTATGAGTAAATTAAGCAGATTCTCTTCGTAACAAGAGGGTCTGCTTTTTTTCATCGGATGTTTGTTGTAAAATAACAGTAATAAAGAGTGGGAGAGTGAGATTTTTGCTACAACAACAGGATACGACCCATGCAGTCAAACGGCATAAGATGACGACGACGATTGCCATACCGAGAGAGCAATGGTTTCGTGCCTATCAATATTTAGGGAAAGAAGAATCCCACCATGTCTTGTTAGAAAGTGGACGAGGAGGACAGTTTTCAATTATAGGGTTACGCCCTTTTGCCATTGTAAAAGGAAAGGACAAGCAGTTTTCAGTAACGATAAAGGAAAAAACAACCGTAGAAGAAGGCACTCCTTTTACCTTATTACAAGAGTGGATGGACCGTTATTCCACACCTTTAATCGAGGATGGCCCACCGTTTCAAGGTGGTGCGATAGGGTATATAAGCTATGATATGGTTCGTCACTTTGAAAAACTAGATAATAGAACAGCGGATGATTTACAAACGTATGATTTTTATTTCCTTGTATTTGATGATGTATTCGTTTATGAACCGGAAAAAGAAATATTGACAATGATCACCCATTACACAGAAGGTAGCCATCTAGAAGCAAAGACTCGTCTTGAACGGTATAAAAAACAGTGGGAAGCAAAGTATCCTAACATCATTTGGGAACGAAAAGAGACGCCTACTAAGCAAAGAAGTGCAGGGGCATCTTTTACCGAAGAGGAATTCACGAATGCTGTTTCGAAAATACAAGAATACATTGCGCAAGGCGATGTCTTTCAAGTGAATTTATCGGTACGGCAAGAGAGCCCCCTTGTAACGGATCCCTTTCATATTTATGAAAAGCTACGAGAGTTAAATCCATCTCCTTATATGGCCTATCTTCATAGTGATGAGTTTCAAATTGTAAGTGGTTCACCAGAGCTTTTAGTGAAAAAGAAAGGCAACGACATTAGTACAAGGCCAATAGCAGGAACACGATCCCGTGGGATGAATGAGGATGAAGATGAAAGATTAGCAAAAACATTAATTGAAAATGAGAAAGAACGAGCAGAGCATATTATGCTAGTCGATCTAGAGCGAAATGACCTCGGTCGTGTCTGTGCCTATGGAACAGTTGAAGTCGATGAACTAATGGTCATTGAAAAATATTCACACGTGATGCATATTGTTTCCAATGTAAGAGGGACTTTAGCGGAGGGGAAGAGTGGATACGAAGTCATTGAAGCGACGTTTCCTGGTGGTACGATAACGGGTGCTCCTAAAGTAAGGACAATGGAAATAATAGAAGAGCTTGAACCTGTACGTCGGGGAATTTATACTGGATCTATCGGATGGATTGGATTTAATGGAGATTTAGAATTAAACATTGTCATCCGTACCCTTCTTGCTAAAGACGGTATCGCGTATGTGCAAGCCGGTGCAGGCATTGTTATCGATTCCGATCCAAAAGCGGAATATAAAGAATCCTTAAAGAAAGCAAGAGCGTTATGGAAAGCGAAAGAGATGAGTGAAGAAGAAACTGTAGATGAGCTGAGGAGGAAATAATAATGATTTTAATGATTGATAACTATGATTCGTTTACGTACAACTTAGTCCAATATTTAGGGGAAATGGGTCATGAACTAGTAGTTAAACGAAATGACCAAATTACAATAGCGGAAATCGAACAACTTAACCCAGACTATATTATGATTTCTCCTGGACCATGTAGTCCAAATGAAGCTGGAATCAGTTTGGAGACGATTGAGTATTTTGCTGGTAAAATCCCGATTTTTGGTGTTTGCTTAGGACACCAATCAATTGCTCAAGTATTCGGAGGAGATGTTGTACGTGCTGAAAAACTAATGCACGGAAAAACATCAAAAATGACTCATGATGGTAAAACGATTTTTGCCGGGATTTCATCGCCGTTTACAGCTACAAGATATCATTCATTAATTGTCAAACGTGAAACGTTGCCGGATTGCTTTGAAATTTCTGCAGAGACAAAAGAAGGAGAAATCATGGCTATTCGTCATAAGACATTGCCTGTGGAAGGGGTCCAGTTCCATCCTGAATCAATTATGACTGAAGACGGAAAGAAACTTCTTCTTAATTTTTTGGAAACACATAGTAAGGAGCGTAACCGGACGTGAAGGTTTATTTAAACGGAAACATTGTCGACGGGGCTTCTGCTCAAATTTCAATTTTTGATCATGGGTTTATGTACGGATTGGGCGTATTTGAAACTTTTCGAATCTATGAAGGTCATCCATTTTTATTGGATGACCATTTTCAACGTTTGCAAAAGAGTCTGGTCCAGTTAGGAATCGAGTGGAGATATGAGAAGAAAAAGATATGTGCGATACTAGAAGCACTTCTATATGCAAATGACCTACAAGAAGCATATGTGAGATGGAATGTATCAGCAGGTGTTGGACCATTAGGATTGCATACAGGCGATTATGAGGAACCGACAACGATTGTTTATATGAAACCTATTCCATCCTATATGCCAGCAGAAAAACAAGCGGTACTTTTACAAACGAGACGAAACAGTCCAGAAGGTAAACAACGATTAAAGTCTCACCATTACATGAACAATATATTAGGGAAACGAGAATTAGGGCAAAATATTGGAGATGAAGGCATTTTTTTAACAAAGGAAGGCTATATCGCAGAAGGAATAGTATCTAATGTGTTTTGGGTGAAGAATGATATATTATATACCCCATCATTAGAAACAGGAATATTAGATGGCATCACTCGACAATTTGTATTTACCTTAGCAAAGAAAGAAAAGATTAATGTCGTTGAAGGTTGTTTTTTCGAAGATGCACTGTTAGAAGCAGATGAAATGTTTATTACAAATTCGATTCAAGAGATTGTAAAAATTACAAAGTACAAGGAGAAATCATTTTCTTTTAATGATGGAATAACAGAAAAACTCCAAAAGCAATTTAATGATTGGAAAACAAAGCTATGGAGTAAAGGAGAGTTAGGATGAGCATACAGACGAATGAAATTATTGCCACAAGTTTCACAAACCGTACGTATATCATGGGGATTTTAAACACAACTCCAGACTCGTTTTCAGATGGGGGAAAATACAATACGATTGAGCAAGCGATCATTCATGCAAAACAAATGATATCAAATGGAGCTGACATTATTGATGTTGGTGGGGAATCGACTCGACCGGGTGCAGAGAAAGTAGATGTAAAAGAAGAGTTAGATCGTGTGATTCCGATAATAAAAGAGCTAGCGAAAGAAATCGATGTGCCGATTTCAATTGATACATATAAAGCCGAAGTGGCAAGGCAAGCACTGGAAGTGGGCGCCTCTATTATTAATGATGTTTGGGGAGCAAAAGCTGATCCTAATATGGCGTTTGTAGCTGCAGACTTTCAAGCACCGATCGTGTTAATGCATAACCGTGATAATCAACAATATACCGATTTAATGGAAGATATGAAAGCTGATTTACAAGAAAGTATTGATTTATGTAAACGAGCAGGAGTAAAGGATGAACAAATTATATTAGACCCTGGAATTGGCTTTGCCAAGTCTTATGAACAAAATCTTGAGGCTATGCGGAGGCTTGATGAGTTAACTTCTTTTGGCTATCCGGTCCTTTTAGGTACATCGAGAAAATCATTTATCGCAAAAACACTCGATGTACCAGTAAATGAACGAGTGGAAGGAACGGGAGCAACCGTATGCTTAGGAATTGCAAAAGGGTGTACGATTGTGCGCGTGCATGATGTGTTACAGATGAAAAGAATGGCTACAATGATGGATGCAATGCTTGGGAGGAAGGGATGACATGGATAAAATCCATATTGAACGAATGAAGTTTTATGGCTATCATGGAGTGTTACCTGAGGAAAATACATTAGGTCAGCGTTATATTGTTACTGTCCAGTTAGAACTTGATTTACAAAAAGCAGGTCAAAGTGACGACTTAAAGGAAACGGTTAATTATGCTGATGTATATAAAGCGACTCAGGCGATTGTTGAGGGTAAACCATATCAATTAGTGGAAACGCTAGCTGAAAAAATTGCAGATAGTTTGTTATCTACATTTGAAAAAGTACAGCAATGTACAATAAAAGTTATCAAGCCGGACCCACCAATTGCGGGTCATTATGAATCAGTAGCTGTAGAAATTACAAGGAGTCGGTCTTTTGGATAATATCGTTTATATTGGATTAGGTTCAAATGTAGGAGACCGTGAAAGCCACCTTCACTTTGGTGTCTCGGCACTAGAACGCGATCCAAATTGTAAAGTAGTTGAAACATCTTCCATTTACGAAACAGTGCCTGTAGGTTATATTAATCAAGGTCCATTTTTAAATATGATTGTCGTTATACAAACAATGTATAAAGCAGATGAAGTATTATCTTTATTACAAAGAATTGAAAAACAAGCAAAGAGAAGTCGAGAGATTCGTTGGGGACCTCGAACGTTAGATCTTGACATTTTACTCTATAATCAAGAAAATATTAAGATGGATGTTCTGCAAGTTCCCCATCCACGAATGGCTGAACGAGCTTTTGTAATAGTACCTTTACATGAAGTGAACCCCAACTTATATTTGTCAAATAAAGAACAAACGGTTGAGCAAATATATGGTTTTTTACCAGATAAAGAAGGTGTAAAGATATGGAGAAGGAGAAATGGGGAAGAAAAATCCGTGCTTTTCGAAAGTTAAAAGGTTATACACAAGAAAGCTTTGCAAAAGCACTAGGTGTGTCGATTTCATTACTAGGTGAAATTGAAAGAGGATCCCGTGTTCCGAGTGAAGAGTTTATTGAAAAAGTGGTCACATTGTTAAAGATTGAGAAAGACGATTTATTATCATAAAGGAAAAATAAAAAAGAAATGGAGGTGTAACAATGTTTAAAATTGGAGATGTGCAATTAAAAAATCGAGTGGTATTAGCGCCGATGGCAGGTGTATGTAACCCTGCATTCCGGTTAATTGCAAAAGAGTTTGGTGCGGGTCTCGTTTGTGCTGAGATGGTTAGTGATAAAGCGATATTATATAAAAATGAGAAATCATTAAATATGCTTTATGTTGATGAGCGTGAAAAACCATTAAGTTTGCAAATATTTGGTGGTGAAAAAGAAACGCTTGTGGCAGCAGCGATGTTTGTAGATCAAAATACTAATGCAGATATTATTGATATTAATATGGGCTGTCCTGTACCGAAAATTACAAAATGTGATGCCGGTGCAAAATGGTTACTTGACCCAAATAAAATTTATGATATGGTTTCTGCTGTCGTCGAAGCTGTAGAGAAACCAGTGACGGTTAAAATGAGAATGGGCTGGGACTCAGATCATATTTATGCGGTTCAAAATGCTCAAGCTGTTGAACGAGCAGGAGGTAAAGCTGTTGCGCTACATGGAAGAACGCGAGTCCAAATGTATGAAGGTACAGCAAATTGGGATATCATTAAAGAAGTAAAACAATCTGTTTCGATTCCGGTTATTGGCAATGGAGATGTTAAGTCACCTGAAGATGCTAAAAGAATGTTAGATACAACAGGTGTTGATGGTGTCATGATTGGTCGTGCTGCATTAGGAAACCCATGGATGCTTTATCGAACGGTACACTATTTAAGTAAAGGCGAGCTGCTTCCTGATCCGGGTCCGCGTGAAAAAATAGATGTTTGTATGATTCATTTAGACCGTCTCATTGCTCTAAAAGGAGAGTTTGTGGCTGTTCGTGAAATGAGAAAACATGCAGCATGGTATTTAAAAGGAATCCGTGGCAATGCTAGTGTAAGAGATAAAGTGAACTATTTTGAAACACGTGATGATGTAGCAAAAGCCTTATATGAATTTGTTGATGAAGTAGAAGCTAAACAACAAGAAGTTGCAATTGTGTAATTAAAGGGCTACGAAGAATGCTACTGCCAGTCACAACAACTGGCAGTTTTTCTACATATAGATGGATGTATTATAGATTATGGACCAAACAAAAATATGATTGAGGAGTGGTGAAATGAGTCAAGAAGTGGAAGTGTCGGATTTGTTAGGGGTGCGTAGAGAGAAATTAAAGCAGATGCAAGACCGTGGAATTGACCCTTTCGGTGGTAAGTTTGAACGAACTCATACTGCAAAAGAAATGAATGTGCAATTTGGTGATCAATCAAAAGAACAGTTGGATGAAAATGAAAACCATGTGACGTTAGCAGGAAGAGTGATGACTAAGCGTGGAAAAGGAAAAGCGGGTTTTGCGCATATTCAAGATTTAACGGGCCAAATTCAAATTTATGTTCGAAAAGACGCAGTTGGCGATGAGGCGTATGATATCTTTGATACGATCGATATTGGCGATATTGTCGGAGTATCTGGTGTTGCTTTCAAAACAAAAGTAGGAGAATTATCAATTAAAGTTAAGACTTTTACTTTATTGTCTAAATCATTGCGTCCTTTGCCGGACAAGTTTCATGGATTGAAAGATATTGAACAGCGTTATCGCCAACGTTATGTAGATTTAATTGTAAATCCAGAAGTGAGAGACACGTTTGTCGTCCGAAGTAAAATCCTTCAATCGATGAGAAGATATTTAGATAGTCGAGGGTACTTGGAAGTTGAAACACCGACAATGCACTCGATTGCTGGTGGTGCATCAGCACGTCCTTTTATTACTCATCACAATGCTCTTGATATGAAGTTATATATGAGAATTGCCATTGAACTTCATTTAAAAAGACTTATTGTTGGTGGTTTAGAAAAAGTGTATGAAATCGGAAGGGTTTTTCGTAATGAAGGAGTTTCAACAAGGCATAATCCAGAGTTTACAATGATTGAACTATATGAAGCTTATGCAGATTATCAAGATATTATGAGTTTAACAGAACAATTAATCGCTCATATTGCACAAGAAGTCTTAGGAACTACAAAAGTCACGTACGGCGACTATGAAGTGGATTTACAACCTGAGTGGAAACGTCTCCACATGGTCGATGCAATTAAAGAATATGCGGGTGTAGATTTCTGGCAAGAAATGAGTGACGAGGAAGCGAGAAAAATTGCAAAAGAGCATAAAGTTCCTGTGAAAGAGACAATGACATATGGTCATGTTGTAAATGAGTTTTTTGAACACTTTGTTGAAGAAAAATTAATCCAACCAACATTTATATACGGGCATCCTACTGCTATTTCTCCTTTAGCAAAGAAAAATCCAAAAGATGAGCGTTTTACGGACCGCTTTGAATTGTTTATTGTCGGCCGTGAACATGCGAATGCTTTTACAGAGTTAAACGACCCAATCGACCAAAGAGGACGATTTGAAGATCAATTAAAAGAACGTGAGCAAGGCGATGATGAAGCTCATATGATGGATGAGGACTTCATTGAAGCACTTGAGTATGGAATGCCACCAACTGGGGGACTAGGTATAGGGATTGACCGGCTCGTTATGTTATTAACAAATTCACCATCTATTCGTGACGTATTGTTGTTTCCGCAAATGAGACATCGAGAAACAACGGAAGAATAAAGAACGAAAACAATCTCTTCCTTATGGGAAGAGATTGTTTTCACATGGAAATACAGGAGAAAGATACCTCTAGTTTTATTTAAAATAGTGTGTATAATAAAGGTTACTGCTTACGAGCAAATCATTGTTTTACTGTTTTATCCATGAGATATAAGCAGTCAAAAAAAACATCGCAAAAACAGTTGACATATAAAAATGTTTTTGTTATGATATTCAAGTCGCTGTTAGACACATGGTGTCTGACACCGCAAATAGCTCTTTGAAAACTGAACAAGAAAAAGCCAAGCGAATTAAAGAGATAGTAATATCTCGTCAATGAATTATTTTTGAGCTATATCAAACACTTTTATGGAGAGTTTGATCCTGGCTCAGGACGAACGCTGGCGGCGTGCCTAATACATGCAAGTCGAGCGGACTGATGGGAGCTTGCTCCCTGATGTTAGCGGCGGACGGGTGAGTAACACGTGGGCAACCTGCCCTGTAGACTGGGATAACATCGAGAAATCGGTGCTAATACCGGATAATAGATGGAATTGCATAATTCCATTTTAAAAGATGGCTTCGGCTATCACTACAGGATGG
>NZ_JHYI01000032.1 GCF_000621445.1 Alkalihalobacillus bogoriensis ATCC BAA-922 | reverse complement strand
GACCTAACTCCTTATCTCTACTATGTGACCCACTAATTCTCTCTTCCGAAAAATAATAAACATTTCCGATTTTCGTTAAAAAGGAAGAGGGAAGTTTTCGTAAAAAATCAGGGCAATCCCTTGTGGGACTTGCCTTTTTACGTTTTCCCTTTCGGAAAACTTTATTTTAACTTGAGAAAAAGAGTGAAAAAATGAGTGAAAAGTGCGGAAAAAAACGCTTGTTTTTGAGTGAGAAATGAGTGGAAATCGGTGATTTTCGGAAAACTTTATTATGACAGCGAACGGTGGAATGCGGGTTTTGGGAAGGATTTTCGGAAGAGTTTATTTTAAATGCACAGAAATAGCTTGGTATCAATAGGTTTAGTGGTTTTTAAATGAAAATGTAAGTTTGTTTTATGTTCCCTCGGACTAATTGGTTTGGGGGTTTTTTAGACCCAGGGGGCTAACTTTTACGCGGAATAAAGGGGTATTGGGAAATGTTCATCCTGCGGAAAGATTGAAGGTGCAGATTTAAATGCAGCAGGGTGGAAAGCAGTATTGATATCGAGGGTAAAAAAATAAGTGGAAGAAATACTCATAAATAAGGGTTTCCAAACAAGAGGTTTTTATCTTGGCCGATTTGCCTGAGGTACCACTGTTCGGAAACCCTAATTTATAATGTTCAAATATTAACTGCCTTAAAGGTGATAGGGGCAAATCTACATCTTAGATAACGGCAATTCTTATAGTCTTGGAGAGACATAACAGATGTATAAACTAGTCTTCTCTAACGGCATCTGTATCAAAAATTCTATCAAGTTCCTCGTTTGATGTTATTCCACGAACTTTATTCATAACTGTTGTTTTTTCCATATCCAGTCGATAGAAATGCTCACGACCATCTACACCTTTTTTCAGTCGGATAAGCTGAATCCGTCCGAATTTATCCCAGTGTTTTTCTGCAAACTTTGCTAGACCCACTGCTTTTGGATAATTGTCCTTGCGACTAGGATCATGTGGTTCCAGAATATCAAAGATATAACCTTGCGCATCAGATCTCACAACCACCAAATCCGGAAACATCGAAGTGGCAACACCACTGACTTCATATGGGATTTCAAGTGACCACTTTTTACGATCGAGATTACGTAACCAGCAGACTGCACCATTTTTAAGTTCTTCAGCAATAACTCCTCTTTCCCATGGATTTAGTGATGTTTGGAATGTCCCATCTTCATAACAGTAGAGATGCTGTTCAAACTTAATACTATCATCTGGTACAGAAAAATCGATTGAATCTGGTAATACCCATGGTACAGAAATTGGTTGGGCTGAAGCATTGGTTAATCTCTCATAAACATTTTTTCGCGCTTCGGTCAGTTTAGCAATGGCTCGCTTGTTGTTCCCATAGAGTTCAATAAATTCTTCCTCTGCATAGGCGTTTATCCGCTCCATTGCATCCGTATCACTTGTGAGAACGATGATTTCTTTTTTTATATCGATATGGTCCCGGGTACTGTGCCGAATCCAATATTCCTTATGCAAGCCCTCTCCTAACAGTTTTCCAGCCTGTTCAAAATGCCTGGAGATATCAAATTCGGATACCGTCATTGTCTGTGTTGTCTCGTCAAAGGAATAAGCATTGTCTCCGTATTCAAATATCAGTGTACCAAGAGTAAATCCGGTAATTTTAGCCGCAAGGGAGTCAAAGTATCCACTTTCTTTTATTTGTGCAATTTCCTTATCAATTTTTAATAAAACTGCATTTTTTGTCGCCTTCTGTGCCCCTAGGTCGATGCCGTCCATCGTCAGCGCGCGGGAAAGCTGTATTAACAACTTGAGCGGTGCCTGTTTTCGCGATGAATCTATTCGATACGTGATAAGTTTACTCATAGCATCAAACACATCAGAATACTCTAAGTTTCGCCCAAGTGTAACAAGCTCTTTGTTAGTTCCTGTTTCTGTAGGTATAATAGCTTCACTATCACGTAGGGCATTAACGACATTCTTTACTGTTTCTTCATCAAAGTATGGAAGGAATAGACTTACATTGTTAAGTTCAGCATTGGAAGAAATCCTTCTAGCCAAAGGTGTACGAATAACGCGCCCCAAAAGCTGAGCAATATAAGTGTAATCCTGAGCACTACGAAATGACATCATTGTTTCAGCACGTGGGCAATCCCAGCCTGTGGAAAGATTCATTTTGAAGAATACGACCATTACATTTTCTTCTTCATTAATCCGCGAAGCTTCAATTTGTTGAATTTCAACGTCACGAACTTTCAGTGTGCTGCGGTCATTGAATGTGTGTACTGCTTCACCGGGTTGTAATTTGCGGCCTAGTGTTTCTTCAAGTAAATCAATGCAAGCCCCTAAATCAGTATGGGTTGCCTCCCGTTCATTACCATCCTCAACTTGAACAACAAGAATAGGATTTACCATTTTTTCATCTTCACGATCACAGTAGGATTTCCATTGAAAGGATTTTTTGAGCCAATTATCTACCGCGCCTTTGAACATGGTCATATCGGCGCCCAGATGAATATCTGGATAATGAATGATAATTCTATCTTTCAGAAGACCGGACTCACGTACCTGCTCGGGTGGAACGATGACTTTTTGAACTGTTGAAGTGGTTCCAGCAATCAAGTTATCAAATCTCTGAGGAGTCGCGGTCACACCTATAATCAAAGGCATGACACATAGCCCATCTTCTTTACTGCCCTTGATGAACTTTTGCATTATAGACTGTGCTTTGTTTTCTGCTTGAACGGATGTATATGTTCCTCTATGTGCCTCATCAATAACTACATAAAACTGCTTTGGGTTTCGTTTGGCAGTGTTAGTGAGTGTTTCCCAGATGGAATACTGACGCGTATCAGACGTTCCTGTAAGTAGTTTATCAGAGCCAAGTTTTTGTGTGTTTAAAAAGTAAATGCAACCATCTTCAAAGTACTCAGAATTGAAGGTGGAATCTATTGTCACTAGTTCACGGACACGGATTTTATCAGACTTACTTTCGATTTTGAGCCTTGTTTGTTCGTTAAGCTCTGGTGAATCGGATAGCCATATGAAAACAGAGTCTGGTTCCCCAATGTTGACCGGACTGCCATAAAGTATTTCCTCAAAAAGTGTTGTCATAATAATGGTTTTACCCGAACCTGTAGGTGCGGAAAACGAAATTATCTGTGGATCGCGTTCACTCCACATCAAGTGAGCTTTATTAATTTTCTCATGAAGTTCGGCAAGAGCCGTTTCCTGAAAAGGAAATAGTATATCTCTCATTTATGAATCCCTCCTGCTTCCCAACACAAAGTTATCAATATAATCGCGATATAGTTGATATGTGTTATTTACTTTTACCCCAGAAGTCATTTCACGGAAAGCTTCCTCGGAGTTGGTTACGAAGTAGACAACCTGGATATTATCATCTTCGGAAATAGCTACGGAAAATTCAGCGAATCTCGTTTCATCAATTAGAATAGCAAATCCATTTTGTGGGAGAATTAACATCCCAGGTTCTTCATTAATAATTACTTCAGGTCGCTCTCCAATGGCACCGGATTTGAGCCAAAGCAATGGCAGTGTTTCCCGGAATTGTTTCCCTAATGACACACTATTTTTATCTAAAAATTCTAGTTTAAAATACTCTGCATTTGCAGGAAATCCCATGCTCATGGAACGCTTAACTTGTGATGATAAATTGATTGGTCCAAGCAGTTCTGTTATCTTTGCTTTGATTGATTTAAATATAGCAGATGATTTTGTGACTATATAAAAGTCCGTAACATGTTCGTTATTTTCCAGTGTAGCAAGCCATTCATTAGTGGCATCTATATCAAAAATAATCGACGCTGAATGTTCATCCGAAACAATAAATTTGCTGTCCGCTTTTACCAACGTTTGCGTTAGTTGTGGTTTACCTTCCTTATCACGAAGCAATGAAACAAGTTGTTTTTTTGAACTGCTTGTTAAACCCGTTGGGTTTTCCACAAAGCCCAACTGATAGAAAGAGCGTTCTACTTCTTTTGTGGTAGTTTGGTTGGTAAAGTATTCCCCATTTAGTGGAGTACCATCTTTGCGTTTCCCCGTTATGCTATATTTTGTCCTCGGCCAAGTTACAGCGCGGCAAATCCCACGTTCTTCCCATTCAGGGTCACCAGGCTGATGACCAACCCTCTGTAGATCCCGTGCCTCTTCAAGTGATACCTCATTGTTAGTAACCAGTATGCACCTTCTGTGGCCTCCATCCTCGACATTTAATAGATTTACAGCGTGGAGAGTTGTACCACTGCCAGCGAAGAAATCAACAATAAGGGCATCTTTATTATTTCGTACTACCGACGCAATTGCATCCTTAGTAGAGTAAAGGGATTTTGGAAAAGAAAATGCTCTGGACTGACCAATAATACCCGATACCAAATTGGATCCATAGGCTCCAGCGTCATGAAGACTCCTGTGCCATATAGTTTTTATTGCTCTATTGTTACTGTCAGCATATTCAATAGATACAACCCCGGTTTTGGGATCTCGATCAACTATTTTTATACGTCCATCATCTATCATTTCCTGATTTGGCAGGCTTATATAAGAAATTCCCCATGTTTTACGTTTTGAATCATACTTTCCAAGGGAAACATATCCCTTATCAATTAATGTACGAAGAGTTTCATATCCTACGCCCCAATTTCCTAACGAGCCATCTGTTCTGACTGGCCATGCAACGTCAAAGCCATCAATTTTTAAATCGAAATTCGGATATTCTTCAAAAGGTAAAGCTTCACCAGTGCCAACAACTTTTCCTAGTTTGGTATCAATTAATACTGGGTAAAACATCTTTTTTCTATCTTCACGCCTTGCGTTTGTTCCAGAACGTAAAAGTCCTTTCCAACGCGGTTTTCTATTTGAAACAGGTGGGTTAAGTAGATTATCGTCACTTGCACCAACAAATGCGTTGGGAGCGAAGCAAAATATTATATATTCCTCTACCCGTGAAAAACGACCTTGGGTCACTCCTTTTGGGTTTATTACAGCAGTTACCATTTGGATGTAAAACTCAGGAAATAACTCTTTCAATAACACTCTCAGATGATGAACCTCGTGTTCATCTATAGTAACTATTAATACACCTGTATCTGGATTCAAAATCCGCTTAGCTATCCGCAATCTTTTTTGTATCATCGACAGCCATTTGCTGTGCCGCCAGCTATCGGATAAATCCACATAGTCGTTGTTGTATTTCCAATCTTTTGCACCTGTATTGTAGGGTGGGTCAATATAGATACAATCCACTTGCTTAGGATAGAGATATTCTAGCAACTGGAGAGCGTGGTAGTTGTCTGCTTCAATGAGAGTGTGCCATAGGCTACTATCGGGATCATTCTTAACAAAATCAACCGGCTGAAGTGTGGGAAATATCGGTTCGCCAAATTGTGCAACCGAAACTAACTCCTCTAGTGGGATATTTATGGTATCCCCAGTCGATCTGTTAAGGCAAAGGGCAGAGTCGCCATCTAATTTCAACACACTATAAACATCATTAACGTTACTAGTTTTAAGTGCGACAGTCGAGCCGCGTTTGACAGCAACCTCGTAAAGTGGAGTACATTCCGGAATGTGCTCCTCAAACATAAGTCCAAATTTTTTGTTTTTTGATATACGGGCAAACTCCTGTTCCAAGCGACTACGCAAAGATGTATCAGGGATTTGACGTAATAAATCATTAATTGCAGCCATATTTTAATCCTCCATTGTTTATTCATTCGACTCAAATTTACTCCATGAATGACCAAATAGTTCATTTCCGTCCGATAAGCGTAAAACCGCTGTGTCTTCTAAAGCCTTTTGTGCATTCTGTGTCGTAGAATCAGCCTTATCAAATGCAATAAATACTTGTCGTTTACTTGATTGATATCGTTCTAATATATGTTCTAGATGTACATCCCCAATACGTTTAAGTATATTGGAATCATGAATGAGCGCAGGAATTGGACATAATTCAAGTAAACTCAAATCGTAAACGACAAGGCTCTTGAACGCAGTACCTTCACTAGTGTTGCCTGGAGTTTCAAAGATGATCTCCTTTTCTGGTGTGATTTGTAGAAAAGGAGCAGTTTCCTGTTGTTCGGTTACTACGCCATTGATTATTTTCATTCGTAGATTGATGTCCTCTTGTATTTTTTCCAGCTTTTCAGTTTGTTGTTGTAACAATTTTTCTATTGTTTGCTCAGCAACGAAGCGGGAATCCTGTAGTTCTTTTTGATGAATCAGTTCATCTGTTTCTTCTTGAAGTTTATCAATACTTTTGGATACGTTGACACATTGGGAGAGCACTCTCTCTGACATTTCTTTTGCCAACCCTGTTTCTTGGATCTTTTGACTAAGTCGATTAATTTCTTTATCGTACTGATCAATAATTTGTTGTAAGCGTTCGACCTCCTGATTCATTTCTTCACCAAGGATTTCCCTAATTCTATTATGAAAATGTTCAATCTCTTCAAATGCTTTTATGTTAGTATTTGGAAAGAAGTGTACTAATGAATTAAATTCACTAGTAGTTTCAAAGTCAGTCACAGCAATATTGCTTTTAACAGCATTAACCTGAGACTGTAAACGATTACGCTTGCGAATGAAACTGTTCAGCTCTTTTTGTACAGTAGCTATACGCTCAAATGTCTGTGTATCAAACCCAAATATCGCCAATTGGGCTTCTTCACTGTTTTTCATCAGGTTTTGAAGTCTTTTCTTCAATGACTTTATAGTCTTTTGGTTCATTTCAATTTTCTCGGTGTCCACCTTTTGCCGCTGGCGTGATTTAAACTGCGAGGATTTGATACCAAATTCTTCTTCCATTCTTTTGATAGCAGCGAGGATTTTATATTGACCGAATAGTTTCATGAGAAAATCGACAGCCCTTTCATCGTGTTCACGAGGTCTAACTAGCTGCGGATATTTTTCAAGTGTGTTTTCACGACCATAAATGCGAAAGAAACGCTCAGTAATTTCATGAAATTTAAGTGATGGAAGATCAACTATATATTCCTGAAAAAGGAAACTTCGATATTCGTCCACCGTCAATTTCGTAATGAAATGATGATCTTTATCACATCGATATACAATTTTGGGATTATCGGTACTTCTATAGAAATAATGTGGTTGTCCTTTGAACACGAAAGTGAAATAAATTGTATGCGGTCCTATTTCTTTTTTTATATCATCCGTTAGGGAGTAGTAGCTTTCGCCGCCGTACGCATAATCTATAATCCAAAGAAATGTTGATTTTCCGATAGCGTTGCTACCACCTGTACTTCCCAAAACTGTATTTAGGCCAGGGTTAAACTGGATAGTTCGATGTTTTAAAGCAAATTTATCACATTGAATTTCTGCCAACATAGCGTAGCATCCTCCCTTCCTCAGTAAGTTCGATTTTACCAAGTGCAAACAGGCAATCTAAAGCACTTAGAAAATCACCCATATCCTTTTTTCCAGACGTGGTTAATTCAAACAGCTCTTTTGGGGATATATCCCGTCGCTTCAATGTTCCTAAAATATCTGGGAAAAGGGCAATGATGCTGTTTGTATAGGGTGTAACTTTATTTGGTAATCTCATCGAACACCTCACACCTTTGCACAAAGTAGGAAATTATTATCTCACAGGCTTCTCTATGTTTGCGGCCAGTTTTATTAAATAGTGTTTCAACCAGCAAATTATAAATATCACTTTGGGATGTAATTGCTTCGCTTGCGTCTTCATACATACGCTTAACACTTTTAGCGAACTTATCTACGTTTAGTTTATTTTCCCCTGCTAGTTGATCTAATGCATTATTGACGCCATCATACAATTGCATAACATCAAAGAGTATTCGTTCCTTTAAACGTCTTTCAGTAATTTTGTTCTCAACTTTGATGGGTTCAATTTTTAGTTGTGTATCGACACTAACATCCATCAAATCAACTTCTTGAAGTACTTGTTCAATTTGCTTTTCTATCGTATATCGCGAGGTTGCATCCCTTGCAACCATAAGATTTTCCAAGTAATACTTGTCCGAAAGTAAATTCATATTATCTTCCTCTGAAGCATTTGGTATTTCGCGTTCACAGTCAACACATAGTATAACGTCATCAGTATCTGAAAGGTGAACGACTTTAGCGTAGTTAACGTCGTTGCCTTCTTTTTTTATGCCTAGAGGTCTACCGCACTTTTGACATTTACCACCCGTTTCTGCTAGTAGTACCAGATAGCGAGTGTCAATTGCAATATCATTAGTGGTCTCCATTGTGAACTTACTGTATTCCGTAAGGAAGTTAATGTTCATTTTTTGACTGTGAAAGGAATTTATGTAATCCTCAGATATTTGTTTTACACTGTCTTTGCAATTTCGGTTTTCAACATTAAGCACTGTGTAAAGAAAGATTCCGGCGAGAAAGTCTTCCAAAACAAATGAATCACGCCTTATTATAGTTTCCTTTGTCATACCATTTACTTTTTCGACGAGTGTGTCAGGCTCAATTGAGGCATCAGAAGCAATAATGTCCTTTAATGCAAGAACGATGAGGCTCCTTTTGTTGCTATCCAGCATGGGAAGGATATTTTGCTTAAAGTAATCTGAGGTTGCACGAGCGTCTGCTGTTGGAGCAACATCAGTTACTATAGGCGATAGATTTTTTTTACAGAGTATCAAATCTGAAACTGCGCCGTCATCGCTGCGAATATCATAAGTAGGCGCAATAGAAAGCAATATGGTACCACACAATCGCTTTTGTGTAACTCTTTTTGTCATACAAACCTTTAATACTGTTGTAAAAGTACCAAAACAAAGCTTTTTCATGCATTACGCCCCCTTTCGAGGAGTTTAGTTAGTTGGAGTATCGTCGTCAACATAGTCAACAATATCGCCTATGTTGACATCAAGAGCCTTACAAATTCTAGCTAAAACATCCATGCTTACCGGTAGATCTTTACTCATCTTAGCCATCGTTGTTGATGTCAAGTTCGTCATTGCCATTAAGTCTTTTTTCATCATCTTGTTATCAATTAAAAGTTTCCATAGTTTGTTATAACTAAATGCCATTTCTTATCGCCTCCAAGTACTACTGGATGGTGACCAAAGACGTGTCATTAATATTATAGAGATTAACTAAGTGAGTTACAATCAAAAATTTAAATATGCTGATTTTAACTTTGCGAACGCTTAGTTTGATTTTATAAGAAGAAAGGCTGGAAACTGGCTGAGTCTTAGCGGAGTGACGGCGGATTTCTGGCTGAGGATTTAATGTGATTAAATTAATAAAATTTAGGTAGGCAGTGACACAACTGTTTGGCCCTACTAAGTCTAGAAGAGAAAGGAGAAGGAACATGAGTAAAATGAAGCGTGCTCTTGATGTTGTAAATGATTTAAGAAACCTTGCGGATAGTCTTGAAGGATTAACGTTTGTATTCAAGGTGAATGAACCTGAAGTAACAGCTACTGCAGAAGCTAGGGGAACTGCTAAAGAGGAACTTCAACCTGAAAAACAACCTACATTAGAAGAAGTGAGAGCTAAATTAGCTAGTTTATCCCAAGATGGAAAACAAGTAGAGGTAAAAGAGCTTATTACTAGTTTTGGAGCGAAGAAGTTAAGTGATGTTCCAGCACAAAAGTATTCTGAACTGCTAGAGAAAGCTGAGGAACTGTGATGGGAGAACATGCATTATTGTCTGCTTCTGGTGCGCACCGTTGGATGAATTGCACGAGGGCACCTAGACTAGAAGAGTCCATGGAGGATGGAACATCTGTCTATGCAGAGGAAGGGAGTCTGGCCCACCTGCTAGCAGAGATTAAAATTTGCAAAGAGATAGGAAGTATTTCGCAGCAGTCGTATAACAAAAGATTACAAGAAATACGCTCTAACCCTCTTTATTCAGAAGAAATGGACAAGGCTACCGAAGTTCATAAAGATTTTTGTATCGAGCGTTTTAATGAAGCGAAAACAATGACCAAAGATGCTGTGATTTTGTTAGAACAAAAACTGGACTACAGTCCATGGGTTCAAGAAGGATTTGGAACCTCAGATACGACCATCATTAGTGATAGTGTTTTAGAAATCATTGATTATAAGCATGGTAAGGGTATTGCTGTGAGTGCACATGAAAACCCTCAGATGAAACTATATGCACTCGGAGCTATCAACCATTTTGGCTTCCTTTATAATCTCGAAACGATCCAAATGACGATTAGCCAACCAAGGCTAGATAGTATATCTTCATTTGAAATGTCGGTTGATGATCTTCTGAAATGGGGAGATGAAGTAGTTAGGCCAAAAGCAGAAATGGCATTTGCCGGTATTGGAAATTTCATGGTTGGCGTTCATTGCAGGTTTTGCAAAGTGAAAGCAATTTGCAGAGCGAGGGCAGATGAAAACATGAAACTTGCTTGTTTAGATTTTCAGAGCCCCCCGCTTCTGACTGATGAAGAAGTGGTTGAAGTACTTCATTCCCTTGAAGAATTAATGAGCTGGGGGAAAAGTGTTCAGGAGTATGCTTTATCAATGGCAATGAATGAAAACAAGCAATGGCCAGGTATGAAACTAGTTCAAGGAAGAGGCAGTCGAAAGTACACAGACGAAGATGCGATTGTAAAAGCACTTACTGCTGCTGGATGTGCAAGTGATGTCATATATAAGAAATCACTTAACACGATTACTACGTTAGAAAAAGAGCTAGGGAAGAAAACATTTGATGAATTACTAGGTTCATTTATTACAAAGGCACCTGGCAAGATTAAGCTCGTTCCTGAAGAAGATAAACGACCTGAAATAAAAACTTCTCCGGAAGTAGATTTTCAATAATAGGGAGGAAGAAAGCATGAAAATTACAATTGGAACAAAAGAAAACCCAGTGAGATTTAGTTATGCCAATGTGCATCAGGCAGTAAGTGTGAATGGTAGTGATCTTAAATATTCGGTAAGCATTATTATTCCAAAATCGGACAAAAAGACAATTAAGAAGATTCAAGATGCTATTCAACAAACGATTCAAGAAAATAAGGACAAGTTTGGTGGTAAGGTAACGGCAAAAAATATTAAAACACCTTTACGTGATGGAGATGTTGATCGAGAGGATGATGAAGCTTATGCAAATTCATACTTCATTAATGCGAATTCAAAGCTGAAGCCAGGGATTGTTGATGCTGATTTAAACCCAATTATGGACCCAAGTGAGTTTTATTCTGGCTGCTATGGAAGGGTAAGCTTGAACAGCTTTGTGTACAACGTGAATGGGAATAAAGGAGTTAGTTTTGGGCTTCAGAATCTGATGAAAACAGATGAAGGTGAGCCGTTAGGCGGACGAAGCAGTGCAGAGGCTGATTTTGCAGATGACAGTAATGACGATGGTGACATCTTAGGTTAATGCTTATGAAAATCTTGTCCATCGACATAGAAACGTATAGTAGTGTGGACCTCGTGAAACACGGGGTTTACCACTATTGTGAGTCTGAAGATTTTGAAATATTACTTCTTGCATTTGCAGTTGATGAAGAAGAAATACAAATCGTTGACTTAGCTTCTGGTGAGGAAATGCCTGATGAAGTATTGCATACACTAGTCGATCCAGCAGTTATAAAGACAGCGTACAATGCTAATTTCGAACGTACTTGTTTGTCAAAATACTTTCAATTATCCATGTCACCTGAGCAGTGGCGTTGTTCTTTCGTTCATGCGTTAATGCTAGGTTTACCGGGGCATCTAGATGGTGTGGCTAAGTGCCTTAAGTTAAATGAACAGAAAATGAAAGAAGGTAAAGCTTTAATTCGTTATTTTTCAATCCCGTGCAAAGCTACCAAAGTAAATGGTGGAAGAACTCGTAACCTACCAGAACATGATGTTGAAAAATGGACTAGTTTCAAAGAGTACTGCAAACAAGACGTCGAAGTGGAAAGGCAAATACGAAAGAAACTAGAAGCATTTCCAATTCCACCGGCAGAACAAAAGCTCTGGGAACTGGACCAAAACATCAATGATCAGGGCGTTCAAGTGGATGCAGAACTAGTTATACATGCCATTCAAGCAGATATAACATTTCAGGAAAATTTGTTTAATGAAGCTGTGGGTTTAACTGGGCTAGATAATCCCAATAGTCCAGCACAATTAAAAAGCTGGTTATTAAAGCAGGGTGTGGAAGTGTGGAGCCTTGCTAAGAAAAACGTCGAGACATTAATGGGCGAGGTAGAACATTCAGACGTGAGAAGGTTGCTTGAACTAAGGCAAGCCATGTCCAAAACATCGGTGAAGAAGTATGAGGCAATGGAGCGTTCGATGTGCCATGACCAAAGAATAAGGGGACTGTTACAGTTTTACGGTGCGAATAGGACAGGGCGATGGGCAGGTAGGCTTGTACAAATTCATAACCTACCAAGAAACAGCATGACTGATTTGGACATAGCTAGAGACCTTTTAAAGTCAGGAAACTATGAAGCTTTGGAAATTCTTTTTGATAGTGTGTCTGACGTATTATCGCAGTTAATTCGAACAGCTTTTATTCCATCAAAGGGTCACCGTTTTATTGTAGCAGACTTCTCGGCAATTGAAGCGAGAGTAATTGCATGGTTGGCAGGCGAACGGTGGCGAATGGAAGTGTTCCAGTCACATGGGAAGATTTACGAAGCTTCTGCAGCACAAATGTTCAAAGTACCCATTGAAACGATCGATAAAGGAAGTCCTTTAAGACAAAAAGGAAAAATTGCTGAATTGGCCCTTGGTTATGGTGGTTCAAAGGGTGCCTTAACTCAAATGGGAGCTCTAGAGATGGGACTCACTGAAGAAGAACTTCCAGAATTAGTTTCTGCATGGCGTGAGGCCAATCCTAATATAGTAAAGCTTTGGTGGAATGTCGAAGCTACAGCTATTAAAGCGGTGAAAGAAAAAGCGGTCATAAAAATGCAATACGGTCTGACCTTCCATTACAAAAAAGGGATTTTATTTATCAATTTGCCATCAGGGCGTTCACTAGCCTATGTAAGACCGAAAATTGGTATTGATGAACGTTTTGGTAAAGAGCAATTGACCTATGAAGGTACGGAACAAGGCTCTAAACAGTGGGGAAGGATTCCGACTTATGGTGGGAAGTTGACGGAGAATATCATTCAAGCCATTGCTAGAGATTGTCTTGCTGAAGCGATGGTGAAGTTAAATGATGCTGGTTACCGGATAAACTTTCATGTTCATGATGAAGTGGTATTGGACGTACCAGTTGGAACAGGGTCAAAGGAAGAGGTAGAAAAAGTAATGGGTCAATCGATTAAATGGGCTCCGGGTTTACCGTTAGGAGCGGATAGCTTTGAAACGGAATATTACATGAAAGATTAAATCGAACAGGAGGAAATAAAAGATGAATAGTTTACGAGTGTTTAGTTCCAAAGAATTTGGTCAGTTAGAAATTATGGTGATTGACGGAAAAGAATATTTTCCAGCAACAGATGTCGCAAAAATGCTTTGTTACGCTAACCCTCATCAGGCGATCAACAAGAGCTGCCGGTACCTAACAAAAAGAGAGGTACCTCATCCACAGAGTGAAGGGAAGACGATTGAAAAGAATTTTATTCCTGAAGGTGACGTTTACCGACTAATTATTGGAGCTGCTTCTCAAAGCAAGAATAAGCAGGTAAAGAAAAAGGCTGAGCAATTTGAACATTGGATTTTTGACGAAGTGCTACCTGATATCCGAAAGCATGGATTGTATGCATCGGAATCGCTTTTAAATAACATTCTTAAGAATCCAGAGTTGGGGATTAAAATTTTCACGGAGTATAAAGAAGCGAAAGATAAAGCTAAGAAATTAGAGCTTGAAAATGCCCAACACAAGCAAATCATTGGCGAATTAAAGCCGAAAGCATCCTATTACGACTTGGTTCTTCAGAATAAATCGATTGTACCAATCAGTCTGATTGCGAAAGATTATGGACTGTCTGCAAGAAAGTTAAATGCTCTACTTCATGAGCTAGGAATTCAATACAAGATGGGCAAAACTTGGCTTCTATATCAAAAATATGCGGATATGGGCTATACCCAATCGAAAACACATGCCATTGATGCAGAAAGAAGTATCATGCACACCTACTGGACACAAAAGGGGCGGTTATTCCTTTATGAGTTACTAAAGAGAGAAAAGGGGTTAGTACCGTTAATCGAACGTTCAACTAAAACAGCATAGTGGGGAAGTGTCGAGTATGACTGACATTGACACTATGAAATTTGTAATGGAACTAAAACGGTACAAGGATGTACTGCCAAAACAGACAATTAAAACAATAAAAGGTCAGGCTCTTTCCGGTAATCTGGAGGGAGCCAAAAAGGGCCTAGGTACTGTGTTACGTAGGAGGGTTGAATCGAAGTGAAAGAGCCCAGTGAAAAAAGAAAGCGAAGTTTAAAACATGATGGAAACCTCACGATTTCAATCGGAAGAAATCGTAAAGAACTAAACTGGAAAAATCGTGAAATGCTTTGGTCTGAAGTTGTTCAGAAATTAAGCAATACTGTTAGAACCCATGAAACATATGAAGAGTACAAAAAGCTCTCCAAATCAAAGCAAGACGAGATTAAAGATGTAGGTGGTTTTGTCGGTGGAACATTAAAGGGGGGCAGAAGAAAGCATGATAGCGTTGTATGGCGTCAGCTCGTCACCCTTGATGCTGACTATGTGAAAGGAGATTTATGGGCATCTGTGGAGACAATGTTTGGCCACGGATGTGCCATCTACTCCACACATAAACATCATTCCAAAAGTCCGAGGCTACGATTAGTGATTCCCCTATCAAGACCGGTTACCGCAGATGAATATGTGCCTATTGCTAGAAGAATTGCTGCTGACCTTGGCATTGATTTTTTCGATGATACGACTTATCAAGTCCATCGATTAATGTACTGGCCTTCAACACCATCAGATGGTGAGTTTGTTTTTAAAGTGTTGGACGAGCCTTGGATTGACCCAGATGCTGTGTTGGCGAGGTATCCGAATTGGCAGGATTCATCCTACTGGCCGGAAAGCTCAAGAACCGTTCAAGATCGAAAGAAGCTGGCAGATAAGCAAGGGGATCCTAAAGCAAAAGACGGAGTTGTAGGTGCTTTCTGTCGGACATACTCTGTTACCGATGTGATAGAGAAGTACTTAAGTGATGTATATAGCACTTGTGATGGCCCCAATCGTTACACGTATTCAGCTGGTTCGACTGCTGGTGGGTTAGTGGTTTATGAGTATGGTGACTTTGCTTATTCTCATCATTCAACAGATCCAATTGGCGGGAAGCTTTGTAATGCCTTTGACTTGGTTCGTATACATCTATTTGGTGACCTAGATGAAACAGTCAAGGAAGGGACGCCTATCAATCGACTACCATCTTATAAAGCAATGGTTGAAGAAGCGTTGAAGGACAAGCAGGTGAAATTGACACTTGGGAAAGAACAGTTAAACCTTGCAGCTGCAGATTTTGAAGAAGAAGAGATGGATTGGTTAACAGATTTAACAAGAGATCAAAAAGGCAACATCGTCTCGAGTGCACCTAATGTCATCCTTATTCTTGAAAATGACCCAGCATTGAAAATCCGACTTGCTTTAAATGACTTTGTGCATCGAGTGGTTATCAAAGATGACTTACCTTGGCGGAGTATAGATAGAGGAGAATATTGGTCGGACACCGATGATGCCAGCTTAAGAAATTATCTTTACTCTGTTTATGGAATTAAGGGAGCTGGAATTATTGGGGATGCGTGGAGTGAAGTAGCGGTGAAATATGCGTTTCACCCAATCAAAGAGTATTTAGATGGTCTGGAATGGGACGGAAAAGAGCGAATAGAAACAATCATGATCGATTACCTTGGAGCGGAAGATAACGACTGTGTAAGAGCATTTACCCGAATTATCTTAGTGGCAGCTGTTACAAGAATTTATCGTCCAGGTGCAAAGTTTGATTACTGTGTTGTTCTTGTTGGTCCTCAAGGCGTTGGAAAAAGTTACATTATTAAGCTCCTAGGCAAGGAATGGCACTCGGACTCCTTGATTACCGTCAAGGGCAAAGAAGCCTATGAGCAGCTTCAAGGGGCTTGGATTTTGGAGATGGCAGAACTAACGGCAACAAAGAAAGTAGATGTAGAAGCAGTTAAGCATTTTATATCAAAATCTGAGGATACCTTTCGAGTTGCTTATGGTAGACATAATGAAACATTTAAGCGGCAGTGCGTGTTTTTTGGAACGACAAATGATTACGACTTCTTAAATGACCCAACAGGAAATCGACGTTTCTTACCAATCGTAGTAAACGGTGGAGGAACTAAAAACATGTGGGACGATTTAACGGAAGAGGAAGTGGATCAAATATGGGCGGAGGCAAAGGTCCTGTATGAAAAGGGAGAGACCTTGGCTTTAAGCAAAGAAATCGAAGAGAAAGCAGGAGAACTTCAAGCAGCCCATACGCAGGAAAATCCAATTACGGAGAGCATTAGAAGTTACCTTGAAACTCCGGTGCCTATCAACTGGTATGAGCTAGATATTGGTACCAGACGAACATATTTGCATATGGACCAACCAAATGACGAAACCGAGAAGACTATGAAGCTCAACAAAGTGTGTGCTCAAATGGTGTGGGAGGAACTTTTCCAAAAAGATGTGTCGATGATGACGAGATATGATGCTAAAGAAATTAATATGATCATCCAGAACACCAC
Source organism: Alkalihalobacillus bogoriensis ATCC BAA-922 (assembly GCF_000621445.1). Classification (GTDB taxonomy): domain Bacteria; phylum Bacillota; class Bacilli; order Bacillales; family Bacillaceae_F; genus Bacillus_AO; species Bacillus_AO bogoriense. The sequence goes on along the minus strand of NZ_JHYI01000032.1, from coordinate 38,302 downwards.
CGGCTGGAAAAGAGTGAGTTCGGTGAGGTTCGATAAAACGTATGGCATGCAAAAAGGTTTTAGACGTGAACATGTATACTTGTAAACTTTAAAAGTGGTTGACCAAACCCTTGTGACTATTAGTCTTTATACTATATATACTTTGTATACCTTCTTCTATATAAAAAAGAAAATAGGAGTAATAGAGAGTAATATATACACCCTATACCCTCTAATACACATATAAGTATAAGTCCACTTAAAAAAAGTATACAGAGCATACAAATTGCTAGGGACCGCATGAACACTGGGATTGAAGTGTATACCTTTATTTTCAGGGGTGACTGATCATGAATGAAGCTAGGATCGAGCAAAGGCTAAATAAGAAAGTAAAGGAACATGGCGGGCTGGCAATAAAGTTTGTTTCTCTTGGGTTCGCTGGTGTGCCTGACAGGTTGGTACTTTTTAATGGTTCAAAGATTGCCTTTGCTGAATTAAAGGCACCAGCAAAAAAGCTACGATTGTTACAACAGAAACGGAAAAAACAATTGGAGAAACTAGGATTTAAAGTTTATAAGATTGATAGTTATGAAGCTGTCGATCGAATGCTAGAGGAGATGGTCACTTGATTTATAAACCACATCATTATCAAGCGTATGCCACACAGTGGATTATCGATAAAGAAAAGTCAGCTCTTTTTCTTGAAATGGGAATGGGGAAGTCGGTGGCAACTCTGACTGCGATTTTAGAATTAATGTACGATTACTTCGATGTTGCAAAAGTATTAGTAATTGCCCCATTGCGAGTAGCGAGTACCACTTGGGAAGAAGAAGTTGAAAAATGGGACCATCTGAAGCACCTGCGAATTTCAAAAGTGCTTGGAAGTGAAAAACAACGAGTAACAGCTTTATACAAAAGAGCTGATATCTACATCATTAACAGGGAAAATGTCACATGGCTTGTTGATTGGTGTCAGTCAGATTGGCCTTTTGACATGGTGGTCATTGATGAGTTATCAAGCTTTAAATCATCAAAGGCTCAGCGATTTAAATCATTAAAAAAAGTGAGGCCTTTTATAAAGAGGTTGGTCGGACTAACAGGAACTCCAGCACCAAACGGTCTGATTGATTTGTGGCCACAGATTTATTTACTTGATGGTGGAGAACGGTTGTGTAAAACAGTCACTGGATACAGAGAAAAGTACTTTTTACCAGATAAACGAAATCAAATGATTGTCTACACTTGGAAGCTAAAAGAAGGAGCAGAAGACAGTATTCATGAAAAGCTCTCTGATATCTGCGTAAGTATGAAGGCCAAAGATTACCTCGAGTTACCTGAACGAATGGACAATGTTATACCTATAGAATTGCCTAAAAAGGCAAGAGAGCAATATGACCGATTAGAAAAAGAATTGATCTTGTCGATTGAAGAAGCCGATGTCATGGCAGGTTCAGCAGCAGTGCTTGCTAACAAGCTATTACAAGTGGCCAACGGTGCTGTTTACGATGAAGATGGAGAAGTGAAACACATTCACGATGAAAAATTAAAAGCCTTGGATGAGTTGGTTGAAGCAGCTAATGGAAAACCGGTACTTGTGTTTTATGGTTATCAGCATGATAAGGACAGGCTCCTACATCACTTGAAAAAGCTAAATCCAAGGATCCTTCAATCAGACAAAGACATCAAGGAATGGAATCAAGGGAAGGTTCAAGTTCTATTAGCACACCCTGCTTCTGTTGGTCATGGCCTGAATCTTCAAACGGGTGGAAATATCATTGTCTGGTTTGGCCTTACTTGGAGTCTTGAACTTTACCAGCAAGCAAATGCTAGACTTTGGCGACAGGGACAAAAGCAAACGGTCGTGATTCATCACATTGTTGCTAAAGATACGATTGACGAACGAGTGATGAAAGCATTAGAGGATAAAGACACGAGCCAAGCTGCTCTCATTGAAGCAGTAAAGGCCAGAATAATTAAATACAGGGAGGTTACTCCTCATGGACAATATGATTGAAGTGAAGGAACAGGACTGTTTCGCATACAAGAATGGCAAGTGCAAGGTTCTAAGGGTGAAACAGTGTGAAGGAGTTGGTTGCATCTTCTTTAAAACGAAACCCCAATTGCAAATGGACAGGCTAAAAGCTTTTGAGCATATACAATCTCTGGATGCTAATATTCTGAATGAAATTATTGATATGTACAATTTAGATAACGAAAAACAGTTGAATGGAGTGGGGGAGCTTTGATCATGACTAGTTTGGCTACAAGACAGGGGGAAATTACCGTGAACGCAAAAGAATACTTATCTCAGGCTTTTACCCTTGACCAGTTAATTAATTGTAAATTAGAGCAAGTAGCAGTGCTAAGAAATCAGGCTCTAAAAGTAACATCGGTTATTCAGTCTGACCCAGTTCAAGGATCTAAGCAGCGCTCTCCAATGGAAAATACACTTGTTAAGTTGATGAATCTGGAACAAGAAATTGATGCTGATATCGATAGGTTAGTAGCTTTAAAGCAGGAATTAAAAGAGTTTGTTGCTGAAATTGAAAATCCTTCCTACAAATTACTACTTGAACTCCGTTACCTTGGAGGTAGCACATGGGAAGAGGTTGCCGCAAGTATGGGATATGATTTACGTTGGATTTATCGATTGCACAGTAAAGCTTTGAAAGAGGCAAATTCACTATTAGCAAATACCATAGCCGATTTCACATGATGCTTTGGTATATAGGAACAGAATATTAGAGTTTATAACTTTGGAAGTTGATTGCCTGAAGTGAAATGTCAATTTGATTTTATCATAAAAAAAGCCAAAACCTACAAGGAGATTAATAAGAGCTTGTAGGTTTGGGCTTTTAAGTCTTACTAGAGAAACGCGACTGTTGATTTAGGATTAATATTTAATATGTTCGAAGATGTTTATTAGAATAACGAATTAATCACCAAATAAATTCTAGTCATTAAGTGATCTCTCCCTTAGGGTATAGAAAAAGACCAGTATAAATACTGATCTCTCTCGTTTGTCGGCGATCTGACAATTCAGTTCCCCGTATGTAGCTATAGATATCAATGTGAGCGATCTGCCAATGCAGTTCCCTACAATAAAACATTATCATAATTTAATAATGTTATCAATAAAAAAATCAGTAATGCGAGCTACTAATGTAATTCCCACTACAAATAAGGTTTTTAGCGAGCTACCAATGTAGTTCCCTTTAATCTAGCTATAGAAACTATCATATCGTTTGCAGTAATCGATGTCAAGTAAAATATTGAGGAACAGTTTTGGCGAGCTGCCGATGCAATTCCCCACTGTCCCTCATAGGTATATACCCTACAGCTAGTATACATAAACGGAAACAAAAATATTCCTAATTTGCTAAATTATCTTGCCAAGGCCGTACTTTTTTTACTATTGGAACCTTTTTAAAACCCCAGTTTCTAAAGTCATGAGATGGATTACCGTTAAAAATCTTTTCCTTAATAGCAACGAAGATTGGGTTATCGTCACCATACTCAACATGTCTAGGGCTTACCTCTTTTAATCCCCTACGTACTCTACTTAATGGATTACAAACTAAATCAGCAATTTCAAGTCCAGTTTGGTATTTAGGGTCTTTTTTATCTGCAAAAACAAACCCTTTAATTTTATCACTATTATCCATTACATTTAGATGAACTGTGCCTGAATTAAAGATATCAAAAAATGCTTTTTGTACTAATAGGTTTTGATAATCATCTCTTGATTCAAGTACAATTCTGGCCGATGTAGCATTATGCAAACTAATAAGTGAATAAAAAGCCTCTAATATATGAGCAAAGGCTACTTCATACGGATCTTTAGGTGTAAGGTAATACTGATTTAATTTGTCTTTATCTACTGTCACGGAAATTATTGTGAACTCAAGAGATGATAAAAAATTTGGTAACTTACTCCAAAAATTACGAAGTTGCCTTACTGAGACACCATCTTCTCTACTAAAAGGAGACTCAGCGGTTAGAATTTGTTTTAGATGTAAATGAATATCTGTTTTTCCAAAGCAATCATTCTTAAAAGCATTCAATTTCCTTTTCAGTGCTGAATTATTTCCTTGCCCATCTATAGAGTATTTGTATTCCATTACTACTCCCGTAACTGTAAATGGACTATTTCCACTCGGTTTTCCTGTTTCATCTATAAACATTATGAATTTCTTATCGTCTCTCCTACTTTGACTCAAAACATAACCCCCATGACCACATTAACTATTATTTACAAATTATATCATAATTTAAAAAAGTCAGGGAGAAAATTACTAATCATATTCTCAAGTTAGTCATCAGGCTTACCAAATCTTATCCTCTTATTGACATACAATACAATAAAGGTTTTAAGAAAATAGAAAATACGCCATGAAAAGCCATTAAAAGCCATGTAGTAGATATGATAATGTATAAAATGTAGGAATATCTTAAATGAGCTTTATCTTGATTGGTATAGTGGACGACCATCTAAGTATGAAGACACGAAAATCGACCGGTCTAATTTTTGGGTACCTTTTGGTGCCTTTTTTGTTTTCTTCTTTTTTACTAGTTTGGGAGCTGTAATTGAAAGAAATTTTTTAAGGGAATCAATAGCGAAGTAAAGGGCCGGGATATACTTAGGTTTAGGATTTTTAAAATAATCATCAAGTGTTGGAAGTGTGTGAAATTCTATGTCTGTATGTGGTAAAAAGAAGTAGAAAATTTCGTCTGTTTGAGGAATTTCGAGACTGTATAGAACGACAATATCAGGAAGTTGAGGAGTCGAGTAAAGACCTAGCTTTTTTGCATATTGTTTTTCGTGAAGTCTTGTTATCGTTCTGGTTTTTAGATCGTCAAGTTCTTCCTTTTGAGTTAAGTATTCCTCACGATTTGATAGCAAGGAAACGACGTATAAAGAACAAGCCACGTACATGATGTCAATAGATTGGTCCATAACATATCACCCTTTTTGCATTATACTGTTGTACTTTTATCATAGGAGGAAATTTATGGATTGTCTATATTTTTTTTGGGATTTCAATAAATAAAGTCGAAGTTTGTTATAAATAATTAATTACCTAAATAATGGAGTTGAGAGCAATGCCAATGAAACCAAAGAAACCATGCAAGCATCCGGGTTGCCCGTTGTTAACGGACCATTCGTACTGTGAGTTTCATAAGAAGCTTTATGCAGACGATCGAGCTGGGGCAAGTGAGCGTGGTTATGATAGTAGATGGAGGAAAGCACGAAAACAATTTTTAAACGTTCATCCTCTTTGCAAACACTGTGAACAGAAAGGAAAGCTTACTCAAGCAATGGTGGTGGACCACATCAAACCTCATAGAGGAGACCAAAGACTGTTCTGGGATGAAAGTAATTGGCAGTCTTTATGTAAGAAGTGTCATGACCGAAAGACGAGAACGGAAGACCAGCACCCGGTTTACACCTTTTAGTGGACCCCCTAGGGGAGGTTAAATCTCTACAACCCTTTGGCTGGGGACCGCGCGCCCCCTTCACGTGAATTTTCGCGTAATTAAATAAGGGGGGTATCCATAGCCGACAGTGAAAGGTGAAAATCTTTAGTGTGAATAAGGGTTTGAGCTATTTTCTAATTTGCGAAATAGTACAATTGGAAAAGTTATAAAAATACTGATAAAGCTTTGGTGCTATTGGTTTTGAGGAACATTTAACACTTAAATAAGAAATGGCGATGAAACGTCCGTATTAGTTTAGTAAATGGCTAATTCAGGCGTTTTTTTATTGCTGTTTTTAATACTGTTTACGCAGAAAGGAGCATGAGAGATGACGGAAGCAGAAAAGCAACTTATTTACGACCTTCGGTTAAAAGGGGTTGGCTATAAAGCAATCGCAGCAGTGTTGGGAAAATCACGAGACAGTATACGTGGCTTTTGTAGAAGGAATGGCCTAACCGGTGATTCGAGTGTGGTTGCTTTAAATGTGAAAGAACAGATCAATAATAATCTTCTCTGCACTTGCTGTGGTAAACCTATCAAACAAAAAGGGCGTGGCCGAGCTAGGAAATTTTGTTCTGAAGAATGTCGCCGGAAATGGTGGAAAGAAAATCCGCAAGCGAGAAACAAAAGTGAAACTGCGATCTACCACTATACATGTCCACATTGTGGAAAAGAGTTTAGCACTTACGGGAACAAGAAACGAAAGTTCTGCAGCCATGACTGTTACATAAAATCAAGATTTTGGAGTGAAGAAGATGAACTTTAAAAAATTAAGAATAGACGACTTGGTTCCAGCTAGTTATAACCCAAGGAAGAAGCTCAAACCGGGAGACAGTGAATTTGAAAAAATAAAAAATAGTATCAGTGAATTCGGATATGTAGACCCAATTATCGTTAATAAGGATTTGACGGTTATCGGTGGGCATCAAAGAGCGTCAGTCTTAAAGACATTAGGCTATGCCGAGATTGATTGTGTAGTTATCGATATTGATAAGACAAAGGAAAAAGCCTTAAATATTGCTCTTAATAAAATCAGTGGTGAATGGAACAAAGAGTTATTAGCAGATTTGATTCAGGACTTGCAATCAATGGACTACGATATTGGATTTACAGGTTTTGATCCACCTGAAATTGATCAACTATTTAACGAAGTCCATGACAAAGATATTAAGGAAGATGATTTTGATGTAGAAAAGGAGCTGGCTGAACCAACTATTACACATAAGGGCGATGTGTGGTTGCTTGGAAGGCACCGCTTAATTTGTGGAGATAGTACAGACCCTGATGTATACCAGGAACTCATGAATGGGCAAAAGGCTAATCTAGTGGTGACAGACCCGCCTTATAATGTAAATTACTCTTCTCAAGCAGGTAGTATCAAAAACGATAATATGAAAGACCAAGAGTTTTATAGCTTTTTGTTCAAAGCGTTTAGTAACATGGCTGCAAGCATGGAAAAGGACGCATCCATCTATGTATTCCACGCAGATACGGAAGGATACAACTTCAGAAAGGCATTTAAAGATTCAGGTTTTTACTTATCTGGTGTTTGTATTTGGGCAAAGCAAAGCCTGGTTCTTGGCCGTAGTCCTTACCAGTGGAAGCACGAACCCGTTTTATTTGGTTGGTTAAAGGATGGAAAGCACAACTGGTATGGAGACCGAAAACAAAGTACCATCTGGAACTTTGATAGACCTTCAAAGAATGCTCTTCATCCAACAATGAAGCCGGTTGGACTGTGTGCTTATCCAATTCAAAACAGCAGCATGAGCAATTGCATCGTGCTCGATCCGTTTGGTGGGAGTGGCTCTACGCTTATTGCCTGTGAACAGACCAATCGCATTTGCTACACGATTGAACTGGATGAAAAGTATTCTGATGTGATTGTGAAAAGGTACATTGAACAGGCTGGAACCGAAAAAGATGTGTTCTTACTGAGAAATGGCGAAAAGATTGCCTTTGCTGATGTACCAAAACCGGAGTCGGTAGAAGGAGAGGAATTATTACAGTAATAGCTCTTAATCTAGTTGCTATGCCCCAACGTGTATGGCAATATGCTACTACCTTAATAGAATTGGAGGTGTAGCAATGGAAGAAATAGTTAAACCAACTTGCAAACTTGTCGGTGAAGATGGAAATATCTTTTCTATCCTCGGTCGGGTCAGTCGAACCTTAAAGGAAAACGGAAAAGCCAATGAAGCGAAGGAAGTAAGTGAGCGAGTGATGTTATCAGGTTCCTATGATGAGGCCCTGCAAATTATGATGGAATACGTTGAAGTGGAGTGATTAGTACATGAGAGCGATCTTCGGTAGGAAAATAGGCGACCTGACCGAGTTGGAGGAATTGACTGAACAAGCGATAAAGAGCGGGCAGCAGGGTCAAAGTTACTGTGTGATAAAAGAGGTGTTATTGGGGGACGACGAATTTCATTCCTTTGCAAATGACTTTTTCGATGACCAGCCTTGGATCACAGAGGAAGATGGTGGAGTGAGTGAAAGCAGAGAGGTTCGTTGCATTCGAGTGATTAACCAAGATACCGGTGAAAAGATTCTTGTTAATAACGAGGGATACACTTATGCAAGGTATGTTGGGATTGAAAATGATTAAAGGGCAGGCCTTGAGGGGCTTGCTTTTTACATTAAAAATAAATGCGAATGTCTGGCCGGAATGACTTGCTATTACCTGTGTTTAGAGTGATATATGTACTACACCAAAACACAGGAGGGAATTAAAATGAACCGAAAAGAAATGGTAAAGAAACTAGGCGAGTTTTTCGGAGTAAAGCCGAAGTATTTGAATGCTCCAACCTTTGCCTACGAAATTGAAATACCTGAAGAAACCTACACAATCGACAGACAAGGAACAATCACAACATCAGCAGGCGAAGTAAAGACTTTTGAAGAGATTACTAACCCGCTAGAGCCAAAAGAAGAGCTAGAGCAGCCAGCCGAAGAAGAGCATGAGCCCTTAGAGATTGACGGTTTAGAAGTTACGCTTCCGCTAGAAGGACACTCAGGAACCACGCTACGCAATCTAGTAAACATGCTTTTTAGCAAACAACACTTGATCATGAAAGCCTTCAAGCTAACCGAACCGCTGATGGATGGCACTTTTGCAGAGGACTTAAGCTTCAAAGAGATAAGTACCTTTGAAGAGTTTCAGAAAGCGCTCGATGAACTTGGAACAGAAAGGATCCCAGGCATAGCCTTTGATTTTGAAGAAGAAACTTTCACGATCAAATTAAAAGCAACCAACCTAAACCCGGATCAGATTGCAGCCTTTCAAGATTTAATTGCATTTATCAACAAAAGTGCCTTGAAGCAAAAGCGAGCATCGTTTAAGCAAGCACAGGATGACAATCCGAAATATGCCTTGCGAACTTGGCTCATTCGCCTTGGGATGAACGGGAGCGAGTATAAAACAACAAGGAAGGTGCTACTTGCCAACCTCGAAGGAAGCGGGGCCTTTAGAAAAGCAGGTGAGCCAAATGAATAGAGAAACCTATCGGGCAATGATACGAGGGTTGATTGCTACCATCATTGAAAAAGAGGTAGTGCTTGGTGAAGCTGATGCAAAGGAAAGTGTACTAACCATTCTGGGTTTGATTGAGGACTTGGACCTTTTCTGGAACAGCAACATGGAATTCGAAGAAAATGCCGAACACCTTCAGCATTTCATCAACAAGACTCGAGAGAAGTACACTTTGGGAGGTAGCTGATGGATACATTTTTTACACAAAAACTTTGTGACCGGTGTGGTGGAAGTTTAAAGGGTGGAAGAATTATGTCCATGTACAACACCGAGTGTATTTGCCTGACTTGTAAGGACAAAGAGTCGAAGCGGGATGACTATGATGAAGCGGTAAAAGCTGATCATGAGGAAATAAAGAAGGAGAATTACAATTATAAAGGGATAAAAGGCCAATAACAAAAAAGTAAGATTCGAATTTTGGAGTCTATCAAAAGATAGGCTCTTTGCTTTTGAGCAAAGGAAAGGAGGTGGAGCTTGTGGCCCAACGTGGAAGGAAACCAAAACCTACAGCAATCAAAGCATTAGAAGGTAATCCTGGAAAGAGAGACCTTAATCAAAATGAGCCTAAACCTGACAAGAAAGCACCGAGATGTCCAGCTTGGTTAGAGCCTGAAGCCAAGAAAGAGTGGCGGCGAATGGTGAAACAATTGGAACAGCTAGGTATATTAACAGAAGTAGATATGGCAGCCTTTGCGGGATACTGCCAAGCCTATGCAAGGTGGAAAGAGGCAGAAGAATTTATTACGAAACACGGAACGATTGTAAAAACCCCTTCAGGGTACTGGCAACAGGTGCCACAGGTATCCATTGCTCAGAGCTACCTCAAAATCATGAATCGTTTCTGTGAGCAGTTTGGGTTAACTCCTTCATCGCGAAGTAGAATTGTTGCCGACAAACCAACGGATGCTAATGATCCAATGGAGTTTATGCTCTTTCAAGGTGGTGGTAAGGGTGTATGATGCGAAAAAAGCACAGCATGCCGTCAACTTTATTAACTGCTTAAAGCATACGAAAGGCCAGTGGCGAGGGGTTCCTTTCGACCTTTTACCTTGGCAAGATCAAATTGTCAGGGATATTTTCGGAACGGTAAAAGATAATGGGTATCGGCAATATAATACAGCTTATGTTGAAATTCCTAAGAAGAATGGGAAAAGTGAACTCGCAGCTGCACTCGCACTTCTTATGACCTGTGGCGATGGGGAGTGGGGAGCTGAAGTTTATGGTTGTGCCTCTGATAGACAACAGGCTTCGATTGTGTTTGATGTTGCAGTAGAAATGGTAGAGCAGTCACCAGCACTGAAGAAACGATTTAAACCTGTTATGTCGATAAAGAGATTAGTCTATAAACCAACGAATAGTTTTTATCAGGTTCTTTCCGCAGAAGCATATACCAAGCATGGTTTAAATGTTCATGCTGTTGTGTTTGATGAGCTACATGCTCAACCGAACCGAGATTTATTTGATGTCATGACAAAGGGGTCTGGTGATGCTCGTTTGCAACCTTTGTTCTTTTTAATTACTACGGCTGGTACAGACCGAAATTCGATTTGTTATGAAGTGCACCAAAAGGCAGTAGATATTTTGGAAGGAAGAAAAATTGATCCTACTTTCTATCCTGCTATTTATGGAATTGATGATGACGATGACTGGACTGACGAAAAAAACTGGTATAAAGCCAACCCATCTCTTGGTCATACCATTGACATAGAGAAAGTTAGAAATGCGTATCTAAGTGCAAAAGAAAATCCCGCAGAAGAGAACATCTTCAGACAACTACGCTTAAATCAATGGGTGAAGCAATCGACACGTTGGATGCAAATGGAGAAATGGGACGCTTGCGATGAACCGGTTGATTTGGACTTGCTTCGTGGTAGAGAGTGTTTTGGTGGCTTAGACCTTTCGAGTACAACGGATATTACAGCTTTTGTACTTGTCTTTCCACCAAGGACTGCTGATGAGAAATTTATTGTCCTTCCTTATTTCTGGATCCCTGATGATAACCTGAAATTAAGGGTTCGACGAGACCATGTTCCATATGACGTCTGGGAGAAACAAGGCTTTATCAAAACCACTGAAGGAAACGTAGTTCATTATGGATATATTGAGAAATTTATCGAAGAGCTAGGAATGAAGTATAACATTAAAGAAATAGCCTTCGACCGATGGGGCGCGGTACAAATGGTTCAGAACCTAGAAGGAATGGGCTTTTCAGTGGTTCCTTTTGGACAAGGATATAAAGATATGTCTCCAGCTTCAAAAGAATTGATGAAAATAACCCTTGAGAAAAGGATTGTTCATGGTGGGAATCCAGTTCTCAGATGGATGATGGACAATATTTTCGTCAAAACTGACCCAGCAGGTAATATAAAGCCTGATAAAGAAAAAAGTACTGAACGTATTGATGGTGCTGTTGCAATGATTATGGCGTTGGATCGTGCGATTCGAAATGAAAACAGAGAAAGTGTTTATGATGGTAGAGGAATATTAATACTATAAAAATATCAATCTTTATAATATTATTAAATGTAGTATTGGTTAGTTATGGAAAAATATAAAGGTTGGTGTTGAATATGGAATATACAATTGATAACACCTTTGAACTTCTAACTCAGGAAGAATGGGATAAATATTTGAACTTAGATCTGTTTGAAAATATAAAAATAGATCCAAATACATTTTCAGTTGAAGGTGATCACATATCCCAACTTATGTTTAGCGAGGGATTGCTTAACTATATTAGACAGCATAATAATAAAGTAGGCACATTAAAAGTATCATATGCGTTGTGCAGACATTATTTTGATAAAGGAATACCAGATGATCCTTGGTATATTTCACCTGGCAAGAACGGAGAGTCAATACAATATATGCCTGAATTTGAGCCGAAAGATTGGCTTATCCGATTTTGGTTTTCTTATTTTGCTGAGGCAACTTATTATAAATTATTTTCTATTTGGGATTCAGTTGTTGGATTTATTAATGAATACTATCAAATGGGTCATGTTGAAGATATGAGATTTAGAAATAATGTAATGAAATCCCTTAAATCTCAGCGTGAAGACATTGGAGATTTTATGTTTAACATTTTACAAGAACAGATTTATAAAGATGCCAATATGTATAGAACTAAAATTGTTCATGGGGCTACTCCTATGGATGTCAGTTTTGGAATAAATATAAACAGAAATACTGAGGCGGAGGTTATTGATAGAAATGATGATGGTACATTAAAGCTAACTAGTGATGGAAAAGTTGTTATGAAAAAAGTAAACGCATCAGTTCAAGTTTCCTTTGGTATTGGAGATTATACAACTACGAAAACTCTAATGGATAACATTGATGCATTTAGTGATTTTTCGGGACAAAAGATTAAACAAATAGTAGATTTGATAAAAGTTGATCCATTCAAAGTATAGGAGGGGCAAATGGGAAAAGAGAGGATATATAAGTATAATACTGAATATGTTGATGTAGAAAACATTGATATTGATGATGAACCGGGATACAGATATTCTATGTTCGTTCCTTTTAAGGATTCAATAACTGATAAACTTGCTCTCGTAATTATGCGAAATCCAAGTAAAGCGGATAAAACCAAATCTGATAAAACAATTAATAATGTTCTTCGTTTCTGTAGTAAATATTATAGTGGTGTTTACATTGCAAACTTATATCCAAATTATGAAACTGATTCTACGAAAGTAAAAGATTTTATAGAGTCTGACTCATACGGGGAAAAAATGATTAAGAATTATGAAGCTATTGATAAAATTCTTGATAACATTGAAGAAGTAATTGTAGCTTGGGGGACTAGTAATACTAGTAGTAAATATGACGAAGATTATGAAACTAATATAGAAAAAGTCTTAGAGAATCTAAATAATGCAAATAAGAGTGTATTTGCAATGAGATTTGCATCCAGTAATAATCCTTGGCACCCCCGGAACTGGGAGGAAAGCTTTGACTTAGAGTTATATCGATGGACATAAGATAAAATGAACTATGAGCATCTGCTAAAGTCAGGTGCTTTTTTTATGCTATTTATTAGGAGGTGAAGGTCATGAAGATACCACTTATATCAAAGTTATTTCAACCAAGGGCTAGTCCAAAGAACAGTTTTTTAGGAAGTACCTACAGTTTCTTCTTTGGTAGCACTACTAGTGGGAAATCGGTCAATGAAAGAACGGCCATGCAAACAACCGCAGTATATGCTTGTGTTCGCATTTTAGCTGAGACCATCGCCAGTCTTCCACTGCATCTATACAAATACACTGATAATGGAAAAGAAAAAGCACTGGAACACAGTTTATATAATATGCTCCATGATGAGCCAAATACCGAGATGACTTCGTTTGTGTTTAGGGAAACACTGATGAGTCATCTTTTATTATGGGGAAATGCTTATGTTCAAATCATCAGGGATGGTAAAGGGATTGTACTTTCTCTTTATCCCTTACTTCCTGACAAGATGACAGTGGACCGAACTTCAACAGGTGAGCTTTATTATAAATACCTAAAGGACAGCGGAACAGTCATTCTTCGGAGCGAAGAGGTTCTTCATATCCCAGGACTAGGATTTGATGGTCTTGTGGGCTACTCACCAATTGCTATGGCCAAGAATGCGATTGGAATGGCACTAGCCACTGAAGAATACGGTGCTAAGTTTTTCGCTAACGGGGCCAATCCCGGTGGGGTGTTAGAACATCCGGGCGTTGTAAAAGACCCTGCAAAAATTAGAGAAAGCTGGAATGCTGTTTATCAAGGAAGTGGCAATGCCCATCGGATAGCAGTTCTTGAAGAGGGAATGAAGTTTCAGAGTATTGGCATTCCACCAGAACAGGCTCAGTTCCTTGAAACGAGAAAGTTCCAAACGGAAGAGATCTGTCGGATTTTTAGAGTTCCACCTCATCTGGTGGCCAATCTTGATAAGGCAACCTTTAGCAACATTGAACATAAGTCCATTAGCTTTATTGATAATACGATCATGCCATGGGTGACGCGGATTGAACAATCGATGAAGAAAGCTTTGTTGAATCCAATGGAAAAAAAGGAGTATTTCATCAAGTTCAATCTTAATGGCCGACTTCGAGGGGATGCCGGTTCAAGAGCTCAATTTTATCAAATCATGCGACAAAACGGTGTTATGTCTGCTAATGACATCCGTGAACTAGAAGAAATGAACTTAATTCCAGATGAACAGGGCGGAGGCAAATACTTGGTGAACGGGAACTTTGTTGATATGTCAAAGGCTGGTGCTTGGACAGAAAAATATGAGGAGGGGTAAACCTTGAAGAAATTTTGGAACTGGGTCAAGAACGAGAGTGGTCGAACGCTCCATCTTGACGGAGTGATTGCAGAAGAATCATGGTTTGGTGACGAAGTAACGCCCAAGCAATTTAAGACTGAACTGACCAATGAAAGTGGAGATATTACCATTTGGATTAATTCACCAGGTGGCGACGTTTTTGCTGCTAGTCAAATTTACAATATGCTGATGGATTATAAAGGCAAGGTCACTGTGAAAATTGATGGTGTTGCTGCAAGTGCTGCATCGGTGATTGCCATGGCTGGTGGAGAGGTGCATATGTCTCCTGTCTCCATGATGATGATTCATAATCCGATGACCATTGCCTTTGGGGATACTGCTGAAATGGAAAAAGCCATCAATATGCTGAGTGAGGTAAAAGAGAGCATCATTAATGCTTATGAATTGAAGACAGGTCTTTCAAGGACCGAGCTCTCAGATTTAATGGATGCAGAAAGCTGGTTCAATTCGAAAAAGGCAGTGGAAATGGGGTTTGCTGACGAAGTCATGTTTGTAAATAAAAGTGAATCAGACTCACCAGAGGAAGGGATCATCTACAGCAAAATGGCAGTCGTGAATTCGTTCTTACACAAACTGCCACAAAAAGAAGAGAAAAAAGGTACCGATATCACAATCTTAGACAAGAGATTAGAACTCTTGAAATATTAAGGAGGAGATTTGAATGAGTAAAGTATTAGAGCTACGTGAAAAAAGAGCAAAAGCATGGGAAGGGGCTAAGGCTTTTCTTGATTCCAAAAGAGGAAAAGATGGGCTACTCTCAGCTGAAGATACATCCACTTATGAAAAGATGGAAGAAGAGGTCGTCAATCTTGGGAAGGAAATCGACCGATTGGAATGGCAACAAGCGATTGATTTTGAGTTATCCAAGCCAATTAACCAGCCGATTACATCAAAACCTACGGGAACTGGGGAACATAAAACTGGACGAGCCACTGATGAATACAAAGATGCGTTCTGGAAGTCGATGAGAAACAAAAGCAATTTTGATGTTCAAAATGCCTTAAAGGTTGGTACGGATTCTGAGGGAGGTTATTTAGCTCCAGATGAATTTGAACGTACATTGATTGAAGCATTAGAAGAAGAAAATATCTTTCGCTCGTTAGCTAAAGTCATTACGACTTCTTCAGGGGATCGTAAAATTCCGGTTGTTGCTTCAAAAGGAACCGCTTCTTGGGTGGATGAAGAGGGATTAATTCCAGAGTCGGATGACAGCTTTGGTCAAGTATCCATTGGGGCCTATAAGCTAGCAACGATGATTAAAATATCAGAGGAACTATTAAACGATAGTGTTTTTAACTTACAAGCGTATATTGCAAAAGAATTTGCCAGACGGATTGGTGCCAAAGAAGAGGAAGCGTTCTTCGTAGGAGATGGTACCGGAAAGCCGACTGGTATTTTTAATGCCACAGGTGGTGCAGAACTTGGCATTACAGCATCATCTGCAACGGCTGTTTCTGTTGATGAAATTATGGACTTATTCTATTCTCTACGCTCGCCATATCGTAAAAATGCAGTCTTTGTCATGAACGATGCGACCGTGAAACTGATTCGTAAGCTAAAAGACGGAAATGGGCAATATTTATGGCAACCTTCCATTCAAGCTGGACAACCAGATACCATTTTAAATCGTCCAGTAAAAACATCAGCATATGTACCAACAGTTGCTACTGGTGCAAAGACGATCGCTTTTGGTGACTTTGGTTACTACTGGGTTGCAGATCGACAAGGTCGTTCGTTCCAACGCTTAAACGAATTGTACGCTGCAACTGGACAAGTCGGCTTTAAGGCCACTCAGCGGGTGGACGGAAAGTTAATTCTTACTGAAGCTATTAAAGTTTTACAACAGAAAGGCTAGGTGAAATTAGATGAGTAATGTGAAAAACTATACCGAACAAGGTGGGGAACGCACCATAATAGAAGGTACGTTAGAAGTTACCTCAGATGGGAAGTTGATATTTGAAGGGACTGAGTTTTATCCAACTGAAGTCCAGACCGCAAGCGTAGCTACAACTATTGAAGAACTGAAGGACGATTTTAATGCCTTATTACAAAAGTTGAAACAAGCTGGGATTATGCTGAGTGAATAGTACGTCCAAAGGAGGTGAGGGTATGCTTCTTTCACTTGAAGAAGTAAAAGATTATTTGCGAATAGACGGTGATGAGGAAGATGCCCTTATCACTTTTTTAATAGGTACCGCTCAAGAGATTTGTGAGGACATATTAAGATACCCAATTACGGAATTAGAAAAAGAACCTTTTATCGTTAAGCAAGCCATGTTTTATTGTATTGCAAATATGTACGAAAAAAGAGAAGGTACCCATTACTATTTGAAAAACGAGAGTGGTGGTATTAAGGAAACGATCGGCCTAATGAAAGTCCTCCTTAACGCTTATCGGAAAGAAAGTTGGTGATGAAGTGGAGATTGGTCGTCTAAGACATCGAATTACCCTTCAAAAACTGAGAATTGCAACAAACTCGAATGGTTTTGAAGTAGAAAATTGGGAAGAGTTCAAAACGGTTTGGGCCGCAGTTTCCAATCTTCAAGGCAGAGAATATTTTGCCGCAGCAGCTATTCAAGCAGAAAACATGGTGAAGTTCACTATTCGCTACCTTTCAGGAGTAGACACATCCATACAAATACTTTTTCGAGATAAAGTTTATAACATAAGCTCCATTGATAATATCCAATACAAAAATAGGTATATGGAGATTAAGGCACAGGAGGTGAGTGCCAATGGCGAAAATAGAGATTGAGGGGATTGAAAATGTCCTACAAGAACTTGAGAAGTTAGGGAATATGGGGCGGAGGGTTGAAAATACAGCATTGAAAAAAGCAGGTGAAACAGTACAAAGCGCTATTCAAGCTGAAACACCAACAAGAACAGGTCAACTAAAGGAAAGTATCACTGTGTCAAATGTGAAAACAAAAAGCGGAGCGAAGCACGTTGAAGTTGGCCCTGGCAATAAAGGCTGGTATGGTAAGTTCGTGGAATTTGGGACAGTAAAAATGAAAGCTAACCCGTTTATGTCTAGAGGATATGAAAAATCCAAAGGTGAAGCCATGGAGACAATTAAATCTGAATTAAAGAAGGGTCTGGGATTATGAGTATCAATCTAGACGTACTAACAGCTCTTTCGGATTTGAATATTCCAGTAACGTTTCAAACTTACAGTGGGAAAGCGGATACTTACATTACTTTTTTTACTTATTTAGATAAACCAGAACTACATGGTGATGATAAAGAATTTACCACCGGTCAATACATTCAAATTGATGTTTGGTCGAAAGGGGATTATAACCAACTGGTCATTGATGTTCATAATCGTTTGAAGGAAGTAGGCTTTAGAAAGCTCAACTTTTATGACCTTTATGAAAAGGATATAAAAGTTTATCACAAAGTAATGAGGTATGTAATAGAGAAGGAGGCGCAACGATGGCGCAAATAGGATTAAGAGACTTACATTTTGCAATTCTGTTAGAAGATAGTAAAAGTGTTTTAGAATACGAAGCACCGGAGATATTGATAGGAGCAATTAATGCCACAATCAACCCAACGGTCAATACTCAGGAATTGTATGCTGATGATCAACTGTGGGAGTCAGTTTCTGCTCTAGGGAAGATAGATGTCGAAATAGAAACAGCAGATTTACCTTTAAAACTTCGAGCGAAACTGGGAGGGCATACAATGGAAAATGGTGTCCTTATTGAGAAGTCGACAGATGTGGCTCCTCATATTGCTCTAGGATTTAAAAGTTTGAAATCTAGTGGAAAGTACAGGTATGTGTGGCTTTTAAAAGGTATAGCTGAACCAATGGCAGAGGATTATTCAACAAAGGGAGACAACGTTGAACATAAAACACCAAAACTAAAACTAACCTTTATGCCAAGGGCACATGATGGAGAATGGAAACATACTGCAGATGAAGATACAGAAAATTTCACAGGTGCTGATGGCTGGTTTGATCATGTACCGGGAGTTACAACCATAGAAGACGGTGGTTTCTAAGAGGAGGATTTAAGCTATGAAAATAAATCTTAAAATAGGTGGGGAAGACAAAACTTTTGTCACAGACTTCATCAGTGCAAGGATGATGCGAAAGACAATTGAAATTTCAAAGAGTATGAACTTTGAAGAAATGAGTGTAGATGACCTAGATATTATGGTCGCATATCTTGTCCAGCTATTTGGAAAGCAATTTACGATTGATGATGTATATGACGGGCTTCCATCAAAAGAACTCGTATCAACTCTAATTAAATGTATCAATGAAGTGGTAGGAGATATGGGAGCTGTAACCCAAGGTGATGAAAAAAACGGGTAGAGGGGGATCTGATGGCTCCCCAAGATTTTATAGATGAGATTTACTTAGCCCTTTTAGAGCAGGGGTGGTCGTTAAATGATATTGATACGATGGACATACTCTATTATCTTCGACTATTAAAACGAAAAATGACTTCCAAACAAATTTATATAGATGAAATCTTCTAGCACCTTTTAAAAGGTGTATTTTTTATGCCTGAAAGGAGGTGGGGGAGTTGGCAGACATTGGACAGTTGAATGTCAGGGTAGGACTTGATAGTACTGGTTTTCAGAATGGTATCGGTAAGTTAAACCAAGAAATGAGAAAAGTGCAGTCAGAGTTTAAACTGGCCACAGCTCAATTAGGTAATCATGGTACCGAGCTTGATAAACTTAAAACGAAATCTGACTCTTTAACTAAACAAAAAGAAATCCAACGACAAAGAGTGGCGGCCCTTGAAGCTGCTCATAAGAACGCAGTTGAAACAAAAGGTAAAGATGCCAAAGCTACTGCAGACTTAGAAGTAAAGCTTAATCAAGCTCGAGCAAGTCTCGCTAAAATGGAGCAGGATTTAGCAAGTATAAATCGAGAAATTGAAATCCAATCATCTGGATGGTACAAACTGGGCAAAAGTTTAGAGCCGATTGGTCAATCAATGCAGGATATCGGTAAAAAGATGGAAAGCGTCGGGCAAGATTTAACTAAAAAAGTTACATTGCCACTAGCCGGGATTGGTGCAGCAGCAGTAAAAATAGGTTCAGATTTTCAAGCAGAAATGAGTAAAGTGCAAGCAATTTCAGGAGCAACTGGTAATGAATTGCAGAAGCTAACAGATAAAGCAAAGGAAATGGGATCAAAGACAAAATTCAGTGCGAGTGAATCGGCTCAAGCTCTTAATTATATGGCGATGGCTGGATGGGATACCAATCAGATGTTAGATGGTCTGGCTGGAGTTATGATGCTTGCTGCTGCAAGTGGTGAAAATCTAGCTACAGTATCAGACATTGTAACCGATGCCCTCACCGCCTTTGGGATGAAAGCAAGTGAAGCGGGTAATTTTGCAGACTTACTTGCTAGTACGGCTAGTAACGCAAATACCAATGTGGGAATGTTAGGGGAGTCATTTAAGTACGTTGCCCCTGTATTCGGCTCTTTAGGTTATTCAGCAGATGACGCTGCTTTAGCTTTAGGGTTAATGGCTAATGCAGGGATAAAGGGAAGTCAAGCTGGTACAACTTTACGAGGCGCGATTACAAGGTTAACTAAGCCAACAGGAGCTGCTTCTGAAATATTGGAGAAGCTTGGATTGACCATGACGGATGCACAAGGGAACATGCTTCCCTTTAAAGATGTTATGGATCAATTGCGAACATCATTTGGAGGGTTAACACAAGAACAACAAGCACAATATGCAGCAACCCTATTTGGCCAAGAAGCGATGAGTGGAATGTTGGCCATTGTGAATGCTTCAGATGAAGATTATAAGAAACTCACCCAAGCAACAAGAGAATATAATGGCGTTGCTGGTGAAATGGCTGATATCATGCAAGATAATCTTCAAGGACAATTAACGATCTTGAAGTCACAATTAGAAGGAGTAGCCATTCAAATCTTTGAAATTTTACTGCCTCAACTCATGAAGTTAGTTGAATTTCTACAAAAAGTGGTGGAATGGTTTTCCAACTTAAGCCCAGCTACGCAAGAAACCATTGTAAAACTGGCAGCACTCGCAGCAGCATTAGGACCTGTTTTAATAATTAGTGGGAAAATCGTTGCTGGAGCTGGGGCTGTTGTCAGTGCTTTTTCTAAAATTTCATTAGCCCTTGCAGGTAAAACAGCGGTCGTAGGTACAGCTACAACAGCAGCAGGGGGATTAGTTGCTATAAAAGGAGCATTAGCTACAGCTTTTACAGCTCTAACAGGTCCGATTGGAATTGCGGTAGCTGCTATTATAGGAATTATAGCTATCGGTATAACTCTTTGGAAAAATTGGGATACGATCAAAGAAAAAGCCAGTGAATTAAAAGATTCTATTTCTAATAGATGGAATTCAATAAAAGAAAAAACGACTGAATCATGGAACAGTGTAAAGAGCTTTTTAAATGAAAGCTGGAACGATATAAGGTCTAACACAAATGAAACATTATCAAATATTAAGGATCGAGTACAGAATAATTGGGAAGATGTAAAGTCTAGAACGTCCATGACGTGGGAAAACATGAAATTCTCTACTTCTAATGCATGGCAGTTTGTTAGAAACAAAATTAACGAACATGGTGGCGGGATACGTGGCATTATTGGTACTTATACAGAGGTGTATAAGAATCTTTGGAGTAGTTCTTTAAACACGATGGATAGTATTACTGGAGGAAAATTTACAAATATGGTAGGTAAAATTTCGAATGCTTTTACACAGATTACTAGCTCTATTCAAAAGGGTATTGACCGAATTAGAGAGTGGAATGCTACATCGGTTAAGGAAAAGGTTTTTAGTATCACTGAAAGCATAAAAAAAGTCTTTACTGGTGGTTCTTCTGGTGTAGCTTCTAACTTTCGAGGTACAAGCTTCTTTCAAGGAGGGCTTACAATGGTAGGGGAGTTAGGTCCAGAGTTAGTTCAGCTACCAAAGGGAACTAAGATTTATAATGACCATCAAACGAAGCAAATCTTGAACCAAACGCAGGGTGCAGAAAAGGGGAATTTTACTCTATACATTGATAAATTCGTTAATCAAACTGATAAGGATATAGAGCAACTTGCTTATGAATTAGAATTTTATCGTCAGAGGATTGCTTTAGGGAGGGGAGGGACTTAATGCTTAGTTTTACCTTCGGTGGAAAAGATAGTTTTATAGATTATGGCTTTGTTATCGAGAAGAGACCTACCATATCTTCTCCTAAAAGGAGAGTCACTTATATTGATATACCAGGAAAAAATTCAAGTATAAGGTACGATGAAAGGACATACGAAGACATTACTATTCTAGTCGAGTGTGGTTTAAACCTAAGAGGAAATCTGATAGAAAAATTAGATGAAATAAAATCATGGCTCTTTAATACTGGCGAGAGCAATTTAGTGTTTAGCTTTCAACCAGATAAGAAATATATTGCTCAGGTCGTGAATGCTATTGATTTTACACAAGTGTTTAAGTATACATCCAAGTTTCCCATCTTGTTTAAATGCAGACCCTTTAAATATGCAGTGCAAAATGAGGAAATAGTAATTGAAACAAATGGCACAACCGTTCATAATCCCGGTTCCATTGAAAGTTTGCCAGTTATAGAGTTGACTGGTAGCGGAGATATAGAGCTAGATATTAACGCAGGCGTCATTCATTTAAAGGAAGTACAAAACAAAATCATCCTCAATTCAGAATTAGAAGATTGTTATGATGAAGAGTATAACAATCTAAATTCAAAAATGTTAGGGAGGTTTCCTTTATTTAATATAGGAGCAAATTCCATCCACTGGACAGGAAATGTTCTAAAACTTGAGGTGCGACCTAACTGGCGGTGGTTGTAATGCTAGTAGTTTATGATAAGAAGACAGGAAAAAACGGATTTAACAACAATGGTTTATCTGTATTAGATAAGTGTATGAAAGCAGAAATTACAGAAGAGCTAAATGGAGAATACAGCTTATTTGTAGAATATCCAGCAGATTCAGAAAAAGCAAATCATCTTGTAGAGTTCAATATTATCAAAGTTGATTCAAAGCTTTTTAGAATATATAAGGTGGAAAGGCAACAGGATACGATTAGAACGGTAAAGGTTTGGGCGAGGCATATTTTTTATGACCTTGCTTTTTATTTTATAGAAGCAGTTAATCTAGTTAATGCCAACATGAAAGAAGCAGTAGAAGGTACCATTCCTCCAGAAGCACAAGTCTCATTTCAGTTCTCAGCACCAGAAAAAAATATATACCCAGTCAAAATGCGAAATGTTAATGCCTTAGAAGGCCTATTTAAGTTAATTGATATTTATGGCGGTGAGCTATTAAGGAATAATTATCACGTAGAAATTGTAGAAAAACGGGGAAGAGATGTTGGACTAGCAGTAAGTTATGGAAAGAACATTAAGGGGTTAAAAGCAATTATCGATACCACCGAATTTGCTACTAGAATTTATCCAATAGGTGATAACAATCTTGTGCTTCCAGAAAGGTATGTGGAAACGGACAGCAGCATTATCAATCTACTGCCTTATCCAATTACACGAAAAGTAGAATTTTCAGGTATTAAAGACGTGGATAAATTAAGGGAACTGGCAGTTGAATACGTAAAGAAGATTTCAAATCCCTTTATCCATATTAAAGTAGATTTCTTAGAACTGAGCAAGACGAAGGAATACGAACAGTACTCTAAATTATTCGATGTAAATTTGGGCGACTTCGTAAAAGTACGCCATGAAAAGCTTGGGATTTACTCTGAGTTAAGAGTGATTAAAATTGTAAAAGACATTTTAGAACCGATCAATACAAAGATTGAACTTGGTCAATCATTAAATACTATTATTAATCAATTAGATTTTAATAGTATTGTTGAACGATTAGAAGGGAAAATTGAAGGGACACAAAATGCAGTCATTATTAAGAAAAACAACGATTTGTTAACTATTTCTTCTTCTAGTTATTTTCAGGCAATGGTTGTGGGAATCTCAGTATTAGCTGATACAAATTTGACTTGTAACTTAATCATTCATTGTTCAGCTTCTGAAGATCTTGTCTTAAATATGAGATTCGCTTTAGATGGAAATTATTATGACTTTCAACCAAGTCAGCAATTGGCACGCGGAGAGAATGTGGTCAGTTTAACCATACCTATCCTACAAGTCTCTGCTGGACAACATGCTTATGTAATTGAACTTAGGACATCAAGTGGTCAATTAGTCATCGATAAGAATAACCTGCAAATCATGATTGAGGGACGCCACCTAGAGGGAGGTTTAAGTCCAACTCTACCAAGAGCAGAAGTAGTACAGTTTGTACTATACCTTTTGTTTATGGAAAAAATACGAGGTTACAAGGAACAGATAAAAGAAGAGATAAGTATTAATCATATTCACCCAACACAAATCGCTGCTTCTGAAGTGATTACCTATGCCGAAATGGCAAACCGACAGGTAACAAATATGAATACATTTTTAGACATTATGATGAGAGTAACAGGTATTAGTCAAATAGCTGATGCAAAATTCTATTCAAATTTATTGGTAGATGAATGGGTACAACAATTTACTGAACTTCAACCTTTAGGAGGAGGGAGCTGGAGAGTATCTAAATTTGTTACCATCAATGAGTTACAGCCTATAACAATAGGTGGACCAGGAGTAGCTATGGGTTCCGGGGTTGTTTTTCAAGTAGCATTTTCCAATCCGAACTTATATAGAGAATTAACTAGCTTCGAAGTTACGCTAGTGGATACTTAATGGTCCAAAGGAGTTGAGTTTCGTCATGTCAGGAACAGAAACATTTGAACAGGATCCTTTTAGATTTTCTTTTACCGGTGATTGGCTAAGGACTAATCAAAGAGCTTATGAAGGGGAATATTCATATGGGAGTAGAATCATTTCTCATAATCAGCAAAGCAATGCGTATCTAACGATTGTTACAGATTACATTGAGTTTTATTGGTTCGTCAGCTCCGAAAATAATTACGATTGGTTTGAGTTTTATATTGACGGAGTTAGAGAATTTAGAGCTTCGGGAACAAGTAATTATTGGACTAAGTTTTCAAAGCAATTACCTAGTGGAGAACATACTTTTCGTTGGAGATATATGAAGGATGGGTCAGTAACCCATGGTGATGACCGGGCATATATAGACAACCTAGTTTTGTCTATCGTTTCAAATCGTTATTTTATTGAAGATGAAGGAATTATGAAAGCATGGAATAACAATTCCAAAATGTATGAAGCCATTCAAATTATAGATGGCCAAACCCAGCAACCAGTCAATGTAACTCCAAATAAATTAACCGACCAAATTTTTATGGCCTACGGAATGGAAGAAATCCAGCCTAGCAAACAAGGGCTTTTTGATTTGCAATCAAAAATACATTACTTCACGAATCAAGATGAAATCGTTAATCAACCACAAAATTATTGCCTTAAATTAACTGAAACGGTGACCAGTCTACCTAAGGTAGTAGTTGAAAAAACAGCCAGAAAGTTAGGTAATTTAATTGATACCATTATCATTGATGATTTTGTCACTGGTTCGGGAGATTTGCAATATGCGTTAAGTAAAGATAGCGTTACTTGGTTTACCTTTAATGTAAATACTATGGAATGGCAGCAGGTAAATATCGCTAATGATCTCGATTTTACAACAAAAGGAATGAGAAAAATAGATTTTCAAATCATTCAAAAGCAACACTATGAAGGGCTATTTCAGGCACAAGATGACCTGTATCTAGCCTTTCGTTTTTATAAAGAAGGATTAACAGATGATTGTCAATTTAAAGGGGTAAAGATTAACTATACTTCTCCTTTAGATATTACGATGTAAGGAGGTGACCATTGTGGCAATTAGGGAAGTGATAAGCTACAACAAGGATTTATTAACCGGTGATTTGTTTACCCTATTAAAAAACAAAGAAAATACGGGGATAAAAGGGAAAGTTCTCATTGAAGTCTTTGATGCTCAAACACATGAAAAGGTAAAGGAAGCTTATACAGAAAACATCATTCCCGACCTAATCTTTAAAGATATGTTCTTGCGATATTTTGCAGGAGAAGTCATGGGGATTGGAAATACCAACCATAACCACACCAAGAATTTATTCAACAATATTTTTCTTACAGATTCTACGAAAGCAGAAATGGCAGGTACTGAAAAAGTGTTCGGTAATGTGGTAGGTTACGCCCATCGGAACTCTACCTATTCAGGTCAAGATCCATTACGGGGGACTATCAACTTAGCTGAATCCAAGTTAGAGATAAGAAACAATAAAATTAGGGTCAACTTTGTATTTGATTTTCCAACTCATGCTGCTAACGGTGAATTTGAGAGTATTTTTTGGAGTGACGCATTTAGTGCATTAAATGAATGTTATATTGGTCCGCCAATTTTCGGGAAGGGAACAGATAGTGGTGATGGGTATGTAAATGCGATTACAACTGGAACGGGTACACAAAGGGCAATTTTTTGGACTGTGTCACATGCTATGAGCATTTACTCACCTTCTAAATTCAGATTATTTACAGATTTTCATAAAGGATTTGTTTGTTTTGATGGAACTAATTCTACATCAGTAAACTCGACTCTTATTCAATTTCCAGAACATCTAAAGGGGCACCAACTATTATTGCCTTTTGATTTAAATCGTTTTGAAACAGGATTTATTGATTGGAACAATGCCGTGATCCTATTAAGTGAGTCTGGTCAAAGTTTTACAGCTAATCAACTAACAGCTGCCTTTCCAATTCTTAAAGATGATGGAGACATTGATTATATTTTTGGATACCATCAATCTGGAAATCTATTAAGGTTATACCGTTGGAGTAGGGTAGGCGTATTACAAAGTAGTGTTACCATCGATAATATGGCAACTGAGTTTCAAGATGAATATGGAGCTAACTTCACCTACCGAGATATTGCAATCACTCCTCTTTTTTGGGGTAATCCTATAGAAGTTTATGGTCACAACAATAGAACAGATCCATCATTCAATGAAACGGTCTACTCTAGTAGAGTCATAAGACTAAATGTAAATGGTACCAAGCATAGTGAACTTCATTTAAAGCCTAGAATTGGTGGATCTACATGGTTTGCTTCAAGAGGAATGAACAGCGGTAATATAGATCGTAGGTGTTATCTATCATCTATAAATAGAACTAGGAATCGAGTTTATCTCTATTACGTTGGAGTCAATGGGGGAAGTAGTTTCTACCAAGTAATAACCCCTGAGGGAAATGTGTTAGAAGCCTATCGTACAACAGGAATTACATCGGAATTTTATAATATTAGAGGAACAGATAAATGGCTGTACATGTATAGAGATTACAATACAGGTACTGGGTGGCAACGATATCACTTTGGAATTCATTACGCAGGAACATCTCGACCCAGCGGTGCTCATACAAAACTAGCGAATCCAGTCCAAAAAACAGATGCGAACACCATGAAAGTTCAATATATGTTTGAAATTGACTTAGTTACTTATACGAACGACATATATTAAAAAAGGAGACAGAGAAATGAAATTGATAATAAGTTCATTACAGCTTAGTTTTTCTGCTGTTGGAGGTTATCTCGGTTGGTTTCTGGGGGGCTATGACGGCTTTTTGTATGCCCTTATCATCTTTGTGATAATTGACTACTTAACTGGGTTCATGGCTGCAATTTTGGAGAGGAAACTTGCAAGTAATGTAGGGTTCCGAGGGATTTTTAAGAAGGTAATGATTTTTACCCTTGTAGGTGTTGCACATATTATTGACAGCCAGATTATCGGTGACGGCAGTGCCATTCGCACAGCGGTCATCTTTTTTTATCTTACGAATGAAGGAATTAGCATTGTTGAGAATGGAAGCAGGATCGGATTACCGATACCTCAGAAACTTAAAGATGTACTAGCCCACTTGAACGGAAATGCAAAGGAGGAAGGTAAGAATGAAACTAAACACTAGGTATATGACTAGGAATGACTGCTATAAAGCAGGGAGAAAAATTACACCTAAAGGCATTATGATCCATTCGACTGCTACGCCTGGAGTAATGGCTGCAGACTGGTTTAGTCGTTGGAACAAGTCGTATCAGGCTGGGGAGATCAATCGGCAAGTTTGCGTTCATGCCTTTGTCGATGATAACGAAGTGTGGCAGTACCTGCCTTGGGATCACCGTGGCTGGCATGCAGGAGGGACAGCTAACAACACTCATATTGGCATTGAAATCTGTGAGCCAGCTGGATTTTCCTACTCAGGTGGTTCGAACATGATTGGCTATGATATATCAAAGAATGAAGCTTATTTTAGAAAGGCTTGGCAGAATATAGTGGAAGTTTGTGTGATGCTCTGCCAAAGGTATGGCTTAACTGAGCGGGATATCATTTGCCACTCTGAAGGTAATAGAAGAGGGATTGCCAGTAATCATGGGGATGTTATGCACTGGTTCCCTAAACACCGTGAAAGTACAGAAAGCTTCCGAGCTGCAGTGAGGGCCGCATTAAAGAATTCAAGTGAACCGCCAGAAACATCTGCCACTCTTAAAGTAGGGGATGTGGTGGAAGTTAAAGCCACATCGAATGCATATTATCCCGGTGGAGCAGCTATTCCAGATTGGGTCAAAACAGACTGTTATCACAAAGTAACTCAAGTTATTTCAAACGGAAAACCTGTTGTTAAAGGTGGGAAGACTTGCGTGCTGCTAGGCAAAAAGGTAGATAAGAAGAATGGGAACGAATCTGCGGGGATTTTGACTTGGGTTGAAAAGGATGTTCTTAAGGTAATTAAAACGTCATCAAGTAAAATAGAAAACTTTTCAGACAGCCAGAAGTATTACCGAGTCCAGGTGGGAGTCTTTTCTAAAAAGGCTAATGCAGAGGTAATACTTAAGAAGCTTAAAGCAGCGGGGTTCGAAGGCTATATTAAATTCGAATAATGGTTCTATCAACTTGATTATTTAGACCTTTAGAGTGATATATAGTAGTACCAAATTGATAGGAAGGAGTGCTTCCATTGCGAGTTAGAATCATTGAACCAACAGTTGTACAAGAAACAAAGAAAAGAGCATGTGCTTATGCGCGCGTTTCAACAGATCACGACAAGCAATGTGAATCTTTAGAAAATCAAATTAGTTACTACGAAAGGTTGATAGCTGCTAACTCTGAATTTGAATTTGTTGGTGTTTTTGCAGACAGAGGAATTAGTGGTACAACTGATAATCGACCAGAGTTTCAAAGGATGCTAGAGTTAGCAAAGCAAGGAAACATTGACATAATAATTACAAAATCAATCTCTAGATTTGCACGAAACACGACGGTTATGCTGCAAATTGTAAGAGAACTAAAAGAGATTGGGGTAGAAGTACGATTTGAAAAAGAAAACATCAATACTTTATCAGGGGACGGGGAGTTAATGCTAACCGTCCTCTCTTCTTTTGCTCAGGAAGAAAGTAAAAATATAAGTGAGAATACCAAATGGGCGATAAAGAAGAAGTTTGAACGAGGGGAACTAATGATAAACACGAAGCGGTTCCTCGGATACGATAAAGACAAAAATGGAAACTTGGTTATAAATGAAGCAGAGGCCAAAGTTATTCAATACATTTTTAATAGCTGCATAGAGGGAAAAGGTGCATTTACGATAGCTAAGGATTTAAATATTGCTCGAGTACCTACGGTAACAGGTGGCGAATGGCAAGAAAGTACAATCTTAAACATCCTAAAGAATGAAAAATACAAAGGAGATGCCATTCTTCAAAAATATTATACCCCAGACCATTTAAGGCAAGGTACAAAACCGAATAATGGTGTGTTAGACAGTTACTACATTAAAAACAACCATCCAGCAATAGTCTGTGAAGAAGTATGGAAAGCAGCCCAAAGAGAAATGCGATCTAGAGCAGAGGCAAAAGGGAATGTTGAAGGGGAAACAAATAAATACCAAACTCGATATAAACTAACCGGAATGCTTTATTGCAGCAAGTGTGGAGCAACATTAAAACGAAGGATTTGGAACAGTAAACACCCATGTAGAAAAGTAGTATGGCAGTGCAGCACTTACATTAAAAGCGGAAAAAATGCTTGTCCAGGAACTAGAATTGACGATGAGTTGATTGGCAAGCTCAACATAATAGAAGAAACCATTGTGGAGGAGGTTCTAAAAGATGGCAAGAAACATTACCGTTATACCAGCAAAAGGGAATGGGCAGACCAATGCAATACAGTTAGAGCCGATAAAGAAAATGGCAGCTTACTGCAGGGTATCAACAGACCAATTAGAACAGTTGTCAAGCTATGAAGCACAAGTTGAATATTATACAAAATACATTACCAACCATCCAGATTATGAGTTTGCAGGGATTTACGCAGATGAGGGTATATCAGGAACGAATACGAAAAAGCGTGAGCAATTCTTAAAAATGATTGAGGATTGTAAAGTTGGGAAGATCGACATGATCATAACCAAATCAATATCAAGGTTTACTCGGAATACATTGGATTGTTTGAATTATGTAAGACAACTAAAGGACCTCGGAATTGGTGTGATTTTTGAAAAGGAGAATATCAATACGTTAGATGGAAAAGGAGAGGTTTTGCTAAGTATCCTTTCAAGCTTGGCCCAAGATGAGAGTCGATCCATCTCGGAGAATTCAACCTGGGGGATCAGGCGACGGTTTGAACAAGGGAAAGTATCAGTTAATCACACAAAATTTCTCGGCTATGATAAAGATGACGAAGGTAACCTTGTAATCAATGAAAAGCAGGCTAAAATTGTAAAAAGAATTTATACAGATTATTTAAATGGTAAAGGGCCAAATCGAATTGCTAGGGAACTCGAGGCAGAAGGCATTCCGAACTGGAACGGGAAAGCTAAATGGTACGAAAGCAGCATCAGGAAAATGCTTAGTAATGAAAAATACAAAGGAGATGCCCTTCTACAAAAGACTTACACAGTAGACTTTTTATCAAAGAAAAGAGTTGAGAACACAGGGCAAGTTCCCAGGTATTATGTTGAAGAAAGCCATCCAGCTATTATTGATAAGGAGATGTGGGAAGCAGTTCAGTTAGAAATCGAAAGAAGAAAAGCATTTGCTGAAAAGCATGGGATAGTAAAAGTTGATTATGCTACGGTAGATAATCCTTTTGCAGGAAAAGTAATTTGCGGACAGTGTGGTAGCCCATTTGGGAGAAAGGTTTGGAATTCAACGGATGAGAATTTTAGAAGAGTTGTCTGGAGATGTAATGAGAAGTATAAGGTCAAAGGCGAAGTAAAGTGTCAAAATAAACATATTGATGATAAGGCATTATATCAAGCGTTTATTAACACTTTTAATGGCATTCTAGAAAATAAAGATTACTTTATGCAGAAATGGCAGCAAAAGAATTCCAGCGGCAACTTCCTTGAAAAATATAGAGCACAACAATTTTATATTCTTTTTACAAAGGGAACTCCAGTATCAGAGTTTGATATAGATTTGTACTTTAAACTTATTGAAAAAATGGTGGTGTTTGAAGGGGGAAAAATAATAGTAAGTTTACTTGTTGGGGTAGAGATTGAATGTCAAATTGAATAGGTATTAATATGTCGGTTGGGGTGTATTCACCTTGGCCGGCTTTTTTATTTTTGTGAAAAAAATAATTCCATAGGGTTTTCACCCACATTATAAGTATACACAGGTTCATTCGAGGAAATATTTCATAAAAAAGGTAAATAGGAGTGATCCCTAAGTGGAATTTATTTTAAACAAAACAACTATTTTTGATGAGAACATTGATGAAAAATTTAGTGAGGTACTGAAGTCTTCCAGTGATAGCTTTGCTGCAGGAAATGTCTATAAATTTACGGTGAGCTTTCATGTGAACTTATTAAATGATACAAGGTTTGAGGAGTTTATACTTCCAGTTTCGAGAAAACGTAGTAACGATACTAGAAAAGATAAAATTTATGATGTGATGAGCTTTCAGTTGAAGAAGTTAGAAAAAGTATTAGAAGAAAATGATATTGAAGTCTATTCTACAACTATTCAAGGAGATCAATTAGCTGAAGAAAATATAGTGAAAATAGCTATTGATGAAGACTTGACAGCTAACCAAAACACTTCAGGAAAAGGGAAAAATACCAAGAGAGGTAAAGTAAGTTCTGTTATTCCAAGTTTGCCATTTACGCAACAAAATATTACTAACCTTGCTTCAGAAAGAATAAGTAAGTTATTTAATGAACTGATGAATATTATCAAAAATAAAAAAATAATGTCCGATATATTAGAAATTGATGAAACTGATGATGAAAAAAAGTTGTTTAAGGCATTTGCCAGCCGTTACGGTGGATTGTGGCTCACTACAAGTGAAAAAGAAAAGGAATTATTAGATCAATTAAGAAACAGATGTGAATATGTTCTTAAGAAATATACCGAAGAAAAGGAGAGAGATAAATAGGTGTAATAGATACCTAAGTATTTTTCTTTGCATTTTTACCAAATATTATAAATTATTGGTACAATGGTCTTGATGACGGCAAACCTTTATGCTCGCGAGGTGATAGAGTTGCTTACAATTGAAGAATATATTGCTAGGAGAAAAAAAGAAGACAAAATTGATGAATTTACCATAGATGAAAGAAATGAAAACATGAGGCTATGTGTCAATTATGTCTTTGAATATTTTAATAATTACTTAAACATTACTGAAGCTGAAGAAAAAACGGCTTTAAAAGATGAGAAGCTGGATAAATACAGAAAACAACTAAAAGATTACGATCAGGCAATTATAGAGTGGTTGATTGGTATTTACTCGGAGTATGGTAAGCAAATAAACAAAAACATGGGTAATATTTTAAAGGAAGACGAATTCTTTTTTCTATATAGCTCCGATAAGGAATTTAGATCGTTATCTTATGACTGCTATTCCAGATTAATAAAAAAGTTTCCTTTTTTAAAGGCCCAGACAGAAATGTTATTTCTATTTATTAAGGACTATCACCGGGTAATGAGCCAAATTGGAAAAACAAATGACAATGTTTTCATTTCTGATGAAGTAAATGAGTGGATACACAAAACGTGGGAAAAGTACCAAGTTAATTTACATGAATTTGCATTCCAGTGGGTTAACTATTTTTGGGATAATGAGAATTTGTGGCCAGCTTCTCATAGAAGAAAGAGCAATACTAACTATAGAAAATATGATTACGACATTAAACAAAAAAGCAATTTATTTAACTTAGATTCTCTTTATAGGAAGATGCCGAAGAAACCATTTACCAAAGGAAGAAAGCAAGAATTTGAGATACTAATGATGTATTACTGGCTGCATGAGCTACAAGGTGATGAAGGTTACTGGCAGGAATACCTAGAGAAAACATTGCCTTTCCTACAATCAAAATAAATAGTGAATTTATTTAAGGAGGTACTTTTAAATTATTCTCTTTAATATTCTATTCTAATAAAAAGAGGGGAAGAGGAAATTTGCTTAAATATTTTATAGAAAAAGAGTTGGCTAAAATTGAAAGGAGCTATTTAGATTCACCAGAAAAAATTGTATCGGAATATAATAATGAAATAAGGAATATTGAAGACTATCGAGGTAGACAATTACTGGAGCTTCTCCAAAATGCTGATGATGCATCAGTAACTGATAAAGAACGTAGTGTTCTTGTAAAGTTTGAAGGAAATAAATTAATTGTAGCAAACAATGGTGAACCATTCTCTAAAGAAGGTATTCTTTCATTAATGTATGCCAATTTAAGCCCTAAGTTTAGAGAACAGAATAAAATTGGAAATAAAGGGCTTGGGTTTAGATCCCTGCTTAGTTGGGCCAATTCTATTTATATAAAGAGTGAGGGTCTTTCAATAAAATTCTCTAAGGATAGTGCTAAGGACTTTCTGAGTAAAATATTAGAGAAAAAGAGTGACCATATACACAGATTAAAAGAATTGTCAGACGAAGAATTTCCAATAGCAACATTGTTAGCACCGAAATGGGTTGATGAAGTTCCGCAAGATTATATTGATTATGATACATATATTGTTATTGACTGTATCGACGAAGTTAAAGAGGATATTGAGAATCAATTAAAAGAAATAGATAAAGAAATTATGCTCTTTTTAAATAATGTTAATACTATAAATATTCAGAGTGAGGTAAAGATCGAAAAATTTACACGGGAGTTTATAGATGAAAATCAAGTTAAAATTTATATATTTAAAGGTGACGATCTAATAAATCAAAAGACTTGGTATTTAAATAGAGTAACAGATAAATTTCGAGGGAAGGATTATGAACTAATTGTAGCTTACAATGAGGATTTGAGCGATTCAAAAAATGTACTTTATAGCTATTTTAGAACTGATGTTGCTTTTCCTTTTCCCGCTATAGTTCACGGAACTTTTGATTTGAGTGGCAATAGGAACCAATTGATAAAGAATAAAGAAAATGATTTTTTGATTGAGAAATTAGTTGAACTATTAATAGACACAGCAATAAAGATTACAAATAGTACCGATGAAGTAGATTACGGCGCTTTAAAACTTTTAGCTTTTGAAGAACGATTCGATCCGATAATGAATGACTATTTTAAGTTTAAAGAAAAGTTAATTGAAAAAATTAAACAGAGCCCTGTATTCCCTACAATAGCAGGAACATATATAACACACCAAGAAAGACCGGTGTTTTATAGTTCTCCATATGCCGATATCTTACCAAGTAATACTTTTGGAAATTTACTTTTGTATACTGAAGATGAAAAAATAATAGATCTTTTGAAAAGGGTAGGGAATTTTACTTATAAGTACGATTATTTTATAAAATCTATAAATAAAATTGTGAATAAACTTACTGTAACACAAAAGGTTTTGTGTATTAAATACCTTTTAAATGATTATAAAAAAGAATTGAGCGATGAAAATAACATAAAACCATTACTCTTAATTGACAATGATGGTAATCCTATAAAAGAAGATATAGAGGTCTTTCTACCGGCAGAAAATGAACTTTTTAATAATATGCCGGAATTTGTAAAATTAAAGTTTTTAAATAAAGAAATGTTTAATATTTTAAGGAGAGAATACGGAAATACAAATGCAAGAGGGATTGCTGATAAATTAAAGGATTTAAATGTTTTTGAATATAGCTTTGATCCGGTTCTCAGGAGGATTTCCAATCTCACATGGAAGCTATTTGAAGAACAGGGTAATCAGGAATCGTATATAATCGATTTTTTATCCTGGCTCTTTACCGTTTTTGTGACCAGTAAAGAAAAAGAAAATTTGCCACAAATTCAAACGACTCTAAATGTACCGGTGTTAAGTAGGGATGGTACTGTTGAGAAGGCTGATGAACTATATTTTGGATATGAATATAAAAATATTATTTGTGAAAAAATTCTACAGAATATTAGTGGGGTTCACTTTATCTGTGATTACAAAAAAATTCAATTTGAAAGTAATGACCTTAATTTAATTATTGATTTCTTTAAGTGGCTAGGTGTTGCTACTTTCCCTAGAGATGCTGTTTCTCGATTAAAGACTAACGAGCAAAAAGAATATTGCGATTATGTGTTTAAAGATTTAGATCCTATTAAAATTCAAGATTATAATTTTAATAATATACAAGAGCTTAAAAACAAAATATATTCAATTAATTCAGTTAATGTGCTGCAAATAAAATTATTGGATGAAATACTTGATACGGCTGACTTTGAAGATATTTTAGTTTGGCTAATTTATGATAGTAGAATGAAAAATATTATCGAATCAAAAACGGAATTGATAAACACAGCTAAAATAGAAATTCAATTCAAACCTTCAAATAGTAATGTAAGGAAAATGTATAATCATCAAATGGAATCATATTTTTTATGGAAATTGAGAAAAACCCCATGGATAAAGACTCATAGTGGAACCAAGGTGGTACCTAGTAAGTGTTGTTTAGCCAAAAATATCAGTAAAGAATTTTCTCCACTGATCGAAATTCCAGATATTGATTATTCTAAAGCTATTTTCAAGTCATACAAAATAAATCGTGAAGATGTAGAATATTGGTTAAGCAAAATAGGTGTTCCTAAAGACTTTAGTGATTTCAACACTTCAACTGTATACTCAATATTACTCAAATTACCTCGGGTTGATAAAAATGGAAAAAATGCTAAAACATTATACAGACAAATTATTCAAAATTCCTCTGAGGATAAGTGGGATAAAAATAATAGCTTCTATAAGCAGTACATGAATGAAGGAAAAGTTTATGCGGATCTTAATGGTACAATAGATTATTTTCCAATTAAAGATGTTTATTATCTCGATAATAGAATGCTATGCGAGGATGTTATCAAGCAATTTCCTATACTTGAATTAGAAAAGAGACAAAATATAAAAAACGTTAATGCGATTTTAGGAGTTAGGCCCTTGAAAAATGTACATTTCAACATTATAGAAGAGCCGACACTTCATAAATTAAATAAGAAATTTCAGTTAGATCTGCAAGTTTTTTTACCCTATGTCTATTGTTTTAGAATTGATAAAGATTCAAACCATCAAGAGAGAAATGCCTTGAAAGAAACAAAAGTTTATTTATGCACAGATGTTAAAGCAGTCTATAAAATAGATGATATAGAAAATACATTTGAAGTAAATCCATATGAATATATTTATCTTGAAAATGATAAAAGTATATTTTTAAAAGTAGAAGCAAACAACCACAAAGACTTAAACGATTTGAAAAGTGATTTTAAATTTTGTGAAGCAATTGCAGAGGTATTTGCAGGGGTTATTAAGGTTGAAGAAAATCGTAAAGATTTTAGGGAGCTCTACGCGAAGAATATTTCAAAGAGAGATGCAACATTACGTAGTGATCTAGATGATGAAAAGCTTTTAAAACTTAATGAATCAAAAAAGTGGTTAGAAATAGTTACTGATAATAAAATAGATTTTTGGAACACGATAGTTAGTATAGTCAGTCCAGGTGCTTCCTTACCAGAAGATGAAGATAAGTTAGTGGAGTTTTTAAAATCTAAACTTGCAATTAACTCAACACTAATCGACAGGCTGTTTTATGATTTCAATTATGATGATTTAGATGGAAAAGATAAAAATATTGAGATTTTAATAGCTCTTTTTAAAATACTAAGTTTAGACGTTTCGGCATTTAATAACTATAACGCCAGAGAAATTAATTTGATAGATTTTTATAAAAACAAGATAGAAAGTCTTAAAAGTAATTACATGAAGAAATATTATTGCTATCTATATAATGAGCTTTTTAGTAAAGAATTAGCTGAGAAAAAATTGTTTGAAAAAAGAAAATCTGAGTACATTAATCTTCATATTGAACCTAAAAATTCCGTGAAATTTGAAGCGGAAAATGAATTTTTTATAAAGTTGAAATTGACGAAAAAAGAATTAATTAATATTCACTCATTTGATTTGAGTAAACTCTTTTATGATAACAGAATAGAATTCCTAACAAAATTAAAAACGATTATTTCAATAGGTGTAAATGAAAGTGACTTTGAAAGTTTTTGTGACACCCCAGAAAATAAAAGTTTAATATATTTTAAGGAATATAATGAGTTAATTAAAAAATATCAAAAAATAATGATAAATAATCCTAGCAATAATACAGATGGAAATAGACAAACTGAGAAACCAGTAGAAGAAACGCTAGCTGATATATTATCAAATATTCTTAAAGGTGCTGGTACAGAAATAGTTCCGGGAAATCCGAAAAAACCAGAAATATTAAAAAATAAAGAAGGTAGTACTGGTGGAGGGCATTCTGGCGGCCATGGAAGATTATCTGAAAAACAAAAACAACGAATAGGTTTTACTGGAGAGGGACATGTATACAACAATTTAATTAAAAAGTATGGAAAAGAAAATGTTATTTGGTCTTCGGAGTACGGAAAAATAGCAAATAAAAATGAAGATGGTAAAGATGGACTAGGATACGACTTTAAGTATATAGATGATGAAGGTAATCATAAATTTGTTGAAGTTAAATCAACAACAGGTAATGAAATAGTCTTTTATATAACTAAAGATGAGGTTAATTTTGCCGAAAAACACAGGGATTCTTATGAATTATATATTGTAGTAAACGTGTTTGACGAAGAAACCAGAAAGATTATAAATCTCGAAAATATCTTTACTTATTCAGACGAAGAAACGTTTACGAATAATGGTAAATTTATTGTTGAAAATAAAGATTACAAAATTAAAGCGGAACTTTAATAAGATTTTATGCCCTCTGAAAAAAAGCATCTTTATAGGGGGAACATCTTTACGCAAAATCAATTATTTGCGTTTTTGTATCATGATTACGCACACAACACACGTTGAATGTGTGTCGCAGATAGTTT
Organism: Alkalihalobacillus bogoriensis ATCC BAA-922; assembly: GCF_000621445.1. Lineage (GTDB taxonomy): Bacteria > Bacillota > Bacilli > Bacillales > Bacillaceae_F > Bacillus_AO > Bacillus_AO bogoriense. Next base: position 674 of record NZ_JHYI01000032.1, on the reverse strand, counting down.
GGAGAGAAAGTTAATCGTTCATAAATGAAAAGTTGAAAATGATTGTTGGTACGCCGTCTTTATTTACATTAATCCTTTTTACCAGATAATGTAACATCTCACTAGTCAACTCTGTATGATTAGCAAAACGGCTTAAAGTGGATTTGAACAATTTAATATCCTCTTGAATATTCTCTTTGTGGAGTGTAGCTTGAAGCTCGCTCCTTTTCACTTTTAGTTACATAATCCGCAAAGAGACGTGGTATCAGTAATGAACAAATATGTGTGTTGGTTGCCAGAGACCGTGACAAACTAACCTATTCTCGTACATTAGGAATGGGTCGATTAACTAATGAACTGTTTTTGACACTCTAAAATTACCGAATGTTGCCGGTATTGCCTGTCCAGAATTAGTCGAATATAATGTCCTTATGTAGTTCGGAATATTTCGACATTTATCATTCTGGAGAAAGGAAAAAGACATCTCCCAAAACGTGTAACTGCGCCAACAGTTATACAGGAGATGTCCCACAAAAAAGTATATGATTATTGTATCAGAATATCAGCTGATTGAAAACATACTTACTGGAGTTTTTAGTTAGGGGTGCAGAGAAAATCCCCTCTCCTTGTTGTGGAAAAAACATGTTGGTTAGAGGAACGACGAATCGAAAAGCCAAAAATCATACGGGACAAAG
>NZ_JHYI01000031.1 GCF_000621445.1 Alkalihalobacillus bogoriensis ATCC BAA-922 | reverse complement strand
GCTACAGCCACTCGCTTTCCGCGGGGAGGTGGCGAGCCTCCTCGGCTAACGCCTGTGGGGTCTCGCCGCTCCTCTCTTTCCCGCAGGAGTCGAGTGGCTTTCGCTCCATTTCACTCAGTGGAATCACTATATTTTTATGCTTTACATTTCAACTAACAAAGTGAAAATTTGAAGAAAACACTAGACGAATAAAAAAAATTCTCCTATTGTAAAAGCAAAGCCAAAGTTATCCGTGACTTTTACAATAAGGAGAATTTTATGGATAACAAAATTGTATCAAATCAATCTACACTAAGTAAATGTTTATCTCTATTACCATTCGATTCATTTCGTTCTGGCTTTCTAGATTGGGGCGTCAAGAAATTAACGACAGCTAATTTACTAAGGATTTGCGTCGCTTCTCAATTACAAAATTGGGAATCGTATACTCAAATAGAAGAGGAAATTAGGGCTAGAAAAGATTCGCAAGAATTATTTGGGCTATCGAGTATTAGTGGTTCTCAAATATCCAGACGCGTGAATACTTTACCATCAACGATGGTAGAAAGATTATTTCAACTAGCTGTACAAAAAGTACAAGAAGTTACCACATTAAATAGCACTTTTAAAGGCTTTGGAAAGCTGCATATCATAGATGGTTCTTGCCTTCATTTAGGTCCAACATTTGGGAAATGGGCTTACGTTACACAAAATCGAAATCAAGTTAAACTTCATACTCGTCTAGTAATAGCTTCTAAACATGAGGCTTATCCGGATAAGGTCATTCCATCGACGGGAAATGTAGATGAACGCGAAGTAGTCATGGAGTTAGTTACTGACCCAGATGCAACCTATCTCTTTGATAGAGGGTATGTAGATTATTCTAAAATAGATAATTGGGTCGGTCGAAACTTACGTTTCGCCATGCGGATTAATGATAAACACAAAGCAGAAGTCATTGAAACACTTGAACATGATTCTGATAAAATTATCACAGATGCCAAAGTTATATTAGGGCGTAAGCCAATGAAACATCCAGTTAGGTTAGTAGAATTTCAAGACGACGATGGTCGTTTCTACAGAATCATAACGAATCGGTGGGATTTAAGTGCTGAAGATGTAGCTGACTTGTATAAATGCCGTTGGCAAATTGAGATATTCTTTAAATGGGTAAAGCAACACTTGAGACTCGTGAAACTACAAAGTACTAAGCCACAAGGCATTTGGAATCAAATTTTATTTGCCATGACAGCCTACTGTTTAGTTTTGTACATAAAAAAAAGCGAGAATACATCTAAGACTCTTTGGAAAACTTTACGATTCCTTCGGACCTATTCTAAAGATACTTGGGCTGATTTTTTAAAAAACTTCCACCGCCAACCAAAACAAACCTCGCAAGGGCGTAAAAAAACGAATCAACCAAGAAGTCCAGAACCGTTAAATGATGGCGGTGTGGCTGTTGTAAAACCAGTGGGAGAAAAACGTTCAAAAACCGCAAAGTATAAAAACTGATAAAACTTACAAATTTTAGATAACGAATGGCTTAAATACTGCCCCCTCAACTTTTTTGCTCATTTCTCATAAAGTTCAATGTAAAATTTATACATATTTTCTATATTTTTAAATCAAAGTGAATCTTGATTAATATTCTTCATCAATTGTGGATATATTTGCAAGGCCAATGACGTATGTTCCGTTATTTTGCTTGAAATCAATGTTTTACGTACCTTAGTCGACATACGTTCCGTTACATGTAGTTTTAGCAACTATTTCATTGAATCTTAGGCAGTTAACGGAATGGATGTCCGTTAACATTGAAAAATAATCTATTTTCGCTTCAATAGCGGAACAGATGTCAGATAGCTACCCGGGTGTTATTTATAAAACCCGTTGAAACCGCGCTGGTAGTTCATTTTTGTTTGTTACAAATAAAATCGGTTCGAAGTTCTCGATATTTTCAACATATAATTCGGCAATGGCCTTCATTTCAATAAGCTCATTTGCGATCGCTTGTGAGTACATTTCATAATCCTCTACCGTATACTCATCTGAACCAGCAGCAAATTCTTCTCCATCTGACTCGATAACTAAGGAATAATATAAATCAAGCAACAATGATTCTGCTTCAGTTGCTTCCTTTTTATTGTTCTGTCCTTCTAACGCTTTTAACACAACGGCTGTCCCGTGGTAAAGTGCAGCAAACTCATGCACACTCAACTCTGTTTTATTTACTATATGTTCTGTTAGTGCTTCCCAAAATGATTCATGATCCTTATGTTTTGGGATTTGTCTAATGATGGAGCTATAAGTAGGCGAATAGCCGTTTCTGTATGTGATATTCATAATACTCTCCTTCGTATAAGTAGATGTATCTTTTATTATATGTTTTTTTTCATACAAACTAAATAGTAATGTATGATACACTTTTGACAACTATAGTAGGTAAAGGGTGAATTTAGTGGAACCTATATATTTTGATTATAATGCAAGCACACCAATCGCTCCTGAAGTAAAGCAAGCTATGCTCCCTTTCTTAACAGACCATTACGGGAATCCATCGGCTCTTCATTTTGCGGGAAGAGAAGCGAGAGTGGCTGTTGAGTTTGCGCGGAAACAAGTAGCGACATTATTACACGCAAAACCAACGGAAATCATGTTCACAAGTGGGGGAAGTGAATCGAACAATTATGTATTAAAAGGCGTTGCAGAAACATTAAAAGAGAAAGGAAATCATATTATCACGTCTAAAATCGAGCACCCAGCAATACTTAACCCATGCCGTTATCTTGAAAAGCAGGGTATCAAAGTTTCCTATGTTGATGTGGACGAATATGGAAGTGTAAATCCAACCGACATTGAAAATGAGATAACAGAAAAAACGATTTTAATTTCAATTATGCATTCTAATAATGAAGTCGGTACGCTTCAGCCTATCGAAGAAATTAGTGAAATCGCGAAAAAACATCATGTCCTTTTCCATACGGACGCCTCCCAATCTATTGGAAAAGTCGATGTCAATATTCAACAACTAGGAGTTGATTTTTTAACAATCGCGGGCCATAAACTATATGCTCCAAAAGGAATTGGAGCGTTATATATTCGAGAAGGAATCGAAATTGAATCCCTCATACACGGTGCAGGACATGAAAGTGGTAGAAGAGCGGGTACAGAAAATGTTCTTTTAACGGTGGGTCTCGGACAGGCGTGCGAAGTTGTCAATGAGATTGAAAAAGAAAGCAAGCGGCTACATGAGTTAACACAGTTTTTTTGGGAAGGGTTAAAAAAGCAGTTTAATGAAAGAATTCAACTTCAAGGACATCCAAGAAATCGTCTTCCGAACACATTAAATGTTGCTTTTGTCGGTACTCAAGGGCAACAAATATTAAATCAAGTTCCTGAAATAGCAGCCTCCACAGGATCGGCCTGTCATGCAGGAGGCGTGGAGTTATCGCCCGTTTTAAAGGCAATGGGCGTCACCGAACAAGTCGGAATGGGCGCGGTTCGTTTTAGTGTCGGGCGTTATACAACAGAGAATGAGATTTCTCGTGCACTCGATTTATTAAAAGATGTAAAATTGTCGTAAAAGTTGATTTAATGGAAAAATAAGCAAAAAAGAGATAGACGCCTTCCTCATCCCATGCTATTTTAAAAGTATGTGAGGGAAGGAGAGTGTACGATGGAAGCAATAACAGGAATGTTTGTAGCCGTTGCGATTTGTGCAATGGGTACCATCATTATTATCATGCTCATTAAGGCATATCAGACGAAATTAAAAACATCTCAGAATCGGGAGCTAGAAAAGCTTACGAAAGAGTTAATGATAACAAATCAACAATTGTTACAAATGCAAAATCAAATGGCAACAGATATTTTAGAGGTCAAAGAGCAACTTCAAACAAAACAACAGCAAAAAGAGATAGTTGGTGGATGATTTCATCCGCTAGCTATCTTTTTTTTGAAAGAAAAGATAGCATAAAAGTTTTGGTCTAGCAGAGAAGTTTTGAAAGTTTATTCTAGAAGAACGAATGCTCCGTACTTCGCTTGAAACGAAAAGACGCTCCTACGTTTTTCTTGTAGGTTATGGATTAAGCGGCCATGGAAACGGTTATCTGTGAACATTGCCAGCGTTTTGGAACATTGGTGGACACAGGAGCAGTTAATCATAATTTATCGCTAGGAATAGAGTTACCTTTGTGTTAATAAGCGCTCCTGTGGCCGCTAAAAAACGGAAACTCGTATAATGTTCACAAATAACGGCTGCTCTGACCGCAAAAATGAGAGATGTGGAATCAATAGAACCTAATTGTTTGTACAAACTATTTATTCGCGTCTGTCCAAACTTTGAATTTGCTCTTTTCTTTTTTAGGTCTTCATGGTTTTTGACATTAATGTACAAACTAAAATAAATAATAATTTTTTGAACGATTTTGAGATGTGAAACGTCTTAATGATGAAAATAGCAAAGGAGCTGAAAAAATGGAAATCTCATGGCAATTACTAGCGCCCATACTCATCCTGCAACTTATTTTAGTTGTTACCGCCCTGATTCATTGTATCCGACAAGAAGAAACAAACGGTCCGAAATGGCTATGGATTATTTTAATTTTGCTTTTAAATTTAATTGGTCCCATTTTATATTTTCTCATTGGGAGAAAAAAAGACTAGAGGTGAACGTACATGTTATTTGAGGTGGAGGAGTTAACAAAAAAATATCGGCAACATACCGCAGTTGAATCGATTTCGTTTGGTATTGAACCAGGCTCTTGTGTTGCCCTTTTGGGAAGAAATGGAGCAGGAAAAACAACGACATTACAAATGATTGCAGGGTTACTTGAACAAACGAGTGGGAAAGTTTCGTTTATGGGTAAACCGTATATCGATAAAAAGCATATCGGCTTTTTACCACAATACCCTCAATTTTTCTCGTGGATGACTGCAGAGCAATATTTACATTTTGTTGGTTCTCTTTCTGAAGTGAAAAAAAATGTGTTGAAAGAAAAAATAGCGGAGGTTCTTTCTTTTACGGGGTTAGAACAAGCGAGAAAGCGAAAAATATCAGGATTTTCTGGCGGGATGAAGCAGCGTTTAGGATTAGCCCAAGCACTTATACACAATCCAACGCTGTTGCTGTTAGATGAACCAGTGTCCGCTCTAGATCCTGAAGGACGAAGAGAAGTGTTGCAATTACTATTTCAATTAAAAGAAAAAATGACAATCTTGTTTTCCACTCATGTGTTACATGATGCCGAACAAGTATGTGATTCTGTCGTGATGTTACGAGAGGGAAGTCTTGTATGGTCAGGTTCATTGGAGCAGCTAAAATCCGAGAACGAGGAGCTCACTTTTTTTATTGAAGCAGACTCGTCATTAGAACCTGTTATCCAAGAAGCGAAAGACATCGTATCTGTTCATTATTATGAAAAGGGAAAAGTAGATGTGACCTTTGTCAATGTGAAAGCGAGCCAACAGTTTATTCAAAAGTGTGTGGAATTATCCGTTACAATTTTACAGTTTCAAAGAAAAAGAGACACGTTAGAGGACATGTATCTAAAGGTGATGGAATCATGAAACTAAAAACGCTAATCATAAAAGAAATTCGTGAAAGTGTATCGACAGGGAAAATTATCTGGCTCCCGGTTGTCTTTTTGTTACTAGGTGTAATGGAACCGATTACTACTTATTACATGCCACAAATATTAGAAGTTGCAGGAGACATTCCTAAAGAAGTAGTTGAAATGATACCGACACCGACGAGTGAGGAGGTTCTTTTAAGTGTTCTCTCGCAATTTGGTTTACTTGGAACCGCATTACTCGTATTAAGTTCGATGGGAAGTGTGTCAAATGAGAGAGGAAACGGTGCCCTAACGTTAGTGATGGTTCGTCCTATCTCAGCGTTGCAATATTTAGGAAGTAAGTGGATAAGTCAATGTTTTATAGCTGTCGGATCGTTTGGACTTGGCTATACGCTTGCTTATTACTACACTGTCTTATTGTTCGGTGACATTGCGTTTTCGACCTTTTTACTTAGTTTGTTTGTCTATTGTTTATGGGTTATTTTTGTCATTAGCGTGACGCTAGTATGTAGTGTTTGCTTGAAACAAAACGGGGGAGTGGCAGCTGTTAGTTTAGCAGTATTAGCAGGATTATCAGTGTTTAGTAGTTTTCTTCCAAATTATGCAAAATGGTCACCTTCTATGGTTCCACAAGAGATTGGGACGTTTTTCTTAAGTGGAACATGGAGTGACACGGCATTTATTGCTTTTAGCTCATCGATTGGAATTGTGATAGCTTTGTTTGTTTTTGCGTTCGTTGCATTTAAGAGGTATGAGGCGTACTAAAGGGTCGGTTACAGATTGTATTGTGAATAATGTTACGGACATTTGTTCCGCTATTTTAAGGAAAATAACGTTTTTTTCATATCAAGTGGACATCTGTGCCGTTATTTCATTGACTTGGCCGTGATAAACTTGTGATTATCGAATATAACGGAACCAATGTCCGGTAGCATTCGAGAAATGCGCTTTTTTCGGAAAATAGCGGAACGGATGGCCGATACAATTATGATATGATTAAGCTGTCGAAAAGGATCGACAGCCTAATCAATGTAAGAAAGGTGGATGATGATGTACATACCTGCTCCATTTAAAATTACAGATGAAGCAATAGCTTACGACATTATAAAAGAAAATAGTTTTGCTACGCTTTTTTCTCAACATGCTGGCATGCCAGTAGCTACTCATTTACCCTTACTTTTAAACGAAGAACAAACACATTTATATGGTCACTTTGCCCGTCCTAATTCGCAGTGGAAAGACATCAATAAACAAACCGCTCTAGCTGTCTTTCATGGTCCTCACTGTTATATTTCACCATCCTGGTATGAGACAGAACAAGCTGTTCCTACATGGAATTATGTGGCTGTTCATGTGTATGGAGAAGTCGAGCTTATAGAAGATGACAATGAAGTAGTTGGTTCATTGCACGACATGGTATTAAAATATGAATTGCCTAACAGTTCTTATCAATTACAAAATCTAGACTCAGATTTACTCGCAAATATGAACAAAGGCATTCAAAGTTTTAAGATGAAAATTAATCAATTGGAAGGGAAAGCAAAGTTAAGTCAAAACCATTCAACAGAGCGGCAAGAGCTAGTCGTGAAACAACTAGAGCAAATTACGAGAACAGATGAGCAACAAATAGCTGCTTTAATGAAAAGAAATATAGGGAAATAAAAAAAGCTAGGGCAAACGTGTATTAACTGAAAAAATTACAGTTAAGCACGTTAGTTCCTAGCCTTAAGCATTAGTTCGGTAATTCAAATGTAAGGGTTTCACCTTTAGAAACATCTTGATATTGTGAATCACGAATAGGACCAAATTCTAATTCAAATTTATCATAAAGTTCAAATTCATCTTTTCTAATTAAATACACTAAAATTCGTTTTGCTTCTTTACCTGCTTCAAGGTCATCACCTATTCTTGGCTCAAGATTTCCTTGTGACAAATATCTTGCGCGGTTATCATCGACAATAAGAATACCGCTTGTTCCATAAGCACTTATTATATCATCCGTTTTGTTATTCACATTTAATTGAATCGTTAAAGCTACAATTCCTTTATCACCAAAATCTTCGAACGATTGTTCATATGATTCTGTTGGTGTAATTTCGGTAACTTGAAAGCCTTCCAAAGTCACTTCGACATCGTGTAATGTTTTTGTTTCGTTTACATCCATTGTTTCTGAAAGTAATGTTTTCTCCGCATAGTTATTTGCTTCAATTAAATCTTCAATAAAGTCTGGTCTTTCAGAAAGGGCTTGCAAACTTTCCTCATTTATAGGAAAGTCAAATACCCCATCTTGTCCAATTTGACCGCTAAAGTCTTCATTTGCCGCTGCTGTTCCAGTACGGAATTTAGGATTTGTTTGTAATAATTCTTCAAATTCTTCTTCGGAGTAAGTAAATGATACTAGTCCAGTCACTTTTTCACCAGGTTGATAATGTGAGATATCATCAGAAGACTTTGGTCCTAGCCTTTCTCCTTCACGAACAAAATTCGGTCTTGGCATTTGACTATGGTAATTATCTTTTCCTTGGATGATTGTATTCGTTGTGTAATAAGCATCTTGTCCTGTTTGATTATCAATCGTTACTTTTGCCGTAATAATATAACCACTATTTTTATCATTAAAAGAACTTGTAATGGAAGCATGCATATTTGTTACATGTACAATTTGATATTGTTCAACAATCATCTTAAATCCTTCTGCGTCATAATTGATGTTAGGATTTGAATTTGTAAAAATAATTTCTACTTCTCCATCTGTATATTCTGATATATATGTATTCAATTCTCCTGCATCATTTGATTCAATTTCTGTTTCCGTCGGTTCTTCTTGTTCCTCCTCTTCAGCAGGGGCCGGTTGTTCTACTTCGTTATCTACAACATCTTTATCTTCATCTTTTGTTGTCTCTTCAGAGTTACAACCTGTTAATGCAAGAGCAACAGATAAAGACATAATTCCTAACCATTTCTTCATGTTTCATCCTCCTAAAAATGTATGAGTTTTCCAATTGAAAACAACCCATTTATTATAATGGAAATGAATATAACTAGTAATCAATCATAAGTAATAACTTTAAATAGGTCAAAAGACCTAACAAAATATTCAAATATTCATTTGATTATTAGAATATTTGAGGGTATACTATAATCAAACGAACATTTGAATAAGGAAGTGAAAAAAGATGACAGACCGTTGTGAAGTATTTAAGTTTGATGAAGGAAAAGTCAATAAACTTACGAGTTTAATAGAAAAACAGCAAAAAGAGATTGTCCAAGTTGCAAATCTTTTTAAAGCATTATCTGATGAAACGAGAATGAAAATTGCCTATGCGCTATCCCAAGAAGATGAATTATGTGTATGTGATGTTGCAACCATTATTGGCGCGACAACAGCTACAACGTCACATCATCTTCGCCATCTTCGTAATATAGGATTAGCAAAAAGTCGAAAAGAAGGAAAGCTTGTGTTTTATTCTTTAGATGATGATCATGTGCGAATCTTGATTGAAACAGGACTTGTTCATGGTAAGGAGACGATTGATCGTGGCTAATGAAACGCATGTTTATAAAATTCAAGGGTTGTCTTGTACAAACTGCGCAGCGAAGTTTGAGAAAAATGTAAAAAACATAAAAGAAGTTACAGAAGTAGATGTCAATTTTCAAGCAGCAAAAATTACAGTTGTCGGTGATATTACGAAACAGCAACTGGAAAAGGCGGGTGCTTTTGATAATCTCCGTTTTTATAAAGAAGGAGAAGAAAAAGTAAGAATTCCATGGTGGAAGTCTGTTCCGACGATTCGTACTGCGATTTCTGGGATATTATTAGTCGCTGCATTTACCATCATCGTCCACATGGGAGCACAAACACCAACAACAAATGCTCTATTTTTAACATCAATGGTCGTTGGTGGCTACGCATTGTTTTGGCAAGGGTTGAAGAACTTATTTTCACTTACATTTGACATGAAAACATTAATGACCATTGCTGTACTTGGAGCGGTCGCCATTGGTGAGTTGCCAGAAGGAGCTGTCGTTGTTTTTTTATTTGCGATTAGTGAAGCACTCGAAACGTTTGCAATGGACCGAGCACGCCGTTCTATCGAATCGCTTGTAGATATGTCGCCGAAAACAGCGAAAATAAAAAAAGGTGAAAAACTTGAGAAAGTTCCTGTAGATGCCATTCAAATTGGTGATGTTATGGTTGTTCGCCCAGGAGAAAAAATCGCAATGGATGGAATGGTTCGCCTTGGCCAATCTTCTGTCAATCAAGCAGCGATAACAGGTGAATCAATGCCAGTTGTCAAAACTGCAGGTGAAACAGTGTATGCCGGGACATTAAATGAAGAAGGTATGCTTGAAATTGAAGTAACAAAAACACATGAAGATACGACATTAGCAAAGATGATTCATTTAGTGGAAGAGGCACAAGCAGAACGAGCTCCATCACAAGCATTTATCGATAAATTTGCTTCGGTTTATACACCGATAATCATTGCGATTGCGATCGGTGTAGCCATTGTTCCGCCCCTGTTTTTTGGTGGGGAATGGATGACGTGGATTTACCAAGGGTTAGCTGTTTTAGTTGTCGGATGTCCGTGTGCCCTCGTCATTTCAACACCTGTATCCATTGTTACGGCCATTGGCAGTGCAGCCAAACAAGGTGTGTTAATAAAAGGTGGCGTCCACTTAGAAGAAGCTGGCCATTTAGAAGTAATCGCGTTTGATAAAACAGGTACGTTAACAAAAGGAAAACCAGAAGTAACGAATATTGTAACAACAGCCAACATTACTGAAGAGGAAGTATGTCAAATTGCTGCTGCATTAGAACAACATTCTCAGCATCCGCTTGCCCAAGCGATTGTACAACTACACCGAGGGACAATGGATGAGGTGGAACAGTTCCATTCCGATACAGGAAAAGGGGTTCGAGGGATTGTCCGAGACGTCGCGTATCGAATCGGAAGCCCGAGTTATATTGAAGAGTTTGTTACAATTACAAATACGATCCAAGCTGAGATTGACCGGTTACGGGAAGAGGCAAAAACCGTTGTTGTGTTAGCGAATGAAACTGAAATTGTTGGTTTATTTACACTTGCAGACCAAATGAGAAAAGAGAGTCCAACTTTATTACAGCAATTGAAAAAAGTTGGTATTCGAGAGACCGTCTTGCTTACGGGAGATCATGAAAAAACGGCTAATGCTATTGCAAAACAAGTCGGTGTCGACTCTGTTTTATCAAATTTATTACCAGATGGAAAACTAAGCTATATGAAAGACACGATGGCAAAAGGAAAACGAATTGCTATGGTTGGTGATGGCGTGAATGATGCCCCCGCTTTAGCTACAGCGAATGTTGGTATTGCGATGGGTGGAGCAGGAACGGATGTTGCTTTAGAAACAGCAGATGTTGTGCTGATGAAAGATGATTTATCGAAGTTACCATTTACGATTAAGTTAAGTAAAAAGGCGCTTCGAATCATTAAACAAAATATTACACTTTCATTAGTATTAAAAATTGTAGCACTATTGCTTGTCATCCCAGGCTGGTTAACATTATGGATTGCGATTATAGCGGATATGGGAGCGACATTGCTCGTTACATTAAATGGTCTGCGCTTGTTAAAAGTAAAAAAATAGAAGCACCGTATGTAAAATTAAAAATAGGTTATGTTATACTCAGTCTAGAGCAAAAGATAAGGGAGCGTTACATGATGGATGCAAAATTGCAACAGCAATTAGACGGGTTAATAACAAAGTATACTGAATTATTACTTGGTCAGGAAAATGAAGAGCTAAAAGAAAAAGTGAAAATATGGGCATTGTATAGTCATATTTCCAAAAGTATGCCTCCGCTTGCGAAACATTGGAATGAACAATATCCCGATGCGAAAGAAGCGATGAAGGAATTAGTGTCCGAAATTCAAGAATTAAATAAGAAAAATCGTGAAAAAAGCGAGTGAGAAAAAGAAGTCTTAACATGATGAACTACCCATGTTGAGGCTTCTTCTGTTTTTTTATGCTAATTACTTTATTAATTAAGAGTGCATTTATTTATGGAATTTATGGTATATAATGTTAAAATTAGAATAATAGTTGAATAACTTCAGAAGTTCCCATCAAGTTTGTGGTGTTTTGGTAATTTTTGGTGCAAGGAAGCGTATATTGATATTGTTTCTATACTATTTTTGGTCCTGTGCCATTTTTTTGAGGACTCTACTTACATGTTATTTTTATTTAGAATGATGAACTTTTCTAGGGGAGAATAGTGATTATGTTTCGGGAAATGGTACAAGAATTTATTTTACAATTAAACGAGTTAAATATAGTTTTACAGTATCTTGGAATTTTTTTATTATCTTTTATTCCATTTGTAGAATCTCCTGGTGCAACAGCGGCAGCAGGAGTAATTGGGCTTCCAATATTTTTATCTATGTTAGTAAGTATAGTTGGGAATTGGATTTCAATCATGCTGATTATAATACCTTTTAATGCTATCGTTAAAAAAATTCAAAAGCGGAAATTGAGAAAAGGATTTATTTCTAAACGTGCAAGTAAAGCAAGAGAAAGATATGAAAAATATGGTGTGCCAGGAGTTGCCCTTATTGCTCCAGTTGTATCTTCAGGACATATTGGAGCGTTTGTTTCCATAGCAGCAGGCGCAGATAAAAAGAAAGTTGTCTTTTGGCATGTTATTAGTATTGTAATATGGGCAATTGTTGGAGTACTTTTAGGTGCCTTTTTACATTATGAAATAATGTAATACTATGGGTTAGGAGGGTATAGTAATGAGGAATTGGTTCATTAATATTGGTTTTTTTCTAGTTCTTATACTAGTATTGGCAATTGTTGATAACACACCCTTTGTTACAGATTTTGAGTTTGGAAGTTTTGGAAATGAAATCCTACAGACCAAGCTTTTTACTGAATGGTTTACTTTCTATAACACTTCATTTTTTAATGTCGTTTTACTTTTCGCTTTATTGCATATCATTTTATTTCCTTTTTATAGATTTACATTTAAGCGAACGAACAAATAATTTTGTAAGTGAACGTGGAGCTATTTGCAATGAAGTGAAAAGATGTCCGGTATGACGACAGAAAGAGCTGAGTGAGGAAAATCCTCACTCAGCTCTTTTATTATTGGTAAGGGAACTGCTGACTATAACCTGAGAATTGTTGATACGATTGATCAATTGTTTGTTGTGGTGTAGCGTCAAAGCTATACCATCCTTTTCTAAACATCGTATTAAACAATTCACGTTGGCAGTTTTGTGCTTCATTAAAGGCAGTATTAATCGTTTGATACAAGCTTTCATGACTCGCTTCGTTTAAAGCTGTACTATAAGCAGTTGTTATATATTTTTCCGTTGATAAAATATCATTAATGAAATCTCGGTCAGACATTTGTGGAGATTCCTGAACTTGGGTTTTAGGGTTTTGGATTTTTGTTTGTTGGCTCATGAGAAATCCTCCTTACTGAATTTGCGTCGGTTGATTTTGGTTTTGGAGGTGTTGAAGTATCATTTGATAATGCTTTTGGTGCATTTGACCGGCTTTTTCAATTACCGCTTTAATTTCTGGATCTTGGCAGTGCTGGGCAGTGTGGTGGCATTTTTTCATGGCTAACAAGTTCCAAGATAACATATCAGAAATGTAAAGATGGTCTTTTGTTGTAATGACATTTGGTGGTTGAGGCATAATCGTTTGCTGGTTTTGTTGGTTTGGGTTAATCATTGTTTGCTGCATTCGTTATTCCTCCTTTTTACGTATCACTTTTTTTAAATGATACATCACTTAGCATACGGAAATCAGACTTTCCATATGCTAGAGAGGTATTGCTACATTATGAAGAACATAACAAAAAACAATTGAAAAAATAAGTAGTAATTTTCAGATTTCTATTGCCAATAAGACAAAAATCTTTTATAGTGAGTATAGTAAATAAATTTAAAAAATTCATGCGGTCATTTTTTTTCGCATAAAAATGAATGAGGATTCATTCAAGGATCTGGGAGAAGGAGGATATATATGGTTGGTCAAATTCGAAAAGCAGCTGTATTAGGCTCAGGTGTTATGGGTTCAGGGATTGCTGCTCATCTCGCGAATGTAGGAATTCCAACGCTCCTATTAGACATTGTCCCTCGGGAGCTAACTGAGGAAGAAACGAAAAAGGGATTGACACTTGAAGACAAACAAGTACGTAACAAAATTAGTACAACAGCAATTCAAAAATTGCTAAAGCAAAAGCCAGCTCCATTAACAGTAAAAAGTAACAAAGATTTAATTGAGGCAGGTAACTTTGAAGACGATATGCAACGACTATCAGAAGTTGATTGGATCATTGAGGTTGTTGTTGAAAATCTTGAAATTAAACAAAAAGTATTTGCTCAAGTTGATCAGTATCGTAAGCAAGGTTCAATTGTAAGCTCAAATACATCAGGTATTTCTGTTGAAGCAATGGTTGAGGGTCGTTCAGATGATTTTAAACATCATTTTCTCGGAACGCATTTCTTTAACCCGCCACGTTATTTAAAATTGCTTGAAATTATCCCTACACAACATACAAATGCGGAAGTCGTTGAATTTATGACAGCGTTTGCAGAAGATGCATTAGGAAAAGGGGTTGTATTAGCAAAAGATACGCCAAACTTCATTGCAAACCGAATTGGAACATATGGATTGCTTGTAACAGTAGAGCAAATGTTAAAAGGTGGATATTCAGTTGGAGAAGTTGATTCTGTAACAGGTCCGGCCATTGGAAGACCAAAAAGTGCAACATTCCGTACATTGGATGTTGTTGGTTTAGATACATTTTTACATGTTGCAAAAAACGTGTATGACAAAGTTGAAGGAAGAGAAAAAGAAGTATTCGATCCTCCAGCATTTATGAAAGAAATGGCTGAAAAAGGTTGGATTGGAAGTAAAGCAGGTCAAGGATTTTTCTTGAAGAAAAAAGGGGAAAACGGAAGCGAAATCGTTGAACTTGATCCAAATACATTAGAGTATGGCCCGCGCAAAAAATTAAAAACAGCTTCAACTGAAGCCGCAAAGCAAGCGAAGGGCTTAAAAGCAAAAGTGAAAACGCTCGCATATGCGGATGACAGAGCAGGAGAGCTTATTTGGAATTTATTTAAGCCAGTACTCATTTATTCTGCTGAACAGTGCTATGACATTGCAAGCGACATTTTATCGGTTGACCAAGCTATGAAGTGGGGCTTTGGCTGGGAACAAGGACCATTTGAGTTATGGGATGCTATTGGCGTTGTCAAATCAGTAGAAAAAATGGAGTCAGAAGGCGAAACAGTTCCTGAGTGGGTAAAAGAAATGTTAGCAGCAGGACATGAGTCTTTCTATAAAGAGAAAAGCTACTATCACAATGGCGAATATAAGGCGATTGTTGAAAATGAAAAAATCATTCATTTAAAAACACTTAAAGAGCAGGATAAAGTGATTTTCAAAAACAGTGGGGCTTCCCTTATTGACTTAGGAGATGGAGTCGCTGGTTTAGAATTCCACTCACCGAGCAACTCCATTGGTCTTGATGTACTTCAAATGATTTCAAAATCGATTGATGAAGTGGAAAAGAACTATAAAGGACTTGTTATCGGAAACCAAGGGAAAAACTTCTGTGTTGGTGCCAACTTAATGATGATTTTGATGGAAGCACAGGATGATAATTTCTTTGAGCTTGATATGGTCATTCGCCAATTCCAAAAAGCAATGGCAAGAATTCGTTATTCTTCAAAACCAGTTGTTGCTGCACCACACGCCATGACATTAGGTGGAGGAGCGGAGGTTTGTTTACCATCCGCAAGCATTCAAGCAGCTTCTGAAACATATATGGGCTTAGTTGAAGTCGGTGTTGGTTTAATTCCTGGTGGTGGAGGTAATAAAGAGCTTTACCTTCGTAATCTTGAGCGCGCGCCACAAGGAACAACAATAGACTTACAAGCAATTGCCAATAAAACGTTCGAAACGATCGCAATGGCAAAAGTCGCTACTTCTGCACATGAAGCAAAAGCGAACGGGTTCTTAAGTGAACGTGACGGCGTAACAATGAATGGTGATCATCATCTTCATGCAGCGAAACAACAAGTTATCCACTTGCATGATAAAGGGTATACAGCACCAGCTCGAAGTAAAATTCAAGTTGTTGGAGAAACAGGATATGCAACAATGTTATTAGGTGCAAAAACAATGAAATTTGGTGGAATGATTTCCGACCATGATTTAAAAATTGCTGAGAAACTGGCATTTGTTATTGCTGGTGGACGTGTACCAAAAGGAACATATGTTGATGAACAATATTTATTAGACCTAGAGCGTGAAGCATTCCTAAGCCTTGTTGCGGAGCCGAAGTCACAGCAACGTATGCAACATATGTTGACAAAAGGAAAGCCGTTACGTAACTAGAAATGGAACTTGAATGGAGGGAAGAGCGTTGAGAGAAGCGGTAATCGTAGCTGGTGCAAGAACACCAGTCGGAAAAGCGAAAAGAGGAACATTAGCCAATGTAAGACCCGATGATCTTGGTGCCTTAACAGTAAAAGAAACGTTAAAACGGGCCGGAGACTTTGACCCGTCTAAAATAGAAGATATTATTTTTGGATGTGCGATGCCGGAAGCAGAGCAAGGTATGAACATGGCTCGTAATATTGGGGCAATAGCAGGTCTTCCTGATACAGTCCCAGCGATTACAATTAACCGATATTGCTCATCTGGATTACAAAGTATTGCTTATGCATCAGAACGTATTATGTTAGGCCACTCAAAAGCAATTATAGCTGGAGGAGCCGAGTCGATGAGCTTAATCCCAATGGGAGGCCATGTGATTGCGCCGAACCCATCTCTAGTGGAGAATGCCCCAGAGTACTATATGGGAATGGGATATACAGCAGAAGAAGTGGCAACACGATTTGGTGTAAGTCGCCAAGACCAAGATGCTTTCGCTGTAGAAAGTCATCGCCGTGCAGAGCAGGCGATTAAAGACGGTAAATTTACTGATGAAATCGTACCTGTCGATGTAACTTTACGTTCTGTTGGTACTGATAATAAGTTAAAAGAGAAAAAAGTGCAGTTTAGTGTCGACGAAGGGGTCAGACCTGGAACGACAGTTGATGGATTAGCAAAACTTCGACCAGCTTTCCATCCAAAAGGATCGGTTACAGCTGGAAACGCGTCTCAAATGAGTGATGGAGCTGCAAGTGTGCTCGTCATGGACCGTGAAGAAGCAGAAGCAAATGGGTTAACACCTATTATAAAATTCCGCTCCTTTGCTGTTGCTGGTGTTCCGCCAGAAATTATGGGAATTGGTCCAGTGGAGGCGATTCCAAAAGCGATAGCACTAGCTGGTTTAGAATTATCGGATATTGGTTTATTTGAATTAAATGAAGCGTTCGCTTCACAATCACTTCAAGTCATTCGTCATTTAGGACTTGACCAAAGTAAAGTTAATGTAAATGGTGGAGCAATTGCTCTTGGTCATCCACTTGGATGTTCTGGAACAAAGTTAACCTTAACATTAATGCATGAAATGAAACGGCGTGGTGAGCAGTTTGGTGTTGTAACGATGTGTATCGGTGGCGGTATGGGTGCTGCTGGCGTATTTGAACTTATTTAAGTAAAAGAATGGGGGATATGAACGATGAGTGAAACAAAACAAGAAGTTGTAAAAGGCGGAAGCTTTTTAATTGAAGATGTTGCTGCTGAAAGTGTATTTACACCGGAGGATTTCACAGAAGAGCATATTATGATTGGAAAAACGACAGAGGAGTTCGTGATTAATGAAGTAGGTCCTCATATTGAAGAAATTGAAAAACACAATTTTGATATTTCTCGTCGCCTTTTATCTGAAGCTGGAGAGCTTGGATTATTAGGAGCAGATGTACCAGAAGAATACGGTGGACTAGGATTAGATAAAATTAGTTCTTCCATTATTACGGAAAAATTTGCGCGTGCAGGTGCTTTCTCTTTAAGTTACGGTGCTCATGTCGGTATCGGGTCATTACCAATTGTATTTTTCGGTAACCATGAGCAAAAAAGCAAATACTTGCCTTCATTAGCATCAGGTGAAAAAATTGCAGCTTATGCGTTAACTGAGCCAGGCTCTGGATCAGATGCGTTAGGTGCCAAAACGACGGCAGTATTAAATGAAGCTGGAACTCACTATGTATTAAATGGTGAAAAACAATGGATTACAAACTCGGCATTCGCTGATGTATTTGTTGTATATGCAAAAATTGATGGTGAGCATTTCACGGCATTTATTGTGGAAAAAGAATATGAAGGTGTTTCTACTGGTCCAGAAGAAAAGAAAATGGGAATTAAAGGTTCATCTACTCGTACCCTTATTCTTGAGGACGCATTAGTACCTAAAGAAAATCTTCTTGGTGAAGTTGGTAAAGGTCACGTTATTGCCTTTAACATCTTAAATGTAGGACGTTATAAGCTTGGAATCGGTACAATTGGTGGTTCAAAGCGTGCGCTTGAGTTAGCTGCGAAGTATGCAAATGAAAGAAAGCAGTTTAAGCAACCAATTGCGCGTTTCACATTAATTCAAGAAAAATTAGCAAACATGGCAACTGCAACATATGCAGCAGAAAGCTCAATTTACCGTACAGGTGGATTGTTTGAAGACCGTCTAGGTGGACTTTCTGAGGAAGAGCAAAAAGATGGTCGTGAAGTAGCAAAAGGAATTGCAGAATACGCAATTGAGTGTTCTTTAAATAAAGTATTTGGTTCTGAAACATTAGACTATTGTGCAGATGAAGCAGTTCAAATCCATGGTGGCTATGGTTTCATGGCTGAGTACGAAGTAGAACGCATCTACCGTGACTCAAGAATTAACCGTATTTTTGAAGGTACAAATGAAATTAACCGCCTTCTAGTACCTGGAACAATTCTTCGTAAAGCAATGAAAGGCGAGCTTCCATTATTAGAAAAAGCGATGAAACTACAAGAAGAGCTTATGATGATGATGCCTGAGGAAGTTGGAACTGAGCCGTTAGAGCAAGAAAAGTATTTATTAAAAATGGCGAAGAAAATCTTCTTGATGGTAGCTGGTACTGGCGCTCAAAAATATCAGCAAAAACTACAACATGAACAAGAAATTTTGTCAAATGTAGCTGATATCGTAAGTGAAGTTTTCTCTATGGAATCTGTTATCCTTCGTACGGAAAAAGCGATTGGTAAAACAGGCTTAGAGAAAAATAACCAAAAACTTCTTATGACTCAAGTGTTCTGTCAAGAAGCGTTTAACCGTATCGAAGCTCATGCGAAAGAATCTTTAGTAGCAATGGAAGAAGGCGACTCTTTACGTACAATGATTTCAATTTTACGTAAATTAACTCGTCACACTCCAATTAACGTTATTACGAAAAAACGTGAAATTGCTGAAGTTGTCCTAGCAGAAGAAAGCTATGTCGTGTAAAACCTGTTTATCACTTTTTGAGACAATGTCTCAAAAATAAAATATTCCTCCTTTCTACAAAGGAAGAAGCATTCTCCTCTCTACTAAGACTAAAGGAGCTCCGTATTGGAGCTTCTTTAGGTTTTTTCCAGTTTTGCCATTGATTATTTGTATGAAGAATGTCGCCACCCAAATAATAACGGTAAGACATGATAAGGGAGGTTTCTTTTATGAAGAAAAAAGAACATATTATTTATACTTCTGAATTAACGGGAGTTGAGGACTTAGAAGACAAAAAACATCCAACGCTCGAAATGATTCAAGATGCGTATGAAGTGGATGAAGAAAGAAACTCGGAAAAACAATAGCCTAAGGGTTGTAAAATCTAAACTAATCGGAAATAATGGGGGAAGAGAGGAGGGATAACATGGCACTTACATTTTACTGGTATCCGAATTGTGGAACTTGTAAAAAAGCGAAATCTTGGTTAGAAGCAAATGACATTGCTTTTGAACCAGTACATATTGTTGAACATCCACCATCAAAAGAAGTTTTACAAGAGCTTTATCAAAAAAGTGGACTAGAGTTAAAGAAATTTTTTAATACGAGTGGAAAAAAATATCGTGAACTCGGGATTAAAGATAAGATTCCAACTGCAACAGAAGAGGAACTTTTACAGTTGTTAGCGTCTGATGGAATGTTAATTAAACGTCCAATCGTTACTGATGGAACGAAAGTGACGGTTGGCTTTAAAGAAGACCAGTTTGAAGAAGCTTGGAAATCATAAGATTAGTTGAGAAATAATGCTAATTATATTATATTTAATATAAGATTTAGAATGAATGTTGGAGGGGTTATTAGTGAATTTACCAAAGGAACTGAAATATTCAGAAGAGCATGAATGGGTAAAACAAGAAGATGGGAAAATCCGTATCGGAATTACTGATTTTGCTCAATCTGAACTAGGAGATATCGTCTTTGTTGAGCTTCCTGAAGTTGGAGATGAAATTGAAGCGGACGAGCCATTCGGTAGCGTAGAATCTGTTAAAACGGTGTCTGAGTTGTATGCACCTGTAAGTGGGAAAGTCGTAGAAGTAAATGAAGACTTAGACGATTCCCCAGAGTTTGTAAATGAATCTCCGTATGAAAAAGCTTGGATGATTGTTGTTGAGCCTTCTGACGCGTCAGAAGTGGATAAGTTAATGACGGCTGAACAATACGAAGAAATGGTAAACGAAGACTAATAAAAGGAAGAACTTGACGCTATCGTCAAGTTCTTTTCTTTCTCCCATTGATTCATTCGTGTACACATTTTACATTAGGGAAAAGTAATAATATGTTACCCAAAGGAGGTCTGCATGATGAACGATAATCAAAGTCAAAATGAACCTTTAAAAGTAGAGGTAACAGCAAAAGTTGAAGGA
The DNA here is from genome assembly GCF_000621445.1 of Alkalihalobacillus bogoriensis ATCC BAA-922. Lineage (GTDB taxonomy): Bacteria > Bacillota > Bacilli > Bacillales > Bacillaceae_F > Bacillus_AO > Bacillus_AO bogoriense. The sequence continues at coordinate 40,243 of NZ_JHYI01000031.1, read as the reverse complement.
AAGTTTGAAAATGGTTGTATGAATTTGTATATGGATGATTCAAGAATAGGAAAAATTAAAGAGACAAATGAAGGAACAAAGTATGAAATGGCCCGTGGGTTTGAGTTTGATAACAATAAGATTTTTCGATATGAAAAAGGGGTATCTAAAAACCCAGATAAATATGTAGAAGGTTGCGATATGGGCTGGTGTTAATTCTAGGCTACACAATATCTGCTTTACAAGCAGATATTGTGTAGCTTATTCTTTCATGTGTTATGTTATAGAGAGAAGGAAGGAGTGATAAGGTTGAAGGAGATTCCTGTTTCTTTCGTCCGAGCTAACCAGTGGATGATGGTGTTGTTAACGTTAAGTGCCATCCTTTTTCAAAGTTTAGTTATCGTTGGTATTACCTTTGTAGTTGTTACGATTGCACTTATCTTTGGTCCGAAGGCAAATCTTGCTTTTTTATTGGTGAAAACGATAAATAACAAAGATCGTTCAAATGAAGAGACAGAAGCAGCAGAGCTACAACGTTTTAACCAAACCATTGCAGCAAGCCTTCTTTTCATCGGTTTTATAATTCTTTTGTTTGGTCATTGGCTTGGTTGGATCTTCATCGCGATGGTGACCATTGCTGCGTCAGTTGCATTAGCGGGCTTTTGTGTTGGTTGCTTCTTTTATTTCCAATTGAAGAAATTAAAATATCAACTAAAGAAATAAGACTAGCGAACAATTGGAAATCCAGTTGTTCGCTTTTTTTAAATGTATAGAATTTTGTAACTTTTAAAAAACCCCTTTTCAAATGTTATATTTTCTACTATTATTATTTAGGGATACGAAATATATACGGCGAGAAGGGTTACGATGACTCAGTTTATTGGTGATTGGAAAAATCAATTAAAAGGTTATAATCAAAACGTTCGTATGTTTTTATGGGTATCTGTACTAGGAAATATTGGTATGGGTATTTTTATGATCATTTATAATTATTATATTCGCGAGCTTGGATATGATGACCAAGTGAATGGGAAGGTGATTGCGATGCAAGCAACAGCATCGGCGATCGCATTATTACCAGCCGGATTGTTAAGTGACAAGTTTGGAAGGAAAAAAATCATTTTTATTGGTGCCTTAATTACAGCTTTAACACTTACAAGTCGCTCTTTATTAGTGCCAGAATCAACGTTATTACTTACTGCGTTTTTAACGGGTGTCTTTATGTCATTTATTCAAGTGTCTTCGATTCCGTTACTCGCAGAAAACTCAACGGAAAAAGAAAGAGTACATTTGTTTAGTTTTAATTTTGCCTTAATTATGGTGGCAAATGTGATTGGAAACGTGTTAGGAGGTTCGTTAAGTGATGCGTTTCAGTATTTGTTTGGTGTTTCTGCATTAACAAGTATTCGAATTACGTTATTGATCGGTTCAGCGTTCTTTTTTGCCTCGCTATTTCCACTATTTAAAATCAATGAAAATAGGAAACTGAAAACGGAAAAAACAGCATCAGTCTCATTTAAAAAATTGTTCACGACTCATAAAGCTGGAGTTAAAATTATTCTTCTTTTTGCCGTCGCTCAATTAATTATCGGATTTGGATCGGGCCTTGTTATTCCTTACTTAAATCTTTATTTTACTGACCGTTTTGAGATTTCAAAGTCACTCGTTGGAATTATTGTCTCTTTAGGGCAAGCGATGACAGCTGTTGCGTTTATGATTGGACCACTTGTTGTTAAAAAGTTCGGTGAGGTAAGAGCGGTTGTTATTTTACAATTAACGTCATTGCCGTTTTTATTATTAACAGCGTATACGGAAAACCTTTGGTTAGCGGTATTAGGTTTTTTATTCCGACAAGCACTAATGAATGCTGGTAATCCCATTCAAATGTCACTGATGATGAAAAGTGTTGATGATTCGATGAAAGGCTTAGCAAACTCGGTTGGTCAAATGGTGTTCCAATTAGGGTGGGCTGTTATGGGTCCTGTCTCAATGACGATTGTGATGATGTACGGTTCCTATTATGGCTATGCGATCGTTTTTTCCATTACAGGCTGTTTATATTTAATTGGATCTGTATACTTCTACCTTGTTTTTCGAAAAATAAAATAGAACTAACTAACTATTCAAACTAGTTAAACTTTTTCAACTTTGTTGTAAAGTGATTGACAGATAAAAAACTAGCATGCTATTATTCTTTCATGAATTAAAGAACTAGCGTATCGAATCGTGTAACATAATATACGAAAGATTAACTATATATAACTCTTATCGAGAGAGGTGGAGGGACGGGCCCGATGAAACCCAGCAACCTTTAGTTGACCAAACTAGAGAAGTGCTAATTCCTGCAAAGCGTTGGCTTTGGTAGATGAGAGAAAGGAAAAGAACACCTTTCTGCTCAGTTGCGGGAAGGTTTTTTTATAAAAAAAATCTTCGGCGATAACACGCCTACTTTTTTCGGATTAATATAGAGTAAACAAATAGGAAATATCGGATTGAAAGGAGGACTTCGGATGATTACATTGCAAAATATTCGGAAATGGTTTCATACGAAAAACGGTATCGTTCATGCGGTTGACGGAGTGAACTTACAAATACGAGAAGGTGAAATTTATGGCATTATCGGGTATAGCGGTGCGGGGAAAAGCACGTTAATCCGAATGTTAAATAGCTTAGAGCGTCCGTCAGAAGGAAGTGTTCTAGTCGGAGAAAGTGAAATGTCACGGTTAAAAGGCAATCAATTACGAAAGGCACGGCAAGAGATCAGTATGATCTTTCAACACTTTAACTTGTTATGGTCACGGACAGTAAGAGAGAACATCTCTTTTCCATTAGAAATTGCAGGTGTAAAAAAAGAAGAACGCATCAAACGTGTAGATGAATTAATTAAGTTAGTTGGCTTAGAAGGGAGAGGGGAATCGTATCCTTCCCAATTAAGTGGGGGCCAAAAGCAGCGTGTCGGTATCGCAAGGGCACTAGCGAATAAACCAAAAGTATTACTCTGTGATGAAGCAACATCAGCACTTGACCCGAAGACAACAGACTCGATTTTAGAACTGCTTGTAGATATTAATAAAAAACTAGGGTTAACGGTTGTGTTGATTACACATGAAATGCATGTGATTCGAAAAATTTGCCATCGCGTAGCTGTGATGGAGGCTGGGAAAGTTGTGGAGGAAGGCGAGGTCCTTGATGTTTTCCGCCACCCACAACAAAATATTACAAAAGAATTTGTCAAACAAATTACCGAACCTGAAGAAACAAAAGAAACGATTGAACATTTCATCAGTGAAGGTAAAGGAAAAGTTGTGCAAATTACGTTTGTTGGTGAAGAAGCAGAACAGCCGTTAATTACAAAAATCATTCGCCAATTTGACGTTGATATTAGTATTCTCCAAGGGAAAATTACGAAAACCCAAGATGGTTCATACGGCACATTATTTATTCAAATCGACGGGGAACAAGCAGAAATTAATGCCGCGATTACTTTCATAAAAAATCAAGTGAATGTGGAGGTGATCGAGAATGGTTGATTCAACCGTTGAGTGGTTTGCCAAAATGAAATGGGACCAACTATGGGATGCGACGCTTGAAACGTTGTATATGACCTCGATATCTGTATTGGCTACTTTTATTCTTGGAATTTTACTTGGGCTCGTTCTTTATTTAACTGGGAAAGGGAATTTGTGGGAAAACGATATCGCCAATGCTTGTATCGGAGCGGTCGTAAATATTTTTCGCTCGATCCCATTTATTATTTTAATTATTTTATTATTTCCGTTTACAAGATTTGTAGTTGGATCAATTCTCGGTGCAAATGCAGCGTTACCTGCATTAATTATCGGGGCAGCTCCTTTTTATGCCCGGATGGTTGAAATTGCCCTTCGAGAAATTGATAAAGGCGTAATTGAAGCTGCCCAATCAATGGGCGCAACAAATCGCCAAATTATAATGAAAGTTCTCATTCCAGAATCATTACCGGCTTTGATTTCAGGGATTACGGTAACCGCCATTGCGTTAGTGAGTTATACGGCAATGGCAGGGGTAATTGGAGCTGGGGGGCTCGGGCATTTTGCCTATTTGGAAGGATTTCAACGGAACAACTTCCAAGTGACGTTGGTGGCAACAATCGCAATCCTTATCGTTGTATTTATTATTCAATGGATTGGTGATTTTTTCACAAATAAATTAGACAAAAGATAACCTAAGGGGGATTTATTCATGAAGAAACTATTTGGTTTCGTAGGAGCAGCAGCGTTATCACTCGCATTAGTGGCGTGTGGTGCAAATGATGAAGGACAACAACAAGCAGGTGATACTGCAGGAGAAGGCGAGCAAGAAGAACGTGTAACATTAGTAGTAGGTGCTTCAGCTGTTCCTCATACAGAAGTGTTAGAAGCAGCTAAACCATTACTAGCAGAACAAGGCATTGATTTAGAAATTAAAACATTCCAAGATTATATTTTACCAAACCAAACATTACGTGATGGTGAATTAGATGCAAACTATTTCCAAACACCTGGCTATTTAGCAATGCAAATTGATGAAAATGGTTATGAGTTTGAAAGTGTTGGTGCGATCCACGCAGAGCCAATTGGTGTTTATTCAAAAGAATATCGTTCTTTAGATGAACTTCCAGATGGAGCAAAAATTATCATGAGTGATTCAATCAGTGACCACGGCCGAATTTTGCCAATCTTTGAGCGTGCAGGTTTAATTGAGCTTGATAATGCTGAAGGTGAACTAGCGACTAGAGAAAATATCGTTGCAAATCCAAAAAACCTTGATTTCTCTACATTAGTAGAAGCGAGAATTCTTGCACCATCATTTGAAAATGGTGAAGGCGATGCTGTTGTTATTAATACGAACTACGCGCTTGAAGGCGGAGTCGACATCGAGAAATACGGTATTGCGTTTGAGGGAGCAGACGTTCTTCAACCGAACTTAATTGTTGTTCGTTCTGAAGATAAAGACCGTCCAGAATTCCAAACATTAGTGGAAGTATTACGTTCAGAAGAAATCGTAAACTTCATTAACGAAACATATAACGGTGCAGTTATCCCCATGGTTGACTAATCTGTGACTTGAAACCCGTTGGTTATGATGCCAATGGGTTTTTTGCTGTTTTTAAAGCTGTTGCGAGAGCGTTTTTGTTCTATGAAGGACAAAATGAAGTGTGAAATGGGGAGAAGTGTCCTTCATAAGGCTGATGAAGGACAAAATGGAGTGGAAAATGAGGAGAAGTGTCCTTCATAAGGTGGATGAAGGACAAAATGGAGTGGAAAATGAGGCAAAGTGTCCTTCATAAGGCCGATGAAGGACAGAATGGAGCGGGAAATGAAGAGAAGTGTCCTTCATAAGGCCGATGAAGGACAAAACCGAGTGGAAAATGAGGAGAAGTGTTCTTCATAAAGTTAATGAAGGACAGATTGGAGCGGAAAGTGAGAGAAGTGTCCAATAGAAGGGTTCTATAGGACAAAACAAGGCAAAAGCAGAGGGAAGTGTCCAATAGAAAAATGCTATTAAACAAAAGGAGCGAAAACCCCGAAGAAAAGTGTTCATAAACTAATCGGAATACAGACTAACTAGATCAAATCACCCCTTTTTATAACTAAATTTGAAAAATAAGTAAATATACCCGAGAAAAAAGTAGTTCTATCGAGTAAAATCACAATATTAATATGGAAAATTGGTTTTAAATTTGACGAATGCAAAACCGTTGTCATGTTTATCACTTCTTTCCTAAATATCATAGGAAGAGATGCGTCAAACCCACCGCATCGACCAAAAAAGGTGGACTACAAATGTTAATGAATCGTTTTAATCTTAAAGTAGTTTTGTGCTTATGTGTTTTTACTTTAATTTTTCAAGTGTCAGTGTATGCGAATTCATCTTGGCAATGGTTAACGTCAAGTCCGAAAGAATTACTGCCCCTTGCAATTGGTATTACACTTTTCATCGAAATTGTTGCCATTTTATTTTTAAGTTCATTAGGAAAGGACTTATCAATCAAAGTAAAGGCGGTTGTACTTATCATATTGGCAAATATTATGTCATTTCTTTTTCCTTATGTTTGGAGAATGTTTGAAATGCAGCCGTTTGCTACTGATTTAGCTGATGCCTGGTATTTAGCGTTTCAATCAGGACCCTATTATATTGTGTTACTAGGATATCTTTTTTTAACGATTATAATAGAAGCACCAATTATTTATTATCTGCTTAAAAAACACGCCGCCAACGCTAAAAGGTTACTGATTGTTATTATAGTATCGAATGTTATCACAACTAGCATCGTTGCAATTTTAGAGCGGACGCTATTGCAAGGAACTTGGTAAACACAAAAAAGACTGAGTAGAAATCACTCAGTCTTTTCATGTTTTTTCCTGATTAGCTCGCCATTGGTGTTGGAGCTTTTGGTAGTTGTTTGTTCTTTTTATTTTCACGAATCGCTTTTACTCTTTCTTTAATATAAGGCATGACATAACGGTCGCCGCCAAGTCGTCCTGCGTTTGCCCCTGCAGCTAGAATAAACATAGAAAGTAAAATCATCCATGGGTTAGTAGACACAGTTCCTGCAAACATAAAGGCAAAGTTCATCATGACTCCGAAAAATGCAGCAGGTGTAGTTAGAATGCCAAGTAATAATCCTAATCCAACTAATAGCTCACCCCATGCAACCATAAAGCTGAATAACTCAGCATTTGGAATTGCGAAATTTTGTAAAAATGCAACATACGTAGGATAAACAACAGCTTCTCCTTGCATTACTGGATTTGCAGCGGCCCCTTGTAAATAACCAGCGGCATTAAAATCACCTGTTACTTTCCCCCAACCAATTGTTAACCAAGTCCAACCGAGATACACACGAATAAAGAATAAAATGATAGCAGCGTATTTGTTTTCACGTAAGAATTGTCCAAACATATGAATTCCTCCTAAGATAGTAGTTATAGAGCTGTGAAGCACTTCACATGTCCTTGTGAAACAATTCACATTTTCTATAGTTTTATTGTAGCGTGACTTCTCAAATAAGGGAATGGAGTTCAACGGTTTGTCACACTTTTCTTCACACGGTTTTTCATATTTTCGACATATTTAAAAATAAACCAAAATCTGTAATGAGAAAAACTGAATTAAACCATACTATCGTTGTAAATAAAAACATGAGGTGATACAGATGGAACAACAACAAGATAATATGATCACAATGGCGCTACAAGATTATAAAGAAGGACTTGGTCAATTCACACAAAAAATGCCAGAGATCGCAAAGCAATACAATGCTTTTACTGAAGCTTGTTTTGCGGAAGGTAAATTATCCAAAAAAGAAAAACAATTAATTGCACTTGGCATTAGTATTTATGGTCAAGATGAATACTGCATCATTTATCATACAAAAGGGTGCTTAGACCAAGGGTGTACAGAAGAAGAAATTCTTGAGGCTGTAGGTGTAACAGCTGCCTTTGGTGGAGGAGCGGCTATGAGTCAAGCCGTGACATTAGTACAGGAAGCGATTAGTGAGCTTAATTCCTCAAACATGAAACAATAAAGAGAATTGAGCAGGATGGTAGAGCAATTGTAGAAGAACGCCATGTTAGGTTTTCTCACCACAACCTTTCGCTAAATAGTATAAAATCTGACGTTATATAGAGATTGGGTGTTAGATCTATAGATGTTACGATTATTACTGTACAAAAAAAGAAAGGGATTGGTACAGATTACTAACTTGATAAAGACCACGTACACAAGTGATATGGAAAAAGCAATGCAACGAAATCACGGTATGGGATATGCAGAGTATAACCGAAGCTTAACGAAACGCTTAGAAGTAGAAAAAAAGCGGGATAAAGAGTATGAAGTAACAAAAAAAATACTAACTCAATTATAAAATGAACAGAAAAGGTGGTGCTGTAACTAGCACCATCTTTTTCACTTAAAAAAGATTTTGAATGAGGAAGGAATTTAATGTTGAGACTAGTATATGTCTAAGTATTTTTATGTTTTACATACTTAACACTATAGAAAGAGTGTAAACTGAAAAGCGTAAGCCTTGAACTAACATTGGAAATAGTATAAGATTGTAATGAGAATAGAATGAGAATAATTTAAAATTGAAGTGTGTACAACCGTTGTCACGCCTAAACTCATGATAAAAATTGGAGGTAGTATCAAATGTCAGCACCGTATTTAAAAATTGAAAATCTTCAAGTCGAAATCGAAGGGAAACAAATCTTAAAGGATTTCAATCTAGAAATTAAAGGTGGAGAAATCCATGCAATTATGGGACCAAATGGAACTGGTAAATCAACATTAGCATCAGCTTTAATGGGTCATCCAAAGTATGAAATTACAGGTGGTACGGTAATATTTAACGGAGAAGATTTACTTGAAATGGAAGTTGATGAGCGTGCTCAAGCTGGACTGTTTTTAGCAATGCAATATCCAAGTGAAATTAGTGGAATTACAAACGCGGACTTCTTACGTTCGGCAATCAACGCTAAACGTGAAGAAGGAGACGAAATTTCATTAATGAAATTTATTCGTCAACTTGATAAAAAAATGGACTTACTAGAAATGAATCAAGAATTTGCTCAACGATATTTAAACGAAGGGTTTTCTGGTGGAGAAAAGAAAAGAAATGAAATTTTACAATTATTAATGCTTGAGCCAAAAATTGCGATATTAGATGAAATTGATTCAGGTCTTGATATTGATGCATTAAAAGTAGTGTCGAAAGGTGTTAATGAAATGCGTGGAGAAGAGTTTGGTTGCTTAATCATCACTCACTACCAACGTCTATTAAATTACATCACGCCAGATAAAGTCCATGTTATGATGCAAGGTCGTATTGTAAAATCAGGTGGTGCCGAGTTAGCAGAGCGTCTAGAAGCAGAAGGATACGATTGGATTAAGGAAGAATTAGGAATCGAAGACGAAAAAGTTCAAGCATAGGCCGCAAGGAGGGATATTCATGTCAGTTGAGACAAAAATTACGTTTGACCAAGACTACATTAAAGAATTCTCTAAAGGCCGTGGCGAACCAGAATGGTTATTGAACTTACGCCTATCGTCTTTAGATACAGTTGACCAAAAAGAGTTACCAAAACCGGATAAGACAAAAATAACAGGTTGGAACTTTACAGATTTCACACATGAACAAGGTGGAAAAGAAATCGTAACATCCATTTCAGATTTACATGATGAAGTTGTTGCATTGATTGGAGAAGAAACAGATAATCAAAACTTACTTGTTTTTCGAGATGCTACAGTAGTTTATGAAAAGTCAGGTTCGGAGTTAGAAAACCAAGGTGTTATCTTTACTGATATTGCTACTGCTGCTCGTGACCATAGTGACTTGCTTCAAAAATATTTTATGAACGATGTTGTGAAATATGATGAAAATCGTCTTACAGCTCTTCATGGTGCACTAATGAACGGTGGAGTATTTATTTATGTTCCGAAAAATACAGAATTAACTGTGCCACTTCAAACAATCGTACAATTAGATAAAGAAAATACTGGATTATTTAATCATGTCATCGTTGTCGCAGAAGACAATAGTTCTGTAACGTATGTTGAAAACTATGTTTCTTTTGCCAATGTTAACAATGCTGTTGCAAACATCGTTGCGGAAGTATTTGTTGGTCAAAACGCTCGTGTTTCCTTTGGCGGGGTTGATAACTTAGGAGCGGGTGTAACGACTTATGTAGTTCGTCGTGCAAATGTAGCTCGTGATGGAAGAGTTGATTGGGCATTAGGACAAATGAACGATGGTAACACGGTTTCAGATAATACTACGCATCTTATTGGCGAAAATTCATATGCTGATACAAAAACAGTAACGATTGGTCGAGGCCAACAAAAACAAAACTTCACAACTCAAATTTTCCACCATGGTAAACACTCTGAAGGTTATATTTTAAAGCATGGTGTTATGCGTGAAGAAGCAACAATGATTTTTAACGGGATTACAAAAATCGAGCATGGCGCAACAAAGTCAAACGGAGAGCAAACAGAACGAGTGTTAATGTTAAGTGAAAAAGCTCGTGGGGATGCAAACCCGATTTTATTAATTGACGAAGATGATGTAACAGCAGGTCATGCTGCTTCTGTAGGACGAATTGATCCATTGCAAATGTTCTATTTAATGAGTCGTGGGATTACAAAACTTGAAGCAGAGCGCTTAATCATTCATGGATTCTTAGCACCTGTTGTAAATCAACTTCCAGTAGAATCAGTGAAAGAACGTATGCGTGAAGTGATTGAAAGGAAAGTCAAGTAATGGATGTAATAGAGGTTCGTAAGCAGTTTCCGATATTGGATCAAAACGTAAACGGAAAACCTCTTGTATATTTAGATAGTGCAGCAACGTCCCAAAAACCAGTAAAGGTTATTGAAGCACTTGATGATTATTATCGCCGTTATAATTCTAACGTTCACCGTGGCGTTCATACGCTCGGGACGTTAGCGACTGACGGTTATGAAGGGGCTAGAGAAAAAGTCCGTTCGTTTGTCAATGCAAAGTCTACAGAAGAGATTATTTTCACTCGTGGAACGACAACGGCGATTAATTTAGTAGCATCAAGTTATGGTCGCTCTACAGTGAAAGAAGGTGATGAGATTGTCATCACACCTATGGAACATCACAGTAATATTATTCCATGGCAACAAGTTGCAAAAGTAACAGGAGCAACGCTAAAGTATCTTCCTTTACAAGCGGATGGTTCGATTTCTTTAGATGATGTCGAGAACACAATTACAGACAAGACGAAAATTGTCGCTGTCATGCAAGTGTCTAATGTACTTGGTGTCATTAATCCCGTCAAAGAAATTACTGCCATTGCCCATAAACATGGTGCTATAATGGTAGTAGACGGTGCACAAAGTGCGCCACATATGAAAATCGATGTACAGGATATTGATTGTGATTTCTTTGCCTTTTCTGGACATAAAATGGGCGGACCTACTGGAATTGGGGTACTGTATGGAAAAAAAGCATGGCTAAACCAAATGGAACCGATAGAATTTGGCGGTGAAATGATTGATTTTGTAGGCTTGCAAGAATCGACGTGGAAAGAGCTTCCTTGGAAATTTGAAGGGGGTACACCAATCATTGCCGGAGCCATTGGTTTAGGAGCAGCGATTGACTTTTTAGAAGAAGTCGGGCTTGACGCCATTGCCAATCATGAACATGATTTAGCACAATATGCAATGGAAAGAATGTCAGAAATCGAAGGAATGACAATTTATGGACCAAAAGAACGTGCTGGTCTTGTCACCTTCAATATTGATGATGTTCATCCACATGATGTAGCGACCGTTTTAGATGCAGAAGGAATTGCTGTTCGTGCAGGACATCATTGTGCACAACCATTAATGAAATGGTTAAATGTGTCAGCTACCGCTCGTGCTAGTTTTTATTTATACAATAAAAAAGATGAAATCGATGTACTCGTCAACGGTTTAATAAAAACAAAGGAGTATTTTGGCGATGTCTTTAGGTAATAATCTTGACACGTTATACCGACAAGTAATTATGGATCATTATAAAAACCCGCGTAATCGTGGAGAGTTTGACGGTGATTCATTAACTGTGAATATGAACAACCCAACCTGTGGTGACCGAATCCAACTTCAAATGAAAGTGGAAGATGGGAAAATTACCGATGCAAAATTTGTTGGTGAAGGTTGTTCGATTAGTATGGCTTCTGCTTCGATGATGACGCAAGCTGTAAAAGGTCTAGAAGTAAAAGAAGCATTAGTCATGTCTGATATCTTTTCGGATATGATGTTAGGGAAGGATTATGATGATTCGACGTTTGATTTAGGTGACATCGAAGCATTACAAGGAGTTGCCAAATTTCCAGCTCGAATTAAATGTGCAACATTGGCATGGAAAGCGATGGAGAAAGGTCTCCAAGGCGAAACAGAGGAGTAAGAGAACAGCTGGATAGTCAATGGTCAACAACTAAAAGGAGGGTTTCACATGGCAAAGAAAGCGCCTGAAATCGGTGAATATAAATACGGGTTTCGAGATAAAGATGTATCGATTTTCCGTTCAAAAAAAGGGTTAACACCTGAGATCGTGAAAGAAATTTCCAACATGAAAAAAGAGCCACAATGGATGTTAGATTTCCGTCTAAAATCGTTGGAGCAGTTTTATAAAATGCCTATGCCTCAATGGGGAGGTAATTTAGCTGAATTAAACTTTGATGACATTACGTATTATGTTAAGCCGTCTGAAAAGTCCGAGAAGTCTTGGGATGAAGTTCCGGAAGAAATTAAAAATACGTTTGATAAGTTAGGGATTCCAGAAGCAGAGCAAAAGTATTTAGCTGGGGTATCTGCTCAGTATGAATCTGAAGTTGTTTACCATAACATGAAAGAAGATCTTCAAGATTTAGGAATTGTTTTTGAAGATACTGATACAGCTTTACGTGAGCATGAAGAAATTTTCAGAGAGCATTTTGGAACAATTATTCCGCCTTCTGATAATAAATTTGCTGCGTTAAATTCAGCGGTATGGTCTGGTGGATCATTCATCTATATTCCTAAAGGAGTAAAATGTGAAACACCACTTCAAGCATACTTCCGTATTAACTCTGAAAATATGGGACAATTCGAGCGTACGTTAATTATTGCAGATGAGGATAGTCATGTACATTATGTTGAAGGTTGTACAGCGCCTGTTTACTCAACAAACTCACTTCATAGTGCGGTTGTTGAAATTATCGTTAAGAAAAACGCATATTGCCGTTATACGACGATTCAAAACTGGGCTCCAAACATTTATAACCTTGTTACAAAACGTGCGGTGGCCTATGAAAATGCAACAATGGAATGGGTCGATGGAAACATCGGTTCCAAATTAACGATGAAATATCCAGCCGTTATTATGAAAGGTGAAGGAGCAAAAGGAACAATCCTTTCAATTGCGATTGCAGGAAAAGGCCAGCACCAAGATGCAGGAGCAAAAGTCATGCATCTTGCACCAAATTGTTCATCAACGATTGTTTCTAAATCCATTTCTAAACATGGTGGTAAAGTAACATATCGTGGAATTGCTCACTTTGGAAGAAAATCAGAAGGTTCTAAAGCGAAGATTGAGTGTGATACGTTAATTCTAGATAACCAATCGACGTCTGATACAATTCCTTACAACGAAATTTTAAATAACAACATTACACTTGAACATGAAGCGACTGTTTCAAAAGTATCTGAGGACCAATTGTTCTACCTCATGAGTCGTGGATTGTCTGAGGAAGAAGCAACAGAAATGATCGTAATGGGCTTTATCGAGCCATTTACAAAAGAACTTCCAATGGAATATGCGGTTGAAATGAACCGTTTAATCAAGTTCGAGATGGAAGGGTCTATTGGATAATGAGTACGAAATGGAGAAGACGAACTTTTGAAGTTCGTCTTCTTCTATTTTTTTCAGTAATCAATAAAAAGTATCTGCTGTCTAGCAGTAACGCTTTTTTGTATACATCCGAAAAAGCTAAGAAAAATTTAAGTCTTAGCTTTTAAATAAGATGACGAATCTTAGCTCATTATATGTTTTTCACCCCACTCACCCATACTTTCCAATATAGGGATAAAGCTTTTTCCTTTAGGAGTTAGTGAATATTCCACTTTTGGAGGGACTTCTTTATAAACTTCTCTGTGAACCATTTGATCTTCTTCTAATTCTCTTAACTGACGTGCTAGTATTCCTTTTGAAATGTTAGGTAATAATCTTTGGAGTTCATTAAATCGCCTAGTCTGTACACTTAAATGCCATAGAATGATGATTTTCCATCTTCCTGCAATTAAGTTTTGAGTTAGTGTAATTGGACAGATCTCTTTTTGTTCCTCAGGTGGCTCACTAAACCAACTTCTTGCCATAACAAACGCCTCTCTTCCTTAAAGGTACTAATTTTATGACTATGTTACAAAAAAATGACTACTTACAATAAATTCCTTAATCTTATAATATTTGAATTAGCTTGATAATTAAATATAAAAATATTTGGAGGTAATTTACAATGAAACATCTTATTGTTTATGCACACCCACACCCTGAAAGTTTAAATCATGCTATATTGGATACGACAGTTCGTGCCCTAAAGAAGAACGGTCATGAGGTTATTGTACGTGATTTATATGAACTAAAATTTCAACCTGTGCTGCAACCAAAAGATACGGTAGCAATGAAAGCAGGTCAAACTCCGAAGGATATCAGAACGGAACATGAATTTATTAATGAAGCAGATGTCATAACATTTATTTACCCTATCTGGTGGACGGGTCTTCCAGCAATATTAAAAGGTTATGTAGACCGAGTATTTGCATACGGATATGCTTATGCTTTTGGTGAAGAAGGTATAATTAAACTGTTGAAAGGAAAAAAAGGACTTATCATTAATACTCATGGAACTCCAACTGAGGAGTATGATGAGATTGGTATGACAGCAGGTCTGAAAATGACCTCTGACATTGGAATTTTTGAATTCTCCGGAATTGAACCTATTGAGCATCTACTATTTGGAAGCATTGGTATAGTTAATGAAGAAGCGTATAAAGAAATGTTAAACAAAGTTGAAGAGACAATTAATTCTCATTTCTCGTAATTGTTAGTGGGAGTATTATTAAAGGAGTATTCAACTTCCAGTAAATGTATTAACAGTTTTTCGGTGTATTAGTTTTTAGTATTGTTATATATATTTCTACTAATTAATGTGTTTTTGTTTGTTTTTAAGTGTGCTTATCAAGTTCGAGTTATGGAGGAGACGAACGTTTGAAGTTCGTCTTTTTTTGGTGTCTGTCTGAAAAAAATAAATTGTAAAAACTTACATTATTTGAAATAATGATAGCACATAAATCAATCTGATAATGAAAAAGAGGAGACCTAATGAAACAGTCTATATCATGGCTTGTAACGATTATTATGTCGGTTGTTTTTTTGACTGGCTGTAACTCATCGGAAATAAAGCCAATTAAAGAAGAGAAAACGGATTTTGATATGGCAATTGCAACGGAAATGATTAAGAAAAAAGAGGAGCTCATTATTGAATTATCAGCAAAAAAAACCATTTCTCTTAAGGAATATAAGGAATATGAACAAGTTTTTTCTAAAGAGTTTGGACGAGAGGCACAAGAGATTATTCGAATATTTATTTCCTTGGAGTCAGAGAAAAATGCAAATGGGGATTTTTATTATATTGAAGATACATTTTATCCAACAGTATTTCATGAAGGTATTACAGTTACTGATGCTTTTATCGAAAAAACGTATTACGAGAATGAGTTTTTCAATGAAACATATTTAACGATTAAGCAAGAATATACAGGTTATGATCCGAAATTACAAGACTGGGTAAGAGAATATATATTCACAGAAAATGATGATGGGAACTGGGAGATTTATGGATTTGCAGGAGAAATGAATTTTGTCGGTGAAGACAATAATATGAATTATTTAGACCGTAAGGAGTAAGAAACTAAGTAAAATCATATCGGACATTGAATCCGTTATTGATGTCATTTTCTGCTGTTTTTAATTGCGTTCGGACACCAATTCCTTTATTTGCTCAAAATAGAGGAGAAACACCCGAAATCAGCGTTAATAACGGAACAGATGTCCGATAAGATTGAGAAACAAGGCTGCTTTGTAAAAATAGCGGAATAGATGTCCGTTACAGTGAGCAACAGCGCTCTTGCCTTCATTCATCCTATGGTATAATAGCAAAAAAAGTGGCTGTAAGGAGTATTAGCATGATGAAGATAGGGTTAACTGGGTGGGGTGACCATGATGACCTTTATCCAGAACGTTTACCAAGTCATGAAAAATTAAAAGAATATAGTAAGCATTTCCAAACTGTTGAAGTGGATTCTTCTTTTTATGCGATCCAACCGGTTCGAAATTATGAAAAGTGGGTTCATGAAACACCGGATGGCTTTGAATTTGTTGTGAAAGCATATCAAGGGATGACAGGGCATCAGCGTGGAAAAATCCCGTTTGTTTCTGAAAAAGAAATGTTTAGTGCTTTTGAGCAATCTGTACAACCATTAGTAGAGGCAAACAAGCTTGCGATAGTTTTGTTTCAATTCCCTCCATGGTTTGTATGTACGAAGGAAAGTGTGAATGTGCTTCGAAAAGTTAAACGCTTTGTCGGCCATCTTCCGCTTGCGCTAGAATTTCGCCATCAATCTTGGTTTTTACCACAGTATCGTGAACAAACATTACAGTTTATGAAAGAAGAAGGGTGGATTCATAGCATTTGTGATGAACCGCAGGCAGGTCTCGGGTCGGTTCCGACGGTATTAGAAGTGACAAGACAGGATAAAACATTGATTCGTTTACACGGGCGAAATGTAGATGGGTGGGTCGACCCAGGTGATGGGTCTTGGCGAGATGTCCGCTATTTATATGATTACTCAACAGAGGAATTAACGGAATGGGCTCGTTGGATAAAAGAATTACAAAAAGAAACAAATGAGCTACATGTGTTATTTAATAATAACTCAGGTGGCGACGCTGCTAAAAATGCGAAAGAAATCCAACGTTTATTTGGAGAAACGCCGCGTACATTTGCTCCACGGCAAATTTCGTTATTTGAGGAATAATAAGAGCAAAGAAAGAAGGGTTCAAGATGGAATGGCTTCTATTGCTTATCATTGGGTTATTAGCAGGCACAATTGGGAGTGTAATGGGGCTTGGTGGTGGTATAATTGTTGTTCCTGCATTGCTCTTATTTAGTCATTCTATCGCCATATTACATGGGGTGACACCACAAGTCGCGGTCGGTACGTCGTTATTAATTATGATATTTACAGGATTATCTTCTACATTAGCTTATATTAAGCAAAAAAAAGTTGATGTGAAAAGTGGTTTGTTCTTTTTATGTGGGAGTATACCAGGAGCTTTTGTAGGGGTGTTTATTAATAAAGGTATCCAAGTCGATGACTTTTTGTTGTACTTCGGATTGTTTATTATCTTCATTTCCTTTGTATTTCTCGTCCGTGACAAGTTAAAGCCTCTTCAGTTTAAACGCTACATGATGATGCGCGAGTACATAAACGAACAAAATGAGAAGATTCAGTATGGTTATCATCCACTTTTAGCCTTATCAATTTCATTCCTTGTTGGGATGTTGTCAGGTTTATTTGGGATTGGCGGAGGTTCATTAATGGTACCTGCGATGATTCTATTGTTTGGATTTCCACCACATTTTGCGGTTGCAACGTCTATGTTTATGATTTTCTTTTCGGCGATTGCAAGTTCGGTTTCGCATATTTTTTTAGGAAATGTAAACTGGTTATTGGCTTTAGCACTTATTCCAGGTGCATGGTTAGGTGGGACATTAGGTGCTTATATTAATGCGAGAATAAAGAGTGATACGCTTGTATTTTTATTACGCATTTTTCTTATCTTTATTGGGATACGCTTAGTGATGCAAGGTTTATAGTATCCGCTGTTTTGGTAATGGGAAGCCACTCGACTCCCTCCTAAAGTATAGGGTCGCCAAAAAACAACATTAGTGGAAAACAGTGATTTTAAAAGATAATAGAGGTGAAACGGTTGTCATTGGTTAAAAGTTATCTTTATCATACGAATGATTTACACAGTGATTTTACATATTGGCCTAATATTGTCTCTTATCTAGAGGAGAAAAGACAACATCACCAAGAAAGAGGCGAAGATTACTTTTATTTTGATATTGGTGATCATGCTGACCGTTGTCATCCAATAACAGAAGCGACGATGGGGAAAGCAAATGTCACCTTATTAAATAAAGCCGGCGTTCGTGCGATAACGATTGGGAATAATGAAGGAATTACGTTTTCAAAAAAGCAACTTGATGAATTTTATGAGGAAGCAAACTTTGATATTTTAATTGCGAACTTGTATGAAAAAGACGGTAGACGTCCTAAATGGATAAAACCTTATAAAATCATTGAGTTACAAGCTAGCGTAAAAGCGGCTGTCATCGGTGTGACGTTTCCATATACACGCATTTATGAACAGTTAGGCTGGAAAGTAGAAGAACCGTTTCAGATGCTTCAACCTCTTATTCATGAAGTAAAAAAGAAGGTCGATATCGTCATTCTACTTTCACACTTAGGATTAAATTTAGATGAAAAATTGGCAGAAGAAGTGGACGGAATTGATATCATATTAGGCGCGCATACTCATCACATCCTTGAACATGGAAAGCGAGTAAGGGACACGTTGATTTGTCAGACCGGAAAATTTGGTCAATTTGTAGGGACGGTTGAATTGGTCGTGGATAAGGAAACGAAGCAACTAGTCTCAACTCAAGCATTTTTACAAAACATGAGTAACGATAAAGCTGACAAAGAAACAGATGCATACTTAGCTCAGTTAAAAGAACAAAGTACAACATGGTCATCCTCGCCTATCACAGTTTTACACAAACCATTGGATGTAGATTGGTTTGCTGAGTCAGAAGGTGTTCAGTTTTTAGCTGAAGCACTGAAAGAATGGTGTCAAACAGACATAAGCATGTTAAATGCAGGTGTATTGTTAGAATCTCTTCCTGAAGGTCCGATTACGAAAGGAGACATTCATCGGGTTTGTCCTCACCCGATTAATCCATGTGTCATAACGATTCGTGGCAAAGAGCTAAAAGAAGTCATTCATCGTTCTCAATCAGAAGAAATGATGAACTTTAAATTAAAAGGGCTAGGATTTCGTGGAAAAGTAATCGGAAAAATGGTGTTCATAGGGATTACAATTGCAAATCATGAAAATTGCGACCCTATTATTACCGTGCTAGGGAATGTGCTACAAGAAGAAGAACATTATCGAATCGCTACTTTAGATATGTTTACGTTTGGGAAACTATACCCATCGATTCTTGATGCGATTGAAATCGAATATTTGTTACCGGAAATGCTTCGAGACGTATTGATGTGGAAACTCCAATCTTTATAGGCGTCCTACTAACATTTGCACTTTTTTTTCGCTCTTTTCATACAGTAGTAAGGAAGAAGCAGTGAGTGAAAGGGAGTGTGAAGATATGCTAGAAATGACACCAATAACAATTGAAGACAAAACGTTTATTGCAGTAACTCTTAAGCTACCGAAAACAAACTTTATGGCAGTAACAAGTGAAAAGGGCTATATTATGTGTGGCGCGTTAGATGTTGCTTTATTTAATGAAAATAAAGCATTGCTTGAACGTAAAATTGTAGCAGGGCGGGCACTAGGTGTTCGAACGATTGATCAACTGCTTGAAGCACCACTTGAATCAATAACAAAAGAAGCTGAAGCACTCGGGGTAACGGTTGGAATGAAAGGCAAAGACGCATTATTGAAAATGGTATAACATAAAGGAAAGAAACCATAATAATATGGTTTCTTTTTAGATCTTACAGTATAATTTAACTAGTGTATATACAGTGAATATATTAATGTGATTTATAAAATTTACGCTAAAGCCGAACATACATAATATAGAAGGATGGAAATCAGATGAGACTAGTCGAGACAAAGTCTGTAAAAGTGGGGAGTCGTTTAGCAAAAGCCATTTATAATGATCATGATGCAATCTTAGTTCATGAAGGTGTTGAGCTAACAGACCGCATCATTTTAAGACTTCAAGAACTAGGGGTTTCTTATATCTATATTCAAGATGATGTAACGGCAAACTTAGTGATACAGCAATCAATTTCCGAAGAAACTAGGAGAAGAGCAATTGCAGCCATTCGCTCCGAATTTTCCAAAATCACAAATGAAATAACTATAAAAAAAATCTTTAACGATAATATCATTGCAAAGGATTTCACTATTATTATTGGTAAGATTTTAGAAGATATTACAAACAACGAAGATGCGTTAACGTTATTATCCGAAACGATTATATATGATTCGTACATCTTCTCGCATTCATTAAATGTAACTGTTTATACGCTTGGACTGGCAAGTTATTTAAATTACTCCAAGAAACAACTTCTTGAAATTGGCTTAGGTGCTATGCTACATGATGTCGGGAAGATGGTCATCCCTTTACATATATTAAACAAACCAGGACGTTTAACGGAGGACGAGTTTTCCTTAATTAAATCTCATACGACAGTTGGTTATGAAATTATAAAAAAAATCCCTAATTTAGCACTCGTTTCTGCTCATTGTGCCTTGCAGCATCATGAGCGCATGGATGGGTCAGGATATCCGATGGGAAGAAAGGGCAATGATATTCATCCATATGCAAAAATCATTGCTGTTTGTGATGTGTTTGATGCGATTACATCAAATCGTTCTTATCGGAAAGCGATGTTACCTCATGAAGGGTTAGAGTTGTTATACGCAGGGAACGCTACACTATATGACAGAGAAGTAGTTAAGGCATTACGGAATGTTTGTGCGATTTATCCAAAAGGGCTTTCCGTACGATTAAGTGATGGAAGAATAGGAATTGTTATAAAACAAAATAAAGAAGTCCTTTCGCGCCCAGTTGTGCGGATTTATGCAGATGGAGAGCGGAAAGTTGAACCATATGATCTTGACATGTTGCTTCAATTTAATGTTACGATCGTTGCATGCGAAAAAGCCTTTAATGACGAAAAAATATTAGTTGCAAATTCATAAAGGGGACAAGGAAATGACAAGGAATGAACAAGTATATTTACAATTGTGTCGGCATGTATTAGAAAATGGAATTGAAAAAGGAGACCGAACAGGAACAGGTACGAAGTCTTTATTTGGCTATCAAATGCGTTTTAATTTAAAGGAAGGCTTTCCGTTATTAACGACAAAGCGGATTCCATTTCGTCTGATTGCTAGTGAATTACTTTGGTTTATAAAAGGAGATACAAATATTCGGTATCTTTTGCAGCATAACAATAATATTTGGAATGAGTGGGCCTTTAAAAAATGGGTGGAGAGTCCTGATTATGATGGTCCCGATATGACGAATTTTGGTCTCCGAGTACAAGAAGACAAACAATTTAACGTTCAATATGAAGAGCAAATGGAAAAATTCAAAACGTTAATCTTAGAAGATGATCAGTTTGCCACTACATATGGTGAATTAGGAGATGTGTATGGGAAGCAATGGCGTGCGTGGAAAACGACAACAGGTGAAACCATTGACCAGCTAAAAGATGTGATTGACACGATTAAAAAAAATCCGGAGTCGAGAAGGTTAATCGTTTCAGCATGGAACCCAGAAGATGTCCCAACGATGGCGTTGCCACCTTGTCATACGTTATTTCAATTTTACGTAACAGAAGGAAAACTATCGTGTCAGCTTTACCAGCGAAGCGCAGATATTTTCCTTGGCATTCCATTTAATATTGCCAGCTATGCGTTGTTAACTCATTTAATTGCACATGAGTGTGGATTAGAAGTAGGAGAATTTATACATACGTTAGGAGATGCTCATATTTATTTAAATCATATTGAGCAAATTAAAACCCAATTAGCAAGAGAGCCTAGAGAGCTTCCAACATTAAAAATCAACAAAGATACAGTATCGGTGTTCGATATTGAAATGGAAGACATTACAGTGGAACATTACAACCCACATCCTGCCATTAAAGCACCAGTAGCTGTATAATGAGGTGAATGTATGATTTCTTTTATTGTTGCAATGGATAAAAACCGTGTCATTGGCAAAGACAATGATTTACCTTGGAGATTGCCAGCAGATTTAGCTTACTTCAAAAAAATTACTGTTGGGCATCCGATAGTAATGGGAAGAAAAACGTATGATTCAATTGGTCGCCCATTACCAAAAAGAGAGAATATTGTTATTACACGTAACAAAGATTTCGGTCCTGATGGAGTCACTGTGATGCATTCAATTGAAGAGTGTGTAACTTGGGCAAAAGAACATGCAGATGAAGAAATTTTTGTTATTGGTGGAGCCGGCATATTTAAGGAAATGATTGATGTCGTTGACAGGTTGTATATTACGTATATTAATGATTCTTTTGAGGGAGATACTTACTTCCCTGAATGGGATGAAGATAACTGGCTACTAAAAACAGAAGAAAAAGGTGTACAAGACGAAAAGAATAACTATGAATATTATTTTCGAGTATATGACCGTGTAGAATAAAAAAATAGGTCAACCCGTCCCTCCCTTTGCATACATTTAATGTGAAGGGGGGTTTTTTGTGTTAAAGATCAAGAAGACCAGACCTAAGAAAAGAGGGCCTCTCCCATTCCGGTATGTTTTTTTGTTATCATTTATTATTTTTACCCTGTTAACGGTCCAGGGGTTGTGGCTAGTAGAAAAGGGGATTCGCCCGACATTGATGTATATTGCAGTGACAGAAACACAAACATTAGCAACAGCTGCCATTAATGATGCCATTAATAAAAAAATAGTAGAGGAAATTGATGTAGAAGAACTGATGATTATTGACCGTGATGAATCAGGGAGAATTTCATCGATGCGAATTAATACGCAACTTTCTACTCGGATTATGGCAGAAGCTACAATGCGAGCTCAAAATTATTTACGCCTCATGGAACAAGGAAGAATGCACGAATTAGCGATACCTGATGGGGTTGATGTTGAGTGGAATAATGGCAATCAATCATTTAGTGATGAAGGAATTATTCACAATATCCCACTCGGGCAAGCAACAGATAATGCCCTTTTGGCCCATTTAGGACCGAGCGTACCTGTGAAATTTTCTGCAATTGGGAATGTCATTACGGATATGAGAACGGAAACAGAATACGTTGGAATTAACAATACAGCGGTTACGTTATATTTAGATATTGAAGTTGATGTTCGGGTAATTATTCCATTTGCTACGGAAAAACAAGTTGTCCCGACATCCATTCCGATTGGATATATTTTTATATCTGGAGATGTCCCAGAGTTTTATAATGTTGGTGGGGAAGGACCATCACCTGCATTTTTCCCTTCAAGTCAAAATCCAAATCAAAACACAAATGACAGGGACGAGATCGATGTTATCGATGACTGAAAAATGGGGATTGTAAAAATAAGAGTCGGAAATGTACATTTACTATTCTTTCCGCAGGTGGCGGGTGAGTCTCTTCGTGCTTACGCACGAGGGACTCACCTTTTCTTTGCTCCCGCTGGAGTTTACGTATGTTCTAAACTAAGATTCATGTTTACTTTTTTCTTTTTGCTCTGTCTTTCTTTTCCCATGATTTTAATGATGGATAAGGGTCAAAAGACCATTCTGTTTTCCCGTTGTCACGATACATCCCATAGTGTAAGTGGGGTGGGAACTTTCCTTGTGTACCTGGTTTACCATAACCAGAGCTTCCGACATAGCCGATGACTTGCCCAGGCTCGACTATTGAACCGACATCAATTCCTTTTTCAAATCCACTTAAGTGAGCAAAATAATGATAAACATTATCTAGATCTCGGATACCAATTCTCCAACCTCCGTATTTATTCCAGCCTTTAATTTCCACGACTCCATATGATGTTGCTCGAATCGGAGTATTATATCCAGCGAAAATATCCGTTCCTTCGTGGATCCGGCGACCGCCCCATCCACGTCTGTCTCCCCAAGTGTTTTTATAACTGTAGTTATATTGTAAAGGGATCGGGAACGCATTGGCATGCGCATCTAAAGTATTAAAGTGCTCGTACACTTTAGCGTGTCCAGAAATAATGTTGACGGTTTGTTCACGATGATAATGTTCCCATAATGCAATTTTAAAATCTTCTTCTGTATATCCAAAGGTTTCGATATACTTTGCCATCGTATAAAGGACATCTTCATCATCTTCTCGACTGGCAATACCGTCACCGTTGCCATCAAGACCAATCCCACCGAACATACTTATGGAAAGAGGATTTGTATCTTCTTTATTTGGATTTATTGGTCCTGCCCATTGCTCATCTGAAAAATAAATGCCGATGACACCAGATTCTTTCGGTCTGTCTCGAAGAGCTTTTCTCAATCCTCTTTCATATGCATCGACAGCAGCTAAATACGTCCAAGGTACATTTGTGACTGTCTCATACTTCTGATATAAGGCTTGTCGTTGTTCTAGCTTTTCTTCATAACTTAACTCCTCTTTAGCAAACGTTGGTTGAATCATTAAGCTTTGAATGAAAAGTGAAAATACAATAAAACATATTGCACTTTTTTTACTCACGATGAAAAAGCTCCTTTCTGACATAGTCAATAGTTGTAGTTTGTAGCAATTCTTTAAAAAACATCGGAGTAAATTGATGGGAATTTGAGTGAGTTGTTTGGTAAAAACAACGAAAACATGTTACATTAGTGTATGAGTGCATAGTCAAAGGATAAATGGAGTGAACAACCGATGACAAAAAAAGAAGAATATGTTAGAAAACCCGAATGGTTAAAAATTAAGTTAAATACAAATGAATCATATACAGGGCTAAAGAAAATGATGCGCACCCAAAAGCTCAACACGGTGTGTGAAGAGGCAAAATGTCCTAACATTCATGAATGTTGGGCCGTTCGCAAAACAGCAACGTTTATGATTTTAGGAGCGGTGTGTACACGGGCATGCCGATTTTGTGCGGTTAAAACGGGGCTCCCCACTGAACTTGATTTACAAGAGCCAGAACGTGTGGCAGAATCTGTAGAAACGATGGGACTAAAGCATACCGTTATTACTGCAGTCGCTAGAGACGATTTAAAAGATGGAGGAGCTCAAGTTTTTGCAGAGACGGTTAGAGCTGTAAGACGTAAAAATCCATTTACAACGATTGAAGTATTGCCTTCAGATATGATGGGTGTACTTGATAATTTAAAAACGTTAATGGATGCAAGACCTAATATATTAAATCATAATATCGAAACGGTAAAACGATTAACACCGAGAGTGAGAGCACGAGCTACATATGAACGCTCATTAGAGTTTTTACGACGCGCGAAAGAGCTTCATCCTGATATTCCGACAAAGTCGAGTTTAATGATTGGGTTAGGAGAGACAAAAGAAGAGATCATCGAAACGATGGATGATTTACGTGCAAATAATGTTGATATTATGACAATTGGTCAATATTTACAACCGACGAAAAAACATTTGAAGGTTGTAAAATATTACCGCCCAGAAGAGTTTGAAGAATTAAAGGCGATTGCGTTAGAAAAAGGATTTAGTCATTGTGAAGCAGGTCCGCTTGTCCGTTCTTCTTATCATGCAGATGAACAAGTAAACCAAGCTCAAGTCAATCAAGAAGCACAAAAAGTAACAAAGGCATAAAGCGCTGCTTTATGCCTTTGTTATGAAATATAGATTTTACGTTCTTGGCTGAGGTGAATTCTCCGGTATTGGTTCATTCATACGTCCACCGTCACCAGATTCAAGCTCACGAATGGTCGCTTCTAAAAATCGGTCAACGTTTGGAGTGCGGGAACTTAATGTGCCAAACCGTTCAATATTTTCAAACATTTCTGGATTATTCGTAACGTAAACATCATAAAACCGTGGTAAAATCGAAGCAGCTGTTAAATAAACTTGCTCCTCTAAGTTGTCTGCATTATTATTGTGGCTTTCTTCATACACGATAATGGCGTATTTATCGGTGACAAGGGTCCCCATTTCTTCCACACCTGGAAGGAATACGCCCATTTTTGTAATGGTATCAGCTAATAATGTCCGGTCAAAATAAGCAGCTTCTGGCTCTCTGTGTTGCCCAAGTTGCGCGCTTTGATGGCGAACGTAACCGAATTGAGCTCGTCTTTCATCAGTTTCGTCTGCTCGTTCAACTTGGAGGATGCTTGCTGTACCACCGGCTGGATTATAAGTTGTATGGTTTTGGTATCGTTGTGTAGCAGGGGATTCGTTTTGTCCCACTGCTTGGCAGCCTGTTGCTAGTAACGTTATACAAACACCAGCTAAAATTGATTTTTTCATCGATAAAACCTCCCCTTATATGCATAGATTGACCAAAGTGAATGCAAATTAAAGGTTGAAAATTAGAGAAACAAATCCTTTTTTTCTTAGGGTGACATAAATGTGGTAAAATAATGGTTGAGCAAAAGAGTGAGGTGGCTTGTAGATGATTCAAGTTCAAGGAATGCAATTTGAATTAATTGAAGATGTAAAAGATGGATGGAATGAAGAGGAATTTAAAGCGAAGTACAGTGAAGTCTTTAATAAATACGATTATATTGTAGGAGATTGGGGATACAGTCAGTTACGGATGAGAGGTTTTTTTGAAGACGTCAACCGTAAAGCAACCTTTGATACAAAAATAAGCTCTTTATCAGAGTATTTGTATGAGTATTGTAATTTTGGTTGTGCCTATTTTGTATTAAAAAAAGTGAAAAACAAGTCATAAAAGAAAGGGGATGTCTTACATGGACATCCCTTTTTTAAAAAGATAAGAGTTGGGGTTCACTTAAAAAGCGGGCAGGGCTCCGCACTTCGCTTGAAACGAAAAGACGCTCTCGCGTTTTTCTTTAAGCATTTTATATTTATTATGAAACGAATACGTCAAACTTCGTTAAATGCAAGCTGTTGTTATTAATACAGTGGTGAGGGACAAAATAAGGAGAAAGTGTCCTTCATAAAGGCGATGAAGGACAAAACGTGGAGAAAATGAAGCCAAAGTGTCCTTCATAAAGGCGATGAAGGACAAAGCGAGGAGAAAACAAAGCGAAAGTGTCCTTCATACAAATGAGATGGGTCCCCTGGAGAGAAGTGTCCAATAGAAGGCTTCTATCAGCTATGTTTGTTTAGTGTGTCATGAGAAAGTAAGATACATTTTGATATGGTAAGAGATTTTGGTTTAATGGATGGTGGCGATCTAATGACACCACCAATGTTTTCCTGTGAAACTTGTGGAGGAGAAATGTATCCTGAGTATGATAAAGGCGTACATGGAGTAGAGTACAGGCTTTCAGATTTGCAGGAAACAAAAAGGACTGAGTGAGGTAGGTTTCCTCACTCAGTTTTTCTTATAAGATAAGAAGGTATAAAAATTTTGGTGTAGCAGTGAAGCTTTGAAAGCTTATTCTAGAAGAGCGAAGGCTGCGCACCTGCGCGTTTCACCCCAAGAAGAGCACTTGGGGTTCACTGTAAAAGCGGGCAGGGCTCCGCACTTCGCTTGAAAGAAAAGACGCTCCCGCGTTTTTCTTATTAAGTTATTTACTTGTATATGGCGGTTCTTCATTTTTTGAAGGGTCATCATGTGTCGGATGGGCCCCTGGAAACTTTCTTGGTAAGTTTTGGTGAAGTGATTTAAATTCATAGGTAAAGGCACTATATGCACGTTGCCCTTCTTTCCAAGGTGTACTCTTGCCTAGTTTCCGGTTGATTGGTGAACCATATGGACCTTCAGGAAGTGTCTCAGGAAAAATATAATTTTTCATCGTTTCAACATTTGAAAAATCGGTGTAGTTTTCATGTTCTTTGTCTTCATGCTGATTACGTTCCATAAAAAAACCACCTCCTTTTTCGTTAACATATCCGTTGGAGGAGGTTTTTACACCGTTAAATTATTTCATATAAGAAGGAGCGTAGTTCGGCAGCATCTTCTTCACTCAGTTTGTAAATATGTTCTAAATATCCTGGTTCCTCTAAATCATCTTGTCCAATGATGGCAAAGCGGTGTGATAACATATCAAGAACTAAATGTTTACCGTAATGTTTTGTTGTTGAAGTAATCGCTAAATCAAACCTTTGATTTTCTCCCATAAAACTAATAAACCGTGTTTTTGTTTGTTCGGTATCATCATATAAATAAAATCTTTCTGTCATACTTCCAACTCCTTCATTTTTATAACCATTCACATTGTATATAATATCCTTTATGTGATCTTACACGAATCTTCACATTCCATCATAACAAAAAGGGAACAATTAGAAAACTAATAGGGAATGATAAGAGAATGCTTTGATTCATGATATACTATAAAAAAACAATGAGTAAGGATGTAGGTGATTACGTTGTATTTTGTTGACCGAAAAAAAATAGAAGATACTCTTGTTTATTATGAGCAATGTATTGCTTTATATGATGAGACTTCAGAATGGGAGTCACAAATAGCAAAATTAGGATTAGAACGATTAGTTCATCTTTTCATTGAGTGTATTCTTGATGTAGGAAACCAGATGATTGATGGTTTTATTATGAGAGATCCAGGTAGTTATGAGGATATAATTGATATTTTGGAAGATGAAACCGTTATTCCTAAAGAGGAAGCTGAGCCACTAAGAGACTTTATTAAGCTGAGAAAAATGGTTGTTCAATCCTATATTCATATTGACCATTCGATGTTGCATGAAAAAATGAGGGAGCATAAGAAAGCGATTAAGACATTTCCAACCCGAGTGCGTTCATATATTGTAAAGGAGTTAGGTCCAGTATCTGCTTTTTTACCGAATCAAAAATAAGGTGGTGAAGCTTGTGGCGGGCACTTCAACAAGAGAGATTATTGTTGATTTGTTAAAACGACATCAACAATTATCGGTAACCGAGTTGGCAAAAAAACTTGATATTACTGAGATGGCTGTCCGTCGTCATTTGCATTCACTACAAAAGGAAGAAGTAGTGACTTCCAAGCTTGTACGTCAAGCAATGGGAAGGCCGACTCAATTTTACTCTTTAACGATGAAAGGGGAGCATTTGTTTCCAAGACGTTACGCTCCATTTACAATTGGAATTTTACAGGATGTAGAAGAAGTCGCTGGAAAAGAAATGATTGACCAGTTGTTTGAATCAAGGAGACAACGTCTATTAGTAGAGTACAAGCCATTGTTTAAAGGGAAATCGTTTCAAGAAAAAGTGTCACAGCTTGTGTCATTACAAAATGAGCAAGGGTATATGGTAGATGTAAAAGAAGACGATGAACAATATCATATCACCGAATATAACTGTCCTATTTCAGAAATCGCAAAGCAATATCCTGTTGCATGCTCTTGTGAAAAAAAGCTGTTTCAAGAGTTATTAGAAACGGATGAAATCAGCTGTAGAGAATGTATGGCCATTGACAAAACGAGTTATTGTCATTATGTAGTGAAAAAAAACAAAGACCGATAGTTTAGTGATGGAGGAGATTATGAAATCATACGAAGGGTTTTTAATTGATTTAGATGGCACGATGTATAGAGGAACAGAAAAAATCAATGAAGCAGTTACGTTTGTGAATGAATTAGAAAAGCGTGGTCTTCCTTATTTGTTTGTTACGAATAATTCATCGAGTACACCTGAGGTCGTTGCAGAGAAATTGATTTCCATGGGGGTGTCAACAACAGCAAATCATGTATTTACTACAAGTATGGCAACGGCCCAGTATATTTCAGAAACGGAAAAAGGAAAACGAGTGTATATGATCGGCGAAGAAGGGCTTCAAGTTGCGTTGCTTGAAAAAGGATTTGAACTCGTGGAAGAAAAAGCAGATGTTGTTGTTATTGGGATTGACCGACAAATTACATATGAAAAATTAGCAAAAGCATGTTTGCTTGTTCGTGGAGGTGCAAAGTTTATTTCTACAAACAGTGATGTGGCACTTCCAAGTGAGAGAGGTTTTTTACCGGGGAATGGGTCAATTACATCAGTGGTATCTGTTTCAACGGGTGTCCAACCATTGTTTATTGGTAAACCAGAATCGATTATTGT
Organism: Alkalihalobacillus bogoriensis ATCC BAA-922; assembly: GCF_000621445.1. Classification (GTDB taxonomy): domain Bacteria; phylum Bacillota; class Bacilli; order Bacillales; family Bacillaceae_F; genus Bacillus_AO; species Bacillus_AO bogoriense. The sequence goes on along the minus strand of NZ_JHYI01000031.1, from coordinate 10,715 downwards.
GGAACAAGCAAGAGAGCGGTTAGGAACACCAAAAGAAACAACATTATTAATCGGTGATAATTATGAGACCGATATTACGGCCGGGATCCGAGCGGGGATTGATACTTTGTTAGTACATACTGGTGTAACGACAAAAGAACAGCTTCTACAAAAAGAAATTCAACCGACTTATGCGGTGCCTTCATTGGATGAGTGGGTGTTTTAAGTTTTTTTGAGGAGATGTGAATGACTAAATTTTTAAACGAGCACGGAAATATTGGGTTTCCACTGGCGATAGGTGAGCCTCCTTGTGATTGGCACAGTGAGGTCTCACCTTTGCCGTTACTACGTTTTCCTCTTTATAAAAGAGTACCGGTTAGCATCTACATCTATTCAACCCCTGCTACACTATGGGCGAGACGGCTAGATGCTGCGGCTGCGATCGCTCCTACGATATCATCAAGGAAAGTATGACATTGTCCGGATGATTTATCATTTAATTTTTCAAGAATTCCCGGTTTTTGCTTATCGATATACCCATAGTTTGTAAAACCAATACTCCCGTACACATTAACAATTCCTAATGCAATAATTTCATCGACACCATATAAGCTTTCGTCACGTTCTACGATATCTTGCAAAGGCTGATCTAGCTTTTTTTGCTCCGCTAAAACATCCAATTGGATCCCCGTTAATATTGCGTTTTGTACCTCTCTTTTTCGCAATACTTGATCCACATGGGTCTTGCATAGATCTATATCTAAATCTGGATGATATTTGACTTGCAGAAAATAGACAAGCTCTGCAATGTCATCAATGGTTACTCCTCTATTGATTAACGCTTGTCTTGCATTTTCTTCGAGATTTTTACATTTTTCACTCATATTTCATCCCTCCACAAATTATGGCATTCACCATTAGTTTATGGAAAAGTCCACACAATCATACTGTAAACTTTCTAAGGACACTTTTTCACACCTAGGTCATAGACTAGAAAAAGAAGAGTTAGATGTTAGGAGGAAGGGACCTTGTTTGAACGGCATCTATACGATTATTATCAACTTTTTTGTGATGAGCGCTTTGTAATTCAAGGGTATGAAGCATTTGAATCTGCCGGAAATATGTATTTATTTTTTCCGATTCATGAGGCAAGTGGATATTCACCTACAGAACAAATGTCGATGGTCGAACATCTACAAAGAAATGGAGACATCACAGTAGCAGAGCTTATATGGACGATTCAAAATGAGGCAGTCGGCCATATTGATGGGCAGGAGGGATATTTATATAAGTTGCCAAATCTTTCTCCACAAGAGGCACATAGGACATCTGAGGGGCCTTTGAAATGTGGAGAAGAGCTTTCGTTTTTCCATGAACGAGGAGAATGGATTCAACTTCAAAATAAACGGAGCTACCCAAGGTGGAATGAGTTATGGAGTCAGCGGTTAAAGCAACTAGAAGATTGGTATCAACAAGTGGTAGCACAGCCTCAAACGGAAATTGATGAAGCATTTGTCTTTACGTTTCCTTATTTTATGGGGCTATGTGAAAATGCAATTCAATACGTTGTGGATACAGATTTAGATGAACAGCATCGTGGAAAAGATTCTCTGGTTGTTTGTCATCAGCAGTTTACGGATTATACGTGGCTATGCCAAAAAGCCGGTACTGATTCGAACGTGAAACTGCCAGCTCACTTTATTGTGGACCATCCAAGTCGAGATCTTGCTGAATGGATTCGCCATAGTAAAAAAGAAGGTGCTTCTTTTTATGACATTCAATCTTTCTTGTATGGGTATGAACAATATCGTCCGCTTTCTCGGTATGGCTGGCGGATGTTGTATAGTCGTCTCCTGTTTCCGTTACATTACTTCGTGACAATCGAAGGCTTTTACCGAAGTAAAATTCATGGAAGTCGTTCGTATTATGCAAATGAATTTCTTATGTTGTTAGAAAAGGAAAAAGAAAATGAACAGTTTTTACAACGGTTTTTAGAGGAGTTTCAGTTAAGCTCGTATCAAGGTGGAATACCAAAGGTGAATTGGTTATAAAGAGAGGAGCGTACCATGTTGTTGGTACGCTTTTTTTGATATTTTAGCATAGCAGTGTAGCTTTGAAAGCTTATTCTAGTAGAGCGAAGGCAGTGCATCTGCTCGTTCTACCCAACGAAGAGCACTTGGTGTTCACTGTCAAAGGTGGGCAGGGGTCCGCACTTCGCTTGAAGAAAAGGTGATCAAGCGTTTTTCTTTGAATGGAATGAGTGCTTTCCGTAAACTCTAACGGACGTATGTTTCGTTATTATTGCAAAACATAAGCTTTAGTACAACCGTTCGGACATCTATTCCGTTATTTTACGTAGATGGGTGGTAATTAAGCTGATTATTGAAAACTAGCGGAACAGATGTCCGATAACATTGTGAACGGCCCTTTTTTTATGGATATAGCGGAATAGATGTCCGTTACGAAATATAGAAAGCGCTTACCTTTAACGCGCTTTTTTAGACTTTTGCGGAAAAATAGAAATTTTCTCATTTCTTCTTGTAAACAATAAAAAATAAGACTATAATGTCCTTTATACAAATACAATTGTTTTTCTAGGGGAAACAAAACAGTATACAAGAGTGTAGGGTAGGAGTGGTTTCGATGGAACAGAAAATTTCAGTAGGCATATTAGGATTAGGAACAGTAGGAACTGGTGTTATTACAATTATTAAAGGACATCAAGAACAATTAACACATCAAGTGGGATGTCCTGTTCATATAGAAAAAGTACTTGTTCGTGATATGGCAAAGAAACGTTCGGTTGACGTTGAGGAACATATATTAACGGAAAACCCACTCGAGGTCGTCGCAAATCCAAATGTTGATGTAGTCATTGAAGTTATGGGTGGTGTGGAAGAAGCAAAAGAATGGATATTAGAAGCGTTAAAGCATAAGAAAAATGTCGTGACAGCAAACAAAGACTTAGTGGCTCTTCACGGGGCAGAATTGCTCCAAGTGGCACAAGAAAATGAATGTGATTTATTTTATGAAGCGAGCGTTGCCGGCGGAATCCCAATTATTCGTAGTTTAGTGGAAGGATTATCTTCTGACCGAATTAAGAAAATGATGGGTATCGTCAATGGAACAACGAATTTTATTTTAACGAAAATGAGCAAGGCAGGAAGTTCATATGAAGATGTGCTTCAAGAAGCACAGCGATTAGGATATGCTGAAAGTGATCCTACTTCTGATGTGGAAGGATTGGATGCTGCTCGGAAGATGGCGATATTGGCGTCATTAGGATTTTCAATGAATATTCTTTTAGAAGATGTATCTGCTCGTGGGATTTCTTCCGTGACAGAAGAAGATTTACACTATTGTGAACAGCTAGGCTATACAATGAAATTAATTGGCTTAGCGCAGCGAGATGAAGGAAGAGTAGAAGTCAGTGTAGAGCCAACATTATTGCCAAATGAACATCCGTTGGCGGCTGTTAATGATGAATATAATGCTGTGTATGTGTATGGTGAAGCTGTGGGAGAAACGATGTTTTATGGTCCAGGAGCAGGCTCATTACCAACAGCAACAGCCGTTATGTCGGATGTGGTAACCGTTATGAAAAATATGAGACTTGGTGTGACAGGTCGAAGTATTAAGGCTCCATTATATGAGAAGCAATTAAAAACAGATGTTGAAATCCAATCAAAGTATTTTATTCGTTTGCACGTGTTAGACAAAGCCGGTACATTTTCCGCGATTACGTCATTATTTGCAGACCATGACGTTAGCTTTGAAAAACTATTACAGCTTCCGATTGAAGGAACAGAAGTAGCAGAAATCATTATTATTACACATAAAACAACGAAACGAATCTATGAAGACATTTATCAAAAACTAAATGAATTAGATGTTGTACAATCAGTTGAAAGTAGTTACCGTGTTGAGGGAGGAAAATAAAATGAGTAGTTGGAAAGGCTTATTACACGAATATAAGGAATTTTTGCCGGTATCAGAACAAACGCCGTTGTTATCATTGCGTGAAGGAAATACACCGTTAATCCCGCTTGAAAATTTATCAAAAGAGTGGGGAGTCGAAGTGTATGTGAAAGTAGAAGGAGCTAACCCAACAGGTTCTTTTAAAGACCGGGGGATGGTTATGGCAGTGGCAAAAGCAAAAGAGGAAGGAAGTAAGACGATCATTTGTGCTTCGACAGGCAATACATCTGCCGCTGCAGCCGCGTATGGTGCAAGAGCGGGCCTCCGTTGCATCGTAGTCATTCCTGAAGGGAAAATTGCGTTAGGGAAATTAGCACAAGCCGTCATGTATGGTGCTGAAGTGTTAGAGATTAAAGGGAATTTTGATAATGCATTAGATATTGTTCGTTCTATTAGTGAAAAAGAGCCAATTACTTTAGTGAACTCAGTAAATCCATACCGGATTGAAGGTCAAAAAACAGCGGCGTTTGAAATATGTGATGCATTAGGTCAAGCTCCAGATGTTCTTTCTATTCCTGTTGGTAATGCTGGGAATATTACAGCGTATTGGAAAGGATTTAAAGAATACAATGAGAAAAAGCAAACTGGCTTACCTGAAATGAGAGGGTTTGAAGCAGAAGGAGCAGCAGCAATTGTTCGTAACGAAGTGATTCAGGAACCGGAAACGATTGCTACGGCGATTCGAATTGGAAATCCAGCAAGTTGGGATTATGCTGTTGCTGCAGCGAATGAATCAAATGGAAAAATTGATTATGTTACAGATGATGAAATTGTTGCAGCGTATCAACTCCTTGCTAGTCGTGAAGGTGTTTTTGCAGAACCGGCATCTTGTGCGTCGATTGCTGGCTTAATCAAACAATTAGAGTCAGGAGAAATTAAGAAAGGAGCAAAAATTGTTTGTGTTTTAACTGGAAATGGTTTAAAAGATCCGAATACGGCCATTGATACAATTTCAGTGAAACCAACTGTCCTTCCAAATAGTGAAGAAGCCTTTTTAGCGCATATTAAAGGTGGTGTTCACGAGTGAGTGAAGGAAGGATGGTCATTACCGTTCCTGCAAGTTCAGCAAATTTAGGTCCTGGCTTTGATTCAATTGGAATTGCGGTGAATCGGTATTTAACATTACGGGTTCGTCATCATGATGAGTGGAAGTTTATCCCTCTTTCAAGTGAGTTGGACGGTGTACCAGAAGATGAAGCAAACTTAATTTATCAAGTGGCAAAAAAAGTGGCGGATCAATATGAAAAAGAGTTACCACCATGCCATGTTGAAATGGAAAGTACGATTCCGTTAGCTCGTGGGTTAGGAAGTAGTGCTTCTGCCATTATCGCTGGAATTGAGCTTGCAAATCAATTGCTTTCATTACGTTTATCGAATGAAGAGAAAGTTCGGATCGCAAGTGTATGGGAAGGTCATCCTGATAATGTGTCTCCATCCGTATACGGTGGTTTGCTTATTGGTTCGCATAGTGAAGATGAAACCGATGTTGTCTATTGCGGCGTACCTGAAATCGATATTGTCATGCTTGTTCCTGATGAAGAGTTAATGACGAAAAAAGCCCGTAGCGTCCTTCCAAATGACATCTCTTTTGCACAAGCAATAAGAGGTAGTAGTGTATCGAATGTACTAGTGGCTGCGATTTTACAAGGGAACTGGAGCTTAGCAGGGAAAATGATGACAAAGGATGTGTTCCACCATCCATATCGGAAAGCATTAGTTCCAGGATTAGAAGATGTAATGGATTCCATTGTTGAGCTTGGTGGCTATGGAGCAGCTTTAAGTGGAGCGGGTCCTGCGATTATATGCTTTACGAAAATTGGAGATGGACAACGGTTGGCTGAAAAATTAAATGAACGGTTTCCGCAATTTTCAACTGACCTTGTTAGGCCAGACTCTAATGGAGTAACAGTTGAAGGTTTGCCTTTTGTTATAGAATAAAAAAAAACCCCTGAACTCAGGGGTTTTTAACGTTCATTAAAATACTTGTTCAATTTCTTTTACGCCAGGAACTTCTTCAAGTAAAGCGCGCTCAATCCCTGCTTTTAGTGTAATTGTAGAACTTGGGCATGAACCACAAGCCCCAAGAAGACGTACTTTTACAATGCCATCTTCAATATCTACAAATTCCACATCGCCACCATCACGAAGAAGGAAAGGACGAAGCTTATCTAGAACTTCCTGAACTTGTTCAACCATTTCTTCATTAGCCATATTAAAACACTCCTTTCTCTTCTTTTATTATAATATCCATTCAGAAAAAAATCTATGTTTAAGGTCTAATGTCAGTTTTATGCGAAAGTTGGAGCAGTTGGATATCCAAAGTTTGCTAGTTTAAATCAAGAATAGTATGATGAATTTATATGCTGTTTTCGTATTACAATGATTCGTGGGAAAACGACGAGTTCGTTCCATTGCACTCCAGCCACTCGCTTTCCGCGGGAAGGTGCCGAGCCTCCTCGGCTATGCCTGTTGGGTCTCGCCTTTTCTTTCTATCCAGCAGGAGTCGAGTGGCCTCCGCTCCACTAAGAGGAAAACCATATTCTAGAACCAACATGTTGTAAAACAGCTTTTATCAAGAGTATTGTAGGAGGAAGAGAAATTGAGTGTAGAAATTACAATATATGGCGCCGAACAAAAATGTGCGAGCTGTGTGAACTTACCTTCTTCAAAAGACACGATGGAGTGGTTAGACGCAGCTTTATCACGAAAATATCCAAATGATGCATTATCCATTCGATACGTTGACATTTATGAGCCCGCTACTGATATCGATAAGCGGTTTGCAGATGCGATTTTAAACGATGTTTATTTTTATCCACTAATTGTTATCGACGAAGAAGTTGTCGCTGAAGGAAGTCCTAAATTGCGTATAATTCATGAAAAAGTCGATGAAAAGTTAAACGCATAATCGAAAAGCGGAACAAAAAGAGGGCAACAATTGTTGCCCCATTTTCAAAAGATGAGAAAAAATTTGGTGTAGTAGTAAAGCTTTGAAAGCTTATCCTAGAAGGGCGAAGGCAGCGCACTTCGCTTTAAAGAAAAGACGCTCCCGCGTTTTTCTTACCCACTATGATATTTGTACATCCATAGCACACCACTTTTTAAAACGCGCGGCACCCGCCCGATTAACGTTCTTTCGCCCATTAATCCAAAGCCATGTTTTTTTCCTAATGAACCTAAGACACCTTTTAATTTAATTTTTGGTAAAATGTCAGGAAGTGTTTCATTGTTCCATCTTGCTTTTAAAACGCTGACAATTTGTTCTCCTTGACCTTCAGCAAGTTGAGCACTTGGCGCATGTGGTAAGCTTGCACAGTCACCAACGATAAAGACATTCTCATCAGTAGGTAAATGATGATGTGGTGTGATAATGACACGTCCTTGTTGGTCTTTCGCTACATCAAGATCACGAACGACTTTGTTTGGTTGAATTCCAGCGGTCCAAATAATAGCGTCACATTCAACCGGTTCATCATGGTTATATAGCACGTTCGGCTCTACTTTTGTAATATTTGATTTATTAATGACCTCGACACCATGGTCAAGGAACCAATTTTGAACATAATTGCTTAGTTTTTTAGGAAATGCACTTAAAATGATTTCCCCACGATCAAACAATTTAATCGTTAAATCTGAACGGCTTTCTCTTAGCTCACTTGCTAATTCAACTCCGCTTAACCCGGCCCCAACAATTGAAACAATTCCGTTCGGTCTGACATTGCTTAATTGTTCATACGTTCTTCTTGTAGCTTCCATACTTTGAATACTAAATGTGTGTTCAGGAGCACCCGGCACATTATGATATTTGTCTTCACAGCCTAAGCCAACAATCAATGTGTCATATGGAATTGACTCTTCGTTGTTTAAATGAACAAGTTTTGAATCGAGATCGATAGAGGTAATGAAGCCGAATTTGATCGTTAATCTTGGGTCTTTTGGATAATTAACGCGTAAGTGTAAATCTGGTTCTGTGCCAGCTGCTAATGCATAATATTCGGTTTTCAAGCAGTGATAAGGCATTTTATCAACAAGTGTAACTTCAACATCGGTAGGTAAGTCGTTCGTTAACAGTCGTTGTAATATCCGCATGCCGCCATAGCCGCCACCTAAAATGACTAGTTTTTGCATTGTAAGATTTCCCCTTTTTACTAATATTCCTGATACACAAGTTGAGATAAGTTGCATCATATGATCGATACATTCTTTTTTTGAGTTGCTGTTCCCAAACATTGTCAAGCTATAATAAAATTGACTATTTAAAATATGACTCCACACCGTAATATTGATGTAAGAGAACATTTCTTTCCGTTCGATTGCTTGTTTACATAGCTTTTCCCAAATGGCCAGCAATAATGATTGTTCTATATTTCTTTGCGACCAAGTAAGCTTTGTAAGTTCTGGATTTTTATCATAATCTGTAAGTAAGGTTCCGAGTAATTTTCGGACATTTGCTAAGAAGGTTGAATCAAAAAAGCTCGGATTTTCCAATTGCATTGTTATTTCTTGTATACGTTCTAATGCTAACGATTGCATGATGGAATCCTTTGTAGGGAAATAATTAAAGAAAGTTCCTTTTGCTACATTTGCTTTTGCTGTAATTTCTTGAACTGTTGTCGTTTCAAACCCTTTTTCTTGAAACAACTTAATTGCAGCGTTTACAATTTTTTGTTTTGTTGTTTCTTTCTTAACTCGCGACATCAGTTACCCTCCTATAAATGACCCTGGTCAGTTAAAAGTATAACGATTTGATGACGAATTCTCAACAATTTTGTGAATACTCGTAAAAAGTAAAAGAGTTATGAATTTTCTAATAAAAACAATCTTTTTCATTTGAAAATGATTGACTTCTAAATGGGGAGGATGTAGGATTATGTCTAGGATTAGAGGTGAAACAAATGCGACCAATCATAGAGTTTTGCTTAAGTAATTTAGCAAGCGGAACACAAAAGGCGATGGAAGAGCTAGAACGTGATCCGAATCTTGATATTATAGAGTACGGGTGTCTTGGGAGCTGTGGACAATGTGCTGTGACTCCTTTTGCCCTTGTGAATGGTGAGTTTGTTTCGGGTGAAACAAACGAACAGCTAGTTGAAAACATCTATCAATATTTAGAGGAAAATCCAATGTTTTAAAGGCACGAAAAGGAGTAGGATGTCCCTAAGACACTGTCTTTGATGGACATCCTTTTGTTTTTTAACACATAAAAGAATGTAAAATAATTTTGGTATAGCAGTGAAGTTTTGAAAGCTTTTTCAAGAAGAGCGAAGGCTGCGCACCTGCGCGTTTCACCCCAAGAAGAGCACTTGGGGTTCACTGTTAAAAGCGGGCAGGGCTCCGCACTTCGCTTGAAAGAAAAGACGCTCCGCGTTTTTCTTAATAACAATGATAAGGAGATTAGTCTCGTGAAAATCATTCCTTTTGAAAATACATGGCCATACGATAAAGTGATGGGTGATATTTATTTTCACACTTGTCCGTATTGTGGCAAGGATAATGTGTTAACTCATATGAAACCGAGAGAATTGGAGCATGCTCTTGAAGGGTTTAAGACGATTTTAATTATGCCATGTTGTCATTCAAAAATGACCATTCTTGAAGCAGATTCAGATTATTTTTGGACAAATGAAAAGCTTAGGAAATGAGGACAAAAATGAAATTTACAAAAATGCATGGGTTAGGGAACAGTTATATTTATGTTGACTTATTTAAAGAATCATTACGTGAAGAGGAATTGCCATCGTTAGCGGTAAAAGTCGCTAACAAAAATAAAGGAATCGGGTCAGATGGATTAATTTTAATTTGCCCGTCTGAAAAAGCGCCTGTAAAAATGCGTGTCTTTAACAATGATGGATCAGAAGCGAAAAATTGTGGAAACGGTCTTCGGTGTGTGGCAAAATATGCCTTTGAACATGGCTATGTCACGTCAACACAGTTTGAAATTGAAACTTTGGGTGGGATTGTTTTGGCAACGGTCCATCCAAATACAGATGGAACAGTACCGGAAGTGACTGTTGATATGGGTGTTCCTCAACTGAAAAGAAGTGAAATACCGATGAAAGGGCACGATATCGATTATGTTATCTCAGAAGTAGTCACTATAGAAGGTGAGACAGTGGCATTAACCGCTGTTTCTATGGGAAACCCACATGCGGTCATTTTTGTGGACCATATTGGGGAAGCTCCTGTCACAACGGTAGGACCTCTTTTAGAAAAACATGAACTATTCCCAGAATGGGTTAATGTAGAGTTTGTTGAAGTGGTCAGTCGAAACGAACTTCATTTTCGTGTATGGGAACGAGGTTCAGGCATAACACAGGCATGTGGGACAGGTGCATGTGCCGCTGTAGTTGCTGCTGTTTTAAACCAAAAGGCACAAAAAGGAGAACCTGTTATTGTTCATTTATTAGGTGGGGATTTGACAATTACATGGACTACAGAAAACCGAGTTTTAATGAAAGGCCCAGCAGAAACGATTTGTGAAGGGGACTACCGACGATAACGAAACTGTTACGGACAACTGTGCCGCTATTTTATGAAAAACAACCGCTTTCTAGATTTATCGGATAGGTGTTCCGTTATTGAGTAAAAAAGAGGATAAACCCCTCTGTTTTTGGGGATTTAACGGAACCAACGTCACTGGCGTTGCAAATATATCCACAGGTCTAATTCTTACCTAGCTTCTAGTTAGCACAAATAACATATCCGTTCCATTGCGCTACAGCCACTCGCTTTCCGCGGGGAGGTGGCGAGCCTCCTCG
>NZ_JHYI01000030.1 GCF_000621445.1 Alkalihalobacillus bogoriensis ATCC BAA-922 | reverse complement strand
CATCTTTTAAAATGGAATTATGCAATTCCATCTATTATCCGGTATTAGCACCGATTTCTCGATGTTATCCCAGTCTACAGGGCAGGTTGCCCACGTGTTACTCACCCGTCCGCCGCTAACATCAGGGAGCAAGCTCCCATCAGTCCGCTCGACTTGCATGTATTAGGCACGCCGCCAGCGTTCGTCCTGAGCCAGGATCAAACTCTCCATAAAAGTGTTTGATACAGCTCAAAAATAATTCATTGACGAGATATTACTATCTCTTTAATTCGCTTGGCTTTTTCTTGTTCAGTTTTCAAAGAGCTATTTGCGTTGTCAGACATTCAATGTCTCACAGCGACCTTTATATCATACCACACAACAACAAACATTGTCAACACATTTTTAGAATTAAAAAATGTGTTGTGTTTGTCATTTGTTGCGGTCAAATTAATATAACATGGACAAGCTTTTAAAGTCAATAGTCATATTCTTTTATTCTGTTACTTTTTTGTATAAAGGTGTTCTTATGTATTTTGCACACTCTTTTGTGGAAGCAAAGCGTCGATAGATCCCAAAAATAATTTGATACTTTTCTTCCATCGCTTTTTTTACTACGTCGTCAATTCGTGGATCTGTTAAATCTAAAAGAAGCTCCTCCATTTCCTTTTTCACCATGTACTCTACTTCTTGTACTTCTTTTGTATTTAATAAAAATCCTAACATGAATTCCACCTCTGCCAAATTTGTCATTTTTATCTACTGCTTTTAAATTGTTTTCTATTTTCCGGAATTTTATTCATATCTTGTCCCTATTCACCATAAATTGAATTGTACAAGTGATGGTAAGGAGGGGTTGAAATGAAGTTTTTTTGGATTTGGAACGGAAAGAAAATGAAACAAGTATCTATTATCATCATTGCTGCTTTTTTTACAGCTGGAGTCTTGTTTGTAGAACGAAATGAACTAATGGTTTTTACTACACCAGAAGGCCCTCAAGCATTTTATAAAGGCAGTGGCGATGATAACAAAATTAGTTTAACTTTTAATATTAGCTGGGGAGAAGAACGCGCTGTCCCCATTCTTGATATTCTTCAAGAAAAAGAAATCCCAGCTACTTTTTTTGTATCAGCAGCTTGGGCGGAACGATACCCAGAGTTAATTGAAAGAATCGTCGAGGATGGACATGAAATCGGAAACCACGGTTATCGTTATGAAAACTATACTTCGTGGGATGATGACAAAATAAAAAAAGATATTCGGAATTCTGACCAAATTCTACAGGAACTCACAAATGAAAACCTTTCATTATTACGCCCACCAAATGGGCAGTTTGATAAAAGAGTGCTTTCAATTGCAGATTCACTTGACTATTCCATCATTCATTGGAGTGTAAATGGGAAAGATTATGAAAACCCAGGTGTTGATGTGATTGTAGATAATATAGTCAGTTCTACAAATAGCGGAGATGTTCTTCTTCTTCATGCTTCTGACTCAGCAAAGCAGACTCATGAAGCCCTTCCGCTCATTATTGAAAAACTGACACACGACGGATATTCTTTTGTAACGGTAAGTGAACTTATGTCCGGAGCAGATACACAGACAGAACAAATAAATTAAGACCGGTCATTATGACCGGTCTTTTTTTTGTCCAGTTAAACGATGTAAAACTAGCAACTGCCACGTATTTCCCGCTATAAGTGGTGCAAAATAAATCCATAGCCATTTCGGGTCATTTGCCGTTAATGCAGGAACCCATTCAATCGTTGTAACAACAGTAATAAAGAAAAGCGCAGGAATAAACGCACCTTTATTTGTTTGCTTCGCTTTAATATAAGCAACGATTAGACCATATAAAAGCAACAAAACTGGCATAATAACATAATGTAAAACCGTTTCATTTTCCGTGCTGAAACTAATATAGCGCAAATAAATTAAATCAAAAATAACAAAAGCAATGATTACAATTTGTACATTATTCCACAACTTGGTTGTTTTAAATAACCCTAACCCAAAACGATGTAACGTAAGATAAGCAAAAAAGCCCATTTGACTAATCAAACTAAAAGCAGCACTAATACCTAACAACCAAATTAATCCGAATAAGAAATTTAAAAATCCTTCTTGCACATATAGTGACCATTCTAAAGCTAAACCAACAATTGCTCCGCTAATACTTCCGATAAGGAGGGTAGTAAAAAATAAATAAACAACTTTACGACTATTCAAGGTAGAACGCTCCCTTATATTGCATTTATTATTGCCATATTGATTTTAACAATGGGAATAAAAAAAAGCTAGTTTAACAAAAAAATCAGTGTATATTTTTTGTTGAAATATTTCATATTAATGACAAAATGGTCGAAAGGAGCAGAGTGTATGAAACTCATGAGGAGACTGCTCGTATTTACAGTCGTAATATTCTTTTGTGCATCATGTGCCCAAGCTGATGGGGGAAATGCACAACCACCCGATTATGAAAACATGAAAAAAATGATGGTCGACATGCTTAAAACAGATGAAGGCAAGCAAGCTATCCAAGAGCTTATGACCGAGGATGAACTTAAACAAGAAATCATAATGGAACAAGCATTAGTTCGAAAAACAATTCAAGATACGTTAACATCTGAGCAAGGAAGAACGTTTTGGCAAGAAGTCATGCAAGACCCTGAATTTGCAAAAACATTTGCTGAAACCATTCAGAAGGAAAATGAAGATATATTAAAAACATTAATGAAGGATCCTGAGTATCAAGAAATGATGATGGATATATTAAAAGACCCTGAAATGGAAAGAGCCGCTCTTGACTTAATGAAAACAAAAGAGTATCGCCAACAAGTTATGGTGATTATGACGGACGCATTTGAAAGTCCATACTTTAAAGCCCAACTTACTGAACTGCTTGAACAAGTTGTCCAAGACCACCTTGAACAACCCCAAGAAGGTGGAGGTGGTGGAGGCCAAGAGGAAGAAGAAGGCAGTGAATAAAAAAAGAGCTGTATGATTGTATCATACAGCTCTTTTTTTATTTTTCATTTTTTTCAATAATGCGCTTTGCCATTTTGATATAAATTTGGCCGATCGGATGATCTTCTTTATAAATAGAAGGAGCAAAATTCTCTTTATCAATTTCTGGTTGTCCTAGCGGAATTTGTCCAAGAAGTTCTGTTTTTAACTCCTCTGCTAATCGTTCTCCTCCACCTTGTCCAAACACATATTCTTTTTCACCAGTCACTTTACTTTCAAAATACGACATATTTTCGACAACACCTAAAATTTCATGGTGAGTTTTTATGGCCATTGCTCCTGCACGAGCAGCAACAAAAGCAGCGGTTGCATGTGGTGTAGTGACAATGATTTCTTTTGAATGCGGTAACATTGTATGTACATCAAGGGCAACATCACCAGTTCCAGGTGGCAAGTCCAATATCAAATAATCCAGTTCACCCCACTCGACCTCACTAAAGAAATTATTTAACATTTTCCCTAACATCGGTCCTCTCCAAATGACAGGAGAATTATCTTCAACAAAAAAGCCCATGGATATCACTTTAACATTGAAACGTTCAACAGGAAAGATTCGTTCTCCCTTTACTTTCGGTCTTTCTTCAATTCCCATCATATCCGGTACACTGAAGCCATAAATATCAGCATCAATAATCCCAACTTTTTTCCCTAAAGCAGCTAATGTTGTCGCTAAGTTAACAGAAACTGTTGATTTGCCAACTCCACCTTTTCCACTCGTAACCGCAATAAAAGTAGTGTTGCTTGTTTCAGATAATAAACCACCAGAAGAAGGAGCACTTTGTTTATTCCCACCAAGTGCCTTTACTTCATCATCGGTTAATTTCTCAAATCGTAAGCCAACAGAATCTGCCCCTGCTTCTTTTAAAACACCAACAACTTTTTGCTGAATTTCCATTTGTTCGGCAGAACCTGCATTAGCAATCGCTAATTTTACACTTACATGTTTGGCATCTTTGACTTTAATTTCACGAATCCCTTTTGTGTCGACAAGGTTCTTATTAAATGCTGGGTCAATTATTTTTTTTAATGATTCAACAACTTGTTCTTCTGTTATCAAAACGTCCACACCCTTCTTATCAAGTTATAGCTTTAGTATAGCATACCTGCTACTTCGTTTAACAAATGTGGGTTGGTTTAATTTTGTGCTAATCGCTCTTCATTCGTATAAAAACGCAAAATTCCTTGATAGACAGATGCTGCAACTTTTTGCTGATATTCTTTTGTCGAAAGTAATGACGCTTCTTCTGGATTTGATAAGAAACCCGCTTCAACTAATGCTCCTGGAATTTCAGCCTGCTTAATTAAATATACATTATTAATTGGCTTTGCCTCACGATTTGTATTTTCTAGGTTGCGGACCATCTCATCTTGAATAAATTTAGCTAAATGCTTATTTTCTTCAATTGAACGATTATAAAATGTTTGCGCGCCACTCCATTTTGGTGATGGTATTGCATTCATATGAAGACTAATAAACATATCTGCATCGGAATGATTAATAAGCTCAACCCTTCGCTTTAAATCTTGAACTTTTCGTTCCCGGACGCGACGAACGTCATCATCAGCTAAATCGCGGTCTTCTTCTCTTGTCATTAACACTAACGCTCCTGCTTCTTGTAAATAATCTCGCAGTTCAAACGCTATTTCTAATGTGACATCCTTTTCAAGTAAACCTTCTTTTGATGTTGCTCCACCATCCAAGCCGCCATGGCCAGGATCAAGTACAATCACCTTCCCTGAAAGTGGAAGTTGCCATGTTGACCATGAATCATGACTTAAAAATTGGTACTGAATAATAAATAATAAACCAACTACACAAAAAGCAAATGCTCCGCCTTTTATCCACTTTTTCATCTTGTTCCCTCCTACTTACTCCTCCCTTATATATATTGGGACAAGGAGAGAAATATGAAGTGTTTTTAATGAAGGCGAAGCCGATATCTTTTTTGACCTTCAAAAAAGCCTCTTTCCCACCATGTATGGATAAAAACATCCACACAAATAGCAAGTGATTCCATTCTTATACCGTCATAAAGAAACCAACTTTCTAATAGCTCAAATATTTGGATTTGAACCTCGTCCAATTCTTCTTTGCAACGAGCTTTTACTACTGTTACATCCTCCCCATGGTAACCGAAACGACTGTACTCCGCCCCTAATAAATACGCATCAATGGCTGTATCAATACAAGGATCAAGTAAATAAGGATGATTCATAAACTCCAACGGAAATAGTGGCTGGAATTGTTGTTTTACGTTTTCACGCAACTCGGTTAATGACAGTTGACGTAAAACTTTTCGTTCAAACTTCCACCTTTTCTCCCGTTGCTTTTCAGAAAATGTCGTAATCACAGTCATATTCCTCGCCTCAACTTTTTTTACTATTAGTATCAAACAATAAAAAGAGCCTATGCAGTGGAATTATTGCACATTTCATCCAATGGAAATACTATTAAATTAAAGGGTTTCCGTTATTTATCTAGAATACTCTTATATTATTCAAGATGCAGTAAGGATGAAGTATATGGTACAAATTGAAGTGAATACACAAGAAATTTTAAACCGAATTACCGATGGTTTTTTTTCATTAGATATGAATTGGAATTTTACTTATGTAAACAAAGCAGCAACAAAATTGTTATTTCGAAGTCGGGATGATCTTATTGGAAAAAATGTGTGGGAGGAATTTCCTGAAGCTGTCAACCTTATGTTTTCTGAACAATATCACAAGGCTGTAAGGGAACAAGTGTCCGTTAAATTTGAAGCCTTTTTCCCACCCCTTAACATGTGGTATAGCGTTAGAGCTTATCCATCTCAAAATGGGCTTAGTGTTTATTTTCTGGATGTTACTGACGAAAAAAAAGTGTCATTAGAAAGGAAGCAACATTATCAATCCCTTTTTGATCATAATCCAGATGCTGTTTTTTCTTTTGATTTGGAAGGAAATTATTTAAGCGTCAATCCCGCTATGGAAAAGCTCTTAGGATATACCGAAGAAGAATTTTTACAACTTTCATTTATTCCATTAGTAGCCGAAGATGATTTGGCAATGACACAAGAATACTATACTAAGGCCGCACAAGGATTAACACAGAATTATGAAACAAAAGCCATACATAAAGATGGTCATATCGTGCATGTAAGTGTAACAAATATGCCGATTATTGTTGATGGTAACATCGTTGGTGTGTATGGAATTGCAAAAGACATTACTGAGCAAAAGCTAACAGAACAGCAATTAGTGAAATCAGAAAAGCTTTCAGCAGTGGGTCAACTTTCTGCTTCCATTGCCCACGAAATTCGAAATCCACTGACAGCACTTAAAGGGTTCCTTCAAATTATGATGTCATCTCCATATAATATTAAAGAAAATTATTTGTCAATCATGTCGGATGAGCTTGCTCGTATCGAATTGATTACTGGCGAATTATTAATGGCAGCGAAACCACATGTACTCCAGTTTGCAAATGAAAATATAAAAGAAATTGTTCAGGACGTCATGACACTACTTCAATCACAAGCATTGATAAACAACGTTACCCTCCATTTACGTTCTGATCTCATACCTCCTATTTATTGCGTGGGAAATCAATTAAAACAAGTGTTTATAAACCTTATAAAAAATGCAATTGAAGCCATGCCAAACGGAGGAAATGTCTATATTAATTTATATAAACATGACGACATCGTTACTATTGAAATAAGAGATGAAGGTTTCGGTATTGAAAAAGAAATACTTGAAAATATTGGGTTGCCTTTTTATACAACAAAACAAAAAGGAACAGGACTCGGAATGATGACCTGCTTTAAAATTATTGAGTCCCATAATGGAACGATGGACGTGAAAAGTGTAAAAGGAAAAGGTACAACAATATCCATTCAACTTCAATCTGAATAAAAGAAAAGGCACTCGCTTTTACCCGAGAGCCTTTTCTTGTTATTTAAGCTGTTTCTTCCATTCGTTTTTTTAAATTATCAACACTCTGCATTGTTTCATTTAAATATTTTGAAATATTTTCATTCTCATCATTTAAACTTTGAATCGTTTCTGCTAATTGTTGTAATCCCGCTGTCGATTCTTCTACAATAGCAGCAAACTCCACTGTTTGTTCTTGTGTTTGTTCGGTTTTAGATGACACGGATTTTGCAAGGTTTGAAAATGAATCTAAGTTTTGCTCTAAATGGTCAAGCGTGCTGTGAACCGTTTCAATAATTTCATTTACGGCGTTCGTCACTTCTAAATTCGCATAAAAGGCCGCATTACTCTCATTCATTTGTTTTTCTGCCTGTTCATTTGCCTGGTTAACTTCAAGTAAATTTCGAGTAATTTGTTCTGTTGTTTTTTGTGTACTATCTGCAAGTTTTCGAATTTCTTCCGCAACAACTGCAAATCCTTTTCCATGCTCACCTGCTCTTGCCGCCTCAATTGAAGCATTTAACGCTAATAAATTCGTTTGCTCAGTAATCTCTTTTATATTATTTGCTAGTATATTTGTTTCTTTATTTTTTTCTGTTAATAATCCAAAGACCGAAACTAATCCATCAACCGCTTGTTTTAATTGTTCCATCCCAACTTGAAGTTGATTCACGTTTTCTTTCCCTGTTTGGGTTGTACCTTTTACTTCAATTGCTTCTTCTTTTAATTGAGTAGAATTTTGATCAACATTATTCATAGCGACCATTGTATCCTTAGTCATCGCTGTCACTTCATTGATTTGGTCACTTTGCTTAGAGCTTCCTGCTGCAATTTCTTGAATGGACGTAAGCATTTCTCGTTGTTGCTTTAGATTGTTTTCTGAAAGCTGATAAATCGATTCAATATTTTGAACCATTACACGAACATCTTCTTCAAATAACTTCTTTTCTTGTTCTTTATTTAAAGCGAGCTGCTCTTGTTCTGTGACAACATCATTTAATTCTGCTGACATCTTTCTACTAATTTGCCCTTGAACTAAATAAGTGATAACAACAAGGAAGAATATTAACACAATATTACCTACTTGCCCTTCTGAAGCAAAATTCCCATTATTAAGTGAAAGGATATTTATAAAAACTAGCGTACTCGACATGATAACACCGCTAATAAATAAAGGTTTATATGCATGTACTGCAGCTAAAGCTAAAATGAAGATCGGGATTAACAAGCCAGATATCGAAGCTCCCCTTACAATAGACATAACTAAAAAGACTAAAAATGTAGAAATAACTAAATAGTAAGGAATTACTTTTTTCAAAGTATAGTTGTTCATCAACCGGTCACAAACAAAAATTGCTGAACTTAATATAAAGCCGACTAAGAGCGAAACGGAAATAATCGCTGGTGACTTTTGTATAAAATTTGTTAATGTACCTAAAGAATATGAAATAAGGACAACAAGAAACATTAAATTATTTTTTTTGATTAATTCTTCTGTTTGGAGCTTTACAAAGGTTTCTCTTCTGCTTGACGCTTCGTTAGATGATATGTTCATAACTACTCTCCCTAGTTAGTTTTAATAATAAAGCACTTCTTTCTACTCATTATATCGGAATTTGTCGAAAAAGTCTTTATAATAAAAGTAAAAAATTAAAACTTTTTTCCTAGGCGTATAGTTTGTACAAATAAGAAAAACGCGGATCGTCTTTTTTTCAAGCGAAGTGCGCAGCCTTCGCTCTTCTGGAATACGCTTTCAAAGCTTTACTGCTATACCAAAATTTTTTATACTTATCTTTTAAAAAAAGAACGTTAGCAAAACGTCCTTTCCCTTTTTATCCTTTTTCACCTCGAAACGGTAATTTAATCGTCATTGTTGTACCGATATTTGTTTCACTCCTAATATGTAATGTCCCTTGATGTGAATCAATAATTTTTTTACTAACCATTAATCCAAGACCTGTCCCTTTTTCTTTTAACGTATAAAAAGGCTCACCAAGCTTTGAAATTAACTCCTCAGGAATCCCGCAACCTTGATCCGCAATAGCGATAGTAACATTATTCGTTTCGATTGAAATATCCGTTTTAATTATCCCACCGTCTAACATGGCTTCCATTGCATTTTTATAAATATTAATGAACACCTGTTGTAACTGATGCTTATCACAATAAAGTGAAGGAATCACTCCATGAACGGTTGTTTCCATCTCAATAGAATGCAAAAGCGCTTGCGGACGTAGAAATTGTATGACATGTTCAATGATACTTGCGACATCCTCCATCTGGAACCTGTTTACTTGTGGTTTTGCTACAACCATAAACTCGTTTGTAATCATCTCTAGTCGG
Source organism: Alkalihalobacillus bogoriensis ATCC BAA-922 (assembly GCF_000621445.1). GTDB lineage: Bacteria > Bacillota > Bacilli > Bacillales > Bacillaceae_F > Bacillus_AO > Bacillus_AO bogoriense. Next base: position 58,455 of record NZ_JHYI01000030.1, on the reverse strand, counting down.
ACAATCTCATTTAACATAATTTTAATGTATTCTTTCGTTGTCTCATCCGCTTCGGTCCCTATTAATTGTAAGAATCCTTTAACCGTCGTTAATGGGTTTCTTATTTCATGAGCAAAGCCTGCTGCAAGTTCACCGACGACAGATAGTTTTTCCGATTTACGTAATAGCTCCTCTGTTCTAATTAATTTTGTAATATCAACGACATTACCAATCACTTCAACGACTTCTTGCCCTTGGTGAATTGGCTTGAGTGAAACGTGAAAGATATTTTCTTCTCCATCGTCAAATTGAAACTCGACCACTTCTCCATTCCAAGCTTTATTGTTATGTAACTCGAAAACTTCTGTGTTTAGCTTTGATTCGGTAAAGGGATAAAAATTAGTTACTGCTTTTCCTACGAATTGTTCTGGAACTTGTCCCTTTTTTCTTATTAGCTTCCCGTCAATTAAGGTGTATACAAATTGGTCATTTACTTGTTTATATTTAAAAATAATGCCCTCGTATTGTTCAAGTGTTTCTTGAAGTTCTTTTCTCGTTCGTTCGAGCTCAATTTCACCCTGTTTTTGTTCTGATATATCCCGAATGATAACTGAACATATCATCTCATCATCCTTTACTTTCATCGGCGATATTGTCATATTCACATCAATTAAAGTTAAATCTTTTCGTTGTCTACTCGTCTTAAAATCAATTACAGCTCTTCCCGCGCACAACTCCTGATAAACATAGTCAAATTCCCCTTTTCGGTTAGTAGGTGTGAGTTGTTCGATATTTAAAGGGGCATCTTCTGTGTAACCAAACATTTTTATAAATGCAGCATTTCTACGAACGATTTCTTTTGTATGCAAATTCACAACTAGAATAGCATCTTCCGTGTTAGTAAAGAGCAATTCTAATTCACTTTCGATATCATGTAATTTTTCCTCCGTTTGCTTTTTGCTTTCAAACGGCACTTTAATATTGGCATAATAAAACGCTTTTAAAATGAAAAAGTAACCGCATACTTTAAAAACATGCGCGATAATAACAGTAAAATCAAACACTGTTGCAATCACCGTCACCGTCAGCCCACACAAAATAATAAAATAACAAGCTCGCATTAAGTTTAAATAAAAGTAGTTCTTGTTATGTTTGTACTTAAACCAAAGAACGATAATTGCAACCAAATGGATGATAGCAATAACATATTCAATCCCATTTTTTAATGGTGTAGGACCATTAAAAAGTAACAACGGCAAAGATTCAATATAACAAAGAATTATAAAGGGAACAACTATCGTAACACCAATAGTAAGTAAGACCCACATTGCCTTTTCCATCGAATTTCTTACATATGAATGCACATTTAAAAATACAAGACTCATTAACAAAACACTCGCTTCTGCTATTCGCGCCATTATCCAAAACCATGCTGTTGTTTGGTTGTTCTCTGCTATACTAAACGGCATACCTGTATATGAAAACGCGTGGAACATGTCCAAAACAGCCACAACGAAAAAAGCGAGCGATACAAGTAACAATAATCTTGACTTAGTAAAAGGATAAGTTAACCAACCATAAAGAAAAATGGAGAAGGAGATTGCAATACTTATGAGCTCTAAAATAGTATGAAATAATAAATGATCACCTACATGATAAAGATTCGTTTCTATTCCTTGAAAATAAACTAATGTAAATAAAAGTATTCCCACCATAATGAGAGCAATGGAATGTCTTTCACTTTTATCAATATTCAAACGGCTTCACCCCACGCGGATTATCCATTTATTATAACACTTCCCTTTATAGTGAAACTTCACCTATTTATAAAAATAATAAGAAAAACACGGAAGCGTGTTTTCGTTTCAAGCGAAGTGCGAAGCCATCGCTGCTAGACCAAAGCTTTTTAACTTTCTATCTTTTTAAAAAATGACTGATTTACCGCTGTGAAAATCGTTAATACAATCATTGAAATTGTAGCTCAGACTCATCAACATCTTTATAGATCCAATCTCCTCCCGCTCCATAAGCAATAACGGTATGATGAACAACCAACACATCCCATGTCTCATATTTGCGGTCAGAGCAGCCGTTATTTGTGAACATGAAACGGGTTTCCGTTTTTTAGCAGCCACAGGAGCGCTTATTCACGCAAAAGCAACTCTATTCCTCGCTATATATTAGGATTAACTGCTCCTGTGTCCACCAACGTTCCAAAACGCTAGCAATGTTCACAGATAACGGTTTTCATGGCCGCTTACTTACCATAAAAGTGCGCAGCCTTCGCTCTTCTAGAATAGGCGTTCTAAGCTTCACTGCTATACCAAAATTATTATACTTCCTTATTTTCAAAAAAATAAATAAGACCCCCAAGCATAAATACTCGAGAGCCTTCCATACACACATATTAACGTTTTGAGAACTGAGGTATGATTTTTAAGCACCTATTTCATTGAACTCAGACGGTATAAAATCAATTTCAACATCAAGTGATTCGATGAAATGAATATAATCAGATATGCTTATTTTTTGAATCTTTTCCTCATTAACAGAATTGCCACTCTCATCAGTTCCGTAGAACCAATCCAAAGTTAGAACTGTTTCACCATCACCAGAAAGAGCTAAAAACTCTGAACTACTAAAAAGGTCTCTTTCTGTTTCATTTAGATATTCATTTTTGTACACCGATTCAAAGAATTTAATATCACTTCCTCTGTAGCCAAACCAACGATTAGCTCCCATATCATAAATGACTTGTCCATATTCACGAACACTGTCAAAGACAAAACCATTTGGTCTAACAAAGTTCATACCAAAACCATGCCCAATATGAATTTCCTCTTCAGATTGCAAATTAAAAATGTAGCTATCTACGTAGTTATAATGCTTCCCACCAGATACCCCTCGTAATCGATACATAATATACTGCCCATCAGGAGATATTTGGCCTTCTACAGTAGTAGCCTCGTCATCATCAGGTACCGCTTTAAATAAGACAGGATCAGAATCCTTCGATGCGTCATATGTGTAAGCCTTCCATTCATCATCGTTTGCGCCGTAAATAAAGAAGATTTCGCCTGATTGATCAAAGTTAAAGCCAAGGATTGTTGGCATATCGTTAATCGTGATAAATGGACTTGACCCTTTATCGGTTAGCTCGTAAATCGTTCCTTCATCACTATAACTTTCAATGTAGAGCACTTTTCCTGTTGGAAGAGCATATAAGGTGTAATCACTATTGGCGGAATGACTAATTTCATTCGCTTCTATATTGAAAACAACGGACACGTTTGTTTCTGTTTCGTCTTTACATCTTCCTTCAAAATAATGAGTACTTGTAGCTTTAATTCCATAAAAACGGCAATCTGTATAAACCCCAATTGTGGATGCATCAATGACCTCACCATTGTATACAAAATAAGGCGTTGTCATTTCTTTTTCACCACTTTTGTCTACTTTATTGAAAAATACAACACTACCATCATAATTTATAGAGATGGCGTCATATTTCACTCCTTCTTCCTCTTCAAAGGAATAGACTTCTTCTATAACAGTACTTGTCTCACTTACAGAAGTATCTTCCTTTTCAATACTAGCATTGTTTTCGGATGAATCATTGTTACTTACTTCTTCGTTACTGCTGCACCCCCATAACAATAGAATAGCAGCAATCATAACAAAGTTAAATTTAGCATATTTTCTCATATTTTCCTCCCCTATGTAAATTAACAGGAATTATTATAACATCCTTTTCTGGAAATGAAAACCAATAGTTAATTAATCTATGCAAAAAAAGTATTTATCATAAAAGGCTTGAAAGTATTATCAAAAATAAGTTGCGGTCAGTTGCAACCGATAAAAATCCCGCAGTAGAAAACTCTTTTTAGCATTAAGAAAAACGCGGAGCGTGTTTTCGTTTCAAGCGAAGTGCGGAACCCTGCCCGCTTTTGACAGTCAGCCCCAAGTGCTCTTTTGGGGTGAAACGCGCAGGTGCGCAGCCTTCTCTCTTCTAGAATAAGCTTTCAAAACTTCACTGCTACACCAAAATTTTTATACCTATCTTTTTAAAAAATGACTGGTTTACCGCTGTGAAAATCCTTAATACAATCATCGAGATTGTCAGCTCAGAGTCATCAACATCTTTATAGATCCAATCTCCTCCCGCTCCATAAGCAATAGCGGTATGATGAACAACCAACACATCCCATGTCTCATATTTGCGGTCAGAGCAGCCGTTATTTGTACATGATACGGGTTTCCGTTTTTTAGCGGCCACAGGAGCCCTTATTCACGCAAAAGCGACTCTATCCCTAGCAATATATTATGATTAACTGCTCCTGTGTCCTCCAACGTTACAAAACGCTAGCAATGTTCACAGATAACGGTTTTCCTGGCCGCTTACTTACCATAAAAGCGTCTTTTCTTTCAAGCGAAGTGCGGAGCTTCACTGCTATACCAAAATTATTATACTTCCTTATCTTTTAAAAAATAAATAAGACCCCCAAGCAAAATAGCTTGAGAGCCTTCCAAACGTACATATTAACGTTTTGAGAACTGAGGTGCACGACGAGCTGCTTTAAGACCGTATTTTTTACGTTCTTTCATACGAGCATCACGCGTTAAGAAACCAGCAGCTTTTAAAGATGCACGGTATTCAGGATCAACTTCTAATAGAGCTCTTGATACACCATGACGGATAGCACCAGCTTGACCAGTATATCCTCCGCCTTGTACATTAACAAGAACATCATATTGTCCTTCTGTCGCTGTTTCTACTAATGGTTGTTTTACGATTAATTTTAACGTTTCTTTACCACCAAAATACGTATCGATTTCACGATTATTAATAACAATACGACCGTCACCAGGCACTAAACGAACACGTGCTACAGAGTGCTTACGACGACCAGTACCATAATATTGTACTTGTGCCAAGAAAATAACCTCCTTTTAATTATCCACGAAGCTCATAAGCTTCTGGCTTTTGTGCTTCATGTTTATGCTCACTACCAGCGTAGACATGAAGTTTCATACCTTGCTTACGTCCAAGTGTATTTTTCGGTAACATACCTTTGATTGCTAATTCAAGCATTCTTTCAGGTTTGTTTTTTAACATTTCTCCAGCTGTTGTTTGTTTTAATCCACCTGGATGATTAGTATGACGATAATAAATCTTGTCAGTTAACTTCTTCCCAGTTAAAACAATCTTTGAAGCATTAATAATAATTACGAAATCACCTGTATCTACGTGTGGTGTAAACGTTGGTTTATGTTTACCACGAAGGATTGAAGCAACTTCACTCGCAAGACGACCTAAAGTTTGGCCTTCTGCGTCAACTACATACCACTTACGTTCAACTTCGTTTGGCTTTGCCATATATGTTGTACGCATCTTGTTCCCTCCTATGCGAAACGTTTCATTTCATTTTGAATTTTTATTTAGATTTTCCATTGTCTATAGTAACACTCTAACCGTAAACCCGGGGCTAGTGGGTTTATTTTAGAAATACCATTTAACATCATATCCTATATAAAACTTAATGTCAACCGTTTTGTTACACTAGGATACGTTGTTTATAATATTTTTTTTAATACGTCACTTTCCATAAATACAATCCATGGCTAGGTGCTGTTTTTCCTGCTTTATCCCGGCTTTTTGCCTCGATGATTTGTGTTATATCTGAAACCTTTTTCTTACCTTGTCCAACTTCAAGCAATGTCCCTACTATAATACGAACCATATTGTATAAAAAGCCACTTCCGACAACACGAATAATCAGTTCATTTCCTTCTTCAATCAATTCTAGCTCATAAATTGTTCTCACTTTATTCCCCACGACTGTTTTAGCAGAACAAAATGAGGTAAAGTCAAACGTGCCTATGAGTAGCTTTGCCGCTTCTTTCATCTTATCTAGCTGAAGAGGATATGGATAATGATACACATACTTTCTTCTAAACACTTCTTCGGTTTGTGAACATAATATCCGATACCGATATTCTTTTGTTTTCACATCAAACCGAGCATGGAACTGATAATCCACTTCCTCTGCCTGTACGATAACTATATCATCAGGCAGCAAAGAACGTAGTGCACGGGGCCATCTTTCTTCATCAATGGCCAAAGTTGTATCAAAGTGAATGACTTGTCCTTGGGCATGCACACCTGCGTCTGTACGACCTGAAGCTGTAAGGGCCACGTCTTGACCTTTATGTATTTTTCGTAAAGCTTCTTCTAAATCACCTTGGACCGTTCGTTTATTAGGTTGAATTTGAAACCCGGAAAACTCACTTCCATCATAAGAAACAATGCATTTCATTCTTTTCATCATTATCCCTCCTTTTCCCATTTATTAAACATTACGAACGAAACAATAATAACCCAATGGCAATTAGAGAGATGACAATAAATACGAGACTATCCTTTCTCGTCCATTGCAACACTCTTATTTTTGTCCGTCCTTCCCCGCCGCGATAACCACGCGATTCCATCGCAGTCGCTAAGTCTTCTGCTCGTTTAAAGGAATGAATAAATAAAGGGATAAGGAGTGGGAAAATGGCCTTCACCCGGTCGGTAATCGGACCCGATTTGAAATCGACCCCTCGAGCCATTTGTGCTTTCATAATTTTTTCCGTTTCTTGCAGTAATGTTGGAATAAAGCGTAAGGAAATCGACATCATCAACGCTAGTTCATGAGCAGGTACACCTACTCGTTTAAATGGACGTAAGAGACTCTCGAGTCCGTCTGTTAAATCGAGCGGTGGTGTTGTTAACGTAAGTAATGATGTGAGTAAGAAAATGACAAGCAGTCGAATACAAATAAAAACCCCATTTGTAATACCACCTTCATAAACGGCAAACGGACCCCATTCATAAACAAGTGCCCCTTCTTTATTTATAATGATATGGACGACAAGTGTAAAAACTAAAAGAAAAAATACTGGTTTTAACCCTCGGTATATAAATCGAAGCGATACCCGAGAGAGAAGTACAAGTCCTATGGCTACAGCGGAAATTAGTACGTATGTTGTCCAATTGTTTGCTAGAAATATAATGATAATAAAAAATAAGATTGCAAGTAGCTTTGACCTAGGATCTAAGCGGTGTAAATAAGAGTGTCCATCTACATATTGTCCAATAATGACGTGCGAAAACATGTTACGTCAACCTTTCTTTATGGCACATCGCCGTAACTTGTTCTGCCACTTCTTCAACTGAGAACGCCACGGGCGGCATTTCTTGGTTCAGTCTTTTACTTAACGCATACAGAAACTGAACAGGTTCTGGCATATCCAACCCTAACTCAAAAAGTCTCTCTCGTTGCTTAAAGATTTCCGTAGGGCTTCCGTTAGCGGCCACCGTCCCTTCTTTCATTACAATAATTTGGTCAGCAAACCGTGCGGCATCGAGCATATTATGTGTAACGAGAACAACACTCTTCCCATGTTCTTTATGTAACACTGAAAATAGATCCATCATTTCTTTTCTTCCTTTTGGGTCAAGTCCGGCTGTTGGCTCATCAACAATTAATACTTCTGGGTCCATCGCTAGAACTCCGGCTATGGCGACACGCCTCATTTGACCACCACTTAGTTCAAAAGGTGACCGTTGTAGAAATTCTTCAGACAAGCCAACTCTTTGCAGCCATAAGGAAGCTCGATGTTTCGCTTTTTCTATCGGAACACCAAAATTTAAAGGACCAAAACAAATGTCTTTCTCTACCGTTTCTTCAAATAATTGATGTTCAGGATACTGAAAAACTAGTCCAACTTTTTGCCTAAGTTCTTTTAAATGCTTATTCTTTTTCGTTGAATAAATCGTTCTATCACCAACTTTTATTTCTCCTTTTGTTGGTGTTAATAATCCGTTGAAATGTTGAACAAGTGTTGATTTGCCCGATCCTGTTTGTCCAATTATAGCGGTGTAGGATTTAGATGGAATCGTAATCGATATATCTCGTATCGCATAATGAGAAAAAGGGGTTCCTGGCATATATTCATAGGTTACTTTTTCTGCACGGATATCCATAGCTCACTCACCAACTCTGCTTCTGTCATACTTTGACCTGAAAGAGAAATTCCCCTTTTAATTAGCTCTTCTTGCAGTTCGATAAGAAACGGAAGTTCTAAACCAACATTTCTTAATTTTTCCTGTTGTACAAATAATTCTTTAGGTTTTCCTTGTATTATGATTCTTCCTTCCTCTAAAACAACCATTCGGTCGGCTAATATTGCTTCTGACAAGTCATGGGTGATTGTAATAATCGTTAATTTTTCCTGTTGGTGAAGTTGTTGAATGGACGTTATAATCTCTTTTCTTCCTATCGGGTCTAACATCGATGTCGCCTCGTCAAACACCATAACCTTTGGTTTCACTGCTAAAATTCCCGCAATCGCCACTCGTTGTTTTTGTCCACCTGATAGGTGATGAGGCTCTTTCATTAACAACTGGTCTACGTTTACTCGTTTGGCACTTTCAACAATAATGGCTTCCATTTCACTTGGTGGGAACCCTAAATTCTCCAACCCAAAAGCGATATCATCTTTCACCGTTGTTGCAACAAATTGATTCTCTGGGTTTTGAAACACAACCCCTACTCTTTGACGAACTTCCCATACATTGTCTACTTCGTTCGTTAAAAACCCGTCGACGACAACCTTGCCACTAGAAGGTATATATAATCCATTTAATAGTTTGGCTAAAGTCGACTTTCCAGAGCCATTGTGACCCGTAATAGCGATCCATTCCCCTTCATTCACAGTAAGAGTAACATCTTGAAGTGCAGGTTGTTGTGCGCCCTCATATGTAAAGCTCAGATTTTCGATTACGATTACCTCTTTCATAATACCCAACCTCACTTCTTTAAAGTTGTAAGACCAAACAAAAAAGGGCCCTCAGAGTCAGAGCTGTAGCTCGGATCTGTTGCGCCCTTAGTCGTTAGAGTTTGACTCTTACTGTTACACTAGTTCAATAATTACCATCGGCGCGCCGTCTCCACGACGAGGGCCAACTTTAAGAATACGTGTGTATCCACCTTGACGTTCTTCATAACGAGGTGCAATATCACTGAATAACTTTTGAATTGCATCTTGTCCTGATTCTTCGTCTGCAACTTCACGACGTACAAATGAAGCCACTTGACGACGTGCATGTAGGTCTCCACGTTTTCCAAGCGTAATTAGTTTCTCCACGATTGAACGAAGCTCTTTCGCTTTTGCTTCAGTCGTTTCGATTTTTTCATTAATGATTAAATCTGTAGCTAAATCACGGAACAATGCTTTACGACCAGCACTGTCACGTCCTAATTTTGCATATGCCATATGAGATTCCCTCCTTTGCTGCTAGTTAATCTTCTTTACGTAATCCTAAACCGAGTTCACCAAGCTTTTCTTGAACTTCTTCAAGTGATTTACGTCCTAAGTTACGAACTTTCATCATATCTTCTTCAGACTTATGAGTAAGCTCTTGCACGGTATTTATACCGGCGCGCTTCAGGCAGTTGTAAGAACGAACAGACAAATCTAATTCTTCGATTGTCATTTCCAGAACTTTTTCTTTCTGGTCTTCTTCTTTTTCTACCATAATTTCAGCATTTTGAGCTTGATCTGTTAAGCCTACGAATATATTTAAATGCTCAGTTAAAATTTTTGCTCCAAGAGAAACAGCCTCTTCAGGGCGAATGCTTCCGTCAGTCCAAACATCCAGGGTTAGTTTATCATAGTTTGTAATTTGGCCAACACGAGTGTTTTCTACTTGATAGTTTACGCGAGAGACAGGTGTGAAAATCGAGTCAATTGGAATAACGCCAATTGGTAACTCTTCAGACTTATTTCCTTCAGCAGGAACATAGCCTCGACCACGCTTTGCATTAATTCGTAGGTGCAAACGACCACCACTTGCTAATGTAGCAATATGAAGATCAGGATTCAGCACGTCTACATCACTGTCATGAGTTAAATCTCCTGCAGTAACAGGTCCTTCACCTTGCATATCAATTTCTAATGTTTTTTGTTCATCAGAATATATTTTTAAAGCAAGCTGTTTTAAATTGAGGATAATCGTTGTTACGTCTTCTACAACGCCTTCAATTGTAGAAAATTCATGCAACACACCATCAATTTGTACAGATGTTACAGCTGCCCCTGGTAATGAAGATAAAAGGATACGACGTAGCGAATTACCTAAAGTTGTACCATACCCGCGCTCAAGTGGTTCAACAATAAACTTACCATACTTTGCATCTTCACTAATCTCAACCGTTTCAATATTTGGCTTTTCTATTTCTATCATTCAACAAACCCTCCTTCAAAACGTCGAATTCCGGTAGACTTCTTTTCTTGCCTGACCGGAATCCCCCATTAGGCAGTTCCGAACGTATACAACCTAAACAGTCAATAACTTGTAAGAACCGTTTCACAGGGAAATCTCGTCTTAACCCATTATTGACACTTTAAGGAAATCTATTCAATCCTTTTGATTTCTTTTACACTCTACGACGTTTTGGCGGACGGCAACCATTATGAGGTACAGGAGTAACGTCTTTAATCATGTTAACTTCTAAGCCAACCGCTTGAAGTGAGCGAATTGCTGCCTCACGACCAGCTCCAGGTCCTTTAACAGAAACTTCAACTGTTTTCATGCCGTGTTCCATTGCTGTTTTACCAGCAGCTTCTGCAGCCATTTGTGCAGCAAACGGAGTAGATTTACGAGAACCTTTAAACCCTAAGTTTCCAGCACTTGCCCATGAAATTGCGTTACCATGTACGTCAGTAATTGTTACGATCGTGTTGTTAAATGTAGATTTAATATGAGCAACTCCAGTATCAACATTTTTACGTTGACGACGTTTTGTACGTGTGTTCGTTCTTTTAGCCATTTACGTTACCTCCTTTACTTCTTCTTATTTGCTACTGTACGACGAGGACCTTTACGAGTACGAGCATTGTTTTTTGAATTTTGTCCACGAACTGGTAAGCCACGACGATGACGGATACCACGATAAGAACCGATTTCGATTAAACGTTTGATGTTAAGAGAAATCTCACGACGAAGGTCACCTTCTACACGATATGCATCGATAACTTCACGGATTTTGTTTAACTCTTCCTCTGTTAAATCACGAACTCGAGTATCTTCAGAAACTCCTGCTTTTGCTAGAATTTCAGAAGATCTTTGTTTACCTACACCATAGATGTATGTTAGCGAGACAACAACTCGTTTATCACGAGGGATGTCGACACCTGAAATACGTGCCATTACATAAGCACCTCCTTTAAATTAACCTTGTTTTTGTTTGTGCTTTGGATTTTCACAAATTACCATAACCGTACCTTTACGACGAATGACTTTACACTTTTCGCAAATCGGTTTGACTGATGGTCTGACTTTCATCCTTTTTACCTCCTTATGATGCGGAGTACCATGAACTTATTGCTTCTATCAGCTTTGCCGAAGAATAATAAATTCAATCTAATCTAATCTTATTTATATCGATACGTAATTCTACCACGTGTTAAGTCATACGGTGATAACTCAACCGTTACTTTATCTCCTGGAAGAATACGAATAAAATGCATGCGAATTTTTCCGGATACATGGGCTAACACCTTATGCCCATTCTCAAGCTCAACTCGAAACATCGCGTTTGGCAGTGGCTCTATAACAGTACCTTCAACTTCAATTACGTCTTCTTTCGCCATGAATTTACTCTCCTTCCTTCAGCAAATGATTTTGTTGTTCTAAAAATTTTTGCAAGGCATATCTCAACTTTCCATTGGTAACACGACCAGTTTCTTCGACGCTTTCTTTGACTTCACTTGATATATAATCGATAAGTTTTAGATGAAGTACATTTTTCCGTTTAGCTCGGTCATACTTACGCTTATCTCCATCGGCTATATATACAAAGCGAGGGCTGTCAATTCGAACGACAACGCAAAACTGATCTTTATCTCGACCCTTTAAAATCTCGACAACCTGACCTATTTGAGGTCCCGATTCAGGATCTATCATAATAGCTACCACCTACATTTACAGTTTCGTTAAAATCTCATAGCCAGTCTCTGTAATCGCAACAGTGTGTTCAAAATGTGCACAATTTTTACCATCCGTAGTCACAACAGTCCAATTATCGGCTAGCGTTCGGACATAGCGACTACCGGCATTCACCATCGGTTCAATCGCTAAAACCATTCCTGGTTTTAAACGAGGACCTTTTCCTGGAGGACCATAATGAGGAATTTGTGGGTCTTCATGCAGCTCTTGGCCAACGCCATGACCAACGTACTCACGCACGATAGAATAACCAAATGGCTCCACATACGATTGTATAGCATGCGAGACATTGGATAAACGTTCACCCGGTTTTGCCTCCTGTAGTCCTTTGTACAATGACTCTTCCGTTACATCGAGAAGTCTTTGATCTTCATCAGAAATATTCCCAACAGCATATGTCCATGCCGAATCTCCGTGATAACCATTATACTTGGCACCTATATCAATTGAGATAATATCCCCGTCTTTCAGAACTTTCTCCCCCGGTATACCGTGGACTAATTCTTCATTTACTGAAGCACAGATACTACCCGTAAATCCATTATAGCCTTTAAAGGATGGAACCGCATCATGTGAACGAATTAGCGCTTCTGCAATTTTATCAAGTTCTGCCGTAGTTACACCAGGTTGAATATGTTTCTTCAACTCTTGATGTGTTAATGCGACAATTCTCCCTGCTTCACGCATAATCTCGATCTCTCTTTGCGTCTTACATATAATCATGCATTTAACCCTTTCAGAAGTTGTTCAATATCTTCGTAGACTTTATTAATATCTTGTAATCCATTGATATTACGAAGGGCACCGCGCTCAGTATAAAAATCAATTAAAGGTTGTGCCTGTTGCACATTGACTTCAAGTCGCTTTTTCACTGTCTCAGCTTTATCGTCATCACGTTGGATAAGTTGACTACCATCTACGTCACATACTCCTTCAACCTTTGGAGGATTAAAAAGAACATGGTACGTCTTACCCGAAGTTGGGGAAACTCGACGACCCGTCAATCGCTCCATTAAAACCTCTTGTGGCACATCAATGTTTAGCACGTAATCAATGCCAGAACCCATCGATGAAAGTAATTCCTCTAGCGCCTCAGCTTGAGCCACCGTACGAGGAAACCCATCTAATAGGAACCCTTTTTTACAATCCGAATCACTCAAGCGCTCACGTACAATGCCAATGGTAACTTCATCAGGAACAAGCTCGCCAGCATCCATAAACTGCTTTGCTTTTTTCCCCAACTCTGTTTCATTTTTCATAGCTGCACGAAACATGTCTCCAGTAGAAATGTGTGGTATATCATAGTTCGCTACAATTTTTTCTGCCTGCGTTCCTTTCCCAGCACCAGGAAGTCCCATTAAAATCAGATTCATAAAATCTCCTCCCCAAAGGTTATCGATAATTAGGTTAAGGGAAGAAAGCTTCCCTTATTAATTATTTAATAAAACCTCTATAACTACGTTTAATTAATTGACTCTCGATTTGTTTCATCGTATCTAATGCTACACCAACGACGATTAATAATCCAGTTCCGCCAATTTGTACTGCAGGAGGTAGATCCATAAACTGAGTAAAGAAAAACGGAACAATCGAAACAGCAGTTAAGAACAAAGCACCTACAAAGGTTAAACGATATAGGATCGTTGTGATAAACTCCTGAGTCGCTCTTCCCGGTCTTCGGCCAGGGATATAACCACCTTGTTTTTTCAAGTTTTCCGCCATTTGTTCAGGGTTAACTTGAATGAATGTATAGAAATACGTAAATCCAATGATTAGTAAAGCATAGATTGTCATTCCAATTGGATGTGGATCTTGTAAATTCACATAACGTAATATCCATTCAGACACTGCATTACCACCAAAGAAACCAGCGATTGTTGCAGGGAAGATGAATAAGGACATTGCAAAAATAACAGGAATAACCCCGGCTGCATTTACTTTTATCGGTAAGTGTGTAGATTGACCACCTACTGGACTTCTACCAACAAGCTTTTTAGCATATTGTACAGGAATTTTACGAATGGCTTGCTGTACATAAATAACTCCAACAACAATTGCTAATACAACTAATAATAAGAGCACGATGGTTACAATGTTTAAAAACAGTGCATCCCCAGCATCTTCAATTTGCTGTAAATACAATTGGTTGACTGCGGTTGGAATTGCAGAGGCAATCCCCGCAAAGATAATAATTGAAATCCCGTTTCCTACACCTTTAGCAGTAATTTGTTCACCTAACCACATTAAAAATGCAGTTCCCGCAGTTAAAACTAACGCAATGAACAAATATTTCGGAACACTTGGGTTAGGAATTAACCCAGGGAAAATGTTATTAAATCCAATAGACATTGCTAGAGCTTGAATAAACCCTAACACAATTGTTCCGTAACGAGTAAACTGAGCTAATTTTTTACGGCCAGCTTCCCCTTCTTTTGCCCATTCTGCAAATTTAGGAACAACATCCATTTGTAATAACTGAACAATAATTGAAGCGGTGATGTAAGGCATAATACCCATTGCAAAGATCGAGTAGTTCTCGAGTGCTCCACCACCGAATGTATTAATTAAGCCAAATGCACTCACTTCGTCTTGGAACTGAAGTACATCACGGTTTGAACCGGGTACAGGTATAAAGCTTCCGATACGAAATACAACGAGCATTAGTAATGTAAAAATAACTTTTTTACGCAAATCACTGACACGCATAATATTAGATATCGTCCGAAACATTACATCACCTCAGTTTTTCCGCCGACAGCTTCGATCGCTTCTTTAGCAGAAGTAGAGAACTTTGCTGCTCTAACAGTAAGTTTCTTCTCAAGCTTGCCGCTGCCAAGGATTTTAATGCCGTCTTTTGCATTCTTCACGACACCAGTTTCTAATAATAGTTCTGGTGTTACTTCAGTACCTGCGTCAAAACGATTTAACGTATCAAGATTTACAATAGCAAACTCTTTACGTGTAGGATTTGTAAATCCACGTTTTGGCAAACGACGGAAGATTGGGTTTTGCCCACCTTCAAAGCCTGGACGAACACCGCCACCAGAGCGAGAGTTTTGACCTTTATGTCCACGACCTGATGTTTTACCGTTACCAGTAGCAATACCACGTCCAACTCGATTGCGCTCTTTACGAGAACCTTCTGCAGGTTTCAACTCATGAAGTTTCATGTTGCCACCTCCTCATTGAAAACTTTTATTTATTACGCCTCAATTTCTTTTACAGTTACAAGGTGAGATACCTTGTTTACCATTCCACGAATTGCAGCATTATCTTCTTGTACTACAGTTTGATGCATTTTACGTAAGCCTAATGTATTCACAGTCACTCGTTGATCACCAGGACGTCCGATTAGGCTTCGAGTGAGGGTAATTTCTAACTTTTTAGCCATCTGATTTCCCTCCTATCCTAACAGTTCTTCTACAGATTTTCCACGAAGTTTTGCTACTTCTTCAGCACGCTTCATGTTACTTAAACCTTGGATTGTAGCACGAACCATGTTAATTGGGTTATTAGAACCATGTGATTTTGATAAGATATCACCAACACCTGCAAGGTCTAATACCGCACGAACAGGTCCACCAGCAATAACTCCCGTACCTTCTGAAGCTGGTTTAAGTAGTACGCGACCTGCACCATAGTGTCCTACGATTTGATGAGGAATTGTTGTACCTACGATCGGTACTTCAATTAAATTTTTCTTTGCATCTTCAATCGCTTTACGAATTGCTTCAGGAACTTCTTGTGCTTTTCCTAAACCGAATCCAACATGGCCATTTTTGTCTCCAACAACAACTAACGCTGCAAATCGGAAACGACGTCCACCTTTAACTACCTTCGCTACACGGTTGACAGCTACAACTTTCTCTTCAAGCTCTAGTGTATTAGGGTCAATACGACGCATTCATTTTCCCTCCTTTGTTTCTTAAAATTGTAATCCTGCTTCCCTTGCTGCATCAGCAAGTACTTGAACACGTCCGTGATAAATATATCCACCACGATCGAATACAATTGTTTCATAACCTTTTTCTTTCGCACGCTTAGCAACTAGCTCGCCGACTTTTTGCGCTGCTTCTTTATTTCCACCGTTTTCTAAATTTAGTTCCTTATCTAAACTAGACGCTGATGCTACAGTTACACCTGCTACATCATCAATTAATTGAGCGTAAATGTGTTTAGATGAACGGAATACGTTTAGACGAGGACGTTCAGCAGTACCTGTTATTGTACGACGAACATGAGCATGTCTTTTCTTACGTGCCACGTTTTTGTTAGGCTTCGTAATCATTGAACGTCATTCCTTTCCGTTATCTTTTTACTTACTTACCTGTTTTACCTTCTTTACGACGAACATATTCTCCTTCATAACGAATCCCTTTACCTTTGTAAGGTTCTGGTAAACGTACAGAACGAATATTTGCCGCAATCGCACCAACACGTTCTTTATCGATACCTTTTACTAATACTTTTGTATTAGATGGTACTTCAATATCAATGCCAGCTTCAGGAACGATTTCTACTGGGTGTGAGTAGCCAACGTTTAGAACTAATTTCTGACCTGATTTTGTAGCACGGTAACCAACCCCGATTAACTCAAGACCTTTCTCATAGCCTTTTGTTACTCCTTCAACCATGTTACTAATGATGCTTCGAGTCGTACCATGAAGAGCACGGTGTTCTTTTTGATCACTTGGGCGTTCAACTGTAAGTTCTTTTTCTTCTACTTTTACGATCATATCAGGATGAAGGTTACGAGTAAGTTCACCTTTAGGTCCTTTTACAGTAATCGTATTATCGTTTAACGTAACTGTTACTCCACTTGGGATTTCAACAGGCTTTTTACCAATACGAGACATCTAGTTACACCTCCGTTCCTTTCCTTTTGTTCTTACCAAACGTAAGCTAATACTTCTCCGCCTACTTGTTGTTGTCTAGCAACTTTATCTGTCACTACTCCGTTCGAAGTTGAAACGATAGCAATTCCTAATCCACCTAGTACACGAGGTACTTCAGTCGCTTTCGCATATACACGAAGGCCAGGTTTACTAATACGTTTTAATCCAGTAATAACACGCTCATTGTTTACACCGTATTTTAAGAAAATACGAAGTACTCCTTGCTTGCTATCCTCGATGAACTCATAGTCACGGATGAATCCTTCACTTTTAAGGATTTCTGCGATATCTTTTTTGATCTTAGATGCAGGTACTTCTAACTTTTCATGTCGTACCAAATTCGCATTACGAATGCGAGTTAGCATATCTGAAATAGGATCTGTCATGACCATTTATATTACCTCCTTCCCATCTTCGGGTTACCAACTAGCCTTTTTAACGCCAGGAATTTGACCTTTATAAGCAAGCTCTCTAAAGCAAATACGGCAAAGCTTAAATTTTCTAATGACTGAATGTGGACGTCCGCAACGTTCGCAACGTGTATACTCTTGAACTTTAAACTTTTGAACACGTTTTTGCTTTGCAATCATTGATTTTTTCGCCAAGGTTTTCCCTCCTTTTCGGCAGAACCGATTATTTTTGGAATGGCATACCCATTTGTGATAATAACTCACGAGCTTCTTCATCAGAATTAGCAGTAGTTACAATAACAATGTCCATACCTCTTACTTTGTCAACTTTATCATAATCAATCTCTGGGAAAATTAATTGTTCTTTCACACCAAGCGTATAGTTACCACGGCCATCAAATGCTTTCTTTGAAATACCACGGAAGTCACGAACGCGAGGTAAAGAAACTGAAATTAATTTATCTAAAAACTCATACATACGCTCACCGCGTAAAGTTACTTTCGCTCCAATTGGCATACCTTCACGTAATTTAAATCCTGCAATTGATTTTTTCGCTTTTGTAACTAATGGTTTTTGACCTGCGATTGTTTCTAACTCTTCAACAGCTTTATCTAATGCTTTCGGATTAGAAACGGCATCACCAACACCCATGTTAATAACGATTTTTTCAATTTTCGGTACTCCCATTACAGAAGAATAATTGAACTTCTCAATAAGAGAAGGAGCAATTTCATTACGATACTTCTCTTTCAAACGTGTCATGCTATTGACCTCCTTTCATGTCAAACTTACTTATCTAATACTGCGCCTGATTTCTTCGCAATACGTACTTTTTTTCCATTCTCAACTTTATAACCTACTCGAGTAGGTTCACCGGTTTTCGGATCGACTGGCATAACATTAGAAGCATGTATTGATGCTTCTTTATTAATGATTCCGCCTTGTGGGTTATCTTGAGAAGGTTTTGCATGCTTCTTAACAATGTTTACACCTTCAACAAGAACACGGTTTTTCTTTGGATAAGCTTCAAGAATAACACCTTGTTTGCCTTTATCCTTACCTGTGATAACCTTCACTGTGTCACCTTTTTTAACGTGCATTGACATTCCCGCACCTCCTTAAAAGGCATGATTAAAATTTTTTATAGTACTTCCGGAGCTAGAGAGACAATTTTCATAAATTGTTTTTCACGAAGCTCACGAGCTACAGGTCCAAAGATACGAGTTCCACGTGGACTCTTATCATCACGAACGATAACTGCAGCATTTTCATCAAATTTAATATATGAACCATCTTGACGACGCGCACCGCTCTTCGTACGAACAATAACAGCTCTTACAACATCGCCTTTCTTGACAACGCCACCTGGTGTTGCTTGTTTAACAGAACATACGATAATATCACCGATGTTTGCAGTTTTACGGCCTGAACCACCTAAAACTTTAATACATAGCACTTCACGTGCACCAGAGTTGTCAGCAACTTTTAAACGAGTTTCCTGTTGGATCATCTACTTTTACCTCCCTTCGCCATACAAAGAAAAATCCATTAAAGAATAACAGCTTCTTCTACGATTTCAATTAACCGGAAGCGTTTGTCTTTAGAAAGTGGACGTGTTTCCATAATTTTTACAACATCGCCAATTTTAGCAGTGTTCTCTTCATCATGCGCCTTAAACTTTTTCGTGTATTTTACACGTTTACCGTAAATACGATCTTTTTTATACGTTTCAACTTGAACAGTAATTGTTTTATCCATTTTATCGGAAACAACGCGTCCTGTATAAACTTTGCGCTGGTTACGTTCCATATTGAAAACCTCCTTTCGAATTAGCCGTTGTTAATTCCAAGTTCTCTCTCACGCAACACTGTTTTCGCGCGAGCGATTGCTCTTCGAACTTCACGAATGCGGGTTGGATTATCCAACTGGCCAGTTGCTAACTGAAAGCGAAGGTTGAATAATTCTTCTTTAAGTGACTTCGTTTTTTGTTCGAGTTCAGCAGTGGTCAAATCGCGGATATCATTAGCTTTCATTTGAGTCACCACCCACTTCTTCGCGTTTTACAAACTTACATTTAACAGGAAGTTTATGAGAAGCAAGACGTAATGCTTCACGAGCTACCTCTTCAGAAACACCTGAGATTTCAAACATAATTTTTCCTGGTTTTACGACTGCTACCCATCCTTCAGGAGCACCTTTACCAGAACCCATTCGAACCTCTAATGGTTTAGCAGTGTAAGGTTTAGAAGGGAAAATCTTAATCCAAACTTTACCTCCACGCTTCATATAACGAGTCATTGCAATACGAGCTGCTTCAATTTGACGGTTTGTAATCCAAGAAGCTTCAAGTGCTTGTAGACCATATTCACCGAAATGAACTTCTGTCCCACCTTTTGCACGACCACGCATTTTACCACGATGTTCACGACGATATTTTACACGTTTAGGCAATAACATAATTATTTGCCTCCTTCCTCTTTTTTCGTTCCTTTCGTTGGAAGGACTTCACCACGATAAATCCAAATTTTCACACCTAGTTTACCGTAAGTTGTGTCTGCTTCAGCAGTTCCATAGTCGATATCTGCACGAAGAGTGTGTAGAGGAACTGTTCCCTCGCTATAATGTTCTGCACGAGCGATATCTGCTCCACCAAGGCGGCCAGAAACTTGAGTTTTAATCCCTTTAGCACCCGCACGCATAGTACGTTGGATAGCTTGCTTCATTGCACGACGGAACGAAATACGATTTTCTAATTGACGAGCAATATTTTCTGCAACTAATTTTGCATCTAAATCTGCTTGTTTAATTTCAAAGATATTAATGTGTACACGTTTGCCAGTTAGTTCATTTAATGCTTTACGAAGAGCTTCAACTTCAGATCCACCCTTACCAATTACCATACCTGGTTTCGCAGTGTGTACTGTAATGTTTACACGGTTTGCTGCACGCTCAATTTCAACTTTTGAAACTGAAGCATCTTTCAAACGCTTTTCAATGTACTCACGAATTTTGATGTCTTCATGAAGTAAGTCAGCATAGTCTTTATCTGCGTACCATTTTGACTCCCAATCACGGATAACACCAACTCGTAGTCCTATAGGATTAACCTTTTGACCCACGCGTTACCCCTCCTTTTTTTCTGAAACAACTAATGTAATATGACTTGTGCGTTTGTTAATGCGGCTTGCACGGCCCATTGCACGCGGACGGAATCTTTTTAACGTTACACCTTCATCAACAAAAACTTCACTGATATATAGGTTATTAGGTTCCATTTCATAATTATGTTCTGCATTTGCGATTGCAGAGTTTAATAACTTCTCCACTACTGGAGATGCTGCTTTAGGTGTGTGACGAAGAATTGCAACAGCTTCGCCCACTTGCTTGCCTCGAATTAAGTCGACGACTAAACGAACTTTACGAGGAGCAATGCGCACTTGTTTAGCTACAGCTTTAGCTTGCATAGGTTTTGACCTCCCCTCTTAACTTAGCGTCTTGTTTTCTTATCGTCAGCAGCATGCCCTTTGTAAGTACGAGTTGGTGCGAATTCACCAAGCTTGTGACCTACCATGTCTTCTGAAATATACACTGGTACATGCTTACGACCATCATAAACCGCAATTGTGTGCCCAATAAATTCTGGGAAAATTGTAGAACGACGTGACCATGTCTTAATCACTCTTTTTTCATCTTTTTCATTCATTACTTCGACTTTCTTCATCAAGTGATCATCGACAAAAGGTCCTTTCTTTAAGCTGCGACCCATGAATAAACCTCCCTTCGCGATTGGCCCACGGTTCGAGTGAACCGTAGAGCAACCCCGTTATTTTTTACGACGACGAACGATATACTTATCAGAATGCTTGTTTTTCTTTCTCGTTTTGTATCCAAGAGTTGGTTTGCCCCATGGAGACATCGGAGATTTACGACCAATTGGAGAACGACCTTCACCACCACCGTGTGGGTGATCGTTAGGGTTCATAACTGAACCACGAACAGTCGGACGTTTACCTAACCAACGAGAACGACCAGCTTTACCGATGTTAACAAGTTCATGTTCTAAATTACCAACTTGACCGATTGTAGCACGGCAAGTCGCCAAAATGTAGCGTGTTTCACCTGAATTCAATCGAACTAATACATAATCTCCCTCTTTACCAAGAAGTTGAGCTTCTGTACCAGCTGAACGAACAAGCTGACCACCTTTACCAGGTTTTAATTCGATATTGTGGATAACAGTACCAACTGGGATATTTTTAAGTGGCAATGCATTACCTACTTTAATATCTGCGTCAGGACCAGACTCAACCATCATATCAACTTTAAGACCTTTTGGTGCTAAAATATAACGTTTTTCTCCATCAACATAGTGAATTAACGCAATATTAGCTGTACGGTTCGGATCGTATTCAATAGTAGCAACGCGGCCTGGAATACCATCTTTAGTACGTTTAAAATCAACAATACGATATTGACGTTTGTGTCCACCACCTTGGTGACGAACAGTTAACTTCCCTTGGTTGTTACGTCCACCTTTTTTGTGTAATGGTGCAAGCAACGATTTTTCCGGCGTGTCTGTCGTAATCTCTTTAAAATCTAATACCGACATTCCACGACGACCAGCACTGGTCGGTTTGTACTTTTTAATCGCCATTTTTATTTCCTCCCTTCATTAAAACTTATACACCTTCAAAGAACTCTAATTCTGTGCTTTCTGGTGTTAATGTAACGATAGCTTTTTTACGACGAGCAGTATAACCAGAATGACGTCCAAAGCGCTTGAACTTACCTTTGTAGTTCATTGTGTTTACTTGTTGGACTTTTACTCCAAAGATTTCTTCTACTGCGTCTTTAATTTGTGTTTTATTCGCACGAACATCAACTTCAAATGTATACTTTTTCTCAGCCATTAAATCTGTTGAACGTTCAGTAATTACGGGGCGCTTAATGATATCACGAGCGTTTGACATTATGCAAACACCTCCCCTATCTTTTCAACTGCATCTTTTGTGATGACAAGCTTATCATGTTTAAGTACATCAAGTACATTCACACCTTCAGCCGTAACAAAAGATACACCAGGAATATTTCGTGCAGATAATGCAACTGATTCGTTATAATCTGCTGTAACAACTAGTGCTTTACGGTCTACTGAAAGATTCGTAAGTACAGAAACCATTTCTTTTGTTTTTGGTGCATCAAATGCTAAAGCATCTAACACTACGATTTCTTCAGCTTTCACTTTGCTAGAAAGAGCAGATTTAATCGCTAAACGACGAACTTTTTTCGGTAAGTTATAACCGTATTTACGAGGTGTTGGACCGAAAACAACTCCACCACCAACCCATTGTGGAGCGCGGATAGTACCTTGACGAGCACGTCCTGTACCTTTTTGACGCCATGGCTTACGTCCACCACCACGTACTTCCGAACGTCCTTTCACTTTATGAGTTCCTTGACGCATAGAAGCTTGCTGCATAACGACAGCTTCATGTAATACATGTTCATTTGGCTCAATACCAAATACTGAATCAGATAATTCTATATCACCAACTTGAGAACCTGATTGGTTATATAATGCAACTTTCGGCATGATGTATCCTCCTTTCTGTTAGACGTTAGTTTTTAACTGAACTTTTCACAGTTACATAACTTTTTCTAGCACCAGGAATATTACCTTTTACTAATAAAAGATTACGCTCTGTGTCTACTTTTACAATTTCAAGATTTTGAATCGTAATTTGCTCTCCACCCATACGACCCGGCAATGCTTTTCCTTTAAATACGCGGTTTGGCGCTACAGGACCCATTGAACCTGGACGACGGTGGTAACGAGAACCGTGGGACATTGGTCCACGAGATTGGTTATGGCGCTTAATTGCACCTTGGAAACCCTTCCCTTTCGATGTACCAGTTACATCGACAACGTCTCCTTCTGCAAATACATCAACTTTGACTTCTTGACCAACTTCATACGTAGAAACATCAGTTCCACGAATTTCTTTCATGAAGCGCTTAGGTGCCGTGCTTGCTTTTTCCGCATGGCCTTTCGCTGGCTTTGTAATTCGAGATTCTTTTTGGTCATCAAATCCTAATTGAATCGCTTCATAACCATCAGACTCAACTGTTTTCTTTTGAAGAACTACGTTTGGAGTAGCTTCAATTACTGTTACAGGAATTACATCACCATTTTCTGCAAATACTTGAGTCATTCCTAGTTTTTTTCCTAAGATTCCTTTGGTCATCAGTCACACCTCCTACAAAATGATTATTATATTTTTTTGCCATTATTTATCATGTGTTTTCGTTCAATTATATGAAAAATGTTAACTAATCGACATACACTATTATTAAAGTTTGATTTCGATATCGACACCAGATGGTAAATCAAGACGCATTAGCGCATCAACCGTTTGTGGTGTTGGATTAACAATGTCAATCAAACGCTTATGAGTACGCATTTCAAACTGTTCACGAGAATCTTTATATTTATGCACCGCACGAAGGATTGTGTATACACTTTTCTCCGTTGGAAGCGGAATTGGACCGGATACATTAGCACCTGAGCGCTTAGCTGTATCAACGATCTTTTCTGCAGATTGATCAAGAATTCTGTGATCATAAGCTTTTAAACGAATGCGAATCTTTTGTTTTGCCATTATAGCCCCTCCTTTATCGTCCATTTTTAAAATAGACATGCTCCGTGAAAATTTCCTTACACCCCGCCATGGCAATGGGGCCGGGTGTGTCAGCAACCTTTCACATCATTGCTGTCAATGACCAACAGTCTTATTATAATGAAATAAACTAACTGTTGCAAGCAAAATATACTTGCACGATCACACTTTTACTATTATACAGATTACATACTCTATTTGCAAGTTGTTTTTCAATAAATTATTCTTTCCAATTATATCTAGATCAAACACTTAGAACTTTACTGTAATACAAAAATTTTTAATTATGTAAGAAAAACGCGGAGCGTCTTTTCTTTCAAGCGAAGTGCGGAGCCCTGCCCGCTTTTGAAAGTGAACCCCAAGTGTTCTTCTTGGGGTGAAACACGCAGGTGCGCAGCCTTCGCTCTTCTTGAAATAGCTTTCAAAGCTTCTCTGCTACACCAAAATTTTTATCTTTCTTATCTTTTAAAAAAAGAAGCACCATCTTAGGTGCCTCTTTCTATATTTAAACATTATTTTTGGATAGATGCTACAACACCAGCGCCAACTGTACGTCCACCTTCACGAATAGAGAACTTAGTTCCTTCTTCGATCGCGATTGGAGAGATTAGTTCTACAGTCATCTCGATGTTGTCTCCAGGCATAACCATTTCTACACCTTCAGGAAGGTTACAAATACCAGTTACGTCAGTTGTACGGAAGTAGAACTGAGGACGGTAGTTTGTGAAGAATGGAGTATGACGTCCACCTTCTTCTTTAGATAATACATAAACTTCAGCTTTGAAGTTTGTATGTGGTGTAATTGTACCTGGCTTAGCAAGTACTTGACCACGTTGGATATCATCACGAGATACACCACGAAGTAATGCACCAATGTTGTCTCCAGCTTCAGCATAGTCAAGAAGTTTACGGAACATTTCAACTCCAGTTACAACTGTTTTGCTTGGCTCTTCAGTTAAACCGATAACTTCGATTTCATCACCAACTTTAAGTTGTCCACGCTCAACACGTCCTGTAGCAACCGTTCCACGACCAGTAATTGAGAAAACATCCTCAACAGGCATCATGAAAGGCTTGTCAGTGTCACGCTCTGGTGTTGGGATGTAGTCATCAACAGCAGCCATAAGCTCGATGATTTTTTCTTCCCACTCTGCTTCTCCTTCAAGAGCTTTAAGAGCAG
Organism: Alkalihalobacillus bogoriensis ATCC BAA-922; assembly: GCF_000621445.1. GTDB lineage: Bacteria > Bacillota > Bacilli > Bacillales > Bacillaceae_F > Bacillus_AO > Bacillus_AO bogoriense. The sequence goes on along the minus strand of NZ_JHYI01000030.1, from coordinate 33,261 downwards.
AACCTTGAATTACTGGTACATCATCACCAGGGAAGTCATATTCAGAAAGCAAGTCACGAACTTCCATTTCTACTAATTCAAGTAACTCTTCGTCATCTACCATGTCACATTTGTTTAAGAATACAACTAGGTAAGGAACACCTACTTGGCGAGAAAGAAGAATGTGCTCACGAGTTTGTGGCATTGGACCATCAGCAGCAGATACTACTAGGATTCCTCCGTCCATTTGTGCAGCACCAGTGATCATGTTTTTAACATAGTCAGCATGGCCTGGGCAGTCAACGTGTGCATAGTGACGATTGTCAGTTTCATACTCTACGTGTGCCGTAGAGATTGTAATTCCACGCTCACGCTCTTCTGGAGCACCATCGATAGCGTCATATGCCATCGCAGAACCTTTACCAGAGCGCTTATGTAGCACTGTAGTGATAGCAGCTGTTAAAGTTGTTTTACCATGGTCAACGTGGCCGATAGTACCAATGTTGGCATGTGTTTTCGAACGATCAAATTTTTCTTTACCCATTTCTCATTTCCTCCTTAAATTGGCAATCAAAAATTTTATGGATAAGAAAGGTGCAATATCCAATGATTTTCACCTTTCTTAGCTTACAACAAAATATTTCAAGAAACAATCTTTTACAAGAGATTATTCTCCAGTTTGTTTCTTAACAATTTCTTCAGCAATACTTTTCGGTACTTCTTCATAATGATCAAAGAACATAGAATACGTACCGCGTCCTTGTGTACGAGAACGAAGTGATGTTGCATAACCAAACATTTCAGCTAATGGTACCATCGCTTTAATTGTTTGAGCGTTTCCGCGAGCTTCCATACCTTCTACTCTTCCACGACGAGATGTAATATCACCCATAACATCACCCATATAATCTTCTGGGACAACAACTTCAACTTTCATCATTGGCTCAAGAAGAACTGGGCTACAATGAGATTTTGCGTTTTTCAATGCCATTGAACCAGCAATTTTAAACGCCATCTCATTTGAGTCAACATCATGGTAAGAACCATCAAAAATTGTTGCTTTAATATCAATTACAGGGAATCCTGCAATCATACCATTTTGAAGAGCTTCTTCGATACCAGATTGTACTGCTGGAATGTATTCACGAGGAACAACCCCACCGACAATTTTGTTTTCGAATTCAAAACCTGCTCCTTCTTCATTTGGTTCAAACTCAATCCAAACATGTCCATACTGACCACGTCCACCAGACTGACGAACGAACTTACCTTCAACTTTAGCTCCTTTACGGATCGTTTCACGGTAAGATACTTGCGGAGCACCAACATTAGCTTCTACTTTAAATTCACGCTTCATACGGTCTACGATAATGTCTAGGTGAAGTTCACCCATACCAGCAATAATCGTTTGACCTGTTTCTTCATCAGTGTGAGTTCTGAAAGTAGGATCTTCTTCAGCTAATTTTGCAAGTGCCATACCCATCTTATCTTGGTCAGATTTTGTTTTTGGTTCTACAGATAAAGAGATAACTGGCTCAGGGAATTCCATAGACTCTAAGATAACTTGGTTCTTTTCATCACATAGAGTATCGCCTGTTGTTGTATCTTTTAAACCAACGCCAGCCGCAATATCTCCAGCATAAACTGTTGAAATTTCCTCACGGCTATTTGCGTGCATTTGTAGGATACGTCCAATACGCTCACGTTTACCTTTAGTAGAATTCACTACATATGAACCTGAATTGATTGTACCTGAATACACACGGAAGAACGTTAACTTACCAACATAAGGGTCAGTCATAACTTTAAACGCTAGCGCAGCGAATGGACCTTCATCTGTCGCCTCACGTGTAGTTTCTTCATCTGATTCTGGTAGAGTACCTTTAATTGCAGGTACATCAAGAGGTGAAGGTAAGTAATCTAAAACTGCATCCAACATTAATTGAACACCTTTGTTTTTAAAAGCTGAACCACAAAGAACTGGGTAAAACTCTACATTACAAGTTCCTTTACGGATAGCTCCTTTGATTTCTTCCTTCGTTAACTCTTCACCTTCAAGGTATTTCATCATTAACTCTTCATCAAGCTCAGCAGCTGCTTCAACAAGCTTTTCATGCAATTCTTGAGCTTTTTCTTTATATTCTTCTGGAATCTCTTTTGCTTCTGTACGAGTACCAAGATCATCTTCATAGAAGTATGCAACCATGTCAATTAAATCAATAATTCCATTGAAGTCATCTTCTGCTCCAATCGGTAATTGGATAGGATGAGCATTAGCGCCTAGACGGTCATGAAGAGTTCCTACTGAATATAAGAAATCTGCACCTGTTTTATCCATTTTGTTAATGAATACAACACGAGGTACACCATATGTTGTTGCTTGACGCCAAACCGTTTCGGTTTGTGGTTCTACTCCAGATTGTGCATCAAGTACTGCTACTGCTCCGTCTAATACACGTAAAGAACGTTCTACTTCTACAGTGAAGTCCACATGACCAGGAGTATCAATAATATTTACACGGTGACCTTTCCATTGAGCCGTTGTCGCAGCGGAAGTAATTGTAATTCCACGCTCTTGCTCTTGTGCCATCCAGTCCATTTGAGAAGCACCTTCATGAGTTTCACCGATTTTATGGATACGTCCAGTATAGAAAAGAATACGTTCTGTTGTTGTTGTTTTACCAGCATCAATATGTGCCATGATACCGATATTACGTGTATTCTTTAAGGAGAATTCTCTTGCCATAGGGTATTTCTCCTTCCTTAACTAATTTTGGATTTTTTTAATAGATTGACTCCTACCAACGGTAATGAGCAAATGCTTTATTTGCTTCAGCCATTTTATGAGTGTCTTCACGCTTTTTCACAGCGGCACCAGTATTGTTAGCTGCATCTAAAATCTCATTAGCTAAGCGCTCTTCCATCGTCTTTTCTCCACGAAGTCTTGCATAGTTTACTAACCAGCGAAGACCTAGTGTTGTACGACGCTCAGGCTTTACTTCGATTGGTACTTGGTAGTTCGCACCACCAACACGACGAGCTTTAACTTCAAGAACTGGCATAATGTTTTTTAACGCTTGGTCAAACACTTCCATCGGGTCATTTCCAGAACGTTCTTGAACAAGACCGAATGCATTATATAAAATCTTTTCTGCAGCACCCTTTTTACCATCAACCATGATGCGGTTGATTAAGCGAGTAACTAATTTTGATTTGTATAACGGATCAGGTAAAACATCTCTACGAGCAACAGGTCCTTTACGAGGCATTATTTCCCCTCCTTTCAACGATTAAACATTAAAGATTTGTAAACCATTACTTAAGTTCACATTACTTTTTCTCTTTCGGTCTTTTCGTACCGTATTTAGAACGACCTTGCATACGGTTTTGAACACCAGCAGTATCAAGCGCACCACGAACGATGTGATAACGTACCCCTGGTAAGTCTTTTACACGTCCGCCTCGGATAAGAACAACACTGTGCTCCTGTAAATTGTGACCAATTCCAGGAATATATGCAGTTACCTCGATTCCGTTTGTTAAACGTACACGAGCATATTTACGAAGGGCTGAGTTCGGTTTTTTTGGTGTCATTGTACCAACACGAGTACAAACGCCACGCTTTTGCGGTGAAGATAAATCAGTCTGTTCCTTTTTGAAACTGTTGTAACCTTTGTTCAAAGCTGGAGAGTCAGACTTTTTGATTTTTGCTTCACGACCTTTACGAATTAACTGATTAATTGTAGGCATGTTTTTTCCTCCTTTCTTCCGTAATTTCAAGACCACCGATCCTGGTGGTTCAAGAATGTACAAAAGTAAAGTTTTTGCCATGTAGTCGACACTACGATGGCAAAAACGTTTTTACTTTTACTTTATTATGGCAACAGTTGAAGCTCCGACATCGATGCCGCATGCTTTTCCAAGCTTCTTCATCGAATCTACCGTTATAATCGGAATGGATTTTCTTTGAGCCACTGTGCGTACCTTCATGACTACTCGTCGGTCCGCATCTTCGGCTATAACTAATTCTTTCACATTCCCAGTTTCTAGAGCTTTCAAAGTTTGCTTCGTACCTATAACTAGGTCTTCTGCCTGTGTCACTTTTTCATAAGACATTGAACATCCTCCAAAGTGTTAGGTTATCAGGCACACTTTGATATAATATCACTCTGACAATTTCATGTCAACAGTAAAATTAATCTTGTGTCACTGCCGTTTCAATTGCTTCTAGCTCTTCAGGCGCTGTTTCCTCATCATCGTATTTAGAGAGAATATTTAAATTTCGGTAACGATTCATTCCTGTTCCTGCTGGTACAAGCTTACCGATAATAACATTTTCCTTCAGACCAAGCAACTCATCTTTCTTGCCTTTAATCGCTGCATCTGTGAGAACGCGTGTTGTTTCTTGGAACGAAGCAGCGGATAAGAACGACTCTGTTTCAAGAGATGCTTTTGTAATCCCAAGAAGAACCGGTCTTCCTGTCGCTGGACGCTCTCCACGAAGAAGAACTTTTCTATTTTCATCATTAAAGACATGGATATCAATAAGAGAACCTGGTAACACATCTGTATCCCCTGCATCAATAACACGGATTTTTCGAAGCATTTGTCTTACCATTACTTCTACGTGTTTATCTCCAATTTCTACCCCTTGCATACGGTAAACTTTTTGAACTTCGCGGAGTAAATATTCTTGAACTCCTTGTATACCAGTTATTCCAAGCAATTCTTTCGGGTCAATTGAACCCTCTGTAATAACTTTACCTGGTGCTACCTCATCATTAACCGCAACTTTAATCCGAGCACCGTATGGAATCGCATAATTTCTCGTTTCCATCTCACCTTGAACGACAACTTCACGCTTATCAGAAGCATCATTAACAGTAATAACTTTACCATCAATTTCTGAAACGACCGCTTGCCCTTTAGGATTACGGGCCTCAAACAACTCTTGAATACGAGGTAAACCTTGAGTGATATCGTCACCGGCAACTCCACCAGTATGGAACGTACGCATTGTAAGCTGTGTACCTGGCTCACCAATGGATTGTGCAGCAATAATTCCAACTGCTTCACCCACTTCAACATCGCTACCTGTTGCAAGGTTACGGCCATAACATTTTTTACAAACACCATGGCGTGTATCACAAGTAAACACCGAACGAATCGTTACATCTTCTATTCCAGCATCTACGATTTGTTTTGCTAGATCTTCCACGATTAATTCGTTTTTCCCTACAATAACATCACCAGATTGTGGATCACGTACCGTTTTGAACGCAACACGACCTACAAGGCGGTCAAATAAATTTTCAATAACATCTGTGCCTTCTTTAATCGCAGCAACTTTAAGCCCTCTATCTGTACCACAATCATCTTCACGAACAATTACATCTTGAGCAACATCAACAAGACGACGAGTTAAATAACCTGAGTCGGCTGTTTTAAGCGCCGTATCCGCAAGACCTTTACGAGCACCATGCGTTGAAATAAAGTACTCGAGTACAGTTAAACCTTCACGGAAACTCGATTTAATTGGTAACTCAATAATACGACCAGACGGGTTTGCCATAAGTCCACGCATACCAGCAAGCTGTGTAAAGTTAGATGCATTACCACGGGCACCAGAGTCACTCATCATAAAGATTGGGTTTAGATGATTAAGGGATTTCATTAATTTTGCCTGGATAACATCTTTCGCTTCACTCCAAATTGAGATGACTCGGTCATAACGCTCTTCTTCCGTAATTAAACCACGACGGAATTGTTTAAGAACGCGTTCCACTTTTCCTTCAGCCTCATCTAGTACAACTTTCTTCTCAGGTAATACAACAATATCTGCAATACCAATTGTAATCCCTGCTTTTGTCGAGAATTTAAACCCTAAATCTTTCATACGGTCAAGCATTTTGGACGTTTCAGTAATCTTAAACGTCTTAAATACTTCAGCAATAACGTTTCCTAAGAAACCTTTTTTAAATGGTGAGACTCTCTCTCTTTCAGCAAAAAGCTCTTTCACATTTGTGTTCATTGGAACCATATACTTTTCATCTAACGCAACTTCTAAGTTCGAGTCGGTCGGCTCATTAATATACGGGAATGACTCTGGTAAGATTTCATTAAATATTAGTTTTCCAACGGTCGTTAACAATAATTTTTTATTGTCTTCTTCCGTAAATGTCGGTTTATTTAATGATTTGACAGGGACAGCAATACGACTATGCAAATGGACATACCCATTTTGGTAAGCTGTTAATGCCTCATTTGTATCTTTAAATATGGTCCCCTCACCTTTTGCTCCTTCACGTTCCATTGTTAAGTAATAGTTTCCTAACACCATGTCCTGGGAAGGTGTAACAACAGGCTTACCATCTTTCGGGTTTAGAATGTTTTGTGCCGCTAACATTAGAATACGTGCTTCAGCTTGCGCTTCAGCTGATAACGGTACGTGAACCGCCATTTGGTCTCCATCAAAGTCTGCGTTGTAAGCTGTACAAACGAGTGGATGTAGCTTAATTGCGCGACCTTCTACAAGAGTTGGTTCAAACGCCTGAATTCCAAGTCTATGAAGCGTTGGAGCACGGTTTAATAGAACAGGATGCTCACGAATTACTTCCTCTAGTACATCCCATACTTCAGGTTGCACTCGTTCAACTTTTCGTTTCGCACTTTTAATATTATGAGCGAGTCCTTTGCTTACAAGCTCTTTCATAACAAATGGCTTAAATAGTTCTAATGCCATTTCCTTTGGAAGTCCACATTGATACATTTTCAGGTTTGGACCAACAACAATAACGGAACGACCAGAATAGTCAACACGTTTCCCTAATAGATTTTGACGGAAACGACCTTGCTTCCCTTTTAACATATGAGAAAGAGATTTCAACGGGCGGTTACCCGGACCAGTAACTGGACGTCCTCTTCTTCCATTATCAATAAGGGCATCTACCGCTTCTTGTAACATTCGTTTTTCATTTTGAACAATAATATTCGGTGCGCCTAAATCTAACAAACGTTTCAAACGATTGTTTCTGTTAATAACGCGACGATATAAGTCATTTAAGTCAGAAGTAGCAAATCGTCCACCATCCAACTGTACCATCGGACGAAGCTCAGGTGGAATAACAGGTAATACTTCTAAAATCATCCATGCTGGATCATTTCCTGAGTGACGGAATGCTTCTAATACTTCTAATCGTTTAATCGCACGTGTACGTCGTTGACCTTGAGCAGTCAACAATTCTTCTTTCAGGCCGTCTACATCTTTATCCAAATCAATATCAGAAAGTAATTTTTTAATAGCTTCTGCACCCATTTGAGCTGTAAATGAACGGCCATACTTATCACGGTACGTACGATATTCTTTTTCAGATAATAATTGTTTCTTTTCCAGTGGTGTGTCACCAGGCTCTGTTACAACATAAGAAGCAAAATAAATCACTTCTTCTAACGAACGAGGAGACATATCTAACACTAAACCCATCCTGCTTGGGATTCCTTTAAAATACCAAATATGCGAAACAGGTGCCGCTAATTCAATGTGACCCATTCGTTCACGACGCACTTTCGCTCTTGTCACTTCCACACCACAACGGTCACAAACCACGCCTTTATAGCGAACACGTTTATATTTACCACAATGACATTCCCAGTCTTTTGTAGGTCCAAAAATACGTTCACAAAACAAACCATCTTTTTCTGGTTTTAATGTACGGTAGTTTATCGTTTCTGGCTTTTTCACCTCACCTCTAGACCACGAACGGATCTTGTTTGGAGATGCCAAACCAATTTTCATATATTCGAAATTATTAACATCTATCAAGGGGCCAACCTCCCTTTGCTCTTTGCGTGCTAATGACAAATTATTTTTTGGGGCTGGCCAAGCCAGCCCACGTTATTACCCGTTTGACTCGTTTGTTTCAAGATTTAAATTAAGTTTTTCATTCGTTTGGTCGTCTTCATCATCTAGCTCACGCATTTCAATTTCTTCTTCGTTGCTAGATAACATTTTTACGTCCATTCCTAAACTTTGTAACTCTTTAATTAATACTTTAAATGATTCTGGTACACCTGGTTCTGGTACATTTTCACCTTTAACAATGGCTTCATACGTTTTCACACGACCAACAACATCATCAGACTTAACCGTTAAGATTTCTTGGAGAGTATACGCCGCACCATAGGCTTCAAGTGCCCAAACTTCCATTTCACCAAAACGTTGTCCTCCAAATTGTGCTTTACCACCTAGTGGCTGTTGTGTGACAAGCGAGTATGGTCCTGTTGAACGCGCATGAAGTTTATCATCAACCATGTGTGCCAGTTTAATCATATACATAATTCCAACTGAAACACGGTTGTCAAACGGTTCACCTGTGCGACCGTCATACAAAACCGTTTTTCCATCTCGAGCCATTCCGGCTTCAGCTAACGTACTCCACACATCTTCCTCACGAGCACCGTCAAATACTGGAGACGCTACATGAATACCTAATTTCCTTGCTGCCATTCCTAAATGAAGTTCAAGCACTTGTCCGATATTCATACGTGATGGAACCCCTAATGGATTTAACATGATGTCAATTGGTGTTCCATCTGGTAAATAAGGCATATCCTCTTCCGGAAGGATTTTTGAAATAACCCCTTTGTTACCATGGCGGCCTGCCATTTTATCGCCTTCGTGAATTTTACGTTTCTGCACGATATACACCCGTACAAGCTGGTTTACACCCGGTGGTAATTCATCTCCGTTTTCACGGTTAAAGATTTTCACATCTAATACAATTCCATCTCCACCATGAGGCGCACGCAATGAAGTATCACGAACTTCACGAGCTTTTTCACCAAAGATTGCATGTAATAAACGTTCTTCTGCTGTTAGTTCAGTCACCCCTTTAGGCGTAACCTTCCCTACTAGAATATCACCGTCTTTGACTTCTGCTCCGACGCGAATAATTCCACGGTCATCTAAATTACGAAGTGCATCTTCACCAACATTCGGAATATCACGTGTGATTTCCTCTGGTCCAAGCTTAGTATCACGTGCTTCTGACTCATATTCTTCAATATGAATCGAAGTATACACATCATCTTTCACAAGTCGTTCACTTAAGATAATCGCATCTTCATAGTTGTAACCTTCCCATGTCATAAATCCAACCATGACATTTCGTCCTAACGCTAATTCGCCTTTTTCCATTGATGGTCCATCAGCGATAATTTCACGCTTTTCAATAATATCGCCTTCACTAACAATTGGGCGTTGGTTATAACACGTTCCTTGGTTCGAACGAATAAACTTTTGCATCTTGTATTTGTCTAGGTCACCTTTTACTTCTTTTCCGTCAACTTCAACGAGACGACGAATCCAAACTTCTTTTGCCGTAACACGTTCAGCAATCCCTCTATGTTTTGCAACAATTGCAGCACCAGAGTCTTTTGCTGAAACATGCTCCATTCCTGTACCAACAAGAGGAGCTTCCGGAACCATTAATGGTACGGCCTGACGTTGCATGTTTGCTCCCATGAGGGCACGGTTGGAGTCATCGTTTTCCAAGAATGGAATACAAGAAGTCGCAGCCGATACAACCTGTTTTGGAGATACATCCATATAGTCAATTCTTTCTTTTGGAACAACTGTGTTTTCCCCACGGAAACGGGCAATAATATTGTCATTTACGAAAGAACCATCTTCAGCAAGAATCGCATTTGCTTGGGCTACAACATAATTATCTTCTTCGTCTGCCGTTAAATAATCAATGCGACTTGTTACTTTCCCAGTTTCAGGATCAACACGACGATAAGGTGTTTCCATAAAGCCAAATTCATTTACTTTTGCATAACTCGATAGCGAGTTAATTAAACCAATATTCGGTCCCTCTGGCGTTTCAATTGGACACATACGCCCATAGTGGGAATAGTGAACGTCACGTACTTCAAACCCAGCACGCTCACGTGTTAAACCACCAGGTCCTAAAGCAGAAAGACGACGTTTATGTGTTAATTCAGCTAATGGGTTTGTTTGGTCCATAAACTGAGACAATTGCGAACTACCAAAGAACTCTTTAATCGACGCAATCACTGGTCGAATGTTAATTAATGCTTGAGGTGTAATCATGTTAGGGTCTTGAATGGACATTCTTTCACGAACAACACGTTCCATACGAGATAAACCAATACGGAATTGATTTTGTAACAATTCCCCTACAGATCGAAGTCGTCTGTTTCCTAAATGATCGATATCATCCGTATCGCCTACACCATGCAGTAAATTAAAGAAATAGTTAATAGAAGCAATAATATCAGCAGGTGTAATATGCTTCACTTCTTTTTCTACTAAGGCATTTCCAATGACCTTAATCACTTTTTCACCGTCTTGATCATCTGGTGCATAAATATGAATCGTTTGTAACGACACATCCTCATCTTCGACAACCCCACCTGATACATTAACAGAACGGAAACCTACGTTTTTCTCAAGGTAAGGCAAGATACGATCTAACGTACGTCTATCAATTAACGCACCTTGTTCTGCAATGACTTCACCCGTTTCAGGATCAACTAACGTTTCTGCTAGTTTTTGGTTAAATAAGCGATTTTTAATGTGGAGCTTTTTGTTAATTTTATAGCGACCTACATTCGCTAAATCATATCGTTTCGGATCAAAGAATCGAGAATCAAGCAAACTTTTTGCATTATCTACAGTTGGTGGTTCTCCAGGACGTAAACGCTCATAAATTTCTAATAGAGCTTTATCCGTTCCATCTGTATTGTCTTTTTCTAATGAATTACGTAAATATTCATCTTCACCTAACAAATCGATAATCTCTTGGTCAGCTCCGAAGCCAAGCGCACGCAAAAGAACCGTAACAGGGATTTTCCTCGTACGATCTATTCGGACATACACAATATCTTTGGCATCCGTTTCTAACTCCAACCAAGCACCACGATTCGGTATTACAGTTGCAGTGAAGCCTTTCTTTCCGTTCTTATCTATCTTCTTGCTGTAATAAACACTTGGAGAACGAACAAGCTGCGATACAATAACGCGTTCTGCACCATTGATAACAAATGTCCCTGTTTCGGTCATTAATGGGAAATCTCCCATAAATACTTCTTGTTCTTTTACTTCACCAGTCTCTTTGTTAATAAGGCGTACTTTTACTCGTAATGGCGCTGCATATGTAACATCACGCTCTTTCGACTCATCAACAGAATACTTTGGTTCACCTAGACTATAATCAATAAATTCTAGCACTAAGTTTCCTGTGAAATCTTGAATTGGAGAGATATCTTGAAACATTTCTCTTAACCCTACATCAAGAAACCATTGGTAGGAAGCTGTTTGAATTTCAATTAAGTTAGGTAGCTCTAAAACTTCATTAATGCGAGCATAGCTTCTACGTTGGCGGTGGCGTCCATACTGAACTAGTTGACCTGTCAACTCATTCACCCCTTAACTCATCCATTTTTCACTTACAACATTTAGTTGAAAGTTTTATTTATACTTTAACCCTTTTACAAAGACTCTACATCTTTATAAAGGTAAAATAACAAAAAAATTGCGCAGTTGAACAGATAAACGAAAAGAAAAAAATGGTTTTTTGTAAAACCACAAAATGTTACTTTTTTTCGATTATAAAAGTATACCCAACTACGACCTTTTTATACAATAAATTTCACTTGACTTTTTGTAAAAAAACTATCTAATAAATAGTTTCTATATGCATTAAATAACAATACCACAAATAGGAATATGAGTCAAACTTTTTTTGCACAAATAATGAAATACCCTTTTTTCTTAACTACCGTTTCTACTTCTCCAAAATGCTCTTGTAATTTTTCTATTGTCGAAGGAGCCCCTTGCTTTTTTTGAATAACAACCCACAGCTGTCCACCTTTTTTTAAATGATGAAAGGCTTGTTCATATAAAGCATGAACGACTTGTTTTCCTGCTCGTATCGGCGGATTCGTAATAACGACTTGAAAATCTCGTTCTTCGACACTTTCAAATAACGAACTTTGTTTTATGATAATATTCGACACACCATTTTGGTTAGCATTTTGCTTAGCTAATGCTATTGCTCGTTCATTTACATCAACCATATGTACAGTAATATCAGGTTGTTCATTTGCTAGAGTTATCCCAATCGGACCATATCCACAGCCTACATCAATAATGTTTCCTTTTTCAGATGGAAACTGAAACGTATCTAGTAAAAGTCTTGTTCCAAAATCAATTTCTTTTTTTGAAAAAACGCCATGGTCCGACGTGAATCGATATTGTTTTCCACGCAATTCAAACGAAAACGTAACCGGTTTACTTTCGACTGAGGGATTGTTTGTATAGTAATGTTCGCTCACCATATCCTCTCCTTCTCTTTTTGTCCCTAGTAGTATTCACAAATAATAATAACCTCAATCCATCAGATGAGAGGAAAAAAGCTAGATACGAATTATCGCATCTAGCTTTCTTTGAAGTATTATAATTACTTAACTTCTACAGTTGCGCCAGCTTCTTCAAGCTTAGCTTTCATTTCTTCTGCTTCTTCTTTTGCTACGCCTTCTTTGATCGGAGCAGGAGCGCCATCAACTAAAGCTTTTGCTTCTTTTAAGCCAAGGCCAGTGATTTCACGAACAACTTTGATAACGTTGATTTTTGATCCGCCAGCAGATTCAAGAATTACGTCGAATTCAGTTTGCTCAGCAGCTCCGCCTTCAGCAGCTCCACCAGCAACAGCTACAGGAGCAGCTGCAGTTACACCAAACTCCTCTTCGATTGCTTTTACAAGGTCGTTTAATTCTAAAACTGTCATTTCTTTAATCGCTTCAATGATTTGATCTTTACTCATTTTAAAATCCTCCTATGTTTTGTTTTTGTTTTTTATATTTGAAACACGTACAACAATGAAGCATTAAGCTCCTTGTTCTTCTTTTTGATCAGCAACAGCTTTTGTAGCCAATGCAAAGTTGCGCATAGGTGCTTGAAGCACGCTAAGCAACATAGAAAGTAAACCTTCGCGAGACGGAAGCTCAGCTAATGCTTTCACTTGGTCCACAGTCGCGATGTTTCCTTCGATAACACCTGCTTTAATTTCTAAAGCTTCATGTTTTTTCGCAAATCCGTGTAGAATTTTAGCTGGAGCAATAACATCTTCTGCACTAAACGCGATAGCAGTTGGTCCTACCAATTGCTCGTTTAATCCAGAAAGCTCAGCTTCATCTGCAGCACGGCGAGATAATGTATTTTTGTATACTTTAAACTCAACACCAGCTTCACGAAGTTCTTTACGAAGTTCAGTTACTTCAGCAACCGTAAGTCCACGATAGTCAACTAATACCGTTGATTTGCTCTCACGAAGCTTCGTAGCAATATCACTTACAACTTGTTTTTTCTTTTCGATAATGCTGCTCATTATGACACCTCCTGTAGATTCTGTTTCATACCAATAAACATAAAAAGCCTTCGTATGCTTGTAGACATACGAAGGCTAATAGATTCAGAACAATTCTGATAATCCAGACCTCGGTAGGAGATTAAGCGTTTTACGCACCTACTGTCTACGGTATGACTCAATATATTATTGATGTATTCATTATGAACACTTTTGTAATTATATACGACGTTTATAGGAAAGTCAACTTTGATTATTTTGTCAATAATTGTGCGTTAACTTTAACACCAGGACCCATTGTAGAAGTCACAGCAACATTTTTCATGTACGTTCCTTTTGAAGCTGCTGGTTTTGCTTTTACAAGCGCATCAACAACAGTATTTAAATTCTCAACTAGCTTTTCTGTTTCAAATGAAACTTTACCAATTGGAACATGTATATTTGCTGATTTATCAACGCGGTATTCTACTTTACCAGCTTTGATTTCATTAACCGCTTTTTCAACTTCAAACGTAACTGTACCCGTTTTAGGGTTTGGCATTAAACCTTTAGGTCCTAACACACGACCAAGTTTACCTACTTGACCCATCATATCTGGAGTTGCAACGATAACATCAAAATCAAACCAACCTTGGCTAATTTTATTAATGTAGTCTTCATCTCCAACATAGTCTGCACCTGCAGCTTCTGCTTCTTTTAGTTTTTCACCTTTAGCAAAAACTAACACGCGTTGAGTTTTCCCTGTACCATTTGGAAGTACAACTGCTCCACGAATTTGTTGGTCCGCTTTCTTAGGATCGACTCCTAAACGAAAAGCCACTTCAACAGTTTCATCAAACTTTGCAGTTGCTGCCTTTTTTACAAGTTCAATCGCTTCTTGTGCACTATATGCTTGATCACGGTCAATTAACTTAACAGCTTCTTGATATTTTTTTCCTCTTTTAGCCACTTTCATTTCCTCCTCAATTGTGGTTTTAGCGGTATTACCTCCCACTAATAAAGGTTGCAGACCTAATAAAATTAGGTGCAACAACCTCTGGCAAAAGCTCTCTTAGTCTTCAATCACGATACCCATGCTTCGCGCTGTACCTTCAACCATACGCATAGCAGATTCAACGTTTGCAGCGTTTAAATCTGGCATTTTTGTCTCAGCAATCTCGCGTACTTTATCACGCTTAACTGTTGCAACTTTATTACGGTTTGGCTCACCCGAACCAGACTCAATTCCAGCCGCTTTTTTAAGTAAAACAGCAGCAGGCGGAGTTTTAGTGATGAATGTAAAAGAACGGTCTTCAAATACCGTAATTTCAACCGGAATAATTAGACCAGCTTGATCAGAAGTACGAGCGTTAAATTCTTTACAGAAACCCATAATATTCACACCCGCTTGTCCTAGTGCAGGACCAACCGGCGGAGCTGGATTTGCTTTTCCCGCTGGGATTTGTAATTTAACCATTTTAATAACCTTTTTAGCCACGTGACACACCTCCTTAGTCCGTGATGTGGTAACCGGGTTTTAGAACCCTCCCACTCATAGCTACCTTATTTTAAGGTAGTCGGTTTAATACTAAACCAATATCAAACATGAAAATTCTATCACTTTCAGATACAGATATCAAGTTGTTTTTAAAAAAGTGAAAAGATTACCTTAAAAAAAGCAACACTTCCTCGCAAAAAAAGAAAGTGTTAAATCTTTTCCACTTGGTTAAACTCTAATTCAACCGGCGTTTCTCGCCCAAACATATTGACGTGAACCTTCAGCTTTTGCTTGTCTATAGAAATATCTTCTATTGTTCCTATAAAGTTAGCAAATGGACCTTCTTTTACCTTAACAGATTCTTTTAGTTCAAAATCAATATCCGCTCTTGGCTCATCGACACCCATTTGTTTCAAAATGGACTCTACTTCTTCTGGTAAAAGCGCTGTCGGTTTTGAACCAGCACCAGCTGAACCAACAAATCCTGTTACTCCTGGTGTATTACGAACAACATACCAAGAGTCATCCGTCATCACCATTTCCACAAGAACATAGCCAGGAAACACTTTTCTTGTTACAGATTTCGTTTTTCCGTTTTTCACTTCAGTTTCTTCTTCAACCGGAACAAGAACACGGAAAATCTTGTCTGACATTTCCATCGATTCAACACGTTTTTCGAGATTGGTTTTTACTTTATTTTCATAACCTGAATACGTATGCACAACATACCAATTTTTTTCCATACTACCTAGGACGTTATTTGTCCTTCCCTCCTCTATAGATAGACTACAATAAACGGGACTATCCTAAAATCATACGAACAAGTCTAGATATCCCTGTGTCTACTAATGCAAAGAATACAGAAATGAACAACACTGTCCCAAGAACTACTAAAGTATATCTAGTCAGTTCCTTGCGTGTTGGCCACGTAACACGTTTCATTTCTGCTCCTACACCTCGAAAAAACTTACCCATACTTCTTTTTTCTCCTTCAGCCATTTGCGACACCTCCAAATTCCTTAACGAGCCTTCTTTTTTATTCTAATGGATTCTTCTTGCATAAAAAAAAGAATCCGCTTGTCCAATTATTTTGTTTCGCGATGAAGTGTGTGGGCGTTACACTGTTTACAAAACTTTTTCATTTCAATGCGGGTTCCACATGTTTCTTTGTTTTTTTCTGTTGTATAGTTTCTAGAAGCACAAATAGAGCATGCCAAAACAACCTTTGTCCGCATTGAACACACCTCCACAATTGGAAAATGACAATTACATACTTTTTTACTCTATCACAAGGAAAATATAGTGTCAATAAAGCATTGAGGACTGAAACAGAGAAGCTTTTGCTTTTTTACAAGTGTAGTCAAATCCTATAGGAAGTAAACATTCATTTCCTTTTTTATTGATCGGAAAAGCATGTATCTGATAAATACATCCATACTTGTTTCTAGTAACGTGATTTTATTATGTACAAGAGCCTGTCCGTTCCAATCCGCTACAACCACTTGCTAGATCAACAAGCACGTAAAAATTACACGAAGCGACAAAGAATGAGGATTGGCCGTAGTGAACATAGATAATGAGAACCCCCTACCTTTTATTCATAGGGGGACTCTTTAACATTTTCTTTTTGATTACAAGCTTACTCCTTTTAATTCTACATACCGCTCTAACTTGCGCTTTACTCTTTGCAAGGCATTATCAATAGACTTAACATGACGGTTTAGCTCAGCTGAAATTTCTTGATATGATTGACCATCGAGATATAACATGAGCACTTTTCGTTCTAAATCACTTAAGATCTCACTCATTTTTAGTTCAATATCATCAAATTCTTCTTGGTTAATAATCAATTCTTCAGGATCAGTCACACGTGAGCCACAAATAACATCAAGTAACGTACGGTCAGACTCCTCATCATATAACGGCTTATCAAGAGAAATATAGGAGTTAAGAGGAATATGCTTTTGTCTTGTCGCTGTTTTGATTGCCGTGATGATCTGTCTAGTGATACAAAGTTCTGCAAAGGCTTTAAACGAAGATAGCTTGTCCCCTTTAAAGTCACGAATTGCTTTATATAAGCCAATCATGCCTTCTTGTACAATATCCTCATGGTCTGCCCCAATTAAAAAATACGACCTAGCTTTGGCACGTACAAAGTTTTTGTACTTGTTAATTAAAAACTCCAACGCAGAACTATCGCCCTCTCGTACCCGCTCTAGCAACTCTTCATCCTCTGCTTGTCCAACTGTTTGAATTGTGTCTTTAAGGTCCATGCTCACGTAAAATCCCTCCGACCTTGTCATTTTGTAAAATATAGAAACATTATATAGCACACTTTTTGGAAGCGTCAACAGGTCATCGGTCACCTCGACGCCATCTTTCAAAAATTTCAGCAATTTCACTAGAAAGTGGGATTTTTGTCGAAGGTTGTTTTTTTTTCGTTTTTTCTACATTTTTTTTAATGCTTTTTTCGGCCCCATCCAACTCGATAATTAACTCTCGGGCAGACTTTCGTAATGCTCCTTTCCCGAAAGTAACAGATTGCTCTACAAAGTCCGATGTTGCAACATAGATTTGGGTATCAATCCGCTTTAACTCCATAACTAGCTTTTCAATTCTTTCATCTGCCGTTTCATTTTCTCTTGTGTACACAATATCTACGCGATAATTGTTGTACTTTTTACCTATGCCTGAAACCATGTGAGCATCAAAAACAACGATCACACGATAACCGGTATATGCTTGATACTCTGCCATTTTTTCAATTAATAAATCACGTGCTAGTGCTAAATTTTTGTTTTTTAATTCTCTTAACTCTGGCCAAGCACCAATTATATTATAGCCATCCACTAACAAAATGACGTTCATCTTACTCGTTTCCTAACGGGTTCCGCTTTCGGTAAACCTCATACATGAGTAAGCTAGCTGCTACAGAAGCATTAAGTGATGTCACATGACCAACCATCGGAATTTTAATTAAGAAGTCACATTTTTCTTTGATAAGGCGACTAATTCCTTTCCCTTCACTCCCTATAACAAGGGTTATTGGCATATCAAACTGTCCCGCTCGATAATCGTCTGCCCCTGTAGCATCCGTACCTGCAAACCAAATGCCTTGTTTTTTCATGTCATCCATTGTTCGCGCTAAATTTGTTACTCTTGCAACCGGAACATACTCAATGGCACCAGTGGACGATTTTGCAACGGCTTGAGTTAACCCGACAGCGCGGCGTTTTGGAATGATGACTCCATGGACACCACATGCATCGGCTGTTCTTAAAATCGACCCTAAATTATGCGGATCTTCTATTTCGTCTAGTAATAAAAAGAATGGTTGTTCTCCTCGCTTTGCAGCATTTGCAAATAAATCTTCTAGTTCCGCGTATTCATATGCAGCAATTGACGCAACGACACCTTGATGATTTGTCGAATTTACAAGCTGGTCTAGCTTTTTTTTCGGCACGTGCTGTACGAGCACACCTTGTTCCTTTGCCAATTGTAATAGTTTTGTCATTTGTCCTTTTTGTGAACCTTCGCCAATCCATATTTTATTTATCGCATGTTCTGCTCGTAGTGCTTCAATTACCGGGTTTTTACCTAAAATAAACTCACTGCTCATTTTGTTCACCCCTTTCCTCAATAATGACAAACATTTCTCTAATAATTTCATCTAGTCTCGTATTATTTTCATGTAAATATAAATAGCCGAGTAGTGCTTCAAAAGCTGTACTATAACGATACGTATTACGGTCAGTGTTTTTTGGGATTGTTCCCGATTTTGCATTTCGTCCCCGCATAAGTACAGCTGTTTCCTCATCACTTAAAAACTTTGAATCCAATAATTCGTGAACTACTTTTGCTTGCGCTTTGGCCGAGACATAGGAGGTAGCCTCAACATGTAAACGTTGAGGCCTCACTTTCCCCTTTGCTATAAGGTGATATCTCACATACGTGTCTAGCACTGCATCACCCATGTAAGCAAGCGCTAAGGCATTTAGTTGAGAAGCATCAATTTGAAGCTTATCTAATTTCATGTTACTATCCCCTTTTCCAACGCACACCTTGAGCTGTATCTTCGAGGATAATGCCTTGCTCATTTAACTGATCACGAATTTTGTCGGCTAGCTCAAAGTTTTTATCTTTTCGGGCTTGATTACGCTGTTCAATTAGCGATTCGATTTCGCCATCTAATAACTCTGTTTGTTCTTCTAAAGAGAAACCTAAAACACTTCCCATTTCTTCTAATAAAGATAAAAAGTATTGTAATACTTCTTTTGAGGTTTGCTGTTCTCGCAAGTATACATTCGCTTCTTTTGCCGTATCAAACATAACCGTTATCGCGTTTGCCGTATTAAAGTCATCATCCATTTCTTTGATAAAGCGAGCTTGTAACTCAGCTCCTTTTTCAAGCCAGCTCTTATTTTCTATAGCTAAATCTGCACTTTCACTTAAACGGTGTTTCACATTTGCAACGGTTGTTTTCAATCGGTCTAAACTGCTCTTGGCACTAATTAAAAGTTCTTCACTAAAGTTAATAGGGCTTCGGTAATGTGCGGTTAACATAAAGAAACGAACGACATCTGGTGAATGTTGTTGAATAATGTCATGTACTAAAACAAAATTTCCGAGTGATTTTGACATTTTTTCATTGTCTATTTTAATATAGCCGTTATGCAACCAGTAATTGGCCATTGTTTTTCCTGTTAACGCCTCTGATTGCGCGATTTCATTTTCATGATGAGGAAATGCTAAATCTTGACCTCCTGCATGAATATCGATCGTATCACCTAAATATTTTTTTACCATAGCTGAACATTCAATATGCCACCCTGGTCTACCTAATCCCCAAGGACTTTCCCAGGAAATTTCGTTTTCTTTGGCACTTTTCCATAAAGCAAAATCTAATGGGTCTTGTTTCTTTTGACCAATTTCAATTCTTGCCCCTGATTGTAAATCCTCAATTGACTGGTCTGATAGTTTACCATATTGTTTAAATGCTCTCGTTTTATAATACACATCACCTTCTACTTCATAAGCAAACCCTTTATCAATGAGTTGTTGGATAAAATCAATAATTTCACCCATTGTTTCCGTTACTCGTGGGTGATGGTCTGCAGTCTTTACTCCTAAAGCACAAGTATCTTCATGGTAGGCTTCGATAAAGCGGTTTGCTATTGTTAAGACATCTTCCCCTAACTCATTTGCTGCCTTAATTAATTTATCATCGACATCCGTAAAGTTAGAAATAAAGGTTACATCATAGCCACGATATTCCAAGTATCGACGGACGACATCAAAAATAATCGCAGGTCTTGCATTCCCAATGTGAATATAATTATATACCGTTGGACCGCATACATACATTTTTACTTTTCCTTGTTCGATTGGTACAAACTTTTCTTTTTTCCGTGTTAATGTGTTGTACATGTAAATTGTCATCTTATTCATCTCCTTGCTTATTTCTCTTATTTGTGGATAGTTTATTCACTCATCTCTTTCTGTTGAATGTTTTTCATATGAGCGAGTTCTTTTCGTAAGCTTGCAAGTTCGACTTCCAATTCTTTAAATTTATCTGAAATAGGGTCCGGTAGCTCATCATGATTTAAATCACCTCTTACCCTAATACCATCTTGTAAGACGACTTTCCCTGGAATTCCTACGACTGTTGAGTTAGGAGGTACTTCCTTTAACACAACAGAACCAGCACCAATTCTGGAATTTTCGCCTATTGTAAACGATCCTAATACTTTCGCTCCTGAGGCAATTAACACATTGTCTTCAATGGTCGGATGCCGTTTTCCTTTCTCTTTCCCTGTTCCTCCAAGTGTCACTCCTTGATAAATCGTAACATTATCTCCTATTTCACATGTTTCACCAATTACAACACCCATCCCATGATCGATAAACAATCGCTGCCCAATTTTCGCTCCTGGGTGTATTTCGATTCCTGTTATAAACCGACTAATTTGTGAAATTAACCGCGCGAGAAAGAACATTCTTTTTTTCCAAAACCAATGTGCAATTCGATGAGCCCAAATCGCATGAACCCCTGAATACGTAAAAATCACTTCAAGTCGGCTTCGTGCGGCTGGGTCTTGCTCAAAGACAACATCAATATCATTCAACCATGTGTTTTTGCTTTTTTTCATCTTGATTCCCCCAATGTATTGCCCTTCTTGCTTGAGAAGAGTGTTATCTTCTTCCGGTTAAACTCCTATAAAAAAACGCCTCTGTGCTACGAATAGCACAGAGGCGCATAAGTGCGCGGTTCCACTCTGTATTGCAGATAACTGCATCTCTTTTATCATAACGGTTTAATACCGCTCTTATCTACTTTAGTTCAATAAGAGGCTCCAAGGGGCAATTTCAGAATTTTTTCCTTAAACCACTTTCAGCCACGGTGGTTCTCTCTGAAAAGAAAATAAAAATTCCTACTCATCCTTGTCACTGCTTTTTCAATATTTATTTAACGAGTGATGATATACGAGACAAGACAACGTCTTTTCCGAGTAACTCAATAACATGTTCTAAATCCGGCCCATGTGTTTGACCTGTAACGGCCACACGGATAGGCATAAATAATTTTTTCCCTTTTTGTCCTGTCGATTTTTGAGTCGCTTTCATTGCTGCTTTGATTTCAGTAGCTACAAACGACGGCAATACTTCTAGTTGTTGTCTAAACTCAGCAAGTACTTCAGGAACTTGTGGTTCTGCTAATACTTCATTTGCTTCACTATTATAATCGATTTCTTCTTTAAAAAACAACTCTGTGAGCTCAACTATTTCCGCTCCAAATGACATTTTTTCTTGGTGAAGTCCAATTAAGCGTGTCACCCACTCTTCTTGTTCAGGAGTTCTCGTTTCAGGAACTTTCCCCGATTTAACAAGGTGTGGAAGAGCCACTTTTACAACCTCTTGCACATCTGCTTTTTTCATGTATTGATTATTCATCCAAGCTAACTTGTTTGTATCAAAAATAGCAGGTGCTTTTGATACACGTTCTAAAGTAAATTGAGAAGCTAATTCATCAAGAGTAAAGATTTCTTCTTCTCCTATAGGTGACCACCCTAGTAACGCTAAAAAGTTAACAATGGCTTCAGGTAAGTATCCAAGCGCTTTATATTGTTCAACAAATTGGATGATTGACTCATCACGTTTACTCATCTTTTGTCTGTCTGCATTTAATATTAACGATGCATGAGCAAAAGTGGGAACATCCCAACCAAATGCTTCATATAGTAATACTTGTCTAGGTGTATTCGATAAATGCTCTTCTCCACGAATAATATGCGTCATTTCCATTAAATGGTCATCAACAACTACTGCAAAATTATACATTGGAATTCCATCTTTTCTTGCAATGACAAAATCACCAATGCCATCAGATTCAAAGGTTACTTTTCCTCTTACTGCATCATGAATCACAATGTCTTTTCCAGAAGGGACTTTAAATCGAACAACAGGCTTAAACCCTTTTGCTTCATAAGCCTCACGTTCTTCGGCTGTTAGATTCCGGTCACGGCCACTATACATAGGCATTTCTCCACGAGCAATTTGCTCTTCCCGTTCTGCCTCAAGCTCCTCTTCCGTCATATAACAATAGTACGCATGGCCTTCATCAATCAATCGCTGGATGTGTTGCTTATAAATATCAAGTCGCTCCATACAGCTGTAAGGACCAAAGTCCCCACCAATATCAACACTTTCATCCCAATCAAGACCAAGCCATCGTAAGCTCTCCATCAGTTTTTGTTGTGCATCTTCGACATTTCTTGCTTGATCCGTATCTTCTATGCGTAAAATAAATTTCCCGCCTTGATTTCGTGCATATAAATAATTAAATAACGCCGAACGAGCTCCTCCAATATGTAAATGTCCTGTTGGGCTTGGTGCAAAGCGCACTCGTACTTCCTTTGACATCTATGTCACCTTCCGTTTCTTATAAATCTATCTCTGCTTATTATTACGAAGCTTTATAAAGAAATCAAGCATCTTGTAAGAAAAACGCGGGAGCTTCTTTTCGTTTCATGCGAAGTGCGGAGCGCTGCCCGCTTTTGACAGCTAGACCAAAATTTTTATACATTCTTATCTTGTAAAAGAATCACAGCTTGGGCAGCAATACCTTCTTCACGACCTGTAAATCCTAATTTTTCAGTTGTTGTCGCTTTCACATTGACTTGAGAAATGTCAGCTTCTAATAAATCAGCAATCCGCTTTTGCATGACAGGAATATGCGGTGCCATTTTCGGCTTTTGGGCAATAATCGTACAATCAACATTTCCTAGTCGATATCCTTTCTCTTTGACAATTTTCCAGACATGTACTAACAATTTCGCTGAATCAGCGTCTTTAAATTCAGGGTCAGTATCTGGGAAATGCTTGCCGATGTCTCCCTCTCCAATAGCACCTAATGCTGCGTCCGCGATCGTATGTAATAACACATCCGCATCCGAATGACCTAATAAACCTTTTTCATACTCAATTTCAATTCCTCCAATAATTAAAGGACGTCCTTCCACTAACTGATGAACATCAAACCCTTGACCAATTCTCATTTTATTTCCCCCTGCTTTAATATCGCTTCTGCAAAAAGTAAATCTTCTGGTGTTGTGACTTTTATATTTAAATAATCACCTTCTACAACAACAACTTGTCCACCTTTATACTCAACTAAGCTTGCATCATCCGTTCCTAAATAGTTTGTATGTATGGCATGGTGATGTGCTGCTTTTATAATAGACAGACGAAAAGCTTGTGGGGTTTGGACTGCCCACAAGCTAGAACGCTCTAGCGTTTCTTCAACGACGTTTGAGCGTTGAACACGTTTAATTGTATCTTTGACAGGAGCAGCAAGAACAGCCGCTCCTACTTCATATGCTTTTTGTACGACATTTTCAATATGTTCGACTTTGATAAACGGACGTGCTCCATCATGAATAAGAACAATGCCATCGTTAGCAATTCCTTCTAATCCACGCTCAACACTATACTGTCTTTCAGAGCCGCCTTGAATCACGTTCGATACTTTGTTTATTTGATAAGATTGGGCAAGTTGTTGCATCTCTGCCACTTCATCTTTATTTGCCACAATGATAATCTCGCTACAGGCATCATGTTGCTGAAATACTTCTAATGTGTGGACTATCAGTGGTTTATCTGCTACTTGAATAAATTGCTTGTTCTTCCCAGCACCCATTCGTTTTCCTTGACCTGCTGCTGGAATTATTACTGTATACTGCATAAACAATCCTCACTTAATCCATTATAATGCTTTTTCTAATAATTTCGGTTTCGCAAAAATCATTCGCCCTGCACTTGTTTGTAACACACTCGTAACGATGACATCAATATCTTTACCAATATAATCTCGGCCGCCTTCTACAACAATCATTGTACCGTCATCTAAATAAGCTACACCTTGATTATGTTCTTTCCCGTCTTTTATCACTTGAACTTTTAATTCTTCGCCAGGGAGAACAACAGGTTTCACAGCGTTCGCTAAATCGTTAATATTTAGTACGGATACTCCTTGTAACTCACATACTTTATTTAAATTAAAGTCATTTGTGACAACAATACCAGATACTAGTTTCGCTAATTTAACTAACTTACTGTCAACTTCTTGAATTTCTTCAAAATCACCTTCATAAATTTCTACTTTAATCGGCAATTCTTTTTGGATTTTATTTAAAATATCAAGTCCTCTTCTCCCACGATTTCTCTTTAATACATCGGAAGAATCCGCAATATGCTGTAATTCTTCTAGGACAAATCCTGGTATAACTAATGTTCCTTCTAGAAAACCAGTTTTGCATATATCTGCTATACGACCGTCAATAATTACACTCGTATCTAAAATCTTTAATTTCGTTCCTGTTTGTTCTTCTTTCTTTTTATCCTTGCCACCTAATCGGCCCGGAAAAAGATTCATTAACTCAATTCGCTTTTTAAATCCAATTTGAAAACCAAAATAACCAAGAAAGAATGTGATGAAAATAGGTAATACCGAACTGAAAAATGTTAGTTGAATATTGTTAAGAGGAATGACAATAAGAAATGCTACGATAAGTCCAAAAATAAGTCCTAATGTCCCAAACAACACATCAGTAATTGGTGCTTTCACAATAGCTTCTTCTAAAAGCCGCATTAGCCCTACAATATAATCAGCTAACCAAAAAGTAGTAACGTATAATATAATTCCCCCAAGTACTGCTCCAGCAATTTGGCCAGTTAGCCATGCTGGTAAATTCCCGATATTTAAAAGATTTATTAAATCAGGAATAAAAATATACCCTAGCGTTGCTCCTACTACTATAAAAAATAATTGCACTATGCGCTTTAGCACGATATTTCACCTCCTTCATTTATTATAGACAAAGTTTTGTATTTACAACCTATCAAACTGGAATTCACACAAAATTCCAAGATTACGGATAAAGTTACAAGTTGCTGTAACAGAAATGATACGAGCGTATCTATTTATTATATAATATTTATTCAAACCTATCTTTAGCGAATCAATTGTATTTTTGTCAATTTATATATGACGGTCAATAAATAATTGTTCTTGGATCCGATTTAACCCTTCTTTAATCATTTTTGCACGTGCTGCCCCAATTCCATCAACTTCATCAAGCTCTTTTATTGAAGCGACCATAATATGGTTTAAATCCCCATAGGTTTCGATTAAATTTTCAATGACCATTGTTGGTAGACGTGGAATCTTGTGTAAGATTCGATATCCCCGAGGAGATACGGTATATTCTTGAATATCGATTCCTTTTGAATAGCCTAATAATTTTACAATCACATGTTCATCTAACAAATCTTCATTTGATAATTTTGTTAGTTCTCGTAATGTATCAAAAGCATCTTGGTTTTTATCTTTTAAATAATCTTTTATTAATAAAACCGCTTCTTTTTCAATATTAGCAACAAGTTCATTTAACTGCATTGTAATTAAACGGCCTTCACTGCCAAGCTCATTGACATAGTTTAAAATTTCATTTTTTATTCGTAACACCATTTGGATACGATGAATCACTTGAGATACTTCATGAAAACTTACGAGTTCCTCAAACTCAAGTGCCCCTAGGTTCGTAATTCCTTGGTCAAGAACTGACTTATATTTTTCTAATGTTTGAATCGCTTGGTTTGCTTTTGTTAAAATGACGCCTATATCTTTTAGGGAATAGCGATTTTCTCCTTGATATAATGTAATGACATTCCGTCGTTGTGAAATTGAAATGACAAGATTTCCTGTTTGTTTCGCAACTCTTTCTGCTGTTCTATGTCGAATGCCTGTTTCATTAGATGAGATAGAATTGTTTGGAACAAGTTGGGTATTTGCATATAGGATACGCTTCCCATCTTCACTTAAAATAATAGCTCCATCCATTTTCGCTAACTCATAAAGGAAAGCAGGCGAAAATTCACAATTAATAAAGAAACCGCCGTCTACAATTTGCATCATTTCTTCATTGTATCCGAGTACGATTAAGCCACCTGTTTTTGCGCGCAACACATTATCAATACCATCACGGAGGAGCGTACCCGGCGCTACAATTTTTAATACTTCTCCAATAAATATTCCTTTTTTTCTATCTTCCATACGTTATCCTCCTAGTATTATGTCTAATGCATCATCTACTGTTGATACACCGATGATTTGAATATCTTTTGGGAACGTCCAGCCTCCGATGTTTTTTTCCGGGATAACGGCGCGCTTAAAACCAAGCTTTGCAGCTTCATTCACTCTTTGTTCAATACGAGAAACTCTTCTGACTTCACCTGTTAATCCGATTTCACCTATGACCACATCGGTTGGGTTTGTAGGTTGATTTCGAAAACTCGAGGCAATACTTAATGTTATAGCCAAATCGATTGCAGGTTCATCTAGCCTTACTCCTCCAGCAACATTTAAGTAAGCATCTTGGTTTTGCAAAAGCATCCCCACTTTTTTTTCTAGCACAGCCATCAATAAAGAAACACGGTTATGGTCAATTCCTGTTGCCATTCTTCTTGGATTCCCAAAGCTTGTTGGAGAAACTAAAGCTTGAATTTCTACAAGCACTGGACGAGTTCCTTCCATCGAGGCAACAACAGTTGAACCAATAGCACCCTCTGTTCGCTCTTCTAAAAAGATTTCGGAAGGATTTAACACCTCTTCTAAACCTTCTTCTTTCATTTCAAATATTCCGATTTCATTTGTGGAACCGAAGCGGTTTTTAACTGCTCGCAAAATGCGATATGTATGATGTCGCTCTCCCTCAAAATATAAAACAGAATCCACCATATGCTCAAGTAACTTTGGACCAGCAATCGAACCTTGCTTTGTTACGTGTCCAACAATAAAAATAGCCGTTCCTGTTGTTTTTGCGATTTTCATAAATGCTGCTGTACATTCTCTTACTTGTGAAACACTTCCTGGTGCAGATGTGATTTCTGCTTGGTATACCGTTTGAATAGAATCAATAATAACGAGAGTAGGCGTAATCTCTCTTATCGCCTTATCAATTAAATCTAAGTCTGTTTCCGCTAAAACATACAATAAGTCAGCTGAGGCTTGTAAACGATCCGCACGTAACTTCGTTTGTTTTACTGATTCTTCACCTGATATATATAATACTTTATGATTCATTCTTGCTAACAAGGCAGATGTTTGCAATAGGATGGTTGACTTTCCTATTCCCGGATCTCCTCCAACTAAAACTAAAGAGCCTGGAACAATACCACCCCCAAGAACTCGGTTTAGTTCTTTCATCCCTGTTTGAATCCGTGGTTCTTCTTCGCTTTTTACATTTGTTATCGGCTGTGGACTCGTAATTGCCGCCGAGTTTCCCGTAACAAAAGACCGACTTCTTGAGTCTGGTTTTGTTTCTTCCCATTCTTCAACCATTGAATTCCAACTTGAACAGCTTGGGCATTTCCCCATCCATTTTGTCGATTCATACCCACATTCTTGGCAAACGAATTTTGTTTTCTTTTTCGCCATCTATTTTCACTCTTTTCCAACGCTTTTTTTAAATTGTACCATGAAACCTCGTCGGAATAGAGTTATACGCTTCTATAATATAGTATATGGGTAAAAAGCCGGAGGTATTACTATCCTCCAGCTTTCTCTTCTTTTAAACTTGTGCATTTGCCTTTGTTTCTACTGTTAGTTCACCATCTTTCAGGTCAATGATGGCTCTTTGTCCTTTTTGAATTGTACCTTTTAACAACTCTTCAGATAAACGATCTTCTACTTGTTTTTGCAAAGCTCTTCGTAACGGTCTTGCACCATACTCAGGGTCATAACCCTCGTCTGTAATTTTATCCATAGCGGCTTCTGTAAGCTCAAATTCAATTCCTTGTTCAGCTAAGCGTTTCTTTAACTGTTCTGCCATTAATGAGATAATTTGACGAACATGTTTCTTCTCTAATGAATGGAAAACAATGATTTCATCAATCCGGTTTAAAAATTCAGGTCTAAACGAATTTTTCAGCTCAGACATCACTTTGCCTTTCATATCTTTGTACTCATGGTTTTCTCCTTCAACAGCAAATCCAAGAAACTTATTTTTGCGTAACGTACTAGCTCCTACATTCGAAGTCATAATAATGGCTGTATTTCGAAAATCAACTGTACGCCCTTTTGAATCTGTTAAGCGACCATCCTCTAACACTTGTAATAGAATATTAAATACTTCTGGATGTGCTTTTTCAATTTCATCTAAAAGGATAACAGAATATGGATTCCGTCTAACCTTTTCTGTTAACTGTCCACCTTCGTCATGACCGACATAACCCGGAGGTGACCCGACCAATCGACTTGTAGCGTGTTTTTCCATATATTCTGACATGTCAATTCGAATAAATGCATCTTCGTCTCCAAAAAGCGTTTCAGCAACAGCCCGAGCTAATTCGGTTTTACCGACCCCTGTAGGTCCTAGGAAGATAAATGAACCAATTGGTCGTTTCGGGTCTTTCAAACCTGCCCGCGCACGACGAACGGCCTTAGAAATCGATTTAACAGCTTCTTCTTGCCCAATGACACGCTGGTGTAAAATCTCTTCCATACGGAGAAGTCTTTCTGTTTCCTCTTCTGCCAGTTTTGAAACAGGAATTCCTGTCCAGCTCGCCACGACTTGAGCAATATCATCAACAGCGACTTCTGTATTTTCTTGTCCTTGTTTTTTCTTCCACTCGTTTTTCATACCATCAAGCTCTTCACGCAACCGCTGCTCACTGTCTCGAAGTGATGCTGCTTTTTCAAACTCTTGACTTTGTACAGCAGCATCTTTTTCTTTTCGTGTTTCTTCTAGTTTTTGTTCTAACTCTTTTAAATTTGGTGGCGCAGTGTAAGAACGTAAGCGGACTTTTGATGCTGCTTCATCAATTAAATCGATTGCTTTATCTGGTAAAAAGCGGTCAGCGATGTAACGATCAGACAGTTTAACAGATTCTTCAATCGCCTCGTCTGTAATTTTCACGCGGTGATGGGCCTCATAACGATCTCGTAACCCTTTTAAAATTTGAATCGATTCATCTAACGTTGGTTCATTAACTTGAATAGGCTGAAATCTTCGCTCTAATGCTGCATCTTTTTCAATATATTTTCTGTACTCATCTAATGTTGTTGCCCCAATACATT
Organism: Alkalihalobacillus bogoriensis ATCC BAA-922; assembly: GCF_000621445.1. Lineage (GTDB taxonomy): Bacteria > Bacillota > Bacilli > Bacillales > Bacillaceae_F > Bacillus_AO > Bacillus_AO bogoriense. The sequence continues at coordinate 3,779 of NZ_JHYI01000030.1, read as the reverse complement.
GCAACTCACCACGAGCGAGTGATGGTTTTAGTATGTTTGAAGCATCGATAGCTCCTTCTGCTCCTCCAGCACCAATGAGCGTATGCAACTCATCAATAAATAAGATGACATTTCCCGCCTGTCTAATTTCATCCATTACTTTTTTGAGTCGGTCTTCAAACTCCCCACGATATTTTGTTCCAGCTACGACTGTTCCCATATCAAGAGTCATGACTCGTTTGTTTCGTAATGTTTCTGGAACTTCATTATTGATAATAGCTTGAGCTAACCCTTCAGCAATCGCTGTCTTCCCGACACCAGGCTCTCCAATTAAAACCGGATTGTTTTTCGTTCTACGGCTCAACACTTGAATAACACGTTCAATTTCTTTGCTTCGTCCAATGACAGGATCTAAGCCTTCCTCTTTTGCAATTGATGTTAAATCACGGGCTAAACTATCTAAAGTCGGTGTGTTCGCATTAGAAGGTTGCCCTTGTTGACTAGCACCTGTCGCTTCATTACTACCTAAGAGCTGTAGAACTTGTTGACGTGCTTTGTTTAAACTAACTCCTAAATTATTTAATACTCGTGCTGCAACGCCTTCCCCTTCTCGGATTAAACCTAATAAAATATGCTCTGTGCCGACATAGGAATGTCCTAGCTTTCTCGCTTCATCCATAGAAAGTTCGATTACTTTCTTTGCTCTCGGTGTATAGTGAATTGTTTTTGAGCCTTCTTGACCAGTGCCAATGAGTGATTCGACTTCTGTTTGAATTTTGTCAGAGCCAAGGCCTAGTGCTTGTAAAGCTTTCGCCGCAATTCCTTCCCCTTCGCGAATTAATCCTAGCAATATATGTTCTGTCCCTATATTATTGTGCCCTAATCGTATGGCTTCTTCTTGTGCTAGTGCTAATACTTTTTGTGCGCGTTCTGTAAACCTTCCAAACATCATGGTCATGCACCTCCGTAATATATTAACTATTGTGTTCTTCTAATTTTAATCGTTGTCTGATTAGAGCTGCTCTTCTTTCATCTCTCTGGTCAGGAGATAATGTTTCCCCTGCAAACTGCTGCAAGAATCCAGGTTGGGTTAAAATCATAAGTTCATTCAATATATTTCCTGAAACACCTTTTAGTAAACCTAAATCAATCCCTAAGCGAACATCAGACAACCGTTGAGCAGCTTCTTTTGATTCAATGATGCGACTAAATGCTAAAATCCCGTAAGATCTGTGAACACGGTCTTCTACTTGTAATTTTGATGATTGCATAACTAATTCTCTTGCTGCACGTTCTTTTTGAATGAGTTGAGATACAACACCAGCTAAATCTTCGACTATATCTTCTTCAGACTTTCCTAATGTAATTTGATTAGAGATTTGAAATAAGTTCCCTAATGCTTCACTGCCTTCTCCATAAATTCCTCTCACGACAAGCCCAAGTTGATTTATCGCTGGCAAGATTCGGGAAAGTTGTTGAGTAAGAACAAGGGCAGGTAGATGCATCATGACCGAAGCCCTTATCCCTGTACCGACATTCGTTGGACAACTCGTCAAATAGCCATGTTTCTCATCAAAAGCATATGTGAGTTTACTTTCGATCCAATCATCTAAATCATTGGCAAATGCTAATCCTTCAGCTAGTTGGAAACCTGAAAACAAACATTGTATTCGTAAATGGTCTTCTTCATTTACCATTACACTAATAGATTCATCCTCACTTAAAAGAACCGCACCATGTTTGGACTCATTTGCTAACTGAGGACTAATTAAATGCTTTTCAACAAGTACCTTTTTTTCGTTTGCTTTCATGTCGTCCATCGTCAGTAACTCTAATACCCCACCAGGTGATTCGGACTTTAGCATTTCCTTTGAAACCGTGTCAACGATAGTACGCGACTCTTCCATTGAAGCTAACATCGGAAACGTATTTTCTTTTAGGTTTCTTGCTAATCTTATTCTACTACTCAATACAATATCCGAATCTGGACCATTTTTCTTCATCCAAGGGCTAATCGCTTCACTAATAAACCTTTCTAACGACATCGACTATCCCTCCTCTTTATCTCGAATCGATTGTTCAAGAGACCGGATTTTATCTCGGATTAGTGCCGCATTTTCAAATTCCTCTTTTGCCACTTGTTCTTTTAGCTCTTCTTTCAACTCGGCAATTTTCTTACGAATTTCTATACTTCCACCAATTCGTTTCGGAATTTTGCCTCCGTGTGAATGGTTACCACCATGAACTCGTTTTAAAACCGGGTCTAATTTCGACTTAAATGTTTCATAACAATGCGCACATCCAAATCGACCTAATCTGACAAATTGCTCATATGACATATTACACTTTGGACACGTTTCTGGTTTCGCCACTATTTTGTTTGCATCTTGTACTGCATGTTCGAAATTTAATAGACCTGACAATAATTGATGGATAGAGAAGCTATTTGAATTCGGGTTATATTCACCTTTTTCTTTTGCACATTGTTCACAAATATGGAATTCTGTTTTCTCTCCATTCACAATCTTCGTAAAGTGCAACGATGCAGGTCTTTCATTACATTCTTGACACTTCATATGGTTACACCTACTCCCTGTCTATTTGAGTTTCTTTTACTTTTAAAGTTCTCAACATTGATTTTAGTATATTTGCACGAATAAAGTCTCTATGAACAGTCACCGTGTTGTATAGATTACGGTCTATTACACTAAGCATTAGTGTAGCTTCACGTTTGGAAATTGCTTGTTCTTCATACAATCTTGTTATTACATCTTCCGCAGTGGTTTGGCTGATGCTATCTCCAATTAGGTTAATCATTTGTTCAAACAAATGGGCATCATTGTGCGTTTCAACTTTAATAATGCGGATATATCCTCCACCGCCACGTTTACTTTCTACGATGTACCCTTTTTCAATTGTAAATCTTGTACTAATCACATAGTTTATTTGTGACGGAACACATTGAAACCTTTTTGCAAGTTCACTTCGTTTGATTTCTATTAAATCTTGTTCACTTTTAGTGAGGATGGTTTTTAAATAAGATTCAATAATATCAGATATATTACTCATCCACCTAGCCTTCCTCCTTCATTTGACTTTGACTATCTTTGACTTTATTCACTTTTATTATAAGTAATCGTTCTTAAATATGCAATATGTACACTTCTGCTATTATAGCCTAATTTTTTTGTTTCGATTCTTTGCTGATAAGTTGTATATTATGTTTTCGTGTTGATTTTACTAATTCCTTTTTATTTTATGAAGAGTTCATCGACAATGTTTATGCATTGAAAAAAATAGTGGAGATTGATAGGGAATACTGTCTAGAAGCAACAAAAAAGAACCTGATTGTTATAAAAAGTCGAGGCTAGTGTTGTTGAAGAGAAGAGGCGGGCAGTGGTGGCCAATGGGTGACTAGTTGAAGGGACTTATCGGACATCTGTTCCGTTATATGCCCTGAACGGGCACCAATCATCCCTCATTTTGCTGATGTAACGGAATAGATGTCCGTAATCAAAACCACCCGTGTGAACGGGTGGTTTGTTCTGCGGCTGAAAGCCTTTGTTACTGACCAAGCCCTAAAGGGCTACTGAATGGTTCGCCAATTGTACTACTTTCACTGGCCAGACCTTAAAGGCCTATCTCACTTTCTTTTTCCGCTTTATTTCTTCCCCTGTGAACGGATCCACATACTCTAACAAGCTTAGTTGTTCCGCGACTATATCATCTTGTATTTGGTTTCTTATATATTCTTCAATCACCTTTTTATTTCTTCCTACTGTATCCACATAGAAACCTGT
>NZ_KK211283.1:34428-78841 GCF_000621445.1 Alkalihalobacillus bogoriensis ATCC BAA-922 | reverse complement strand
AGCCATCTTTTAAAATGGAATTATGCAATTCCATCTATTATCCGGTATTAGCACCGATTTCTCGATGTTATCCCAGTCTACAGGGCAGGTTGCCCACGTGTTACTCACCCGTCCGCCGCTAACATCAGGGAGCAAGCTCCCATCAGTCCGCTCGACTTGCATGTATTAGGCACGCCGCCAGCGTTCGTCCTGAGCCAGGATCAAACTCTCCATAAAAGTGTTTGATATAGCTCAAAAATAATTCATTGACGAGATATTACTATCTCTTTAATTCGCTTGGCTTTTTCTTGTTCAGTTTTCAAAGAGCTATTTTGTTGCCCTGTTAGGACAGCTTAACCATCTTAACAAATTTAATTCATATTGTCAAAAGGTAATTTATGGTGGGCCTAAATGGACTCGAACCATCGACCTCACGCTTATCAGGCGTGCGCTCTAACCAGCTGAGCTATAGGCCCATAAATTTGGAGCGGGTGATGAGAATCGAACTCACGACATCAGCTTGGAAGGCTGAGGTTTTACCACTAAACTACACCCGCTTATTTAAATGGTCGGGAAGACAGGATTTGAACCTGCGACCCCCTGGTCCCAAACCAGGTGCTCTACCAAGCTGAGCCACTTCCCGAATATAATGGCGCGCCCTGAGAGATTCGAACTCCCGACCTTTTGATTCGTAGTCAAACACTCTATCCAGCTGAGCTAAGGGCGCATGATACCATTTAGAAAAAAACATACATATTATTTTATGAGAGTTTGGTGCGGTCGAGAGGACTCGAACCTCCACGGGGTTGCCCCCACTAGCCCCTCAAGCTAGCGCGTCTGCCATTCCGCCACGACCGCATCTATGACACACATTATCGTATGTTTTTCGTTTATAATTGTGACAATCAAATGGTGCGGGTGAAGGGAGTCGAACCCCCACGTCATAAGACACTAGATCCTAAGTCTAGCGCGTCTGCCAATTCCGCCACACCCGCAAATAAAGACAAAAAAATGGCGGTCCCGACCGGGATCGAACCGGCGATCTCCTGCGTGACAGGCAGGCATGTTAACCGCTACACCACGGGACCATTCCTTTAAATTTGTTATATATGGTGGAGGATGACGGGATCGAACCGCCGACCCCCTGCTTGTAAGGCAGGTGCTCTCCCAGCTGAGCTAATCCTCCGTTAGATTAATAATCAATCTATGAATCTTCATTAAATAGTTGGTGACCCGTACGGGATTCGAACCCGTGTTACCGCCGTGAAAGGGCGGTGTCTTAACCGCTTGACCAACGGGCCATAAAATGGCGGAGAAGGAGGGATTTGAACCCTCGCGCCGCTCGCGCGACCTACACCCTTAGCAGGGGCGCCCCTTCAGCCACTTGGGTACTTCTCCGTGGCTCCACAGGTAGGACTCGAACCTACGACCGATCGGTTAACAGCCGATAGCTCTACCACTGAGCTACTGTGGAATAATAATATCGTGAAATTTCTTGTTTCGACTTAAACTATTATACATAAGACGAAATTATATGTCAACAACTTTCGAAATATTTTTTTGTCGTTGTTGACTTGTCTTCAACAGCGACTTCTATAATATAGCACAAATAAAAAATGAGGTCAACTCATTCTGTAACCTTCAATAATTTACCTGCACATTTCCCACAGACATACTTTGTAACGTTAATTCTTCTTTTCCTTGTATACTTAGTCTTGCAGCTTGTACACTCGTATAAATGAACTGACGTGCTAACTCGTCTTGTATTAGGCAGGACCTGACAATAGCGACTTCCTCCTACCTCTTTTAAGAGCGTTTTAAAATCCGTATCTCGATGTTTATAACCTTTCCTTTGAATGTGAAGATGATAATGGCATAATTCATGTTTAATAATACCGACAAGTTCGTCATATCCATGAACCTCATATTGTTTTGGATTAATTTCAATATCGTGTGTCCGAAGTAAATAACGCCCGCCCGTCGTCTTCAACCGTGAGTTAAAGCGTGCTTCGTGTATAAAAGCTCTTCCAAAAAAAGAAAGCGAAATTTCTTCCACAAGTTTTTGCAAAGCCATTTGGTCCATCATTTTCTTCTCCTTTTTATCTTAATCCAATGAAAATCATTCAACTTTGACAAACTCCCCTTCATATAATGATAATAGTAACACATACAATAAGGAGATGGGTATCCATGCCTTACTGGTTAAAAAGCCAATTAAAACAAGCTTATATGCAAAAAGACCGTTATCAGATTTTGCTTTTAAACCAATGTTGGTTTTATTACAGGAAAACACAATTTGATGAAATGGAGAGACGTTGCAAATAATCGCTACAATAAGAAGAGAAATGACGGACTACAAAAGTCCGCCATTTCTCTTTTTTCCTTATACAGTTTGCTTTTCAGGTTGGAGCATCGTTAATGCGACACGATGTTTTTTATGGTCAACACTATCCACCCAAACCGTCACCACATCACCTACTGCAACGACTTCTAATGGATGCTTCACAAAGCGATTTGTTAGTTTAGAAATATGAACAAGCCCATCTTGCTTCACACCGATATCAACAAACGCTCCAAAGTCAACTACATTTCGAATTGTTCCTTGCAACTCCATTCCTGGTGTTAAATCTTCAAGTTGCAATACACCCTTCTTTAAAATCGGCTTTGCAATATCATCACGGGGGTCTCTACCAGGACGAACTAATGCATCGATAATATCCTTTAGCGTTAACTCCCCAACTCCTAACTCACTAGCCAATTCAGGTAACGGGGTTTTTGTTACCTTTTCTTTTAATTCCTCTGTCCCTAATTCTTCTAATGAAGCTCCTACTTTTTCTAGCAGCATCTTCGTTTCTTTATAACTCTCAGGGTGAATACCCGTTCGGTCTAAAGGATTTTTCCCACCTTGGATTCGTAAAAACCCAATACACTGTTCATATGTTTTTGCTCCTAAGCGCGGAATTTTCTTTAATTGACTTCGATCTGTAAACCGACCTTCCTCCTCTCTTTTTTTCACAACATTTGTTGCTACCGCTTTTGATAACCCAGCTACATATTGCAAAAGAGACGCAGAGGCTGTATTCACATTAACACCAACTCGGTTTACAACGAGTTCAACGACAAATGTAAGCTGGTCATTTAAATGCTTTTGCGAGACATCATGTTGGTACTGACCTACACCTACTGATTTCGGGTCGATTTTTACTAACTCTGCTAGCGGATCCTGTAACCGTCTTGCAATCGACACCGCACTTCGTTCTTCAACTTGAAACTCCGGAAATTCTTCTCGACCTAAATCTGAAGCAGAGTACACACTTGCTCCCGCTTCATTAACAATAACATACGAGATATCTAATTTCTCCGCTTGAATGACATCCGCAATAAACTGTTCTGTTTCACGCGACGCCGTTCCATTCCCAATGGCAACAACATTTACATTATGTTTTTTAATTAATGACAATACGACACTCTTTGCTTTTTCCGTTTCATTTCTAGGCGGAGTAGGGTAAACAACATCAATGGCTAATACTTTTCCTGTTTCATCAACGACTGCTAATTTACAGCCTGTCCGATAGGCAGGGTCAACTCCTAATACAACCGTATCTTTAATCGGCGGCTGCAATAATAGATTCCGTAGATTTTCAGAAAAAATATGAATAGCCTGTTCTTCCGCCTTTGTTGAAAGTTCATTTCGAATTTCTCTTTCAATAGACGGTTCGATTAGCCGCTTATACCCATCTTCAATTGCCTCCATTATAAAAGGAACAGTCGGTGACCCATAACGCTTAATGTACCTTTTCTCAATTAACTTGATCATGCGTTCTGCTGGGAAGCTGACAGAAACTTTAATAATATCTTCCTTTTCCCCACGGTTCATCGCTAACACACGATGCGGGACAATCTTTTTCACTGGTTCTTCATATTCATAATACATTTCAAATACCGCTTTTTCATCCGCTTCCGCATTTTTCACTTTAGTCGTAATCTTGCCATCTCTTCTCGCCAATTCCCGAATCTCTTTTCGAATGTCGGCATCATCCGAAACCCACTCAGCAATAATATCTTTTGCTCCTTGTAATGCGTCCTCAATCGTATGTACTTCTTTTTCTTCTGATAAATATGTCGCTGCTTCTTCCTCTACATGACCTTCTTTCGGCTGCGATACTATCCATTCTGCTAATGGCTCTAATCCTTTTTCTTTTGCGACAGTTGCTTTCGTTCTGCGCTTTTGTTTATATGGACGATATAAATCCTCAACCTCTTGTAGCTTTTGTGCCTTTGTAATCGCTGCAGCCAATTCATCTGTCAACTTTCCTTGTTCCTCAATTAACCGTAATACTTCTTCTTTTCGGTCTCTTAAATTTACGGCATATTGCCATTTTTCTGTAATCGTGCGAATCTGCACTTCATCGATGCCACCTGTCATCTCTTTACGATATCTAGCAATAAACGGGACTGTGTTCCCTTCCTCAATTAATGAAATAACCGTTTTTATAACTTTCGAAGATAATGATAATTCTTTTGCAATAACTCCAACCATATCTTCGTGATTATGATTTGTCATTATACCTCTCCTTTTTTCTCAGCTTTCCATACAATAGTTCTATTATAGCTAGTTTTTCTTTAAGACAAAACAAATAAACCACGAATACTTCAGACTGTATGTGAAGACCGTTGTGTAAAAACAAAAAACCTTAGTTACACTAAGGTTTTTCTGTTAACGAATTTTGCCAATGAGTACCGTTAAATCATCGGCCTTGTTTTTAATGTTTTCCTGGATAAACTCAGCAGCCTCATCTGGTGATTGCAACATCGTTGTATTTAATTGCTTACTTGAACTTAATTTCATTCCGTCCGAGTACAGTAAAAATGCACTTCCTGACTTGTAAGGGTACCGCTCTACTTTAATTGTATTTTTCCGACCTGATAAAAATCCTCTTGTTGGAATTGGCCTGATTACTTCTCCATTTGGTAAGTAATAGATAAACCCGATATTCCCCACATTACTGTAATGTAGTAGATTTTCCTCATAATCAACTTTAAGAACCGTCAACACAGCTCCCCGTTTTCCTACTAACGCATCATTGCACCGCTTCATTAATACTTCAAGAGGTTCATAATGAAATTCTTTTATCATTTTCATTACTTCATCTGAAGATATTAATGCTCCTTCTCCGCTTCCTAATCCGTCGGCAATGGCACATAAAAAATATTGTTTTGTTTCTATCATGACGTAAGAGTCACCGCAACAATAATTTCCCGCTTTTGCTTGCTGGTACACTGCGACTTTCACATGGTCATGAATTTTATACTCGACAACCAATTATAGACACTCCGATGGCTCTACACGAATTGACTTTCGTAACTTTTCTAATGCTTTTCGCTGCAAGCGGGAAACATGCATTTGTGATATTCCTAATTTTTCACCGGTTTCTTTTTGACTTAAATTTTCATAATACGTATACAATAAAATTTGCCTTTCCCGTTCATTTAGCACATCAAATGCTTTTTCTATCACCATTTGTTGATCCGTTCGGTCAAACCCTTGATCTTGTTGTCCAACTAAGTCTAAAAGGGTTACTTCCCCACCTTCTTGATCAGCCTCCAACGATCGGTCAACAGATAAAGCTTGGTAGCTTTTGCCCATCTCCATTGCTTCCAATACTTCTTCCATCGAAACATCCAGGTAATCCGCAATTTCTTCCACCTTTGGTGAACGTTGCAGCTCCGTTGTTAATGCTTCCACCGCTTTTTTGATCTTTGGCCCTAACTCTTTAATTCTTCGCGGCACGTGAACACTCCATGTTTTGTCACGAATAAACCTTTTAATTTCTCCAATAATCGTTGGTACGGCAAAGGATTCAAACGACTTTCCGAACTCCAAATCAAATCGTTTGAGGGCGCCAAGAAGACCAACCATACCGACTTGATATAAGTCCTCCTCATGTTCCCTACCTTTAGCGAACTTTTTTGAAAGAGTTTGAACGAGCGGATCATAATGCGTTACTAATTTAGTTTGAATCTCTTCATTTTGATTTTTTTGAAACTCTCTTATCCACTTTTCGATGTCTTCACTGCTCTTGTTTTGTTGCTGAGGTTTCATCGACATATCGTTCCACCCCATCTCTTTGAAGAAACTTCGTCATCACTAACACAACTCCGTTTTCCTCGCTGATTTCGACTTTATCCATTAATGTGTTGATTAAAAAGAGGCCAAGCCCCCCCTCTTTTAACTCTGAGACGGAACGATCCCCATTTATCGGTCCCATCGTTTCGCGAATTTGCTCTACATTAAAACTTCTTCCCCTATCCGCTACAATCACTTCAAGTCGGTCTTCATAGATTTGAAAAGAAACTGAAATTAGTCCTTCTTGCGTATACGCATGATCTACTACATTAGTGCATGCTTCCGCAACCGCTATTTTAATATCTTCAATTTCATCATAAGAATAGCCTACCCGATTTGCAATTCCAGAAACGGTTAGTCGAATCACTCCGACATATTCAGGTTTGGCTGGAACGGTCATTTCAATGAGGTCACGTTCTTGAATCATTTTGCTTCTTCCCTCCTGTTTTCATCGATGTCTAAGTCTAATACTTCATCAAGGCCAGTTATTTTAAAGAGACGCTCTACTCGGCTTGATAATCCTTTAAGCTTGATTTTACTATTATGTGCATGTGAAGATTTTAGCGCTCCGATAAAGATTCCTAACCCAGTACTATCTATATAATTAACCTCTGATAAGTCGATAATCACTTCTGCCCCTGACTGCTCAGTTAATGGTAATAACGCCTCTCGGAGGTTGGGTGCAGTGTATGCATCAACTTCACCAGATAAGTATACGATAACTTCATTAGCGCCTTTATTCACCTGATTGATTTCTAAATTCATTCTTGCTCCTCCTCGTGTTTTCCATATTCTTTACATACCACGCTTCGTCCATACTTAAACCTGTCTGCGTAAAATCATTAACGTAAAATCATCTTTTAACGCAAACCCTTGAAGCTGGGCCAATTCATGGTAAACGTTGTCAACAATTTCTTGTGCACTAAGATGCATATATTTACGAATAAGATTTGTTACTTCCTCTCTTTCAATAAAACGTTCATCTACTCGACATTCTGTAACACCATCAGATAGTAACACGATAAAATCGCCTTCATTCACTTTCTTCTCATACTCTCTAAATTTCGTTTTACGAGATACACCTAACACTAAACCTTTTGCGTACAGTTCTTCAAACGTATCTTGTTCATAATTGTAAAAAAAGCCGGGTTCATGACCAGCACCTGAATAGAAAAACTCATGCGCACGTGGGTCATAAGAGCCGTACATCATTGTTATAAACATACTTTCATCAACATTTTGTTCAACAACTCGGTTTAGGTTTTCTAATAATGCACCTGGCTGCATTCTTTGTTCTGGTAAACTGTCCATCGCATATTTAATCATCGACATACATAAAGCAGCAGGTACTCCTTTTCCGATGATATCTGCAATCGCTACTCCCACACACTCGTTTTCATCTTTTACACAATAATAATAATCCCCACTCATTTTACTTGCTGGCACACTAATGATTCCTATATCTAACGAATCGACGACTGGGATTTCTTTTGGTAAAAGTGTTTGTTGCATATTAGCAGCAACATCAATTTGTAATTCCAATTCTCGTTGCCGATCACGTAAAATTTGGTGTTCACGATAGGCTAACCCGTAACCAATCATCACTTCTAACAAAAATTCAAAAGAGTCTCTCATTTCTTCTGCTACATGAGGGTATACTTCTTCAAGCACTGAAAAATGTAAACTAATTAATTCTTCTGGCGATGTTTGATTTTCTAATAGCTTTTTACTGTACTGTTGGGCTTTATAAAGTCCTTGCTCGCTTTTATTCTCCAAATAGCTTTTTAGAATTTCTTTATATTTGGTAGGTAGTGTCACATCAATCTCTTTATATTCAATCACCATCTTACCTCCTTTTAGCGGAGCCACTTAATAGCGGTAATTACAGTCCCATTTCCACGTGACGATTCGATTGTGAAATCATCCATCAATCTTTTCACTCCTGGTAACCCTGCTCCAAGACCACCTGAAGTTGTAAACCCATCTTCCATCACTTGACGAACATCATCGATCCCAGGCCCTTCATCTTTCGCCGTAATTTTGATTCCTTTTTGAGCCATTGGAGAATCTGAAGAAATGAGCTCAATGACAATAATTCCTTCATTTGCGTATAAGTATATGTTACGAGCTAATTCTGAAATTGCTGTAGTAATTCTTGCTTGATCTACACTACCAAACCCAATCTCTTTCGCTATTGTTCGCCCCGCTTGTCTAGCAGCAACAATCTCCCACTCACTCTTCACTTCTACTTTGGAATGGAATGCCATCTTTTCATCCCTCCAATTCCTGTTGCAACTTCTCCAACCCTTGTTCTAAATCTAGTGCTGTCTTTACATTATTTAATGTAATGCCCATATCGATAAGAGTAATCGCAACAGCAGGCTGAATGCCGGTCAACACTACTTTAGCCCCCATTAAATTAGACATATCTACTACATCACCTAACACCTTTGCTATAAATGAATCAATCATTTCAACAGAAGTTAAATCAATAACAACTCCCAATGAACCTTCTTTGTGAATTTTATTTAATAAATCTTCTTGGAATTGTAATGCGGTTTGATCATCCAACTCAATTTGAACACTAACGAGCAAGTAATGATGTAGTTTTAAAATCGGTATTCTCATAATTACATCCCCTGCCTATACATCAATAATTTGTTTATTCGTAAACTCAAGTGCAGATTCAATCCCTTTTCTTAATGAACTTTTTGTAGGGAAATTACTTAAATCAATACCTAAATTTACAATCGTTTGAGCAATCTCAGGGCGAATTCCGACGAGGATACACTTGGCACCAACTAATCGTACAGCTTCAGCTGCTTGAATGATATGGTGAGCAACCATCGTATCGACAACTGGGACCCCAGTAATGTCAATTAGCACCACTTGGGAACGATGTTTAATAACCCCTTCTAATAGATTTTCCATTATTAATTTTGCCCTTGCCGTGTCAATGGTTCCAACTAACGGCATGACACTTATACTTTCAAACACCGGAATGAGCGGTGCTGACAATTCTAGAAGTGACATTTTTTGTAATTTAAATGTATTTTCCCAAGACCCCGTATAATCGTGAACAAGTTGATTAATAATGCCATCTATCCATGCTTCTGTATTATAAAAAATACTAATTAACTTTTTCACATCTTTTTCATAGTCTGATAGTAATTCAAAAATAACACGGCGAAACGCTTGAAGCCCTTGAGTAAAATAAGCAAGTGGCCACCCAGCCCGAATTAATCGATCTGTATATTGGCTTAACTTTTCATTTGCTTCTGATAATGAGAGCTCCAATGTATCTAAAATTACATGCCCAAATTCAAGATTCATAGTATGAAAGGCTTGTTCTGAGACACTTTGGACATATAAATCGTCTTTCACATTTTCAACTTCTTTTAGCCATCGTTCAATTAATTGCTGTTTGTTTTGAATAATGAGATCAATAATAAAAGGTTCCATTATCCCACCCCCACATTTGTTATTATTTCATTTCTATAAAGAAGTTGCAAAACCTGCGCCCATTGCATATGAAGTAGTAAAAGGATTTATAAACAAAAAAGTTGCATCCTCTTGTACTAGTGGAGCAACCTTTTTCACCTATCCAATTAAAAATCAATTAAGCCTAATGATATTTGCAGCGCATCATTTACACGACTCATCATATCATCGTCAAGATGTGTAATCTTATCTGTTAAACGCTGCTTGTCAATGGTCCGAATTTGTTCCAATAAAATCACTGAATCTCGGTCAAAACCATAACGTTTTGCATTAATCTCAACATGTGTCGGTAATTTTGCTTTTTGAATTTGTGCTGTAATAGCAGCTACAATGACAGTTGGACTAAATCGATTTCCAATATCATTTTGAATGATAAGAACGGGCCTGACTCCACCTTGTTCAGAGCCTACAACAGGTGAAAGGTCAGCGAAATAGACATCGCCTCGTTTTACAATCAAAAGCTACACCCCACTAACTAAGCGATCTAGGGTATGCTCTGCTTCCTCCTCAGCAAGAAAGGCTTCCGATGCGATGTTTAAATTAATTTTAGCCATTTCCATATATCCCTGCTGCATCGTTTCGCGTATCTTACGTTTTTTCCGTTCACGAAGATACATTTTCGTAGCTTGGTAAATAAATTCACTGCGGTTTACGTTCTCTTGCTTAATAACACCATCCACCTCATTTAAAATGTGCTGTGGTAAATTAACCATGATCCGTTTTGTGCTGTTTTCAGACACAAAAAACCCCCCCCAACATACGACTAACGACCTTTTTTTCTTCCAATAACAATAATAGCACTATAGGGAAAGAATTGCAAAACGTTCTTACTCCTTTTACAACTGTTCAATGTTTTATAAGATTATTTTATTTTTAATCGAAACAATTTGATTATTTCGAATATAAACACGTGGTACTCGTTGACCGATCATACAAGGCACTTCATAATTAATGGTCGCAAAACGCATCGCAATATCATCAATGGAAATAGATTCAGCTTGTTGCTGTCCAATTAATGTGACTTTTGTTCCTTCCTTCACTTCATAAGGGAGACGCACCATACATTGATCCATACAAATCCTTCCGACAAATGGAGCTTTTTTACCGTCAACAATGACATGCCCTCCATTTGTAGAGTGGTAACGATACCAACCATCGGCATATCCAATCGGAATCGTTCCAATCCATTCCCAGTCTTTCGTTTGATAGGTCGCCCCGTAACTTATTCCTTCTCCTGGAGGGACATGTTTCACTTGTGTGAATCGGCTATGCAAAGAAAATGCTTCTTTTAATCGGACTGGAAGTAGATCTTTAATCTCTATTGATGGGGTTAGTCCATACATCGATATTCCAAGACGAAACATATTAAAGGCCCTGTCTGGAAATCTTAGTCCTGTTGCGCTGTTTCCACAATGAATATAAGGAATTGAAATTTCGTGCTTGTTAAATAAGGCCAATACTCGTAAAAACCTAACATATTGTTTTTCAAAATAGTCAAATGTTAACTCATCTGCAGTTGCAAAATGGGTAAAAACCCCTTCAATTGAAAAATGATCGCTTCGTTTAATGATTTCAATTACATCATTTCCTTCTTCTTCGGTTGTTATACCAATTCTGCCCATGCCTGTATCGAATTTCAAATGAACGAAGATTTGCTCTTTTCCCTTATAAATAGACTGGACGTTTTCAACCCATGCTCGACTCATCGCGGTGACCGTAATCTTATATTGAACGGCGATGCTAACATCTTCTGGTCTTATATATCCTAATACAAGAATCGGTGCGTCAATGCCCGCTTTTCGTAACATGATTGCTTCATCTAAAATCGCGACAGCTAAATAAGCTGCCCCTGCATGTAATGCCGTTTTCGCTACTTCTACAGCACCATGCCCATAACCATCTGCTTTCACAACTGCCATTACATTCATATCTTGTTTAAAAATAGACTTTATATTTTTTATATTTTCTTCAATACAATCTAGATTCACTTCAACCCATGTATCACGATAATACTTTGGAACGTTTTCCACTTCGAGGGACACCTCTACTTATTCATGATTTAATCATGATTATCATTTGTAGAGAAGGAGATGTCAAATAATTTCTAGAATAAGCTTTCGAAGCTTCACTGCTATACCAAATTTTTTATATTTTCTTATATGTTGAAAAAGTAGGCCCAGTATTAGCCAGGCCTACCTACTTCCTCTTATTTCTCTAATGTTCCATACACGGAACGAGCAATCGAAATCATTTCTTCTGATTCTAACTCACTTGATGCAAGAATGAAGTCGACACCTTCATAAGACCAAAGAATCGAATCATTCGTTAAGATTCCAACCGTAAATCCTAAATCTACAGGCTCACCTTCACTAATATTCATCGGTGTGCTTGCCGGAACATATTTACTTCTTTGTTGGACAATCGTAAAGTTACGTTCTCCTGTGTATGACAACACAACTTTTTCGCCTTCCTCTGTTTGAACCGTTTGAGAACCTGTTAGCGATGTTCCATCAGGCTCATACATTGGATATAGAACGGTTAATGGCTGTTCAGTTGCTTCTTCTCCTTCAGCCATTGTTGGAATTTCTTCTAAAGAAGCTCCTGTCATGTTTCGCTCTGTTTCAAAGTCTCCTTCGCCAAAGCTTGCATTCATTTCAAATGATGTGAATTCTACTTCGACTAACACTTCAAAATCTGTATTCATAATTTTCACAGATGCTGGTGTTAAGTCTTTTTTGTTGAGCATGATTTCTTGACTGTGCAAGTTTTTATTTTGATAGTTCGTTGTTGTTTGGAAGACATAATGATCCTCACTCGCAGTAAACGAACGGTCACCATCAAGTAAAATGTCGGAAACTAATGATTCGTACAAATATACTTGACTATTGTTTTTTGGCCAATCACTTTGGAAGCGGAAGCTTTTGTTTAATGCTGGTGTAAGTACGAAAACCCCATCATCATTTCTTAGAATAATTTGATTTTGATCTTTATTTTCGTTGTGTAGTGCTACACGATAATACGTATCACTTTGATGCCAAATCTCCACATCATACTTTTGTGCTTCCGTACCGGTTTGTAGCGTCATCGTTGCATTGGCTTTGTACCCTGTCATTTCACTTAACGTGGTATCTAAGTCTTCAAGAATGTCCTCCTGCGTTTTTTCTCCGCACCCTGCTAAAAATACCATTGTGAGAACCATACTGATAGCTATTGTCCATAACCTTTTTCTCACGTCTGTTCACCCCTTTGTCTCAATTAACGACAAAGAAGGGACCATCATTTTGCATTGCATTTGGATCATATCGGTTCATACATTGAGGTATTTCTCATTGAGGTTCCTTGCTTCTTATGGTTAAACCCATTTAATCGCAAAGCAACAATGGTTCATGTCACACTTTTCACTTCCTATGCTCACGTATGAAATGAACGGCAAGCTTGACTATCCCATTTCGTAGTGTAACAGATCGGTCAGCTTTGATAGCCGGCAGAGGTTTTCGTCTTATCTAGAAGATAAATCAATGATGACTGTAAACAAAAAACGAAAAACGGCTTCCACATATGACTACTAACGCCGTACTCAACACCCGCACATTTTAAGTCCATTGTGATTGTCATCTTGCATAACAGACTGCCTAACTCAAAAAAAATACCTCAAAGCGATGATGATAACGATCAAATGCCTTGATCCCTCCTACCGCATTACACTATATGAGACAAACTAGAACAATATGCAGACTAGCTTGACAAGCTTAATATTTTTTTTAAGAATCCTCCATATACTCAATAATGACTTGAGCTACGGCAAATTCCTTACTATGGGAAATTGAAACATGAACTTTCCTATCTAGCAGTGGAATATAAGGTTTCCCTCTTTCATCAGATAAGATTTGAATATCTTGCCAACCGTATTGTTTCGATATTCCTGTCCCGACAGCTTTCACAAAGGCTTCTTTGGCTGCAAATCTTCCGGCCAAATATTCTACTTTCCTTTTTGCCGATAACATATCATATCTCGTTCGTTCTTCTAGGGTTAAAATTTTTTCAACGAACCGTTCATTTGAGTCTTGGGCTTCTTTTATTCGTTCTAATTCAATAATATCAATTCCTACACCTTGGATCATGGAATCACCTGCTTAGCATAATATCTTTTAGGCATCATAAACTTACCAATAATCTTATATCCATGGTAGTATAAACGATATAGACTTTAATAAAAAGGTGGATTTTGATGTTTATTCGTAATGAAAGCTTTTATTCTTTTCGAAACAACTATAAAGTCGTTACCGCCCTTATCGTCATACATCTTCTATTATTCTTATGGATGAACTTTTTCCCTGGTGGCAATTACATTCGTTTTTATGGCATTGGGTTTAACCCGCTCATTGCTGAAGGTGAGCTATGGCGACTTGTTACACCGATTTTTATGCATGTCACTCTCCAGCACGTCCTATTTAATTCTTTTTCACTCGTGTTATTTGGACCAGCACTTGAGAAAATGTTAGGACCTGTTAAATTTTTTGTTGGATACGTTTTATTTGGGATTATCGCAAACATTGCAACATTTTATATCGGCGGCTTACAATACCCTCCCCATTTAGGAGCATCTGGCGCCATATTTGGTTTGTTCGGTTTGTATTTATACATGACCATTAATCGTAAAGATTTAATTGACCAAGCGAATTCTCAAATTGTCATTACGATTTTAATTATTGGGCTCATTATGACGTTTCTTAACCCAAATATTAATATTTTCGCTCACCTTTTCGGATTAATTGCTGGGGCAGCTTTAGCACCATTGTTTTTAATTGGGGCAAAGCCATACTACTACACTCCAACTCGTCATGTACATGACCAAGGGGAAGTAACATTTAACCCTAACCGTTGGAAGCGTAGACGATTTAATCAAAAAACAATCGGAAAATTGTTTTGGCTCATATTTGGGGTTCTTGTCCTTGTTGGGTTACTCGTACGTTTCCTTTAAACGAAAAAGCCATTTGTTTTCAAAATAAATATAAAAGTCATCATTGCGATAATGGCAATGATGACTTTTTATATGCTCACTACAGTATAAAGTTGTTTATAGGCTTCACATTGATAAAGATATGTTTTCCCTGACGTCACATCAATGACTTCAATCGATGATAATCGTGCCCGTCCACCCATTGTTTTCGAAAGAACATCACAATACTCTTGTACCATTTGTGAGTTCGTTTCTACTAAATATTTGGTGACACACTTCGTATTAGGATAATAAATGGTTGCTTCCTCAACGAACTGATTATTGTCCACTATTGCCTCTTTTGTTAAATATGTTAATAGATAATTAGTTATCTTTGCTAACGTTAAAACATACTGTGCCACTGAATCAAATGCATGTCTACACCAAGCCGTCCACTTTTCCTCAATAATCGTTAATAATTGCGTAAACGTTCGTTCCGTTGTAGAAAGCTGTAAATAACATGAGACGATGTCATTTAACGCAAGTTGAGCTGGCCCTCTCCAGTCTTTATACAAACAGTCTGAATTTATGTCATAGGCTCCATACGGGCATTTAATATAATTACTATGTTCTGATGTAAGACATTCTAGTTTCACCGTTTTTGACACCTCATATTAGTTTTGAAAATAGCGACATGAATCTTTTTGACCGCATTGTTCCATCTGACATTTTCCGATTGCCTGATAAATGGAGCACCATGACCGTTTCGCGTAGCAAATCGGTATACCTTGTTCATTTGCTCGTTTTTTTAATACCGTTGATAAGTTGTGGTTAATATAATCTGTCAGAACCAAGACTAAATCGACATGAGTTGGAATTTCTTTCTTTACTTGTTGTACTTTTCTACCGCTTATATGTAACACTTCACGAAACCCAATCCCCTCAAGCTTACTTGGGATTTTTCCTAAGTGATCTGCTCCTACGATTAAAAGTGATGACACTTTGCAAACACTCCTCCACGATTGATAATCGTTATCATTTGTTACACCTATTGTAATTGATATTGATTATCAATGTCAAATCTATTTTGATATGTTTACAAAATTGATACAATTGAAAAGGTTGGCTGTAAAGAAAATAATCATCCTTTCTATTAGCCAACCTTTATCACTACGAGCCTTTACCGACCAATTTTCTCTTTATGGTAATATCCTCTTTGTCCTGTATCGTCGATTTCAAACTCAACATTAATTTGAAATTGTGCTTCCTTCCAGCCACTTTCTAACCAGTTTAGCTGTTCAAAATACCCTGGATTCATCGCCCAAATGCGATGCCCCATTAACCATGGTTCAATATTTTCTTCTTGCATTCTTTTAATTAAAGCATGAATTTTATCTTTAAAATATTGCTCCGTTTCTTTTTCTACTTCTTTTATAAAAGAATCTGTATCTTTTACAGTGACATCAGCAAGACTTACGATTTCACCACTCCCTTTTATATCAATATGAAAGGTAACAGGATCCGTCTCCTCAAAGTGAATCGATTGTTTTAACTTTGACCTTGCTAATGACGTTGTTACTTTTACATCTTCATGTTCAATCACAACTGTACAATTCATATCAGTTACAAAGTCATCCTTTAACAACGTACTTAAGCCGACTTCTTTTTCTCGAATTTTTGTTTTTAATTGATAGTCTTGAAACACACCCATGCCTTCCACAATAATTTGTTCACCTTCTAAATAAGCCAATGGAATCGAAGACGCCCCTGAAACCATATTAGTATCTCGAAGAAACTTAAACAAACGAATTCCATTTGTGCGTGCTACTTTTTGTTCTGCTTGAAAAAATCGATCTAAATATAAAGCAGGCAATGTGACTAGAGGAGATTCTTGCCTTGTGAACTCCGATGCCTCTCCTTCAACAACAACTAAGTACACTTGGTTTGCCACAGTCGATTCACGATCAAGCAAATCCACAACTTCTTTTAAACCATCTCTAGCTATTTCCTCTGAAATAACAACTGCCTTTAAATGCCCAAAAAACAAAACTGAAGGTGTATACGTTTCTAATTTAACAAAAGCATCCCAAATCGTATCACTTTCAACTGTAAAGGATTCATATTGTCTCCCTCCTAAGCCAGAGGGTCCGTTACTAGCATCCGTTAAGATTGGTAATTGAATCGTAATTTTATATAAATGGTCTTCCCCTTTATCGATGCCCATACCGATAATCATTGAACGCTGGTCGAGTTCTCTTGAATCAGGTACACATGCTCCCATCATGACACATATAATGAGCAGGATCATAACGATTTTTTTCATGCCGATTCATTCCTTTTCTTTCTAACGATTAAATAAAGCAAACAAACAGAAGGAAGGAGTAAAGAGTATATGATCGTGTTCATATGATGTGCTCTCCAATACTCATCAATAATCGGCGGTGAAGACATCGTTAAAATAAACAGCAAGCTACATATAATAAATATTGCAATTTTGCCATTTAATTTTGGGATACTTACTTTTGTCATATAAAGAAGAAACCAAACATGAACAATGACAATTTTATAAAACACGATAATCCAAAAACTTAAAAACAATAAATCTAATCGTTCAAATACACCTGTATCGGTTCCAAACGATTGTACAAGCGAAATAAATGGCGAAGTTAAATGTAAGCTTTCTTCATACCCGAATGTGCCTAACACGACGATAGCTAAAGCGACATAGGTGACTACTACAAAAACTAATCCAGCACTAGTCGCTTTCAACACGTTTTCTGGTTTATGAACAAACCCGATAATACCAAGTAACGTGACCAATCCTCCGTAACGAGCCATATCTGATATCGAACTTTTTAATAATACGGTAATATCGAATGCGGTTACAGGTGGTATATATAACCAACGAAAATTCTCATTAAACCCTAAAATAAAAATCACAAATAATATGAGCGCTTCGATAGTGACTGTCATCACTAAAAAGCGACTTATCGCTGCTAATCCATAATACACACCAACCGCAACGACAACTAAAAATAATAAAATATAGATCCACTTTTCAATATTCGGTAATAAAAACGAACCGACTACAATCGACATCCCTGTAAGGGCTACACCACCCGCATAGATGATACTACAAAAAAGGTAAATGACGATAAAATAATACACAGGCTTCCACACCGCTTGCTGCAGTTCTCCAAAAAAGTCTCCGTCGTGATACGTTTTAATAAACAAATGAATTAAAAAGAGAAACCCGAAGTATGGAATCGCTGTGATGATGAGCTTTAACCATGCACTCCGGATTTCCTCTCCAGCGACATAAGGAAGAAAAGCAATTCCAATACTAATCGTGGAAGCGATCGTATATGAAAACAAATCAAATGACTTAAGTGTTTTCTTTACGGTTTTCATGTTGACTTGCCCCCCCGACGTCCTTTTCTCGCAAGTAAGTTCTAGCAAAAATATTGAGAAGCTCTTTTGGATTCAATGGGCTGAGTGGTGACATATATGGTTTCTTAAATGAGGTCAAAGCACATACATGAATCGTTAGTAAACAAACACCTAATACAACCCCAAACAAACCTAAAATGGAAGCAAAGAACAATAAAATATATCGAACAATTCGCCATGATGATGCAAGCTCCCACGAAGGCGCGGTAAAAGCTGAAATCGCTGTAAATGCGATCACAATGACCATAACACTACTCACGATTCCTGCTTCTACAGCTGCTTGTCCAATAACAAGCCCACCAACAATCCCGATTGTTTGACCGATAAAACTCGGTAATCTTATACTTGACTCGACTAATGTATCTAACGCAAACATCATTAAAAATGCTTCAATCGCTGCTGGAAATGGAATGTTATTACGTGATTCAGCAATTGTTAATGCTAGCGTTGTTGGGATAAGTTCGGGATGAAAAGCGACTAAGGCAACATATAAAGCAGGTAAGAGTGTCGCTACAAACATACTCATCATCCGTACTAGTCTTATAAAGGTTACACTCCAAACAGAACCTTCATCATTATCGTCTCCAGTTTCATAAAAGGACGCTAATGTACTCGGTAAAATAATTCCAAATGTAGAGTTATCTAACAAAATCACAATTTTCCCTTGCGTTAGAGCAAAAGCTGCTTGATCCGGTCTTTCTGTCTTTTTTACTTGGGGAAACAATGACTTTGGAAACTCTGTAATATGCTGTGCTAAAATCGCTGTTGTTGTAACATTATCTGCTTTTACACTACTTATCCTTTCTAAGACATCGTAAAGCAAATCACTGTCAACGTACTCGTCTAAATAAACAACTAGTGTTTTTGTTTGAGTTAAACTTCCCAACTTATATTTCCGAGCCTTTAAACGTGGGTCTTTAAAATATTTTCGTAATAATGATAAATTTTTAACAGCATCTTCCACAAACCCTACTTTCGGCCCGTATACTTGCTGTTCTGTTGACGGCTCTGATAAATTTCTAGTTTCAAAATTAGGAAGAGCCACCGTAATCGGCTTTACCCCACTTAAGTGACAAATAACATCGCCTTTTAAACAGTTATCTAGAAGCTCCCTCCAATTTGCCGGTGTCGAATATTTTACGTTATAAATAACCTCTCCTAATTCTTTTAGTGGCTCTTCGATTTGTTTTTCGACTCTAAGAACAAACGGCTGAATGACTCCTTCTTGCAAGCGCTCGTGATGGATAATGCCATCAAAATAATATACCGTTAGTGTTTGGTTTGATGGCAATGTTACCGTTCGTTGTTCAAAATCTGAACTATGTTCAAAAATTATATTTAAATTTCGGGATACTTCTTCTTCACAAAAAGGAACTTCATCAAGTTCAGAAATTCCAATTTTATTATGGAGAAAATCTTGATAATCAGGTGTTTCAAATTGTTTTTTATCAGTTATTTTCCTCTGCTGTTTCTTTTTTTGACGAAGCATAGCTATCCCACCTAACATTGTGGTACTCTTTTTTTAGTATGTTATGGAAAACAATTGCTATGCATTGGTAATTTAATTCATGATTTTTTTTACATTTACTAATCGATGTGGATTTAGTACAGTAAATGTGGAACAGTAAAACGATAACTGAGTTTTGAGGTGAGATGATGGTTAAAAACATGACGGAAAATCAAATGCTCGTATTAGTAATAAAATATTTAAAAGAATCAAAAAAAGCTGCGATACAAGAAATATTAGACGAGCTTCACCCCTATGATTTTGCTCAGCTTTATCGCGGTCTTCCTGAAAAGCACCATCATAAATTTTTACTATTTTTAACCCCTCAACAAATTGCTGATTTAATTCAAGAATTAGAAAGTGACATGCAAATCGAAATTTTACATAAATTAGGAATTGAACGTTCCTCAAACATTATGAACTTAATGGATAACGATGATCTTGCCGATTTACTTAGCGAGTTATCTGTGGACCGAATCCAAGAGTTCCTTGAAGGAATGAAACAAGAAGAATCTCAAACCGTTCGTGATTTAATGAGCTATCCTCCTGATACTGCAGGTGGATTAATGACAAATCAGTTTATTTGGATTAAAGAATATCACACTGTAAGAGAAGCAGTAGACAAGCTGAAGCATTACGCTAGTTTTTCTGAAAATATTTATTATCTTTATGTCATTAACGACAATAAAAAACTAGTCGGCGTTATTTCTTACCGTGATTTACTTATTGCCAATCTTGAAGATAAAATTAGCGACCTTATGTTTAGTCGCGTAGTCTCTGTTCCTGTTGATGCAGACCAAGAAGAAGTGGCTCAAATTATCGAGCGTTATGACTTTATTTCAGTTCCTGTTATCGATAATGAGAATACACTTCTTGGAATTATTACGGTCGATGATGCGATGGATGTGTTAATTGAAGAAGCAAATGAAGACATTCATAAGATTTCTGCAACAGGGAAAGACATTGACTTTAATACGAAAGCAACCGTTGCTTCGACGAGACGGTTGCCATGGCTTATTCTTTTATTATTTATTGGGCTCGTTTCCGGTGGAATCATCAGTCGCTTTGAAGCAACACTTGAACAAGTGGTTGCACTTATTTTCTTTATGCCAATGATTGCTGGAATGACAGGGAACACAGGAACCCAATCATTAGCTGTTGTCGTTCGAGGAATCGTAACAACCGATGTTGACCGAAAAACAACGATCCGACTTATTTTCCGTGAATTGCGTGTCGGAATTATCATTGGTATCACGTGTGGTTTATTGATTTCAATTATTGCTTATTTTTGGCAGGAGCAAAACATGGTCCTTGGTTTTGTCGTTGGGTTGTCTTTATTACTAACTCTCATTATCGGTACACTAGCTGGAACCGTTATACCACTACTCCTTTATCGGTTGGGTGTTGACCCAGCCGTTGCTTCGGGACCACTCATTACAACACTAAATGACATTTTTTCGTTAATGATTTATTTTGGGATTGCTACAGCCTTTCTAAATGTCTTATAGAATAACCTTTCAAAGCTTCACTGCAATACCAATATGTACAAAAGATAAAAACGACGAAGCGAGAAGCTTGGTCGTTTTTCCTTGTTCTTCCCTCTGGTTTTGTTGCATATGATGATACAAGCCTTAGGAAGGAATGGGGTTCATCGTCATGTGGAAAGAAGCTCAAGCAGTCATACTAGGAAGTCTAATTATCGGTATAGGGATTAACCTTTTCTTTATTCCTTATCACATTTTGGATGGGGGTATAATCGGATTAGGATTAATTTTTCATTATTTATGGAATGTGGAAGTAGGAATAACCATTGTTGTCATCAGTGTTCCTATTTACATCATGGCGTGGAAATCCTATCGCCTCTTTTTTTATAAAAGTATTCCCGGGTTAGTCGTTTCTGCTCTTTTTATCGATCTTTGCTCACTTTTCCCCTTTAATCAATATACCTTTGGTCCACTAACAAGTGCTGTTGTCGGCGGTTTGCTTCTTGGAGTCGGTGTAGGGTATATGTTTCGCTATGATATTAGTACAGGTGGATTAGATTTACTCGCTCAAATGGTTGCTGATGCTACAAAAGTGAACGTCGGAATCGTTATTTTTGTCGTTGATATTCTCGTCGTTGTTGCTGGCCTTTATGTGATTTCACCGACAGAATTACTGTTATCGACAATTGCCGTTACTGCAACCGCCTTTTCAACCACGTTATTAACAGGCTCTGTTCACTCGACACGTCATACACATGCATAAGGTTGTGAACGAAATGGGTTCTTGTGACAACTTTAACGGACATCTGTTCCGCTATAGTATCGAATCTGGCTCACTAGTGGAAGCTATCGGACTTATATACCGCTATTTTTCTCATAGGGAAGCCGCTCTCCTTAAAAAAACAAGAAATACCGGAACGAATGTCCGAAACGTTAAGATGGAGTCAACCTCCCAAAAAGGCCGTATGAAATCTAATTCATACGGCCTTTTCATTCTAACTTCCTTCAATAAAACCATTACTATAAAGTTCTGTGGAAATCGGTGACGTCATGTCGTAATCTCCAACAACATCTATACCAGCATTTTCAAATTGAACTTCAGCAATATCGTAGTAGCGTGCCGTTAATAAAATCGCATCCACTAACGCTATATGTTCATTTACATCAGAAAGGACTGTTCCTTCTTGAAATTTAACAATAGCCGGCCCCTTTTCAGTTACTTGTACTTCCGGGACCTCCACTTCGGCTACTTGAAATACGCTTTTAATGTCTTCTTCCCAACTAATGTCCATTTGTTGTAACGCTTGTTCAAACGATCCCACTTCAAACTCCTCATAGAACATCGGTACTAAAACCATATAATTTTGTTCAGTCGTAAACACTTGATACCCATATTTTTTATCGAGTAACGACAGTGTCACTCCATTCGCATAATTCCCTAAATCTTCTCCTGAAACAGTTTCCACAATCAATGTTCCATAACCTAAGTTGGAAAACGTATGCTCTGCTGCTTGAATAATCGCTTCTTCTTGTCCCGATGAACCACCTAATAACATGTCATCAGGAATCATTAAGCGTACTGTGTTTTTATTTACTTCCTCAAAGGTCATGCCTTTTAATTTACTTTCATCTAGCCCAACAGCCTTTGGTTCAAACTGATCAATTAAGTCTCTTACTTGTTCTAGTCGATTATCTACACTTCCAACAATGCTAACAGGGATACTATACGTTCCCAGCTCTGTTACTACTGTTAGGGCAATCCCGTACACTCGCTCATCTGCTGCAAGCTCTTCTTGACGTATGACCTCAAGATACTCCACTCCGCTAGATTGCTCAAGCTCTACTGCACTTTCAGCCATCCCTGCAGAATAAATTTCATTTTGCATATTTCCTTGGTCATAATCTTCTTGTATTTGCTCCATCGTGACAAAGTCTGCTTCACCTTCTCCGCCATTTAAAAACTGCGGCACTAAAATGACGAGTAGAAACAAAGCGGCGACACTCGCAATACTAGGGATTACCCATTTGACGTTTTTTCTTTTTACAGTCGGGGTGTTGTTCATTCGCTGCTGAAGTTGTTGGAAAACGACGTCTTTAGAACGTTTATCTTCAATTAATGGCATTTGTCGTAATTGTTGTTCAAACGGTCCTTCCATCTCTTTTACATTATGCTCGTTCATCTTACCCCTCCTTCACCTTTGCTAAATTAGGGTGTTCTACAAAGCCTTTTAATGCTTTGACAGCACGATGCTGTGTTGTTTTCACTTTACTTTCTGTCCATCCTAATATGGTCGCTGTTTCTGTTATTGATAAAGATTGAATATAACGAAGAACAATCACTTGTTGTTGATCAATGGTACACTGCTGTAAGCCTTGATACATTTGTCGTATTTCTTCTCGTTGGGTTACAATTTCTTCTGGAAGAGGCGCAGAATCTTTTACCACTTCATTTTCAATCGGGGAAAGTAATCCTAACCACTTTCGCTTTTGGCGATTTTGCATTCGGATCCAATCAATGGCAACATGTCGAGCGATCGAATATAGCCATGTTTTTTCGGAACTTTTCCCTTCAAATTTCTCATACGACTGCAATACTTTAATATATACCTCTTGAACAAGTTCTTCCGCCGTTTCCCGGTTTCGAACCATATAAAATATAAATTGAAATAATGACTGGTGATAGGTTTCATATAAATAATCAAACTGACTCTCCAACCGATTACACCTCCTCACAAATAATAGACGCTGTATTTCAAAAATAGTTACAAATAAAGAAAAACGCGGGAGCTAGATTAAACTTTCAAAGCTTCACTGCTATACCAAAACTTTTCTAATATAAAAAAACTCATCAATTCACGTTGATGAGCTAATTCCACTTTCTCCTCTAATATTCCTTCTGTACTTTGAACCGTTTTTTAAGAAATGAGACGACTCCCGATTATCCAATACAATAAACCATAAAGTAAACCAATTCCTAAAATAATAATAAATAAAGCTTTATTTGAGAATTCCACATGGAACCACCTTTCTTTCATCCCCCATTATTTAACGATCAAAACCGGACATGATACTCTTTTTGCAACTTTATGACTAACGCTACCTAAGACCATTTCCTGTAGGGCGTTTAAACCACGACTTCCTATGACGACGAGGTCAAACTGATTTTCATTTGCATATTTAACAATCGCAGGTCCTGGCTCCCCTCGAATAATTTTCACTTCAAATGGCACGTTCTCCTTGTTTGCTTGAACCTCTATTTTTTTAAGCTTTGCCTTTCTGTTTTCTTTTATCCCTAACGCATCCCAATTTCTAAGAACATCCGCTTTTGACGTCTGTCCATCAACCACATATAATACAGTTATTTTGGCTTGTTCATTCCCTTTAGCAATGGAAATTGCTTTCTCAGCCGCTTTTATAGAATGTTCAGAACCATCAGCAGCAAGTAAAATTTTATTAAACATACAAACCTCCCCCTTTTTCCCTTTATATCAAACGTACCGATAGGGGAGAAAATTGTCAACGGTTATAAAAATTTCTCGAAAGTTCTTTGAATAATCATGGTTATTTGTTCACCAAATGTTTAAAATGGATAAGAAGAACTATCGCTTTATTTAAGAGTGGCTTTCATAGTAAATGGGGTATCATATGGAACTTTTTGAATATTTTTTATCGAATTATGGCTATCTTGCTATTATTCTTATTTTATTAGGGGGTATCGTCGGATTACCTATTCCTGACGAAGTGCTATTAACGTTTATCGGTTTTTACATTTATAAAGGGAAATTGACATTTTTGCTCTCTTTTTTATCTGCTTCTATCGGGGCAATCGGAGGCATCTCATTGAGTTACTATTTAGGGGTTCGGCTTGGGTTTCCATTTTTACTTAAATATGGTCCCAAAATTAAAATCACATATAAAAGAATAACTTTTGTCCAAGAAAAATTTCAAAAATACGGGCCAATCCTTTTATTTATTGGTTTTTTTATTCCTGGCATTCGTCAAGTCACAGGTTATGTTGCGGGGATTTCTAGATATAATTTTAAACGTTTTGCTCTGTATTCTTACTCAGGTGCCCTTTTATGGGTGATCATCTTCCTTATTTTAGGTCATGAGTTAGGGTACAGATGGTATATTATTAAAGAATATCTTATAAAGTATAGTTTGTATGGGGTTATTTTGTTATGTATATTTTTAATAGGGTTTTGGTGGTATTTAAAATGGAAAAAGCCAAAATACTAGTATCCGCTAGGGGAAAACGGTAATCTTATATGCCTGTTCCCCCTAATGGATTGTGGCATTTCAATAACGGTTATTGAATTTCTTTTTTTCTGTTTTCCATATAACGAATTCTTGCTTTTTCAATAATGAGAGTAATCTCCGTAATGTACTTTTTCGACTCGTTATAAGTATCAGCCTCATTCATTTTTTCTTGCAATTGTTTTACCTGTTCTAGCTCACGATCATTTAAATACTTGAGCTTTTCCAAGCGTATTCTCCTTTCCTTGTCTATCTCTCTATCAATGGATTTTTGTTTGTTGTGGCTAAATTTGATGAACTGAGGGGTTTTTTGTGGGGAATTTACTATTAATATACCATAATGTTGAAAAAAAAACTATGTAAAAAGACTAGTATTTCATGACTTCATTTTTACTCTCTTTCAGTTACAGCGACTGTCAGAAAAAAGGTTGGGACATACGTCATTTAACGGTGTCCCAACCTCTATTTGTATTATGGGAAAAACGGCATATCAAAAACGAAATGAGCAAGTAAAAAGACAACTGTCATCATCAGTATACCTACAACAACACCATTTATGGCTTCTTTTACGATGATTTCCTGTTCCTTTTTTTCCTTTTCCATCCTTCGTCTCTCCTTTCCTAATCTTTTGCTAAGAAAAGAAAGGAGTGAACGCGGTGCTTTGCCGTTTAATTGGCATTAGCCTTTTTTGTATAAGTAAGAGTGGAATAAAAGAATCTATAAATCGTTGAAACGACGGGAGTTGTGGTAAAAACACTATCGCCGTCAAAAAAACGAGTATCTTTGGATTTTCATCAAATTGCAATAAACTTGAAACGGTTTCTGCCACTTGCTCAGTCGTAATAATAATATCATCTTGTTGTTGAGAAGCTTGTCCGTGAGTTGGCAGTATTACTAATAAAAGTAGTCCAATAATCAGAAGTACACAAACTTTATGTCTCATCTCGTTTCCTCTTGTTTTACACTTGGTGTTCTTTTTCTTCATATGGATGTGCTACCCATCCATCCGTATCAATAAATAACCGGACAGCAACAACCTGTCGGTCATCCATTAGCGTAAAGAAATGCGGGGTATGTTCAGGTACGGAAATAACGTCACCCGCTTCTAATTCAATATCAAAATATCCTAAGTTATCATTTCCTTTTACAATAAAAATACCATGTCCAGCTGTAATCGCTCGGACTTCATCATCCGTATGAGTATGCACTTGTTCAAATTTCTTTAATAGGTCTTCTAAGTTCGGTGTCGCATCAGAAAGAGCAACGATATCCCAATTGCCATAATTTCTTCTTTCCGCAAGCGAGCGGATTTCCGTATCAAACGCCTTTAAAATCTCTTGTTTTTCCGCATCGGATAACGTAAATTTCTCTTTTAATGGATCAGGTAATTTATCCATATCCCAATGCTCATATAATACACCTTGTGATTCTAGAAAAGCACCTACGTTTTCAACACCTTCAATCACTTCTCCACTATTTCTAACTTTAATTACTGCCATTTCATCTTCCCCCTAATTAAAATTTGCTTTTGCTTGCATTAATGTTAAATGATACGAAAACAAAAACTCACAAGCCTCTAAATGACGTTTTGCCTCAAAGGCGCTATCTCCCCATACGGTTATCCCATGATTGCGTATTAAAACGGCTCTTGTTTCAGGTGTAATGACTTCTTTTATTTCGTTTGCTAGCTTTGGTAAATCGTGAATGTTTTCAACAATAGGAATGACAATTTCTCCATTTTCATCCCAAATCCCAAATGCTTTAATTAATTCTTGACTATTAAATGTCACTGCTCCTTTTGAAGCATATAGTTCAGAAATAACATTGTTTTCAACCGTGTGAACATGCAAGCTACAAGAAGCCGTTGTTTTCTTATACACTTCTAGGTGAATGTCCGTTTCAGCTGAAGGTTTTAATGTAGAGTCGATAGGTTTCCCTTCTTCATCAACAAGTACAAAGTCTTCATCCGTTTCTTTATATTTATCTTTCCCACTAACAGATACAAGACAAGTTAAAGGGTCATCACTCACTTTAATCGACAAGTTTCCACTTGTACCGGGAAACCATTGTCGTTGACCGAGCTCTCTCTTTATGTCAGCAATTTCTTTCCATTGTTGTTTCACGACGTCACCTCGATTTGCTTTAAGATATCAATGACATCAAAGAAGCTTTCAAATGGTTGATAAGGTAGTTGTAATTGTTTGCACTCTGCAAGTAAGTAGTCTCTTGCAATAACTAAATCCGCTTGTTTCGCAGCTTGCAAATCACTAATGGAATCCCCAATAACGATGCGGAATCTACCTTTGCTCAATTTTCGAATAATCGATGGCTTACAGCACCCACATTCCTTTTGACAATTCTCATCACATGGATGTGGCCATTCAATTTTTATCGTATCACCAGAAAAATTAGCCTCGTTACAATAAATGGGTAATGGATACTTATGTAGCAAAGGCTCAACGAAAAAGTCTATTCCTCCACTTACGACATTCAATTCAATGCCTTGCTCACTCGTAAATTGGACAAAGTCATCAAACCCTTGGCGTATTTCAGCTTGTTCTAGTGTAAAGTCTATGATTGCGTTTTTTTTGGATGTTGGCAATAAGGCAAACATTTCTCCTACTCCATCTTGAAGTGATTTCTTTTTTGCTAATATTTCATCAACGATCAATAACCACTCGGGTGGAGCAAACTTTTTCATAATTTCAATTATGTTATCATTGTTTGTAATTGTCCCATCGAAATCACAAAAAATAACAATGTCTTTACTTTGCATCTCCCCATATATTAAGTGCTTTGGCAAGCTCTTCACTTCCTTTAGCGATTTCTTCTAGTGACTCATTTCTTAATGTTCCTTCAATGGCTGCTACAAATGCTCTAGCTCCTGCCGCTGTTCCATTTGGATGGCCGTGTATTCCTCCACCAGCATTAATAATACTATCCACTCCAAAGTCAGCAAAAAGCTGAGGAACTAACCCTGGATGAATACCTGCTGACGGAACAGGAAATGCGGTTTTAAAATGCCCATCCGCACTTGTTAAATTTTTCGCAATACCAAGAGTGGCTTCTTTCTCCATCGCAACCGAGCCATATGGTGATGGAAATAGAACAAAGTCAGCCCCTACGACCCGCAACAATTTTCCTAAAAGCAATGCTGGCGAAAATCCATACTCAGGAGAAGAAATAAAAGCCCCTGACATAGCCGGATGTGCCATAATCGGAACGTGAATTTCTTTTTCTTCTGCCAAAGCTTGGAGTACATCGAGCCCGTAGGAAAACACATTAAATAATAAAGCATCTGCCCCTGCTTCCACTGCGCGTTTTGCTTGGTCGATAATGGAAAATGTGCGACCTGTAATATTAACGGCGTATAAAGTCCTTTTGCCTGTTTGCTCATAACTTTGTCTTAATGCTTCTTTACAAACCTTTACTCTGTCCGTTAGAGGGGTTAATTCATTTTCAAACAAAATCTCATCATCTTTAACAACATCTACCCCGCCTAAGCCCTGTTCTTTCATTTGCTCTTGTAAATACGATAAATCGCGTCCGATAACCCCTTTAAAAATGCTCATTAATAACGGTCTTTCATGACTGTCAAGCATAGAACGGATGCCTTCGATGCCAAACTGCGGTCCAGGGTATGCTGATTTTAAATCCTCTGACAGCTCCAAGTCGAGGAGCTTAATCTTCCCATCAAGAGAAAGCTTTCCAAACGTTGTTGTCAGAATGGCAGGCAAATCATTTGTGTAATTTACACTAGGGTATGAAATTTTAATTGCTCCATAACCATCCGAAGTTTCACTAGTCGAGACAACCGTTCCCTTATGCTTTTTCATTTGCTCCTGAAGTACAAGCGGCAAGTCTGTCCAAGAACCTACAGTCAGACCAATGGCAATGGATTGAGCTTTTTTTTCTAAATTTTTCGGGTCATCAACTCGATATGTAGCGATAACTTGTCCCACAATTTATCCACCTTTCGCTTTGCTTTCTCACGCTCTTTGATTTTGTGATGATTATCTATTGTTTTTTCAGTTATGTCAATACTAATTATCCTCACCGTTTCCACTCTATCCATACATTTCGTCATGAAAGCATAATTATTGACGAATTTTTCTGAATCTAATTGACAATTTGACTTTTGCCAGTTATGATTTCAATCATATGTATAACTCTTATCAAGAGAAGGCTGAGGGATTTGGACCGATGACGCCCGGCAACCGGCTATAACGCTATGGTGCTACTTCCAACAGAGCAAACGGCTCTGAAAGATAAGAGGGATGAAGTCTATTATTCAACCCTCTTTGTCGTATGGACAAGAGGGTTTTTCTTATCGGATGGGGAGGAAGTCAATGAAACGTGAATATAAGGAATATCTACCACTTACTGAAAAGACGGCGGTCTCACTACTTCAGTCGATTGGACTATTTGCCGAATCTGATTCTGTCTTTTGCCAAGAAATTGGGGATGGCAACTTAAATCTTGTTTTTCGAGTCTCTCATCAAGATTCAAATCATTCTTATATTATTAAACAAGCACTACCATACGCGAAAGTCGTGGGTACAAGCTGGCCGCTCACATTAGATCGGGCGCGAATTGAAAGTGAAGCTCTACAAAAAGCGTATTCCTTATTACCGCAATTTGTCCCAAAAGTTCATTATTCTGATATCGAACAAGCGGTAACCGTGATGGATGACTTATCTCATCTTGTTATTATGAGAAAAGGTCTAATCCAAGGGAATCACTATCCAAATGTCGCAAAGGATATTGGTCTGTATTTGGCTCACACTTTATTTTTCACATCGGATTTTGGCATGGACCAGCAAAAAAAGAAACAACTCCAAGCGACATTTGCAAACCCTGAGTTATGTAAAATTACAGAGGATCTCGTTTTTACAGATCCATTTTTTGACCATGATACAAATGACTTCCCAGAGTCGCTCCGTCCTTTTATTGCTGATGTCATTTGGAGTGACCGTGATTTATTAAAAGAAGTGGCTTTATTAAAGCATACCTTTCTAACTCATAGTGAAGCTTTAATTCATGGGGATTTGCATACAGGAAGTATTTTTTCTAGTACAGAAGAAACAAAAGTCATTGATCCTGAGTTTGCTTTTGTTGGCCCGATCGGTTTTGACCTTGGTGCTTTTATTGCTAACATTATCTTAAATTATGTAGCTCAAATCGGGCACGCACCTAATGATGAAACATTATCTTCCTACCAACACTATTTATTATCTTTATTGGAAGATGTATGGAACACATTTGAAAGTACGTTTCAGTCTTTATGGGAAACAAATGGTACAGATCCCTTGTTTCAAGAAAGGGAATTCCGTGAAACTTTCTTAGCTCATGTTTTTGCTGATGCTATCGGCTTTGCCGGTTGTAAAATCATCAGAAGAACCATTGGACTTGCCCAGGTTGAAGATATCGAAAGCATACAAGACGAAAAAGTCAAAGAACAAGTCAAGAAAGAAGCATTATTGCTTGGAAAACAACTTATTTTAACTCGTCATACTATAGTTTCGATTAAAAACGTTATAAAGGTTGTGAAAGAAGCATGACAATACGTGCAGTTGAATGGAATACCGATTCCATCATTTTACTTGATCAACGGTTGCTCCCAAAGAAAACAGAATTTATTACTCTTCGCACAATTGAAGATGTATGGGAAAGTATTTTTGAATTAAAAGTGCGTGGCGCCCCTGCTATTGGGATTACAGCTAGTTACGGTTTAGCGTTATGGGCGTCTCAAGCGACGTTTGACAGTGTTGATAAGTTTAAAAAGGAGCTCAGCGTAAAAAAAGACTATTTATGCTCTGCTCGTCCTACTGCCGTTAATCTTTTTTGGGCGTTAGAGCGACTTGTTTCATCAATTAGAAACACGGATTCTATCGAGCAAGCACAAGCGCAACTTGTTGAGGAAGCAATTCGGATTGACCTAGAAGACGAAGAAGTTTGTCGACAAATCGGAGAACATGCATGGACCTTGCTTAAAGATGGAGATACAGTCTTAACTCATTGCAATGCAGGTGGAATTGCAACAGCGAAATACGGAACTGCGCTTTCTCCTTTTTATCTCGGAAAAGAACGCGGCTTATCGTTACGCGCATTCGCGACCGAGACTCGCCCTGTTTTGCAAGGGGCTCGACTAACTGCATGGGAGCTTCAAAATCTAGGAGTTGATGTGACTTTAATTACTGATAATATGGTGGCTCATACGATGAAAACAAATTCGATCAATGCCGTCATTGTTGGGGCTGACCGAGTGGCAGCGAACGGCGATACGGCCAATAAAATTGGTACGTTTGGTATTGCCATCATTGCTCAAGCATTGGGCGTTCCGTTTTACGTCGCTGCTCCGTTATCGACCATTGACTTATCAACGAAAACCGGCGATGACATCAAAATTGAAGAACGGCACCCAGATGAAATTCGCCGGATTCAAAACGAACTAATTGCCCCTACTAATATTCCAGTGTTTAATCCTGCATTTGATGTGACACCGTCACACCTTATAACCGGGATTATTACTGAAAAAGGGGTAGTCAAAGGAAATTACGAAGAAGCACTACAAGCTTTGTTTACGTAAGATGACTTGTGGAAATTAGAAGAGGAGAAGCCTTTGATTAGAAAAATGCGGGAGCGTCTTTTCGTTTCAAGCGAAGTGCGGAGCGCTGCCCGCTTTTGACAGTGAACTCCAAGTGCTCTTTTTGAGATGAAATGCGTAGGTGCGCAACCTTCGCTCTTCTAGAATGTGCTTTGGCGCTTCACTGCAATTTCTAAATTATGAAGGACACTTTCTTTCATTTTTTCCTTCGTTTTGTCCTTCATCGCCTTTATGAAGGACACTTTCTCAAGTTTTCCCTCTCGTTTTGTCCTTCATCGCCTTTATGAAGGACACTTTCTCAAGTTTTCCCTCTCGTTCTGTCCTTCATCTCCTTTATGAAGGACACTTTCTCTCGTTTTTCCTCTCGTTTTGTCCTTCATACCCTTTATGAAGGACACTTTCTCTCACTTTTCCTCTTGTTTTGTCCTCCATTGCCTTCCATAAAAGAAGAACACTCACAGACGCGACTCTTTATTCATATAAATTCGGGCGCCGGCTTTGAAACACGGGTACTTGATTCCGTACTGAGCGTACTTGAGTGGAATCAATCGTTACGATAATCGTTTCTTCCTTTTCCATAGACCCTTCTGCTATTTCTTCTCCCCACGGTGAGACGACCGTTGACCGCCCGCAAAATTGAACATCGTTATACGTTCCCACTCGGTTGGCAGCGACGATAAAACATTGATTTTCAATTGCTCTCGCTCTTTGAAGAATTCGCCAATGATCCTTTCTTGCTTCTGGCCACTCCGCTACAATTACAATAATTTCAGCTCCAGCTAACGCTAATTGTCTGGATAGTTCAGGGAATCTCAAGTCATAACAAATAATAACACCAATCTTAATGCCATCTACCGTAAAAATCGCTGCTTTTTCTTTTCCTCCTGCTAAATAAAGATGTTCGTCAAGCATAGGGACTAAGTGCATTTTATCGTATTGATGAATACAATTTCCCACGCGGTCAAACACGAGCGCTCTGTTATATATTTTCTCATTTTCCATCGTCGCTATCGAGCCACCGATAATATTGACATCATAGGTTTTTGCTAATGATGCTAACCATTGTGCGGTTTCTTTTTTTTCTGTTTCTGCTAATGTATGCAAATCCGGTAATGTATACGCTGTTGTCCACATTTCTGGTAAAACAAGCATATCTGGGCTTTCAGCTGCCATCACTTCTTCCACCCAATTCTTCACTTTTTCGCGGTTTGCCACTGGGTCTGCTGGGACGATATCCATTTGATAAATCGCTATTTTCATAAAACCCTACCTCCTCGTTAGAAAAGTTTTAATTTATCAATTCTTGCCACCACTTCTTCTAGCCTTTCAAGATCCTCAAGTAATGCGACACGCACATATCCTTCTCCCCACTGACCAAATCCACGCCCTGGTGCAACCGCAATATGAGATTTTTGCAATAATAAATCGGCAAACTCGTCTGATGTCATGCCATTGGGGCAAGGGAGCCATGAAAAGAAAGATCCTTGTGGCGCCTTTACATCCCAACCAATCGATTGCAAACCGGAGATGAGGTGGTTTCTACGTTTTTCATATAAAGTGACGAGCTGTTCCACACAATCCTGAGATTCTAATAAAGCCGTAGCTGCTGCTTGTTGGATCGCACCGAATAAACTTACGTAAAGATGATCTTGTAAGACATTTAGCATCTCAATGACAGAACGATTCCCTACTGCAAACCCAACACGCCAGCCTGCCATATTAAAAGTTTTTGATAATGTATAAATTTCAATTCCGATGTCTTTTGCTCCTTCTGCTTGTAAAAAACTAACTGGCTTTTTCCCATCAAATCCAATGGCACCATAAGCAAAATCTGAAACTACGCAAAGTTTGTTTTTTCTAGCAAATGAAACGGTCTGATCATAAAACGCCAAAGGTGCTGTTGCCCCTGTTGGATTGTTCGGATAATTTAAAAATAATAGTTTAGCTTGGTTCAATTTTTCTTGTGGAATCTCTTCATAGTTAGGTAAAAAATCATGTTCTGCTTTCAATGGCATCATTTCCATCTTTCCACCTGCTAACGCCACACCAGACCAATAATCTGGATATCCTGGGTCTGGCACTAACGCAACATCGCCGGGATTAAGCAAACATTGGCTAATTTCAATTAAGCCGCCTTTCCCGCCGAATAAAATACACACTTCTTGCTCTGGGTCAATATCGACATTAAATTCCCGCTTATAATAGGTGGCAACCGCTTCTTTTAAAAAACCGTAACCTCGAAAAGGCGAGTATTTATGAAAGTTAGGATTGTTTGCCCCCTCTTGTAAGCTCTTTACAATATGTTCAGGTGTTGGCTGATCAGGATTGCCTTGTCCTAAATTAATTAAGTCTGCTCCTTGTTGTTTAAGCTGATTTACTTTCCCAACAAGCTTCGCAAAATATTGTTCAGGCAACTGCTCCATCATGCGGTTCATTTTAAATTCCATCCATTTACGCCCCCATTTATATGTTCACTCTTTTCATCGTAGTCGCAACCGTAATTGACCGTCAAGTCCCTGTTTTATTTTCTGTTGACAGTTTATTTATTTCTCACTATAATTAAAACCAAGTAAACAAATAGGAATAATAAAAATAATATAGGCAGGTGTCTACTATGACGATGAATTTGGTTTCTTTTTATTCAAACAGTTCCCTACTATCTGGTGCGATTCACTATCCAAAGCTTGAACAAAATAAGCAATACCCTGCCATTGTTCTTGTTCACGGTTTTGTCGGAAGCAAAGTAGGAGAACATCGTTTGTTTGTGAAAGCAGCGAGATATTTTTCGGAAAAAGGTTTTATTGTGTTTCGATTTGATTTTCGCGGTTGTGGCGAAAGTGAAGGCGATTATAGCGATGTCACATTAACGAATCAAATCCACGAACTTCAAAGCACACTTGACTATATTGAAGAGATTCCTGAAGTGAACAAAGAACAGATTACTGTCATTGGTCATAGTTTAGGTGGCGCTGTTGCCTCTCTTACTGCATCTATAGACAATCGAGTAAAACAATTACTATTATGGTCTCCAGTTGCAAACCCTTTCCAAGACATTACAAGAATTACAGGCTTACTTGCCGTAAAAAAAGCCGCAAAAGAAGGCGTTTATGATTATCAGGGATTTTATATTAGTGAGCAATTCTTTCAAGACTTAAAGCGACACGAACCACTTTTATCTGTAGCCTCCTATAAACAGCCAGTCCTTATCGCACATGCAGAAATGGATGAAGATGTACCGAAAGGAAATGCCCAATTATATTTTGACAGCTTAAAAAACAGACAGACAAAAACGGATGTGTTTTACATTGCAAAGGCCGATCATACATTTTCAAGTTATTCATTTGAACATCAACTTTTTGAAAAAAGTTCGAATTGGTTAGAGGAAGTTTTACAAAAAAATGAAGTGCAACTATTAAAGCAGCCTTTTTAGGGTGCTTTTTCTAATTTAAAGTCACCTAACCAATCACTTAACAATCAATGTAAGCATACAGTAATGAGAAGAGATTTACGCTCGGAACGGAGGCTGGACATGAATCCAATATCACGAACGGTTCTACTAGTTGTTAGTATTTTTCTTGCGATTTCCTTTATGAGTGGAGCTACCTTAAGAGAACCACCAACGACTAGACCAAGATGGTTTCTATTCTTTTAAAACTTGCTTAGGATGGTGAATCCATTGTCCCATCAAAATTCAAATAAAAAAAATCATTTTAAAGATTTTCAAAGGTTTGCAAAAGAAGAACAAATCAAGTTAACCCCACAACAATTAGCCGTCGTCGCCGCAATTTTAACAAATGCTTTACACGTTCAATCCATTTTATTTGATAAAGACCAAACGATACAAATTCTACTACGTGGTACCCTTTCTCCAAATAACAATCTTGATAGCTTACTTGATGAAGTTCGCGGACTATCCATTGGTGATTTATTTCAAATTATTGAAGACAGTCGGACCAATTAACAAATTCCCTTTCTAGCTTACAATATGGTAAAATACATCTAGTTTAACAGGAAAAAGGAGATAATGACGATGTCTTCCGTATCAAAAATTCAACAATTCGGCCCAGTTTCTTGCCTTAGAGGACTTATTAAAAAATTGGGCCGAACGTTTACATATTGTGTGTATTATGTGGATGGTCTTTTAATTGATACAGGGCCGCCAGCAGCTAGAAAAGCAGTGGAAGCGTTTGTAAAAAATAAAAAAATTACCGCCATTGTTCTTACCCATTCACATGAAGACCATATTGGTAATGCGCAATGGCTTGCCGACAAATACAATATACCCGTTTATATGAGTTCGCTTACAAAAAAGCAACTCGAACAAGATGTTGTAATTCCTTTTTATCGCCGGCTCATATGGGGAAAGGTACAACACACAAACGGTCTTGTATTAGAAACAGAAATAAAAACAAATCATTACCACTTTACTGTTATTCCTACACCGGGTCATTGTGATGGTCATATTGCGTTGTTGGAACCACAGGAAAAATGGCTGTTTTCAGGTGATTTATTTTTATCAAAGCGATTATTATATGGTATGGCAAATGAATCTGTCCCGATTTTGCTTCGGTCAATAAAAACCGTACTTAAACATGATTTCTCAACCGTTTTTTGTGGACATGCTGGTATTGTTGAAAACGGAAAAGAAAGTTTTATTGCGAAAAAGGAATATTTAGAACGGTTAACAGCAAGCACATTATCGCTTCAAGCGAAAGGCTACTCCGCAGAAATGATAGCGAAACTTCTTTTACCTCAACAAAAATTAGTTTCATGGTTTTCTAAAGGAGAAATGTCACCTCTTCATTTAATTACTTCTATTATTAATGAGCATTCCATAAAAATACGATAACAGAAGCCTGTTATCGTATTTTTTCTTATTTTGTTAAAAAGGCAATCCCGTCTGGATGGATTCCAACATCAATCGTTTCTTCTACTTTTAACGTACTCATATTGATAATCGAGATATCATTTGTTTTATTATTGGCAACGTATGCATACGTGCCTTCACGGTTAAAAACTGTTCCACCAGGCCAGACCCCTACCTGAATCCGTTTAATTTCCCACGGTCTTTTTTCACCTTTTAACTCGTGCTCTGTTTCAATGATAGATAAATCTCCAGACTCACGGTTCGGTATGAGTGCATATTTACCGTCAGGCGAAAACACAAGACGAACAGGAACCGCTCCTATTCTTCTTTTATAATCTACTTTTAACGTTTCTCGGTCGATAACGAGTAAATTATTATCATCTTGGTTTGCGACATACAAATGTTTTCCATTTGGATGAACCGCAATTCCTTCAGGTCCTTTGCCAACCGGAAAATGAGTGATGATTTCATCTGTTTCCGTGTTCAGAACCGTAATATTATTACTTCCGATATTCGGAATATATGCGACCTTTTCATCTGGAGAAAACGCAATCATATGTGAATATGTTTGATTTGTCGGAATGACCTTTTCTACTTCCTCCGTCGCCACGTTAATGACAAACACTTTCTCACTATATGTAGATGCCACATATAATTTTTTGCCATCTGATGTGATTCCTAACCCATGTGGAAAATCAAAATCGGGATGTTCAATCACATCCGTAACTTCAAATGTCTCGTTATCAATGACATTTAATTTGTTTCCTAGTGAGCATGCAATATACGTTTTCTTCCCATCAGGCGTAATAACGACTTCATGAGGATTATAATCTGTTTCAATCGTTTTCACGGTATCTCTTGTTTTAACATCAATAAAGGATACTGTATCTTCATCTTTATGTAATACAACTAAGTAGCTATTCATATCTACTCCTCCTTTTCTTGCTTCCTACTATACTTGTTTTTTTCATGAAAAACAAAAACTTAACACAATCTATACAAGTCATGATACAATCTAAATATAGATAACCTATCTAGACAACTTTACCACTATATCACTTTGAGGTGACTTATGCATATTACATATACCGCAATTCATGAAAAAGACTTAAAAATTTGTCAGTCGCTCTGGAATGAAGAGTATTCAAAAAGCTACCCAATATCTGATCGGTTATTTATTCAAAATAGTCCTTTTTCTGCTTTGTGTAAACAAAGCTCCTCTTTCGCCTTTAATGAACATGGCGAAATGGTCGGATTCATATTAGTCAAAGTACAAAACAACAACCACTACATCCATCTTCTTTTTGTAAAAAAAGCGTTTCGAAACAAAGGAATTGGAACAGCTTTGCTTAAAAAAGCAGAAAATGACTTTTCTCAATTCCCGATTTTTGTTGGGACAGATATGTATCATTATTTCCCAGGAATCCCGCTTGAGTGGAAAGATGTTCATGAATGGTTTGAAAAAAGAGGCTATACAAAAGATGAGCCTGTTTTTGATATGAAAAACGAATATTCCCCGACAGAGCCATCGCCTTCCATTCAAAGTCCATACACGATTCAGTTCGCCAGCCTGGAAGACAAGGAGCCTTTTTTATCTTTTTTACAACAGCATTTCGGCTCCCGCTGGCATGATGAAGCAGTTGACTATTTTCAAGCAGGAGGAACAGGAAAAGAATTTTCATTACTGAAAGATAAAGGGAGCATCATCGGCTTTGTCCGGCACAATCAACTAGATTCTCCTCTCATTGGTTCGAATTTAAATTGGGCTCCTTTGTTCCATACTCCTCATGTTGGAGGCATTGGACCTTTAGGGATTGATCCTGCTTATCGAAAACAAGGGTTAGGAGAAGTCATTGTAAATGCTGCGATTGTAGCTCTTCAAAAAAGTGGAATAACAACGATGCTTATTGACTGGACTCATCTTGTTGATTTTTATAAAAAGTTTGGCTATGACGTGTGGAAAAGCTATATTCCATATAAAAAAATAAATGAATAAAGGTAGGGGATTGCGATGAATTTGCGAAAAACGATGTCATTGGATGAAAAAATTGGGCAAATGTTTATGTTTGGTTTTGACGGGTTAACACCAAATGAACAAATCATGGACTTAATCGAAACAGATAAAATCGGTGGTGTTTGTTATTTTAAGCGAAACACAAATAATCCTGAACAAGTATTCCGCCTCTCAAAAGCTCTACAAGAAAAAAGTGATATTCCGTTATTTTTAACGATTGACCAAGAAGGCGGAATGGTCACAAGACTCACAAAAGGCGTAACAATAAGTCCAGGTAATATGGCGTTAGGTGCAGCCAATGATCCAGATGGTGTGAAGCAATTATGTGAAGTTGTAGGAAACCAATTAAAGCAAATCGGGATCAATATGAACTTTGCTCCTTGTATTGATGTGAACAATAACCCTGACAACCCCGTTATTGGTGTCCGTTCCTACGGAGAGGATCCTGACCACGTAGCGCTGCTTGGAACAAAAGCTGTAGAAGGATATCAAGCAGCAAATGTCTCTGCCGTTCCAAAGCATTTTCCTGGTCATGGCGACACTGCCGTTGATTCACATCTTGGTCTCCCGATTGTAGAAAAAAGCTACGAACAACTTAAAGAGCTTGAGCTCGTCCCATTTAAAGAGGCTGTTGCAACTGGTGTTGACTCGATTATGGTGTCACATGTCTGCTTTCCGGCGGTAGAAGATATCCCTTCTACATTATCGAAAAAAATGGTCACTCATGTGTTACGAGAGGAAATGAAATATACAGGGGTTATTGTCACCGATTGCATGGAAATGAAAGCTGTTCTTGATACGTATGGTGTAGAAGAATCGACCATTCGTGCTGTAGAAGCGGGCATTGATTTAGTGTTATTTAGCCATACGTATGAATTCCAAAAACGAGCAAAACATGCTTTAGTAGAAGCCGTCCACTCAGGCCGCATTTCAGAAAAGC
The DNA here is from genome assembly GCF_000621445.1 of Alkalihalobacillus bogoriensis ATCC BAA-922. Taxonomy (GTDB): domain Bacteria; phylum Bacillota; class Bacilli; order Bacillales; family Bacillaceae_F; genus Bacillus_AO; species Bacillus_AO bogoriense. The sequence continues at coordinate 39,169 of NZ_KK211283.1, read as the reverse complement.
GGATTGATGAATCAGTAAAACGGATTCTCTCATTAAAACAAAAACGCCTTTTCAACGAGCCGACATCTTACTCAGAAGAACAACTTCAACAGGCTGGAAATCAAGCTCTATCTATGCGGTTAAGCGAGAAAAGCATTACCGTTGTAAAGGATGAGAATCACTTACTTCCTCTTAAGAGAAACGACAAAACGCTTGTCCTCTTACCTGAAATTAAGGCGACATCTGTTGCAGATGAAATTTACGATAACCAAATGACATTGCAGCCATATTTATCTTCCTTAACGAATATAGAAGAAATCCAATATTCAACGATGAACGAAGATATACTCCGGCAAAAGTGTAAAGACGCCGACCAAATTGTCCTCGTCACCTATAATGCTAGTTCTAGTCAGGCTCAAAAAGAATTCTTACAATCTCTAGTGAAAGGCAATGAACAAAAAACAATTGTGTGTGCGATGAGAAACCCGTATGACTATTTATGTTTCCCGACGATTAGTACGTATATTTGTACGTATGAAATCGAAACCGGTGCGAAAACCGCATTATGCAAAGTACTTACCGGGGAAGTAGCAGCATCCGGTACACTCCCTGTTTCCATTCCAGGTTATTTTGCAGTCGGACATTCGGTTTAAGAAAAGGAATTCAGCAGTAGGGAAGATGAACGGTAGGTAAAATGTCCTTAAAGACGCATTTTTTTCTTGTGTTTAAACGTAACGGACCTCTATTCCGCTATTTCATGCAAAACATCTCTTTTTATATTTCTTACGGACATACGTTCCGCTAACTAGCTAAAAGAGCGATAAAAACTCGCTGTTTTACTACTATAACGGAACGTATGTCCGTTAACATTTGAAATACATGACTTTTCATTAAAATAACGGAACACATGTCCGTAAGCCTCACGATATGGTCTTGAGCCTCTCAAATGCATAAGCTTGGAGAGGCTCACCAACCAACCACAGACAAATCACTACCTTGGTTATTCACCTAATCGTAATGTTTCTAACACAAGTGTTCCATCTTCTTTCGTTCCATATGAAAAATAAACCGCTTCTCCCTCTTGGACAGTGTCAAGGTCTCCAACGACTCCATCTTTTGTTGAGTATGTTTCCTCGGTGCCATTGTGTTCAATGATAACTTGGTCGCCGTCAAGCTTTTGTTTAAACACACCTTGGATTTGTTGAGTTAACTCAATTCCTCCTGCCGCTAAATCTGTCTCTTCTTGTTCGATTTGACCTTGTTCCTCAACCTCAGATTGACACCCAACAACAATGAATGTAAAAACAAGAGAAAGTGCAATAACGATACCCTTTTTCATTTTCATTACCTCCTTTTGAATACTAAGACGCCATAAGGAAGCAATAGTTTCAGTTTATTTTAGTCTTTAACAAAAAAAGAAGTGGAAAGGACTAATCCCCTCCACTCTTCTCATTATTCTTCTGTATCCGGTTGTTCGACTTTCTTTTGACTTTTAATTTCTTCTGTTAATTCCTCAATGCTATGTCTCACATTGCCTTTTCCAGATAAGTTTTCAATCAGGCCTTTTACATCAATACCTGAAGAGGCTTTTAACGACTCTTGTAACGTGCTCATTAAATCCGTCGCATAACCTGTTACTTTATTTGCCCCACTGTTGCTGCCGCTTCCACCTGTGTCAACAACTGTAATTTTATCAATATTCGCTAATGGACTTGCAATTTCTTTCGCATAAGAAGGTAACATTTGTAAAATCATATCGAGCATTGCAGCTTCTCCATATTGCTCGTATGCTTCTGCAATTTTCTCTTTTGCTTCGGCTTCTGCCAAACCTTTTAAACGAATAACTTCAGCTTCAGATTCCCCTTGTGCTTTCTCTGCTTCCGCTTTCGCTAACCCGTCAATGCGAATTTTTTCTGCTTCGGCTTTGGCCATTGCTTCAATTCGATATTTGTTTGCATCTGCCTCTGCAAGTTGCTTGCGTTTTTCAGCTTCTGCACTTTGCTCAACCGCATAACGGTCAGCATCTGCTTTTTTCTTCACTTCCGAGTCATATTGCTTTTCACGACGTAGAATCTCTTTTTCTTCTAACTCAATTTGCTTCTGACGTTCAATAATTTGAATTTGCATTTGTTGTTCTGTTACTTCTTGTTTTGAACGAGCTTCTTCTAAATGATACGCTTGGTCAGCACGAGCTCTTGCTCGGTCTTGCTCTTGGCGATACTCTGCAATTTTTAACTGATTGCTTTTTTCTGCCTCTGCAATTTCTGTTGCTCGTTCTAATTCTGACTTTTTCGCTTCTTTTTCGGCTTCGGCTTGCTTAATTCTCGTTTCTTTTACTGCCTCGGCTGTCGCAATATCAGCATCACGTTTGACTTGCGCAATTCTCGGTTTTCCTAAAGAATCAAGATATCCATTTGAATCGCGTACATCTTTGATTGTAAACGAGACAATGACTAACCCCATTTTGGCTAAATCATATGATGCTACCTTTTGTACTTCTTGTGAAAATTTCTCTCGGTTTCGGTAAATTTCTTCAACCGTCATCGAACCTAAAATAGAGCGTAAATGTCCTTCTAGTACTTCTTTTGCTTCTTGCTCTCTATCTGCTTTTGTTTTCCCTAAAAATTGTTCAGCTGCAGTTGCAATTTCACCGATAGAACTACCAATTTTAATAATAGCTGTTCCATCAGCCATAACAGGTACCCCTTGTTCCGTATACACTTCAGGAGTTTGAACATCGAGTTTGCTAGATAACAAGCTTAATGGTTTTGCTTGTTGGAACACGGGTAAAATAAAAGTACCGCCCCCACGAACGATTTTGATGCGGTTCCCCGCTTCGTCCACGTTGACATTTTTCTTTCCTAAATAACTTCCTGTTACGATAAGTGCTTCGTCAGGTCCTGCAGTACGATACTTCGATACAAATACACCTATTAATGCAATTAAAATGACGACGACAACACCAACAACAATCATAATCACTTCCATACTCTTCCTCCTCGATTCAATTACACAATTTGTTCATGAACAGTTACATATAAGACACCTTCTTTTACATCAATAACGAGTACATCAGTTTCAAAAGGAATGTCTATATTGTCAAAACTTCTAGCTGATTTAGAAATGCGTTGAGTCTTGCTTTCAATTAACACTTCTCCAACTCCATCTTTCGGAATCGTCAAAATGACTTTGCCAATTCTTCCTTTTAAGTCTTCATCAGAGTAGGCAAGCGATTCTTCCGCATTCGATAATGGGATAAAAATAAAAATATTAAGTAACGTAACAAATAAAAGCGCCCCACCTCCTGAAATAAACAAAATAAGAAAGCTATTCATTACTGTGAAGCGCTCAAGTAAATAACCTGTTGCACTTAAGATTGAAATGAACGATAGAACTAGACTTGGGTTAAAAATACCATCTGGGATAAACTCGAATATTCCTTCGATTATATCTCCAAGTAAAATATAAAGAAGTGTAAGGACTCCACCTATAATAAGTCCTACTAAATATATAAACTGTAAGGAATATCCAAGTATCTCCATATTATCTAACCTTTCGTCTCATCCTTTTGAGTAAGTTTCTCTCGTAAACGGGCTAATTCAGCATCAACCTCTGTCCTTTTATCGAGTTCTTTAATTTCGTTGTCCAAGCTTTGGTTCGTTTCGCGAAGCTCTTCACTTGCATCAGCTTCTGCTTCTTGTCTCATTATTTTTTCTTCCATTCGGTTAAAACCTCGTTTTGCACTTCCAGACTCCACTGAAGACATTAAACGATTTGCTTGTGCTTTTGCCTTCGCAGCTTCAGCACGTGCAACTAATGTGACACGCTTATGCTTCATTTCACTGTATTCATGTTTCATTTCGTTTAGCTTTGTTTTTAAATCCTCAACTTGTTGCAATGAGTTTTCATGCAACTGTGCGATTTCAGCATACTCTGTTTCTGCTCTCTTTTTTTCTAGTAAAATCCGTCTAGCTAAATCCTCATTGCTTTCTTCTAACGCTTTTAATGCTTGCTCTTCTCGAGTGTCAACTAACTTAGCTGTATCTTCTTTTTTTCGAGCAAGTAATTTTTGTTCTGCAATTATTTTTGCTGTTGTACTTTCCATTTCTGCAATTTCACTTTCCATTTCACGTAAATACTCATCGACCATTTTTACCGGGTCTTCTGCTTTATCAATCATATTGTTGACTTCAGAGCTTACTAACGTTTTCATTCTTCGAAAAAATTGGAACATTACAACCACCTCTACCCATTCATATTTTTGTTTGCTTATTATGTAATACGTATTATGTTACTTTCTCGTTTCATTTTTTTAATTTTTTTGAAGGAGTACCATCATTATCCTATGTAAAACTTACCAGTTCATTACTAAAAATACAATAACATTTACATGAATTTTGTAGAAACTTTTGAGTTTTTATCAGGTTTTGTATAAGCAGACCCGTTAATTAAGAAAAATGCGGGAGCGTCTTTTCGTTTCAAGCGAAGAGCGTAGCCTTCGCTCTTCTAGGTTAAGCTTTCAAAGCTTCACTGCTACACCAAGATTTTTATACTCCCTCTTTTAAGAAAAACTGAGTGAGGAAACCCACCTCACTCAGTCCTTTTTTGTTTCCTGCAAATCTGAAAGCCTGTACTCTACTCCATGTACGCCTTTATAATACTCAGAAAACATATCTCCTCCACAAGTTTACACTAAACAAACATAGCTGATAGAAGCTTTTGGACACTTCTCTCCGGTTTTGCACTCGTTTTGTCCTTCATC
>NZ_KK211283.1:0-34256 GCF_000621445.1 Alkalihalobacillus bogoriensis ATCC BAA-922 | reverse complement strand
GTTTTGTCCTTCATCGCCTTTATGAAGGACACTTTCGCTTCATTTTCTCCTCGTTTTGTCCTTATTTTGTCCCTCACCACTGTATTAATAACAACGGCTAAATTTGCATTTAACGAAGTTTAACGTGTTCGTTTCATAATAAATATAAAAAGCTTAAGAAAAACGTGAGAGCGTCTTTTCTTTCAAGCTAAATCCGGAGCCCTGCCCGCTTTTTAAAGTGAACCCCAAGTGCTCTTCTTGGGTGAAACGCGCAGGTGCGCAGCCTTCGCTTTTCTAGAATTAGCTTTCAAAGCATCACAGCTACACCAATTTTTTTCTTATCTTTCAAAAAAAGAACTATCGAGTTTCGATAGTTCCCGTGGTGAAATGTAGTTATCGGGGGAGCCTTTCCACGCCTCTTACTCAACCACACTCTTTCATTTATTAACAACAATCATTTGTCCCTAATAGCACAAATCCTCGCTGTCCGTTATGTTCTTGTACATCTAGAGTTATTGTTTTTGCCTCGTGTTCAATCATCTTATCAATGGCAACCGTAATCCCTGAAATCTCTTCTACAATATCATCTTCTTCTGGCTCATCCAGAGCCAGTCCAATCTTAGGGCTCCCTCAGCCCATGCCCGCAAAATAAAAGCGAACTGCGCTTGCTTGTTTTTCTTCCATAATTTCAAGTAATGTTTCTTTTGCTGTTGCTGTAATCTCCATCTCTGTACCTCCTATGTTAGTAAATCTTTTACATGCTTATATCCAATCGTATCATGAATTTGCCAAGGTGTGATAACGGTTTGACTTGTTAATGTTTGTATTTTCTCTATCCATTTCCATTCTGCTGTTGCTCGTTGTTTTAAAATCGGGTCTGTCGTCGTTGTCATCGCAAAGCTTTGATTAATTACTGTCCATGTTGGACTGATTTCAGCTCGTTTTAAATCATCAGCCAACCGCTTTGCTTCATAATACGGTGTTGCTTCTGGTAAAGTTACAATGATAACATCTGTTTCTCGGTTATTACGTAGTCTTGGCAATAAGCGTTCAACTTCCTTTGGAACTTCACCTGTTGTTCTTGTTACTTCCTTTTGGTAAGACTGAGCTGCGTCTAATAATAGTAATGTGTGACCCGTTGGCGCCGTATCTATAACAACAAACTGATTTTCCGCTTCGTCGACAACTTTGGCAAATGCTTGAAATACAGCAATTTCTTCCGTACATGGTGATTGTAGGTCTTCCTTTAAATAAGCTAAGCCATTTTCATCAAGCATATCTTTTGCCTTTGATAAAATATCTTTTTTATATTTTTCTACTTCAATATCAGGATTAATCACACTCATTTGAAGATTTTTTTTCGTGATTTCGTTCCCAAACACGTGAGATAAGTGAGCAGCCGGATCGGTTGTCGTTAAGTGTACTTGATGGCCTTGCTCAGCTAATCCAATCGCTATCGCTGATGCAATTGTAGTTTTCCCAACGCCGCCCTTTCCCATCGTCATGACGACACCACTTTTCTTTTTCCCCAGTGTATGTAGCAGCTCCGATAATGGAGGAAGCGTTGTTTTGTTTGTTTCTTCTTCCGTTTCCAGCCTTTCACTTTCTTTAAAAAATACTCGTAATGCCTCTGTCCCTGTTATTTCATAAGACACAAACGGAATCTCAAATGTCGGAAGTTTTAGTAAACGACCTGTCAATGTTTCAAGTGCCTGTTCCTGGCGGTTGTAAAACGCCTTTGCGATTTCATCAAATTTTTCATATCGCTGCATCTTGCCATTAATAATGAGCCATTGATTTTGTAAGCCAATGTCAAAGAGTTCAGCTGATGCCCGGTTCGCTTCTTGAATCGCGGATTTATCCGGTCTCGTTACTAATAACAAGGTTGTTTTTTCTTTATCCGATAACGCATGAACAGCTTCATTGTACAGGTGTTGTTTTTCAGCTAAACCAGAAAGCGGACCTAGACATGATGCGCCATGTGTGGATTCTTCTAAAAACTGTGACCATGCTGTTGGTAACTGTAATAATCTTAACGTGTGGCCAGTTGGTGCCGTATCAAATATAATATGGTCGTATTGATTTCTGATTTCTTCATTCGTTAAAACGTCAGCAAATTCATTAAATGCTGCAATTTCAACTGTACATGCTCCTGATAATTGCTCTTCCATTTGCATAATAACTGGTGCTGGAAGCTTTTCTCGATATGGTCCTATTACACTTTCTCGGTACTGCGCTGCGACTTGTTCTGGATTAATGTTTATCGCAAATAAGCCGTTTACATCAGGGATAGCTATGGTTTGACGGTCAATGTTTATACGGAACACATCTTGTAAATTCGAGGCCGGGTCTGTGCTTACAATTAACACTTTTTTCCCTACCTCAGCTAACTGTAGCGCGGTGGCACATGCTGTTGATGTTTTTCCAACGCCACCTTTCCCCGTAAAAAACAAATAACGGGTCATTTCCATCTCTGCTGGAAGAAATCGCTGCCTCATAATATCCACCCTTTTATAACAGTTTAATTTCTTTTCCTAAGCTTTTCTCTTTTTTTGTAAAAAGACTTATATCCAGTCCTGTCCACTTAGCAAGTTCTTCATTTGTTGGATATTCACCTATTTTTTCAACTTTGTCATTTACAATCACAATAGGAAGACTATCTGTTCCTTTCTCCTCCAATAATTGAGTGACCTCTTTCTGATCCACATACGCTTGTGGTTCAGAAGTTAAGTTATATCGAACAATGGAAATGCCCTGCTGTTGAAGCATATAAATCGCTGTCGCTACTCTTGTTAACTCTGGGTCTACGTTCGGTCCGCACACACCTGTATCACAACACATTGCCGGATCAAATATTTCTATTTTCATTCGTATTCCTCCTTTTTTGCGCTATACATGGAAGGGATGTTTCAAAGGAAACATCCCCTTACTTTTTATTTTCCTGTTTCAGCAAACTCTTTTATTCTATCGCGAATTTCATCACGTACTCGCTGGAAAAATGCCCATTTTTCTTCATCTGTTCCTTCTGCTTTAGCCGGGTCATCAAATCCCCAATGAACTCTGTCTTTATTCGGTGGTGTTGCAGGACATACATCATTAGCATGACCACATAAAGTAACAACAAGGTCTGCTTTTTGTAAAATTTCAGGGTTTATCGTATCAGATGTTTGCGCTGAAATATCTACTCCCGCTTCTGCCATCGCTTTTACTGCATTCGGATTGACACCATGTGCTTCAATCCCTGCCGAATAGACATCATACTTCTCGCTTAAAAAGTATTTCCCCCATCCTTCTGCCATTTGGCTTCTGCATGAATTCCCTGTACATAAAAAATAAATAATTGGTTTTGACATCATAATTCCCCTTTTCATTTAAAGTATGAGTAATAGCCATAAATACAAACCAACTAATGTGATAAACAATGTTGGTAACGTTAATATAATTCCAACTTTAAAATAATAACCCCACGTGATTTTTACACCTTTTTTCGCTAACACATGAAGCCATAATAATGTAGCTAACGATCCTATCGGTGTTATTTTTGGCCCTAAATCAGAACCAATAATATTGGCATAAATTAATGCTTCTCTCATTGCTCCTGTTGTGGAAGTATCTGCTATTGCAAGGGCATTAATCATTACTGTTGGCATGTTATTCATAACCGAAGACAATATCGCAGCAATAAACCCCATTGAAATCGTTCCAACAAATAATCCTTGTTCTGCCGCCTGTTCAATCACAATCGCTAACATATCGGTTAAACCTACATTTCGTAAGCTATAGACAACAACATACATTCCAATTGAAAAGACAACAATCGCCCAAGGCGCTCCTTTTATAATTCCAGGGGAGCTTAATTGTTCATTTTTCGCACTAATCATTCTAAAAATAAAATAAAACACAAAGGCCACTGGCATAGCGACAAACGATACTGGAATTTCAATAAATTCACTGACAAAATACCCAATTAATAATACAGCTAAAATCCACCATGATAATGAAAATAACTGTTTATCTTTAATCGCTTCTTCAGGTTTCTTTAATTGATCCATATCATATTGCTTCGGAATGTCTTTTCTAAAGTAAACATACAAGACAAGAATACTTGCACCTAGTGCAAAGAAGTTCGGAACAATCATTCTTGTCGCATACTCGACAAATCCAATTCCAAAAAAGTCGGCCGACACGATGTTTACTAAATTACTAACAATCAAAGGCAATGACGTCGTATCCGCGATAAAACCACTTGCCATAATAAACGGAAGAATCATCGCATCTTTAAATCGCAAAGCACGGACCATCGCTAATACAATCGGGGTTAAAATGAGGGCGGCCCCATCATTTGCAAATAATGCTGCTACAACCGCTCCTAATAAAGAAACATAAATAAACATCTTTATTCCATTTCCATTTGCAAACCGTGCCATATGTAAGGCGGACCATTCAAAAAATCCAATTTCATCTAAGATTAGTGAAATAATAATGATCGCCACAAAGGTTAATGTTGCATTCCACACAATCCCCGTTACGGTTAGAACGTCTCCAAAATCGACAACACCAACAAGTAAAGCAAGTACTGCTCCAATCGTGGCAGACCAACCTATTGATAAACCTTTCGGCTGCCAAATCACGAGCACTAATGTAAGCAGGAAGATGGCCGACGCTAAAACTACAGAAGTCATAGTAACTCCTCTCCTCTTTTACCTAATTATTCACAACAAACCCGCAACCCCTTCTGTTCAAGGTCATGTAATTTTTCTTTTTGACTAGGAAGATGTTTCAATAATGAAACCATCAGCTCATATGCTTCATGATTTGCATTTGCCCGATAAAAAATCCATTGACCACGCCGTTCCTCAAGTACTAACCCTATATCTCTAAGTTTTCGAAGGTGTTGGCTTACAGAAGGTTGACTCATATCAAAAAGAGAAACAAATTCACACACACAGCATTCATCTTCCATTAAAAGCGACATCATTGTCAGCCGTGTTTTATCGCCTAGAAGCTTTAAGACCTTCGTTGCTGTCTCAATTTGAACCGTCATATTGATTCTCCTTTCTCTTTCATAAAATAGTATATAAGCATATACTTATATACGCAATAGTATATTATCTTCTTTACAAACTCTTAACCTTTCTAGAATAAGCTTTCAAAGCTTCAATGCTAGTTCTTACCATGCGACCAAGCCATTCATCATACAGCGAGTTCTCGTTCGGACATATATTCCGCTATTTTAACAAAAATGAGCCTTTTTCATTTTTAACGGACATACGTTCCGCTATTTGGCCAAACGAACATGAAAAGCTCCCAGTTTTTCTAATATAACAGAACAGATGTCCGTTCGCTTTTCATAAACTTGATTTTTTCTAAGAATAGCGGAACCTATGTCCGTAACGTTACGTTACCCCGCAGCACCTAAAAAAACAAGAAAAAAGCTGCCGATATATCTCGACAGCCTGAAAATTTGCAAACAGCAATTTTCACTTAAGTATATTCTTATTCTCCTGTTTCTACATCCTCAATTGGCTCACTATCGATTGGCTCATCTGTTCCTTCTCCACCGCATGCAGCTAGCATACTAATTGCAAGTAAACTTGAAGCAATTGTTAATAAAAACTTCTTATTCATTCTTACCGCCTCCTAGAATTGGTAGATGACTGCTTTACCTCTCTCACTCTACCACTGGTACAAGCTGGGAGAAAAGAGGATTCCTTACATTCAGATACTCTTTTATACTCATTTGATAATTGCCCATTTGTTTTGACATTGTTACATACTTCTTTTACCTTTTTCCAAAAGGTGTAAGAAGCTGGAATATGTGGTATGATAAAGAAAACGAACAGGGAGGAATGTTTTTTGAACAAACCTACGATTACGTTACTCGTTGGAAAGAAGCCAGTAGAAGCTTCCGTTACTCAACTTGTCATCTATGCTCAAAGTCAAATTGTCGAAGCGCACTGCTCCCAAAATCAGCTTTACTATATTTTGTTTTACAAAGAAAAAATGATAACAGCAGTGAATGCTACCCGTATAAGAAGGTATTCACATATGGAGCATGCTTTAAAAAACGGGATAACATTTCCTGCCCCACATCCACTTCTCACTCTTCTTTTGAGTTCAAACAAGACATTTCCAATTATGCAAAAAAGCCACATTTCATCTTTCCTAACTTCTATACAACGATCATACGACACATATGAAACAGCGCTTATTTTCACGTATTTAGAATCGTTTGTCCCGAAAAAATTGTTATTTGAAGAAATTCAACAATTATACTTTCAATGTCGGAGAAACGGACAAACCTTTGGATGCTATCGGATTATCCAAATTTTAAAAAAGTTCGCACCGAAACATAAATGGGTTAAAGAATTTAGTAACTCTTTGCAGTTTGGAAAATATACGGATTTATATGAAAAGCCAACTAACTCACTGTTTGAAAAAGACCCGCTTTATTTGGAGCACTATTATTTTATTACAAGAGAAAAGCCATCCCATGCAAAAAAACTTGAAGAATATTATCTTTCACATAAACGAATCATATCCTATTTATCATTACTAATCGAAGCTTGTAAAAAATCCATTATCGATTACCAAACCTTACTTTCATTACTATCCCCCTATTTCAAAAAAGAAGAGCTCACACATATTTTAAAGAACATTAGTGACCATTCATATCAATGTCATTCATTTCATTCTGAGCTTTATGAACGGCTATTACAAGAACAGCGTTATATTGATGCGCTACAACTTGTCATTTCTAAACAACTTTCACTACCGACTTATAATCAATCACTCGATACATTACTTGAGAAAATTCCCGTTGAAAAAAATCCTTTATTACAAACGAAAACAGTCAATTTACCATTACTTTATTCTAACTCAGAAAAAGCTGAACGTTGGTTACAACGATATGTTCGTTATTTATTGGTGGATCACTCCCTTACAGACGTCCTACAGTTATTACGGCCGCTTAAAGACAAATACCCGACGTTATCGATTATTAAAAAGTTGGAGACTATGGTTGAACTTCAAGATAACCCTGATGCACAACGGGAGCTTGGAGATTTATACCATGAATTTGCCCTAATGGAAAAGGCGATTGAATGTTATACATTTGATATGGAGTTACATGAATATGATCCAAGACCCATACAGTCGCTTGCAAAAATTTACCGGGAAATAGGTCAAACGGACGAAGCAACGATGTACCAACAGCTTTATGTCGAAGTTAGAAAACGTGCTTAAGATAAAAGCAGACTCAAAGGCCACATACCTCTTGAGTCTGCTTTCTCTTACTCTTGCCTTATATTTTCTTCCGTTACAAGCTCTTCGTTTGTTTGACGCAAAGGGATTTCTTTTAACGCTAATGTCATCCCAAACGCTCCCACAATAACAATTCCACAAACAATAAACACCCCTGTTAAACCGTAACTTAGCGCTTCTCTTAACATTAGCAAATATTGTTCAAACTCAGCATACGCTTGCTCTGGTATTGTCATTTTTATCTGTTCGACCATTTCTTGATCCATTAACACCTCAGCACTAATTTCAGCTGCAACCTCTGGCAATCCTGCATCAGGAACACCTTCCATTTGCTTTGCTAACCGTGAGCTCATCACCGTTCCTAATACCGCAACCCCGATTGTTCCCCCCATTTGCCGACTAAGTTGTGACGTTGCTGTAGCGACACCTAAATATTTATGTGCAACCGCATTTTGAACCGTTAATGTAAAAATCGGCATCGTTAACCCTAAACCAATCCCCGTGATGACTAAATAAATGACCATCAAAAGAAGAGAGCTACCCGGTGTCAATGTGGCATTTAAAAAGAACCCTACCGCCATAATGAGAAAGCCCAACAGTGCTAATTTCTTATACTTCCCCGTTTTTGTAATGAGTTGACCTGCTAGAGCACTACAGATCACTAAAGCGATCGTCATGACCATTTCCACCAACCCTGAAGTCGTTGCACTTCTTCCAAGTACTCCTTGGACATAGAAAGGAGCGTACATAATGATGCCAAACATCCCTGCTCCTGATAAGAAAGAAACAATATTTGAAATCGAAACAATGCGGTTTCCAAAAAGATGCAGTGGTACGACAGGACTTTTTACTTTTCCTTCAATAAAAATAAAAAGACATAACAAAACAATAGCTACACTAAACAGTCCTATAATTTCAAACGATATCCAGTCAAATTGAGTCCCTGCCCAGCTAAACCCTAGTAACACAGTTAAGATAAACCCCGATAATACAATGGAACCCACAAAATCAATTTTTTCTTTCTGTTTTCTTTCAGATTGTGGGTATAGCTTCAAAATCATGAAAAAAGCAATCATTCCAACAGGTAGGAAGATCCAAAACACCCATGACCAATTCATATTATCGACAATCACTCCACCAAGTGTTGGTCCAAATAAGCTTGAAACGCCAAAGACTCCCGTCATTAACCCTTGCCAACGTCCTCGTTCACGCGGAGAAAATAAATCACCAACGGTTGTCATAGCCGTAGACATAATCATTCCCCCACCAAATCCTTGTAGTCCGCGAAATGTTATCAGTTGAGAAATGGAGGTTGAAAAACCACAAAGCAAGGAACCTAGGATAAAAATAATGATACCGACCAAAATAAATAATTTTCTTCCGTATAAATCAGAAAGTTTTCCTACTAAAATCGCTGTAATACTTGAGGTTAGCATATAAATCATAAACACCCAGTTGAAATATTCCATTCCCCCAATATCTGCAATAATTTTAGGGAGAGACGTTCCAACAATGGTCATATTTAACGCCGCAAATAACATGACAGACATGACAGCAATCATAATTGTTATTTTCTGTTTCATATCAAGGTGTTCCAAATCATAAAACCTCCACTATTTATTTGTATTAACTGCTTTAAAGATCGTTGAAATTTCATCGATCGCTTGAATCGTTGCTTGTAATTTTTCTTCAGAAACAGAAAATAAAATTTGCTCTAGTTTTTCTACATTCCGTTTCTTTGTGTGAACAACATACTCTCTCCCTTTATCCGACAACGTAATCATAACGACTCTTCTATCTTGTGTGTTTCGTTGCCTTTCGATTAACCCTAGACTTTCTAATTTATCAGCTATTGATGTTGCCGCTCCTGGTGTAATCCCAAAATGATTGGCAATATCAGTCGTTTTAATTTGTCCATGGTTATAAATCGCGAACAATAAAAACATTTGCCCATGCGATATGCCCTCATTTTCGTTCGGCCGCAGCACTTCAACCGTTTCTTCATGAATTTGTTTTAAAGACACAATCAGTTGTTCATATATATTCAATTATTCCACTCCTATTATTTTAATTACTAAACTATTCACTTTCTAAAATATATCTCGCGTTCACACTTTCGTCAAATTTGACCTTTTTTATTTGAATGAGTCGATCCAGTGAATCCCCTTTACTTTCCAATACGATTTCCTTAGTAATGATAGTATCAATATTGAAAGGAGATATGTAGATGAACCCTTTATTTCACAAATCCTTTGCCACAACCCTCATGGAGCGACGGTCTATTCGCAAATTAAAACATGACCCATCTATTACGAAAGAACAAATTAATGAAGCAATTAAACTCGCACTTCATTCCCCTTCTGCTTTTCATATGCAAAGTTCACGCATCATTGTTTTAACCGAAGATATCAACCATGCCTATTGGGAATCCGTTAAAGAAAATGAACATGTGGCTAGGACAAAAATAACTGGTTTTCAAAACGGAAATGGGACGGTTCTTTTTTATGAAGATAATAAAACGATAAAAAACATGGAAACTGAATACCCTAAATATAAAGAATGGTTTGAGCGTTGTGCCCTGGAAGGAAATGCAATGCTTCAATATGCTGTATGGCTTGCTCTTACAACTCAACACATAGCAGCATCCATACAACATTTCACGACCGAACCAAAACAAATAACAATTGATTCAAATTGGACATTACTAGCTCAAATGCCGTTTGGAGGCGCAGATGAATCCGTTGAGCAAAGAGTCTTTTTACCTTATAAAGAGAGAGTGATGTGGTTCTAACCACCTAATTTTTACAATTAGGTGGTTTTTGTTATTTACACTTAACTTAATGTAAGGTAAACTTAACATTAAGTTAAGTGTAAATAACAGAAAGGGGTTACTGTTTTGGAAAAGAAATTATACAACAGAGTCAAAGAATTACGGGCTCGTCATAATTTTACACAAGGCGATTTAGCAAGCAAAGTTGGGGTCACTCGACAAACGATTGCTGCCGTTGAAAAAGGAGAATATATCCCTTCTGCTTATTTAGCTCTTTGTATATGTAACGTTTTTGAATTACCAATGGAAAAGGTATTTTCGTTAAAGGAGGATCAATTATGAAAAAGTTATTAGGAAGTTTTTGGGTTTCTTTTTTTACTATCATCCTATTTGGATGGGCAATGATCTCTTTTTATTCCGCAAATATAGAATTTGCCCGTATTGTCAATGAAGATGTAGAGCCACCGTGGGAGGTAACCATTTCAGCTACTCCGTTATTTTTCATACTATTAATAGGCGCTGTTCTTATTCCTTTGTCTTATTATTACAATCGCAAACGCAAAAAGAAGCCATGGATCCATACTTTATTTATGCCAACTGAATTAGTCGAAGATGACGAACGTGAACAAATGATTACTGGAAAAGCCTGCCGGAATTCATACATTTCAATGTGGATTTCGTTTCCGACAGCACTTACGATATTCATATTTGCTTATCCTTTTATCAAAGAGACAATGCCTTATTTTCCGATTATCGTTATTCTCTTAGTCCCGCTTGTCCAAGTTATCACCTTTCACATTACACTAAAGAAACAATTATAGTGGTTGTGTCAATCAATTGTTAATAATCTTCACTTTCCATGTCTCTACTTTTCGATTAAGATTAATAGAGTAGGACAAAGGAGGTTATTCTAAATGGACCTAAAAAAAGCCTATCATGTATTAGATATTCCTGAAAACGCAACTGAGGAAGAAATTGAACAGCAATATATGGTCTGGATCCGGCAACATAAAGCACAATTAAATAACCCTAATCAAACTCCGATACCAATGGATGATATAAATGAAGCATATCGATTGATTAAAGAGGACTTACTTGATAAAAAATATGGAACGAAAACTCCAAAAAGTCCGTTCCGTGAAAAGCTTGACCATTTTTTTCATTACTATAAATTTCATGTTGTCATATCAGTGGTTTGTATTGTCATTGTTTATTCTCTTGCATCGACGTTTATTTCTGCCCAACAAGAAAAAGCCTATTTAGAAAGCTTACCACCCGCTGAAGTGGATATCCTTTTTGTAGGTGATTATATGCTTGAAGACCCTTCACTTATTGAAGGAGACATTCTTGACATGATCCCCGAGTGGGAGCGAGTCACAGCTGATATCATCTACACTCCATCACAAACTAGTGATAGTTTTGATATTGCTCAACAGCAAAAAAGTATGGTGTTAATTGCAACGCAAAAAGCGGATGTTTATCTTTTTGATGAAGAAAGCTTTGTTCGCTTTTCTCGGTCCGGTTCATTACTTCCTCTTCCTGAAGAAAAATTTGAAGGGGTTGAAGAACGGTTTATTAAAACAGAAACTGAAGAAAACCCGACTGAATTAACGTATGGGCTAGATGTGTCAGATCATCCGATGTTCTCTCACCTTGAGCGTAAACCAAACCAATTGATCGCTACTGTTATTATGGACTCACCGAATGAGGAAAATGCCTTACTGTTATTACAACAATTCGTCGATACGGTAAAATAGAAATAAAATGGAATCCGTAAATGGATTCCATTTTATCTTTTTACATATCCTTACCAACGATGTGCTTTAGCGTTGCTTCGCAAAATAATGGTCTTTTGTGACATTTCAGTATGACCATTCACTTGAGACTTCGATCGTTTAGGTCTTGTCCAGTTGTGGTGAAAAAGTTGAGAATGCTGATCTAATTGATCTTTATAACTCATTCGAATCACCTCTAATGGAAAGGATATAAGCGATATTCAATTGAATATCACTACATAGCCTTTGTTTTTTTCATTTTATTTATAATTGAAATTATTGCCTGAATAAAAAATTTGCATGTGGAAAAAGTAAAAAGGCTAGGTTAGTACCTAGCCTACCTCATACATTATACCTTAAATTTATTGACGACATTTTGAAGCTCTTCTGCCAATTTGGCCATCGAATTTGATGAAACGGCTATTTCCTCTGCTGACGCTAACTGCTCTTCCATTGCTGAAGACACTTGTTGTGTTTTCGACGCAGTTTCTGTTGAGATGTCACTTATTTCATTTATATTTGAAACAATATGATTGATTGCATCATTCATCTGTTTTGTTGCTGCAGAAACGGATTGAATTTGGTTAGTTACCGCGTTTACGGATTGCTGAATATCATCAAACGTTTGTTCAACCGAGCGAATGGCAGAAATGCCTTTTGAAGACTGTTCAACTGTTTCTCCCATTGAAACGATCGTCTCGTTTGTCTCTTGAAGAATCGTTTCGATTAGCTCGCGAATTTGGTCAGAAGATCCTTTTGATTGTTCTGCAAGCTTTCTAACTTCATTTGCAACAACCGCAAATCCTCGACCATGCTCTCCGGCTCTCGCTGCTTCGATTGCCGCATTTAGCGCAAGTAAATTCGTTTGTTCTGCAATTTGTGTAATAACACCGACAATTTGCCCAATTTCCTTCGAGCGATCACCTAGCTTTTCAATTTTCGAAGCTACATCATGAATATTTTGATTGACTGCTTCAATTTCTGAGATTGATTGATCAATAGTCGCAGCACCTTTATTGGCCTTTTCTGTTGTTAATAATGCCGAAGTTGCAACGTTTTGTGTATTATCAGTTACTTGATTAAGTCCTTTTGTGACTTCTTGTACCATATCTGAGCTTGTTCCAACATGAGCAGACTGATTTTGTGCCCCTGCTGCCACTTGCTGAATTGCTTCTGCAACTTGTTTACTAATTTGGGATGATTGTTCTGACGTTGCAGAAAACTCTTCTGCTGACGACGCTACTTTTTCTGATGTAAGATTTAATTGCTCAACCATCGTTTGTAGATTTCGTAGCATCACATTAAATGAATGAGCTAATTCCCCAACTTCATCATTATTTTTAATTTGTAACGACGGTGTTTTTAAATTCCCCGCTGCAATTTGTTGAGCAGAATGAGACACTAATTTTATTGGTTTTACAATTGTCCGTACATTAAGAATAATGATCACACTTGCTAAAATCATACTGATCACAATGACTGTTACTATTCCTGATTTTAAATCATCTAACTTCCCTAAAAATTGTTCCACAGGCATATATGTTACAACAAAAACACCATAATCTTCATTTTTTCCGTAAGAAGCAATATTCTCACTTCCCATTAGGGTAAACATACCTTCACCTTTATCTTCAGCTAGCATTTGCTCATAAAAAGGGGAAATCCCTTGTACTTCACTAAAGTTTAATGTGAGAGCTTGGTCAGGTTGACTTGAAGCAATGACAAGACCCGATAAATCTAGAACCATCGTGTTTACACTTTGACCTTCATTCGCATGCACGACTTCGTCAGTTAATCTATTCACATCAACAGCGATTACAAACACAGAGAGTACTTCGTTTGTTTCCTCATCTACAATCGAGTTGACGATAGGGATTACTGGTCGCCCTGTAATCGGTGAGTACATATAATCTGCCGTTGTCATACCAGGGTTTTCAAGCTGTTCATAATAGTACGACTCTACCTCTTTATCAAACACATGACCAACAGAATTGCCCCCAATGCCATCAATAAACACTTCTCCACCATAGGAGAAAAAGATATTTTCGTATAATCCATTTGAATTAAGTAATCTCTCACCTAAGCTGTTTGCAATATTCTCTCTTTCTGTATCGCTAACAGTTCCTGAACTTGCAAGTTCTTGAAAGAACTCAACTATGTAAAGTTCATTCACCATTGATTCTGAAATTTGCGATTGCAAATAAAATACTAAATCAACTTGACGATTTTTTTCCTCTGTCAATGTCGTTAACGAACTTTTCGCTTCACTTTCTAAAGCCTTCGATGAGGAATAAGTAGAATAAAATAAATTAATGAGCAGTGGGATAAATACGCATAATAATGAAATAAATGATATTTTAATAAATAAACTATTTTTAAGGTTTCTCTTTTTCATGTTCTTTTCTCCTATACCATAATGTGTAATAAAAGTTTACTTTGCATGCGACCAACTATTTTTTAACCCCAACTCCTTCGTCAATGTTCCGAAAAAAATCCACCTCAGAAAGGCGGATTTGTTGTGTATCCATCTTCTTCGGTAACCCGGCTATCTTAGCGTCATGCCTTAGACCCGTAGCTTTGCGTCCCTATTTTTCAATAGGTTTGCCTTTATCGGTAGTCTTTAGTTATCATACTTTTTTACTATTACCCATTTATAAAAAGAACTAAACCAATTGATTTTAGTTTTTTTGAACTAATACTATTTTACTAAAAGGGGTGTGTTTGTCTATGTGAAATAATTGGGCATTCTTACTTTTAGTACCTGTTTTCCACAAAAAAAGAAACCTCACATAAGGTTTCTCCTTAACTACTATGAATTTGCCCACATAACAAGACTAGCACAACCTAAAATCTCTTCAGGCGGACCGATTCGCTTCACAATTCCTTTTTCTATAAAAACAATACGATCTGCAATCGCTTGAGCATCATCTTGGTCATGTGTCACAAAAATCGATGTAATATTCATTTTCTTTAAGATTGATCTAAGTTCGTCGCGGATTTTCACTTGTAGACTCGCGTCGAGATTACTGAAAGGCTCGTCAAATATTAGTAATGAGGGAGCCGGCGCTAAAGCTCTTGCAAGGGCAACTCGCTGTTGTTGTCCACCACTTAATTCATAGGGATAACGGTCTTTATACTCTACCATATTTATTAATGTTAACATTTCCTCAAGACGTTCTTCCTTTTGCTTCCGAGACATTTTTCTAAGACCATATTTTATATTTTTAGCAACAGTCATATGAGGGAATAGCGCATAATCTTGAAATACCATCCCAACTCCTCTTTTTTCTGGGGGAGTATAATGACTATCATCAACAATAATCAAATCATTAATAGCAATGGAACCTGCTGTCGCTACCTCGAGACCAGCGATCAACCGTAGTATTGTGCTTTTTCCACTTCCACTTTCTCCAAGAATACATACGACTTCACCTTGTTCAATGTCTAGAGAAAAATCTTTGATCGTTGCTTCGCTTACATTTGGATACTTATACTTTAAGTTTTTTATTTGTACAAACATTAGCTAGACTCCTTATCTAAGACTTTATGAAAGACAAAAATACATGCTGCACTTATTAATATAATGAGTACCGATGCTGAAGCAGCTTCATTAACCATTTCATCATTGGCATAGACAAATGCTTTTGTAGCCAAGGTCGAAAAGTTAAAGGGTTGCAAGAGCATCGTTAGTGGCAATTCCTTTAGAATATCAACAAATACTAAAATAAAGCCACCCATTATCCCACCTTTTATCATCGGAATATCAACTTTAAAAAAAGACCCGACTGTTGACGTACCTAACGTTCTCGAGGCATCGGTGAAATTCCGGCCAACTTTTTCAAATCCAGCGTCAATGGAATTAAACCCTACTGCTAAAAACCGTATCACATAAGCAGAAACTAACACGATTAAACTTGTACGAAAAAAGAAACTCGGTTCTGCTTGAAAAACTTGAAAGAATGCGTAAATATACTCATCTAACGCAAGAAATACCGTAATAACCGCAATCGCAATGACAGCCCCTGGAATCGAATAGCCGAGGACACTTAATTTAGAAACGACCTTGCTAAAGATGCCGTTGTGGAGACGGGTGTAATTAGCAATAACTAAAGCGATTACAACAATACAAAGCGATGCAACACTGGCTACAAAAAAAGAATTCTTTATAAGAGTAATAAACTCCACACTTAAGATTTTCTCATATGTCATGAACATCCAATAAAGTAATTGAGCAAATGGAATAAGGAAAGCGATGCTAAAAATTCCGAAACAATAACTAAAAGCCAACCAAGCTTTACCACCTTTTAACTGCTGTGGCTGTATCGGCCGTATTTTTGAAGTTGAATAACTGTATCGTTTCCGCCCTCTAACAATCTTCTCAAAAACTAAAATGAATATAACTACAATCATTAACGTTCCCGCTAGCTTAAAGGCAGAGTCTAAATCCCCCATGGCAAACCATGTTTGGAAAATAGCTGTAATGAATGTTTGTACACCGAAATACTTTACGACACCATAGTCATTAATAATTTCAAGCATAACAATAGTAACTCCACCAATAATGGCCGCTCTAGAAATCGGTAATATTACTCGAAAGAATACTTCAACTGCATTTCCACCTAGTAGTCTTGCATTTTCTACAAGAGAGGAAGATTGGTTTTCAAAAAATCCTTTTGTTATAACAAATATATAAGGGAAAAGAAACATTGTAAAAATAAAAATGGTTCCTTCAATGTTCATAATGTTAAAAAACTGTTGATCTACTTGAATATCAAACTTGCGTAATGTTACTTGAATAATACCCGTATAATTTAAAATTCCATGATACGTATAAGCCCCGATGAAAGGGGGAATCGCCAAAGGTAAAATCAGACCCCACCGTAAAAAGTTCCGCAAAGGAAACTTATAAACGGTAATAATCCATGCTAGGCTCGTTCCAATTATTGTTGTAAAAAGACCTGCAAAAAATAAAATAATAATCGTATTACGTATAATATCAAGAAGTAAATACTCTTTGATATGAAGCCAATTTTCATTCGGTTCTGAAAAAAATTCAACCGCGATTAATATATTTGGTAATAGTATAATCGAAATGAATAGTAAGCTTAATACCGCCCATATATCTAGTTGTCTTTTCATATGTTGAACTACCCTCAAGGCTGACACATCCTTATCACAATACGGGTGGCACTCTTGTTGTCACACCGAATAAATAGGAATATACCGTATCATATTATGACACGGTATATATCCATTTTACCACACAAAAGCTTATTTCCAACCAACTTCGTTAAATAATTGAATTGCTCGTGCATTGTTGTCACCAAGAATTGTTAAATCAATGTCTTGCTCTTTAAACTCACCCCAAGATTGAAGTAGTTCTGGAACTTCTACTTCTGGATTAACTGGGTATTCATTATTTCCATCAGCAAACACAAATTGTGCTTCTTCACTAGATAAAAACTCAATAAACTTAATGGCATTTTCTACATTTTTAGCATGCTTTGTTACAGTTACTCCACTAATATTAACATGTGTACCATTTGTGTCTTGGTTCGGGAAGAAAATTCCGACTTGCTCCCCAACTTTTACTTCCTCAGGATCTTCAGAATTTAAAAGTCTACCAATATAATATGTGTTTGAAATTGCTACATCACCTTCACCAGCAACAACAGCAATTACTTGGTCTGTGTCCCCACCTTGTGGTTCTCTAGCCATGTTCTTTACAATTCCAGCAGCCCATTCTTTAGCAGCTTCTTCACCATTTAATTCAATAAATGAAGCCAAAATAGACTGATTATAAATATTCTCAGATGAACGAATTAAAACTCTTCCTTCCCACTCTGCTTCTGTTAATGCCTCATAAGTCGAAAGTTCAGATGGGTCTACACGGTCTTTATCATAAACGATAACTCGAGCTCTTTTTGTTAAACCGAACCACTCATTATCATCATCACGGAACTTGTCCGGAATGTTCGCTGCTAACACATCACTGTTAACGGCTTGAGTCAATTCTTTTTCTTTTAATCTTGCAAGGTTACCAGCATCAGCGGTAATAAATACATCTGCTTCTGTTGCTGCTCCTTCACGGTCAAGACGCTCCATTAATTCATCGCCTTTTCCTTCAATAACATTTACTTCAATCCCTGTTTGTTCTGTAAATAATTCATATAATTCACGGTCCGTATCATAGTGACGGCTCGTATACAGGTTCACTACTCCGCCTGCTTCTTCCGTAGCTTCTTCTGCTGGTTCTTCTGTATCCTCAGCAGCAGGTGTTTCTTGTGGTTCTTCTTGTTCAGCTGGTGGAGTTTCTTCGTCGCTACCACAAGCTGTCATAAGCACTACAGCTAAAGCTAACATTGAGAATAGTAAAAACTTTAATGCTTTGTTCATCAGTTTCTTCCCCCATTTTATGTTTGTTTTTCATAAGTGCTGATACTGAAAATCATTATCACCACTTAACACAAATATAATCTTAACTTCATTGAAAACGATTGTCAATGGGGTTTCCTAGAAAAGTTAACATATCTATTTTAAAAGTTTTAAAACTTTTATATTTAATCTTTCTATTGAAGAAAGGAAGAAATAATTTAAAAAAGCCACTCGTATTTTAAAAGAGTAGCCTACTTTCTTTCGTCTGTTCCATCATAACGGACATGTATTCCGCAATTTCAAGAAAATCCCGTCTTTTTCAGTTCTTACGGACATACGTTCCGCTAATGGCCCAATATAGCTATAAAAACTATCCGTTTTTCTCATTTAAAGGAACCAGTGTCCGTAAGCTTTTGAAAAAGGTTATTTATTATCAAAATAGCGGAACAGATGTCCGTAACGACATGTCTACAGCTTTCAGTTTATTGAACATTCACTCGTAACTCAATATTCTTCATGCCACCACTTTGTTCTTCTGCTATATCTCCTTGTAAATTCTCTCCTTTAGGTCCGTAATGATTTTGTATATAATCACTTTGCCCATATTGAGACGGCGTAAACTTAAACACTAAATCCATTTTATCCTCGTCTTTATCTTGCGGATATTTAACACTAATTGAAAAACTTCCGTCAGGGTTTACATACTTATGCGCGTTATACCCAAAGGAATATATATACTCTGGGAGATTGACATCAACAGCAAGGACACTACCATCTAACAAATTTGTTTTTCCTGTAATATAAAAGCGACTTTCATCTTTTTCAATTTCGTCTATCTCAATTCTCACCTCTAGGTCACCTTGGTCACTAGGAAAATCCCATTCCGGCACTTCGGACACAAGCTCTGTGTATTCACCTTTTTTAGGGTAATGTGTCAACGTTGTCGTTACATAATACTCTACCTCGTCACCATCACTATCTCTTACAGCGACAAATGGTCCTGTCGCATGTTCAAATCGTTCTCCATAATGATTTAGAATTTCTTCTTGTTGCATTTGCGGTCTTACATCAAAGCCTAAATTAATTTCTGTATCATATTTTTGAAGGTGATTTAACTCACCCGAGAATGTTCCATCTTCTTCAACAGTCAAATTTTTATAATAGCCCACTATCGTATAATCGGGTGATTTAAGATATATCCTTACTCTCGTTTCAGGCAATAAATTCGATTCTCCATGGATAATATATTTGTCTTCTAACTCTTCTACTGTAATCTCCCAATTAATGTCGAAGTCACCTTGGTCCTCCCTTGCCACACTCGTTTCAGGTTCTTCTATATTAATCTCAACTGCTTCACGTTCATTTTCTACATTACTATGTTCTTCCGTTTGTTCTTCACCTTTTTCGGTTGTGTTAACTTCATCTGCTGATTTACAAGCCGCTAGTAAAATAAAGATAAACAATATTGCCATATAACACAATTTATTCTTTTGAAACATACTGTCCTCCACTTTGTTATATTCCTTACATTATTGCAATTCTATTGGACATTGACCTTAAATTTTATATGTTTGTTGTCAAAACTATGGTCCTCAACAAATTCTCCTTTAAGATTCTCTCCTTTAACACCATAATGTTCTATAATATAAGGAAGATTATTGTCTCGAAAAGGTGTAAACTGAATGATTACATTCATTTCAGCATCATCATCTATATCAGTCGGATAACTTACACTAAGATTAAAGCTTCCATCTGGATTCACTTTCTTCTTAGCCGAATACCCAACCGTTCTATATCCTGGAAGGCTCACATCAACAACAAGGATACTACCATCCAATAAGTTCGATTCTCCTGAAATAAAAAGTCGACTTTCCCCTTTTTCAACTTCAACATTGTCAAATCTTACTTCTAAATCACCTTGATCACTTGGAAAATCCCACTCTGGTCTTTCTGACACGAGTTCAGCTAATTGATTTTCTTCTGGATAATGGGTTAATGTTGTCGTTACATAATACACTAACTCCCTTCCAAAATTATCTCTGACTGCCATGAATGGCCCAGTCATCTTTTCAAACTGACGTCCATAATGTTGTAAAATCTCTTCCTTTTGTAGACTTGGCCGCACATCAAATCCTATATTCATTTCAGTATCATATTGTTGAAGGTGCTCTAACTCACCTGAAAACGATCCATCTTCTTCAACCATGATATCCTCGGAATACCCTTGAATAATATGATCAGGCGATTGTAGATACACTCTTACTTTTGTTTCTGGCAATAAATTTGATTCTCCATGAATGAGATATTTATCCTCTAACTCTTCCACTCTAATTTCCCAGTCTACTTCATAATCACCTAGATTTTCTGTAGTGCCACTTGTTTCAGGTTCTTCTATTGTACTGTCAACAAGTTCTTGTTCTTGTTCGTTTTCTTCACTTGGCACATTCTGTTGTTCTATGGCTTTTTCGTCATTTTTATCAGCTGTGTCTACTTCATCTGCTGATTGGCACGCTGCCAGTAAAATAAAAACTAATAGTATCAGCGCGATAAAGCCCCATTTTTTATTTTGAACCATTTTTCCCACCCCGCTTTTTCTCTTTTAACCATCTAGACATTTTATCTAATCATACCAGGTGTTACAATATTTACATTTTCCTATTCAAACTCATTCGTATCACGATTACACAACTAATGGAGTGCTACTTTTGACTCTTTTTATATAAATATTTTTTAAAAATGGCGTCCAGTTGATTTAATACAGCTATTTTCAATGTTTGAGTATTCTAGTAAAAGATAGTAAACTTAGAAATCATACAAGAGGTGAGCCAAGTGATTGACTATTTGATAGGTGTCTTTTTTGCTATTGTGATTCTCATCTTTATGCCAATATTTTTAAGTTGGCATATCGTACAAGAACTCAGAAATAAAAGAAATAAAAAAAGACAAGTCAAGTGGAGAAAAAAGCGAAGAACAACAAATTTTAAAGAAAACATGAGAGCTACGTTAGTTTTCCTTGGAAGCGTAATAATCGCTCTAACTGTTGGGGTTTATATATGTCTCCCTTTCCTACACGATCTTCCCCATTTGTTGAACAAAGAAGATTTCACTGTCACAGGTGAGGTGCAAAAAGTGGAAAGAGGGTCAAAAGGCTTATATCGCCTTACAATCGAAGACCAACAGTGTGAGCGTTTTTTTCTAACACATACCGTTCGGAAACTGCAGACAGGCGATATTGTTACAGCTACTTGTCTGCCGAATAGCCATGTATTGTTGAAACTTGAAGAAAAATGAAAATTCGAGTAGCTGCCTCTGCCCATTATACTAATCTAGGAAGCGACCGATAAAATAAAGAGCTACAATATGAATAGGATAGAATAGGTAGAAAAAATATTTTAAACCGAATCCTTTTTTTCCGTTGTATAACAAGATGAAAAGCAAGGCAAAAATCATCATCCACTGGTAATCCGCAAACGGAAGCAAAAATGACCATTCTCTCATCCACCCCCATCTTCGTATCAATAATGCAAGAAGAAGGCAGAATGCGGTGTATCCGATTGTGACTTTTACTTTATCATTATATGTATAGTAAAAAGCTACTCCTAATAATACGATGAACAAACTTCCTTCTACCAAAAGTACATTACCAACGAGAGGAAAAATGAATAATTCCAACGGTACAGATACGAAAACATTACTTTCTAAATAAAGTACCATTACAGTTGAAACAACTTGCCAGATGATAAACAAAAGTATATATTTCACTTTCTTTTTTTCCAATAACATGATAATGAATGCTATTAAAAATAAGGAAGCAAAAAAGTTATGAGTAATATAGTCCAATGTCCCATCCAATTCCCCTATACTAGCTAAATAGGCAAGACGGCGATTGATAAATAACGTCAATAAACCCATGGCAACCGCCGCCGCCCCTAAACGGGCGAGATACTTGGATTTATTCGTTGTATGGTGATAACCAATTACTACACAATAAATAAAGAGAGGAGCAGCGACTCTCCCAATCCAATGAAACCACACAGGGGTATCTGGAATATAATATCCAATGTGATCAATTAACATCATAATTAGGGCCATAATTTTTATATTCGTATTGTTCATTATTATCTTCTCCTAAGCGAAAGAGAAAACGCCAATAGCTAGATGGCGTTTCCTCTTAAATTACTTGTATATAAACGAATGATACTTTACATAACCATTAACATTACTAGGGGCAAAACTCTACATAGTACACATATTCCTTCATAATGGGTTTCCAGGTAGTTATAGACTAAACACTAAACTATACTTGGCCATGTATTCTATCTAATTATACAGTTAGAATAGATTTTTAATATTTTATTAAATTAAGGTTTTGTTGAGAAATTGTAAAATGATTTTTTTGAAAAAAATTCGTCTCTTCCTGGAAATGCACACTTACATGCGTAATAAATACCGCATCTATCTCTTTTCATTGCTTGCTAAAAAATGAAAAACGTTATCCCAAAAATATTGATCTTTTACACAGTTGTGGTGACCTTTTGTTTCTACTTTTATTACTTCTTTAAAGTTACTCTCCTTTACTAGGACATCCACATTGGATACCGATACTTTCTTATCATGAATAGAATGTATCGCAAGAGCTGGGGACTGTTGTGTTTTCAATATTGTGTCTAAGCGCCATTCTCTTTTAGCTTTTAAAAAAACACCTCCTCGTATTAGAAA
The DNA here is from genome assembly GCF_000621445.1 of Alkalihalobacillus bogoriensis ATCC BAA-922. GTDB lineage: Bacteria > Bacillota > Bacilli > Bacillales > Bacillaceae_F > Bacillus_AO > Bacillus_AO bogoriense. The sequence goes on along the minus strand of NZ_KK211283.1, from coordinate 11,375 downwards.
CCAACTTATTAATAGCCAACCAAATGGCATATAAGGGATTGTTACTCGTCCAGCCATTGATTTGCTAATATTCTCTAAAGATGTAGGCATTGAATCGGTAATAAGAGCTTTTATCCTTAAATCAGTTGCATTCACAATACTAGCTGCGATTCCTCCCATTGAGTGCCCTAAAACATAAATTGCTTGTCGACTCAGTTCTGGCCTCACACACACATAATCAATCGTTGCGGTTATACTTTGTACAAACGATTCAATACTCACTTGGTTTTGTTTTAACTCACTTTGGCCATGACCAAGAACATCGACAATGATTACATCATACCCATTAGCTACTAAGGGATCGACATATCGTAACATATCTGATTTATTAGAACTCCATCCATGTATTAGTAAAAAGAAGCCTTTTGTTCTCTCACTTTTAATATGCCATCCGCTTAATGTCCCAATATCGAGTTTGATTTCAATGTTGTCATAAGTCGCATTCGGATATTCTTTTACCTCTTTCCGTTTCGGTGTGAATATATGACGTATGATATAGCTCCTCAAAAATAAAATTAGGACTAAGAAAGCAATGAATAATAAATAGCTCATATAATATCTCCCTTCATAAAAGAGACCGATCAGTCTCTTTTCAACTGTGAAAATAGCGGCGTCACTGCCGCTCGGTCGAAATCATTAAAATATATTGCCTTAAGTTATTTAGGATAATCTCCGCTAATTTCTCTTCTTTCTTTAGTCGGTCTAATACGAGTCCACCTTCCAGTGTTGACACGATATAAATTGCAGTATCGTATGGGTGTATTGACGGCTTAAGCTCCTGATTTCTAATACCATCCTCTATAATTTTTACCATCCAGTTTATCATCATATCGATTGCTTCATTAATCGACGGCAGTAATACATTCTCTTCTACATCATCCATTTCTACCGCTGCATTAAAAATGGGACACCCGCCTATCATCGGTTTTCCTTCACTTAATTGTAAAAACGCCTCCCCAAATGCAATTAATTTGTCTGTTGCATTTTCGTGTTGTAACACGCTTGTTATTAAATGATTTCGCATGATTTCGGTAGAATAATGAAATGATTCGACCATCAGCTGCTCTTTATCTTTAAAGTGACGATAAATCCCCCCTTTTTGAATTTTTGTTTCCTGAATAATGTCACTCATCGATGTGGTCCTGTAACCTTGTTTGTTAAAAACCAGAGCAGATTTTCGTATAATATTACGTCTTGTTAACTCTCCCTTTTTCATTAACACCCTCCAAAAAAAAGATACCGTTCAGTCTCTTTTAGGATACATGAAGTCAGATACAAATTCAAGAAAGTATGAACAGAATTTGCAAAAAAATCAGACCCACATTGTTGTTTTTTGCTCTACTTAACTTATTACTCAAAATTATGTTTCATACACCAACTCTCCACTATTCAAAAGTTGCCTTTATTAACTTAACTACGACATATTCTCTACTCTCCCCTTTTTTTGCTTTTGATTACTCTGAAAAATCTACCTCTATGTCATCCCAAAATTCAGATTCCCCATACTTGCTTACTGTAATTTCAAATGGATATTCGTTATCTGCATTAAATTGAATTTCTTCTGTCCTTTGTTCATCACCCATCACAAAAATGGTAGCCTCTGTATCGCTTTCCCATTCAATACGAAAGTTTGATGAAGTTAAGTGGGTTGCATCTGGATGTACCCTATGTTCCATAATATGATCCTCATACCTGATTTCGACCATATTCGGTCCACGAACCGAATGAAAGAAGGTGACTTCTTCTATTTCTATGGTATTGATTTTATTTGGAGACTGACTCACAAGTAGAAATTCATTACTATTATAGGATTCATTTACTAACTTTGAAATAAATCCTATAAGAGCCAAAAACAAGATGAAAGCAATACCTAGAGAAATAAGACACCCTTTTTTAAACGTCATTCTATATTCCCCTCACTTTCTAAATGGATTTTTCTTACTTCTATGTATTGTTATAACTAATTGTATCCAGTTCTATGTTACTTCTACTCTTTCAATCGTATTGGTAGTCCTCTTAAATAAAACACTTCACCCTTGCTTCCTCATAGAGTATCATAAATATACTAAATTTAACATTTCCACAAAAACTTTCTATAAAAACAACACTTTTTTTAAACATGTTACGTCTAAGTAATGAAAGAAAGACAATAGGAGGTGTCACCTTGTCGGAAGACTACGAATTAATGGCGGATTGGTATAACATGCACAGTGATTCTATCCAATCCTATATCTATATGATGGTACGAGATTATCAACAATCTGAAGATTTAACACAGGAAACGTTTTTCAAAGCCTACAAAAAACTCCATACATTTCATGGGGAAGCCTCAGAAAAAACGTGGTTGTTCTCCATTGCCCACCGAACAACGATTGATTACATTCGAAAACGAAAAACGGTTTTTATGTTTAAGGACGTTTCGGCTGTTGATAATGAAGGTTCAGCAGGAAATCCAGAAACGATGTTTGTGTTAAAGGAAGAAAACGTAGAGCTGCTTCAAGCTCTTGATGAGTTAAAGCCATCTCAGAAAATGGTGATTATCATGAGGAAGATAAAAAGGTTTAGCATTAAAGAGACATGTGAAATTTTAGGGTGGAGTGAAAGTAAAGTCAAAAGCACACTACATCGAGCGATTCTGGCATTAGAGGCAAAAATGAAAGACAGGGGGGTTACTTATGAAGAGATCACCTATTGATTTTCAAAGTTTAGATGACAATATTATATCGGAGCGAAATCCGATCAAGAAACGAGAAACGTTAGAAAAATTAATGCGTGATATGGATAAACACGAACAACGACACAACAAATGGGTGTTTTTGAAACCCGCTCTTTCTATTGCGGCCTTTGTTGGTGTATTGTTCCTTGCTTTTCACTTAACTTCATCGCCTATTTTTAATGAAGACACTAATGTTCCGTCGCCAAATTCTCAACCTAATGCCTCAGACGAAGATCCGGAGACACCTTCTAATGAAGAAGAGGTAGAAGAGAACAATGAAGAAACAATCGAAGAAAGAGAAGTAGATGTGGAAGAAGAAGACCCTGTTGCGAAATATGGGGAGTTCTACATTGTGGAAGATGATTATATCTCGGTCAATACGCATGCTGTGGAACTGATTGACGAGGGAAGAGAAGATGAAATTCATATTGAAGTTTACAATATAAAAGATTCGGCAGAAAATATGGAGAGAGCCTTTAAAGAAGTACCTTGGCATGAAAAGTCTAAGTTAGATGAATTTGGCTTCACCGACGACTATTATTATTATTTAGAAGCAAGTGCCGTTCTAAATTCACTTGGACAATATGGTTTTATCCAAGTGACAGGAGAGGAAATTGAAAGACAAGTTGCAGAGATTGTAGCTGTTGCTGAAGAAATGGCAGGAGATGATGATGGACCGTATCCACAGGGCGAAGAAATGGAACGACTTGTGGAGAAAATGCGTAAATTAACAGTCGAGTTTAATGAGTATATAAACGGTGAGTAACTAAATTCCCCATTCTTGTTTAAGATGGAGAACATAGATGAGAAGGTAAAGAGTGCTACTACAGGTTAGGTACTTTTTACCTTTTTTTCACAAAACTGAAAAGATACTATGAATATAGACTAAAATTATCACACGGAGTGAAAGCAAATGGAAGTGACTTACACAACCAAATCCAAAGATTATCGGGATTTGCTCATTGAAGGAAGACCTAACTCAAACAGAAAGCTCTTACGGATTCTTTTTCACTATATTATTTTACCTCTTCTTTTTTTCTATATTTACTATCATTTTTATTGGAATTCATCTGATCCTTTATTCATTTTATTGAGCCATGCCCTTTTCTTTGTCTTTTTGTGGTGCTTTTTATTTATCCCTCTTGTCGTTGATATTTGGAGACTTTTTTCTATTCAAAACCTTCAATCGACACTAAAGGTTGAAAAAAACACCCTTCTTGATGAAAAAAAATTAGCTGTAAAGAAAGACGGAGTATCCTTTATGTCACCAGCCTCTACCATTCATGTTCAATGGGAGCAGTTTCTGAACGTAGTCGAAAACAACACTCATTTCTTTTTTATTTTCAAAGAATCTACATCATCAGAAACGGGTGGCCGAGTCCTGCCAAAGGATGACCTAAAACAGGACATCATAGATGAGCTACATCATATATTGTCTACACGGGTACCTTCGTTTTGTCAAAAGAATAATGCTCCTACACTGAGAAGCATCCCCTTCGTTAATCGAGCAGCGTTATGTATTCTTTGTCTGATTCTTTTTATTGTCACCTACGTCTTACAGTGAAGGGTTTGTACATATACAAAGTCGGTACAGTAGAAGATAGTCACTAAAATCAACAGCTACGGAGTGAAATAGAATGGATATAAAATATATGGTAACACCTGAAGACTCTAAAGCCTTTTTAATGGAAGTTAAATCCCATGTTGCAATGATTAAATTCTTCAAATATTTTTGTGGGTTTGTTTTATCTCCTGCCATTTTGTTCTTTTTGTATTATAACTATTACTGGCACCCTGCTATTCCTTTATCTATTATTGTAGGCTATGGGCTTCTCTTTGTTTTTTTATGGGTTTTTTTATTTATCTCTCTATTGATAGAACTGAGTGATTTGTTCTATATAAAAAGACAACTGAACCGAAACCAAAGTTACTTTTACAAGGATATGATCATGAAAGTAAGTAGTGATGGCATCACATTCAACTTGACAACTCCGTCAACTCACTTGACGTGGGATAAGTTTCATAGAGTAATCGAAAACAAAACTCATTTCTTTTTTATATCAAAGAAAAAAACTGCCGGTCATGTATTACGAAAAGATCAGTTGGATTCTGAGGCGAAGCAATTTTTGCAGAGTACCTTACGTAACCATGCACCATCCTTTGTGCAAAAAGATACTCCACCTAAACTGAGTATCATTCCTTTGAAAGTCAAAGCCATTCTATTTGTTTCTTTCTTCATTCTCTCTGGATATGTAAACATTCAATCCTATGACTCTTATGAAAAAATAAAATATGACACGTATCAATTATGGGAGAATGTTGAACTTGATGAAACTCCTGTTGAAGTGAGATATGGTGAGCGTAAACTGATCCTCAAGGATTCTGTAACGATGGAAGATGTTCAACATATATTGTACAGGTTGAAATTTGAAGTCAAGTGGACGGATGAAAACACATATGATTTAAGTAATTTAGCTGTCATTCTTCGTCATGCGGAAGATCAACTTAATGCGAGACCAAGAGAAGAAGCAAGTAGAATGTTTTCAGGAGAAAGCGAGAATTGGAAAGTTGAAAACTACGAAGTAATATTTTGGTGGAATTACTACAACGAAATGGTTGAGGGAACACTCATTTATAAGCCAGAAGGGGTTCTAGAAACAAAATTTTTCCAAGTAACAGTGATTGGCGTTTTTAATGAGCGTTTAGAGGTACAATTTCATGAATATTCTGTTGGCACTCAAAGATTTACAGAAGAAATATATGAAATAAAAGAAACGACAACCGGTGGACGTGTAACAAAAGATAGTGGGTATGACAATGCTAGAAGAGAAAGAGCAACAATTGATGACTTAACAACTGTACATATCCTCATACAATGGTTAAATGAGAATGAAGAATTGGAAGAAGAGGTTGTTGTACTTAGTCCTGTGAATGATTAAGTCAGAGCGACAGGCTTACTTTGAAATAAAACAGCAAGTTGAAAAATTATTATTCTGCCCTCTCTTCCTTCTATTCTGTGTTCTTTCACACTAAATAGAAAACGAAATAAAAAAAACTTATGGGATTAAAGGTTGAGCGGAAAAAATAAGGAAAAAATCAGATTGGTTCCAACTTGGTTCGCTTGCTCTTTTTCCCCCTCTCTTCTTTCCGTTCTCGAAACAAACTATTTAGCAGTAGGTAACACCTTTTTAGCGTGGGGAAGAAAAATAAGGAAGAGACATAGTATAAAAGCAATGATAATTTCTATTAAGAGGAAGTCTGGTTCTAACTTAGAATCTATAGCTAGTCCAAAAATAGCTTCCGACAAGTAAGCAACCGATAAATATAGATACAACGAAATATAAAAAAATGGAATGCTATTCCTAACACAAAATTTATCACCGCACTTATTACCCAAAAATGAGGTTTGATGCAAGAATCCCCGCCTCATTAATATTTATCAAAGTCAATACCTAGTATCCCTCCAACAATGATCAGTAAGAGAACCACCATGATGTATTTGACTTTGGTAATTCTAAGGTTACGGTAGACTTTCATATTTAACAAAATAAGTGGTACAAAATAAAATGCTGTGACTATGAGACTTATGATAAACATAAGAAAAAACAATCCTTCTTCCATAGTTGGATCAAGATTCCAACCAATTAGCTGTGTAAATGATAGAAAAAGCAATAGGTACACGATGAGAACGATTTTTGTCAGGATATACCCAAACAAAATATTAACCATTAGGCCGACAATAACCATAGTTTTCTTCAAAATAATCCTCCTATTTCAATCATAGTGACCTTGTTTCGATTTTTGACTTACAATCACAGTCTCTTTATCTACTTGCATGAAATATAAAAAGTGGTGGTAGTTTCCATTTCGTTATTATTCCAAAACTATAAATGGAGTTTCAAGTTCAGATTCCCTAAACTCTTTTATCTCCGGCTCTTGTTTCTTTCCAAAAAGGGTAATATATGCTTCCTGTTCATTAATCCATTCCACTATTATATTGGATGATTCAAGTCTGTATCCGTCATTTAAAACCCTTCGTTCAATGGAGTTGTCTTGAGATTTAATAATGACTTTAGAATCCGTTTCACCCCCAACATACCCTTTTTCAACAACTTCAATTGTATTGGTGGCATTAGGTGACTCACTTATTAGCAAGACTGTTTCTTCATTTAGTTCTTCATATATATTCCCCATATAACGATTGGAATTGAGATTAAAAAGAGTAAAGCACATGTTACTGCTATAAACCCTATGAAACACCCTTTATAGGTTTTCTTTATAGTTTCTTTCCTAATCCTCTCATATTCCTCTTCATCATACATTTCCTCCATATGAAACACCTCTAACCTCTTTTCATTTCATTGGTCACAGCTCTTTTAGAAAATTAAATCGCACTTGTTACTCAACAACCTTGAACGACTTCTCCAATAAACTATTACTTTTATTAAATGAAACAACATTCTTTTGTACCCTGTATTAGCTTCCTAGAATAATTGACAGAACAAAGAAACTGTGATTGCAAGTCAATCTCGAATAATATAAGTAAAGTATAGAAAGTGGGATAAGCATGAGCAATCAGGAAGAAGATCTTTACGAATATAGTAGAGTAAAGAAAAAGTTCAACAATGGGAATCCCCTTTTTTTTGCTTAAGATTACTCTGAAAATTCTATCTCTATGTCATCCCAAAATTCAGATTCCCCATATTTGCTCACTGTCAGTTCAAATGGATATCCGTTATCTGCATTAAATTGAATTTCTTCTGTCCTTTGTTCATCACCCATCACAAAAATGGTAGCCTCTGTATCATTTTCCCACTCTATACGAAAATTTGACGAATTTAAGTAACGAGCATCGGGGTACACTTCATGTTCCATAATATGATTTTCATATCTAATTTCTACTATATTCGGTCCACGCATCGAATGAAAAAATGTCACTTCTTCTATTTCGATGGTATTGATTTTATTTGGAGACTGACTCACAAGTAGAAATTCGTTACTGTTATAGGATTCATTTACCAATTTTGAAATGAATCCTATAAGAGCTAAAAACAAGATGAAAGCAATACCTAGAGAAATAAGACACCCTTTTTTAAATGTCATTCTACCCCCCCTTACTTTGTATTATTTACTTATATTCGAATGTCTCCAGACGAAGATCACAAGGTATAAACATATTCGATAGTTTGATGCTAAAATAAATACAATTTGTAATAGAGAAACGAAAGAACACCCAATACCCAAAATAGAATAACAAATAGATAGTACAAATACTTCTTAGCAAATAATCGCTTATACATAAAGACATTTACTAAAATTACAATAGGAAAATAGAAAAGACCAGTTATTGTTGCAAAAAACAACGCCCCTAGTAGAAAATCCGGCTCCAATGTAGGATCTATCACCCACCCCACTGTCTCTTCTAACAGATAGAGGATAGAAATATACAAGAATCCACCGGGAATAACAAATACGATTCCTAATAAATAATTAACTATACCACTTACAATCCAATAATAGCTCTTCAATCCACGTACCTCCCTTATCTTTCCAATTCGAAAAACATATTGTTTTATCTTGGTTCTCTTCCTTAGTAGAAAGATAGTTTCTAGAATAATCCAAGAATATTTAAACTAATTATAAAGCAGGTGGGTAAAACTGGAAATATTTATTATAGTATTGTTAGGTTTTTTTAAAGAGAATACTTCTAGATGGAGAGTTAAGTAAGCACACGACTCACCCCCCTTGTAAAAAAAGCAAATGGATACAAAATTGAAGAGTTACGCAATGAACAAGGGATTGAAAGAATATTGGACAAAACAAAAGACTGGATCACTGTTGGATCGAGCCTGAATTTCGATTGCTTTTTTTATCAAGATTGAATATATACTTCTCTCCTACTTTTCTCTTCTCACTACCTTTTCCGCTCTGGTTACCGACTTTTTAAAGACAGGGACATAATTCTCCTCAAAGTCTTTAAGTACTCCATATTAATTAATACATTAATCATTCCATAATCGTTTAATATCAAAGTTGTTTTGGAAGATGCTCAATTGATACACATCTGGATTACTCAGACCTTTCCATTGCTCAAAGCCAAAATTCTTATCATAGTGATTTAATAATAAGGATATAACCCCTCCATGTGCCACGATAATCGTATTTTCAGAATCACTTGCCATAATATCATTTACAACTTCTACAATTCGATTCATGGCTTCATTACTGGATTCTCCACCTTCATACTTCAAATCCATATCATTGAATGTTGCTTCCAGTTTATCCATCCAATCTGGAAAAAAGGTGGAGCTAAGTATACGTTCAGTTAGTCGACTATCCATCTCAAGTTCTATATTTTTACTCTCAACAAATGGCTTTATCGTTTGAACCGCTCGCAAGTAAGGACTGGAAATAACTCTATCAACCTTTACCTTTCCATCCGATAGAAGGTCTGATAGTACATTTGCTTGTGTGAATCCTCTTTCCGTTAATGATGAATCAGAAGATTGTCCCTCCGCTTCACAATGCCTAATAATATAAATGTTTTTATTCATACTTTCTCCTTTTATAAACCTACAAGGTAACATTTGCACTCTTAACATTCTCAGCCCTTTTAATACTCACTTTTAAATATTCGGGAGCATTAGGGTGTTCATATACTTGTTGAGCTGTCATCCAGTTTACTGACTCTACTTCATCAGGACTTTTGGGAATTGCCCTACCAGAGTCATATTCACATAGAAATACTATATCCACTACATTTTCACCCGAATCTGTTACAAAAGATGTACTATGTACGTATTTTAATTTCCCTTTCACTTTTACATCCACTTCTTCACTTATTTCACGTTTCACAGTTCTTTCTAAAATATCTGACAAATACCCTTCCTGTTCAGCTTTACCTCCAACAAGTGATAGCAATCCACTAGCATGTTTCTCTTTTTTACTTCGTTCAATAATCAACCATTTATCATCTTTATATATCGCACCCTCTACATTTACAATGAACATATAAACCTCCAATGGGATATACAAGTTTTTTCTAATAGAAATTTACTTTCTCTTTACTGAAAACTTAACTATTTTTTTCTTCCTCTTCTGACTGATTTAGTAGGTTTATCATCATTCTTATAAATGGAACTGCTTGAGAACATCTTTCCACCTCGGATTCTATCCAATTGATTTCAGCATTCAATAAGTTAATTATGTAATACACTGCTTTTTTATGAGAATTTGGTGTTATGTACATAAAAATTGTCTTTACTTTGTCGAGTTGAATAAGAGGTAATTGTGATTCAAGACTTTTTAAACCCAATTGAGCTTTTTCTGGTTTATACCTATGCAATAATACTTTAGAAAGGTTCACCATGACGTGTTGCAACATTTCTACGGCCCATAAGTCGTTTCCTCTCTGTCTCGCCTTATTATATTGAAAAAGAAACCATGCGACATCATAGGCACATCCGCTAAACTCTTCTAAGGAAAGAAGTAAGTTTTGAGTGGATTGAAATTTAGTTAGCCGACCTTCTGGATCATACAACACCTGGAAATAATCCTTTTCTTTGAAACTCTTTTCAGTAACAGTAAATAAATCTACATGAAGGAGATTGTCAAAGACTGCTATGATTTGAGGTGCAATGATAAAGAAATCTTCATAAAACAATATCTTTCTATAAGTCTCTAAATGCTTTAATCGATGTGTTAAAAACAAATCTTCATCTTTTTCATCAACCAAACAGTAAAGGTCTACATCCGAATATTCATCATATTCACCTCTACCCATAGAACCTTTTAAAAAGATTGCCTTTACAAGTTTATCCTTCATTAAACTTTGCGAAATGACCATAACAGCATCTTCCTGCTTCATCATTACCCTCCTCACTTAACAATAAATATTATGCCATTATATTCCATGCCCTTAGATAAATCAATAACTTTCCTTTCTATCTCCCAATTTCTTTCTCTCCCATGAGATTACATGAATTTGTCTATTGGATATTGACTGAAAAACGAATGCACTACATATGGTTCCAACTACTTTCCCCATACATTTGTCGTTTGGAAAAAAATTACGTTCCAGAATAGAAGAGAGAGCAGACGGGAAGTAGCAAGATTTTCTGTCTGGATTATCCAAGAGAAAACTCAGATTCTATTGCGTGTGGAAGCCAACCGAATAGGACTGGATATGGTCTAAGTCTTGCTGGAGAAAGGATTGGAGCAAAACTGAATAAGAAAAGAAATGTAGGATCCGGATTGGATTTCGATTGGAACCCTATCGAATTTTGGATTAAAAAAATCGAAGGCCTACCGGAAAAGTACCGGAAAAACCTTCGGATTTGGAACGTAATTTTTTTCTCTGGAACGTTATTATTATCTAAGGAAGTGAATTTTTTTGTGGAGACATCTTGCTGGAGAAAGGATTGGAGTAAAACTGAATATGAAAAGAACTGTAGGATCAGGATTGGATTGCGATTGGACACCTATCGAATTTTAGATAAAAAAAACCGAAAGCCTACCGGAAAAGTTGTATCCGACTAAAAAACTCGCTCCTCCTCCCCTTTTCCCTTAACTCTACTCAAACCCTTGCTACTATTAGCCTTAAGTCTATTCCCAATATTCT
>NZ_JHYI01000027.1 GCF_000621445.1 Alkalihalobacillus bogoriensis ATCC BAA-922 | reverse complement strand
TACAGCTATTTGAAATAATCTTTCTACCATCGTTGATGGTAATGTATTTACGCGTCTAGATACTTGAGAACCACTAATACTTGATAGTCCAAATAATTCTTGCGAATCTTTTCTAGCCCTAATTTCCTCTTCTATTTGAGTATACGATTCCCAATTTTGTAATTGAGAAGCGACACAAATTCTTAGTAAATTAGCTGTCGTTATTTTTTTAACTCCCCAATCTTGAAAGCTAGAACGGAATGAATCGAATGGTAATAGAGATAAACATTTACTTAGTGTAGATTGATTTGATACAATTTTGTTATCCATAAAATTCTCCTTATTGTAAAAGTCACGGATAACTTTGGCTTTGCTTTTACAATAGGAGAATTTTTTTTATTCGTCTAGTGTTTTCTTCAAATTTTCACTTTGTTAGTTGAAATGTAAAGCATAAAAATATAGTGATTCCACTGAGTGAAATGGAGCGAAAGCCACTCGACTCCTGCGGGAAAGAGAGGAGCGGCGAGACCCCACAGGCGTTAGCCGAGGAGGCTCGCCACCTCCCCGCGGAAAGCGAGTGGCTGTAGCGCAATGGAACGGATATGTTATTTGTGCTAACTAGAAGCTAGGTAAGAATTAAACCTGTGGATATATTTGCAACGCCAGTGAACACATGTCCGTAAGCTTAGGCAATTAAAAAAAGCGTTCTAATATTTTTGCCACACCGTCATGGTCATTTGTATCAGTTACTTCAGTTGCTATTTCTTTTACTTCCATCATCGCATTCCCCATGGCCACAGAGTACCCGCAACTTTGAAACAAGCCAACGTCATTATAATCATCGCCAAAACAAAGAGTATCTTCTAAGGAGATCTTTTGTTTTGTTAATAAATATTCGACAGCTGTCTCTTTGGAACACTGTCGTGCCATGATTTGCACTAATTGCCCAGAATCTGTCACGTGGATCGTAACTAGGTCCCTGTACTTTTCATGTAGCTTATTAGGGTACTGAAAATCTGTTACTAAAATTTTTGTGCAATCAAATGATGTAAAAGTAGAATAATCGATCACTGTTGGGTTTTGTTCTACTTTCATCAATGTCCGATAGTCTAGTGGTTTAGGAGAAAACCATTTATCTTGCACTTCAATACTGACATTGGCTTGTTCATCTATGGAAAGGATGTACTGGATGATAGCCTTTGCTAGTGGATTGGCAATGGAGACATGCTTTGTTTTCTTTGTATAAGGACAATGAAATAAAGCTCCATTATAAAAAATCAACGATCCTAATGATGCAAAATCAATGTTAAATCTAGTAAATCTTGGTGGCCTAGCTGTGGCGAAAAGAAGAGGAATTCCGCTAGCTTTCATTTTTTCCAAAGCTTGTTTTGTACGTTCTGTGACTGTTTTTTCTGACGTTAATAATGTACCGTCTAAATCAAAAACGATGGCTTTTGGTTGCAAGAATATCGCTCCCCTGCATTTTTCTTTATTATTGTCACTAACAATATCATGTTATTGAAGGGGATGGGAGGGTAAAAACGAAATTAATATAAACAAGTGTTTAAAAGGGAAAAATTAAGGGGTATGTCATGAAAATTGTTGAAGTTGAAAATGTGAGCAAAAGCTATCAATCTAAAAATAATGAAAAGACATATGAAGCGTTACGACATATTAGTTTTCATATTGAAAAAGGAGAATTTGTTGGCATAATGGGCTCATCTGGGTCTGGGAAGACAACATTGTTAAATGTACTTGGCAGTTTAGATAAACCGACGACAGGAACGATAAAAATCAACGACAAAGACGTTGTCTCATTAAAAAAAGGTGAGTTAGCTAAACATCGAGTAGAGAATATTGGCTTCATTTTTCAAGATTATAACTTATTAGAAACAATGACGTTAAAGGAAAATATCATTTTGCCATTAGCACTTCAAGAGCAAGATTCGGAAGTACTCGAAGAAAAGCTTAAACCACTTGTGAAAAAACTTGGGATAGAGGAAGTAGTAGATAAATATCCATATGAAGTATCTGGTGGTCAACAACAACGAGCAGCGGCATGTCGGGCATTAATTACAAGTCCAGCGATAATATTGGCAGATGAACCGACTGGCAACTTAGATTCAACATCGAGTGAAGATTTACTTTTGCTTTTACAAGAATTAAATGAACATTTTCAAGTTACCATTTTGATGGTCACACATGATGTCTTTGCTGCAAGCTATTGTGAAAGAATATTGTTTATTAAAGATGGTGTATTCATTGATGAAGTGAAGAAGCAGGATAATAATGAGAATTACATCACAATAATTATGAGCAAGATGAGGGTGCTTGGAGGAAAGTCATCATGAACTTACAACACCTAGCATGGCGGAACATGAAGCGAAATCGAGTGAAGTATGGGATGTATTTTTTCGCACTCACCTTTTGTATATTTACAAGTTATACTTTTTTTGCATTGCTTTTTAATGACGCTGTCGTCGAAGCATTTTTGCGGAATGATCGCTTCGCAGTTTTGCTCGGAAGTACGAGTATTATCGTTATTGTGTTTGTCTTGTTTTTTCTTATTCATTCAAATCATAGTTTTATGAAAGCAAGAAAAAAAGAAATTTCTACCTATGTATTATTTGGAATGACGGAGAAGAAAATAGCAACATTACTTATTTATGAAACAATGATAGTCGGTATACCAAGTTTAATGACCGGTATTATGATTGGGATATTGTTTTCAAAATTGGTTACATATTTAATCTTTTCACTTTCATTACCTCTTTATTCAAGTAGTCCAGCAGCTTTAATTGAATTAGAAGCAATTATACTAACCGTTCTTTTGTATATTGCTATTTATGTTGTTATTATAATCGCTAATTATTTATCGATTCGAAACGTAGAGTTAGTCGATTTATTTAAAGCAGAAAAAGTAGCCGAGGAGCGGTGGGAAGGTTCCATTTATGTGTTAGTATTTTCAATTCTAATCACTGCGGTTGGGTACGGTTTAGCTTTATTACCGAACTCTGATACGGTCGTTAATTTGATGATTTTGATTGTCCTTTTTGTGATTCAAGGTACGTTTTTCTTTTTTTGGAGTGGGGTAGCAAAAGTTATTTATTTAATAAAACGATGGAAGAAGAAGTATTATCAAGCCCCCAATTTAATAGCCGTATCATCTGCGTCCCACCAAATGAAATCAATGTCTTCTTTACTAGCTACCATTGCGATATTAACTACGGTAGCGACAACAGCAATGGCAACGGCCTATACACTTTATCAACAAATTGAAATTAACACATACAATAGTGTCGGCTATGACTTATTATATTTTGACAAAGATGAGGAAGTAAAACGAGAAATCGTAGAAACATTAAATCAACATGGACAAAGGGTGACTGAGGAAGTTTCATATGAACTTTACGAAGCCCCTGTTGCACTCGCTTATTTTTACGGTGATGTTCATGTATTTCCGTTAACGACATACAATCAAATTGTCACAAACTCTAAAAGTACCGCTGTTCCTATTGAATTAAAAAAAGGAGAAGTTCTTTTCGTAGATGCGTTATCTAACCAATCTATGAAAAAAGAGGGGACAAATGAAAAGGTACAAATTGAAGATTTTCATTTAATGGTAAAAGAAAAAGTCGTCTTCTCTTTTATGTCTGGTGGAGTAGATAGAGCGATCGTTGTTCAGGATGAACAGTTTCAGGATATGTATGAGCAAGAGGTGCTGTCACTAGTCGGTCATGTACAAGCGATGAACTATACAGATGCTTTACAGTCGGAGGACAGTTATAAAGAGGTGGCTTCGCTATTAACAGCAAAAAATGTCGAGTTTCGAACGATCTTTAGAGAATATCACGACGCCATTAATTTGTTTGGTCTTATATGTTTTATTGGGTTATTTATTAGCGCCATTGTTATTGTGATGACGGCGAGTTTGCTTTATTTTAAACAGATATTAGTAGCGGAAGAAGAAAAACATCAATATAAAATGCTAAGAAAAATAGGGTTGAATGACAAAATGGAAAGGAAAGTTTTAACAAAAAGAATAATACCTATTTATTTAATTCCCCTTGGCGTTGGCCTTATTCATAGCTTATTTGCAATGAAAGCAGCTGATACGATTATATTCTCAGCGATGATACCACAAGAAAATTCGTACTTTGTTGTACTCGCATTGTCAAGTGTGATGTATGCAATGTACATCATTGTATACGGAATGTTTTACTTTATCACAAAAGTGCATTATACAAAAATTATTAGAGGAGAGGGCTAAATGGACAAACGAAAAGTTGAACAATTGATAAGAGAATGGAATGTTCCAGGTGTAAGCATTGCAACAATAAATCAAAATGAAGTCAAACAAAAACACTACGGAGTACTAGAAGCGGACACAAGCTATGATGTTGGGGATACATCAATGTTCCATGCTTGTTCAATGAGTAAGTTAGTAACGGCTATTTTAGTGATGAAGTTAACTGAAGAAGGAGCATTCACTCTTGATGAAAATATAAATAACAAGCTAAAAAGCTGGAAAGTAAAAGACAGTCCTTTGATAGAGGAGCAACCAGTCACATTACGCTTGTTACTAAGTCACCAAGGCGGGATTATCGACCCAGATGGAAGTTTTTCAAATGGGACGATTGGTGAAAGCATGAGGATGCAGGAGCTATTAGATGGACAGACAGCTTTTTGTTCAGAAAAAATAGAGCCAAATGTTCAGCCAGGAAGTGAATTTCATTATTCAGATGCGGGTTATTGTATTGTTCAACAAGTCATTGAAGATGTATGTGACACTTCGTTTGAAGAAGTGATGAGAATGAAAATCTTTGAACCGCTCAATATGGATGAAAGTACTTATCGTGTGAGCGAGCATAACAAAACGGCTGCAAGTGGACATAACAAAAATGGGGTTGTTACAGCTAAATATACCCATTATCCATTTCCAGCAGCCTCAGGACTATGGACTACAAGCAGAGACTTAGCTCGTGTTCTTGTGGAGTTGTTTGAGAGCTTGGAAGGGAAAGGTAAGTTAGGTTTGACGAAAGAAGCGGTCGAACAGCTCCTAACAGGACAAGGAGGAAGAGAGTGGGCCGGACTTGGCTTGTTTTTAGAACGGAAAAACATGAAACTTCAAGCTAATTCATTTGGTTGGGGTGTGGGTTTTCAATCGATGATTCGCTTATATCCAAAAAACGCTACAGGGATTGTTATCATGACAAATATCGATTTAGGAGTGCACCAGTATGAGGGATTGATTGGGAGAGTGCTAGAATGTTGGGAGTAGAAGAGAAAGGTGAACACCCCGATAGAAGATTTGCAAATAGGGGTGTTCAGATGTTTATAGACAGACGTTATACTTTTAATCTTTCAGCTACTAGCTTTAATTCATTTACAATATCATGTAATTGAACACTAGATGTTGCGGATTTATCGACATTAGTGGAAAGTTCTTCAATAGAGGCAGTAATTTCTTCTGTTCCTGCAGCGTTTTCTTGGGCAATGGCGGATAGGTTTTGCATAATCTCAATTAATTCATTTTTCTTTGAATCCATTTCAATACCAGAATTGTTCAAGTCTTGAATGCTTTTCTCTATCGTTTCAACGGATAAAGAAATATGACTTAATGTATTATCAACATTTTTTACGTTTGTTGATTGATTAGAGATGATCGATTCTAGCCCATTCATTGTATTGACAGCTTCCGTAGACTTATGACCTAATTCATGGATGTCAGTCGTGATTTCTTCTGAAAATTGTTTCGATTGCTCTGCTAATTTTCTAATTTCATTGGCAACAACAGCAAATCCTTTTCCGTATTCTCCAGCTCTTGCTGCTTCAATGGAAGCATTTAGTGCGAGTAGATTTGTTTGTTCTGTAATGTCTAGTATGCCGACACTTGCCCGCTCAATTTTCTTTGCGCTTTCTGTGGACTGTTTTATCGTAGCCGCAACTTTTTTTACAGTTACCGTACTTTCATCATTTGATTGAATTAATTGTTTTGTTACTTGCTCTGCTTCTCTATTTTGTGCAATGATTTCAGTAATGAATTGATTGAGGTTCGTTAATTGAATTTGGTCTTTTTCAATAATTTGGCCAAGCATTTCAACTTGTTCGCTACCTCTTTCAGTATCTGTTGCCTGTGTTGAAGCCCCTTCGGCAATATCAGTAATCGCGGAAGACACTTCATTGGCTGCCGCTGAAGATTGTTTTGAGATTGTAAGGAATTCTTCTGTTGTTTCAAAGACAGCTTTTGTCGTTTTATCTAAGTATTCTAGCATTTCTTTTTGTTCAACTTGTAATGCGGCAATTGCTTGTCCAATGCGTCGATATAATCCACCTAACGACTGTAATTTTTCGATTTGGTCAGAAAGTGTAACATTTGACTGATTTACTGAAAGGGTAAGAAGATCACGGTTAATCGTTTTTGCAGACTTTAACTGAATATCGACCCCCACAACTCCTATTATTTTTCCTTTTGAAATCATAGGTGCGGCTACAGTTGTCATTAAAACATTTTGACCATTAATGTCAAAGAAGAAAGGGTCAATGACTGTAAGTTTTCCTTCTTTCATTGGTGTAGTGTAAAAAGTCTCGGCATGTAAGTCATCTAAAAAGCTTACGTCAATACCATTTCCATTACGTACGAGATAGGGGGACATTTGCCCGATTTGATTTCCGAATTGACCGATAGAATGGGTGTCGTTGTTATCAAAAGAATTTGGTTCCCAAGCGGCCCAAACTCCTAAATAATGGTCATTATCGTTTAAAAATGTTTGAAGATGATTAATGACGGTTTGTCTGCTATTTCCAGATTGAGAATTCATCGATTTCGTCATATTTCTAACTGTTTCAGCAGCATGTTCAATTAATATATAATCACTAAGCGCTGCTTTTTTAATCCCGTTATAAATGGTATCGAGATGTGTCGCTGATTGCTTATAATGAAAGAAAAGTCCGATAGAGATAATGAGAGATAAAACGGTTAGTGCGACACTAGCAAATGTGTTTGTAAAAAACAAACTCCCGATAATTGATAATATCAAAACTGCTATCATGGTAGTGACGAATATGTTGTTTGCTTTCATGTTGATCCTCCTATAGGTGTAGTGAAATGAATGAGTATTTATACCTATAACAGTGTACATCATTTTTTTAGAAAAGTAACGTATTTATTAAAGGGAATAATCATGGAAACATATGTATAAAGGATGATTTATAGGTTTTGAATTGATGAAAAAAGGGTAACGAGAAAATTCTTTGTTTTTCGATGTGATTATCAATAAATGATACATAAGTACTATTTTAAGTTTGATAGTAGAAAAAAATAGAGTAGGTGGAGATGCTAGTGTTTCCTATGTTACAAACAGAACGATTAGTATTAAGAGAAATCAACACAAGTGATAAGAAAGAGATATTTACTTGTTTTTCCAACTCGCAATTACTCCGCTTTTATGGCATGGAACAAATGAAGGCAGTAACAGATGCAGAACAACTGATTAATGCTTTTGCTTTTAACTTTAAAGAGAAAAAAGGAATACGGTGGGGAATAGAACTAAAGGAAACAAATCAGCTTATTGGTACGATTGGTTTTAATCTGTGGATGCCGAAGCATAAACGAGCAGAAGTTGGATATGAAATTCTTCCGCAATATTGGGGACAAGGGTATGCGAAAGAAGCGTTGCGAGAAGTCGTATATTATGGATTTGAGACAATGCAACTTTCTCGGATTGGAGCGGTTGTATTTATAGAAAACGACCGGTCGAATCATTTGCTAACAAAGTTTGGGTTTCAAAGAGAAGGTGTACTCCGCAATTATATGGTACAAAATAATCAATCTTTTGATACGTATGTATACTCGTTACTTAAGACAGAATGTAGAGAACCTAAAACAGGGCAATGAACCGAGAGTTGCAATTTGAATCGTAATGGATAAGATTTGATTGTAGAAAAGGAGTGAAGTTTGTGGAAGATATAAAAAAAACAATTACGTTACAAGCACCTATTGATAAAGTTTGGCAAACTGTAGCAACGGCAAAAGGAATTGAGTCTTGGTTTATGCCAAATGACTTTGAGGCAAAGGTTAGGCATGAATTTCACCTTCAATCACCATTTGGTCCGTCCCCGTGTAAAGTGATTGACCTTTCTGAACAACATCATCTTACATTTTCATGGGACACAGATGGCTGGATCGTCACTTTTGAACTGCGTGAAGTGTCAGAAGGAGAGACAGAATTTACATTACTTCATAGTGGATGGAAAGACGCTGTTGTCTCAAAAGCAAATGAAGATAGTACGGTTGTGCGGAAACGTATGAATCATGGTTGGGACGATATTGTTTATAATCGATTGCGTGCAGTGGTCGAAGGAAATTAAAAAAGCACGTACATATTTGAACATATGTACGTGCTTTATTGTTATATAGTATGGGGCAGAATCGTTACGGACACCTATTCCGTTAATTGTTATGTTTTGGCCCTTTTTGAAAATCTAACGGACATCTGTTCCGCTATTGGCGGAAAAATCAGGTTGAATAAGGATTTGAAAGCGAAATAACGGAACAGATGTCCGAACAAGCGCACGAAACTGCGTTTTTTTGTGAAATAGCGGAACGTGTGTCCGAAACTTCTTCTCCTTCAGTTACACATGGAAACGTCCGACTAGTTTTTGTAATTTTTCAGATGTCGTAGCAAGGTTTTTCGAAGAAGACGTAATTTCTTCAATTGAAGCTAGCTGTTCTTCTGAAGATGCAGCGACATTTTGCGTATCTGCAGCCGTTTCTTTCGATATTTCGGCAACTTCTTGGAAAGAGGTTGTCACTTGTTCGGTACCAGCAGACACTTGTTGAGTAGAAGCGGAAATTTCTTGAATTTGGGCGGTAACATCTTGGATCGCTTTTGCAATTGTTTCAAATGTCATACCTGCTTGATGAACAGCTTTAATTCCTGCTTCGACTTCATTTGTACCGTGCTCCATAAACACAACTGTTTCTGACGTATTTTTTTGGATGCGCTGAATCAATTCTGTAATTTGTGCAGCAGAGCTTTTTGATTCCTCTGCTAGTTTCCTCACTTCATCTGCAACAACGGCAAAGCCTTTTCCAGATTCGCCTGCACGTGCCGCTTCAATGGCGGCATTTAAAGCGAGGAGATTTGTTTGGTCAGCAATCCCTGTAATCACATTTGAAATTTGTCCTATTTCTTCAGTAAGCTCGTCTAATGCTTTTGTTTGCTGTTCTGCATTTTTTACTGTATCCTGGATTGTTTTCATTTGTTCAATTGACTGTTGGATCGTTTCCGTTCCTTGTTCAGCAGATTGGGTTGTTGAAATAGCAGATTCTGAGACCAAAGCGGCTGATTCAGCGATTCGCTGGATGCCAATGGATAATTCTCCCATCACAGAAGAACTAGCTTCTGTCATACTGTTTTGTTTTTCTGTTCCAGCTGAAATACTCTGAACGGATTCGGTAATTTGTTGTGTAGCCGTTGAGCTTTGTTCAGAGCTTGCAGATAACTGCTCAGCAGACGATGCGACTTCATCAGTCGTTGAACGGACTTCTGTAATTAAGCTTTGAATATTTGCTATCATGCCATTAAACGCGGTAGCTAATTGGCCAATTTCATCCTTACTCTTAACAGGCAGACGAACAGTTAAATCACCTTCGTTATTTGACAGCTCATTTAATCTTTCAACAACTTGTGTTAGTGGCTTTGTTGTTTTGATTGAAATGACATAGGCAATTATAATGCCAATAACAATTGCAGCAAGTAAAGAACCAATCCCAATCATCGTTTGTAATTGAATCATCGCTTCATCTTCCGCAACTCGGGTAGCCATAATTTCTTGTTGGATTTGTTTAAATTCTTCTAAACTTGTGCTAAAAACATTCCGTACATTTGCGTAATCCCCGTTAAAAATGGCAAGTGTTTGTTCTGGATTTTCTCCAGCTAAATTCATCATTTGCGTTTCTAATTCCACTAGTTCCTGATTATACGAATCCAATTTTTCAAAAATTGCTAAGGCGCGCGGGTCTTTAATAAGTGTAAGAACCTCATTTATATTTTCTTCAAGCTGGATTGCATAGGCATCATAACGCTGACGTTCTTCAACAGAGTTAGGGTCAATTATGATTCCGCGAATTGAATTAGTAAGGATTAAATCTTCATATTGAATTTCTTGAGCTAATTGCAGTTTTTTTACTTCGAGTTCGACCATGTTTTGGTATGAATGTGATACGGATTGAAGGGCAAATAAATTAGCTAGAAATGCAATAAGTGCAACAGCTAACACGGCACCAAACCCTACGAACAATTTATTGCGTATACTCATAATACTGTCTCTCCTTACATTGTTTTAATATAAAAATTATAAACATGTTATAGACAGCTTTGTAAGTGGGGGTTACTGGAAAAAAAGGTGGTGAACAGTTACGGACACCTATTCCGTTAATGTTAGATTATCGGTACTTTTTAAAAATCTAACGGACAACTGTTCCGCTATTAATTGGAAAATTAAGCTGAATAGGGCTTTGAAGTCAAAATAACGGAACAGGTGTCCAAACGAGTTGGAGAAACCGCCATTTTTCATCGAATAACGGAATAGATGTCCGTAACGGGTGGAGCGCACAGTAAGAAAAACCCCGCCAAAGTGTTCCCATCTCATTGGCAGAGGTTCTCGCTTCCAATCTTTAATTTTTTCCTTGAGCTAATGCTCTTGCATTTGTTGCTTTGACTGCTTCTTGAATAATATTTGCATAGCCTTTTTGCTCAAGTACTTCTAATCCAGCAGCTGTTGCTCCACCTGGCGAGGTGACTTGTTCTCGCAAATTGACAGGGTCGTTGCCGGCTTTTACCATGGCTGCACTTCCGTAGACCATTTGTGCGACAAGGGTGCGAGCTTTCTCTCTAGAAATGCCATATGTAATCGCTTCTTCTTCTAATGCTTCACAAAATTTATAAAAGAAAGCCGGAGCACTTCCAGTAATCGCAGTGAGTGAGTGAATTTGTTGTTCAGTACACTCTTCATACGCACCAATTCCATCTAACATCATTTCCAGTAATCGGCGTTCGTAGTCGCTAACCGCTTGACCATAGCAATAGATGGACATCGACTCTCCAACATCAGCGCTTGTATTTGGCATGACCCAAGCCACGGGTGTTCCCGTCGGTAGTTTATCTTCCAATATTGCTAACCCGATTCCAGCTGCAACGGTTACGATGAATTGGCCTTTTATATAAGGACTCATGTCATCTAACACAGCTGCATGTGCCTTTGGTGGACAAGCAAGTACAATAATATCAACGTCTGAAATGACCGTTTTCCAATCTGTTGTAATGGCTACGTTGTATGCCGCTTGCATTTTTTCTAACCTTGTAACATCAGACTGATTAGATAAAATGATTGTTTCAATAAACTCAGCTTTCTCTTTAAGTAAACCAGAAAAAATCGCTTCAGCCATTCTTCCTGCACCTATAAATAAAATCCTTTGTTTATCCATATTTCGCTCCTTTTTAGATGTCCTTATCCGTACTCTAACAAAAAAATGACGGCTAGAAAAGAAATACGTGGATAATTTCCCTCTTGATCGAAAAAAATAAAAGTATGAAATAAGCTGAAGTATAGTAACGAGGAGGATTACACCTATGAAAAAGTGGACGATCGTTTTTTTACTTGCCTTACTAGTTGTCCTGCCATTACAAACGTTAGCTGAGGAAGACGATAAAAAACCAAAAGAAAAAAAGGGGTTGCAAATCCCCGAGTATGTGTTAAATATTTCAAAGGAAAACACGTATCCTAATCCAACACAAGATTTGCCACAGCTACAACCAAGTGAAATGACGAAGGAATTGTTAGAATCATCAAATGAAAAAATTGAAAATCCCGAATTGATTCGAATGTTAAATGAATCGTCAGTATCATTTTTAAAGTCAGCTTTATTAATGCGGGCATCGATTTATTTAGGTGAATGGCCGTTATCGTATGAATCCACTGAAACGAACGTAAACTGGGAATATAAACAAGTAAATACGAACTTCCTTGATAATCGTGGTGGGAAAGCGGCAAAACAAGTTTCTTACAGTCAAGAGCAACAAAAGAAAGTCACAGGTGGATTAACGGCAGAAATTCCGAAAAGTGAAGATGTAAAAAAAATGATGATGATAAAAGCAGCAGAAAAAACGGGGTTACCATTATCATTTGAAACGAACATCGGCTACGGTACAAAGAAAGGGCAAGTGTATAATGTCCAACCGAAAAATGTTGGCTATTTATATGCCTATGTTCCAGCTGCAAATGAAAAAGGACAAGTCACATATGGTGAAGTGTATTTAACGTTAAAGCATGGGAAAAAACAGCTTGAAGTGAAAAACGTAACGCAACAAGGCATAGGAGCTTGGGTTCCTGTTCAAGATTATTTATCATTCCAGTTCCATACTGCGAAACATCCGAAATAATGAAATGAAAGAAGGTTGTCTCAGTGGGGACAACCTTCTTTCGTCATAGTAACGTTAATAAAGGAAATAAAGAAACAGTGCACAAATGAAAATGCCAATACCAATAACAAGGATCCCTCTCTTTATACTGTCATTTTTCGCAATCAAGGCGCCGTGGATAATCGAAGAGCTTCCTGCGATGAATAAACCGAATGCTTTTAGCCAATTTAGATTTAAAAATTGTCCGACAACAAACAATACTAATCCGATAGTAGGTAAACTTTCAAATAATAGAGGAAGCGGATGCTTTAATTCCTCTTTGATTTGCTTCTTTTCTTCAATCGTTAACTTTTTAATTTCTCTTCGAATGGTCCAAGCGACAAATAAAGCTACTCCAGTATAAAACAATATATCAACATACCAAGCCAACTTAGTAAACTCCTCTTATTTTGAAATCTGGGCTTTTCTAGTTGTGAAATCAATCTTTTGATAATACGCGTCCTTTACTAATAAATTTGGACCTAAACATTCTACAGTTGGACAATGACAACTAATGCTTTTATTTAATGCTGATGTATTCCAGCGTTCATAAGCGGTTTGCAATGTAGTGTCTTTAATATTCCCTAATGCAGGAGCATCACCAAAGTCAGTTACAATAATATTTCCATCAAATATATTGACATTTAACCTACTTCGACCGTCTGGGTCATTACGAACAGTGACGTTTTTCTCACGATATAAGCGGGTTAATAATGATAAATCATCTTCGTTTGTATTACATGCGTAAAAGGGTAAAGTCCCGAATAACATCCAAACATCCTGATCTCGAATATCAAGAAGGTGATGTATTCCTGCTCGAATTTCTGCTAATGAAGCTACTTCAAGGCCACTTGCGAAATCACTTGGATACATAGGGTGGATTTCGTGACGCTGACAGCCCATTTCCACAATTTGATTATGAATATGTGCAAGATGTGGTAATGTCCGCTTATTTACCATCGTTTCTGCGGAGACGATGACACCTGCTGATGTTAACGCTTTGGCATTTTCAATCATACGAGTAAAGTAACGAGCGCGTTGTTCATATGTTGGTTTTTTGTCCATCATAGCAAAGCCAATCTCAACAAAATCATCCACACTTCCGTAGTTATGCGAAATATGGAGAACATCTAAATATGGGATGATTTTTTCGTATCTAGCTAATTCCAATGTTAAATTTGAATTGATTTGTGTGCGAACACCTCTGTTATGGGCATACTGAAGAAGAGGTACGACATAGTTATCAACAGACTTCATGGAAAGCATTGGTTCGCCGCCTGTGATGCTAAGCGAACGAAGCTTTGGAATTTCATCTAAACGCTGCAAAAGCAGTTCTAATGGAAGGGCAGTTGGGTCTTTCGGTTGTAAAGTGTATCCAACTGCACAATGTTCACAGCGCATATTACAAATAGTCGTCGTTGTAAATTCAATGTTTGTTAATTGTAGGTTTCCGTATTCTTTTACATCTAAATAAGCTTCCCATGGATCATAAGAAGGGGTAATTGGAAGTTGTTGTTTTATCAATGTTGAAACTCCTTTTTCGATAAAAAAGTAACGATTCTTTTTTTACTATCATAACGTACTTTCAGAAATCGAAAAAGGGAAACCTTGTGGTTGCTTGTGATTTTCACTGTTTTTTGATACATTAACGAAGAGTATGAAAGGAGCGGTACAACACAATGGGTGGAGCCATTCACAATAAAAAAGATCAAATGAATTATTTAAATAACCGTGTCACAATGGTGCTTAACGTATTAGATGCCATTGACCCTGAAGATGCAGGGGTTGAGGATATTGACCGAATTATTGACATGTTAGATGACATAGAATTTAAGTGTAAGCAGTTCCGTCATTCTTTGACTGAGGAGTGAAATGAATGAAGTTATACCTTATCCGTCATGGCGAATCAATGGGAAATGTAAATGGAATTATTCAAGGACACTCCGATTTCCCATTGTCTCCAAAAGGACGGATTCAAGCAGAAAATCTAGCAAACTCTTTTTCAACAATTTTACTAGATTACATATATAGTAGTGATTTAACGAGAGCGTTTGACACAGCACAAGCCATTGCAAACAAAAAATCATTGCCAGTGCAACAATGGGATACCGTTCGAGAAATTGGACTAGGTCCATTTGAACAGAAATCGACGGAAGAAATATATACGATGTATCCTTTTATAAAAGAACGATCGATATTAACGTCTGGAGTAGAAGGGACAGAGACAATTGAAGCAATAACTCAACGTTGTCACACTGTCTGGAATCAAATGTTGCTTGAACATCAAAACGAAAATGTGGCGATTGTTTCCCATGGTGGGTTTATTAGTATTTTTATTATGTTTATATTAGCAGGTGACAGCTGGCATGAATTTCATCGTCCCTTTCAAATAGGTAACACAAGTGTAAGTTTAGTCGAACAAAAAGAAGGCAAAAAGCCAAGCTTTGTTTATATTAACGACACCTCTCATTTACGCAAACTAGATGAAATCTTATAACGAAGTAAAAGATACCAAATGATACCGCTGTCATAAACTCTTTCGAAAACAAGAAACAAGGCGTATAATAAAAGCTATGGATTGTAACTATAGAGGAGTGGTGAAACATGGAACAATTAGTGAAAAGTATGTATGACTTAATCGTAGAAACATCTACGAATCTACCATATGATGTCCGCAAAGCGGTGGCAGCAGCAAAAGCAAAGGAAAATGCCGGAACTCGTGCGGCTCTATCTTTAGGAACGATTACAGAGAATATTCAAATGGCGGATGAGAACGTTTCTCCGATTTGCCAAGATACTGGGATGCCGACATTTGAAATTAAAGTTCCTGTTGGTGTAAACCAAATTCAAATGAAAAAAGCGATTTGCGAAGCGATTGAGCAAGCAACTAAAGACGGAAAGCTACGTCCAAACTCAGTTGATTCACTGACAGGTGAAAATAGTGGAAATAACTTAGGTGGAGGAACACCGGTTATCCACTTTGAACAATGGGAAGAAGATTATATTGATGCTCGTCTAATATTAAAAGGAGGCGGCTGTGAAAATAAAAACATCCAATATAGCTTACCAGCTGAGCTAGAAGGTCTTGGTCGTGCTGGCCGTGATTTAGATGGGATTCGTAAATGTATTATGCATTCTGTGTATCAAGCACAAGGACAAGGCTGTAGTGCTGGTTTTATTGGTGTTGGTATTGGTGGAGACCGTTCTGCAAGTTATTTATTAGCAAAAGAGCAATTATTCCGTACAGTGGATGATACGAATCAAAATCCAGATCTAGCCAAATTAGAAGACTACGTCATGGAAAATGCCAATAAATTAGGAATTGGTACGATGGGCTTTGGTGGAGAAGCGACATTACTCGGCTGTAAAATCGGATCGATGAACCGCTTACCAGCAAGCTTCTTCGTATCCGTTGCTTACAACTGCTGGGCTTTCCGTCGCTTAGGTGTTCATCTTAATGCGGACACTGGTGAAATTACTAACTGGTTGTATAAAGATGGAGAAAAAGTGGAATTTGCAAATGAAGAAGTAGCAGCAACAACAGAAAAGCAAGATGTGCGTGAAGTTGTGTTGCAAGCTCCGATTACTGAAGAACAAATTCGTGAATTACGTGTCGGAGATGTTGTTATCATTAACGGCATGCTTCATACGGGACGTGACGCAATTCATCATCATTTAATGGAACATGAAGCACCAATTGATTTAAATGGCCAAGTCATTTATCATTGCGGACCGGTCATGTTAAAAGATGAAGAAGGAAACTGGCATGTTAAAGCGGCAGGTCCAACAACAAGTATTCGTGAAGAACCGTACCAAGGAGATATTATGAAGAAATTTGGTATTCGTGCGGTCATCGGAAAAGGCGGCATGGGACCAAAAACGTTAAAAGCATTAGAAGAGCACGGTGGAGTGTATTTAAATGCGATCGGTGGGGCAGCGCAATATTATGCAGATTGTATTAAAGAAGTAAAAGGTGTAGACTTAATGGAATTTGGAATTCCAGAAGCGATGTGGCATCTTGAAGTAGAAGGATTTGCAGCGATTGTTACGATGGACTCGCATGGAAATAGCTTACATGCGGATGTCGATAAATCATCATTGGAAAAACTAGCTCAGTTTGCTGAGCGGGTATATTAAAGAAAAATAGCCATTTCATACTATTTGTGTGAAGTGGCTTTTTCTATAACATAAGTGGGATTGTTATTTTCTTTAGAAGAAGCAGAGTGATAAGAAGGGGATTTGCTGTTGAAGTCAGAATATATAGCTATCCTAATATGCTGTACTGAGTTGACTAAGAAAGGATTTTACAATGAATATTTTACTTGTCGAAGACGATGCTCACATCCAACAATTATTTCAATCTGCTTTATTGGAAATAAAGGTTAAGATGAATTTATTTATATCAGGATACGCATCAAAAGCATTGGAAATCGCAAAGGAAAAGGAAATTGATATATTTATATTTGACATTCAGTTAACGGACTATAAAGGTACGGAACTTGCGAAACAACTCAGAACAATTGAGAAATACCGTTTTACACCCATGATTTTTGCAACTGCACTAGCCGGAGAGGAACTGACCGCCTACCGTGAGATAAAATGTTATCATTTTCTAATCAAGCCATTTTCAAAAGAGGAAATCATAAAAATAGTAGATGAAGTAGCTTCATATAAAAGTCATATTGTTCAACCTTCTAAATCAATTCGACTAGAACAAAAAAGTTTTATTCTTGAGCTTGATGTAAATAAAATTGTATACGTTGAATCCTTTGGTAAAAAAGTTGAAATACACCTTATAGCCACCAATGGAGTAGAAAAAATTGAAGAAATCTCAGGGTATTCCTTAAAAAAACTTTATGAGTTGTTACATGAATTTGATTTTATTCAATGCCATAAAAGTTATCTTGTCAACAAGCGGTATATTGAAAAAATAAATAAAACAATCGCTTGTATAAAATTATCATGTAATCAACAAGAAATTCCAATTGGAAAAAAATATGTGGAAAATGTGTATACATGATTGAATTCATGTCAGTTTCCACGCAGACACTCCTTGAGACGATAACGATTTATCTTATTTGTTCATTTGTGGCTAGAAAGACAATACGCCCAATTGATTTCAAGTGGATATCTTTGTGTTTGTTTTTCTTCTTCGTAAGTCGGATAAACTTTGTTGCTTCAGACTCAGCTAATGTTGATTTTGTTGGATTGGATATATATAAATATGAAATATTGCCGGTCGATACATGGTTTCTGTTTTTATTTCTTTTTATCATTGTTCTTATTTTAAATAGTGTTTTTTTTAATGTAAGTAGAATGGAAGCTGTACATGTTACAATTTTAGGATTTATCGTTTGGATTATCGTTCGAATATGTAGTGTGATTTTTGTTGGTGTCTTTACGGAACAAGTTTCACCGGTTATCGATCGTGTAGTTACACTTGGAGTTGTTTTTGCTCTCCTCTTGTTTCCTATTCAGTCGTTGTCTAAAGCTATTGATGGAAGCCGATTTTTTTCAAAAATAATGGTATGGAATTCATTTGCGATTCTGCTTTTTCTACTAATCATGACAAACTTTAACTCCGTAGTTGTTATAGAGTATGCATGGATGATTTTAAGTTTAGTTTTTAGTATAGTAACTGTGAATATTTGGATGGTATACAGAGAAAATAAAAAAATTATTCAGGAAAGTAGAATAAATGTGATTGAACAATATATGCCCGTTATTGATGACCTTGTTGCTGAAATGAGAGCAAAACAACATGAGTTTTCTAATAAAATCTTAGC
Organism: Alkalihalobacillus bogoriensis ATCC BAA-922; assembly: GCF_000621445.1. Classification (GTDB taxonomy): domain Bacteria; phylum Bacillota; class Bacilli; order Bacillales; family Bacillaceae_F; genus Bacillus_AO; species Bacillus_AO bogoriense. The sequence continues at coordinate 65,162 of NZ_JHYI01000027.1, read as the reverse complement.
TATTTCTAGTATTGTAGAAACAGAAGATGACATTATGAAAGTGAGAGAGAAGATAAGGGAGTATACATCCTTTGCGGTTAAGGATATGACAGTTCAGCCCCTCCTTCATGTTGAGAATAAAGTGATAGCAGGTTTCTTATATTCGAAAATGAAGCTTGCGCAATGGAAAAGGATTAAGCTGATTACATATGTATCTACAGATTTTACTTCGTTTCAAACGAATGAATATGTATGGATTGAAATAGTAGGGATATTAGTTGATAATGCGATTGAAGCTTCATATCCTGGGGAAACGATTCAAGTTTCGTTTGTGGAAAGAGATAACCAGTTAAAGATTTCTGTATCAAATCCAAGTGAATATGTAACAAATTCTAAATTTTCAGCTATGTTTGAACAAGGATTCACGACTAAAACGGAAAAAACAACAAATCGAGGTTATGGTTTAGTTGCTTTAAAACTACTGACTGATCAATATAGTGGTACAATTAAAATGAAAAATGAAGACAATAAAGGGAGAAACTACATTACTATTACGGTTACTCTTCCTTAAAAAATCAATAGTCTCAGCATATAAAGAAGGTGTAAAGGAATGAAAAACATTGATTCCATTATACCTTCTTTTCGTTCCCGAGATATTGTACTCCTCAAAATCGAGTTGTATAGTGAAAGCAAGAGAGGGGAATAAAAATGTGGAAAATCCTTTTACTAGAATGGAAGAAGTTGTGGAAGTCAATTGTTCTTATACACTTCATTTGTATATGTGGCATGGTGATTTTAACATTAACGTTATATCAAAGTTATGCTCTTGAATATGATATTGAAGCGTGGGAGTTGTCTTCAAGTATTTATGGTTTCTTATTACCTTTGCTTGTTGTTATACCAACCTGTTGGCTCCTATATTATGAAAGGAAACAGAAATTTATTTTATATACGGTACCTCGTATATCGAAAAGGAAGTATTTATTTGTAAAATGGGTTATTGTAGCAGGGAATGGATTTTCATTAATGTTTTTGACGATGATTGTCGGTGTGATTGTGGCCTTATATATTAAACCTGATATTATACCGTATTTGCCAATGGTTGATTCAGAAACAGGAGAACTTACATCACAAGTGAAAGTATTTCACTTGTGGCCAGAGTTGTTTACCGAACAACCACTTTTATACGGATTTATTTTTAGTATTTGGCGGGGGTTTTTAGCGAGTATCATTGCTACGATGGGATTTGTTTTATCCATGTATAGTCGTAATATTTTTATTATCTTAACAGGGCCATTTATTTATAAAATCTTGGAAAACTACCTGCTATCAATTTTACAAGTTCCACAGTACAGATTCGTGACAGCATTCGCACCAGAAACGATTAGTTTAGTTGGGATTCATCCTGTATCTTTATTAGTCGGACCGTTTATAGCGATATTGTTTATTTTATGCTTGTATATTTACTTTGCAAAATATAAAAAACAAACGGTTTATCCAACATAGGAGTCTACTCGTGAAAACGATAATAAAATTGCAGCTAAGTCAGTTTTTTACAGCAAAGATTTCCATTCTATTATTTGGAAGTTTGTTAATTGCATACGGTGAGTTGCTCTCAACAGCTTCATCTTATGAAGTTTTTATTTTGATGATGCTAACTGATCATTATTATATTACTTATTTTCTTGTGCCGCTTTACTTGTTGTTTTTTTACAAAAGCTTGCGCACAGATGTTGAAATTATTTTAATACGAATGACACATTTTTGGAGGAGTTTTCTAGCAAAAGGAATTGCAGCCTTCCTTCAAGCTTTCGGCTTCATTAGTATTCAAATGGTTGTACTTTTTTTATTGTCATTGAAGTTAGAGAAGACAAATGAATTTCCATTACAGTATTCTGTTGAGAATGAATTAGCTCATTTTTATAGTCAATATTTTTCAACACCGTGGAATGCCATTGTTCTTGTTGCTTTATTTATGGTTATCGGCTTAACGACAGTTTCTGTTATAATGCTAGCGATTTACCATTTTTTCAATGAACGCATAACGGCAATTGTTGTGATATGTCTGTATATTATTATGACCTTTGGGATAAAAATTCCAACTGTATCTGAATGGCCATTCCTTACGATAAATAACTATATTATTATGCACCATAATTTTTCTTATGAAGGAAAACTTGTCGTAACAATAGTAAGTATGGTTTGTACGTATGGAGTGATTGCTCTTCTCGTCAAAAGATATTGGCAGTTGGAGCCAAATATTAATTGGAAATTGTATCCGAAGGGCATGACTAGTTTTTATAGTAGACAGCTTTTCACTAGAAAGAATTTGTATTTATGTTTAGGATTCATTGTTGTCTTTTCATTGTGGAAGGCTACTCATACGATTAATTATCAAGGTTCTGCAGTAGATTATTTTACAATTTTATTTTATGGACATGGTTCAAACCAGTTTCATCTCATTTCATTTCTGGAAATGCTGATTATGCACGGGATTCCTCTATATTTACTTGCTATATTTATTGAAGAAGAGAGAAGAGATAGAAACTTAGCAATAACAGTTCGATTGAAGCGAAAAATAACGTGGTTGTATAATTTTCTAGGAACTTGTATCGGTTTTATCGCTTTTTATGTTATAAGCTTAATCCTTATCGGAATTTTAGTTGGTGGGGTTTTCGAATTTAATGGTGCTATTTGGGGACTCGCAGTAAAAATTGGACTGTTAAAGTTTCTAGATATTGTCTTTCAATTTTCACTATTGTTTATTATATATGTAGTTAGCAAAAAGGTAACACTCGCATTTCTTACTGTACTTGCTACTAGTGTCGGTAGCATTTGGTTTGCATATATCCCCAGCGGAATTTCAAGTATAGCTAGGAGTGAAGCGTGGGGAGGATTTTCATATTTTGTGAATATAGGAATACTCCTTGTTTCGATATGCTTTCTCTTTTCATATATTCGGCTGAATGGCTATAAAAACATCTTTACATGAAGGAGTGAAAAAGAGTGACAGTAGAAATTAATATTGTTAATGTGTCAAAGTCATTTCATCAGCGCCAGGTTTTATCAAATGTTAACTTACAGGTGGAAAAGGGAATGACAATCGGTATTGTCGGCTCAAACGGAAGTGGGAAGTCGGTTTTATTTAAAATAATTTGTGGAATTACGGCTCCAGATGAAGGTGAGGTATTTGTACGAGAACAGAAGTTAGGGCAGGATCTTGACTTTCCTGAGCGAGTTGGTGTGTTTATTAACTCCCCAGGGTTTATCGAACTGTATACAGGCCTTAAAAATCTTCAATTTTTAGCGGAGTTGAACGGAGTTATTTCAAATGATGAAATTAGAAAAACGATGAAGCTTGTAGGTTTAGAGCCAGACAATAAAACAAAGGTGAAGGATTACTCCCTTGGAATGAAGCAAAAGCTAGGTATCGCTCAAGCGATCATGGAAAATCAAGATATTTTAATTCTTGATGAACCGTTTAATGCTTTAGATTATAAAACATATCAAGATACGAAAGAATTAGTTAAGGTTCTAAGACAAGAAGGTAGGACCATTTTAATGACGAGTCATAACTATGAGGATCTTGAACAGCTATGTGATGTGACATATATTATTGTAGATGGACGACTATCACTTTTAACAGATGAAGCTAAGAATAAGTATTTTAGTAGATAAAACCAGAGGTGTCGCAGAAATGGCACCTCTGGTTTTTATTGTTCTTGGATGGATATAATAGCTGCATTAAAAAAAGCCAAGTGGAACAGAGAAAAAGGCAATAATAAATGTGATGCCGAAGTAGAGAAGAGAAATCACAACTAAAACCGTGTTCACTCGGATATGGTTTGCATAGTTTTCAAACAATCTAGGTAGAGCCGTTTCACCATGTTCATCCTTTAGTTTTCGAGCTTGCTGGGCGGAGCGGGTTAAGAAAAGACCTAAAAAAATCATGAGCACGCCAGGAATGGCTCCTACAATAAATAGGGTAAAACCAGATAAAGCATGAAAACCACCTACAATGATTAATGTCCAACCTACGATATTTCCCCAACGTGATATCCGTTGAAGAGATAATTGCATTGCTTCGTTCATATAGTTCCCCTCTTTTAAAATGTATTTACGGCTTCATTAATCCAAACAAGTAGAAAAGGAAATAAAATATAAGAATAGTTCCGATAATTCCTAAAATAAAGTAAACGACCATCGTTACGCCATATAGACGAATATACTTCCCATAGTAATCAAGAGCCGTAATGGTAGCTTGTTCGTTATTTACATCGGTTAGTAGAATTTGAGCTTGTTTTGCCGATTTTACTAAATATATGCCATAAAAAATAGTTAACACTCCTGGTAATGCTCCAATGATAAAAAGGAACAAGCCGCCAAGAGCAAATATACTACCGGATACGATCGTCATGTAGCCTAGAATCGAACCCCACTTCGAAATAATTTGTAGCGATTGTTGCATTTCCATCTTAATCACCTACTTAACTTATACTCTCCTAAACTAATGCAATTCCTAAAGTACACTGAAATGTTTGGTACACTATGACAGAATGAAGATATGATTTTGACGCAATCCTGATTTTACCATTAGAGTTAAATAGGCTCAATAGTTCAAAAGTAGATACTCTAGTTTCGGACATTCGTTCCGTTACATTGATGAATTCAGCGAAATTCACGATCGTAACGGACCTATGTTCCGCTACTTCCTGTTTTTTAGTCTCATTTCGCACGCAAATCGTAAAATAGCGGAACACATGTCCAAACCGCTATGAAAAACTAGACAATTTGTGATAATAACGGAATGTATGTCCGATAAACATAAAGACTAAATTTTTTTTTAATAGATGGAACGAATTTTACTGTCATACAGTCTAACAGGGTGAAAGGAGGCGGAAATAAGATGAAAAGATTAAAAGCTTTGATGAAGAAACAAAAGAAACCTTCGTTTGAAACCCTAGTTCGAGCTGAACAAGAAAAACTATATAAGATCGCTTATTCCTATATGAGAAATGAGCAAGATGCACTTGATGTTGTTCAAGATGCTGTTATGAAAGGCTATCACCATTTTGATAAATTACATCACCTTGACTATTTTTCAACGTGGATGATTCGCATCTTAATGAATACAGCTGTCGACGCTATCAAAAGAAAAAGAGATGTTATTTATATTGAACATGAAAAATATAAAGAGACAACGAACGAGGAACTCGAATCGGTTCATCGAATGGACCTTGAAGAGCAGTTAGATAAATTAAAAACAGAACAAAAAACATTAATCATTCTCCGCTTTTATTGCGGGTACTCCCTAAGAGAAATGGCAGAAATGTTAAACAAGCCTGAAGGTACGATTAAATCACAACTGCATCGGACATTAGCGGAAATGAAAAAAAATTTAGGTGAAGGAGGAGAACAGTATGGAAAAGCTTGGTCAGACTATTAAACACTCGATCGACGAGGTGTCGGTGCCTAAAGAAAAGCTTGAATGGACCGTTAATGGAGCGATTTCAAACGCTAAAATGCAGAGGAAAAGACCAATGAACCAACAGCAGTTCATGATGGGGATTGCCTCTTTGTTAATGATAGGTGTAGTTAGTATTTTATTTTCAAGTATCGTCTTAACTGGAAATGAAAATGGAATCAAAGGCACTTTTGCAACAATAGGTGATGAGCGATTGCAAAAAGTAGCGGAAGAAGGTTTGACAGAAACAGTAAATAAAGTCATAGAAAATAAAAATATGACCTTTAAGATTAATGAAACTTATTATGACAGCAGTATGTTAGCGATTAGTTTTTCGTTGAGCGTAGCGGAAGAAGCGTTTGAACATAACAATGAAATTCCTTTTCAATATATTGACGCAATCATTAATGGGGAACGATTCACTTTTTCGCTTCCTTTTCGATTTACTCAAGAGCATAACGTATTAGAGGAAGTTCTTGTGATAGAACAGGTTAAAAATTTTCCTGAAGTGGTATCGATTGATGTTGCCATTCCAGAACTTGCGGACGGTGGAGTCAAAAGTAGTGAAGAGCTAGTTACAGTTGAAGTAACGAAAAATAAAGAAGAAACAATTAAAGATGTTTATGCGAAAAGCGAACACGCGGAAGACCGATTTATCGTCGAACAAGTGTCGATTACACCGTCTCAAGTTACGGTGACAGCGAAAACTCAACAAATAATAGAAGACCATTTTGATGACTTTAAGTTAAATCAAACCTATGGAGTTGTTGTTGTAGGTCAAGAGGAAGATGGTTTTGTTTATCAATGGCCACAACTGTTTAGTGTTTCAACGTATAAAGATCATTCTGAAGTTACCCATCAATATGCTTCTTATCAATCAGAAATTCGTATGAGTAAAGACAGTGGATCAAACCATTTTTACATTGTCCCTTATTCGCAAAGCGAGGAAAAAATAGTTAAACAAATGCAATTAAAACGCGGAGAGAAGATAACGATAAGCCAAACGTCAATGGAAATTGTAAAAGTTGAGGATACAGAAACTGAAACGCTTCTTACAATGGAAGTCACAAACAAGATGATGCACTTTCCGTTTCAAATGATGCAAGCGTATGACAAAAGCAATGACGAATTATATCAACCATTATATTTTAGTCAACCTGAAGAAGGAGTTATGAAACTTGCTTATCCGAAAATTGAAAATAAAGAAGATGCGATGATATATATGCAAAACATCACCCTTTATGATGAGTTAGGCGTGGAAGTTAATTTAGAGTAAGTATTTTAGGGAATTGAATCGCATTCTTTTTCTGTAGGCATATGATAAGTGTGAATACATTGGAAAGGAATGACAAATGTGTATTACGAACAATGGTCAAATGGAAATGAGGATTGGACTCAGCCGAGTATGGAAGATCCATTGCTTTACCGCTTGAAGCAAGATTCAGAAGAGCTTGATTTATATTATAGGTTAGCTCAAATCGCACCCAATCATCATCAAAAAAAGAAGCTTACTGAGACGATGGAAGAGAAAAGACAACAACTTATTGATGCAACTAATTACTATGTCACGATAACGAGAAGACAACCTGATTTTCAATTTGAACCGATTGTATTTCATTCATTTCAAGATGGATTACAAAAACTAAAACAAACGAAGGTAGACTACAGGTCTCGTAGTAATAGAGCCGATTCAACTCGAAAAACAGATTATGGCTCAGAGCCTTTTGTTGTCAATATTGAACAAGCGACAAAACAAAACAACACATTTCGAACAGCCATATGGACAGGTGAGCATTTACAACTGACATTAATGAGTATTGATGTGGGTGATGATATTGGCTTGGAATTACATCCAGATGTTGATCAGTTTCTCCGGGTTGAGCATGGACTTGGACTTGTGCAAATGGGCGACAGCGAGCATCAATTAAATTTTCTAGAACGAGTGTCTAATGATGATGTCATTTTAGTTCCAGCAGGAAAATGGCATAACCTTACGAATATAGGCAATGTTCCTTTGAAGCTGTACTCTATATATGCCCCACCTGAGCATCCGTATGGCACAGTTCATGAAACAAAAGCTGTCGCTATGGCCGCGGAACATCGCGGTTGATTTAGTTTCGGACATATATTCCGCTATGATAGAGATTTTATCGGTTTAGTAAGACTTTGCGGACATACAGTACGTTATTTGGCTATTATTTAAAGGAAATACTCCGGGAAATGAACAATAACGGAACAGATGTCCGAACGCTTCATTAAATCGTCTGTTTTCTTGCAGTTAGCGGAACAGGTGTCCGTTAAGCATCAATACCTCAAGGATAAAGTAAGGATAGCTCTTCCTCAGAGCTATCCTTTTCCCTTTAAACTTTGAAAAGAAAAGACGCTCCCGCGTTTTTCTTACAACTGTTTGATTTGTTTTGTTAATTCGTTAAAGCGTAAATCGAGCTGACTATAGTCTTTATGGTCTGGTGTGAGAAAGCTTAATCTACCTAACACCTCTTGTCTTTCGGTTTCAAGCTGGAGTCGTAGTTGTTCCGTCTCATCTTGTTGCGGCGAACTTTCTTGTAATTTTTTCTGAATAGATTCGTTTGCAATGACGAGATTCGTTGTCGTTGTCTTTTCAATAAAATATCGGTCATGCGAAACAACTAATAATGTCCCTTGATATTGGGATAATGTGTCTTCTAGTTGCTCGCGCGAAGCTAAATCGAGATGGTTTGTTGGTTCATCTAAAATCAGGACATCTTTCTCTTCTAATATGAACTTCATCAGCTTACATTTCACACGCTCTCCCATACTCATATGAGAAATAGGCTCTGTCCATTGTGTTGAGGAAAATCCTAAATGACGCATGATGTTTTGAACGTGGCCACGCGCAGCAAATGTTTCTTGATAAAATAAATGTGCTGGTGTTTGCTCAAGCGGCAAGTCAAATACTTCTTGTGTTAAGTAGCCAATGTTTGCTGATGGCGAAATCCAAATCACTCCATCGTCAACAACATCCACACCAGTAATTATATTAAGTAACGTTGTTTTTCCACTTCCATTCGGCCCAATAATGGCTACTTTTTCGCCATGGCCAATCGTAAAGCTAGCGTCTTGAAACAAGAGTCGATCGTTAACTGATTTCCTAAGTTGTTTTACTTCTAAAAAACGTTTTCCTAATTTTTGTTTTGCGTTCATTGCAAACGTCACGGTATATTCATCTTCAGGTCGTTCGATTTTTGCTTTGTTTAACTCGTTTTCAAGTCGACGTTGCTTTGATTTTACTTGCGTGTCCATCCGTTTTGCTTTAGCACGATAATACTCCTTAAACCCTTCCTGTTTCGTTGATTGTGCATGGGCTTTAGTTGACCATGATGTCAATTCTTTGATTTGACCTTCAATTTGGTCGATTCTTTTTTGTTGTTTCTCATATTCTCGCTGTTGAGTTTGTCTTCGTTCTGTACGGGCTTCTATATAACTTGAATAATTTCCTTTATGACTGAAAAGTGTTTGATTTTCGAGCGACCATATTTTAGTCGCTACAAGGTCTAAAAAGTAGCGATCATGGGAGACAAACACTATCGTCCCTTTGAAGTCTTTCATGTACTTTGCCAAGGTCTCAACACTTTGTTCATCAAGATGATTTGTTGGTTCATCTAATAAGAAAAGGTCTGTATCGTGAGCGAACCCTTTTGCGAGTCGGGCTTTCAGCTTTTCTCCACCACTCAGGCTAGAAAAATCATGATTGGGGACAGCCCATTTATCTAACAATTTTTCTTCTTGTGGAGTCATATCGTTAAACGTATATGTTTCTGTTTCTTGCTCGACCATCGTAATCATAAGGTCGGTTTGAACAAATTTGATTTCTCCATTGGTAGGAGTCAACTCATTGTGTAAAAGCTGTAGCAATGTTGTTTTCCCAGCTCCGTTTTTCCCGATAATCCCGATTCTGTCTCCTTGTTGAACATTAGCTGTCACCTTTTCAAAAAGAACAAAATCGTTTATTTCAACTGATATATTTTGTAATCGTAGTAATTCCTTCATAATAACATCCCCTAATCGAGGGAGAACCAAAATAATCCTCCCAATTCATTTGGAAGGATTAGTCATATTTTATCCATAGTAAATAAACGATAGAAGCATACTATGATAGTAATAGAAAAATAGGCAGACTAATCCCTTATTTAAATCCTTCGAAATTTTCACTTCAAATTCTAAAAATAAAGATTAGTTATACATCGGCCACCCATCATTCCTTTCTTCATTCAATACGTAAATTGTAGCACTTAGGAGGGGGGGGAGGCAAGTGAGGTTTAGTAAATGTTTACAAATTAAAGGAAATTAATGTTAAAGTAATAGTAACTAAGGTAAGGAGGAGATAACGTGTCTTCAATGGTCGAATATAATACACAAAGAACTTGTGGGGTTTGGCTCGTCTATATTGGAAGTATAATCATTTTTGCTGCACTTCTTGGACGAGAGTTCTTAATACAGCCATATATTCTTGGGTTTGGTTTTTTTATTGGTTATATTGCAATATTTAGTTTTCCTTATGTTAATCGCAAGCTTGCTTATGGGAAAAGTTCAAAGTTTCAAGACCGAATGGATAACCTTTCTGTACTCGTAAATGTGATTTTATGTACGTTATGTGGATTGCTCATTGGTTTTAGTGATTTGCGTTTACTATGGTTATGTATTTTCCTTGCCGTAGGTTTTCACTTTTTTGGGTTTTATTTTTCACAAGGTAAAGTGATGCTATGGTTAGCTGCTTTGACTATGATAAACGCAGCGGCAGGATTACTATTTGCTAGTATCCCTTTTCTTATTTTCGCTTTAATAGATGGTCTAATAAAAATAGTATTCGGCGTGAAGATGCTACAAATGAAACAACAAGTGAAAAAGAACAAAGCTGATACGGTGTCTATATCGTAGGTTATGAAAATATTTCAGAAAAATCTGTACGTTTATAGAATCTGTATGGTATAGTAATAAAAATTACATATCGTGTAAGAGTTGGTGCCAAGCTGCGGTTTGGCTTAAAAGGGAAGAACGGTGAAAATCCGTCGCTGTCCCGCAACTGTAAATCGGAGCGAACCACATAAACCACTGTCCAAGGACGGGAAGGAGTGAGGAGCGTTGATGATAAGCCAGGAGACCTGCCAATCTCTAGTACACACCAAATACCTACGTGGAAATAGGTGGTGCCATTCATTTGTACGACAGACGAGTTAAGATTGCGATGCTTCATTAGCATGCTTATTTATGCGTCATTTAACTTGAATGTAGAGCCATTTCCTATTGTGGGAGATGGCTTTTTGTATTTGGAATATGTAATAAAAATGAACAAAGGGAGGACGAAAGATGAATTTATTAAGCACCACGATTGGGTATCCGTATATTGGAGAAAAGCGAGAGTGGAAACGTTGCGTCGAATCGTATTGGAAAGGGAACATGGACGAAGAAACATTTCTTTTGACAATGAAAGAACTTCGGTTGAATCAAATTAGATGTCAGCAAAAACTAGGACTAGACTTAATTACGGTTGGCGATTTTACATTTTATGATCGCATGCTTGATTTGGCTGTCATGTTTGGGTTAGTTCCGGAGCGGTATAAGTGGGACGGAAAACAAATCGACCTACCATTATATTATGCTATGGCAAGAGGAGCGAATGATGTCGTAGCTTGTGAAATGACGAAATGGTTTAACACGAACTATCATTATATTGTACCTGAATATGAAGACAAACCTTTAACATTACAGCGAAACTATATTCTTGATTCTTTTGTAGAGGCAAAAGAAGAGCTAGGAATACTTACAAAGCCAACAATAATTGGGCCATATACATTTGTCCAACTTGCAAAAGGGTACACAAAACAATCAAAACCATCATTTTATGTAAAGCTATTGCCTCTTTATACACAAATATTGCAACAGTTAGTTGATGCAGGTGCTACGTGGATTCAAATTGAAGAGCCTGCTTTAGTCTTCACATTACAAGAGGAAGATGTGAAATTAGTCCAAGAACTATATAAGCAACTTGTACATGAAGTACCAGCAGCTAACATTATGTTACAAACTTATTTTGAAGCTTTATCATCGTATGAACAACTTGTTTCATTACCTGTTGCAGGAATCGGTTTAGACTTTGCTTGCGGTGGAAAAGAAAACATGGCATCACTGCGAAAATATGGATTCCCACAAGATAAAGTATTAGGAATTGGAGTCGTTAATGGTCGAGATATTTGGCGAGCGAATTTAGCGGAAAAAGAAATGATTACAAAGGCCGTGCTTTCCTTAAGTCAAGCGACAAATGTTTGGATTCAGTCGTCTTGTAGCTTACAACATGTTCCAGTCACAACAAAAAGCGAAACGGAACTAGACAAAACATTAAAAGAAGCATTATCGTTTGCGGATGAAAAAATCTTGGAACTTACTCATATAACAAGCTATATTCGCGATGAAAATTGGGTTGGGAAGGAAAAAATATCTGAAAGCATGATAGCGACCGAGGCATTAGCTCAACATGAAGCAAGAAATAATAAGCAAGTTCAAACCCTTGTTTCAGAAGTGCAGCCACATCATTTTACAAGGAAGATGGATTATAAAGAGCGTCGTGCACTACAGCAGAAGAAATTGCAATTACCTGATTTTCCAACAACAACGATCGGAAGTTTTCCACAATCATCTGAAGTGAAAAAAACGCGAGCCGCTTGGCGTAGAAATGAAATTACCGATGATGCGTATGCAGACTTCGTAAGACAAGAAACAGCAAGATGGATTCAAATCCAGGAAGAAATCGGTCTAGATGTATTCGTTCATGGCGAGTTTGAAAGAACGGATATGGTCGAATATTTTGGCGAAAAATTAAGTGGCTTTGCTTTTACAAAAAATGGTTGGGTTGTATCCTACGGGTCTCGTTGCGTGAAACCACCTATTATATATGGAGATGTGGAATGGACAACACCGATGACAGTTAAGGAAGTACTAGAAGCACAACAAAGGACAACAAAGCCTGTCAAAGGTATGCTAACGGGACCGGTTACGATTTTGAATTGGTCATTTGTGAGAGATGATTTATCTAGAGAACAAGTAGCCTATCAGCTTGCACTTGCATTACGAGAAGAGATTCAAGCACTTGAAGATGCAGGCATATCGATTATTCAAGTAGATGAACCAGCATTACGAGAAGGATTACCATTACGGAAAGAAAACGAGGAGGACTATATTAACTGGAGTGTTCAAGCGTTTAAATTAGCAACTTCTCGTGTGAAAAATGACACTCAAATCCATACACATATGTGCTATTGCGAATTTAATGATTTTATTGAACCTATTCGTCATCTTGATGCAGATGTGATTTCGATCGAAACATCAAGAAGTCATGGTGAATTCATTGAATCGTTAAAAGAAAATCCATATGAACTAGGAATCGGCTTAGGAGTGTATGATATTCATAGTCCGCGTGTCCCAAGTGTGGAAGAAATGGACGTCATTTTACAAGAAAGTTTAGCTGTTATCTCAAAAGAACAATTTTGGGTTAATCCTGATTGCGGATTAAAAACACGGCAAGAAAAAGAAACTATTGCTTCTTTACAAAACATGGTAGCTGCTGCGAAGAAACTACGAGCTGAGAAGCATCAGCAAGTGTAAATAAAACAGAAAAAATCTACTGCGACCAGCAGTAGATTTTTTCAATTAGAAGTCACTACTAATTTCCTATTTTTTAACTTGGTGACTGTGGGTTAATCTTTTCATAAATCGATGCCAGAGTGAATGGAGATAAGTATGGAGAATGTATTGTTTTTATTGATTATCACACTCATTAGTATTATTTATTATATTTATCTAATTAAAAAAATGTCTCAAAGTGAAAAAGAGCAGTTGAAAGCAGAATGGAAAACACCAACGAAAGCTTTGAAATTGAGCGTAGTGATTATTGGTATTTTCTTATTTTATTCAGGGTTAATTTTAAAAGTAAAGCTACTCCTTATCATAGCATTCTTTCTTTCGCTCCCACATTTCATATCTACTGTTCACGAAGAGTGGAAAGAAAACAAGAGCAAGGGAAGGTTTATCTATAAAATTGGATTATTAACCGGGATTGTTTTATTCATTTATTGGTATTAAACTGTTCCGACCGTATACATCTAATACAATATCTGCATACGATTTATCATCGAGACGAACCTCATAACGCCAAATCCCGCCGTAAGGAACTTCAATAAAAGCAGTATAACGCTCTAATGAGGAATAACTCGATGGTGGTTCAGAAATTTCTTTAGGGGCTACAGCAATAATAGATTCTCCCGTTTCTTTATTATGTAGATAAATAGCTAACTCTTTTCCTTCAAAGGTTTCGAACGGTGCAGTGAAGTGGAACAGATATCCGAGTGATTCCCCCGCTACTAACCCTGGGTCTGGATAGACTTGAAGCAGCGTTTCCCCATTTTCTTCATATGAATCGCGAATGTCCCAATTTATATTTCCCTGATCGGCAGCTTGATTTGAGCAAGCACTTCCTATGAAACATAAAAGTATAAATAACATCCAACTAAACCTTGTCATCACACTATCCCTCCTTGTTTAGAAATATAGACGAACCTAACTGCATTTTGTTTCACGCAATTGTAAAAAAGCTAGAAAATCGTTTCACTTCGAACCTTAAGAAAAATAGTGTGATAAATCATTCAGTCGTTCTTTTCGAAATTGATAAAGGAAATAATCTTGTTTACTTGGACGCATTCTGAGCAAACCAGCTGAACGTAATAAAAGCAAATGGTGGTGGATATTTCCTTTCGTCATTCCCATTACCTGGACTAGTTCGGTAAATGTCTTTTCTTCTGTTTTTATATGTTGAATCATCTGTAGCCGCTTTTGTTCAGCTAATGCTTTGGTAATTAGCAATGTTTCTTGTTCGTCATGTAAAGCACAAGGAAATGTGATGAATGCTTTTTTTCCAAAAATGTCATGCAAAGATAAAGGCCGGAAATGCCATGTTGGAATGAGCGTTATGTCCGTAAGTTCATAGTTATCAAAAACAAGCCCTTTAGAGAGCGCTTCAATTTTTCGATAGGTGTCTGTAGAAAAATCGATAGTCGTTGCCTGTGTAACATTTTTTTGTATTATAGGACCGATTTCATGTTCAATAAATTGAAAATACTCTTTATGCCATTTAGATAAAAGGGAAACGTGTAATCGTCGACGCTTATCTAAATCGGGAGGAATTTTCTTTTTGCTCGTAGCAAAAGGAGCTATTATTTCATAGAGCTCCCCGACAGAAAGCTCCGATAACCAATTCATGTAGGCGTGAAAGTCAGTTTTGTACGGAGTTTCTTCAATAAGAAAAACGGAAAAGTCTTCGAATTCTAGGTCCTCTAGAGAAATTATTTCATCATGTAATGCAGATGATATGGTTCTTTTTGTGTACTCGTGCCATTCTTTCGAGATAGTAAGATACTTTAAATGTGTTTGACGCTTATATAAAGAAAAGCTTAGTAACACTTCATAATGAAGTGAATGAAGGAATGAGACGTTCATATAATCACCTTCTTTAAAAATATAACAATAGTTTAACAGATGTTGACAAGTAAAAATAGTTCAACTAACATTGAACTAAAAAAAGGAGGGGTATTATGGAAATCTATGAAACTGAAAAAATAGTGGATCTTGTATATGGTGAGACAAAAGAACGGACACTTAAGCTTGATATTGTAAAGCCAAAATCAAAGGAATCATTTCCAGCTATTATTTATGTTCACGGTGGAGGTTGGATGGCAGGAGATAAAAGTAAAGTTGGTGGGGAGTGGAATGCCTCATTTGCAAAATACGGGTTTGTCTGTGTGAACATAAACTTTCGCTTAAGTGGAGAAGCTATTTTCCCAGCTCCTTTATTAGATATTAAAACAGCCATTTCGTGGATAAAAGACCATGCAGATGAATATGGAATTGATAGAGAGAAAATTGGGTTATGGGGACATTCATCAGGTGGGCACTTAGCGACACTAACCGCTTTTAGTGCAGGCCATAACGAATTTACTACTAATTCGAAAACATCTGAACAAGTACAGGCAGTATGTGCGCTAGCGGGACCAGTGGATTTGTTATCCATGGGAACGTGGCATGATTTACCGAATTCTCCTGAAGCGAAATTTATTGGGGGAAGCTTATGTGAAAATGAAGAGCGAGCGAAAAAAACAAATCCCATTTCTTACATCGAGGAAAATCCAATTCCAAGCTTACTCATTCATGGTGACTATGATGAAATCGTTCCTGTTGAACAATCACGTCTTTTACATAATGTTTTGCCGAACTCGACGTACCTAGAAATAAAAGGTGCAGACCATGATTTTATCGGTGGAATGTTATCTCTCGATGAAATTTTACCTATTGTACGCTCCTTTTTTGAAAAAACGTTAAAACAAGGGTTACTGAACAAAGAGCAATTAGCGAGACACCGGGCTGAAGTGAAAAAAGTTGTTGAATGGTTTAAAGAGAATAGTAAGTAAGAGGAAACGGGACTTTTCGAGAGAGTCCCGTTTTTTTTTTTTTTTTTTTTTTGAGAGAGATTTTTTAATTAGGACTTTTAAACTAACATTATATATAATTCTGCATAATTCGACATTTTTTATGGTAAATTAAGACATGGCATTGAACTAGGTATGAGTATATGTTACTATTTTGATGTTAAGTTTGTGTATAAAACTTTTATAAATGATGTAGATGGAGGAAGAAAATGAAATCGATAAAAACTAGAATGTTAGTTTTTTTTACGGGACTTATATTAATAACGGTAATTGGTTTAGGAACGATCGCTTCGTTTTTTAGTACAGAAACAATAAAAGACCAAGCAAATCGAGGAATAGAAGGGGCTGCGGTTGAGGCTTCGAAACTAGTAAATGTGTACTTACTAAGGCAAATGTTCTATATGGAAGCGTTGACGGAAAACCCTTAT
This sequence comes from Alkalihalobacillus bogoriensis ATCC BAA-922, assembly GCF_000621445.1. GTDB lineage: Bacteria > Bacillota > Bacilli > Bacillales > Bacillaceae_F > Bacillus_AO > Bacillus_AO bogoriense. The sequence goes on along the minus strand of NZ_JHYI01000027.1, from coordinate 48,780 downwards.
TTACTAGATGAAGAATTTTCTGAAGAAAAATATGAGTTTTTTGAAAGAGAAGCGGAAAGAGCCGGATACTCAACGTTTATATTCGTTGATCATAATGGAGATGGTTTATCTTTAAATTCAACTCAAGCTGTACACGAAGGAATATCAAGTACAAGTACTGATATTCAACGTGCCTTAAATGGAGAAACACTTGTTTCTGACGTAACGATAATTAATGAGAATGCGTTTTTGATTTATGGTGCACCAGTTGTCCGTGATGGAGAAATTGTTGGTGCACTCATGGGGACAAGGCAAGCAGGAATCTTAACAGAAGTGATCGAGAGTATTACGTATGGAGAGCATGAATCGGTCCGTTCTTTTATTGCAAAGCGAGATGGAACATTTCAAGCCCATCCTTATAATGTTTTAGCAGAAATGCAAGTGAACTTAATTGAGCTAGGGAACCCACAAGCTGCTCCGGAAATCGCAGAACAACAAGAGGATCCTGGTGGTGAACCGGTGGAAGAGGTTAATGTAGAAGAGTTAGCTCGCTTGTTTGATGAACGTATTAGTACGGGAGAACCAGGGTACGGTGTTCATACAATATCTGGAGAAAAAGTTATGGTCGGGTTTGCTCCGATCGAAAATACGGATTGGGTTATTGTACTTGAAGTGGATGAAAAAGAAATTCTAGCAGGTATGCGTGTGTTAGAAATAGCATTGCTCATTGTCATTATTTTCTTCTTAATTGTTGGTGTGGTAACGACCTACTTTATGAGTAATTCGATTAGTAAGCCACTAGTGGCGGTATCAAATGAAATTGATAAACTATCGAACTATGATTTAGTGAAAACAACAGATTCTCGCTTTGAAAAGTATGCAAACCGAAAAGATGAAGTGGGCCGTATTACGAACTCCCTTGAAAGGATGCGTCAAAGTTTTGTTGAACTAATCCAAAATACAGGGGATATTTCCAGTCAAGTATCCGCTTCATCACAACAGCTAACAGCGACAAGCCAACAAGCCGTAAATGCAGCTCATGAAGTTGCGAGTACGATTGGAGAGATTGCAACTGGTGCGACGGGTCAAGCAAATGACACAGAAAAAGGTGCAACGCAAGTTCAGGAGCTAGGACAATTAATTGAAGAAGACCAACGTTATGTAGAAAGTCTTGTTCAGTCCACAGATAATGTAAGGACTTTAAAAGATGAAGGGTTGGCAAGCTTAAAAGAATTAGTTGATAAAACAAAGGTTAATACGCAATCGATTAAGGAAATTAAAGAAATTATTAAAACGACAAACGCGAGTGCTGAAAAAATCTCTACGGCAAGTCAAATGATAAAAAGCATCTCTGAGCAAACGAATTTGCTTGCGTTAAATGCTGCGATAGAAGCTGCAAGAGCAGGTGAAGCAGGGAAAGGCTTTGCGGTTGTTGCCGATGAAGTACGGAAGCTAGCAGAGCAATCGAATGAATTTACCGAAGATATCGTTACGATCATTCAAGAGCTAACGAATAAAACAGAAAGTGCAGTAACGACAATGAATCTTGTTGATGAAAATACAACGTCTCAAGTAAAAAGCTTAGAATCAACGAATACTAAATTCGTTGGTATCGCAGAAGCAATTGAAGTCATGAAAGAAGCGATGGAGCAAATTGCTCATTCTGGTGAAGACATGCAAAAGAAAAAAGATAGTATCATTGATTTAATTGATAATCTCTCAGCCATCGCAGAAGAAAATGCGGCAAGTGCTGAACAAGCCTCTGCTTCTGTTGAAGAACAGACGGCTTCGATGACAGAGTTAGCAACTTCAAGTGAAGAACTTGCAAAGTTGTCAGAAACGATGCAAGAAAGTATTGCAAAGTTTAAGTTGTAAGGGCAAAGAAGTCCTAAAAGGTCATAAACTAGCGCCTTTTGGGACGTCTTTTATCTTGTTAGCATTCGAATTTTAGTAGGTCACTTTATTTAATCAGTAATAATAACACCCAACAATGTGGCAAGTTGCATAGCTTGATAGGAAGACACTTTACAACCTTGCAATCCTTCTATTGAAACCGTTAATGTTTCAAAAGTCGATGTGCTTAGGTCGATTCCTTTTAACGACGTTTGTTCAAAACTAGCTTCATTTAGGTTACATTGATTGAATTCGATTTTCTTTAATACACAATCATAAAAATCAGTGTTGGCAAGGGAACTTTCAGTCAGGATGACCTTTTCTAACTTGGCATTTCCGAAGCCAGCTAGATTTAGTAAACTATTTTCAAATTGAACATTCCCCATCCTTGAGTCTGTAAAATCACATCCAACTAGTTTACAGTTCTTGAATTCCGTGCGGTGGATGGAAGCATTTCTGAATATGACATTTGATAAATCGCAGTTTTCAAAAATAACATCCGTAACGTCAATATCACTAAAGTCGGTGTTGTTAAATCGACTGTTACGGATTTTCATTTTTAATAAGTGTGCTCGGTTTACGTTTTCGTTATCAAACGTAGTATCTAGAATGAGACACGTGTCTAATTCAAAGTATTCATCATGGAAAATATCATGAAATCTCTTTTCTGGTAATTCAATTGGAATTTTTGGTAAGTCTATCTTCATATTAAAACCTCTTTTTTAAAGATGAGAAAAATTTAGTATAGCAATAAAGCCTTGAAAGCTTATTCTAGAAGAGCGAAGGCTCCGCACTTCGCTTGAAACGAAAAGACTAGTTATTTAAGTGGATTTGAGAGCAATGAAGGAGAGCGGTAGTTTTCCTGGTGAGAAACCCTATCGGACATATATTCCGCTATTTTAATAAAAAGTAACATTTCTCGAAGACTATCGGACATCTATTCCGTTATTTTAGTTGAACAATGTGTTATTGACGCGGTTTGGCTGGAATAGCGGAAAGGATGTCCGTAAGAATTGGAAAGTGGGGTATTTTTCATGAAATAGCGGAACAAATGTCCGAAATAATCCGAGCATAAAAAATTACGCCGGCCAGCCACTCCATATATCAAGCTTATTTCCATCAGGATCGTAAGCATAAAAATTTAGCCCACAACTCGCATTATCCTCGATAGCAGACACTTTCGCTCCACTCTCTTTCATTGTGTTGTATAGAGTATGGAAATCAAGGACTTCTAATGTCAATGTGCATTGTTCTGTCCCACTTATTTCAATGTAGTTTAAGGTTGTAGGCTTTGGTGTTTTAATTAGAAAGATAGAAGGGCCAGATGGGATTTGAAGCTGTGCTTGGTTATCGGTACAAGGAGCGAGTAATTCCAAACCGAGATTTTGCATATACCATGTGGCCGCTTTTTCAGTATCTGTTGTCGGAATATAAATGCAGTTTATCGCTTTAATAAGACTCACATCAATCATCTCCTAATTCGCACATTCCCTTACATTTTACAATGGAAATATGTCATTTTTAACCCAGACTTTTCAACGATAGGAAACCCGCCATTGTCGTAACAGTTATTACTTGCTGTTGTGATTTCAACATAACTCATATAAGACTGTGCTGCGATTACAAAAGCAATAACGACGAATGCTAATAAAGCGATTAGGATTATTTGTTTTTTAGTTTTCGATATGAGAGTATTCATAGATTTCCTCCGAGGTTTGTGATTCCATATATTATATAATGAATAGTAAAATTTTTCTATTAACGAAACGAGGCTAGACCTTTATTTGTAAATTGATTTATAAGTTCAGCCATTTCTGTTGTTGATTTATCCATGCCATTATCTAACCAACTCTTGATGACGTGAATACAGCCACTCACAACGAGTAAACTAATATATTCAGAAGCTTTGTCGTCTACAACATTAACTTCCATCCAGTTTTTCATTGTAAATTGTTCTGTAATTTCCATAACTTTTTGTTGAAATGCTGTACCGCTTTGACCGCTTAAAAAAATATGGCACAGTTCATGTTTGGTCGCAACGTATTCTAATATTTTCACGGTCATTTGTAACGATTCTTCTTCTTTGTGAAAGTTATATTGACTTAATGTTTCGTACATATCTGCAATGAATTCTTCTTCAATTTTATGTAAAAGGTCATACGGGTCAGTAAAATGAGCATAAAACGTAGAACGATTCAAATCTGCGACCTGACATAATTCTTTTACAGTTATTGCGGAAATTTGTTTTTCTTTTAATAAGGATATAAGACTGTCTTTTAATACCATTCGAGTGTACTTTTTGCGGCGGTCTAATTTTTCACTCATTGAAAATTCCCCCTTTTTCTTTTGTGAAAATCAACACATTAAGCAAAAGTGTTGGGCACTCAACGTTTTATATTAAACTGTTTGTTGAATATCCAACACTGTGTTTATATAATGATAAAGTGCAAAAGAAGATAATACAAGAGAGGTGAGCAACAATTGGCATAGCAGCAACAATTATTAAACATAAAAAAGCGATTGTAATCGTATTTGCCATCATTGCAGTCCTTGCAACAATTGCGCAGTTTTTTGTATCAGTCAATTACAATATGGTTGATTATTTGCCAGATGATGCTCAATCGACTCAAGCGCTTGAAATCATGGAAGAAGAATTCACCGCCTCTGTACCAAATACAAGAGTGATGTTACAAGATGTGAGCGTGCAAGAAGCACTGATTTTTAAAGAAAAATTAGCGGCTATCGACGGTGTGTCAGATGTAATGTGGTTAGATAATGTAATGGACTTGAAAATTCCATTAGAAATGGCCGATCAAGATACAGTTGAGTCTTATTATAAAGAGGGGAATGCATTATTTTCATTTAGTGTAAGACAAGGGGATGAAGTTGCTGTCACAGATGAGATTTATGAAATCATTGGTGAAAACGATGCGATGGCAGGAGAAGCGTTAGATACGGCGACTTCGCAAAAAATGGCAGGAACTGAATCGATGTATGCGGCCGCATTACTTATACCGATTATTATCATTATCCTCGTCATTTCCACAACTTCATGGGTTGAGCCGATTTTCTTTTTAACGGCGATTGGGGTATCTGTTCTTATAAATTTAGGAACGAATATTTTTATCGGTGAAGTCTCGTTTGTTACACAGTCTGTTGCGCCGATATTACAACTAGCAGTATCCCTCGATTATGCGATTTTCTTATTGCATAGTTTCTCTGATTACAGGAAGAAAACAAGCAATCCAGAAGAAGCGATGCAACTTGCTATGAAACGTTCGTTTCCAGCTATTGCAGCAAGTGCAGCTACAACGTTTTTTGGTTTCACTGCATTAATGTTAATGAATTTTGAAATAGGGTCTGATTTAGGATTAAATCTAGTAAAAGGAATTTTGTTAAGCTTTATTAGTGTCATGGTTTTTCTACCGGCATTAACATTATGCTTTTATAAATGGATGGATAAAACGGAACATAAGAGCTTCGTTCCAAACTTTCAAGGGTTTGGCCAACGTGTGATGAAGTTTCGAATCCCGAGTTTACTTATCGTTTTGGTGATTTTACTCCCAAGCTTTTTAGCACAAAGCAATACAACGTTTACGTATGGACTTGGTGAACAACCAGAGAATACACGAGCAGGCGCTGATTTTAAAGTGATTGAAGAAGCGTTTGGAGAACTGACCCCGATTGTATTGCTCGTTCCAAATGGAGATTTAGCAAAAGAGATGGAGCTAGTGCAAGGGTTAGAGGAACTTAATCATGTTACAAGTGTCATCTCATATGTTTCGATGGTAGGCAGTGCAATTCCACCAGAATATGTTGATGAATCGATTCGAAATGAGTTTTTCTCTGAGAATTATAGCCGAATTATTATTAACACGAATGCGGCTAAAGAAGGAGACATTCCGTTTTCCATTGTTGAAGCGGTGCAAGAGCAAGCCGCCCTTTATTATGGAGAAGAAGCGTTAAGTCTTGGAGAAAGTGTGACCCTTTATGATATTAAAAATACGGTTGAAAAAGATAATATCGTAGTAAATGTGATGACGGTTGTCACGATAGCGATTGTTCTTCTTGTAACGTTTAGGTCATTTACGATTCCTGTCGTCCTTTTAGTGACAATACAAGCAGCAGTGTGGGTCAATTTATCAATACCGTATTTTACTGATACGTCTTTAGTGTTTGTTGGGTATTTAATTATAAGTACGGTACAGCTTGCTGCCACGGTTGACTATGCGATTCTACTGACTGAAGCGTATAATGAGAACCGAAAAGAAATGCCAGCATTTGCCGCGATTAAGAAAACACTTGATGAAAAAGTATTTTCAATTTCTATATCAGCAGCAATCTTATCAAGTATCGGGTTTATATTATGGATTACTTCGACGAATCCGATTGTTGGTTCGATTGGGTTATTATTAGGAAGAGGAGCTTTACTTGCTTTTGTGATGGTTGTTTGTTTCTTACCAGCACTGTTGTTACTGTTAGATAAAGTCATTAAGAAAACAACTTATAATGCGAAATATTACGAGGAGAAATGATGATGAGAAAAAAACAGTTAATGCTTATTGTTCTTGCGCTTCTATTGCTCTTGCCGTCATTTCTTGTTCAAGCCAATCAAACGGAAGAAAGTCAGGATGAGGGAACGAGCACAATTGAACAAACTGATGGCAAGCTTGCGTCAAAGGATGAAGTTGTGTATGCATTATTACAAGCGACAGGTGAGCTTGAACAAGTGTATGTTGTTAACAACTTAAATATAAGAGAAGCAGGAACGATTATTGATTTCGGTCCGTACGATAGTGTGAAAAATTTAACGGACTTGTCAGAAATAGAGCATGAAGATGATGTCGTTCGTATAGAAGCTTCGAAAGGCAAATTTTTTTATCAAGGTAATATCGAGCAATCCGTCGAGCTACCATGGAATATTGAGGTTGCTTATAAGTTAGATGGACAAAATATTGCCCCAGAGCAACTGATCAATCAAGACGGTCATTTTGAAATGACGATTCAAACAACATCTAATGAAAACGGAGAACAACTATTTTACGAGAACTATATTTTACAAATCTCTGTGATGCTTGAATCTGATATTTTTAATAATATTGAAGTGACAGATGGCATGATTGCTAATGTCGGGAAAAATCAACAAGTGACATTCACTGCCATGCCTGAGCAAAATGGTGAATTTTATCTAGCAGCAGATGTCACTCAGTTTGAGATGCAGGGGATTGAAATTGCGGCTGTCCCATCTTCCATGGCGATTGATGCACCAGATATTGATGAGATGACAGAGGATATGGATTCTTTAACAGATGCGATTCGTCAGGTAAACGAAGGTGTTGGTGAGTTGAAAACTGGCGTAGCGGAGTTGAACGATGGTGTTGCTCAATTACGAAACGGTTCGCAGCAATATCAGAACGGGATGACGGAGTTAAACAAAGGCTCTTCAGAACTAGTCAATGCATCGAAGTCCATTGATGAAGCACTTGCAACGATTAGTGAAAGTCTTGCGGACGCTGATGATATTGATATGAGCGAGCTTGCTGCGGTCGCTGATGGTTTAAACCAAATTGCCGGTGGACTAAATGAAACAGTGGATGGATTAGCTCTTCTGCGAGAAAACTATAATATGGCATATAATGCGTTGGATGGAGCAATATCGGGGATTCCAAACCATACTATTTCGGAACAAGAGATCGGTGCCCTATATGGGAGTGGTGCGGATACCCGCGTTGTTGATAAGTTAGTGGAAACTTATACAGCTGCCCAAGTTGTAAAAGGAACGTATAGCCAAGTAAAAGAAGCGTTTGCCGTTGTTGATACCACATTACGAGATGTGAGTGGAGCATTAAAAGAAATGGGCACCACGCTTTCTACGATTGCCAACGGTTTATCCGCTTCTGTCGATGAGATGGGAGATACGAATGGGTTTGCTGAGTTACAAAATGGGATCGCACAATTATCAGCAAACTATGGAGAATTCCACTCAGGCTTAGTGAGCTACACAAACGGTGTTGGTGAATTATCAAACTCTTATGGTGAGTTACATTCTGGCATTGTGGAACTGGCAAACGGAACGACAGAATTAGAAAGTGGAGTGGGTGAACTCCAAGATGGCACAGGAAAATTGTATGAATCAACAAGTGACTTACCAGAACAAATGCAAAAAGAAATTGATAATATGATTGCCGAATATGATAAATCAGATTTCGAAGCCGTGTCATTTGTATCTCCGAAAAATGAAAAAGTAAACTCAGTCCAATTTGTTATCCGAACAGAAAGTTTGAAAATAGAAGAACAAGAAACAGCGACAGACGAAGCACCAGAAGAAAAAACATTCTGGGATCGCTTGCGCGAGTTGTTCTCTTAATAAGCGGAAAAACCTTCGTACATGCGGAGGTTTTTTTGTTTGATTTGGAAATAGCGTGAAAAAAGGACCATTTATTTGAAAATTATATATGGTATAATTTCCAAAAGTAAAAACTTTCCATAACAAGATGGGGAGAGGAGAGCAATTTGATGAAGTTTATTCGGTATACATGGCTGTTACTGTCAGGAGTTTGGGTTCTTTTGTTTTCGCTTTGGATGAGCGGGCCAGGAATTGCGGAAACAGATACACCAGAATATAGGCTGCAATTCATGTTGTTATTTGTTTTATGGGTAGTTGGATTTGTCCTCCAAATGAAAGAAAAGAGGCGAGTGTTAGGAATAGTGTTGACGATTATCGCAGCTGCTTTTTATGTAGTTTTAATGGTGTAACGAGATTTAGATGGAGTGGGAGATATGATTCAAAAGGATGTTATTAAACCTTCACAGTGGAGTGGAGGCTTTTATGAACTTTCCATCGAGTACAGCCCAGTTGGAGATGATAAAAAAATAAATACTGCTCTTGCTGCGGTATCCAATAGCAAGATAATTGCTGTGCCAATTTCACACCGAGTGAAAATTGAAGGGAATAGCGTGAATCAATGGTACGGTGATATTCATATTTTAGATGGAAAAGTTTTGCCTTGTATGGTGACGGTGACTAGAATTGATGACGAATCAGATTGGCTCGATATATCGATTCCTCAATTTGCGTTTGAGCAGGTTTACTGTTATCGCTATCCGCTAACAAATGAGCTGAATCCTTGGTTAGTGGAAGTGAATGCGACATTCACTACGTTAGCGGAGTCGATATTTAAAGAGTCTCCTTTTGAGCTAGCGATGATAGGAGAAGAAATTACAGGACACACGAATCATACGGTGGTCACTAGAGATATAATAGAAAGCGACAGCGCTATTTTTATTGTGCCTATTCACCTTCAAACTAAGATAAAGCCGTTAACTAGAGGGATTGAGCTTTTGAATGGGTTACAACTGTACGGTGAATAACAGGGAAAAATGTATAATAGAAGCGATTTGCTTTAATAAAGTGATAAGCTTCTATTTTTTAAATTTCATAATGTCATAATATTAGAAAAATGAAAAGGAGTTATGCAATGAATTTTTTTGTCAGAATTCATTAGGGAGGTTGGATATTCAAATGAAAAACAAAAAAATAATTAATGTTTCCGAATCTATTTTATTGGTCAGTTCATTTTTTATGCTTATGTTTATAAATAAATATTTGGTGTTTATACCTGAATTTAAGTATATTTTTGAGAGAGATTCTTTATGGTACATATTACCTGTCATAACTTTGGGTTTAGCTATACATTCATTTTGCAACAGGGAAACTTAATAAATTCACCTTAGTTTCAGCGTACCAGATGGTGTAATCCTAAAAGTCGTGGATGTAGATACTTATAATTGATTTATATTAGCCTTTTGTAAATGGCAAATGCGAAGTAGAAGTATCCAATAGAGCGTTTCTATTGGACAAAACAGGAGCCAAAAGAGCGAGAAGTGTCTAATAGAGAGGTTCTATTGGACAAAACGGAGACAAAAAGAGCGAGAAATGTCTAATAGAAAGGTTCAATTGGACAAAACAGGGACAAAAAGAGCGAGAAGTGTCTAATAAAGAGGCTCTATTGGACAAAACGGAGACAAAACGAGCAAGAAGTGTCTAATAGGGAGGTTCTATTGGACAAAACAGAAGCAAAAAGAGCAAGAAGTGTCCTTCATCAAAGGAATGAAGGACAAAACAAGGGCAAAACGAGCGGAAAGTGTCCTTTATCGAAGGGATGAAGGACAAAACAGAAGCAAAAAGAGCAAGAAGTGTCCTTCATCAAAGGAATGAAGGACAAAACAGAAGCAAAACGAGCAAGAAGTGTCCTTCATCGAAGGGATGAAGGACAAAACAGAAGCAAAACGAGCAAGAAGTGTCCTTCATCGGAGGGATGAAGGACAAAACAGAAGCAAAACGAGCAAAAAGTGTCCTTCATCGAACCCACGAAGGCCCCAACACAAATACAACCAACAAAAACTGCCATATTAAGTACAAACACACCACAAACTAAACCAGAATCCCCCCTACCGAATCAAAAAGAGTTCCTTTCTTTCTTCTAGAACGGAACTTTTTTTATTTCTGAACAGTTTACCTAAAGTCAAAATAATATCATTTTTTAATAAAAATTTATTGTAAGACAATAAATATAGATGTAAAATAAAGACAAAATTAAAACGAGGTGTGACAGATGGAAAGACAACGGACGTTATTTTTAAAGATTGTTATTATTTTGTTAGGAATAACGGTAGTCGCATTATGTGTATTGTGGTTGCCATGGTTAGCGAGGAACGCAGCGGAACAAGCACCAGAGTTTGCTTATTTGAAATATCCAGTTTTACTTGGATTGTATGTAACGGCAGTCCCTTTTTTTATGGCACTACATCAAGCTTGGCAATTACTGAACTATATTGAAAAAAACGCTGCTTTTTCTGAGTTATCGGTGAGCACGTTAAATAAGATTAAATATTGTGGAAATGCAATTGCCTTCTTATATGCAGTTGGGACAATTTTACTTCTAACGCAAAACGCATTGCACCCAGGAGTTGCCATTATTAGTTTCCTGGTTATGTTTACATCTGTTGTGATTGCTGTCTTTGCGGCTGTACTTCAGAAATTATTAAAAAATGCGCTAAAGATAAAATCAGAAAATGAGTTAACGATCTGAGGTGAATAGCAGTGGCGATTATAATTAATATTGATGTGATGTTAGCGAAAAGAAAAATGAGTGTCACCGAGCTTTCAGAAAAGGTTGGAATAACGCTGGCGAATTTATCAATTTTAAAAAATGGGAAAGCAAAAGCGATTCGACTCTCAACTCTCGATGCGATTTGTAAAGCGTTGGACTGCCAACCAGGTGACATTCTTGAATATCGAAATGAAGCTGATGAAAATACATAAGCGAGAAAAGAAAGCATTGATAGTTGGAGTCAGTTGCCAAGTGATTTTCTTTCTTTACATCTCAGTTTTTGGTTCCGTAAGACTTTATATGTTGGAGCAATTCACTGTGTATTCAGTCGGTTTTTTTGAGAGTTTTTTTAGGAATCGCTAGTCTTTTATGTGGAGTATATGGTCTTGTAAAAAGTGACAAAATAGCGAGTTTCACCATTATGACTGTAGTTGGAAGTTTTATTTGTTTGTGGGGGATATTTATATATGTATTGCCCTCTTGCATGTGACAATAGTAAGAGTAGGAGTGTATAAATGGAGATACAATTTGCTGAGTTTTTCAGGGATGAATTGACGATTACAGACATTCAATCTGCAATGGACAAAGAAGAAATCACCTCTAAACAGCTAGTCATGTATTATTTACATCAAATAGCGAAGTACGACCAAGCAGGTCCCCACCTTCATTCAATTTTGGAAATTAATCCTGATGCTATTTTTATTGCGGAAGCGTTAGATGAGGAGAGAAAAGTTTCACGGGCTAGGGGGCCATTACATGGAATCCCTATTTTGTTAAAAGACAATATCGAAACGAAAGACGCTATGCATACAAGTGCAGGTACTCTAGCGTTACAAAACAATCTTGCTAATGAAGATGCGTTCCTTGTAAAACAATTACGTCAAGCAGGAGCGATTATATTAGGAAAGACGAATATGACTGAGTTGGCTAATGGAATGGCAAGTGAAATGTGGGCTGGTTATAGTACAAGAGGCGGCCAAACTGTTAATCCTTATGGTGACCGAGACCTTTTTGTCGGCGGGTCTAGTTCAGGGTCAACGGTAGCAGTCGCTGCTAATTTTACAGTAGGAGCAATCGGAACAGAAACAGATGCATCCATACTTAGTCCAGCTATTCAAAACTCAGTAGTAGGGATTAAGCCAACAGTTGGCTTAATCAGCCGAAGTGGCCTTATTCCGTTTACCTATTCTCAAGATACGGCAGGGCCAATTGCGAGAACGGTAACAGATGCCGCTTTCATGTTAGAAGTGCTAGCTGGGATAGATAAAGATGATCCGGCAACCTTTAAAAGCAAGTATAAACCTAGACAAACCTATTCCCACTTTTTACAAAAGTCAGGTCTTGCTGGTACTAGAATTGGTGTTTTTACAAATGCATCAGAACGCTATTTGCAATCGGAAGAACATGATGAATTGTTATTCCAAGACGTCATTCACACTTTAAGAAAACAAGGAGCTATTTTAACTGAAGATGTAGATATTCCATCTTTTCATAGAGAGTGGAGCTGGGACGTGTCCTTTTATGAGTTAAAACATAGCTTAGATAACTATTTATTTCAGCTTCCACCTCATATGCCTGTGCACTTAGTAAAAGAACTCATTCAATTTAACGAGGAATTCTCAGAACAAACCTTAAAGTATGGTCAAGATAAATTAGAGGCAAGGGCCAAATTACCAACTGCATTAAAAAGCTCGGAGTATTTGAACGCAAAAATCGAAGACCTTTATTTTTCACAAGAATTAGGAATAGACTATGCGCTTCAAAAACATCAGCTTGATGCGATTGTATTCCCGTCCTATATCGGGTCAACGATTTGTGCAAAAGCCGGGTATCCGAGTATTGCGGTACCAGCAGGATATATGAAAAATGGTAGACCTTTTGGTGTAACTTTTGCCGGCACAGCTTTTTCGGAAAGTACGCTAATCAAACTTGCTTATAGCTTTGAACAAGCAACTCGTCATAGGAAACCTCCAATACTAAAATGAGAGGAGGCGTTAGTACTGAAAACATTTATAAAAGATGTTGGCCGGTCAATGGAAGTAGTGTTGTTTTTAGTCATCGGCTATTTTTTTACCGTGAATATCGCTAGCAACTTATATGAAAATCAAGGGATCGCATTTGTTGGAAATGTATGGGTGAATTGGTTTGGAATTTCTTATTGCCTTTTTGTCATTTATACGATTGTGATGGGAGTTTTCCTTTTTAGAGAAGTTTCATTTTACAAAGGGCTTCTCTCCTCAAGGTTGTTTTGGCTTTTCTGTTTCGGAGCGTCGTACATCGTTTCATTCCGTTTATTAGAGGAGAAAATCCATTTTGAAAACGTGAGTATAGGTCTTGAGGGAAGGCAGAACCATCTATTGTTTGTAACTCTCTTCTACCATCAGTGTTAACGGACGTATGTTCCGCTATTATAAGAAAAAATAGCGTCGGCTACATGTTAACGGACATACGTTCCGTTAAGTGCGCAGAAACGCAGATTTTCACTGCTGTTTTCTGGTGAATAGCGGAACGTATGTCCGACAAAAGTGAGAAAAGCTTTATTTTTAATGAAATAGCGGAACCTATGTCCGTAACTACTACGCTTCGTTTTGATTCTTTTATTTTTCCGCTTCAACTTGGTCACGTTTTTTTACTAAAAAATAGGCGGTAATCCAAGACGTGATCGGAATACATAATGCCACGCCAATGCCAGCACAAAGGATTGTCATCATTTCTGCACTAAATATTTTCGAATTAATAATCTGTCCAAAGGAATACGACAAATCTTTATACCATAAAAGCAAGGCCATATAACCTCCGAAAAACGCGAAAAATAAAGTATTCGCACTCGTCCCTAAAATGTCTCGTCCAATCGCTAGCCCCGACAAAAACAAATCTTTTCGCCGGATAGTTGGATTGTGGTAATAGATTTCACGCATCGGAGAAGAGAGCGAAATCGCAATATCGATGATGGCGCCAATTGTACTCATAATAATAACGGCTGCTCCGATTTTCACGAAATCTACACCGACATAAAGGGAAAAGATACTAAGCTCTTCAATTTCTTCTTCACCAAACCCTTGAATCATCGCGTAATCTGTGACGAAAATAATGAGCACGAGGAGAATAACGGTTGTAATTACTGTAGCGATAAAGGCAGTGATTGTCTTGATGTTGATGCGATTAATATAAAATAAATTAATGCAGCTTATTACGGTACAAGCGAAAAATGTTAACAACAATGGATTCCCATTTGGATTGGACATGAAAAGAATCGTTAGAAACAAGACTGCAAAATTAAGAAACAATGCAAGAAATGAACGGGCGCCTTTTTTTCCTCCGACCCACACCATTAATAGAAATAAGATGACAGCTAAACATGTGACTACACTCATCGTCTCGCCCTCTTCACTTTCACGAAGTATATCGTAATATATAATCCAATTGGAATCGTTAATACAATGCCAATGCCACCAGCTAAAGCCCGTGCCAATTCTAATGAGAGGTTCATCGAAAGGGTAAAGCCAATGGGTGCATAATTATTTAAGTATAAAATCATCATCGGAATGGAGCCACTAATATAAGCAAAAAACAAAATATTTGTCATTGTGCCCATAATATCTTTACCGATTTCCATTCCTGATGTTTTCATTGCTTTCACAGAGATGTTGCTATTTTTTTCATACAAACTAAAAATCGAAGAAGACATCGTTATCGCTACATCCATAACAGCTCCGAGCGAACCGACTAACACCCCCGCCATAAATACCATTTGATGTGGACGAGTTAAAAACTGCATTTCTTCATAGCGGAGACCTTGCTCAGCTGTGGCCCACATGACGAGATAGGCAATGAGCAATAGAAGAAAGGTACAGATGAGTGTCGCAATGATGGCAGCATATGTTTTTTCATTTCTTCCGTTTACAAGTAAAAGAGAAATGACAGTAAATAAAATGACACTTACACCACATATAAATACTAAACTAATGTTTGTTGTTTTAATGTAAACATCTAATGCATACGATAAAATGGCAGCGTTCACAAATAAACTAATGATAGAATACAACCCTTGTTTTTTTCCGACAAGCAATAACGTGAAAATAAATATCCAGGTGACGATCAATAAATATTTATCTCGTTTCACATCTTGAATAGTGCCTGTGATTTCAGCACTTCCGACAGTCGTTTCATCAATCCAAACGAATAACTCGTTCCCGACTCGGTATTCCTGGTCATACGCTTGAGAGGATGAATACTCATTTGTTAACGAAATCAACTGTCCTTTATACTCTCCGTTTTTTATTTCAGCGATGATGCTTTGGGTATATAATTGGTCCTCATTGTTATACATATCAACCGTCTCTGTCGTTTCTATCAGTTGAGTTTCTATGATTTTCGCAATAGGTCGTTCATAAAACGAATAATTATGAAAAACAAAAAAGAGAGACGAAACAACACAAACGGCAAGGAATAGAAACATAAAAATCTGTTTGTTCGTTAATTTCAACTTAAGCCCTCCATAAGTGGAAAAGATACTTCATCATATTACTAGATTTTTAAAGAAGAGAGAAGGATTATATATAGAATTGTTAAATATTTCAACCTGTGTGATAATTGTAGAAGTTTCAAAAGATAGAAAGAGAGGAAATATAGATGAAAACAATTGCCGTTTTTTGTGGGTCAAGTCCAGGAAATGATCCTGTTTATATGGAGCAAGCACGGAGACTAGGAGAAGTCCTTGTGGAAAACAATATCAATCTCGTATATGGAGGAGCTACTGTTGGTTGTATGGGAGCTGTTGCCGATGCGGTCATGGCTAATGGAGGCAAAGTCATTGGTGTCATACCTGAAAAACTAAGAAATGTTGAAATTGCACATGAGCAGTTAACAGAGCTTCATGTTGTGAAAACAATGCATGAACGAAAAGCGTTAATTGCCGATTATGCTGATGGCTTTATTGCAATGCCAGGAGGAACAGGAACATTAGAAGAGTGGTTTGAAGTGTTTACATGGGCCCAATTAGGATATCATGAAAAACCGTGTGCTTTTTTTAACGTAAATGAATATTATTCACCAATCTTATCTTTGTTTGACCATATGATTGAACAAGGATTTGTAAAGGCAGACTATAAAAAACTGATTGTAATCGACAAAGAACCAAGTCAATTAGTTTCAAAACTTCAACATTACGAAAGTGCTTATATTCATAAATGGTAGTAAAGAGGTGGTGATTGGATGTTTTTAAAAAGAATTGAAATGCTTCGAGACACTATTCCTAATCAAGCCGAATATCCATTTTCAATTCCAGCGATTCAAAATTTTCAGCAACTACATTTAGAGAAGAATGTGACCTTTTTTGTTGGTGAAAATGGCTCAGGGAAATCAACATTGCTTGAAGCGATTGCCTATAAGTGCCAATTTAACACAGCTGGTGGTGGAAGAAATAATACATATGACCTCGAAGCTTCGGAATCTGCTCTTGGCAACTATATTCGGCTATCATGGTTACCGAAAATATCTAATGGCTTTTTTCTAAGAGCAGAGTCTTTTTATCATTTTGCCTCTCATATTGATTCTGTGAGGGCATGGGAAGCATATGGCGGGAAGTCTTTACATGAACAGTCTCACGGGGAATCGTTTCTTTCTTTGTTTTTGCACCGCTTCAACGGAAAAGCAATTTACTTATTAGACGAGCCTGAGGCCGCCTTATCTCCCCAACGACAACTTGCGTTTTTAAAAATCATCTATGATTTATCATCGACAGGAGAATGTCAATTTATAATCGCGACACATTCACCGATTTTGTTAGGTTATCCTGAAGCTACGATTCTTAGTTTTGATTCTGGCGAGATAAAGAAGATAGACTACGAAGAAACCGACCATTACCAAATAACAAAATACTTCCTAGATCACCGCGAGCGTTTTTTAGAAGAGATTCTTAGGGAAGAAGATGATGAGTAGAGAAGTGGAGGAATGTAGATGGATAGTATTATTTTTGATTTAGATGGAACATTATGGGATTCAAGTTCAACGGTTCTCATGGCATGGAATGAAATTTTAAATCAACATCCTAAAGTACAAAAGAAAATTACCCTTGAAGATTTACATGACTCAATGGGGCTCCAAATCCATGAGATTGGACAAAAGTTATTTCCTTACTTGCAGGAAGATGAACGAATAGAGCTGCTACAAAAATGTGGGGAAGTGGAAAACGACTATTTACGTAAGCTTGGAGGAAAGTTATACGACCAAGTTGAACACGTACTTCAAACGCTTTCTAAAAAATATAAGCTTTTTATCGTCAGCAATTGTCAGGAAGGGTATATTGAAGCGTTTTTCCACTTTCATAATGTCGGTAAGTATTTTTTAGATTACGAGAATCCAGGTAGGTCCGGGTTATCTAAAGGAGAAAACATAAAGCTTGTAATGGGAAGAAATCAATTAAACCGTCCGATTTATATTGGAGATACAGAAGGGGATGTAAAAGCAGCCAGATTGGCAAACATTCCATTTGTCTATGCCGCGTACGGATTCGGTGACGTGAGTGAGTCTGATGAAACGATTGAAAATTTTGCTGACTTGTTGGAGTTGTATGGGTAAAGCAAGAGAGGCTTGGGTTAACAGACAACTGTAGTCAATCTCCTAGGTTCGCTATCCTATTTTGTTTTTCATTTCTTTAATATTTTGGTCATGCTACCAAATACTGCCTTGTTGATTCACTCCATGGCTTGTCTTTCTAATTTTACTATTTGCCATTTAGATATTATTTCCAGCAAGGAATTGTTTAATGTCCATTTAGCCATTTTGGTTATTAACTCGTGATTAGGAACTTTTTACTATTAAATTTGTTGTTTAATTCGATAGTCAAATTTGTAGATTTTTGTTGAATGTTAGTTAAGACCTATTTCAATAGTTGAGTTGTTCTATTATAATTTAAAAACGTCATTTCTGTAAATTATATACACAACCAGGAGGAGTTAGAAATTGAGTAAAAAAATTGTATTTTTTTTAGCAGCTTTATTTATACTATTTGTAGCATCTGGATGTTCCATCATTCACACGATTACAGGTAATGTTGGTGAAATGGAAGAATATCTTGTCGATACAGCTGAAATTACCAATGAGTATAATCATTTAAAAGATAAAGTGGAGCAACTTATCGAAACAAATGTCCCGGCTGATACTGTGACGGAAACTGTCATTATACCTACTCTTGAGAGGTTAATTTCTCAATCTCAAGAATACGGAGAAAATATCAGTAATGAGGAATTAAAGGAAATTCATCAACTTTACACTCAAACATATGAAGTTGAGTTACATGCTGAAAAGGAATGGCTAATTGACCTAGATGATCATACATATAATGAGAGAATTATAGAAGTAGTGCAAATGGATGAAGATTATAGAAATAAAATCGAAGAGCTTGGAAAAAAGTGGGGCATGGAAATCGATTGGGATTTATTATAATATTACCTTCCAACCAAGAAGTATAATATGTGTACTGAACTCCACCTTAATTGTTTGAGGCTTGCTAACAATTAAGGCGGTTTTTTATGGGAATATAACATGTCAGCTTGTTCGGGTTTTTTACAAAAAAAAAGACTCGATTAAAAAAAGCAGAGACTAGTAATATGAATGAAATATAAAGTTTTCTAAGGAAAAAGGTGCAACTTTAGGTTGTGCCTTTTTTCTGTCTAATCGATCAAAGCCACCACCAATTCTACAAAAAACAAGAAGAACATAGCTTTTAGCTAAAACAAGACAATTCGACTAGCGTGGAAATCACATGAGCAATAGTGTGATTGTTTAGTCACAAACTCCCATTTAGAGTTCATAGAGGAAAGATTGACAGAGTTGAACAATCTGCTATAATTTACCTTTAATAATAGTAATCATTACGATTTAAAAAAGGTGGAGGAAGTATAGTGAGAAAAGGTTTTGTTACTTTTTTATTTTTGTTTGTATTGTCACTAGGTTTATTGATGGCGTGTACTACAGTAGAAGAAACTGGAACAGATTCAAGTGAAGACGAAAAGTCAGAAATCGTTTATGCCGCTGCAAATGATATTAATGATATGAATCCCCACTTATACACTGGATCAATGCCAGCACAAGGGATGATCTTTGAGTCATTAGTTGAGAATACAGCAGAAGGAATTCAACCGTTATTAGCTGAATCATGGAAAATCTCAGATGACGGAAAAGTATATACGTTTTATTTGCGAGAAGACGTGACGTTTCATGACGGAGAACCGTTTAATGCTGATGCAGTAAAACAAAATATAGAAGCTGTCCAAAGCAATGCGGAACGCCATTCGTGGATTCGGTTATCTACTAAACTTGAAGAAGTAAATGTTGTCGATGAGTATACGGTTGAGTTTATTTTAACAGAACCGTATTATCCAACGTTACACGAATTATCGATGACGAGACCGTATGTATTTATTTCACCAAAAGATTTTATCGACGGGGAAACGAAAGAAGGTGTAAATGGTTATCACGGCACAGGCCCTTACATGCTTAAAGAGCATAAAGTAGACGAATATGCGACATTTGAAGCGAATGAACAGTATTGGGACTGGGAGCCAAGCATTAAGAAAATTACGTCAAAAGTTTTGCCAGCAGGTGAAACGACATTTCTAGCATTGCAAAAAGGAGAAATAAATTTTGTGTTTACGGACGACAGGGGGACAGATAGTTTGAATGTGGAAGCTATGAATCAATTAGTTGAATCTAGTGAATTTCAACTAGTTCGAAGTGAAGCAATGAATACGAAAATGATCGTCGCTAATAGTAGCAAGCATGAGAGTCCAATAGGAGAAACCGCGGTTCGTGAAGCGATTTGGTATGCTATTGACCGACAAACGATTAGTAACACTATTTTTGATGGAACAGAAACAGAGGCTCATACTTTATTTTCACCAAACATTCAATATGCCAATGTAGAGCTTAAAGAGCGAGGTTTTGATTTAGAAAAAGCAAAAGAACGATTAGATGAAGCAGGTTGGACGTTAGAAGAAGGGTCTCATGTGAGAGCAAAGGATGGAAAGAGTCTAGCCTTAACCCTTTATTATGACAGTAATTCTTCTTCTCAAAAAACACAAGCAGAGTTTATTCAAAGTTCATTAGCTGAAATTGGAATGGAAGTAGAAATATACGGAGAGGAATCAACATCAATCTCGAACCGAAGAGCAACAGGGGAATATGAATTACTTTTTAATCAAACATGGGGTCTTGCTTATGATCCGCAAAGTACGATTTCTGCTTTTATGACAGAATCATCTTATCTCCATACAACAAGCGGAATAGCTCAGGCAGAAGAACTATACGACAAGATTGATGAAGTCATGGTTTCAACTGATGAAGACAAACGTAAAGCTCTTTATGAAGATATTTTAACGATCGTTCATAATGAAGCTGTGTTTATTCCTTTAACAAATGGAAGTTTGACGATTATTGCCCCGAAGGACGTAAAGGGAATTCAATTTAAGCAAACACAATTTGAGCTGCCATTTGAACGAATGTATTTTGAATAAAAGTGAAGGGATGTTTCTATTTTTTTGAAAGAAAAGACGCTACGCGTTTTTCTTAAGGGACATCCCAATAGATATGTTCAAGTGATATCTTCCATTACACTTTTATAGAAGGAGTCTGTTGATGCTAGGCTACATCATAAAAAGAATCGTGTTAACAATGCCATTATTGGTTGCGATATCGTTTTTGACATTTGTTTTAATTAATCTATCTCCGTTAGACCCGGCAGAGGTTGTCCTGCAAGCGCAAGGAGTACCTCAAATTACAGAAGAGCTCATTGTTCAAACGAAAGCTGAATTAGGGATGGATAAACCGTTCTTTATTCAATATTTTCATTGGGTATTAGCTAGCCTTCAGCTAGATTTTGGTTATTCGTTTGTAACCAATGATCCTGTTTGGACACTTATAGGCCCTGCATTTATCAATACGTTGAAACTGACGCTCGTATCGTCGGTTGTCATTATCATTGTATCGATTGTATTAGGGGTTGTTTGTGCAATATATGAAGGTAAACTAGTTGACAAGACAGTAAGAGGTTTTTCTTTTATGTTAACGTCAATGCCATCATATTGGTTAGCGACGTTAATGATTTGGTACTTTTCTGTCACGCTCGATTTGCTGCCGACGAGTGGAATGCACTCTTATCAAAGTTATATTCTACCGGTTATCGTCATTACGATAAGTTATGCTGGCATTTACTTTCGGGTTGTTCGTAGTTCTGTATTAAGCAATAAAAATAAAGATTTTGTTTTGTATGCAAGAGCTTGTGGGATAACTGAATCGCGAATCATGCTTCATATTTTGAAAAATTCAATGCAAGTTGCTGTTTCTGTTTTTTGTATGGCCATTCCAATTATTTTAGGGAGCACGGTTGTCATTGAAAACGTATTTGCTTGGCCAGGGTTAGGCAGTTTAACGGTGAAATCAATATTAAGTCGTGATTTTCCTGTGATTCAAGCTTATGTACTTATTTTAGCCGTAACATTTGTTTTGTTTAATATGCTATCAGACATTATTAATGCGGGAATGAACCCGAAACTAAGGAATGACCTATAATGCCATGGATAAAAATAGTAAGCCAAGATAAAGTAACGATGCTATCTTTTATTATCATCATAGCGACCATTGTCATTGGATTGTTTGCCCCTGTTTTTGCTCCTCATGACCCAATTAAAGTTAATATGGCTCTTCGCTATGCCACACCGTCCTGGGAGTTTTTATTAGGAAATGACCATTTAGGGCGTTGTATCTTATCGAGACTCATTTACGGTATTCGACCAAGTGTGTTAGCGGTGCTCGTTGCTCTTCTTATCTCTGTTTTAATAGGGGTAATACTCGGGTTTATCGCAGGTTATTATAAGGGGAAAGTGGACGCTCTTATTATGAGAACTTGTGATACAATGCTTTCTTTTCCAGGATATGTGATGGCCTTAGCTATCGTAGGAATATTAGGTGTCGGCCTTGAAAATATATTATTTGCTTTTATTTTAATAAAATGGGCTTGGTTTGCCCGACTTATTCGAACATCAGTAATGCAATACACAGAGTTAGAATATGTAAAGTTTGCAAAAGCAGCTGGGATGAGCAATACCCACATCATTTACAAACATATTGTTCCTGTAACATTTTCTGATGTTGCGGTTCTCTCGAGTAGTACGATTGGATCGATGATATTACAAATATCAGGTTTTTCTTTTTTAGGATTAGGGATTCAAGCTCCACAAGCCGAATGGGGTATGATGCTTAATGAAGCACGGGAAGTGATGTTTACAAGACCAGAGCTAATGCTAGCACCTGGTTTAGCCATTATTATTGTTGTTTCTGCTTTTAATTTCTTAGCGGATGGTCTTCAAGTTGCCGTTGATCCGACATTGGCGCATTCTAGTAAACAAGAAATAAACACATCTCTTTTTCCTATGAAACGATTGAAAAAAGAGGTGGCGAAATAAATGGAAACTCTTTTAGATGTGAGACATTTAAAGATTGTAGACAGCCGAACACAACAAGTCATTATTAAAGATAGTTCTTTTCAGCTTGAAACAGGCCGATGCCTTGGGATTGTTGGAGAAAGTGGTAGTGGGAAGTCTGTCACTTGTAAAGCGGTGATGAGATTAAATCGGCAATGGCTCCATCAAACAGGAGAAATTGCCTTTCAAGGGTTGGACTTAAATGCGATTTCTGAAAAAGAAATGAGAAAAAAACGAGGCAAGCATATTTGTATGATCGTTCAAAATGGAATGAGTGCTTTTGATCCATCTAGTAGGATTGGGGTTTATTTACGAGAAACAATACAATCACATTATCGCTGGAATAAAACAGAGTGCAAAGAAAAAATGATAGAAGCAATGGGAAAAGTAATGTTGCAACATCCGAGTGACATCTTAAAGAAATATCCACATGAGCTTTCAGGAGGAATGTTACAAAGGATAATGATAGCGTTGGCACTTGTATTAGAACCTGACCTCTTAATTGCAGATGAACCGACAACAGCCCTTGATGCAATTTCACAATATGAAGTCGTTGAGCAGTTTATATTACTGCGGGAGAGAATCGCTTGTTCCGTTCTTTTTATTTCACATGACTTAGGTGTTGTACGAAAAATTGCAGATGATGTTATCGTCATGAAAGAAGGAGAAATCGTAGAGTCTGGAAAGACGGAAACTATTTTTAATGCACCGAAACATGAGTATACAAAATATTTAATTTCTACAAGAGCGGCGTTAAGTGATAATTTCAAAAAAATGATGGGGAGAGCATAGCATTGCTAGAAGTTAAAAATGTAGAAAAGTCATATAAAAGTGGAGTGTTATTTTCAAAAAAAAGCCAAATAGTCATAAAGAATGTTAGCTTTTCATGTCAAGAAGGGGAATGTCTTGGCATTATCGGTGAAAGTGGAAGTGGAAAGTCGACGTTAGGACGGCTAATGTTAGGAATTGAAAAACCAGACCGAGGGAGCGTGTTATTTGAGGGGAAAAACGTCATCGATAGGAAAGTCCGTAGGGGCCATTTAAGTGCTGTGTTTCAAGACTATAAATCTTCCATTAATCCTTTTTTTTCAGTAGAAGATGCGATGTATGAACCGTTACGTTATTGGAAAAAGACTAAACAAGAACACGACATGAAAATTGATAAATTACTAGAACAGGTTGGTTTAAATCCGTCTTATCGGAAAAAGTATCCGCATGAGTTATCAGGGGGAGAAGTTCAACGAGTTTGTATTGCAAGAGCAATATCAACTGAACCAGCATGTATTGTGTTTGATGAAGCGATTAGTTCATTAGATGTTTCTGTTCAAACGCAAGTTCTTGAGTTATTAAAACAAGTAAAACAAACGTATCACTTAAGTTATATTTTTATCACCCATGACGTCCAAGCCGCTGCTTTTCTATGTGATCGGGTGATTATTTTTCGAGACGGACAAATTGAAGAAATCGTTCATCTTCAAAGTTTGAAAGATGTTCAATCGGCTTATGCACAATCTTTGTTGCAAGCCATTATTACATTTTAATGGCTTGTATATGACTGTAGGAGGAGACGGATGGGTAGTAGGGCAATGTCTTGGCCATTTTTGCGGCTGTATGTATTAGTATTTCTCTATTTTAGTGCTAACTCCATGCTGAATGTGATTATTCCCCTTCAAGGAGAATCATTAGGAGCAACGAACGCAACTATAGGTTTGATTATGGGCGCTTATTTATTTACAACGATGTTTTTTCGTCCTTGGGCAGGAAAAATGATTCAAAAGTATGGACCAATTAAAGTGTTACGTATCATTTTAGTTATTAATGGATTCGCTCTCATCCTTTATACGATGACGGGATTAGGAGGATATCTCATTGCACGGATGCTCCAAGGAGTATCAACGGCTTTTTTTTCGATGGCATTACAAATTGGAATTATTGATGCGTTACCTGAAAAAGACCGTTCTCAAGGGATATCTCTTTATTCCTTATTTTCTTATCTACCTGGAATTATCGGACCCCTACTGGCATTAGGGATATGGCAAGGTGGGATGAGTTATTTTACAGTCATAATGGTTGCCATCGCGATGACGACTGGAGTTTTCGGTTATAGTGCGAAAATAGAAAAAGAAGAGACAGAACCAATACCTGCCTCAAATGAGAAGGTTAAAATGTTGAGTTTTTTTGCTCAGTTAATCAAAAATCCATTTTTATTTAAATGCAGTATATTGATGTTAGTATCTTCGATGATTTTTGGAGCCGTCACTGTGTTTATTCCGTTATATGCGATGGAAATAAAAGCAGGAAATGCAGGGATATACCTCATGCTTCAAGCAGCGACTGTTGTATTTGCTCGCTTCACGCTACGAAAGAGGATTCCATCAGATGGAAAATGGCATTCCTCTTTTATTATGGGCACGATGTTGTTGTTAACGGTAGCTGCTCAAAGCATCAGCTTTTCCCTTGTTGGTGGAGCTCTTTTCTTTTATGTTGGAGCCGTATTGATGGGGATTGCTCAAGCTCTTCTTTACCCGACACTAACGACGTACTTGTCCTTTGTGTTACCAAAAGCAAACCGAAATGTTCTCTTAGGTTTATTTATTGCGATGGCTGATTTAGGAGTGTCGTTGGGAGGCGTCATTCTGGGGCCAATAGCGGATCTTTTTTCTTATTCTGTTATGTATATGATTTGTGCAGGTTTAGGGGTTATTATGTTCTTTTTTGCTTATGAACGGAAAAAAATAAACAAAATGGTTGCCTAAAAAGAAGAATTCCACCTTTTTAGGCATTCTTTTTTTACTACATCATCAACTGGTAAAACATGTTAACATTAAAGAAGAGAGAATGTGTAAAAGGAGCTGAATGAATGACTTTTATGAACTGGACAACAGAGCATATCATTCTTTTTTGTTATTGCCTATTGTTAATGTGGAATTATATAAGTAGCTTACTAGAATACAAAAAAACAAAACAACAATTAAAAGAACTCGAAAATTCAGAACTCCAATCTGAGCTTGAATTGATTCCAAAATGGCGACTTTTCGCGATGAAGGTAATTGGTGCTTTTATTTTCAAATGGATTATTTTTATCATTGCTTTTGTACTGATCGGTAATGTACTTTTGCTTATTGTCGCTGGTATTCTTATCGTTTTACGGGTGTATATTATGTACCACACGTTAACCGAATTACAAAAGACAAAATTAGATTTATATGTATTATTGGGAGAAGCCATGTTTACAGCCATCTTTATTGTTTATTATTTTGGATTTGTTCTTTAATTGGCTTTTTTAAAATAAACTATGGGGGAAAGAAAAATGAGAAAAAAGATAATGATGTTTATGGTATTCATGGTTTTGATAACAACTCCCGTCCAAGCATTAAGCTGGGCATATCCATTTGTAGTGTGGAACGGGAATGTATATCAAGTGACAGGGGAAGAAGTGGGAGAAAGTTTCATCGGTCAACAAATCGGCAAAGTAACAACAAAACCAAACGATATGACAGGAAGATATTATGGTAATGCTTCGAATTCCTATCCGAAGGGAACGAAATATTATGAGATTGAAGGAATAGAAACGAATGAAGCGATTGCGGTGGAAGAGAAAGCAGGAGCATGGTTCAAAGCTGTTTATGAAAACAAAGCCCCGTTTCATCTAATGAATGTAGTATATAGTCCATATTTTTACGTCGTTTTGTTGTGTATGGGAGTTATGATTTTATTATCTATCTTTAAAAAAAGGAGAGTGGTAATAAATAAGAGTTAAATAAAGGAAGTTCTATTATTCTAAAAAATGAAAAAGTTCTCTTTCAATCTGAATGCGCTTACATTATAATAGTAATAAAGTTGTGAATGGTTGTTCATTCACTCTATATGAAGGAGGTATTGTTAATGGTAGTAGCTGACAAAGTGTGGAAGACTCAGTATCCGAAAGAAATTCCAACAACGATTCAATATCCTGAAACTTCTCTTGTTTCTTTCTTAGAAAAAGCCTACAAGAAAAACCCTGATCAACGAGCCATTTTATTTATGGGTAGTACGTTAACCTATAAAGAACTTTATGAAAGTACGGTTAAACTAGCAAATGGCTTAAAAGACCTAGGGTTACAATCGGGTGACCGTGTATCGATTATGCTACCGAACTGTCCTCAAGCGGTAATTAGTTATTATGCTGTTTTAATGGTTGGCGGTATTGTGGTGCAAACAAATCCACTGTATGTAGAGCGGGAATTAGAGCATCAGCTCAACGATTCGGGTGCAACCTTTATGATTGCTCTTGATTGGGTGTATCCAAAGATTGAGAAAGTAAAAAAAGTGTCAAAGTTAAAAAAGATACTCATAACTAGTTTAAAAGATTATTTACCGTTTCCGAAAAATCTTCTTTTTCCGTTAGTAGCAAAGAAAAACGGGATGAACACAAAGGTTCCATATTCAGATGAGATTCTTTCGTTTACAAAAGTGATGAAAGCAGGCTCCCCAACGGCATTATCTATTGAAGCGACACCGGACGATGTTGCGATTTTGCAATATACAGGTGGAACTACTGGACTAGCAAAAGGAGTTATGCTCACTCATCGGAACTTAATTGTAAACGTTGTTCAATGTAATGAGTGGTTATATAAATCTGAATACGGTAAAGAAAGAGTGCTTGGTATTGTTCCGTTTTTCCATGTGTATGGAATGACAGTTGTCATGAATTCAAGTATTTATATGGGATCGACCATGATTCTCTTACCAAAATTTGACCCGAAAACGTCATTAAAAACGATCGATAAGGAAAAGCCAACTTTATTTCCAGGGGCACCCACGATGTATATTGGCTTATTAAATCACCCTGACATTAGTAATTATGATTTATCCTCCATTAAAGCATGTATTAGTGGTTCAGCGCCGTTACCTATCGAAGTACAGCAGCAGTTTGAAAAGATTACAAAGGGAGTTCTTGTAGAAGGGTATGGCTTAACAGAAACATCTCCAGTTACACATTGTAATTTCGTCTGGGGTGGTGACCGAGTGACAGGAAGCATCGGGGTACCGTGGCCAGATACAGATGCCAAAATCATTTCACTTGATACGGGGGAGGAAGTTGAATCGGGTCAAGTTGGGGAGCTTATTATTAAAGGGCCACAAGTGATGAAAGGCTACTGGAACCGCCCAGAAGAAACAGCTCATACGATTCAAGATGGATGGCTGTATACGGGTGATATGGGATATATGGATGAAAAAGGGTATTTTTATATCGTTGACCGGAAAAAAGATATGATTATAGCAGGTGGGTTTAATATTTACCCACGTGAAATAGAAGAAGTTCTTTTTGAGCATCCAGCAGTAATGGAATGTGTTGTTATCGGTGTCCCAGACCCATATCGAGGCGAAACCGTGAAAGCTTTTATCGTGTTAAAAGAAGGCGAGCAAGTATCTGAACAAGAGTTTGATACCTATTGCCGTGAAAAACTTGCCGCTTATAAAGTACCAAAGAAATATGAATTCCGTGAAGAGCTGCCAAAAACTATGGTAGGAAAAGTATTACGTAGAGCACTACGAGAAGAAGAAAAAAACAATCAGTAAAGGTGAAAGTCTTTGTGAAGTACGGAGGAATTGAGATGGGAAAGTTACTAAATAAAGTTGCAGTCGTAACAGGTGGCGCCCAAGGCATTGGCGCTGAAATTGTAAAAAGATTAGTCGAAGATGGTGCCCGTGTAGTCGCCCTTGATTTGAATGAAGAAAAGCTCAAACAAACAGCATCTCAACTTGATGAAACAGGTGAAACTGTTATTCCAATGGTTTGCAATGTAGCTGATAGAGAAAGTGTAGATGATGTCTTTGCTACAATCTATGAAAAGTTTGGCAAGGTTGATATTTTAGTAAACAATGCAGGAATTACGAGAGATGCGTTTTTTCATAAAATGACAAAAGACCAGTGGGATTCGGTTCTTGATGTGAACTTAACGAGCATGTTTCATACATGCCAAGCCGTTATTCCAAACATGCGCGCACAAGAGTATGGGAAAATCGTTAATGTATCCTCGACATCAAGCTGGGGCAATATGGGCCAGGCAAACTATAGTGCATCAAAAGCTGGTGTTATTGGGCTAACAAGAACATTGGCAAAAGAAAATGGCTTAAAAAACATTACAATCAATGCGATTGCGCCAGGTCAAATCGATACAGAAATGACACAAAATATGCCAGAAAATATTAAAATGATGGCACTCATGTTAACGCCAGCTGGCCGTGTAGGTGAGCCAGCAGAAGTTGCTTCAGTCGTGTCTTTTCTCTCGTCGGATGATTCTAGTTTTGTGAATGGAGAATGCATTAGTGTCAGTGGTGGATTTTTGATGGCGTAAATGACTTTGTTTTACATTGTCATTATTTTTCCTTTATCGACAATGTTTTAGTAGGGCTCCCAATGGAAAAATGTCATTGGGAGCTCATTTTTATTTTTAAGAGGATGAAACGTCTAACTCTTCGGCAATGTCCTCATTATTTACGGTGCCATTTCTTACTCGGATTACTGTAAAGTCAGTTTCATTTCGAATAACAAAAAAACCATTTTCAAAGTCGGTAGAACTCTCTTTGAAAAAAATTCCTTGAATTAAGGGGTGTAATGGTTTTTCAAATGATAAAGCATAGCCTTCTTCACTTTTACTCAAAAAGGAAGGAACCCCTTTATCATGAGATTCGGTTTCATAAAACCACTCTCTGCTCACTTCGACAACATGAATATCAACAGATGAAATTCTTTTAAGAATACTGTTAATTAATGGTTCTTTCATTACATACTCAAATCTAGATTGGATAGCCTGACCTAAGACAATTTGAGTAATATTATATTCGTTTGTTACCTCACAAACAGAAACGGCTACATTTTTTTGTTCGTACCGTATAATGAAGGATAAACGATATTTATCTGCCAAGCTTTCGTAAAAAACTTTCAATTGAACTTCGTTAAAACTCAAGCGATCTGGTGAGTTAGGGGAAACAAATAATACATAACAATTTCCGGAGAAAGCGTCTGCTAGAGTTTTGCCCCTTTGGATTAATTTTTCCGCGTGGTTTGGATTACTAACACAAACTAATATATTTTCTACCATATCAAGTTACCCCTTTGCTAATCATTTTAATTTGTACGTTAACGTCCTTAATGAAAAAGCATAACCTAGCAAAAGAAAGAAGACCTCCTCAAATAGAATGGTCTTTTTTGTGATAGACCCTTCTCTCGGTTCGATTATAACGCTTACGAGGTTAGCTGTCGGGTTAAGGATTGAGAGTACCCTTTCTACATTGTAGATTCACCCCAAGGAAAAGAGTTTCATAGCTTTTCCATATTTATTGGTTCCCCCGCTCAAATAGATTCAGCGAATTAAGGATGGTATATTTTGTTAGTGTTTTTATGAATATTAATCTAATGCTAAGTGCTCCGATTGTCAACATTTTTTTTGGAAAAAGAAAATAAAAAATTTAAAAAGCTCAGTTATTACTTATTTATATAGAGATGAATTTTAGTAAAAGGGTGTAAAAAAAGTCTAAAAAAGTTATTGACAAACGATTTTGGTAGGAGTAACATTCATTTCAGAAATTCAAATATATACCATGTCGCTGAATTCGATAGAAGCGGGGGAACCATATTTGTAACAAATATTGTTACTGGGGTGAGTCTTAACGCCGTTAAGAGGGGATACTCTTTAGTCCCTAATCCGACAGCTAACCTCGTAAGCGTTTAGAGAGGGGAGAATGAATGAGCAAGTAAGTTGTTTTACTCAGTGAAGGATAATTGTCTTTCAAATCTTTTGATAAGTGAATAATGGAAATCGCTGAATTCAATATGAAGCGGGGGAACCAATTTTGTAACAATTCATGTTACTAGGGGTGAGTCTTAACAGAAGTTAAGAGGGGATATTCTTTAGTCCCTAATCCGACAGCTAACCTCGTAAGCGTTTGGAGAAAAATCCGTGTTAGCATGGTTTATTAGTCATGCAAAAAACTACGAAAATTTCTCCTTTCGTAGTTTTTTTTGTTAAGGAGATTGCTAGAATGGAAATTTTGGTTCAGGTTTATCCAGTAAAAGAAATGAGGATGGAACAAGTGCTTGACTTTGTAACAGCAGCTGGGAGATATTCCTCTGACATTTTTCTATGTAATGGTGAAAGTAAAATAAATGGGAAAGGGTTGTTGGGAACAGTTGTTTATTTTATGTTAAACAAAACCCAAAAAGTGTCTTTATATGTAAGAGGTATTGATTCGAGCGTAGCTGCACATGAACTTAGTCAGCTCTTACTAAAGGAAGATAATAAGATGAAAATAAAATATTAATAAGAATACGCTGAATTCAACAGAAGCGGGGGAACCAATTTCGTAACAGTCATGTTACTAGGGGTGAGTCTTAACGTCGTTAAGAGGGGATACTCTTTAATTCCTAATCCGACAGCTAACCTCGTAAGCGTGTGAAGAGAAACTCTTGTGAGTAGCTTATTTATGCTGCAATGATTAGTCACGAGAAGAGTCGTTCTCTTCCTCGTGGCTTTTTTTGTTTCAGCTCTAAGGAGGGGTAGAAGTGGATATTGTGTTAACTTTGTTATTTGTATTTCTTTCTTCTCTAATGATTGGACTCATTCAATGGTCAGATACAGTAACGGATGAAGGACGTGAAAAAAAATGATGTTGTTGCTTATTGGTGTGACATTATTTGTAGGGATTTACTTATGTTATGTGTTGTTACATCCAGAAAAATTTTAACGATTTTCAATTTCTTGTGGAGGGTATTCTATGTTTATTACACTCATATCTATTGTTGTTACACTACTAGTTGCTTTACTGTTAGCAAAACCAATGGGGTTATATATAGCTAAAGCATTCGATTATGAAAAGACGAGTTTGGACCGAGTTTTTGCACCTATAGAAAAAATTTTATTTAAAATTGGCGGGATAAAAACTGACGAACAAAGTTGGAAGAAATATGCTGTAGCGGTTATATGTACGAATTCCTTTATGATTGCATTAGTTTATATAATCTTTCGATTTCAAGGCTATCTCCCATTAAATCCTGCGAATGTAAGTTCAATGGATCCGTCACTTGCCTTTAATACGGCGATAAGTTTTATGACTAATACAAATCTTCAGCATTATAGCGGGGAAGATGGACTCTCGTATTTAGCACAATTAATTGCAATATTATTTATGATGTTTGCAGCACCAGGGACAGCCTTGGCGGTTGCCATAGCTTTCATTAGAGGACTTTCAGGAAAACCGATTGGCAACTTTTTTGTTGACTTATACCGTGCAGTAATCCGAGTGTTGCTACCGATTGCCTTTATAAGTGGGTTAGTGTTTGTTGCACTAGGAGTTCCTCAAACGTTAGCACCCGCTGCTACGGTTACGACGTTGGAAGGAGATATTCAGGAAATAGCAAGAGGTCCTGTTGGTTCTTTTCTATCAATAAAAGAATTAGGAAATAATGGTGGTGGCTTCTTTGGAGTAAATTCATCTCACCCATATGAAAACCCAAATGGTATTAGTAATTTCCTGCAAATATTACTTATGTTTTTACTACCAACATCTTTACCATTCACATATGGAAAAATGGTAGGAAATAAAAAACAAGGAAGAGTCTTATTTGTATCAATGTCATTGATATTCTTGATGTTACTAAGTGGTGCGGTCTTGTCAGAATATATGGGAAACCCTGTTATCAACCAACTAGGTATAAATACTGAACAAGGAAATATGGAGGGAAAAGAGGTTCGCTTTGGCCCAGCCCATTCAGCCTTGTATGCAACGGTAACTACTGCAACAGAAACAGGTGCCGTAAATGCAATGCATGATTCATTAACTCCTATCGGTGGGATGGTAGCTTTAATGAATATGATGCTTAATACTGTCTATGGTGGCGTTGGAGCCGGCTTTATGAATGTGATTATGTATGCGATTATTGCGGTTTTCCTTGCCGGATTAATGGTAGGACGAACACCAGAATTTTTAGGAAAGAAAATCGAGGGAAAAGAAATGAAGCTAATAGCTATCACATTATTAATTCACCCAATTCTCATTCTTGGTGCGTCTGCCTTAGCTTTGTATAGTCCTTTAGGTCAAGAAGCAATAACAAACCCTGAGTATCATGGTATTAGTCAAGTTGTGTATGAGTATAGCTCATCTGCCGGTAATAATGGTTCTGGGTTTGAAGGGTTAGATGATGATACTCCATTTTGGAATATTACGACCGGAATCGTAATGTTTATCGGAAGATATTTCCCTATTATAACATTGCTTGCGGTTGCCGGTTCACTAGCGATGAAACGAACTGTACCAGAAACGATAGGAACATTTCGAACGGATAATGGATTGTTTGGCATCATTTTAGTTGGAACGATATTTATTGTCGGTGCCCTTACCTTTTTCCCAGTATTAGCGTTAGGACCGATTGCGGAATTTCTAGTATTAAAATAATCAGTTGAAGGAGGAATGAATGTGGGGAAGAGTCACATTTATATAAATGAACAGGAAAACAAACTTCAAGAAGGCAAGAACGCCTTTAATAAAGAAATGCTCTACCAAGCAATTAAAGATTCCTTTATTAAGTTACATCCGAAATCAATGATACACAATCCTATTATGTTTGTTGTAGAGATAGGTTTTATACTTTCCTTACTCATTACCATATTTCCAGGAGTATTTGGAAGTGAAATTGAACCATGGTTTAATGTCAGTGTTACGTTGATTCTATTATTCACCTTACTTTTTGCTAATTTTGCTGAAGCTATTGCAGAAGGAAGAGGAAAGGCACAAGCAGCCTCTTTAAAACAATCAAAAAAAGCAAGTAAGGCTAAAAAAGTTACAGAAAAAGGAAACATTCAAACGATATTATCTTCTGATTTGCGAAAAGGAGATGTCGTTGTTGTCGCACAAGGAGATACAATCCCAAGTGATGGTGAAATTATTGAAGGAATTGCATCTGTTGATGAATCTGCGATTACTGGGGAGTCAGCACCGGTTCTAAAAGAAGCGGGTGGCGACTTTAGTTCAGTCACTGGCGGGACTAAAGTTGTAAGTGATGAAATAAAAATAAGAATAACTAGTGACCCAGGAGAGTCATTCTTAGACCGTATGATTTCGTTAGTAGAGGGAGCGGAACGTCAAAAAACACCGAATGAAATTGCGTTAAATACCGTATTAACAAGTTTAACTCTTATATTTGTAATTGTTGTCGTAACCCTTCCGTTTTTCAGTCGCTATTTAGGGATTCAGTTAGAAATCCCAATGTTAATTGCTTTACTTGTTTGTTTGATTCCTACAACAATTGGTGGTTTATTGTCAGCGATCGGGATTGCAGGTATGGACCGAGTGACAAAGTTCAATGTACTGGCAATGTCAGGGAAAGCGGTTGAAGCTGCCGGTGATGTTAATACGATTATTTTAGATAAGACAGGAACAATTACATTTGGAAACCGTTTAGCCTATCAGTTTATTCCAGTTGGTCAACATAAAGAGGAGGTAGTTGCCGAATGGGCGGCTATTAGTTCCGCACAGGATGAAACTCCAGAAGGAAGGTCAGTCCTCCAGCTGCTCGATCAAAAAAACGTTCAATATGATAAAAAGTTAGGTTTATCTGGACAGTTTATCGAGTTTAAAGCAGAAACAAGAATGAGTGGGATTGACTTACTGGATGGAAGAAAAGTAAGAAAAGGAGCCGTTGATTCGATTGTTGAGTGGGTAAAATCACAAGGAGGAACAATTCCAGAAGATGTAACATTGAACCGTGATTTGATTGCATCGGAGGGTGGAACGCCACTAGCAGTTGCAGTTGATAACATAGTGTATGGGTTGATTTATTTAAAAGATACCGTAAAACCTGGAATGAAGGAACGATTTGATAAACTGAGAAAAATGGGAATAAAAACAGTCATGTGTACAGGCGATAATCCACTAACAGCTGCTACGATTGCAAAAGAAGCAGGGGTTGATGATTTTATAGCTGAAAGCAAACCAGAAGATAAAATTGCTGTTATCCGTCGAGAGCAAGCTAATGGAAAATTAGTAGCCATGACAGGAGATGGAACGAATGATGCACCAGCTTTGGCTCAAGCTGATGTTGGGATTGCAATGAATAGTGGAACTATTGCGGCAAAAGAAGCTGCAAATATGATAGACCTTGACTCTGATCCGACTAAACTTATAGAAGTAGTTTCAATTGGGAAGCAGCTATTAATGACACGAGGGGCCTTAACAACCTTTAGTATTGCAAACGACATTGCTAAATATTTTGCAATTATACCGGCAATGTTTATGGTCGCTATACCAGAAATGAATGCACTAAATATTATGAATTTACATTCGCCAATGAGCGCGGTGTTAGCAGCACTTCTATTTAATGCGTTGATTATACCGCTACTCATTCCGTTAGCTATGAAAGGCGTTAGTTACAAACCGATGAGTTCAAACCAATTACTAAAGAAAAATCTACTCATCTATGGACTTGGTGGGATAGCTGTGCCATTTATCGGGATTAAGTTGATAGATATGATATTACAAGTCTTTTTCTAAAAGAAGAAGGGGGTAATTTTAGTGGAGAAGTTAAATATGAACAGAATGGCAAAGACGATTATTCGGAGTAGTTTTCTGCTGATGATACTCGTAGGATTTATTTACCCGTTTACAGTGACTGGGATTGCACAAGTTATGTTGCCAGAAAAAGCAAATGGAAGTTTGTTATATAACGAGAATAATGAAGCAATCGGGTCAAGTTTAATTGGTCAATCATTTAATAGCCCTAGTTATTTTCAAGGACGGGTATCTAGTATTGACTATGATGCGATGGGGTCAGGTTCAGAAAATTATGGCCCCTCTAATCAAGACATGATACAAAGAGCGATAAAGTCTGTAGAAACATGGAACATTGAAAATCCAGATGTACCAGTAGAGGAGCTTCCAGTAGATTTAATCACCAATTCAGCTTCGGGATTGGACCCGCATATTTCTCCTAACGCCGCCTTGGCTCAAGTTCCAAGGGTGATTGAGGAAACAGGTATAAAAAAAGAAATGTTAATTCAATTAATTAATGAGCAAACGGAATCAAGGGAGCTTGGCCTGTTTGGTGAGCCGCGAGTGAATGTACTTTTACTTAATTTGCGTTTAGATGAACTTAAATAGGATGTCGAAAAGGAGAAAGATTGAAACGGGGTGACTTTGTATGTTTTCTCCTTTGCCTGATTATAAACGGAAAACACCTGAAGACATAATTCGTGAAATTGAAAAAATGAAGCGTGGTAAATTAAAATTATTTATCGGCTCTGCCCCTGGAGTTGGGAAATCATATCGAATGCTGCATGAAGCCCATGAATTAAGAAAGGAAAATGTAGATGTTGTCATTGGGCTTATTGAAACTCATAACCGTACACAAACAATAGAGCAAATTAAGGATTTAGAAGTGATTCCATTAAAAACTATTGAATACAAAGGTCGTCAGTTGAAAGAACTAGATGTGGATGCAATCAAACGGCGTAATCCTGATGTTGTCATTATAGATGAGTTAGCACATACGAATGTACCTGGTTCAAATAATAAAAAACGATATCAAGATATACAAAATATATTAGATGTGGGCATTTCAGTGTTATCTGCTGTGAACATACAGCATATTGAAAGTGTCCATGATATCGTAGGACGAATCACAGGAGTTTCAGTCAGAGAAAGAGTTCCAGACTGGATATTGCATGCGGCGCATGAAATTGTACTCGTGGACGTGAGCCCGGAAACGTTACAGCAACGTTTAATGGATGGGAAAATCTATGCTAAAGAAAAAATTGAACAGTCACTTCATCATTTTTTTACGCTACGTAATTTAGGAGCGTTACGAGAATTAGCGTTACGAGAAATTGCGAATGATGTAGACGACCGAATTGAAAAAGGCGAGAGTCAAATTGGAGTAGCAGAAAAGATTCTAGTATGTGTTCAATATAAAGGAAGTGCAGAACGTTTAATTCGAAGAGGGGCACGAATGGCGAAACGATTAAAGGCAGATTTATATGTGCTTAACGTATTAAGTAGTGATAAAGCGGCTTTGATAGCAAGTGAGCGAAAAAGGGTCCGTTCTTGGCGAAAGTTAAGTGAAGAATTCGGTGCCACATTTTTAATAGAAAGAACAAAGGGAAAAAAAGTACCTGACGTTCTTTGTGATGTCATTCTAGCCCATCATATAACCCACATTGTATTAGGTCAATCAGCCCGAACAAGATGGGAAGAGGTGTGGAAAGGATCTATCGTAAATACAATAATGAGAATGACAGAAAATGTAGATATTCATATTGTAGCGGATGAACGGAAACCTAAATAAAGGAGATATATTAATGAGTACGAAAAAGGAGAAGGAAGTATTATTATGTCTTAATGAATTAAAAGACCATGTATTCTTCCAACAATTTGAGCCTATCCGTCAGAATATTGACATTACTACCAGTAATGAAATTGTTGCAGAACAATTGCTTCAATATGGCTACAAACATCCTGTAATGCACTTAGAACAGAGAGAGGCTAATTTAGAATTATTTGAGGCTGGCTATGAAAAAATCGTTATCCTTGAAAATAAAATACTAGAATGTGGTTTAGTGATTGATGTTTGCAGGAATTACAGTCGAGGTCAAATCTATATTATCCGCAAAAATAAAAGGTTAGTCAATCCACGATTATATCAAACTATTGGAGCGCATTATGTCGTTAATACTAATAACGAAAATGACATAAGCTTTATATTCAAAACAACAGAAAGAACCAATTTGAATTAGAGAATTAAAGGACCGTATCGGACATATAATCCGCTATTTTAAAAAGAAAAGCGGGTTTGGGATTCGTAACGGACATCTGTTCCGCTATTGAACAGAATCTCGCTACTTTTACACCAATTTCACCGAAGTAACGGAATAGATGTCCGAACGGATCTCGAAATCGGCTGTTTTTGCCAAAATAGCGGAACGTATGTCCGATAAAATCAAACGATAACAAAAAATCGTCCCCCTCAATACAGAGGTGGGCGATTTTTTTATTGAAAGATAAAAATTTTGATATAGTAGTGAAGCTTTGAAAGCTTATTCTAGAAGAGCGAAGGCTGCGCACCTGCGCGTTTCACCCCAAGAAGAGCACTTGGGGTTCACTTTCAAAAGAGGGCAGGGCTCCGCACTTCGCATGAAATGAAAAGACGCTCTCGCGTTTTTCTTATGCTTCTCGAATTGTTTCAATAATTTGCTCTAAAGCTTTATCGATTGGGGTAACAGGTCGTCCGAGAACTTTTTCAAAGTCATTGCTTTCCACTGCTAATGAACCATTACGAATACTTTCTTGAATACCAACGACAATTGGAATGACAAAGTCAGGGATTCCTAGCCCTTTCATAATTTCCGCATATTGATCGTCATTCACATGTTGGACGGGAATGTCTTTGCCAACAACACGACTCAAAGCAGAAGCTAACTGCTCTTGAGTCAGTAGGGGCCCTGATAGTTCATAGATGGTATTTTCATGTCCTTCATCAATAAGAACGGAAGCCGCAGCATCGGCATAATCTTGTTGTAACGCCCAGCCGACTTTACCGTTTCCAGCGGAAGTAACCCACGGAGCACCTACCAATGCACCTTGAATGCTGCCGATTTCATTTTCTAAATACCAATTGTTCCGTAAAAAAGAATACGGAATCCCTGTTTTCTTAATCGCTGCTTCTGTTGCAATGTGTGGGGGTGCCATTAAGTTGTTACTTTCTGTTGCATTGGCAAGACTTGTATAAGCAATAAAGGATACGCCAGCTCGTTCTGCCGCCGCAACAGCGTTGGCATGCTGTTGAATTCTCGTTTCATTATCCCCATCTGCGGAAATGATAAGTAATCGGTCAATACCTGAAAATGCAGCGTCTAACGTTTCAGGTTTATCAAAGTCAGCTTGGCGAACATCGACACCTTGAGAGCGTAATCTTTCGGCTTTCTCAACATGACGAACACTAACCGAAAGTTGGTTTGCTGGGATTGTTTTTAATAATGATTCAACGATTTTAGAGCCTAATTTCCCTGTAGCTCCGGTAACTAATATTTTCATTGGAAATGCCTCCTAAGATTATGATTGTAACCAACTTGATTACATGTATTCATTTTAGTTACAAGTAAGGTAGTTGTCAATAAATATCTTTGTTATAATAGATTTAAATCTAAGCTATAAACACATAAATATAGGATGGTGTAAACATATGTCCATCAGCAGTCGATTTTCTGTTGGAATTCACATACTAACATTAATAGAAATGAATAAAGAAGGACGAAATTCATCTGAATTTATAGCCTCAAGTATAAATACAAACCCGGTTGTCGTCAGAAAGCTTATCGGAATGTTAAAGAAGGAGGGACTAGTTGAGGTGCGGCCTGGTATAGCGGGAGCAAAAATCGCCAAAGACTCAGCAGACATCACGCTATTGGATGTGTATAAAGCAGTTAATGTTGTGCAAGAGAACGAATTGTTTTCGATTCATGACAAACCAAATCCAAAATGTGTTGTAGGAAAAAACATCCAAGCCACAATTGAACCTATCTTTACAGCTGCCCAACTAGCGATGGAAAAGGTATTAGGAAATGTAACGTTAAAAGATGTCATCGACGACCTTGAGAATAAAGCGGATGAAGAATAAACCGGTTAGAGAAATACTCTCTACCGGTTTATTTTTTATCCGCTTTTTTTGAAAAAGCTAATAAAACTTGTGTGGTCATGGCAAGAATCGGCAATTCCAGCAATGGTCCAATGACTAATACTAGTGGGATTAATGGTTGATCAGGAAAAGCAGTCATTGCAATTGCTAATGCGAGTGGAGAATTCCGAGCTAATGTTGTTAACGTTAAACTTTTTTTATCTTGTGTTGTGAAATGTAATTGGTCACCAACCTTTTGGGAAAGAAAAAAGTTAATAACAAAAAACAAAGCGAGAGGAAGAATAAGCATCCACATGATTTCTAGGTTTTCTAGTAATACATTTCCTTGTGAAGCAAACATTGCAACAATGGCTAAGCTTAAAAATAGAATAGGTAGGCCACTGAATTTAGAGAATACCTGCTTGTTCTTTTTAAATAGAAATTTCACAATGATAGCTAAAGCTAGCGGTAGGATCAACACAATTAGGACACTTTCGAATAAAAAAGAAAGTTCAATAGCCCCAGTGGCTCCTGCAAAAAATAGTAAGTATAACGGTAATAATATAACTTGAAGTAGTAGGTTTAAAGGTAAAATCGCTGTTGATAAAGCAACATTTCCTTTTGCCATACTTGTAAAAATCAAGTACCAATCCGTACATGGTGTAACTAATAACATGATGAACCCAATATATAAGGCTGGATGCTCGAATAAAAAGATTGAAGCTAGAGCCCAAGCAAAGAGTGGTGTCCATATAAAATTGATCGTAACGGATGTTAGCGTAAATGTAATGTTACTAACCGATGTGGCGATATCTTCGAGTGGGATTTGTAAAAATGTTATAAAAAGCATGGCGACTAACAAGGGGACGATAAAAATATCAACATGAGCTTGTATCGCTTGAATTTGTCCGATAATCAGACCGATGAGGACGGAGAATAAAATAATAAGAGAATATAATTTTTCAAACAGAGTCAATAGGATCCCACCTAAACAAGTTATGTTATCTTATTTTACCATTAGCAGGGAAATGGGAGCACTAGTGAACTTGTTTGCTATCGGACCTCTGTTCCGTTACTTGAGCAAAAAAGCGGCGTTCTTTAAACGTTACGGACACCTGTTCCGCTATTCTTTCTTTTGGGTCGTGCTTTCTACTTTTTTTATAGGAATAACGGAATAGATGTCCGAACGGTCTTGAAAAACAGGCACATTTGTAGAAATAGCGGAACGTATGTCCATAACGATATTATCATCCAAACTGTTAATCTGTAATAATACCAGAAAAGGCCGCAAATAAAATGAAAGTATACATAAGGACACTGACAGTTATAATTTCGAGAAACTTTTTCAATTTAGGCTTTTCGTTAAACCTATTCCGTAAGCTATAAAAGATGGCGCCTTTAATAAGATAAGAAGTTATCACAATAACAAAGAAAACGAAAAACTTCATATGACTTCCAAAATGATTAGATTGCTATAGTTTAACACACAAAATAGTTTTCTTATTGTATAACTAATAGATAGAGAAAAAAAAAGAAAAAAGATTTTGGAACGTTTTCCCTTTCTAAACAGTCTTAGAAGGGAGAGGGGGAAGGACATGGATGTTGAAAAGCGAGTGAAAAAAGCAATAAAAGGAAATAAAAAAGAATTTGAATTTTTAATAAACGAAGAAAAGGAAAAATTATATCGCATTGCTTTTTTGCATGTGAAAAACCAAACAGATGCATTAGAAATCGTCCAAGATACGGTATATAAAGCTTTTGTTTCTATTCACAAATTACAAGAACCAGCACAGTTTACAGCATGGATTAAGAAAATATTAATTCACTGTGCGCTTGATTTTTTAAAGAAGAAACAGAAAGTCATATTCATTTCAAATGATTTACTAGAATGGATTCCGGATAAAGCAATTGAAATCGATACCCAGCTCGATTTGATGGAAGCAATAGATCAACTGAATGGCAAATACAAAAGTGTCATTATTTTAAAATATTATGAGGATTTGCCTAATAAAGAGATTGCAACCATTATGGATATACCAGAGGGAACAGTGAAATCAACACTACATCGAGCATTGCAGCAATTGCGTGTAGTATTGGAGGGGAAGTGTGCCAATGGATAAATTTACGAAATTTAAACAAGATGCAAACCGCATTGAAATACCTGAGTTAGAATTGAATGAAAAAATACAGATAGCGATTGAGGAAGCAAGCCAATCGAAGAGGAAACTATCGATTTCTAGAACAGCAATTACAGTGGTAGCAGTGGCGATGATGTTTTTATTAGTGGCTACATCAGGTTTTTACTCAACAACGATGGCAAGTATGTTATCAAAAATACCGTACATCGAGGCTGTACTTCCCTTTACAGATGAAGGGTTAAAAGCGGCCGATTCGCAAAATTTAATTACCTATGTTGGTGAGACGGTGTCCGACCAAGGAATCGAAATTACATTGACGGATGTGTATTATGATGAAGTTCGTTTTGTAATTGGCTATATGATTCCAGCGCAAAATCAAGAATACGACGGTTCTTTTGCGGTACAAGAAAGCGAGCTCTTCATTGATGGTCAACTTCCTTTTAGCGTATCTAGAAATGAACAACAAGTTGGAGATGTTATTGTTGGCACGATAACAACGTATGCCGAGTTACCAGATGAATTTGAATTCGTATTTGACGTGACACAAGTATTTCAAGAAAGAGGAAACTGGACATTTTCATTGCCAGCTCAAAAAATAAAAGGCGGAAAAGAATATACTGTGAACCAGACTGTTGCATCAGTGGATAAAACTTTTACAGTGAAAAAGAT
Organism: Alkalihalobacillus bogoriensis ATCC BAA-922; assembly: GCF_000621445.1. Classification (GTDB taxonomy): domain Bacteria; phylum Bacillota; class Bacilli; order Bacillales; family Bacillaceae_F; genus Bacillus_AO; species Bacillus_AO bogoriense. The sequence goes on along the minus strand of NZ_JHYI01000027.1, from coordinate 6,863 downwards.
TATGACAACCCCGAGTGCGACCCATGTTCAGCTTGAAATGCGGAGTCAATCAAATGAGTTTACTATTGATTCGTTTTATGTCTATGATATGAACGGAAAAAGGGTGGAAGCATTTGCGAATGACAAAGAACATGGATATGTATCAAGCAGTGAGAGTTGGAAAATAAAGGCCTTTGTCACGTTTCCAGTCATTAAAGACAATCAAACACTTACGATTGTCCCAATGAAATATGAAGAAGGAATGATTGAAGAGTGGGAGCAGTTATCGGTTACAATTCCAATCTCAGAACTACAGGCAGAACCTATCTCTGAACATACAATGTATGGTCTTCGCGACAAAACTAAAATGGATAAAAAAACATTTATAGAAGATGAAACATTTGAAGAAGTTATTGAACACTTTGAACTAGATGAATATCAGTATTCCAAAGCAATGTTTCATGGCTTTGATAGAAAGTTACATGCAGCTTTTTATAAAGAGAATCAAATTAGCATACAACATGATGTTCAACCACTTGCTTTATTGAGTGGGGGCGAAGGATTTCTATTTTATAAAAACAAAGAAGGAACAATTTTTGTTTGGGAGATAAAGCAAGAAAAAGAAGAGTGGACTGTCATTGACAAAAAACAGTTTGACGGGAAATCGATTCAAGACCTTGAAGCAAGATATTATCGCGAAGTAGAATGAAAACAGCGCAAAGAGAGGTTTCTCTTTGCGCATGTGTTTTTTTGAAGTAGCATGTGTAGAGCTGGGTCCACAGTCAAAAGCTAATGGACATCTGTTCCGCTATTTCATCCCCAAACTCCCCTTTTGACATATCTATCGGACATCTGTTCCGTTATATAACCAAACAAGGGATAAAGAGAGCTGTTTTTGCTCATTTAACGGAACCAATGTCCGATAGCATTCATAGAACACCTGTTTTTCTTAAAATAGCGGAATAAATGTCCGTAACAAAGTGGTCAACACTGACAAGGAGGAAAACTAAGGCTTATCTCCTGTTAACCAAGCAATTACATAACCAACAAACATCAATAGTAGAAAGACAATGACTTTAATTAGATTAAGCCAATCTCGAAAATCCGCTTTTTTCAGCTTCCAGCTATATGCAAGGGAAAAGAAAAGATAAAACAATGTGATGGAAGTAATCAAAAATATCACCTCTTACCATCGTATTTGATTTATTATATATTTATTATATGATTAACAAGTTTACCAATCCAGTATGTGGTAAAATGAAACAAAGCTACTGAATTTCAGCAGAGGAGTGAAAATCAATCAAAAAGCTAACCACTAAAACATTTATTTTATGTGCCATCGTTATGTTTTCGGTATATATACTGTACTTTTTAATAGGTTCCTTCTTCAATACGGATGTATTAAATGCGATCACTCCCCACAGTGATGGATTTACGATTAGCTTTCTAGGTGTAATTTTATTGCTGATGACGTCTTCCATCGTTGTTTATGTTATTGAAAAATATAAACAATTTAGAAATGAAGAATCATAAAAGAAGGACAAAATAATAGTGGAACCAAAAGGTTGATTCTTGTTTGAGAGTCGACTTTTTTTAAAAGATAAGAAAGCATAAAAATTTTAGTATAGCAATGAAGCTTTGAAAGCTATTTCAAGAAGAGCACTTGGGGTTCACTTTCAAAAGCGGGCAGGGCTCCGCACTTCGCTTGAAAGAAAAGACGCTACGCGTTTTTCTTAATAAGTCATCAATCCAATGATTTTCCTTATAAAGTTATGTATAATATAGGAAGTATTTTGGGGGTGATAACAAATGGCGAAAACTTTTCTTCCGCCAATGTTTGAAGTTTCCTCATGCAAAGTCTGTTATTAAAGGGCGAAACTTTGGATGAGGTAAATAGCGATTCTACTCGCCTTACTTGGTTTTGCCTTGTTTCGACTAAACTACATGAGGGGCTGACCAGAAATGACGAATAAAAATGAATTAATAATTGAAATGGCACCTTTTCTAAGAAATGATCAATATAATTTTATTAAGTTTCAACTGAATCACCTTGTTCACGCTCAAACGACAGTGAGGGATGAAGATATCCTTTCGGCGTTAAAATTAAATGCGTATGATAAAATGGTGGCATTGTTCCCTGAATTAAAGGAGAGCCAAAAAGCATTATTACAAAAACTCATTGAATTTGAAAATGTAGAACAAGTGGAAAGACTTGTATCAGAGCTAAAAGGGTACGTCATTCCGTTTAAATACGTGAGCGAAAAAACGGTGGCAAAACTATTCCCGAAAGCGAAAAAATTAAAAATGCCGGTACTGGAGGACATTGATTTTAGAGAATTATCTTATTTAGGTTGGTATGATGTTCGTTCAGAAAGGAAATTTCTCATTTTCAATGATGACAAGAGTTTAATAGGCATTCAAGGGACATTTAAAGGGAAAATGAGAGGCATATGTTCGCTTTGTAATCGACATGAAGACGTTGGCTTGTTTATGGCAACAGTCAAAAGTGGAATGGAAACGTACACGAGCAGAGGCAATTATATTTGCCATGACAGCTTTACGTGTAATCAAAATGTGATTACATTAGAAAGACTTACGAACTTCGTAAAACTGATAAAGAAAAACTGAGGGGCGTGTCCCTCAGTTTTTTCACTTTTGAAATCATCCTCATTCGATTTTTACAGGAACACACAACTCACAAATATCGTCTTTTCCGCTTTCCCCAGTAAATCTTTCCATTACAGGTTTACTGTCGACTTCATATCCATTTTGATAAACCGCAGGAAAAATCTCAGTCCAAGCTTTTTGGAGTGCTTCTTTTGTATGTTGGACTTGAAATACTAAATAGAGACCTCCAGGGAGTATTGCTTCATGGATACCCTCTTCACGGGTCAGTTTGTAATCGTTTGGGATGACGAGACAAGCATCATAGCGACATTGTTCAGGTTTTGTTGTTTCGGGGTTGTCTTGGGCAATTCCGAGGAAAACGGCTGAAGTTAGCGATTGTTTTTCTTTTGCCCAGTTTTTAATTTTTTCCATCGTTTTCCTGTTTCCGTCTCCATAAGGACCAACTTGTCGGGCAAAAACGATTCGGTATGGAGGAAGAGTTTCAAGTTTCATATTCATAGTAACACCCTTTCATATTTTGAATGATTGAACACAGTTTGAATCTAACATGTTATAAAAAATATTTCATAATAATTTTTAAAATTTCATACAAAAAAGCAGGTGTATAGGCTTAATCAGTCCATACACCTGCTTTTTTCCACTAGTTACAATTCCTTCATTTTATCACTAACAAATTCCACGTCAGTTCCAATAATGACTTGTAAACTCGTTTGATTGATTTTCATGACACCTTTAGCCCCGTGTTTCTTTAAGAGTGTTTCATCAACTACACTCATATCAACAACCTCTAAACGAAGCCGGGTAGCGCAGTGGTCAATTGAAGAAATATTCTCTTTTCCACCTAAGGCAGATGTGATTCCAACTGCCATAGCTGTGTATTTTGTTGACGTTGATGTTGAACTTGTTTCTTCATCTTCATCGTCATCTTCACGGCCAGGAGTTTTTAAGTTAAATGCGCGAATGACAATGTAGAAAATGAGAAAGTAAATCGCAAAGTATATTAGGCCAACGACAAGGAGCAATAATGGTTTTTGGGCTATTCCGAAGTTGAGCATATAATCGATAAACCCAGCAGAGAACCCAAAGCCGTGTCGGATTTCAAGCAGCATCGTAATCGACATCGCTAATCCGGTTAACAACGCATGGATAATATATAACACAGGGGATAAGAACATAAAAGAAAATTCAATCGGTTCTGTAATTCCTGTTAAAAAAGATGTTAATGCTAACCCGATAAACATCCCGGTCACTTGTTTTTTCTTTTCTTTTTTCGCTGTCACAATCATCGCTAAACATGCAGCAGGAAGACCAAACATCATAATCGGGAAAAAGCCTGTCATAAAAATACCTGCTGAAGGATCACCAGCAAAAAAACGGTGCAAATCGCCTGTGACCCCGTTGTATTCACCAAAGACAAACCAGACTAAGCTGTTCAATACATGATGCAATCCAATGGGGATAAGAAGGCGATTTAAAAATCCGAAAACACCGACCCCGAGTGCACCTGCATCAATAATCCATTGTCCTAGACCATTAATAAATTCTTGAATAGGAGGCCATACAAACCCAAAAATTCCGGCGAGGATAACCATTGTCCCTGCTGTAATAATCGGGACGAAACGTCTTCCACCAAAGAACGCTAACCATTGAGGCAGTTTTATGTCATGATAGCGATTATAAAGCAAACCGGCGATAACCCCACTCATAATCCCACCTAATACCGCCATATTAATATCTGGATTAATCGCTTGTGTTCCATTCACTAGAACAAAATAACCAATTGCCCCAGCTAATGCAGCCGACCCGTTGTTATCCCGTGCAAATCCAACAGCTACCCCGATTGCGAAAATAAGTGCTAAATTGTCAAAGATAGCAGCACCGGCTCCAGCCATAAAAGGTAAATCAAAAAAGTCTTCTTGCCCAAGACGTAACAACAACGCAGCAGCGGGTAACACAGCAATTGGCAACATTAACGATTTCCCAATTCGTTGCAAAAAGCTCAACATATGAAACATCCCCTTTACATGTATAGAATCATTCGCTATTGCCCTAACAAATATATATGTTTAGTTGTCTATACCTTTTAGTTCAGGCAATAGTGAAAATAAAAGACGAGGTGAAACAAAAGATGTCTTTGTCCTACTATTATTATGGTAGACTCATTTTAAGCACAGACTTCAGACCTGATTTTATAAAAGAAATTACTGAAACTTTTAGCATAATAAATCGTACTTCATACAAGAGAGAAATAGGACAGGAGATGGTTATTTGGAAGTGAAAAAAATAAAACAAAAACATGGATTGACACCGTTAGTATTGGGGAATTTGCTTCTTATTCAAGGGGTCATAAGCCTTTTTATAGGAAATGCAACAGCACTTTCTTATCTTCTTATTGGGATTGGTATTATCTCTGTATTACTGTCTTTTGCTGTAAAAACAAATAAACTAGAAGCGTTTGAATTAGAGGAAGATCAGGCTGATAAACAACGGCTAGAATCGGCATCGCGGATGATGATTATCCCGAGCTTTGATGTATCAAGAACATATACTTTCTATGATTTACAAGGAAACTCACTTGGAGTTGTTCGTGAACAACCACTGACAAAAATGCAAGTAATAACAAGGACATTGTTTTCAATTGCGGCACTACAGTTTATTTTACCTCAGCGTTCGTTTTTTAGGTTGGATGAGGAAAATGTTATCACAATCGATAAACGTGGCGGCTTACGGACGGAATATGAAATTTTCGATGAAAACGGGATGTTAGCTTTAACCTATAAACGCGAAAAAGGAAAGTATGCCCATATTTATAACCGTGCGGGAGAACTTGTTTGTACGATTGATAAGCCAGCGCTTAGCTTGGAAATTAAAATGCTCACACAAGAAGAAAATCAAATGTTCCGTATGCAAATTTCAGGAATTCCGACAGAAGCGATGCAAATGTTTGGTGAAGTGGATGGTGATATCATTGATATTTCACACGAACACATACAAAAGGATTTATATTACCCTTTTCTTTGCTTACTCGTCATTATGAGTACACAACATCGGAACACCGCATAATTTCTTTGGATATTTTTCATAAACGAAGTAACACTATACGTAAATGAAAAATAAGGGGAGAAGTAGGGATGAAACGATGGTTTATGCTTGTTTGTAGTATACTCTTTGTTTTTACACTTATACCAGTCATGGTTCATGCGTATGACACAACAGAATACCATTGGAGTTTTAAACCTGAAAAAGATAATAAACCAGTAACAACCGAACCGCATTACTTAGAGTTATTAAACAAGTACGGTGGCTTTTTTATTGGAGACACATCGAAAAAAGAATTATATTTAACCTTCGATAATGGATATGAAAATGGTTATACAGAAAAAGTATTAGATGTGTTAAAAGAAAAAGAAGTCCCAGCTACGTTTTTCATTACCGGACATTATTTACAAACAGAGCAAGAGCTAGTAAAAAGAATGGTCGATGAAGGACATATTGTCGGAAACCATTCCTATCATCACCCAAGCTTGCCAAAAGTGGACGATGAACGTTTAAAACGAGAATTAAATAAGTTAAAAAAAGAATTTACTGAGCTAACAGGTGTAAAAGAGATGAATTATTTACGCCCCCCACGCGGAACGTTTAGTGAAAAATCGTTAGCATTATCGCAAGAACTAGGCTATACTAATGTGTTCTGGTCGATGGCCTATAAAGATTGGGAAACTGATAAACAAAAAGGCGCCGATTATGCGTATAATCAAATTATGAAACGAATCCACCCAGGTTCGATAATGTTATTGCACTCTGTCTCAAGTGATAATGCCGGAGCACTCGGTCGAGTCATTGATGATTGCCGAAAGCAAGGCTATGAATTTAAAAGCTTAGACGAATTAATGATGAAGAAAGTAATGGACAATGGCATTAGCTATTAAAAATAAGAGAGGCTGGGACAAAACAGTAAATAAAAAATGAGTGGCACTCACCCTGATGAGTTGGGGTGAGTGCCACTCTTTATTTTACATTTTTAGATTTTAGTAATTTTTAGGATTTAAATAAGGATACCATCTGATAAAATTAAAGTAACCACACAATAACTTAACGGAGGTATCCTTATGTTTAAACATTATACCATGAATCAAATCATTTTACCGCTAGATTTAGAAGTAAAACTTCAAGAAAATGATATTGCCTACGCCGTCAATGATCTCGTAGAACAGATTCCCGATGAAGCATTCGCTAGCTTTTTACGTGAAACGGGT
>NZ_JHYI01000026.1 GCF_000621445.1 Alkalihalobacillus bogoriensis ATCC BAA-922 | reverse complement strand
CATCTTTTAAAATGGAATTATGCAATTCCATCTATTATCCGGTATTAGCACCGATTTCTCGATGTTATCCCAGTCTACAGGGCAGGTTGCCCACGTGTTACTCACCCGTCCGCCGCTAACATCAGGGAGCAAGCTCCCATCAGTCCGCTCGACTTGCATGTATTAGGCACGCCGCCAGCGTTCGTCCTGAGCCAGGATCAAACTCTCCATAAAAGTGTTTGATATAGCTCAAAAATAATTCATTGACGAGATATTACTATCTCTTTAATTCGCTTGGCTTTTTCTTGTTCAGTTTTCAAAGAGCTACGGTGTCAGACACCTTGTGTCTAACAGCGACTTGAATATCATAACAAGTTTCAACTTCAACGTCAACCCTTTTTTCAAAAAAACATTTTATTGCCGTTGGTTGCTTTGTTATGACAACGAAAATAATCATACCAAGATTCCAATAAGAAAGCAATAGATTTTGCCCATGAAATCTTTTCCACCTTAATACAAAATGAAAAAAGAGGGTCCCTTCAAAAAGGTCCCTCTTTTCTTTTAATCCAACATATTATTTTGTTAGGAATGCTAAGTATAGAGCAAAGATAACAAATAATACGTACATAATCGGATGAACATCTTTTGCTTTTCCTTTAACAATCATTGTAATCGGATATAAGATAAATCCTAACGCAATTCCGTTTGCAATGCTATATGTTAATGGCATTGTGACAACTGTGACAAATGCCGGCACAGCAATCTCGAATTTTTTCCAATCAATTAATCCAAGTGACGATGCCATCAAAATCCCAACTACAATTAATGCTGCTGCTGTAACTTGACTTGTTACGACAGCTAATAAAGGTGAAAAGAATAATGCGAATAAGAATAGTACTCCTGTTACTAATGAAGCAAAACCGGTACGACCACCAGCTGCCACCCCAGCTGAAGACTCAATATATGCAGTTGTTGTAGATGTTCCTAAAATAGCACCAATGGAAGTGGCACTAGAGTCTGCTAATAACGCCCGATTTGCACGAGGTAATTTATTATTTTTCACAAACCCTGCTTGGTTCGATACAGCGTACAATGTTCCTGCCGTATCAAAGAAATCAACAAATAGGAAAGTTAAAATAACAACTAATAATTTCAATGTGAATACTTCTGACCAACCAACTTCACCAATATAAAAGAACGCTTGACCAAAAGTAGGACTTAAACTCGGAATCGAGCTTACAATTGCTGTAGGGCGTTCAATAACACCGAATATGACCCCAACAATCGAAGTAATAATCATTCCGTAAAAAATACCGCCTTTTACACCACGAACCATAAAGATAACCGTTATAATCACACCAAAGATAGCAAGCAATGTAGGCGCTTGAGTTAAGTCACCTAGTGTAACAGCAGTTGCTTCATAAGGAACAACAATTCCCGCTGCTTTTAATCCAATAAATGCGATAAATAATCCAATACCAGCTGCCGCTGCGTACTTTAACTCTGCTGGAATCGCATTAATAATAACCTCACGAAGACCAGTTAATGTAATAATAATAAAGATAATACCTGAAACAAAAACACCAAACAATGCAATTTGCCAATCAATCCCTAGACCAATAACAACAGAAAAAGCAAAAAAGGCGTTCAACCCCATACCTGGTGCTAATGCAATAGGATAGTTAGCTAATAATCCCATGATAATTGTACCGATAGCTGCTGCTAACGCAGTCGCAACAAATACTGCTTGTTGGTCCATCCCTGCGGCAGCTAAAATATCTGGGTTCACAAATAAAATATAAGCCATTGCTAAAAACGTAGTAATCCCTGCTACCGTTTCTTGGCGGTAACTTGTCCCTTGCTCTTTAAAACCGAAATAACGATCCATTGAAAACATACCCCCTACTTACTATTAATTTGTACAATGATTAGAACCAGATTCCAATTAGATCAAAAAAGCTCCAGGTAAATTCTACCTGAAGCTTTGACAACAAAAAATCTGGAAAGGTGAATGACTAAAATGGTGCGCACACTTTATCAAACACGACTCATCCCGATCTTTCGTAGTTAAGCTATTTACGGTAGCTTGGTAGAGACTCATGGGCCATATTCCCAAGATTATACGAAATTCGTTTATAATGAATACATGAAAAGTGTAGCAGTCACCGTTTTATCTGTCAATACAAAAACCGAACGTTTCAGAAAAAAAGTTTAAAAACATTCGTGATCATCCAGTTTACTCCCATTCAATCGTAGCTGGCGGTTTTGATGTAACATCATACACAACACGATTGACATGCTTTACTTCATTAACAATACGTGTTGAAATGATTTCTAATACATCATAAGGAATTCTAGCCCAGTCTGACGTCATGCCATCAATTGATGTAACAGCACGGATTCCGACTGTGTAGTCATATGTTCTTGCATCTCCCATAACCCCAACACTACGCATATTCGGGAGTGCTGTGAAATACTGCCAAATTTCACGATCAAGTCCAGCTTTCTTAATTTCTTCTCTTAAGATTGCATCTGATTCACGAACAATCTCTAGTTTTTCTTCTGTGATTTCACCTAACACACGAATACCAAGCCCAGGTCCTGGGAAAGGTTGTCTCCATACAATTTCATCCGGAATCCCGAGTTCAGATCCTAGTTTACGAACTTCATCTTTAAATAAAGTATTCAATGGTTCAATCAACTCAAACTTCATATCTTCTGGTAATCCACCAACATTATGGTGCGATTTAATTGTTTGTGCTGTTGCCGTACCACTTTCAACAATATCTGTATACAATGTTCCTTGAGCTAAAAAGTCCATATCCTGTAATTTTTCAGATTCCTCTTCAAACACATAAATAAATTCATTACCGATAATTTTTCGTTTTTGTTCTGGGTCTTCAACGCCTGCTAGCTTTGATAAGAAGCGTTCCTGAGCGTCAATTTTTATGACATTCATATTGAATCCTTCACTGAAGGTTTTCATGACACTATCCGCTTCCCCTTTGCGCAATAGACCATGATCTATAAACATACATGTTAATTGGTCGCCAATCGCTTTATGAATAAGAACAGCAACAACCGAAGAATCAACGCCACCACTTAAAGCACATAGGACTTTTTTGTCTCCTACTAGTTCTTTAATTTTCGCCATTTCAATGTCAATGAAGTTTTCCATTGACCAATCACCTTTACACTGACATACTTCATAAACAAAGTTTTTCAATAACTCATTTCCAAATTGTGAGTGGCGAACTTCTGGATGGAATTGAACACCATACATTTGTTTGGCCTCATTACTCATCCCTGCAACCGGACAAGACGGATTAAAAGCATCTACAACAAACCCTTCTGGTGGAGCGACAATTAGATCGCCATGACTCATCCACACAGGCTGTTCGATTGGAAGACCTTTATATAATTTGGATTGATTTTCAATTTTAATATTTGCTTTCCCATACTCTCTATGTTCAGCTGCTTCGACTTTTCCACCGAAATGCTGGGTCATGAGCTGCATTCCATAACAAATCCCTAGAATCGGAATACCTAACTCATAAATTTCCTCATCACATTTAGGTGCTCCTTCAACATATGCACTATTGGGACCACCTGAAAAAATAATACCCGTCGGATTCATTTCTTTAATTTCTTCAGCTGTAATCGTATTTGGATGCAATTCACTATATACACCTAAATCGCGGATTCTGCGTGCAATTAACTGATTGTATTGACCACCAAAGTCCAAAACAACAATCATTTCATTCACTTTTTCCATGTCATACTCCACCCTCATCTTTTTATTTACTGGTTTTTATATGTAAAGAAAAAGCTAGATTTATCTTTATAGCCTATAAAGGTATATAAAGGCAGAATCTAACTTTTTAAAACATTCCGCCTCCATAGTCAAACCATTTACGGTGGTTTGTAGAAACTCTTAGGCCCTATCCCTAAGAATATATGAAGGAATCTTTATTGACGTTTCTCGACATAAAATCTGAGATTCATTGTAACGTAACGCCTTCACTTGGTCAAGAACCGATTCGTCGCACAATCGTTTTCCACAGTCGCCTGCTCTCACTCCATAGTTTTTCAGAAGGAGCATTCCCATAACTAACTCTTTCATAGTTTGCCGTTAACGCCGTCATTTCATCCATGGAATACAAAGAGTCTACTCGTTTTGCATATTCTCTCATTGTTTCACCTTCATTTTTCTTCATTCCAACAAACTGTAAGAGCCATAACAATGTAGCATACGCATCATTAAACGTATCCTCTCCCTGTTTAGACTGATAACGAAACAACATATAGAAAATGATTATTTTTTTTCGGTTATAAAAGGCGATGAAAGCAAAAAGAGAAAGAACGCTTAGAGATACCAAAAGAGGAATAAGGCTAATTGATACACTTGCTCCTCCTCTACCCCCAAGTATTGGAGTTTGATTTTCGTCAACAGGAGCCATCACTTCTTCTACTTCTTCATCGTATCGCTCTTGCAACTGCTCAATATCAACATCAGCATCCCGAGATTCCCATTCACTCGTAAAGTCGATCGGTTGTTCAAATCCTCTCGTCGGCTCGAATGGAACCCAACCACTATCCGCAAAATACACTTCCACCCAGGAATGAGCGTTCGCATTTGTCACTTCATATTGATAAGAATCTTCCCCGACATATTCTAGTCGTTCACCTTGCGTAAAACCCTTTACCCAACGAGCAGGGATTCCAACCGAACGCAATAAAACGACCATGGAAGTTGAGAAATTATCACAATATCCACGTTGCGTCTCAAATAAAAATTGATCGACATAGTCTTCACCTGGCCCTGGAACAGCTACGAATCGTGTTTCATACTGAAAGCCAGCCATTGTAAAATATCGTTCAATTGTGCGAGCCTTGTCATAACGATTCTCTTGATTGGCTACAATTGTTTCCGCTAACGTAGTAACACGTTCTGGCAATGTTTCAGGTAATTGTAAATAATACTGCTTTATTTCTTCTGGGTCTTCTCCCGAGTCTTCTCGTAAAGCAGTTCTCGAATATTCTGGATAACCATATTCAATTTGATACAAAGGAAGCACAAACGAATTCATATCAATATCATATGAAAAGGCTTTTCCAGTAAATTGGTCAATATACACAGAAGGATTTTCTTCGGAGGAAACATTGGTCAGGTCCCCGGGGTAAAACAAATGGTCGAATTCATGATTTCCCGTCATCTCCACTTGTGCTTCTAGTGTTTCAACAGGAACTTGTGGTTCATAAAAATTAGATTGTTCACCTAAAATTTCAGGAGTTGTTTGTTCCCAACCTCTCCCGGTATAAAAATCTTTAGACTCCCCACGCCAATAATGTGGTTTCGATGCTGTAGCATAAAAGACTGGGGTTTCATCCATATCAAATCCCCCGCCTAACCTTTCATCATTTGTGCCATATCCGATCGTTTGTGCAGGACTTATAGCATTTGGATTAAGCCCAAAAGCCGATTTCATATAAGGAACAGGGTCGCCCCACTGCGGGTCAAACTTAGGTGCAGCATAACCTAACGAAGCCGACATCGATACAATCACAATCAGCGACACGACTAATCTTGCTGGCAATACTTTTGAATACGTACCCACTTTTTCACGTTCTATCACACGATACATCGTCAAAAGACCCAACAATAGAAAACCAAATAAAAACGTACGGACAATCGCAAAACCAGCATCATAAAGGGTAAACGTATCAATGAAAGTAATATAAATAATAGTGAAAACAAAAAACAGCAAGATTCGTTTTAATTGTGTTGTCCAATAAAAAATCAAATAACTCATAACAGCCAATAGGATAAAGAACAGTAAACTTCGAAAAATATCAGTTAATCCATTCCATTGTCCAGCTACCATAAGGGATAAATTATAAGTTACATCATCAAGGAATATCGAAAACCATCCTAATGATAGAAACATTTCAGAAAAAAACATGACGTGTAATCCATAACCTATAAAAAAACATTTCAACAAAAAGGAAAGCCATACACGCAACTGACAATAGGTAATAACAAAGAAAATGAATGTAAAGATAACAAAAATTGAGATATATCCTGTATCTGTTACATACGGCAACGGATACATCCATTCAAGGAAAAGTAGCAGACCTAGAACGTAAAGCCCAAAGCTGTTTCCTTGTCGATTTTGTTCATGCCTCATAGTTCACTCACCTGCTCATTTCTGAAATCAGTGTGTGTCGCCATAAATTGAAAAACACGGACACCATTCAATCTTATTTTTTCAATTCGATTCATTTCTTCTATATCCGATCGTTCTTGTTTAATTAAACAGACCATCACTTTCCCATTAACTGCCAATATTTGATTGATTAAATCACAAAGATGCAGCGTCAAAGAAACGGTAATAATCGTTGTTGCTGTCCCGCGCATCAACTCAACGATAGGCGTTATCGAAAAGAGAGCTTCGTTTTTAGGTGTCACCCTTGCAAGCTGGCGATAAAAATGTTGATACTGAGAATGTTGGTCGGACGGAGGTGTATATTGTCCTTGTTCATCAAAACCGATAAATCCAAGAGGCATTGATTTTTTATAATAAAAATTAACAATGGACGCACAAAGGACGACTGCCTGTTCAAATGCCTCAAGTTCTCCTTTTGAAGCAGTCGAGTAAAATGCAAGATTACTAGCTTGACCTTGGTAAGATTCAAATTCTTTTGTCATCAATTTATTACTACGTGCAGAATGCTTCCAGTCTATACTCGTCAGTCGGTCTCCCGGAATATAATTACGGATGCTAGAAATCGACAATTCTTCTTCAAACGATTCTTCAAAAGAAGATCCTTCTTCATTCCCTCGACTTGAAAACACCGTCCACCGATTTAATTTTTCATAACGAGGATATACGACCATCCTTGTTATTATTGGCAAGCGTTTCTTACGTTCAAAAAAACCAAATAAATCACCGACTACAACTTCTACTTCTTGAAAATCATGTTCTCCTCTAATTAATGAATATATATGATATTCAAACGTTAATGTTTTGTTAAAAGAGAAGAAAAAGAGTCCTCCATTGTCACTAATTTCCGCTCGACTTAATGACTTCGGAATAACATCTTGAACCCGAACATAGTAAAAGGGATGAAAAAAACGTTTTTTCATTCGAATTGTTACGTCAACACTATCCTCAGCCAATGCAACATCCGGTGTAATTTCTCTTTCCATTTTAATGGAACGAAACGATACAAAAATGACGCTACAAGAAAGCAAAGAAAGAACAAGCACACTATAAAACAAAAACCAACTTACAAATCCGCCTTGAAACATCGCATAGGCAAACACAAGCCCATTGACAATAAGTAACAACAGCGGTTTAATGTATGGCATCCAATTTGAAAAAGGAGATTTCATTTAAATGCCATCCTTTTTTACCATAGGAACCGATACTCTTTTCAGTACATCCTTTACAACAGACTCTTGCGTCGTATTTGAAAAGTTAATATCAGATTTCACAATAATACGATGTGACAATACATATGGGGCTAAATATTTTACATCATCAGGAATGACGTAATCTCGGTCTTCTAGAAAAGCATAAGCTTGAGCGACTTTCATTAATGCTATTGACCCACGCGGACTTACTCCTAAGCGTACAGCTTTATGGTCTCTTGTTTCATTCACAACATCTATGATATACGTTTTAACAAGGTCATCCACATAAACACGTTGTACAGCTTCTTGCATTTTCACTAAAGCCTCTAAATCTAAAATCGACTCTAATCTATCAATTGGATGGCTTTTTTCAACACGATGTAACACTTCAAGTTCATCTTCTCTTGTTGGATACCCAATTTTTAATTTTAACAAAAAACGATCTAACTGTGCTTCTGGCAACGGATAAGTTCCTGCATATTCAATTGGGTTCTGTGTCGCCATCACAAAAAACGGTTTTGATAACACCATCGTTTCCCCATCAATCGTTACCCTACCTTCCTCTAACGCTTCAAGCAAGGCTGCTTGCGTTTTCGGGGAAGTTCGGTTTATTTCATCAGCAAGGACAACATTTGCCATAATTGGACCAGGACGAAATTCAAAACTCAGAGTTTTTTGATTATAAATTGAAACGCCTGTCACATCAGACGGAAGCATATCCGGCGTAAACTGAATCCGTTTAAAGTCAGCTCCTAATGTCCTTGCTATTGCTTTCACTAACATCGTTTTTCCGACACCAGGTACATCTTCCAGTAAAACATGCCCCCCTGCTAACATCGCAGAAAGACTAAGTATAATTTCTTCTTTTTTTCCGACAACAACCTTTTCTACGTTCTCAATTGCCAATTGTAATCGCTCTTTAATCATGGACTGGTCCCTCCAACAACAGGTCTAGTTACTTATCTATCATATCATTAATCCTAGGTGGACAAGATTAAATTTGCATTACCAATTTCTATACAATTTCTTTATAATCCTTTTCGCCTATCTTATTTATGAAAAATAAAAGTTATCTTTTTTTATTTTCCAAGCTTTTCGCCTAATCATTGTAACTAGTGGTTACATACACTGTACTATCTAACGGAAGGAGGGAATGTTATGTACGGATATGGGTATGGCGCTCCTGTAGCTGGTTGCCCAGCACCAGTAGCTGGAGTTGGTCACGGCGGTGGATTCGCTTTAATTGTGGTGTTGTTTATTTTATTAATTATCGTTGGAGCTGCATTTGTAAAACCAGCAGCTGCAGCACCAGTAACACCTTGCTAATATAAATTTTAATTAAAAAAGCGCCCCACCCGGGTGCTTTTTTAATGTAAATAAAGATACACGGTCATTTCTTCAACTAAAAACTGGCAGCCAAAAAAAGCGCAACCATTCTCTCACTCCGCTCGTATTACATGTTAGAATATAAAAAGATAAAAAGAATGGAGGAGAGAGAATGGGAAAACGCGTACTGTTTTTCTTATTAACAAATATTCTTGTTATGACGACCATTGTGATTGTATGGTCTTTAATTACAAGATACACAGGTATTAACGGTGGGGGTTTTGAAACAGGAGGACCTGGGTTAGGAATTGACTATACCTCTTTAATGGTATTTAGTATACTCGTTGGGTTTTCGGGGTCATTCATATCGTTAGCACTTTCAAGATGGATGGCCAAAAAAATGATGAATGTCAAAGTTCTTGATCCAAATGGCTCTTTAACAGCACAAGAACGTTCTGTCGTTGAAAAAGTCCACCGCCTTTCTCGCGCTGCTGGACTTACACATATGCCTGAAGTTGGTATTTATCAATCTGGCGAAGTGAACGCTTTTGCTACAGGTCCATCAAAAAAACGCTCCCTTGTAGCCGTTTCATCTGGACTATTAAACTATATGGATGATGATGCGGTTGAAGGTGTCATCGCCCATGAAGTTGCTCACATTACGAATGGCGATATGGTCACAATGACATTATTACAAGGTGTTGTTAACACTTTTGTTGTATTCTTTTCAAGAATTGCTGCGATCATCGTTTCTCGTTTTGTCCGATCAGAATTACAATGGATTGTTCGTTTTGCAGCAATCATTATTTTCCAAATTTTATTTTCTATTCTCGGAAGTATCGTCGTTATGGCATTCTCACGTTACCGCGAATACCATGCAGACAGAGGCGGGGCCGACTTAGCAGGCCGAGATAAAATGGCACACGCCCTACGTTCATTGAAACAACATGTGAATCGAGTATCGGACAATCGTCAAGATGATTCCGCTGTTCAAACATTAAAGATTAGTGGAAAAGGTGGCGTATCGAAACTATTCTCATCCCACCCTGACTTAGATGATCGAATTGCCCGACTAGAGCAACGCTAATCATAAAACCCAACTCCATGGAGTTGGGTTTTATTTATCTTCACACGTTCGTAACAGACATCTATTCCGCTAATGCCTTAAAAAACAGCCTTTCTCCATTCGGTTCGGACATCAGTTCCGTTATTTGCAGATTTTCCGCAAAAACAACCGTATCTTTTGTGAACTAGCGGAACGTAAGTCCGTTAAATTTAAAGAACGCCTAAATATTGGAAAATAAAGGAGCATGTGTCCGAAACGAGACATCCCACACTAAAAGAGATGTTCATCTACTTATTTGATGAACCGAAACTTTATTAACTACGATTTCGGAACTGAGTTTTCTCCATTGACATAACCGGCTCCATATATATTCGGGTCTCTATCTGTCCATAAGTCAGCCCCGTTTCGAATCCGTTCTTTCACATCGTCTGGCGTTAACTCAGGATCGACTTCTAGCATTAACGCAATGACCCCTGCAACAATCGGTGTGGCCATTGACGTACCTGACAAGGTGATATAGTCAGTTCCCACTCTGTCTCTCTTCTGGAACTTATCAAGACTTGACCTTGGCGACCGAATTGCTGTGATGTTCACACCTGGTGCTACGATATCAGGTTTTTCTACTCCATAAATCGTCGGTCCCCTACTAGAAAAGCTTGCAATTTCATCATCAGCACGGTCGGTTGTATTTTTATCGTCTAATGCTCCAACCGTAATCACTTGACGGCTAATTCCAGGACTAGCAATTGTATAAGGCTCAGGCCCCGAATTTCCTGCTGCAACAACGACTACAATTCCCGCATTCCAAGCTTCATTTACGATTTGAACCATCGGATCTTCACTTTCGTCTTCATATTGTTGAGCTGAACTTCCGAGGGACATACTAATGATGTGGATTGGATTTTCTGAGTTTTCCTCGTTGTAATCGATACACCATTGAACACCTTGAATAATTGTTTCTAGTGACCCGGCTCCATTTTTATCAAGAGCTTTTACACCAACAATATTGGCTTTCGGTGCTGGTCCAGCTATGTCACCACCTGAAGCTGTCCCGTCACCCGCTGCATCACCGGCACAATGTGTTCCATGTCCGTTATCATCATAAGGTTCTGTTCGATTGTTAATAAAATCAACAAACTCGACTAGTCTATCTCCAAGATCTTCATGTGGGTGGACACCTGTATCAATAATCGCAATATTGACGCCTTCACCTGTCACTTCATTTTCGTTTCGAACAATATTCCTTGCATTACTTGATTCAACTGCCGTGTCTAAAAGCGCATGAACTTCTCGATTTAAATATATCTTCTTTACTAATGAACAAGAAGCTAATAACTCTTCTAGCGCTTGTGGTGTAAGATTTGCACTGCAACAAGAAATACTCGGAAACTCGCACTTCCGCTTACACCTTAGATGTTTTTTTATAATTGAATCAAATTCATGACATCCTTTAGTAAATGACTCTTGTTCAAACTGGACAATCACTGATACTTTCGACATCTTTCTCATTATCGCTTCTAACGGCTTATGCAAAAAACACGGTGTCCATCGAAATGGTTTCAGCATTCCCATAACTTTGTCACGGCATGATTTATCTACTTTATTTGCATAAGTTCGCATAGTTTTCACTGTAGAAAAACGATACAATTCTCATCAACTCCTTTTCACTTGATGAGATACTGTATGTCTTTTTTGATTTCATAGAAACGGTAGTAGTCTAGTATTATTGCAAATTACGCTAGTATCTTGGACAACTCTTTATCAAGCCTTCTCAACTCTTATCTCGTAAAACAGGCCATAACGGATGGCACAATGCTATATGAGGAATGCGAAAACTGTGCACGGCTGTTTGAAATATATATGCCATGGATGCCAAGAGCTAGGGCAGGAGAAATCTCATTGATAAAATTATCCCCTACCGACACGACTTCTTCCGGCCTCACGTTATAAAAATCTACTATGTCTTGAAAGTGTTTTATTGCATTTGTCGGCTTTTGTGCTGACGTAATGATGTGTTCAAAAACCAATTCTAACTGCAAATGGGAAAGCAACCTATGAACATCCTCTTCTTCACTATTTGTCATAAGGACGATATGTGTTTGTTCCTTTAGTTTTTCCAACTGCTCAGCTAGCCGAGGAAGAGGCGTCAACGAAAATTTGTCCGACACCATAAATTCCTTTGTCGCAACATAACTTGGATAACAATCAGCGACCCCGTAATGCTTTGCCGTAACAAAAGGAAGCCACCAACCATCCCCAATCGCTACAGTTTTATCAAAATTAAAGGAAAGAGGTTGATGATAGAGCTTTTCTACCTTTCCCTCACTTAAAGCTACACCTTCCCATGTGTGAGCTTGTGTTACATTAAAGTTGATAGGGTCAATCGTTAATACGATGTCACGGTCGACGTCATACACTTTCCCAACAGAAACAATATGTCTACCTTCTTTCATTTGTTGATAGTCACTTTTAAAAGCTTCTCTTTGTTCTACCTGGACCTGTTGTTGCAACTGTTCTGCATAATAGTCAAAATGGTCTGTTCCTTCATATAGTGTTCCATCTAAATCAAAAACAACAACTTTATAGTTTGCTAGCATTCTATGGCTCCTTTCAACCCTGTTATTTTCTCTCGTAAAACGTATGATTGTCTAGCTCATAACACACTCCATACCGTGGAAGGATTGTTTTAATTTCATGTTGGTTGACGCTCAACAACTCAGGATGATAGGAATGCCAAGGAATCATATAATTAGGCTTCAGCTGTTCCACGACACTCACTAAATCTTCAGGATACACATGTCCAGATATATGTAAAGAACGGAACTCCACTCCATAACGTTCAAGAAAACGGAGCAAATTGTTATATGCTGGGTCAAATGAACCGAGCGGAACACCATTTGCATGAATGTAAAAAGCTGAATCGAGTTCAATATCTAATAAATCGAGTATATTCGGGTAACTATTTTGCAACATATAGTTGTGTGGCTTTTCATTAATCTCCGTTGTTGTGATCACCTCATACTTGCGCTCGAGACGTTCCCTCCAACTTTCTTTTTTCTCTTCTACTCTTTCATTGTCAAACATAAGAAACTCTATGTCTGTCATATGTTGACTTACAATATAAGCGGTTTTCGGTTCTAATACAAGCGTTCGTCCTAACGTTTTTGCTGCTTCATAAAAGTTTTGAATGCGATCTAAATTACTATGATAAAAATTAATCACCATAACACCTTTACACTTAACACCCATTCGATTCACATAAGCAGGAAGCTCTCTTTCTGAAAGTCGTTCCTCGCTATTTTTTTGTTCTTCCATTGCAGGATGTAAAGTCGTTCCTTCAATAAGCAACACATCGACGCCAAGCTTTCTTGCATCTTCAATCCACTTTATATTCCATTCAGGATGTTGACCATGCATTCGAATATCTCCCGAATATAAAAACGTGCCATCTGGTGTTTTTATATGGTAAGATGTCGCACCATACACATCATGGTCTACTTGAAGCGGCGTCACCGTTATATTGCCAATCTCAACCGGCTTTTGGTAAAAACAAGGCTCATACTCACGATTACCGTCCACTCCTTCACCGATTTCTACTAACGTTTGATAAAGCTGCAATGATTGTTCTGATAAATAAACAGGAATCGTTGGGGCTATCCATCCCATTGCACCAATATGATCTAAATGTAAATGCGATAAAAAAACCGCCGTGTTTTGTTCGTCAATTGCCGATTGGATATGTTGGATGTCGCCCACTTTATCCTTTTCGAGTTCTTCTTTTGCATAAAGACCTGGTATTGCGGGAACTAGACCTAGTTTTATTGAATCCACGACTCTCGTTTTCTCACGAATTTTAATATGGTGATCTAACACATGTGTAGCCGGATCGTACACAAGTCCAAAATCAAAGACAACTCTGTCTTGTCCATATTCAATAGTTGCAATATTTCCGCCTATCGTCTTCAGCCCACCCCAAAATTGTATTTTCGTTTTCATATACTCTCCCCTTGTAAAAGGAAACAAGGAATCGAAGACGACTCCTTGCTTCTTTTTATTATTTTTTTAGCGCATCATTCGCTTGGTCTTCGGCAAATTGTAAGCCTTCTTCCACTGTTTTTCGATCAAGCATAATGTTTTCTAGTTCTTCAAGAATAATATTACGAACCGCATTTCCACCTGCTACTCGAGCCGAGAAATAGCCTGCATCAAACTGTTGCTCACCAGCACCATGCTCTGGGAACTCTTCAATAAACGCGCGATACGAATCTAACTCCATCGCTGAATATCGCACTGGTAAGTACCCAGATTCTTGAGCCCACTGTGCTGTAACATCTGTGCTAATTAAGTATTTCATAAACTCCCATGCTGCGAGTTGTTCTTCTTCGGAAGATTGATTGTACATAACAATATCATTTCCTGCAAACGGTGTCGCTGCTACCCCATTATATGTAGGTAAAACCGTTGCTGACCATTCGATATTTCCTTCTGCTGCACCGCGAACATGTGGAATTCCTGCAGATGAACCGATATACATCGCAACATCTCCTCGTCCAAACGGATTTGACATGTAACCGTCCTCACCTGCTGTACGAGCAATTCCTTCATCAACCATTTCTTTAATCAATTGGAGCGCTGCGATTCCTTTTTCAGAAGCAAACTTTGCCTCTAATCCTGCTTCATCAACATACTCTCCACCCATTTGACGAAGAATCGATTCAAATTCCATTTCAAATGAATTTTCAAAACCCATGCCGACAACACCATCTTTTGTCACTGTTTCAGCAATCGTACGAATATCCTCCCATGTTTTCGGAACATCAAGACTATGTTCTTCTAACATACCTGAATTATAATATAAAATTCTCGTACTTTTACTAAATGGAATGCTGTACATTGTGCCATCCCATGTGGAAGATTCTTTAAAAATATCTACAATATCCGTTATTTCTTCCTCAGTCATTCCATATGTTTCATGATTCATATATGAGTCCAATGATGTAATAAAGTCATTTGCAATATATTCTGGAACAACATTTGTCGTTACTTGAGAAATTGCTGGTAATCCTTTCGCTTTAGCAGCAGCCATAATTTTTTGCTGTAAATCATCATAAGAACCTTGGTTTACCGCCTTTACCGTAATAAACTCAGAATTCGCATTGAACTCTTCAACAATTGCTTGAAGTGATTCTTCATGGCCACCACTCATTGCATGCCAAAAATCAATTTCTACCGATGAATCTAGCGTGACTTCCTCTTCCGTTATCGGTTCAGCATCATTTTGTGGCTCACTTGCAGGTTCACTTGAAGTCGGCTCAGAACCGCCACCTCCACAACCTGTTAATACAACTGCCATTGTTACGAATGAAAGTAAAAACTTCTTCATCTACATTTCCTCCTTTTTTATCCAAAATATAAAGTGAAAACTTACCTGACGAACGGTTGTCCATCACCTCCTACTATAGTCAAAGCGCTATCCTTTCACGCCGGATCTTGAGACACCTTCTACGATTTGTTTTTGCATAAAGAAAAATAAAATTACAATCGGCAACACGACCATACACGAAGCCGCCATTAACAACTCATAGCTTGTCCCCGCTTCTGTTGTAAAAGCCGATAAACCAACTGGCAACGTTCGTAACTCTCGAGAGTTCGTTACGATAAGTGGCCATAAAAACGCATTCCAACTTCCGATTACTTTTAACAATCCAATCGTAATAAGTGCTGGTTTTGCTAATGGAACCATGATGTACCATAGAAACTTAAAGTCCCCACAACCATCAACTTTCGCCGCGTACGCCAATTGCTCAGGCATTCCTAGGAAATATTGACGTAATAAAAAGATAGAGAAAATGCTTGCGATCCAAGGAATAATTAAGGCGTTATAACTGTCAATCCAACCTAAATTTGATAAAGTAACAAAATTAGGAATTAACAATACTTCTCCAGGCACCATCATCGTACCTAATAAAACAGCAAACAAAACATCTCGGCCATAAAACTTCATTTTCGAAAACGCAAACGCTGCGAGGATCGCTGTAATTAACTCTCCAATCGTACTAACGACCGTGACAATGATGCTATTGATAAAATAACGCCCAAATGGGGCAACATCTAATGCCTTTGTAAAGTTGTCCCATCTAATTTCGCTAGGAATCCACACTGGTGGCATCGCCATCACTTCATTTGGTGCTTTCAATGCTGTGCTAATCATCCATACAAAAGGTAAAATCATCAACATGGCACCAATAGATAATAAGGTATATATCAATACTTTAAGCAACACACTTTTTACCATCTTGAACCCCCTAACTGTAATGGACTTTTTTCTTGCCAAAATAAAGCTGAACAAGTGTAAAGATAAAAATAACAATAAACAGCATATAGGCAGCAGCCGAAGCAAGTCCAAACTCCCACTCTTCATAAAATTTCTGGTACACATAATAAACAACCGTTAACGCGCTTCCTCCCGGTCCAGGCCGACCACCAAATAACGCGAAGATTTCATCAAATACTTTAAATGCACTAATAATGGAAATAATCGACACAAAAAACGTCGTTGGTGAAAGCAATGGAATCGTTATTGTTTTTAAACGTTGCCAAGCAGAAGCACCGTCCACTCTAGCGGCTAAATAATATTGTTTATTAATATTTTGCAAACCCGCTAAAAAAAGAATGATATTAAAGCCAAGGCCTTTCCAAACACTTAATATGATTAATGCAGGCATCGCATAAGTCGGATCCGTAATCCACTTAATTGCATCAATCCCTACTAAACCAAGGAAATAATTTAAAATCCCATAATCCGAATGAAAAATCCAACTCCATACAATCGCAACGGCGACAACCGATGTAACAAAAGGTAAAAAATAAATCGTTCGGAAAAACCCGCGAATTTTTATATTCGTATTTAACAGCATCGCAATTGCTAAAGATAAAACAATGGAAATCGGGACAACACCAAGAACAAAAAGCAATGTATTTAAAAGGGCACGTCGAAATGATTCATCCTTCCATAAAGCAATATAATTATCAAATCCATATGCATACACGACATCATTCCAGTAGTCATAGTCCGTATATAAACTCATCATAAAAGACTTTACAATTGGATAAATGTTAAAAACCCCAAGGATAATTAACGCCGGAAGTAAATATAAAAAAGCTTTAAGCGTGCTTTTCCATGTCGGTTTCAATTCCAAGATGATAACTCCTTTCCTTTCCAGAAAGTATTCGCTCTCCCGTTTCCCCATTAAAATAAAGGACCTTATCTTGTTTGACTCCGAGATGTACGAAGTCATCCACATGAAGATCGAATTCAGGATCAACAAGCGCTCGCACTGATTGCTTTCCACAATCACAGCGAAGTAACGTATCTCTTCCAATTGTCTCAATATGCGTTACACGACCATGTAAGAAAGCGGATGACTCCTCTTCTAAATAAAAATCTTCTGGCCGGATTCCAATATGGAGTTGTTGTAAAGAATCAGTAAATGAAATACTATGCTCTCCCACCTTCCATTCGTTAGCGACAAAGCTTGCCTCCAACATATTGATAGGCGGATTCCCTAGAAACTTGGAAACAAACGCATTCACGGGATTTCTGTACATTTCTTGTGGGTGGCTATCTTGTTGAATAATACCGTCCTTCATCAGCATGACCCGGTCAGAAATACTCAACGCTTCTTCTTGATCATGTGTCACGAAAACAGCCGTAATCCCGACTTCTTGTTGAATTCTGCGGATTTCCTCTCGCATTTCAAGACGTAATCTCGCATCTAAGTTTGACAATGGTTCATCTAGCAATAATAGCTTCGGCTTTTTTACTAGAGCCCGAGCAATCGCCACACGTTGTTGCTGCCCACCTGAAAGCTGTCCTGGCTTTCGGTCGACTAAATGATCGATTTGCACGAGGCGCGCCATATCCATCGCCCGTTCTAGCGCTTCTTGCTTTGGAACCTTTTGCATTTTTAGTGGAAACATAATATTTTTTAACACAGACAAATGTGGGTAGAGTGCATAATTTTGAAACACCATACCAATGCCTCTTTTTTCCGCTTCCACTTTTGTCACATTTTTATCTCCAAAATAAATCGAACCCGAACTCGGTTGATATAACCCAGACAAAAGCATTAATGTTGTACTTTTCCCACAACCACTTGGTCCTAATAAACTAACTAACTCTCCTTCTTTTATCGTAATTGTTATTTGATTCACTGCGGTTACACCATTGAATACCATGGATACATTTTCTAAGCGGATATCCAATTACTAAGCCCCCTTACCCTTTATGCTTACAAACGTTATCCTACCAAACGATTATTAAGGCATTACGGATATTGTGTAAAAAAATAGTTAATAGATATTGAGATTTTATTCACTCTATGGTATGTTTAGATCTTATAGATCTACCTAAAAAAGGAAGTGCTAGAATTAGCACTTCCTTTGATTTTTTTTACTATCACTTTTTCGTATCGGACATGTATTCCGCTATTTCGCAGAAAACAATCCTTTTTTTATTATTAACGGACATCCGTTCCGCTATTTACTTAAAACGAGTGCCAAATACGCTTGTTTTCTTTATTTAACGGAACTGATGTCCGATAGAATCTCACAAACGCAACTGTTATTAAAAATAGCGGAATACATGTCCGTAACAACTGAGAGAAAACGCTACACTTCCTTATTCCACTCTATTGTAAAGAATTCTTTTTCATGCTCTTGCACCATTTCAGACATAAAGGATTCTATGATTTCAGCTAAGACCTCATTCGTTACATCTTCTTTATTCAATCCACCGATTTGTTGACTTACGTATCTTTCAAACTCATCTTCTACTATCTCTTGGTAATAGTATAGGTTTGCAAAGTAATCTATACTTTCATTATCTTCAGTCGCTTCAGCAACTTCTTTGTATTTATGAAAAAACTTGATGATTGTTTCAACATCAGCCTCGGGGTATGTAAGTAAGATTTCCACCTCTTGTTCTTGACCATCCTTCGTATCAAAAGTATATACAACTGTATCCTGCGGTATAGGGGAATTTTTGTAAACAAACAAATCGTTATCAGTTGTAGCCAAACGTTTGTTTAATGTGCTTTCTACAACTTCACCTTTCCCATTAATTACAATATCGTAATCCATTGGATAAATGACTTTATATTGATTTTCGAGAAAGAGTATCGTTCCAACTACAGCAGGAATAATAATCAAAGCAGCTACCCAGACGTTCTCTTTTTTCTTTAACATTTTATATATGTATATCACGATATAACCATAAAACAATAATAGTAAATAAATAATACCAAATCTCACAATAGACTCTACCCATGCGGGAAAAAGAAACGTCATCGCCTCACCTCTTTTTACAAATTATACCACCCCTAAAATCAAAAAAACACTCTAATTGAGTGCTTTGTTTTTTACTCTTTATTCTAGTACTTTATCTAAAAGTCGGGAGATAGCATTCCAACTAATGAGTAATACTGGAATTCCTACGATAGGAAATAATATATTTTTTGGCATAAACTGACCATAATAATGTAAAAATACTACAACTAAAACAAACAGGAGACCATATTTACAAATTTTTTTCATCATCTACATTCTCCCTTTTTATTTAGAGACATTCTACAAAAAAAGAAAAAAACCTCCTCTGTAATGAGGAAGCTATCATTCATCTATAACTAATTTTTATGATTTATCTTTGTCCCACAACCGCATATACGACTATGCTTTAACGTTTTAATTTGTGACTGACAAATTGGGCACTGTTGATTTTTGTTTTTCATACACTCGTTCTCCTATGATAAGTTTATTATTCTTTAGTTGATTGATATATCGTAGGTATTCAATTAATGAATACCTACTTACATGAGAGTAGAATGAGAATTAATTTGAAACTAATTCTTATAACAATATAATACCACTTATAAAACAAAAGTCAATATTAAATAATAATAATTATTAAAAGATATTAAATTTCATTATCATTCTACTTGCATTACAAAAAAGACTACCCGAATGGTAGCCTTTTAAAAACAAACTAGTTTTCCCTCTAAATGCGACTAGCCCTTTGCTATAAACTCCTCCAGTTCATCTCTTGTGGGCATTCCACCTGTTGCTCCAAACCGCTGAACGGAAAGCGCGGCTGCACCATTCGCAAACTCAATTGCCTTTGCCAATGACATTTTTTCACTAATAGCGACTGCTAATGCACCATTAAATGTATCACCTGCTCCTGTCGTATCTATCGTTTCTACTTTTATAGTGGGACTAATTTTCACATTTGCACCATCGGTAAATTTTGCTCCCCTTTCCCCTAACGTGACAATTAACTTATCTGCAATTTCTTGATTTGTATCTAAACTTAGCTCTTTTTCTTCTCTCTCATTCGGAGTAATATAAAGAGCTTTATTCCAATACTCATTGTCAAGCACCCTTGCTGGAGCCGGATTTAAAATAACCGGAATTCCATCCGCTTCACAAAGATGTAAGCAATAGCGAATCGTCTCCATTGGTATTTCAAACTGCAACAAGACGAGGTCACTTTTTAAAATTTTCTCTTTATGAAGTTCAACATAGTGAGGTGTTACCTCATTATTAGCTCCAGGAATAACAATGATTCGGTTGTCTCTTTCCGATAAAATAATCGTAGCAACACCAGAACTTGAATCTGTAACCGGTTCCACACCGGTTACAGAAACCCCTTCCTGTTTTAAAAACTTTAAAAGTTCCTGGCCAAAAGCATCGTCTCCGACACGGCCGATAAACTGGACATTGCCTCCTAACCTTGCAGCAGCAACAGCTTGATTTAATCCCTTTCCCCCTGGATTTGTTTCAAATCGTTCTCCGATCAGCGTTTCTCCTTGAACAGGGATTTTATCAGTTACAGTGACCATGTCCATGTTGATACTTCCAACTACTGTAATCAACAGTTCTTTTCTCACTTTAACCCTCCTTTCCTCTTGCATACTATTCTCTCTCAAATTTCTTCTGTCTCTAATGTATCATCCTCCTTATACTCACTAGAAAGCTCATTCATACGTAGCCTTCTTTCTTTTCGAGCTTGCGCATGGAAGGATAATTTCTTTTCTTCTTCCGACTCGGGTATAACACCTTTGACTGGGGTTGGTTTTCCATGGAGGTCAACAGCAACCATCGTTAATATCGCTGTTGTAGTCGTCGTTTTTGTTCTGGATGTCAAATTTTCAGTCTCAACTTTTACATAGACTTCCATCGAAGTTCTTCCTGTTGATATAACTACCCCTTCTAAGTGTAAAATATCTCCGACTTTTGCTGAAGAAACGAAATTCACCGTATCAATTGACGCTGTAACAACTACTTCCTTACTATGTTTCATCGCTGTAATGGCAG
Organism: Alkalihalobacillus bogoriensis ATCC BAA-922; assembly: GCF_000621445.1. GTDB lineage: Bacteria > Bacillota > Bacilli > Bacillales > Bacillaceae_F > Bacillus_AO > Bacillus_AO bogoriense. The sequence continues at coordinate 65,739 of NZ_JHYI01000026.1, read as the reverse complement.
CAATCTCATCAATGTACGATAATATTGTACCCCCGAAAATTGTTCCTAAATGATTCGTGTCTGGAGGGAGTACTAGCTTTGTTTGAATCGTCCTTGAAATCTTTGAAGATAATTTTTCTTCCATATTCATTCCTCTTTTCTTTGATTCGATGTAATGGTACAAGCGAGAGAAATAGGAAAATAAAAAGCTGTTTTCGTCTTGTGTAGTCGTTACTCTATGTCACTACAAGTGGGAAACAATACTATAGCCACACCCTTTACAAAAACAACCCAATAAAAAGCCCATCACTTTGGATGGGCTTTTAAATAACGTGGCAGCTCTAATAAACAGTTTTATAAACTGTCCGTAGCGGTATACCTCGCTATATCTTCCCAACTCCCGAAGAAGATAATACGGATAATCAAGGCAGGTCTCCTGACTTATGCATCATCCTACTTTAATCCCTTCCCGTCTTTTGACAGTGGACTTGATTATTTCGTCTGCACTTTACAGTTGCGGGGACAGTTCTGGATTCACACCAGATTCCCTATTATGTCTATTAGACACCATGATTATTGGTTATTATCCAATATTAGTATTGTAGCTTTACTATAATTGAATGGAAGATTTTTGACAACAACAATACAGACCCTACCTCAAAAAATACTAATCATTTCTTGTGAATTTGCCATGCAAAACTAATCTTCCATCTTTCTCATCAATCAGTTTATTACATGTTGATAAAGTGAGAATTTTATCCTCATTCTCAACAGTCACATTTGTTTTAATTTCTGATTTTCCTTGAACCGTGTTTACAAATGATATGTAGTCTTCATCACTTAAAAATTCTGTTTCAATATAATTAAAATCTGTTGTCGTTACATATACAGAGAATATTTCTACACCTAAGCCTTCTTCAATCGTTTCAAATTGGAAATGCTTGTTTTTCATAAAAAAGTCTTTCTCTAAAAAAGACTCTAATTGGCCAAACATAGAATCGTCTTTCATCTGATGCCCATAAATAATCGTATGTCTATCAAGAGATCCAGTTTGATTTCGATAGTCCATAAAAATACTACCCGCTTTTGAAGGTTCTTTTTTATAATTATGGTTTAAATAAAACTCATTATCTGTACTTTGTAAAACGGGGTAATCAATTTTCGTACCGTCCATTGAAATCCAACCAACGATATCTGGATTTATAGCAAATAACCTTTCATATTTTAACTTATGCTGAAAGTCTGATTGTTCGATATTTGCATAATACGTATCTTGAATCTCTCTTAAAACACTTTCATTGTCTGCATACTCTAAATAAATCGTTCCAATTTTTACCAAAGAGAATGAAAACACTGCTAAGCAAATAATAAGAATAATTCGTTGAAACCAATTTTCCCTTTTACGCTCTACCGTACTCAATTTTGAATCCACCTTTATTCATATATGCTTACTTTTTTTGTCATCCAAAAAATCCCCCTTATAGGTCTAATTGATAGCTTGTCCTATAAGGGGAGTACATGCTTATTATGCAATTCTTTTAAATTTCTTTTGATAGATAACAATACCGGCTGTAAGCAATGACGCTCCTAGCAACACTATATAAAGGAATATGTTCGTGTCGTCTCCGGTTTGCGGATTTTTAACTGTATCATTTCCTTTGCTTTTACCTTCTTGCTTTTTCTTATTATCTTCTCCTTTTCCAAGGGAAGGCTTCTTTGTTTCCTCGTCTTCTTCTACACCATCTGGTGTTGGGTTACCTGAATCCTCCTCATCGTTTCCATCTTCTCCTGGAATCGGAATGTTTGGATTTTCGTCTTCGTTTCCACCGTCTCCTGGTGTTGGATTCTCTTCGTTCCCATCGTCATTCCCATCGTCTCCTGGTGTCGGTTCAACGATATCAGCATCCATATCCACAACTCGTAGGCTGCCATCACTATAAACAACATCATAAGATTCTGGAAGACCTAATAATTCTACAGATGTAAATTCATGATTTGTTACCAGCTTGTCATAAACAATAATTGGCATTGCCTCACTAGGAATATAGCCATTATTGAAGCTTACTATTAATGTTCCACCAAATTGAGCTTCACCATGAATGACCAAAACATCCTCACTACTTCCAACTGTCAATTCAAGCGTACCCTCTTCACCTTGAGTAAAGTCGTCGCTAATCACGACGCTACTCGAAATGTTCTCTGTCAACGTACCACCGTGATTAACAACATAGCCTTGTCCAAATGCTGTGCTCGATTTTGCTTCTAGTGTACCTTGCTCAAGAACCGTGCCACCTGTGTACGAATTGTTTCCAGAAAGTACTAGAGTACCGCTACCTGATTTAGTAAGCTTTCCAGGTCCAGCTATATCATTTTTCCAAGTATCTAACTCATGAAATCCACCTAGCGATGCATCCATTGTTACAGCTACATCTGTTTCGAATGCTTCATAACCACCAGCAGCTGCAAAAAGATTTAAACGTCCCCAACCTTCCGTATCATCTAAAACAGGATATCCAGATGGTAACCCTGTCGTAAAAAGAATCCAACGACGTTGATCCTTATCTAGATATGGGAAACGAGTTTCAATAAGTGCCTCGGCTCCTTTAGGTACAACCATTGGTTTTGTTGTATCACCAGTTTGTTCAAATCCATATGTTAAACGTTCCGTATAGTTCTTTTTGTTTGTTGCATAATCACTAAATTCATCATGCGCTGTTCCTTCTTGTGATAGCAAAACTTCATGGGCTTGTTTATAAGCCGCTTCTTTAATACTAGTGTTATTTGGGTCATTAAAAGCAGATGCTGCAACTGCAGTTGACATCACTCGTCCACCGATTACATCTAGTGGTGAATGCATCCCTGCAAGGATTCGAGCATGACCACTCTCGGAAGCACTTGTCATAATTTCTTCATAACGTTCTGGTACCGCATAAGCAAACCCATATGAAGCAAGATAACTTGCATTCGTATGCCCACTAGGGAATCCACCATCTGTACTCGGATTCTGACTTATTCTTGGAACTAAAGTTGGGACAACAATTGACTCATCATACCATCGGAATGGACGTTGGTAGCTATAATAAGCTTTCGCATTATTCGTTGTCGCTGCAGACCAGCGTAACGTTCTAATTAATTTCACCATGTCACCAAGACTAGAATCCTCATCAGCCCAAACACCGTTATTATTTCCTCCATCACTATACGCTACAGATGTAGCATCTTCTGGAATTTCATCAAGAATCGTGGTCCCTGCGTTTGCACCTTTAATAAAATGGTCAGCATATGGCCCAAGCCCTCTAATGGAAGAATAGTTTCCGTCACGTCGGTCAATTAAATAAGCCAATTTTGCTTCTTTTTCCGTACGATTGTTTGCAATGGAAACTGACAGATCAATATTTTGCTTATGAACGTTTTGATCTACCACTGTTCCATTATCCCATGAATCCCCTGGTGTCCAAATGTCAAGAAATTTCGAAAGTACACCAATGGAAGGATTTGATTCGGGTGTCATGTTTGTGTTTGTATTATTTTGATAAGTATCTACGTAGTATCCATAAGATGCTCTTTTTGGTTCTATTGCTGAATCATCTAAGTTGGTTGCTGCTAAAGTCGAAACCGTACTTTGAAAACAAAAAATGGTCGTTAACAAAAAAATGGATAATAACTTCTTTTGTTTCATTCCTTTCCTATCTTCATACCTCATTTTAGCCAAGCCCATCCTCTTCCTCTCTTTATTAATTAATCTTACAAAGTGAATTTTAATTCTGAATTGTTAATTATGCATGAATCTCATGTGAATAGATTGTATGGTTTAGGAAGTAATTATTTAAATTCAGTAAAAACTTCTTTGACGAAGATAAGGAAATGGTTGATTGATAAAGTAAGAACCGTTTGTTACAATATTTTACGAACGTTCGTCAGTTGAAAAGGGGGATATGATGAGTGCTCTATTGATAAAAGAAGCTGCTCTCGTTTTATTTGCAGAGAAAGGGTATGATGGAACTTCACTTGCAGAAATTGCTGATGAGGTCGGATTAAAAAAACAGTCGTTATATTCTCACTTTAAAAGCAAAGACGATATATTTATCCAATTATTAACTGAAACATTTGTAATCGAATACGAGCGAGAAAAGGAGTTTTTGCAAACTCACTTTGCTGACCCATTATTTGATTATTTATGGAAATCACTACGAAACTATACAGAGCGATATCAAACAGATAGTCGACTTAAATTTTGGCTTCGCCTATCTTTTTTTCCACCTTATCATTTACATGACCAGGTGATGCAATCCCTCTATGCGCATATACAGCAAGTGGATGCTCTTTATTTACAACGATTTGAACAGGCTGTTGCTAATAAGGAGATGAAAGAGGAAAATGCACAAACAGCAACAATTGCTTTTTCGGCGCTAATTGATTCCATTTGTGTCGAGCTCGTATACGGAGGGAAAGAAAAAGCAGAGACAAAATTACAAGCAGTTTGGACTGTGTATTGGAATGGTATTACTTAACTGAAAAGAAAGTTGTGGAGGAATTTAGATGTATCATGCAGAGAATTTGAACAATAAAGTAAGATTATTCCTCTCTATTTTATGGCCAATTATGGTCACACAATTGAGTTTATTTGCGATGAATTTAGTCGATACAATGATGTCAGGCCGTGTCGGTACAGATGATTTAGCAGGTGTTGCTATAGGGTCAAGTTTATGGCTACCGATCTTTACAGGGGTAAACGGCATTTTGCTCGCTGTGACACCGATTGTCGCTCATTTTATTGGAAGCGGACAAAAAGATAAAATAGCAGGTGCTGTTACACAAGCAATGTACCTATCTGTTGCACTTGGAATTCTCGTATTTGTTGTTGGAAGCTTTGTCCTCGATCCAGTGTTACACATCATGAATCTTGACACTGGTGTTCACCATATTGCTTTTCATTATTTAGTTGGTTTATCCATCGGGATCATTCCATTATTTCTATCTAATGTTTTACGAAACTTTTTTGATGGGCAAGGCTTTACTAGAATTACGATGTTTATTACGATTTTAGCTGTTCCATTTAATGTCTTATTAAACTATGGATTTATTTTTGGCAATTTCGGTTTACCAGCTTTAGGTGGGATTGGTGCAGGTTATGCAACTGCAATAACATATTGGATTATTTTGCTTGTTAGCATTTGGATGACCTTCCGTTTAACTGTCATTAAACATTACCGGCTTTTTGTCAAATGGATTATGCCTTCATGGAAAGCGTGGAAAGAACAACTGTCGATTGGAATCCCTATTGGCTTATCCATTTTCTTTGAGTCGAGTATTTTTTCCGTTGTAACCTTATTAGTCGGAATTATGTTTTCTACTGTAGCCATTGCCGCAAACCAAGTTGCACTTAGCTTTACAACGTTAATGTTTATGATTCCGTTAAGCATTTCAATGGCACTCACCATTGTTGTCGGTTATTCTGTTGGTGGAGGAAAATTAAAAGCAGCAAAGCAATATGGACGCTTAGGAGTATGGGGCGGCATTGGCTTTCTTGCGTGCGGAGCTGTCTTTTTGTTCTTTTTCCGCGAATCGATCGCTGGGCTTTATACAACAGACATTGATGTTATTATGATGGCTGGGCAATTTTTCATTATTGCCATCGTCTACCAGCTTTCAGACGCGGCGCAATCAGGCTTGCAAGGAGTGCTTAGGGGATACAAAGATGTAAAGGCACCGTTTTTAATTGCACTTACATCTTATTGGGGTGTCGGTATTCCTGCCGGCTATTCATTAGCTGCCTTTACACCATTAGGACCATTTGGCTTATGGATAGGCATAACACTCGGTTTGACATGTGCAGCCATCGGATTTTATATCCGACTTCAAATTGTTCAACGACGATTTGAGTTGGGCGAAAATTGAGTACGGTGAATTAAACCGTCACAAGGAGCCGCTTTAAAAAGGGGCTCCTTGTTTTTGTATCGGACACGTGTTCCGCTATTTCAAAGAACTACACGTTTTTCTTAACCTTAACGGACATACGTTCCTCTATTATTCTAATTTATCAATAAAAATCACTTATTTTCCTAATGTAACGGAATCAGTGTCCGGTAGCATTTCAAAACACTCATTTTTTACTAGATTAACGGAATAGATGTCCGATAAAAAAATCATTACGCTAACGCTATAACTACTGTTTTAACGTTTTTCAATTTTTTCAGTATCTTCCATATATCGCTGCAACTCTAGACGTTCATGGACCGTTAGTTCATTTCTTGGTTTCGTTAATAATTTGAGAATACGTTTTGAATCCTCTGCTAATACTTTTCGTAATATCAATGCTTACACACTCCTTTCCTTACATTACATAGTTTTGCATTTGATCTTTTGTAAATTCCATCGACTCATACAATCCCGCTACGATATAATCTTCTTTATCATTACAAATTCTCCAGCCGTGTCCCCTAATATAGTTGCATGGGACAATTTCCTTCTGTTTTACACAAACTTTGGAAATGGTACTTATTCCTTGGTGGTTTTGTGTAGAAGTAGCATAGATAATCCCTTCACTCTCATTTAAATCTAAGAAACTTTGATCCTCCCACCCAGAACATTCTTCCCATGATTCAATGTCCATTATTTTCGACAAGTGGCAAACTAAGATTTTCCCAAATTCTCTTCTACACGATCCCGTTGCTGCTATTAATTGATTGTTCACTGTAATGATAGACGATATCATTTGCTTTTTTTCTTTTTTAATAAAAGTGGTGCGTTTATCCTGTAAATCAAAGCACCAAATTCCTCCATAAATAGGGTGTATTTTTGTTCCAATAAACAGTTTATTTTTATAAAGGCTTAGAGAGCGGATGGAAGGTGCGTTAGAAAATTGAAACGGATAATACGGTGTCCACGACTTCCCAGCATTTGTTGAAAGGTAAATCACTTTGTCACCATGTGTAATAAGTAAATCTAATGAATCGGTCACGATACTCCAGACAGAAGCCTTTGTAGGAAATTGCTGAATGGACCAACTGTCCCCTTCATCATAGCTACTTATAAAAAGACCGTTATCACCCACACCATAAATGTGATGGTGATTACAAACTAAATCACGAATCGTTCTTCCCGGATTATGTAATGAACGCTTCCACGTACCACCCTTTTTCAAAAACAAGCCTTCTTTCGTTGCAAGCACACGACTCCCTTGCTTAGACATTGTTACCGCTGTAGCGCTCATTAGTTTCATCATATTTTTCTACGCTCCTACTTGATTAGCAAATTGAACAGCAAAGTCAACACATCTATCGATTTCTTCTTGTGTATCTGGGGTGAACTCAACCTTGAGTCCTGCCTGCATGATGTTTGTTCCACACTCTTTTAATCTATCTTCAAATAAATCTACCGCAGCACAAAATTTTGGATAGGCATGGTCACCCGACCCAAAAACCGCAGCGTTCTTCCGAGTTAAATCTACTGTCAGGAGATTCTCGTAAAACTCTTCTGTTTCGTATGGTAAGTCTCCGTCGCCCCACGTGTAAGAACCGAGTAATATCCCATCATACTTAAGAAGGTCATGTACATCCATATGTTCCATTTCCATCATTTCCGTTTCATGTCCAAAAGGTTCAATACTAACTTTTAATAATTCTGCAATTTCCTCCGTATTCCCAGACATGCTTGCATAAGCAATAACGATTTTCGTCATATGGACCCTCCAATAATAATGATAATCATTCTCATTATTAACTATAACAACATTGATAACTGTTTTCAATTAGTTTTTTAATTTAATCATAAAAATTATCCGTTTCCATCAAAAAATTGCTATAATCCGTTGACAACTTCAAATGAAAGTGATAATCTTTTTCATATAGAAATAAAAAAAAGGCAACCATAAATGGTTACCAAAAAGAGAATAGAAATAAGAATAGATTAAACATTTTTTGGTTCAAATGTTCTGCAGTCTGTTTCTTCTTTAGAAGAAGCAACTTCAGCATGTGCTACAACAAAGATTTCTGAAGCTGTACACTTCTTACTTTCTTCGTTGAAAACGCAATTTGAAACTTCACATAATACTGTCGCCATATAAATGCACCTCCTTTTATAGTAATCTATTTCATTGTTACACTTTCATTTTAACAGATGGTAGATTTTACTACAATATGTGCATTTGTTCTTTTTTTATGTCATTTTTGTGAAAACAAACTCAGTTGATTAAGAAGAGATCTTAATCAACTGAGTTCGTTTTTTACAAAATTCCCTGTAATGCTTCATGGATTGCTTTTTCTCTTACAATTATGACTTGAACCATCAAAAGTCAATCCTTCTGCACTTCTAATTCTCAACACCATTTCTCTTGTAAACTTTCATAAGTTCTTTCAAATGCTCAAACAACAAATCACTCCTAGCAAAAAAAGTAAACTAGCAGCGAGATTTTAAACAACAGTTAAAGAAGAATTGTCTATCAAATAAAAAGCAACTAACGGACCAAAGTCCGCACCAAAATCAACAGCCATTGTATGTACTCTGTCAGTATTTAGAAAACCATTAAACAAAAAAGGGCTTGCACATGTTCCTTAGAACTGGCAAGTCCTTTTTAGCCCTAGTGAGGCAAAGATCGAATTGCTTTTTTACGTAAATATCACTAACCTTATTATCGACCAAGGCGGAAATCTACTATTGAAGTAGTAAGAATTCTCAATTGAGAGTAAAGGAAGCTAGACTAGCTCTACCACTTCCTGTGTAAGTAAAGTACAATGACTGAACCCCATCTGGTATACTTATGTCTGCTACATATTCTGTCCATACATTAGTAAAATCAACCGGTATTGTAGCAAGCGCTACACCATCCCACGATGTTTTCACTTCAAATGCTCCCCTACAATACCCTCTAACTTTAATATTTATACTTTTTACACCTGTACAGTCAAAATACTTAAATCCAGCAGTAGCGGAATCTAGCATGTTTGTAATATAACCAACTTCCATATCTCCATCTTTGCCATCCTGCGTTATCTTCGGAAATTGGCTATCCATCCATAAATCACCTGTATATTTTTCCTCTTCACGGTAAAACAGATTACAAGCCAAATAGGCTGGATACTCTCCACGACCAACTAACGCTCCTCTATTTGGACCACATGAAGTCATCTCTACTTGCGGAATAGTTCCATCGTTATCGATTTCAATTTCTTCCATACACCCTTGTCGGCTGAAATTAGATCCATTAGTGTGTCTATGGTAAAATACAAACCACTTTTTATTCACTTCGACGATACTACCATGGTTGTTCCCACCATAAAACATAGGTTTATCTGCGGGTTTATAAGAATCAATATGGAGGTCATTATTGCTTACAATCACACCCTTATATTCAAAACCTTTTGTCGGATTTGTACTGGTAGCATAACATAATTCATGGAATACGATAGACGAATAAATAAAATAATAGGTATCCCCTACCTTCCTCATAGAAGGGGCTTCAAAAAATTCATGGTTTTTGAAACTGCTCCCCTCACTATACGGTTCACTAGGAGCAATGAATACTGGTTCTTCTAAAACCGTAAGCATATCGGGTCCAAGAATCGTTGCCATAGCCCCTTTTCTCGACTTGTCACCTTTAGGACAGAAACCAGTATAAAGATAAGTTTTTTCTCCTTCAGTCAAGACACCAGGATCAAACTGTGGTTGGTCTCCTTCTCTTTCTCCTAGTCGAGTACCGTCGGGATATATTACATAGCCATAGAATTCATACTTTCCTGCTGGTGTGTCACAGACAGCTAACGATACAATCGGAACTTTGTCTAGAACATAATACAAATAATATCTACCATCTGGTCCAACGGTGACATCAGGAGCATACAAACACATAGTTCCGTTTTTGTTTATTGGGTCATCTGTTTTTCTATAAATTACACCTTCATATTTCCAGTCAGCCAAATCATCTTCTGGAGCAGACCAACACACATAATCATTTAAGCAATATGCATGACCATTAAAACGATCATGAGAACCATAAACGTAGACTCTATTATTGAACACATACGGCTCACCATCTGGTATATACTCCCAAGATGGAAGGTAAGGATTTAGGCCTTGTTTTTTCATTTTACTGTTCACCCTCAATATTATTTAATCGCGTACGTTCATACTACTCTAGGTCTCCATTGATAATGCTTAGATTAAACACTGTTCTTCAATTGATCTAATTATATAATTGACAAAACGACTACTGACATTGGAGGTAATATTACGTCTAACCCTTTTTCCCCAATACAAAATTCAGTAAATTCTTTAGGGCTCACCTTATGACTCTCTTCAAATGAATTATGAGCATCGATCGTAGTTGCAGTTAAAATTCTACCTTCAATCTTTGCATTCTCTACTGCCAAACCTCGTATATCCATCTTCAGTTCTGCTTCATTATTGTGGTCGATATTACAAATGCCTACATGCACAGTTCCATCTTCATTTTTTGATGCGGTGAGGCTAATTTGAGGCAAACTTTCTCCTTTAAATTCATAATTGTTTGAATTAATCACACTCGCAATCTTTTGTGCACCTTGGTGAACCTTGTACATTTCAAATATGTGGTACGTAGGAGTCATAACCATATTTGCACCCTCAGTTAATATCATGGCTTGAAGAACATTCACCGTTTGAGCTATATTTGCCATTTGAACACGGTCACAATGTTCATGGAATATATGAAAATGAAGAGCGGCAACAACAGCATCTCTAATGCTATTTTGCTGATACAAGAAACCTGGATTCGTACCTGGCTCAGGGTCTAACCACGTTCCCCACTCATCGATAATCATTCCAACTCGCTTTTTTGGGTCATATTTATCCATAATTGTTCCGTGATTTCGTATTAACGTTTCCATAAATAACGCTTTTTTCATCGTTACAAACCACTCATGTTCTGGAAAGCCTGTAGCAGCACCTTTTTCATTCCATTCACCTGGTATTGTATAATGGTGTAGACTTAAACCATCCATATGATGAGCAGACTCTCGCATTAACACTTCTGTCCAATTATAATCATCACCACTAGCGCCACCTGCAATCTTATAAATCTTGTTCCCATTATAGTTACGAACATAAGTTTGATAGTTGCGATAGAGATCTGAATAGTATTCTGGACGCATATTCCCCCCACAGCCCCAATTCTCATTCCCAACACCAAAATACGGTAATTTCCATGGCTTTTCTTGACCATTCTCTTTTCGCCAATTTGCCATTGGTGATTCACCATCAAATGTCATATACTCTACCCATTCTGCCATCTCTTGAACAGTTCCACTTCCAACGTTTCCACAAATATAAGGCTCACATTCAAGGATTTCACAAAGCAACATGAATTCATGGGTACCAAAATGGTTGTTTTCAATCACTCCACCCCAGTGAGTGTTTACCATGCGTTTTCGCTTTTCTCTTGGTCCAACTCCATCCTTCCAGTGATATTCATCAGCAAAACAACCACCCGGCCAACGAAGAACAGGGATATTAAGTTTTTTTAAAGCTTCAATCACATCATTACGAATTCCCTTAGTATTTGGGATTGGTGAATCTTCCCCTACCCATATCCCTTCATAAATACACCTACCTAAATGCTCTGTAAAATGGCCATATATATTTTTATTTATTATTCCTTGTTCGATATCTACATTCAAAATTGCCTGTTGTTTCATGCCTATCCACCTCATTTTTTGAATTATCCTCCCCACACATAGAGTATATGTACCGGGACCATAGAGAGCATTTTTATCATAATTATGTATTTTTAGTTAAACGTGTTTCACTACTCCTCATGTAATCGTTGATTTACGAGGAGTAGTGAACTTACAGTAATCTTAATATTTATTCTTGCATGTTAGATTCCACGGCCTCCTGTGCCTTCTTTAACGCTTCTTCTGCAGTATCAGATTTTTGTCGTAGTACTTCATTCAACACATTTGTTGTTATTTCATTAGCTACAGTAGGTGTGTTTGGAGTAATATTAATGGAATTAATCTCATCTCGAACATCTAATAATACTTCAAAGATATTATCACCAAAGTATTGATAGAATGGATTGTCTTCTTGGAATATGTCATTATCCCATACGTCCCAACGTGGAGGGTCGAACCCAAGTATAGTCCAAAGCTTCTCATTTGCTCTTTCCGTTAGTTTTGCATAGGCTAAGAAATCTTTAGCAAGTTCTTCATGCTCTGTTTGGTTTGTAACAACTGTACCTGTACCTCCCATTCCCGCTGAGCGGAATCCACCTTCTTCCCATGCTGGAAGTGGTTGAATCGTGATTTTCCCATCCAAGTCAGGCATATTATCGATAAAGCGCCCCATATACCAGATTGGCATGGCAAGAGCAGCTACATTTCCATCATTCATATAAGCATAGTATTCCTCTGCATGTGGATGCCCACCTGGTGTCAGTTCAGCAATTTCATGGACATGAACTAAATCATGAAGAAATTGTAATACTTCAATATTTTTTTCAGCGTCCAAAATTAAATTACCATTACTGTCAAAGAAATCTGAACCATTTTGACTTATCAATTGTTGTAGAGGGAGGTGATCATCTGTATCGACTGTGATCATTTTTTTCCCAGTGTTTTCAACTACTTGTTTGCCAGCTTCTACAAAGTCATCCCACGTTTTTATCGATTCTACATCGACCCCTGCCTCAGCTAAAATTTCAGTGTTGTAGTACATCACAGATGCCCCTACGTGAGTAGGCATCCCGTAATACGAACCATCTTTAGAATAAAGAGTAAAACGGGCTTCAACAAATTTATCAATAACGGGTTCCACATGTTCATTCATAGGTAATAGTTGTGGTACCCCCTGTAAGTAATTAGGAAATCGTGATACTTCAATATCAGCTAAATCTGGTGCTCCTGAACCTGATTGCAACGCAAGTAATAAGTTGTTGTGCATTTGATCAAACGGATAAGTTTCTGCAACGAGTTTAATTGGTCGATCAGGGAATTCCTCATTCCACGCAATCGCTGCATCCTCAAATAAATCAACATGTTGACCAGCAAATGTCCAAAACGTTAATTCTGTAGCCCCTTCAATATCATCACCGACGACAGTTGTTTCTTCTGCATCACTTGAAGAGGAAGAACTACCACCACAAGCTACTAATAAAACTGACAAAATAGCAATCATGACACAAAATATACTTTTCCTTACCATTACAATCCCCCCATTTTTTATTAAAATTAAAAATTTGCTAGCAATATAAATTCAGTTCTACCACCACCTCCCACAATCATTTCCACTTGTCATTTGCTAGTATAAGAAGTTGTTTGATCTAAATTTTCAAAAATTAGCATAGCAATCCACATACAACTGATTGCCATTACACTGATTGAAAAAAAAGGGATGATTCCTGGAAAATCTAACGAAAAATAAACAACTAGAAAGATAACGCCCCCACTAGCTAGAGTATAGTGTATTTTGGTCAATCCAATTATGACTGCATTACGAATATACCCGAAGAAAGTTGTTTGATAGTGAGCCAATAGTGGAAACACCCATATAACTACAATGAGGTAGAAAAACAAGATAAAATAAAAGGTAAACGGAAAAACAAATAGTAATTCTTCACTCGAATTGGCTATTGCATAGTAATTTATGTAGAGTATTCCTGCTATTATTGTTAGGAGCCATCCCATCAAATTCGCTCGCACGAACTCTTCTTTGTAAATCCGCTTAAATAATTTCTTTTTTTCTACATCGGCTTCCCCCATTATTATTTTCCTGGACAACCCCAATGCTGCTACTGTTGCTGGAAATACTCCTCCAAAAAATACACCCAACATTGTGTAGTAAATCCACAATAAATTTATTGCAACTAGTTGTACAATCCAGCGGAGAATGCGATCGAGCGATAATACGATTTGGGATCCGTCCATTCCCTATCCACCTCTTTACAATTAGATTTTTCCTTTAGGTTCGTCATCTATTACCCTTTTACTCCGCCAACTGTTAGCCCGGCAACAAAATAGCGCTGGAAGAAAATAAACAAAATAACAATCGGAACAATCGTCATTACGGAACCAGCAAGTAAAATATCATAATTATTTCCATATGGAGTTAACAATGTCGCCAACCCGATTGGGAGTGTAAACATATCATTTGACCGTAATACAACTAATGGCCACAAGAAGTTATTCCAACTGTTTAACCCTTGTAAAATCGCCATTGCAGCTAATGAAGGCCCCATTAGCGGGAGCATAATCCTAAAAAATATCCCATATTCAGTACAACCATCGATTCTTGCCGCATCCATTAATTCTTTAGGAAGCCCTAATGCATACTGCCTAAAGAAGAAAACAGCAATAGGTGCAACAATTGCGGGTAGGATAACCGCTGAATACGTATCTACCAATTTGAGCTTAATCATCAACTGAAAAAGAGGTAGCATTAATATTTCAAACGGAATCATTAAAATAACTAAAACTAGTAAAAAGAAAAAGTTCTTTCCTTTGAAATCATATACCGCTAACGCATAACCTACCATAGAGGAAAATAGTAAAGATAAGACTACGATGACCATAGAAATCCAAACGCTATTTCCGAACCACTTCCAATAAACTCCGGCCTCATTAAAAATATAGATGTAATTATTTAACGTTAATGTGTTAGGGTCAAATACTAAACTTATCCCGTTTCTCATCAAATCAGTAGCTGGTCGAAATGAAGAAAGGATTAAAGTGAATAGTGGAAATAAGGCTACAAACGCTATAACTACAAACCCAATTGTGAGAAACCAAGTAAGTAAAGGGTTATTCTTTTGCTTCATTACTCATCCCCCCTTTTAAATGCTCCAGTTAGATACAGTTGAGTCAAGCTGATTACAAAGATTATCGCCATTAATACAACACCTATCGCTGCACCAAATCCCATATCGTTTTGTTGAATACCTTCTTGATATAAATAGCCAACGATTGTTAAACCAATATTACCTGGTGAACCGGAAGTCCAGAATACAAAGCTTTCTTCAAACATTCTAAAACCACCGATAATGGAGATGGTAGCCACGAAAATCGTGACCGGCTTTAAGAATGGCAACGTGACATAAAAGAATTTTTGTAATGTATTTGCCCCATCAATCTCTGCAGCTTCATACAATTCTTTCGGTACATTTTGTAACGCGGCTAGGAAGTACAAAATGTTAATACCCATCCATCGCCAAGACGCGAGAACAACCATTAAGAACATCCCTGACCAAGCATTGTATCTCCAATCAACCGAATCAAGGCCAACCCAATTAATGATTTGGTTTGCTACAGCCGTATCACTTTCAGCGAACATTAAACGGAAAACCATTCCCGCTACAATAACTGAGGTCAATGCTGGTAGAAATAAGGATGTTCTAAATAGAATTCTAAATTTTACAACCTTGGAATTTAATAAGACAGCTAACAACATTGGTATTGAAACTAAAATCACAACGGTTAAAACCATATAAACTGTAGTATTTTGTAATGCTGTATAAAACGTTGGATTTAATATTCTTTGGTAATTTCGCAACCCAATGAAAGTGATTTCACCAGGTAACACTCTTTGAAAACTCATAATGATGGCTTGGATTGCTGGGTATAGGGACAACAGTAGAAAAGACAGAACAAACGGTGAGATAAAGACATATGGCACTACTTTTTGGGAGTTTAAGAGATTAAAAACACCTTGAAATTTCTTGTTACTCACTTGAACGACTTCTTGCTTGGAATTCTTTCTAGTTTCAATCATAGGAACCCCCTCCATAAATTATCTTTTGGAAAAACTATGTTTTTACTTATAACAGGGAAACAAACTTTACCTCCGATAAAAACCGTGTACGTACACGAAAACAACAAAAGGAATACAACTTGTTCCTATTAGTTTTTGATTAAAACCGATTTTCGTGTACGTACACGATAAGAATGTAAAAAATAAATGTCCATCTAATTTTTCAATTCAATCGTTGCATCTCACCCCTTTATTTGTACACTTCCAAGTTATCCATGAGGAACATCAACACAAAAGAAAACGCTTACATATCTCTTGTGAATTTTAATATATGTTTACAACCAATTAAGATAAACCAACGCAATTTCATTTAACTTCCAAATAAACAAATTTTTATATTTTGTGTCCTGAATACAAACCCATATTATCACCGTTGTCAAGGACCGTCAACTTATTTTTTAAAATTTTCAGAGAAATCCTAAATGGACTCCCCTTTAATAATTTCATAATCAAGCAAAGGAGTTGAGACATATTCCCCATGATTTATTTTGTTAATTATACTTTCTACAGCACTTTTACCTATGTCATCAATTGGGTATTTAACTGTCGTTAGTCTTGGTGTAATGTATTTTAACATATCAATATCATCAAAACCCATAATTCCTACCTGTTCTGGTATATTGATACCTTCTTTTTTTAGATAATTCATTACTTCTAAAGCATAAAGATCAGTCGAACAGACAATGGCCGTTTTCTCCTCGTTACTAAAAGTTATATTCTCTAACTCCTGAATATAATCATTATTTTTTACAATGAGCGGTTTAGAAATAATGTCGTTCCTTTTTAATCCTTCATAAAACCCATTAAGTCGTTCTTCTTGCGTATAAATATTCGTTTTTCCTAAGAAAGCAAGAGGTGGACTAATATAAATAAATTTTTTATAGCCCTTTTCTACGATATAGTCTACGGCTTCCGTCATTGCCTGTCGCTCTCGAATCCCTATGTATTCCCATTCTTTTGAAATATAATTAAAAATTGTAATGATAGGAATATCCAACTTACTTAAATATGATTCAAATTGCTCACCCTTATTTACTGTAAACAAAATAATTCCATCCACTTTTCGATTAGCTAAGTAATCAATACAATTCATTTCACTTTCTGGTTTCTTATCCGACAATGTAATATAAACAAAATAACCTAACTCTCTCGCTTTTAACTCAATCGCATTTAGTAATTGTGCAAAGGAGCGGTTATATAAATCGAATAAGACAACTCCAATCGTCATAGTTTTTCCCATGACTAAACTTCTGGCTGTATAATCGGGTTGATATTGCATCTCTTTAGCTACTTTTAAAATCTTTTTTTTCGTTTTCTCACTAATGCCTTTTCTGTTATTGAGTGCCCTGTCCACAGTTCCAGCTGAAACTCCACAAATAGTAGCAATATCTTTAATCGTTACCTTCAATGTCGACCACCTCTAACAATCTATTCACAGTTTGATTCGTACATTATACCACTATTGTCCCATACCGGAGTAATCAAATTTAAGGCTATAATCATTTTTAAACGATGTGGATTATCCACTTCAAAAAAGCCGCACAAAAGTTCGATAAACTAATGTTCAGCTTAAAAGATATAGTTATCAATACTAGTGTAATCGTCCAAAGACGTTACTGCAAATTGACTGAAGAATAATTAGATAATATTCATCTTACACAACTAGGATACTAGGTTTAAACCATTGAACAGAACATTTCCCTCCATTGTTAAGCTGTTACTGTTAAAATAAGAGCCAACCCATTAAATGTGCTATGGATAATGATAGCAGGGAGAATTGATCCTGTTTTTTCATATGTCCATGCAAACACTAGGCCAGAAATAAAGTTTACAGGTAAAGTATTGTAAGTCGGGATATGAACGAGCATAAAAATAAAAGAACTTATTACCATACCTGCAGCTATTCCCCATTTTCCACGAAACCATTTGTATAAAAAACCTCGATAAAAAATCTCTTCATAAATAGGTGAAATGATTACAGCAGACACAAATCCAATCAGAAGAGTAAACCAAGTTATATTTTTTTGTAATGATTCAGTTTTTCCATTTTCCCAACTAATGTGTAATAGCTCCATTATTATTAAAATGACAACACTCATAATAATTAAGAGACACAGCCATACAATAATCCACTTCCAATACTGATTTGAAAATCGCCTTACTCCAACTGATTTCCATGAAAGGTGATAAGGTTTTAGAATAATGTAGTAAAGAGATGTCATAAATACGATTGCCATAACGAATCCAGTTAAAGTGCCTGAATATAAGCTATTCTGAAAAAGACTATACAAAAAATCATGCATCAAAAATTCTAAAAAAAACGGAACAAATAGGAAGGTAATTAACAGCAACTTAAAAACATCTTTCCAACACCATTTGATTGGTTTACCTATTAAATCATTACCCATCGAAATCCCCCTTAAGAAATTGTCTATAAATATAGTATAAGGGATGACGTAACGTCACTTTCAACTTCTTTCAACAGGTATACAATGATTTTATTTTAAAAGGCTAAAAAAAGAGGCATCTCATTTAAAATGGACCCTCTTTTTTAGTACTTTACCTCATATTTTTTACACCTTAAACTGATCCACTTCTGCTTGTAAAGATTGTGCTAAATCTGCTAATTCAGAAGCTGTGAAAGCTACTTCCTCAATTGTTGCGGATTGTTCCTCCGCCGCAGCTGATACTTCTTGTGTAGAAGCAGAAGATTGTTGGATTACGCTAGAGACTTCCTCCATTGATTCTAATACCTCTTTAATTTTCTGTTCAACAGAAGAAAAATAGCTCTCTACTTTCTTCGCTCCATTTTCCGATTTACTCACTTGTTCCACAATATTCTTTAATGCTTCTCCGCCTTCTTGAATTAAGCTTACTTGTTTTTCTAATGCAGTTGAATCTGCCATCATCAGATCGACCGTTGTACTCGTTTCCGTTTGAATCGTCTCAATTAAAGTAGTAATCTGATTTGAATTTGTTTTTGATTGTTCCGCTAACTTTCGAATTTCATCTGCAACAACAGCAAATCCTTTTCCATGTTCTCCCGCTCTTGCTGCTTCAATCGCTGCATTTAATGCAAGCAAGTTAGTTTGGTCAGCAATCCCGTTAATTAATGTAATAATCTCTCCGATTTGTTCAGAGCTTTTTCCTAAACCTTGAACAGAAGAAGATGTCTGTTTAACAGAACGATTAATATGAGCTAATTGTTCAATTGCTTGCGAAATTGATCTTTCCCCATTTTCTGCAACCAAAGATGTTTCTAAAGCTTGATGAACCATTGATTCCGATTCATTTCTTCCATTCGAAGTTTCCTCAACTGAAACTTCCATTTTCGATAAAATCGTATTTGTATAATTTGCTTGAATACTAGCACCTTGTGCTACATCGTTAATTCTTTGAGCAATTTCATGACTAGCTTCTCCCGTTTGTTCAGCACTTGCTGCTAATTGTTCTGAAGATGTCGATGCCCGTTCTGCATTTAACTTTACATTCGATACGATTGTTCGAATTTTTGATATGAAATGATTTGTTGCTTTTGCTAATTCGCCAATTTCATCATTCGTTTTAACATGTATTTCCTGCGTTAAATCACCACCATTTTCTGCTAAACTACTCAATTCACTTTTTAATAGCGCTAATGGTTTCATCAAACGACGAGCGAAATAATAAGCAAAAATAATAACGACCACCGAAATTCCAATTAATACAACGACTATTTTATTGATTAGTTGATAAACTGGAGCGAATGCTTCATCATTATCCATTTCAGCTAGAACGACCCAATTTAATCCATTGATTTCAAGTGAGGTATAGGCGCTTAATACCTTTTCTCCTCGATAATCAGTAATCACCTCTACTCCGGTATGACCTTCTAGTGCATCCACCGTTGATTCTGTTTTCACTTCTACAACTCCAATATCACTTTCATCACTAAACCTAGAACTCGATCTCATTAAAAAGTCTTCCCCAACTAAGTATGTTTCTCCTGTAAGCCCTAATCCAGACGTTGAATTCATTAATCCTTCGATTCGTTCATCCGATAATTGTAAGGCTAACACACCTATTTTGTTATTATTTGCATCTACTAGTGGAGTTGCAATAAACGCTGCTGGCTCATTAGATGGGCTATAAAAGGCATAATCTGCAACCGTGTACCCGCTTGAACTTTCTCTGAAAGCCTGAGCTAATCCTGTGTCTTGATAAGGACCTCTTACTAGGTTTGTTCCTAAATCTGATTCTTTTTCAACACTATAAACGACTTCTCCATCGTTATCAATTAAAAACAAATCATAATATCCGTATGTGTCAATATAAGATTTAAAGAAATCTCCCACACTTGCTTCATGACTTACATAGTCAGATCCTTGCAGGCCTGTTTCATAATAAGCACGAGAAAACTCTTGTATCCCTTCTTTAACTTCAGAAGTTTGAGATAGCACGACGATGTCGCCTTCTCTTTCAGCAAAATAGCTTTCAATGATTTCTTTTTTAATATCTCGAATGGCTACTAATTTATTGACCACGGCATCATCTAATGAGTTTCTCGACTCATAGGTACTAATTCCCATTAACACTAACATAGGAAGTAAACTTATTAATAAAAATGATATAAGCATTTTCTTTCTCATATTCCAACTCCATCTCCTCTTGATGTCTTTTTCATTGCTGATCTTTGATCATTACAAAATCATTTATAGTTAAAAAGAACTAGTAAAAATGACATGTTTTTTATTATATCTTGTTATTTACTGAAATACAAATAATAAATACTTGAAGAATTATTACAAAGCACAATTCCAGGTAATATTCACAGCTAAAAAAAGACGCGCTCTTATATCTCAGTTGAGATAGAACGCGTCTTTTTATTTTTCTGGAGGGTCATAGGTTACGTATGTCCCTGCTAGAAAGTCATGAATTGCCCGGTTATCTTCCCTTAAACCAACCATAAACGCACTTACGATTAAGCCGATACCAAAAGTTAGTGCGTACACCAGTCCGCTAACAAAATCCCTCAACAACATTGTACCAATCCCTACTTTTTCTCCATCCACTCTTGCAATTCTTATTCCGACTGCTCTTTTTCCTAACGTGTATCCATACCAAAGTACAGGAAGTAATATATAATACAATAATTGAATCAAATACGATGAAAATCTTTCTCCCGGTAAAAATTGACCGTATAGAATCAATGAGATAAATCCGATCCCAAAGACTAAGATAACCCCATCTATTATAGCCGCTCCAAGTCTAACCCCAAAACCTGCTGAATTCTCACACTCCATCTTTTCCCCTCCTAACAAACTAACAACCTATGTAAATTAGATACTCCCGTTCATTGTTTATTCTGTTTAAGGATAACGCATACAACTTATCCAAAACAAGGAATATGGTTGTGCTATAATTATCAATTTTAGGTGTCTCTTCTACATACCCAACTTAAATCCAAATCGACTTCACTATGATACAATAAAAAAAACAACCCATTTTGGATGGTGATTCCCATTGAAAAAAACAAGAAGCAATCATCCAGATAAACACAAAGTAGAAGAAGATCATTCATCTTATGATGAGCCGTTTGAACGATATGAAATCATTAATAATATTCGCTATGACTTGAAACCCTCACCTAGTGTTGTACATCAAGTGATTGTAACGGGGTTAAATCAAAGCCTCAGTCTAAACTGTCCTTCAGAAGGAATTGTTATCGTTGCACCAATGGATGTTCACCTTGACGAGAATAATACCGTCCAGCCGGACCTTATTTTTATTCGAAATGAAAATTTTCATATCATTAAAAACGAACGAATTGAAGGTACTGCAGATTTACTAGTAGAGATTCTTTCACCAAGTAGCGGAAGTCATGACCGCATTAAATTGCATTCATATTGTACCTCCAATCGAGTAATAACTTATCTCGTAACTCTTAAGCTTTTTACTGTATATATTGATTTGTTCAAACATCGGCTTCACCTCTCTCACTGAAACATTTATTTACATGCCCATCTTTACACTTTTGCGGAACTGCTAGAATAATTGAATTTGTTGGCATTTCACTTTAGTTTCACCATACAGACTATAACCAATATTTCTATATCCCTTTAATCGCTTTTCAAACATTTTCTGTAAAACTTCCACGTTTGAATCTACATAATCATACACTTTTACTTCGTTTTTACCACTATGAATACGATGAAGCCGTCCTACATACTGTTGTAACGTCCCTTTCCAAGAAATTGGCATCGTTAGAAATAGTGTATCTAATCTAGAGTCATCAAAACCTTCTCCGATAAACTTTCCTGTTGCAATTAATAACCTCTCTTCACTATCAGGTAATTTAATTAATTTTTGCAAAGCTTGTTGTCGTTCTTTCTTCTTCATCGCTCCTGATAATATAATGATATTTTTCGCAAATCCTTTGAAGAGAGTATACAGCTCAGTTATATGATCTAGACGTTCCGTCAACACTATAGGAGACCGTCTTTCTTCTAACGCTTGTAGCACATCATTAAAAATCATTTCGTTTCGTTCTTTATTAGTGGATAACAAAGAATAGATAGCTTGTATCTCAGTTTCATTCGTTTTCACTAATGTTTCTCTTTTAATAAGCGTTTGTTTAAACGGGAGATTATTGGCTTGTTGTTTATTATTCGTTTTATACCTTATAGGTCCACATTGCATAAAAATGATAGGGTGTAACCCGTCTTTCCTAACTGGGGTTGCTGTTAACCCGTACACTTTTTTTGCTCGAACAGCTTTTAATACCTTTTCAAAGCTGACAGCAGATATGTGATGACATTCATCCACGATAATTTGACCGTAATGATGTAACTCAGGTTTAATTAGTCCATTACGATTAAGAGATTGTATTGTACATATATCAATATTAAAGGTCGGTTTATTTTTCCCACCACCGATTTGACCTATTTCATTTCCTTGAATATTTAAAAATGTTGAGAGTCTCTCTTTCCACTGTTCAACTAATTGTGTTCGATGCACGATGATAAGCGTATTCACTTTATTTCTACTAATTAATGCCGCGGATGCCACTGTTTTTCCGAAACCTGTATCTGCTGCTAGTACACCATTGTCATAATTAACCATAGAACTAACAGCATCCTCTTGTTGAATCGTAAGTTCTCCATGAAATGTAGCATCGATGGTCTTGCCTACCACTTGCTTGTTTTGTATTATAAGATCTATTTTGTTATTGTAGAAAATTTCCTCCACTTTTTCCATGAGACCTCTTGGTAAAATGAGCATATTGTCATCAATAATTGTACAATCAATTATTCTAGGAATTCGATGAGTGGAAAAACGCTTTGCTTGTGCTTTGAAAAACTCTGGATTACCAAATGTCGCAAGTCTTTGTAATTCAAGGAGCAGCTCACTAGGTAATAACACCTTAGGTATTTCAATCCCACGATTTAGTTCGATAGTAACTTCTTTTGGCAAGCTAAAAATCTCACCTCTCTCTTTTACCTTAATCGGCCCTTCATCCAAGGATAAGTTTGTTATTATTTGTAGAATGTTTTTTTCTGAAACCTTTTCTATAGAAGCTAGATATTTCCATTGATTCTCGTATTCCTGAAACGAATCGTCTACAAACACACTATTCCCATTCACTTTTGCTTCTTTCTGCAAGGGGAGAGCTATTAAATTTCCGAAGCCACCCTTAGGTAATACATCTTGGTTAGGAAACATTCTATCAAATGAATCCAATCCAAATCCACGCGGTCTTTCGCTTGTTTTAGATAATAGAACCTTTCCCAACTTTCTAGCTAACGAAGCACTTATTGCCTTTTCAAAAAAGAACCAAATATGAGCCCCTTCTCCAGAGCGGGAACGCTCAATGTGATAAGGTAACCCTACGTTTTTGCAAGTATCAATAAATGCATGTACATCATCTCGCCATTGCTTTTTATCAAAGTCCACAGCCAGAAAATAGCACGTATTATCTTCGATTAAAGGATATATTCCTACCGTTTTTATACCACTTAAATGTTCATATATGACTTCGGGAGTTATGCTAGAAAATAATTGATGAGCGCAATCCTGACATTTGATTTTTGGTTTTCGGCAAAGCTCTTTATCCCACTCGTTTTTACAAACAGGGGAGTAACCAGATTTACCTGTCTTACTCGATTCCCACCTTTGAGCAAAAACATCAGACCTTCCCTTAAAGAGGTCCATAAAAAGGGAAATTGCAGCTTTTTCTTTAGGAGTAAAGTCTTTGACTGTTTTCTTTAATTTAGATTTTTGATTATAAGTAGGATTATGACCTTGTGCACTATAGAGAGCCTTTTTTAATTGCTTATTTTCTTTTTTTAGTCTATCAATCTCTTTTAGAGCTTGATTGAGCTGTTCTTGAATATCCATAATGCGACTCCAATCATAGAAATCTTTAATTCTAGTTTATCCAAGAACGAACATAGTTAACAGTGTAATTGCCATGAAAAAAGAAACTCCTCAAAAGTTTGGTCAAACTTTGAGAAGCCTTAAATCTAAGAATTATCTTTTCACTTTTCACCACTATTATATTATACAATTGACAAAGTTTTAAACCTAACAATCGTAGCCCTAGAGGTAAACTACTTCTAAGATTCTTACTCCTCTTTATGTATCCCAAATATCTCATGAGCTTTGGAAAGAGAATCTTTGAAATAATAACTATATTGTTGGTCGAAAGATGTAGGGTCATGTAAATATTTAACTTCTATTCCACTGTCAACTACAAATCTATGAATTTCATATATAGAAGAAATATCACTCCATATATTAAGAGTAGAATTATCTGTGAAGTGTATTTTGTATATTGGGATTACCTTGTTACGGCTTGATGCCTTTCTCCGTTCATTAATGGATTTTTGCTTTTGTCGGATTTCTGTAGAAACATATTCCACTTCATCCCATGACTTCACTTGGTGAAAAATAATACGATGCTTCATTATATGATCCTCATTTGCTCCATGAAACCATAAGGAGGTGGTGGTCACCATAATAATGCTAATAACAAGCCAAATCGGAATAATGATTTTACCAGCACGAGTTAGAGTAACATATTTTATAAACAAGTACAGAAGAAATACGGCTAAAGCAAAATACTTCGTTAAAAATAACATAGGTGAAACAAAGGTAATGTAACTGTGAGATTGAAAAATAATAAAATAAATACCCCTAACCACCCAGCTTGTAAATAGTAAAATAACAATAATTGAGATTAGAAGGGTTATAAGCTTTCTGACTAGAGCTTCCAAATTAGGTTACCTCCATTTACGAAGAGTTTAATTTATAGTAAAAACTTGATCATTGTAAATATATTCCATAAAAAGAGTGTTCCGTTTTACGGAAACACTCTTTAATAATTTGTTTTGTGAAATTGTAGCTTTCAACTAGCTAGCGATAGGAGCAAACGAGTCTGGTGTTCTCCAATTATCAATTGTCATTCATCTAGTAAATTTTGTGGTGATACGGTAGTATTTTCTCCTACCCTATTGTCTATTAACCTCACTAACATTTAACAAATTATCCTGAAATAAAAAAATAGTATATATTCAAATTTTACCATTATTAACTTATTATATCAATTTTCATTATTTTTGAGGATATTTATGACTTTTAAGGCAATGGGACATAGCAATTAGTGTTGAGTATAGTTTAAGGATAAGAAGGTTTATTTTGGTTAACTTTTCTCTTTGATTATTTACTAATGCCGTTTGGCTTTCTTCAAATCTTTACTTAATTCCCGATTGCATAAAACTACTAATAAACTGCTTTTGAAAAATGAAAAAGGCAAGTAAAAGTGGGAATATAACCATAAATGTTGCGGCTGTTACTTGCCCCCATTGAGCTCCAGTCTCAAATGATTTTGCAAATATCGATAAACCAACTGTTAACGGGCGATTTTCTACAGAATTTGTCACGATTAAAGGCCATAAGAAGTTGCTCCAATGATGACTAACAGATACGAGTCCAAATGCAATAAATGTTGGTTTTGCCAGAGGAACATAAATATTCCATATGATTTGAAGCATATTACAACCATCGAGTTTAGCAGCCTCTTCTAGCTCATAAGGAATAGTCTTAAACGTTTGCCGTAAGAGAAAAATACCAAATGCTGTTGCAAAATAGGGGATCATAATCCCGAGCTTACTATCTAGAAGTCCTAAATCAACTAGAACATTATAATTGGGGAAGATGAGAATATCAGCTGGAATCATCAATTGAATGAGAAAGATTAGGAAAATAATATCTTTCCCCCAAAAGTTCAATCTTGCAAATGCGTAGGCAGCTAAGGTTGCTGTCACGAGTTGGACAGTGAGTATTCCAAACACAATAATAAACGTATTTTTATAGTATTGAACAAAGGGTGCAGCATTCCATGCATCTTTGAAATTCTCAAATGTAAATACAAACTGTGGTGTCAACGTCGTTGCTAGCTCTTTCGGTTGAAAAGCTGTAACAACTAGCCAAACTAAGGGGATGACCCACAAAAGTGCCAATATGTAAGCAGATGCATCAACTAATTTCTTCAATGTTTATTCATCCTTAACTATAATGAATTTTTCGGTCGATTCCGAAGAATTGCCAAGCCGCTATAGCCACCATCATCACTAGCATCACCACAGTCAAAGCAGCTGCTCGCCCTTGGTCCCAGTAGGAAAATGCTGTTTCATAGATATAATACAAAAGGAGATTGCTAGCATTATTTGGACCGCCTTGTGTCATAATAACTAGATGATCGACGAGTTTGAAAGAGTTGGTAACAGCAATGATGAAAACAAATAGTGTCGTCGGCATTAGCAATGGGAACGTAATTTTCCAGAACACCGTCGATGTAGAGGCTCCGTCAATTTTAGCTGATTCATATAATTCTTTTGAAATATTTTGCAAACCAGCTAAATAAAAAATCATAAAAAAGCCTGCTTCCTTCCATATCACCATAATAATCATCGCCATCATTACGGTTGATGGACTACCAAGCCAGTTAATACCTGGAATATTAATGATGGAAAGCACTTGGTTAATTAAGCCGTAGTTTGGGGTATACATAAATAACCAAATATTAGCTATTGCTATCATTGGAATCACGGTTGGATAAAAGAAAAACGTTCGAATCCAACTAATCCCTCTTATAGCACGATTCACTAAAATGGCCATCACTAATCCGATTCCCAAGCTTAAAGGGACTGTTCCTATTGCAAATACAGCATTATTTCGCATCACCTTCCAAAACACTTTATCTTCTGCTAAGAGACGAAAGTTTTCTAACCCAATAAAAAAAGGATCCGGTGTACTTAAGTCCGCTCTAAATAAACTAAGCACAAACGTTTGACCTATTGGCAAAAACGTAAATAAATATAGGAAGATAAAGGAAGGAAGGAGAAGCAGCCAGGCATAGATATTATGACGAAATTTTGTGCTTCTCCAAAGATTATTCATAAGTTTCATTCCTTCTTTTTCGCAAAATTTTTAACGGTTAAATGGAGCTAAAATGAGATCCGCTTCCTCTTGAGCATCCTTTAAGGCTTGTTCTGGTGTTTTTTCTCCAACGATAGCGGCTTGTAAATTATCGTTAATCGCTTTATAAACACGACCATTTTGGTGTGTCGATAATTCAGCAGAGGCAAATTCTAACTGATCACGTGCAACAGCGGCTTGAGGGAATTCCGCTATATAGTTTTTCATAAGCTCTGTTTCGTACGCAGATTGTACTGTTGCTACATAACCTGTATCGATACTCCATTGTGCTGCATTTTCAGGTTGGCTTGCCCATTTAGCAAAAGTCCAAGCGGCTTCTTGCTTTTCTTTGGGAGTATCTTTAAAGATATAAAAGTTACCGCCTCCTGTTGGACTACCAAATTGTTTGTTCGCTGGCATATAGGCAACTCCAAAATCAAAACTTGCATTGGTGCGGACGTTTGTTAAGTTTCCAGTCGTGTGATACATCATCGCAGATTTGCCTTCAATAAAGTTTGATGGAACTGTTGCCCAATCAATAACATCCTTTGGCATAACATGATGTTCGTGAGCTAAATCTAACCAAAATTGAAGAGCTTCTACATTTTCAGGTGTATCAAAGTACACTTCTTTCCCATCATCACTCATTAAATTCTTGCCATTTTGCAAAGCAAAACCTTGGAATAACCAATAAGGGAATCCGGATGTAGGAATTTCAACACCCCAGCGCTCTACATTTCCACTTGCATCCTTTTTCGTTAGCTCTTTCGCATACTCCGTAAGTTCTTCCCATGTCTCAGGACCTTTTTCCGGATCTAGGCCAGCCTCTTCAAATGCATCTTTATTATAATAAAGAACGATCGTACTTCTTTGGAATGGAACACTCCATGTTTTTCCACTGGTTTGTGAGTTTTCTAGAAACGCAGGGAAAAAATCGTTAATGAATTCATCGTTAGCACCAGCAAATTCATCAATCGGAACAATCGCATCCATATCTAATAATGTATATAATTCAGTTGATAATAACACTGCCAAATCAGGTGCATTGTTTCCTTGAACGTCAGTCTGTACGCGAGTCATCGTATCAGCGTAACTACCTGTATAAATAGGATTCACTTTGATATTTGGATATTCTAAAGAGAAATCAGAAGCCATTTTTTCAACCACTTCTGTGAGAGGTCCACCTACAGCGATTGGATAATACCAATCGATTTCAATAACTTCATCTGTTGGTGCTTCATTATCTTTGTTTTCACTTGAAGGCTCCGCTTGGGTTTTTTCTGATGTGCCTTGTGAACAAGCAAATAAAATAAGGACGAGAGAGAGAATAGATAAGAACGATAGAATTTTCTTCATTACACTTACACTCCTTTTTTCTTCCAATATGATATGTCACTTAGTGAAACAGCCACTGCTCCAGCATCTAATGCTAGTTCAACTTCATAATTTTCCTTTATTAGCCCCCCTGCTACAACAGGTTGCTCAATGTGTGAACAAAGCTCACTTATGACACGTGGCATTAAACCTGGCATGGCCTCAACTGCATCAGGATTACTTTGCTTAATACTTCTCACTCCTGAATTCAATGCTGTAGTATCAATTAAAAACAATCGTTGAATGGTCAATAACCCTAGCTTTTTTGCATGCTGAATAACTTGCCCTCTTGTACTTAAAATTCCATCAGGCTTTAGAATTTCTACAGTATAATTCACCCCTTTCACATCCGTTGACAAACCTTGTATAGTATCAAAGTGAAGAAATAGCCGCTTGTCGTATTTACGAATATGCTTGATATTTTCTTGTAGTGTTAGAATGTCCCCATTAATGAGAAAGATTGTTTTTACTTCATCTAATTCAAGCGCTCTTTGTAACGCTATTTCGTTATGGACACTCGCAATAACCTCTCGTTTATTAAACATTGCTACTCTCCTTTGTTTTTTGAATTACACACTGCAATTGCTCACAATTCTTCATAATAAAGGTTGGCGTAATCGTAGAGTGAGAGACTTTTTTTCTAAAGTCAGAAATCCCTGACTCCACTAAACAAGTATCCATCCCCATAGCATGACCGATTTGAATATCTGATTGAAGAGAGTCTCCAATGAATAAACAGTCCCGATTTTCTGTAGTAATTCGATTGAGAATAGTTCGTTGCATCCATTTCGTAGGCTTCCCAACTGAATCGGGTCGTTCATCGATATACG
Source organism: Alkalihalobacillus bogoriensis ATCC BAA-922 (assembly GCF_000621445.1). GTDB lineage: Bacteria > Bacillota > Bacilli > Bacillales > Bacillaceae_F > Bacillus_AO > Bacillus_AO bogoriense. The sequence continues at coordinate 36,322 of NZ_JHYI01000026.1, read as the reverse complement.
CTGTGAGTACAAAACTAAGTGCCCCGCTATCAGGTACTCGCCCCTTAGGTACGGGACAATATAAATCTCCATTTAACAACAATAGCTCTGCTCCTTGGTCTAGTAAAAAAAGTGCTTCACAAAAATGCTGGTAGGTTAGTTGATTATTCATTCCGAGCAATACATGGGTCACTTTCTCGTTATCAGATGAGCTAAACAAAAAACCACGCTGCTGTAACTCTGTCATTACTTCTTGAGATACTAGCCCATAAAAGAGCGGTTCAATCGCTCGGTCGTGAAAATACAGCTCTAACGCATCTAACGGTGTAATAATTTGATTCGCATTCACTAAAAATCCAATCTGATTTAACCTTGCTGCGATGCGTTCCTTCGTTGTGACTGGGTTATTCGTTGCATATAATACCTCCTTCCCCTGCTTTTTTAAATAAGCTACGAGCTCGATTGCACCGGGAACTTCTTCATCTTGTTTTACGATGGTCCCATCAATATCAAATATGTAAGTCTTATAATCCTTCACTGAGTTACCTCCTGATACTAAACCAAAAGCAAATAATTAAAGCATAAAAAAATAACCTCAACATCAAGTGATACGTACTAACGGCAACTCGTCACAAAATATGTAAAAGAAGATAGAGAATATTCATTCCAATTAAATGAACACTTCTCACCTACACTTTCATCATATAATGATAAGACGTATGCAAATTAGTATTTCGTCACTTTCCGTGGGTTACTCAGTATATTCTCCACCCGAAGAAAATTCTTATTTTTAAACTATTTATAATATACCAATGAAATGTAAAGTAGGGATAAAGCTAATAATAATATTCTGTAAAAGAGATAATGGACTAACTAAGATGACTCTAGTATGCCGTTCGGACATCTGTTCCGTTAAAGTATGAGAAATCAAGCCTTTTCATTTCTTATCGGACATGTATTCCCCTATTTACCGAAATCATCATGTAAATCCTTACTTTTTTCCATATCAGCGGAACGTATGTCCGATAGCCTCTGAAAAACGTGATTTATTATATAAATAAAGGAACAGATGTCCGTTAGATTTTCTCTGACCATAGCATTGTCACATATTGAGCGGTGTCTTCGTCTCCATACTCAAATGTCAATTGTTCAAAAGATCATCTAAGTTGTAGTTCTCTATTCATAAAAGTGCTACAGCCTCCAACAAAAGGAGAAGTAAATGATATGTCTTTTATTTGGCTTAATATGGCGATTTATTAAAAATTAATTAACTATCTTGACCTCCACATCAAGAGTGCGACATCGTGTAGCATAATAACTTCATAGATGTTGCAACATAAAAAGAGCAGCACCCTGGATTTTGGGTGCTGCTCTTTTTATTTTTTTTTCATGATATGAACTCCCACAAATAATATTCCTAGAACCAACGAAACCAGACTCCAGATGAAAAGTGGTTGTGAATATGTATGATTTTGAAATTCGCTTGGTAGTGAATTTGTTACAATGTTAGCTAGACCAGACACTATATAGGTAGAAGAATAAAGTATGGCTGAAACTATTAAGAGACTACTTCCTATTACATCGAGTCGCATCTAATTCCTCCTTTGAGTTACATTGCGAAACTCTAACATATTATGTTTTATTCAGTAACTATATTCCATATTTGGTATGTAAGTATCAATTTTAAATAATTTGAGAAATCTCAACAACTGGAATTTTATATAGAAAAAAAGGAGAAATTGGATGAAGTATTATAATACAACAACAATGGTCTATCTTCACATCAAGAAAAAATGAAAAAAAGAAGCCTCTCATAAGTACGCAAAACTTATGAGAAGCCTCCGTTAATACCCTCAATGCTAGCAACGTAAAGGACTGCTAATTTCAGCTTATTAAAAAAGGAGAATCACTAGATATGAAATTAAAAATCAATACATTCTTATCCTAGACCTTTATTTGACAAATCGACTGATAAAAACTCAGCCCGTTGTTCTTCATGCTTATCGATCACAATCTGTTCCGACTTGATGCCTTGCTCACGCAGTATTTCAATATTCTGTACGAGGAATTCGTCACTGCCGACAACATAGTAAAGACCGTCGTTGTCTGTAGCTAGTTTTTTCACTTGTTCATAGTAGTCTTTACGGTTATCAACAAACTGAGATGTGAAATCCCTATCAGGTGCTGATTGAAAAACATTGGAAAATAAGAACTCTTTTGATGAATCGATGTTTAAAGAATGAAGCCGATTCACGTTATCAGGTCGTTTAAGATAATCAAGTACAAGCGGTCTGAAAGTTGCCAAGCCAACACCTGATGACAACAGATAAACATTTTTCCCTTCTCTTTTCAACGGTACATTTGAATGCGTTTTAAATATGGCAACTTCATTGCCAACTTTAAGACTTTTTAATATTGCTTTGAACTCAGAGCATTGCTCTCTAATACGTGTTGTGATTCCAATCGCACCTTCATCAGGTAAGGTGGAGATTGACATATGACGAATCAAACTGCGGTTTGGTTTATCACCAATATTAAAACCCTTCAGTGCGAAGTGGGTGTGGGAACCTTCTTCCCATGTAAAGTCTTGCGGACAATCGAGCAGGTACGTTCTAACCTCAGACGATTCTTGAATAATCTTATTTATTTTAATCCAATATACTTGCATTTATAATCCCCCTCAATTCTTTGTAGCCGCACCATCTACTATTGATATTTGACTCTACATTCTTTCTACTAATCATTTCAAACGGAAAAGCTAAATACTATTATGATTAGTGTAAGCTACAAGATATAAACGAATTATCGACTACTTAAGTAGATTTATTGTTGAGATACTTCTGCTTTCTAAAAAAAGTAACTAATAAACAGCTATTGGCCCATAAGGACCTTTGATAATTTCTATTTTCGTTTCAAAAATATCTGTCAAAAGTTTTGGGTCCATAATCTCTTTTACTGTTCCAAACGCAGCAATTTGTCCATCTTTCATCGCACAGATTCGATCAGAATATTTAGCTGCAAAATTTATATCATGCATAACAGTCAGAATGGTTCTTCCAAACTCATTAGCAACATGTCTCAAATACTCCATCATTTGGACAGAACGAGCGACATCAAGATTGTTCAGTGGCTCATCCAACAGCACATATTCAGTCTCCTGGCACAAAACCATTGCAACATAGGCTCGTTGTCTTTGCCCTCCTGAAAGCTCATCTAAATATCGATTCTCTAGAGCAGTCAAATCTAGGAAATCGATATATTTAGAAATAATCTCCTCATCTTCTTTTGTTAATCTTCCCTTTGAATAAGGAAAACGTCCAAATCCAGCTAGTTGTCGAACGGTAAGCCTCGTGACAAAATGATTTTCTTGACGCAAAATGGTCACTATTTTTGCTAAGTCATTTGATTTGGAAGAAGAAACATCCATATTCGCTACCATAATTTGCCCTTCATCCATATCTAGAAGTCTTCCAATCATCAAAAGTGTCGTAGACTTTCCCGCTCCATTGGGTCCAATTAAAGAAGTAAAACCAGCTTTGGGTATTTCAATATCCAAAGGTCCAATTTTTACATTATCCGTATACATCTTTCTAGTATTACTGATTTTTATCATAGAGACCTCTTCCTTAAAATTACGATTAGAAATACAATTCCGCCAAATAGTTCAATAAAAACGGAAACAGCTTGAGCATTGAAAACGTGATACATTAAAAAGTATGCACTTGTTAGTACAAAAAAGCCTGTAGCAAGAGCCATTGGAAAAATATATCTGTGGTCATACGTTGGCGCCGCTTGATAACTCAAAATAGCCACTAAAAATCCAAAAAAAGTAAGAGGTCCAACTAATGCCGTAGAAATTGACATCAATATAGCCACTAATACAAGCACATAAATAATACTGCGTTTGTAATTAACACCAAACGTAGTAGAGACATCCTTTCCAAGTGACAATATATTTAATTTCTTAGAAAAAACATAAAGTAATAATGCGATAATGATAACCATTGGAATGACAACTGGAAAATATTCAGCATCCGCATTATTGACAGAACCAATTAATCTTGTCTGTAAAAGGTCAAATTCAGATGGCGAGAGAAGCTTTCTCATAAATGCTGATAGAGTACTTAGCCCCGTACCAATAATAATTCCAATCAAAAGCACAAGTTGTATATTTCCATATTTTCCGGAAAGCAGCCATCCATAAAGGATTAAACTCATTAAGACCATAAGACTAACTTGCAGAAAGAATGGTCCAATCCCACTAAAACTCACCAATGCAGTAGCACCAAATAAAAACATTGTACTCGTTTGAATCGTTGTGTAAAGTGATTCGAAGCCTAAAAGAGAAGGAGTGATAATCCTATTATTCGTAATCGATTGAAAAGCAACAGTTGCCAAACTGTGGCAAATCGCTGCAATAAGCATCGCAACAACAGCTACGATCCTTCTTTGAACAACTGGGATAAAAGAAGGTGAATCAACGGGTACGGGATTGTTATAAACTAAAAGGCCGTATGCAAAAAGAAGTCCCAAAACGGTCAATGTTATGAGCAAAATCCAATACCGTCTTTCCTCTTTCTTTGTGCGAAATGCACTAGCTGATCTCTTTTCATGATGAAGGCTAAAATCAATTTTAACATTGTCTTTTTTTCTATATTCTAAAGCGTTCATCCTAGCCTCCTTGGCTTTCTTTGTCTCAATAAGATCATAATAAATACGACTGAACCTACTGAGCCAAGTATTAAAGAGACAGGAACTTCAAAAGGCATAATAATGGTTCGAGAAATAAGGTCACAAAGAATAATCGTTCCCATTCCGAGTAAACATACCCAAGGCAAATTACTTCTAAGATCATCGCCTCTAAACATTGACACAATATTTGGGACAATTAATCCTAGAAAAGGCAAGTTTCCAATAACTGCAGCAACAACCCCAACAGCAACAGCAATAAGACCATTAGCCAAAAGAATGAGCGTGTTATAATTTACGCCAAGACTTGTTGAAATCTCTTCCCCTAGCCCAGCTAACGTCAATCTATTCGCATAAATAAAAATAAGAATCGTAACGATCACAATGAGCCATAAATATTCATACCTTCCAGCCTGAACAGACGTAAAGGAACCTACAAACCAGCCTTCAATCACTTGTGACATTTGAAAAAAGAGGCCCGTAAAGGTAGAAACTGCCGAAATGACGGCTCCAAGCATTAAACCAATAATCGGGACAATTAAAGAGGAACGGAGTCTCACCCTTCTTATAAATAAAAAGAAAATCATCGTTCCTACAAAAGAAAAAATGATTGCGCCAGTCATTCTAAGCACTAATGTTGGTGCAGGAAATAATAAATAAACAACAAGAAGACCCAAACCTGCCCATTCAGTCGTACCTGTTGTGGTAGGTTCAACTAAACGATTTTGTGTAATAAGCTGCATGACGAGCCCTGTCATTGCCAAAGCAGCTCCAGTAAGCATGAGTGCAATCGTTCTAGGAACACGAGTGATAAAAAACATTTCCATTCCGTCTTCTTGTCCACGTATATCGTAAACTCCAGTAAATAGCGAGAGAATACTTAAACTAATGACAACTATAATCGCTAATATAAAAGGTTTTGTCCATATTTTATTGTGGTTATAAAACCGGGGTTGAGAATTTTTCTCAACCCCGGTTATACTATTTTTCTGCACTATGCTAAACTCCTTTACATTACTCAGCTAAAGAATTAGCAATGTTTTCAAATAACTCGATAAACGTTTGTACTGATTCATTTAAGTAAATGTCCATTGGCGCATAAACGATCTGCCCTTCAGAAACAGCCGTTGTATTTTGAAGAGCAGGTGAATTATCAATAACATCCTGAGCAGGAACTTTTTCCTCTTCCTCTAGACCAGAGATTGGCGCATCACGATCTAGAACGAAAATCCAATCCGGGTTACTTTGTGCAATAGCTTCAACTGAAATTTCATCACCTTGATGGTCTGTAGAAGTACCGTCAACTTCTAATGCCGGAGCCCATCCAAAGATGTCATACAGTGGTCCCCATACACGTCCAGTCTGCGGAGCTGAAAAACCAATATCTCCACCAGAAACGATAACGCTCATAATTGTATCCGTTCCATTATATGCAGACTTAGCTGTTTCAATCGCTTGTTCTAATTCCGTTACCAATTGTTCAGCTTCTTCATTTTTATCAAAAATTTGTCCCAAAGTAATTGTAGTTTCTTTAAATCCATTTACTAAGTTTTCTCCTGGTTCACTAGCTTCCTCTGATACATCAATATCTAAATTAATAACAGCAGCATTTGGTACTAATTTTTTGATGTCTTCATAATATCCCGAAAATCTTTGACCAACAATGACAAGTTCAGGGTCTGCAGCTGCTAATATTTCAAGGTTTGGTTCACGATGATTCCCGATATCTTGGACATTTTCATCTGTTACATATGGTGAATCTGCTAACATGATCTCCTTTGGAACAGCAGCTAACTCAATACCCCAATCAGCTAATGTTTCAAACGTACGATTATCCAATGCAACTACATTCTTAGGATTTACAGGAACTGTAACCGTTCCATGGGCATCAGTGACTTCGACTGTTGTAGGTTCAGTAGATTCCTCTGTTTCCCCACTAGTTTCAGTTGTTTCAGTTTCTGCTGCTTCTGGTTCATTAGCTTCAGGTTCACTTGATGCACCATTTGAAGTTCCGCAAGCCGCCAATACTAAAACAAAAATTGCCATTATGATAGTTAATTTAAACTTCCCCATTACTCCTACCTCTTTCCTTATGTATTATAAATTTTTATAAATTAAGAGCCTATTGAACTGATAAACTAATTACCTATGTTTTATTTTTATACCGTTTTAAATACTATTTATTTAACATAGTGCACAGCTATAATAAAAACAAAGATAATGGTTATCATTTTCAATTTGACCCTGAATTAAAACAAACATTTTGATTAGTAATTATAATTTTTACTTAACTAATCAAAGTAAGTATTATTATCCTCTGAAATAGAAAAAGAAAAGGTGTTTTTCAATCACTTTTATTTAACTGATAATGATTATCGTTATCCACATGTGTTATCTTACTCCCAATGATAATGATTGTCAATACCATTTATAAAAATAGTTGCAGCAACAATTAATTTTCACAAAAACACGCTTACATTTTGTTTGATTATTGATAATACTAGTTAATACACGTAATTTTTAGAGTAAAAAGACTTCTCCTCGCGTCAGGGGTACACTCTTGTCATTCAAAGGAATAAAGAGCAACCGTATGAACTACAACATTTCTTCTCGTAGGAGTTAAAGTCGATTATGTAGAATATATTTTCAAAACAGACTCTTACTAAGAATTACACAGTTAAAAACATTAAAATATATGGACTTATTAAGAAAAACGCGGAGCGTCTTTTCTTTCAAGCGAAGTGCAGAGTCCTGCCCGCCTTTGACAGTGAACCCCAAGTGCTCTTTTTGGGGTGAAACGAGCAGGTGCGCAGCCTTCTCTCTTCTAGAATAAGCTAACAAAGCTTCACTGCTATACCAAAATTTTTCTTATCTTAAGAGATAAAAAAGGCTCTCCAAAAGTTTGTTAAACTAATGAAAAGCCTCAATTTATATGTTTAGTATTTTGTTAGCAAATCACTTTGAAAACCTTTAATCCATACTGAATCTCTTTAACGGTAATTTACCACTTTTCACATGATTACGATGTCAAAATGTTAGCATTTATCGTAATCATCTGGCCCTATCTTTATTTACTTTGCGCAAAAAAAAAATGGCTGTAAATGATACCTTTTTCTTCAACTAGTTAGTTTAGTTCGAAATGTCTAATGTATGGATTAATGACTCATTAAAATAATTTAAAATTTCTTGCGGTACTTCTATTACGTTAAAAACCTCGTAATGTCCAGTATCTGTATTTTGCGAAATTTGTACCAGTAGTGCACTATCATCTGCATATTGTATTAAGGACATATTAGGAATGCTTGCTTCTGTGTATTGCTTTTCTTTATTTTTTAGTGTATCAAAATACTCTTCAATTAATTTTTCATTCATACCGTTTACGAATAATTGTTGAAACTCCTCATAATTATCTGTGGATGCGTGCATTGTTAACATACTGGTAGTCAATTAAGTACTAGGTTCTACCACATTTTCATTAGTGCAGCCTGATAGAATAAAAAAGGAAATTAGCATAAAAAGTATTGTTTTTTTCAAAGTTATCTTACTCCTTTACAATGTAAACTTCTTTATATTTTGATTATCAGATATTATAACTAGTACAAATGCCCGTTTAGTAAGGGAATTTTACACCTCACATAATTCCCATCTCCCCCTCTTAAACATAACTGCTACGTTGAATAACGGCTAAAATATGTAATCTGCATTTTCTTCAATATTATCATAATTTTTTAAATAAAAGAGGTTCCCCCTACCTCAACAGAAGCTCCTAGTGAATTAAAAGAAGATATATTAGCTACCATTAGAGTTCTTCAACTTTAAGCACCACCTCATCATTTACCAAATAATTTTGTGGTTCAAAATGTGCTTTTACCGTCGATATTGGATTAGACCCAATTACTAAAAAAAGAAAGCTATTAAACAGGAAGCTAAAGGCTGCAGCCACTCTAATTCATTGGAAAAAGAGGAAGTCCAAATTACCTAAAAAAAGAATAACTTGCATTGTTTTAGAAATAGCTAAAAAATAATGGACTTGAACATGATTACTTAGTGTTTTTGATACTCGCCTATACTGGAATCAGAGTTGGGGAGTTAGTTGCTCTAAAATGGAAGGATGTAGACTTTTAAAAACCACAGGATAGTAATACGAAAACGTATTACTATACCAATAAAAATGCCATCGAGGATCAAGGAGTCCCGCTGAAAACCCGAAAGTCTAAGCCCAAGAAAAAAGAAGCCTCCCAAAAGTTCAGTGAACTCATGAGAAGCCTCCGTTAATTAACCTCAATATTAGCAAAATGTTAGCATTTCACTCTCACCTTACCAACAAACTCAGTCATATCAAGGGTTTAAGGGGCAGATTACATCATTCCGCCCATTCCACCCATGCCGCCCATGCCGCCCATATCAGGCATGCCGCCGCCTTCGTTTTCCTCAGGCTTATCAGCGATAACTGCTTCTGTTGTTAAGAACATAGCAGATACTGATGCAGCGTGTTGTAGAGCTGAACGAGTTACTTTCGTTGGGTCAACGATTCCTGTTTCAACCATGTTTACCCATTCGCCAGTTGCAGCGTTGAAACCAACACCAACCGCTTCGCCTTTAAGACGTTCAACGATAACTGAACCTTCAAGACCAGCGTTGTGTGCGATTTGACGAACTGGCTCTTCTAGTGCGCGAAGAACGATGTTCACACCTGTTGCTTCGTCACCATCTACTTCTAGCGCTTGAACAGCTTTAATTACGTTTACAAGTGCTGTTCCTCCACCTGCTACGATACCTTCTTCAACTGCAGCACGAGTTGAGTTAAGCGCATCTTCAATACGTAATTTACGCTCTTTCATTTCTGTTTCAGTAGCAGCACCTACTTTAAGAACGGCTACACCGCCAGCAAGTTTTGCAAGACGCTCTTGTAATTTTTCTTTATCAAACTCAGAAGTTGTTTCTTCCACTTGAGCTTTGATTTGGTTTACGCGAGCAGAGATTTTTTCAGTTTCGCCAGCACCTTCAACAATTGTTGTTGTTTCTTTCGTAACAACGACTTTAGCTGCACGGCCTAATTGTGTAATGTTTGCAGATTTAAGGTCAAGACCTAAATCTTCTGTAATGACTTCTCCACCAGTTAAGATCGCAACGTCTTCAAGCATAGACTTACGACGGTCACCAAATCCAGGAGCTTTTACAGCTACTGCGTTAAATGTTCCACGAAGTTTGTTCACCACTAATGTAGCAAGAGCTTCACCTTCAACATCTTCAGCAATGATTAAGATTGGCTTACCTTGTTGAACAACTTGCTCAAGCACAGGTAATACTTCTTGGATATTTGAAATCTTTTTATCTGTAATTAAGATATAAGGGTTGTCAAGAACCGCTTCCATCTTATCAGAGTCAGTTACCATGTATGGAGAAGCATATCCACGGTCGAATTGCATACCTTCAACCACTTCAAGCTCTGTAGTGAATCCTTTTGATTCTTCAATTGTAATAACACCGTCGTTACCAACACGATCCATTGCTTCTGCAATGATTTGACCTACTTCATCGTCAGCAGATGAAATCGCTGCAACTTGTGCAATTGAAGCTTTTCCTTCGATTGGTTTTGAGATTTTTTGTAATTCTTGAACTGCTGTTTGAGTTGCTTTTTCGATTCCTTTACGGATAACCATTGGGTTCGCACCAGAAGTTACGTTTTTCAAACCTTCACGGATCATTGCTTGCGCTAAAACCGTTGCTGTTGTTGTACCGTCTCCAGCAATATCATTTGTTTTGCTAGCTACTTCAGCAACAAGCTTCGCACCCATATTTTCGAATGCATCTTCAAGTTCGATTTCTTTTGCGATCGTTACACCATCATTAGTAATTAATGGAGAACCAAATTTTTTCTCAAGAACAACATTACGACCTTTTGGTCCTAATGTAACTTTTACCGCATTCGCAAGAGCATCAACACCACGTAGCATTGAACGACGAGCATCTTCACTAAATTTAATTTCTTTAGCCATTGTTTCAACCTCCTATAAATTCATATCGGATCTATTTTGTTCCTATTATGTGTTTGTTGTTCGATTAGCCAATAACAGCTAAAATATCGCTTTCGCGTAAAATTAAGTATTCATTTCCTTCATACTTTACTTCTGTGCCAGCATACTTAGAGAAAATAATGCTGTCGCCTTCTTTAACTTCTAGCGCTACTTTTTCTCCACTATCTAACACTCGACCAGTACCTACAGCAACAACTTTTCCTTCTTGTGGCTTTTCTTTAGCTGAATCTGGAAGTACGATCCCACTCGCAGTTTTTTCTTCTGACTCGACTAACTCAATAACGACACGATCACCTAATGGCTTTAACAAGGAAAACAACCTCCTTAAAAATATAGTGTTTTTTACTACCTCCCGCATATGTATAAGGTAGATGGGAGGCGAAATTTTTGTTTGTTAGCACTCGATGACTTTGAGTGCTAACACATTTATTATATTAATCATTTCACTTTTAATTTGCAAGACCTTTTCGTAATTTTTTTTCTGCTTTTTCCATAATTGTATATAAGGGCAAAACTAACCTGTAATGAATACATAAAACCTTCAATAGATTGTCCATAAACCCTTTATTTCAAACAAAAAACTTTTCGATAATTTATAACAAATCGACAAATACTATAGGAATGTTCTTAAATTTACAAGCATGTCTTCGGTAAAAAAAAAATAACTATGGTAAAATACATAATTGTATTGCATATGGTTGGCTAGTTCATTTAAAGGAGTTTTTGTCTTGGAAAAACGTTATTGGTGGGTTCTACTTACATATGTCTTAATGCAGTTTTCTGCTTTTATCGGTGTGCCCTTACTTATTCTACTCGAAGTTCCTAGAGAACAGATTCCTGGAATTTGGTTTATGTTTAGCTTCACAACGGCTTTAATTATCACGACCTTTCTTCTACGAAAAGACATTACAGAACGTCATCTCACGAGAAATCGCTCAACAAAACTTGAAGCTGTCGTATGGAGCATCATAGGGGTATTCATGGCGTTTGCTGCACAGTATATTGCGGTTATTATTGAAATGACGTTATTAGGAATTGAACCTGGTTCTGAAAATACTGAACGTATTATTGAACTAGCGAAAACAACTCCTTACTTAATTATTGTCATCTCCGTCATTGGACCTATTTTAGAAGAAATTGTGTTCCGCTTAATTATTTTTGGCTCTCTTTATAAACGGTTTAACTTCTTTATCTCAGCAACAGTTAGTTCATTAATTTTTGCAGCAGTTCATTTAGACTTTACACATTTGCTCATTTATATGGCAATGGGCTATACGTTTGCGTTTTTATATGTAAAAACAAAACGAATTCTCGTTCCTATTGTCGCGCACGTGGCGATGAATTCTTTTGTATCAATCACACGTGTCGTGTTCGGTGAACAAATAGAAGAACTACAAAGACAACTTGAGCAAATGCAACAAATGCAACAATTTATAGGAGGATTATTATGAAGCGATCTTCCATTGTTTTTATGGGATTTGTTTATCTTTTCATTGGATTTTTGTTTATTGTATTAGCTGTACATCGGGTAACAACAGATGGTTGGGTTGGTCTAGCGTATTTGTTTATTGGTGTTGCTGCGATGGATATTATGATTGCCATTCGCTATTTTCGAACGCGACCACCTACAAACCAATCAAAATGAAAAAAAGCGTACCGTTATTGTTCTTTCAAAAAGCGGTACGCTTTTTTATATTTTTATAAAGATATTGTATGCTTTATGTAAATAAAAAGGAAACTCCAGTTCTAACAACGAATATTGTTGTAACTACAATTACGGAGGCTCGTATATGACATCATCTTCTTTTTCTTATATTAAAATCGCCGCGATTGGTAGTGGATTTTTTGCCATTACGCTTGTTTGGACCATTTATAATACGTTTATGCCTTTAATACTAGGTGAACATATTGATAGTGCGGCCATTCGTGGTGCGATCATGGGTTTAGATAATTTATTAGCGGTGTTGCTCATTCCTGTCATTGGCGCATGGTCTGATCGCATTAAATCTCCACTTGGACAGCGGTTGCCTTTTATTGTCATCGGGATGCCGTTAGCAGCGATTACATTTGCTTTACTTCCTTTTATGTCAGGCATTGGGTTATTTGTATTACTAGCAATTGATATTATCTTTTTATTAGCGATGACGATTTATCGCGCTCCAGTTATTTCGTTAATGCCTGATCATACCCCACCAGAAAAACGGTCAACTGCAAATGGTGTCATTAACTTTATGGGTGGAATCGGAGCAATTATTGCCTTATTTTTATTAGGTCCTCTTTTTGACCGAGAAACGTATTTACCGTTTATAACAGCCGGAATTTTATTAATTTTCGCCTTTTTGTTTTTATTTCGGGCCGCCGACAGAAAACCACCTTATGTTGAAACATCGAATGAGCAAAATGAAGAAACGCAAGCTCAAGGAGTCTTACGAAATGGAATTGGAAAATTATTTTTAGCAAAAAATCGTGGTGCTTTTTTTATTTTAATTGCGATATTTCTATACTTTATCGGATATACCGGTGTCGAGGCGTTATTTTCGATTTATGCAACAGAGCAGCTTGGAATGACGGGTGGACAAGCAGGGACAACCCTTGGCTTTTTCAGTTTAGCGTTTGTACTTTTTGCTATTCCCGCTGGTTTATTAGGCACTCGTTTTGGGAAAACAACGTTAATGAAAATTGGAGTTATATTACTTCCTTTCTTTTTCATTCTCATCCCTTTTATTGAAGACTTGCTTTTGTTACGAATTGTTTTATTATTTGCAGGATTCTCATGGGCTTGTATTAACGTACAAGCATATGCATTAGTAAGTGATTTAGGTGGACGGAAACAAATTGGACTGTTAACCGGCCTTTATTATTTATTTTCAATGTCGTCTGCCATTGTTGCCCCGGTTATTCTTGGTTCCTTCATGGACTTTGCCGGTCATAGTAGTTTGTTTTTTGCTGCTGCATTTTTTGTTTTTATTGCCTTTTTCTTTTTACATCTTGGTGAAAAGCGCTCGAAAGCTCAATTACAAAGTCCAGACAATGCTAGTTCATTTTAACTCGTGTTTAATCGCGTAAAGAGCTGCTTGTGTACGGTCCGCTACTTCTAATTTACTTAATACGTTGGATACATGCGTTTTTACGGTTTTCTCTGTAATTACTAAACAATCAGCAATTTCTTTATTGCTTTTTCCATTTAGAATTTCTTTTAATACTTCTTTTTCTCTTGGTGTTAACGACGCCAAGAGATTTTTTTCTTCTGTTTTTCCTGTAACATGAGTGAGCAAATGGGATGTAATTTTCGGATGAATTTTGCTTTCACCGCAAAATACAGCTCGAATCGAGTGAACTAATTCATCAGGGTCAATGTCTTTCAGTTGGTAACCAACAGCACCTGCTTTAATGGCTGGGATCGCATGGTCTTGGTCTGAGAAACTCGTTAGTATGATGACTTTTGTAGGTAACGCAAGCTCTTTAATTTGCTTCATCGCTTCTATACCATCCATTACCGGCATGGCTAAGTCCATTAAAACGACATCAGGATGATATTCCTTTATCCTTTCAATTGCGATCGCCCCGTTTTCTGCTTCTCCTACAACATCAATATCATCTTGAGTTTCAAGAAAAAAACGCAACCCACGCCGAACAACATGATGGTCATCTACAATCAATACTTTCATTTTCACCCAAATCTCTCCTCTATTGAATCGGTAATATTATTTCGATTGTTGTGCCTTTATTCAGCTCACTTTTGATTGTCATCGTGCCCCCAATTGTTTCAACACGCTCTTTCATTCCTGTTAAGCCAAAGGCACTTCCCGATTGAATCAGTGTACTATCAAACCCTCTACCGTAATCTTCAATTGTCACATACACTTGGCTTTCTTTCATTTCCACTGTGAAAAATAATTTGTTTGTATTTGCATGCTTCTTGCAGTTGTTTATCGACTCTTGCCCGACCCTCCACAAACATTCTTCAACTGAACTCGGCAAATCGACAAGACCCTTTATTTCTACTTCCATTGTGAGCTGTTGCAAAAAAGCATAGGATTGCAGAGCGCTCACTAGACCATTTTCTAATCCCGAAGGACGAAGTTGCCATATAAGAGCTCTCATTTCTTTTAATGCTTCTTGCGAGAGCTCTTGAATATATTGAAACGAAGGTTGTAGCTTCGGGTCCTCTATTTTTTTGGCTACACCTTTAGCAGTTAAAGATAACGAGAATAAGAGCTGGTTAACGGAATCATGCAAATCACGGGCTAACCGATTTCGCTCTTGTAACACAGTGATCTCCTTTGTTTCCATTGCAATTCTATCATTTTCAATGGCAATGGCCGCGTGATTAGCAAGCTCTTGAATAATCATCTGATCGATGTCATCAAGATGATTGTGTTTAACAAGGAGTACCCCTTTTGTTTTTCCTACAGAAAACAAGGCTTTGAACTGATTCTCAAGTTCCCTCTCATTTTTTTCACCTAATTCGATTACAACTTCTTTCCAACCAAATACTGATTGAATCTCTTTTGTCAGAAAGTCTTTTAATTGAATTTGTTCTTCATGGCTTGAATTTATGGCAACACTAACTTTGCCAAGCTTTTCATATAGTTCGGCTCGTTTTTGTTCCGCTTCATATAATTTCACTCGTTTAATCGCTGTTCCTATTTGCAAGGCAACCGCTTCTAACAAGGCAAGTTCTTCATCACTAAACCAATCTTGATGAGGCGAGGAAATATTTAATAAACCAAACTGTTCCTCACCAGCTTGCAATGGGACTGTCGCATGATGGGTTATTCCTTTTGTATCGCCCCATTTTTGCATGATGGCATTTTCAATTCGTTGGCATTCAATTATATTAATTGCCTTTTCAATTTTTCCATTTCGAAATTGATCATGACACCAACATCCTCCATGACATAACGGCTTATTGTCCTTCCAACTTAATCCCGGTGGAACATTATGGCTCGCAATAAGCTCATACTGTTTTTTTTCATGGAATAAATATATCCAACCGGCTTCAAACTTCGTGACTTGCAGTAAAGCGACTAAAACCGCTTGAAGCATTTGTTTTAAATGTTGACATTCATTTAACGTTTCAGCAATCGTTTTTAATGTTCGTAACCGTTCAATCCGGTCTTCTCTCGATACGTCTTTCATCTTATCCCTCGTCTCTCACTGCCTTATAATGAACTTACCATAAGTTCCGCAATGCCGAAAAGACATTTATAACTTCTCTTCGTTTTTTTTCATTATTGTCAATATCCGTCTGTTTTCTTCGCTTCGTCCTTTCCTTTTGATACTTCCAAGCTTCATGATTTATCTTTTCAACTTTCCGTTTATGCTCAATGATTTTTGATTCCAATCCGAAATGATGCATCTCGCCCATCTCCTTTTTTCTTTGTCTTTTTCTATATCTTAGAAGAATATGGCATTCGTTCCATCTGCTATTGGATTGAATCGTTTCTACTTATCTAGTCTCACTCTTGACGTTTCTTCCTCCATCTAAAGTCGTAGAAAAAAAAAACGCGTAGCGTCTTTTTATTTCAAGCGAAGTGCGGAGCCCTGCCTGCTTTTCTAGAATAAGCTTTCAAAGCTTCACTGCTACACGAAAATTTTTCTTATCTTTTAAAAAAACCGCCTCATAAAAGGCGGTTACGATACTTGTTTTGTTTTTTTGTTTTTTTCGATTTTTTTCGTTCGAAGAAAATACCCTGCTGGAATAGTAATGGCGGTTAATACGCCTAACACGATAAACCCTTCGTTAATCGCTTGTAAGTTCGCGACTTCCATCGTTTCTGTTGTCGCGAACAATTGTGTTCGTCTCACCTCAAAATAAATAGAAATAAACACAATTCCTAAGGAGGAGCTCATTTGCCGTAATACATTGTTCATCGCCGATCCTCGCGAAACAATATTTTCTGGAATCGAATTCATCCCCGCTGTAGTTGCAGGCATACTCGATAGTCCCATTCCAATTCCTCTAATCAGCATGACAAGAACAATAAACCAAACCGATGTCTCAAGACTTAGAAAACCTAACATAAAAGTTGAAATCGTAATAATGATAAGCCCGATTGTCACAACACCAGCTGCTCCTTTTCGGTCAAGAATCCGTCCACCAACTGTCATAAACACACCTGTTAATAACGCCGACGGTAAAAAGACAAGACCAGTGACAATGGCGTTATACCCATAGACATTTTGAAGCAATAACGGAATTAAAAAGATACTCCCAAATAACCCAATGGATGTAATCCCTGAAATAATTACGCTCATCGTGTACGTTGAAACTTTAAAAATCGATAAATCGAGCAATGGTTGCTCTGTCCGATTTTCAATCCGAACAAACCAATACAAACTAAGGCAACCAATAATAAAAAGAGCGATATTTATCGGATTTGTTAAATGCTCAAATGTCGATGTTCTTGCTAAAGCTAGTAAAATCAAGCCCACACCGAACGTAACCGCAATAAATCCTAACCGGTCAAACACAATCTTTTCGTTTTTCTTCGTTTCTTTTAAATATTTAGCGGCAAACACAATGCCTAGAATACCAACGGGAACATTACATAGAAATAAATAATGCCAGCTGGCCGTTTCGATTAATACTCCTCCTAATGTTGGTCCTATCGTTGGGGCCATCATGGCGGAAATTCCCCATACCCCTGTTGCTAGGCCACGTTCCTTTTTCGGGAACACTTCGAAAATAAGCGCCATCGATAACGGCATCATAATTCCGCCCCCAACTCCTTGTAGGCCGCGGAAAAAGATAAGAGAAGATAAATTCCAAGAAAGCGATCCTAATATCGAACCGACAACAAAAATGGATAAGCCAATGAGGTAAAGTCGCTTTTTCCCCCATTTATCACCCATAAATCCTGTCAGAGGCATCGTCATCCCCATTGTAACCATAAAAATTGTTATCACCCATCCCGTTGACACCGCATCTGCTTCAAACACGGTCATTAACTGGGGAACAGCAGGATTTAACATACTGTTATTTAAAATCATAGTAAACGAACCGATTAATACTGAAAGAACAACCATCCATTTTTGTGGGATTTTGCTCATATTTTCACCTTACTTTTCTTTTAAATTCAATCCTTCGAAACACGAAATATATAATTACTATCATATCATGTTTTCATGAAAAAAAGGTACTTATTTGCTTTCCGTTTCACTTCCACAAATTTGTCTCATTTTTGCGGTCAGAGCAGCCGTTATTTGTGAACATGATACGGTTTTCCGTTTTTTAGCGGCCACAGGAGCGCTTATTCACGCAAAAGCAACTCTATTCCAAGCGATGTATTATAATTAACTGCTCCTGTGTCCACCAACGTTTCAAAACGCTAGCAATGTTCACAGATAACGGTTTTCATGGCCGCTTACTTCCCAGAAACAACAAAATCGCTGACCCGACAAATTTTATGCTTCCTTATATTCTAAAAAAAGAAAAGGTTCAAACCCACGATTGGATTTGAACCTTTTCTTTTTTAATTATTGAACCGACGAATCATTTTCTTGTTTTTCTAGCGCTTCTTCTGCTTTTTTCGCTTTCCGATACGCAATGTATGAAATCCAAATACTAAACTCATATAACAGCAATAACGGCACGGTTACAAGTAAATGTGAGATTAACTCTGGCGGTGTAATAAAACCCGCGATGACAAGCAAAACAAAATAGGCATACCTTCGAACTTGAGACAGAAACTTCGGTGTAACAATTCCTAACCGTGTTAAAAACATAACAACGACAGGCAATTGAAACAAAAATCCAAAAGGTAATGTAATTTGAAATAAAAATGAAAAGTACTCATTGATTCCATATTGTTCTGTAATGTTTAATTGCTCCGCCAACCGACCCATAAACTGAATGATAAACGGAAACAAGATAAAGTAGGAAAACGAAATCCCTAACAGAAACAAAAAGAACGAAATCGGGATGTAGGACAATGTCACCCTTCGTTCCTTTTCATGTAAGCCAGGGCTAATAAATGCCCAAAGCTGATACAAAATCACAGGGAAAACAAGGAGAACAGCACTTGCAAAGGCGAATGTCATATAAATTCGAATTGGATCGGTTAATTTAAAGGCATTCATTGGTAGTTCTTGAGCTTCAGGAGCACTTTGTAAATACATAATAAGTGGCTTGGCCAAAAACATTCCACCAATCATGGCGACGAAGAAGAAAATCAGAATAATAATAACCCGCTTTCTTAACTCGCCAATATGGTCAAATAATGACATTTCCCTTTGTTCCATGATTCCTTCATTCCTAACTATTGTTGTTTCTCATCATTATTTTTCTTGTTTGCTTCCTCATCATCAGCTAACCCTTTTGTTGCATTTTTAAATTCACGTAATGTGTTCCCTGCTGCTTTTCCTAATTCAGGTAACTTTTTCGGCCCGAAAATGAGCAACGCAACAATTGCGATTAATACTAGACTTCCTCCACCTAGTGGTCCCATTCGAAACACCTCCTCTTAGTTCAGTTTTTTTATTCAGTTGGATAATGTTTTAAAAAATACGTTAATGCTTGTAGTTCAATGGACAAATCAATATGATGAACACGTACATGGTCAGGTACCGTTAATCGAGCTGGAGTAAAATTTAAGATTCCCTTTATCCCAACCGAAACGAGACGGTCTGCAATTTTTTGTGCAACTTGTGAGGGAACCGTTAAGATAGCGACGGTCACTTCTGGGTCCATCCTCTCTTCAAACTCATCTAAATGATAGATCGGCACATTACCAATTTGTGAACCAACTTTTTCTTCATCAACATCAAACGCCATTACAATTTTCGTATTGTTATTTTTAGAAAAATTATAATGTAAAAACGCTGTGCCAAGATTTCCGACTCCAATTAAAAATACTTTTGTCGTTTCATCTTGATCTAATGTTTTCCGAAAGAACGTAAGCAAATAATTGACATTGTAACCGTAACCCTTTTTGCCAAGGGCACCAAAATAAGAAAAATCTCTCCGTATTGTGGCGGAATCTACTTTTACCGCTTCACTTAACTCAGATGAGGACACCCGCTGTTTTCCAGAAGCATGGAGATTTTCTAAAAATCGATAATACAATGGTAGCCGTTTGGCTGTCGCTTGTGGAATTTTTGTCTGCTCCATATAAGACGCCTCCATCTTCCGCTTCCTATTGTGAATTTGGGTACAAGATACCTACTCATATTGTACACCATTTTTGCTCGACTGCAATCGATTACGTCATCTGTTCATGAAGTTGTTGAATAGTTAGGAATGCGATACACTTAATTTATCCTTAATTTTAAAAATACACGTACTATTATTAGTCAGGAAGGAAAGAAATATGATTTTGTTACAATGCGTTCAATTAACTAAATCGTTTGGTGCTGAACCTATTTTATCGAATATAAAGCTAGAAATACAGTCAAGAGAACGAATAGCTTTAGTTGGGCGGAACGGCGCTGGAAAATCAACATTGTTAAAAATATTAGCCGGGCAACTCTCCTATGACTCTGGTGAAATTATCATACCAAAACACGTGACATTTGGATACCTCTCTCAACATTCTGGACTAGAATCTGAACTTTCTATTTGGGAAGAAATGCTTCTTGTTTTTGAACCATTACGTAAAATGGAAAAGCAACTTCGCCAGCTTGAACGGTCGATGGCTGACCCTGCTGTTTTAGCGAATGCGACAAAATATGAAAAGCTCTTAGCAGAATATGACCAACTACAAGTCAATTTTAAAGATGAAGGTGGGTATCAATACGAAGCCGACATTAGGTCTGTGTTAGCTGGCTTACATTTTGATCATCTCGACTACTCTACAAAAATTTCATCCTTAAGCGGTGGCCAAAAAACAAGATTAGCGCTTGGTAAACTTTTATTAACAAAGCCCCATTTACTTATTTTGGACGAGCCGACGAACCATCTTGATATCGAAACTTTAACATGGCTTGAACAATATTTATCGAATTATGATGGTGCTGTTTTCATCGTGTCGCATGACCGCTATTTCTTAGATAAAATTGTCAATCAAGTGTATGAGCTCTCCCGCACAAAAGCAACAAAGTTTAGCGGAAACTATAGTGATTATTTAGAAGAAAAAGCAAGACGCTTTGAACAAGATGTGAAGCAATATGAAAAACAGCAAGATGAAATTGCAAAACTCGAAGACTTTGTACAACGAAATATTGCTAGAGCGTCAACAACAAAGCGAGCACAAAGCCGCCGTAAACAGCTAGAACGTATGGAGCGCATGGATCGCCCCGCTGGAATGGAAAAGGCAACATCCTTTTCCTTTACAATTGACCGACAAACAGGAAATGAAGTTGTTAAAGTATCCGACCTTTCTGTGCAATTTGGTGATACACCGTTATTTCAAAACATCACCTTTGATATTACTCGAGGTGAAAGTGTTGCTTTAGTCGGTCCAAATGGAATCGGTAAATCGACATTATTAAAAGTGTTAACGGAACAACTCGAACCAAAAGAAGGGCATTTTCGCTTAGGTAGTAATGTAAAAATCGGTTATTATGACCAAGAACAAGCTAACTTATCTTCAAACAAGCAAGTACTATATGAGTTATGGGACGACTATCCGCTCACACCTGAAAAAGAAATACGAACCGTGTTAGGAAACTTCCTCTTTAGTGGAGATGATGTGTTAAAAGTCGTATCCGATTTGAGTGGTGGTGAAAAAGCAAGACTAGCATTAGCAAAATTAATGATGCAAAAAGCAAATTTCCTGATTTTAGATGAGCCGACAAACCACCTTGATTTAGATAGTAAAGAAGTGCTGGAATCGGCCTTGCTTGATTATCCAGGAACAATTCTGTTTGTTTCTCATGACCGATATTTCCTAAATCGATTAGCCACACAAATTATTGAGCTTTCTCCGACAAAGGTTACAACGTATTTAGGAGATTACGATTATTATGTAGAAAAAAAAGCTGAGATGGCGGAACGAAAAGAATTAGCGAACCAACAAAAAGCAACAACAGCAACAGAAAAAAACGTAAAATCAGATAAAACTGCTTTTCAACAAGATAAAGAGCAAAAACGAAAAGAACGCCAACGACTACGCCGTATTGAAGAAATTGAAGCTGAAATTGATAAGCTTGAGCAGCTTGTAAGTGAAACCGAGGAGTTATTATGTTTACCTGAGACATTTGAAGATGTTGAAAAAGCAAAAAACCTCCAAAACCAGGTTGAAACAACACAAGCACAAATTGAACAACTAATGGAAGAATGGGAACAGCTACAATCGGAGTAAGATTCTCATTCGGACATCTATTCCGCTATTTTAAAAAAAAACGACGATTTAGAAACCGATACGGACTTCTGTTCCGTTATTCCCGCTTAGTACGCTCCTTTTTGTTCAATTTTGTTGCAATAACGGAACTAATGTCCGAACGGTTGAAAAATCACATGATATTATCCTATATAACGGATTTGCTGTCCGTTACGAGAGTGGAACAATTATTTCTGTTCCACTCTTTCTTTTTCTTCTAACATCCAATAATAACTGAGTGCCACTAAAAGAAACATTGATGTTGCAGCAGCAACAACCCCTGAGTCATTTAAAACTAGTAAGGCAACAGAAGCGACAATCCCTGTTTGTAACACGGTTTTTTCAGCTTTATCACGTACAATTCGTTTTTGGCGCCATAATACAAAACCGATTAATATGTAACTTGTCACGAATAATTGAGTCCAATTAGAATACTTAAAAATTTTCCAATTCATCGCTAGTTTTCGTTTAATAACATCGTAAGCATAGCTGAAATCCCCACTTAACAGTCGTTCAAAAGCATAACCGATATGTGTTGTTTTTCCGGTCAATTGCAATAGAAATAAAAGACCAAATGCCGCTATGGCTAGAATCACTGCTCCAGCCCATACATTTCGTTTTCGTTTGATTGGTACATATTGAAAAAGTAAATATCCACATGCTACACCTGCCGCTAATGTTGCCCCTGCATTTGTGCCTAGATGACTCGCCCCTAGCATAAATAAAAGTCCAGCTAACATAAATCCGATTAAAGCTGACGTGTACCATGTTTGTTTTCGAAAGCATGGAGTGAGCACTAAAAGGACGGAAACAATATACACACCAGCATATTCATTTCCGATTCCATAATATCTCGCTCCAATTATCGGGTCATATCCTAAATACGAACGTTGCATTAATGGGTTTCCTAACAATAAATCCACAGTTAATACAAACACATGAGCAGCACCAACAAGAAGTAAAGGTTTTTTCACAAACGTTGTTAACAAATAACCTGTTACAATCGAAAAGAACGATAGTAACCAAAAATAATAGCCCACATCCACAATCGTTAGTAATCGTGGTGTCGTTAAAAACCAAAAAGGAGAACTGACAGCTGAAACTAATAACACTTTCGCTAACTTTATCCACAAGCGGTTCGCTGCTTTTCTCCATAGTAATATACTAATGGCCACTAACAATATAGTTAATAATGTGATATAGCTCGATAATATAACGCCTCTTGATTGATAAATCGTAAACGCTAAATTAACTTCCTCGAAAACCGTTGTATGGTCATAACCTTCACTCATCGTAAGTTGTAACGGTTGTCCCATTAAAATTGCTGGTTTATCAATGTTATATAAACTCAAAATGGTCGGGACAATGTCTAAATTGGAAATAATCGCTTCTTGGTTGGTCGTTTCGGAATACATGACTTGCGGAAACATCTTTTCTTTATGCCATACCCAAATTGGTGCAAGTTGCTTTTTCTCTTTATATGCTTCTTGATGCATCATAGGTGAAAGAAGGATGACGGTCCGCTCTCCTATTAACTGAACAATAAATTGTTCTAATTGGTTTAATGATGATTCATACTGTTTTTGAAAATGTTCATCCGTCATTTCCTCTTTTATCGAAAACAAACGTTGGAAGTCTCCCCATTCCACAACTGTAAACAATGAGGACTGTTTTTTTTCACGTTGTTGAATGCTATCCACAATGATATCCCCATCCATTTGATAACTAGCAGGAAACTGTGGATTGTTTACGACCCCTTTAACTACTGAACCCTTTGTTTCGCCTTGTTGGTCCATTGTAAAAAGAGAGCCGTATCGTATCTTTTCCCCTTCAATATCACTATGACCCATCACATATGTTGAAACTCCATGTTGTTTTAATGCTTCCCCAAGAATGGCAACTTCACCTTGATATGTGGATTGTTTATTTTTATCTACTAGCTTATGAAAATACGGGTGGAGCAAACTATCCTGTGGATAGCCACCTGTCCACTGTTTCATCACGTCTTTTGCAAGCACTGTTTCTATTTTTTCTCTTGGTTCAAAAGCATTCCAACCTTGAACACCAACTCCTCGAACACCCATACTTAATGAAACAGCATTATTTAAATAAGAGTATGGTCCATCTGGACGGATATTCATCCCGGCAAACGATGCCTGCTGCCATATGTCCTGATGTTGTCCCCATGTGTATAACCATGTCGCTTCGGCAAATGAAAGCTCTGGTACAAGCACGAGAACAACACTTTCCTCCTCAGACGATTGTGCCGTAACATTTATAGAAAAAAGAAAAAAAGCAAGAAATGAACAAGTCACTATCGTTTTTTTCAACCTATAACCCTACCTTTTTTGTTTTTATTCTAAAACTATCCACATTATACACAAGTTTGTCCACATACTGTGTATTGTTACAACTAGTGTTTTGAAAGTTATTCACATTATCCACATAGTTATCCACATATTTTTATAAACAATTAATAACCTTGATTTATTAAGGTTTTTTTCACTTATCCACTTATTCACGCTCGTTGTGGATAAACTTTTCCACATTAGATAAGAAAAACGCGTAGCGTCTTTTCATTTCAAGCGAAGTGCGGAGCCTTCGCTCTTCTAGAATAAGCTTTCAAAGCTTCACTACTACACCAAAATTTTTCTTACTTTAAAAAAACCTCATCTTCTCAGTTTTAACTGAAAAGATGAGGTTTAAACAAACCTAATGATTTAATTCTAAACCAGGTTGTCCATTTAATTGATAGGTGGCAAACTTGCCTTTCTTTACATAAATACTTGCTGCAGCACCGATCATTGCTGCATTATCGGTACAAAGCGACAGTGGTGGAATTACCAATTCAACAGGTTTATCAGCAAAAGATTGTTCTAGCTTTTCTCGTAATCCTCTGTTTGCTGCTACTCCACCTGCTAGAAGAAATTGTTTTACATTATATTGCTCAACAGCACGGATTGATTTTGTCACAAGCACATCAATCACACTCGCTTGGAAGCTAGCTGCTACATTTTCTTTTTTTAATTCAATCCCACGTTGGTTCGCATTGTGAAGTTGATTAATGACAGCAGATTTTAACCCGCTAAAACTAAAATCATAAGAATCTTGCTCTAACCACGCGCGAGGCAAATCGAGTGTATCTTCACCTTCGAGAGCAAGACGGTCAATATGAGGACCACCAGGATAAGGAAGTCCTAATGTACGCGCCACTTTATCATATGCTTCACCAACCGCATCATCTCTTGTTTCCCCAATAACTTCAAACACGCCATGTTCAGGCATATAGACAAGTTCTGTATGACCACCTGACACAACAAGGGTTAAAAGTGGAAATTGCAACTCTGTTACAAGCCGGTTCGCATAAATATGTCCCGCAATATGGTGAACACCAATTAAAGGAAGTTGATGGGCAAACGCGACGGCTTTCGCTGCATTGACTCCAATGAGAAGTGCTCCAACTAAACCTGGACCTTCTGTAACGGCTACTGCATCAAGCTCAGAAAATTGACAATTTGCTTTTTTCATAGCTTGCTCAATGATATATGTTATCTGCTCAACATGATGTCTTGATGCGATCTCTGGAACAACACCGCCAAAACGTTTATGGCTTTCAATTTGTGAAGAAACAACATTGGCTAGAATCTCTCGACCATTTTTGATAACAGCGACTGCCGTTTCGTCACAGCTTGTTTCAATTGCTAAAATTAATTCATCCTTCATCTAATACCACCCACATTATTAAGGCATCTTCGAGATTATCCGTGTAGTAATTTTTACGAATACCTCCCATTTTAAATCCTAACTTTCGATAAAGCTTTTGTGCTTTCTTATTGGAAACTCTCACTTCCAATGTCATCTTTTTTGAGCCGTAAGTTTTAGCTAATTCCATCATATAAAGTAAAAGCGCTTCTCCAAACTTCCTACCTTGATAATTAGAATGTATGGCAATGTTCGTAATATGCGCCTCGTCTAGTACTAACCAAACACCACAATAACCAATAATTTGGTTTTCATACTCCATAACAACATAATAAGCAAACTGGTTGTTCTTTAACTCATTAAAAAAAGCTTGTTGGCTCCATGGGACTGTAAAAGCATCATGCTCAACAATCAACACTTGCTCAATATCTTGAACCGTCATAAAACGAACGGTTGGTTGTTGATCACTCATTTTCATTCCCCTTCATTTGTTGCGCTTGTAACCATTTTGATTCAGCTTCTGCTAACTGCAAATAAGTTGGAGAAAACAGGTGAACATTTGATTCTCCATCTTCATTTGCTCCTAGTAGTGCCAATTCACTTGGCCGTGGATTAAAAAGTGATGGCGGGGCTACGAACACATGATGTTGTAGTTGTTCTACTAAAGTGCTTCTATGTAGTGATACATCATTACCAATAAATAAAATATCTTGCTCTTTTTCTTTTAGTATCGAAGCCCATTCACTTGTTAACAGTAGTCGGTCTTCTTCTACCTGGATGACGTCCAGTGTGTCTGTTGTTTGATATAACCCTGTATAAATTTGCCCTCGTCTTGCATCGTATAAAGGACAAATATATCCAGCAAACCCACGACCATTTTGCGCTAATACACGGAGACTGGACACACCTACTACTGGGATGGATAAAGACCAAGCTAATGTTTTCGCTGTCGTTACTGCAATTCTAACTCCGGTATAAGAACCTGGACCTTTGGCAACAACAATTTTATCCAATTCTTTTGGTAATACACCCACTTCTTGCATCACTTGCTCAATCGCAGGCATCAACCTGATTGAATGGTTCTTTTTAATATTTGTAATATATTCACCAAGGACTTTATTATTCTCTATAATTGCTACACCCATCACATATGTGGATGTATCTATCGCTAGCACTTTCATCGATTTTCAAACTCCTTACATAGTGAGATGTAACGGTTGCCCACAGGTGTGAAACGAATGCTGCGGGTATCCGCTTCTTCTCCTAACGTAATCGTGACAACTAGTTTCTCATCAGGTAATATCGACTCGATTTTACTAGGCCATTCCACAACAGTAATTCCTTCACCAGTAAAATATTCTTCAAATCCTAAATCTTCTTCTTCACTTTCTAAACGGTATGCATCCATATGATACAGAGGTAACAACCCTTTGTATTCTTTAATAATCGTAAACGTCGGGCTATTAACGACACGGGTAATGCCTAAGCCTTTCGCAATTCCTTTCGTGAAATGCGTTTTCCCAGCGCCTAAATCTCCTTCTAATGTTATAACATCACCAGGGTGAAAAAAATGAGCCAGTGCTTGTCCAACTGCCATTGTTTCTTCTGGTGAATGACTTTTATATGTAAAAGTATTCATTGCATTTCCTTTCACAATCATTTTTTAAAATGATTGTATCCTTTCTTATCTACTTTTCTTTTTTTTCCGTTGTCCATTAAAAATACACCGGCTTCTCCTTCTTCGACATAACCAATAGCCGTTAATATGATTCCATGTTTTTCACATGTATCATTTAAGCGTTGCCATTCTTTTTGCTGAACAGTCCCAATCAACTGAAAATCTTCTCCTCCGAATAAAGCATATTCAAGTTGCTTTTCTCTGCTATAGCATTCAAGCTCCATTCCTGTTGGAATTTTATCTGCTTCTATGAGAAGTGTTACCTCACTCGCTTCTGCAATTTCATGTGCTTCACTCGCCACACCATCACTAATATCATTAAGTGCCATTCTTAACTGACTCGAAATAAAACATCTCCCAGCTTCTATTTGCGGCATTGGCATTTGATGTTTGCCTACAAGAACTTTTTCATTCGGTGTAAACTTAGCATGAACACCATGTTTGAATAAAAGGTCTAATCCTGCAGCAGAATGCCCAACAACTCCTGTTACAAAAACAATATCATCAGGCTTCGCATGGCTTCGTAAAAGCGCTGATCCTTTTTCGACGTGACCCAATGCTGTGACAGATATAACTAGTTTATCATCTGTTGATACGGTATCGCCACCAAGTAAATCCATCTTATAGTTTTCAGCTAACTGGGTCATACCTCTATATATGTCATCGATTTCATTATCTGACCAATGAGGCGGAATCGCGATACTCACTAAATAATAAAGTGGAACTGCCCCCATTGCTGCTAAATCACTAATATTTATCGCCAATGCTTTATAGCCAATATGCTTAGGTAATAATGTATCTTTGCGAAAATGTATGCCTTCAACCATCGTATCTACACAAACAACTTGTTCAAAACCTTGCTTTGCTTCGTAAACTGCTGCATCATCACCTATTCCAACAGTAATGGATTGTTGATTTTTCTTTGCTGGTGTTATTCTCTTTATAAATTCAAATTCATCTTTCATCTAACCACACCTATTTCTATAATATCCATCCATTTTCTTATTGTATAGAAAACATCCACATAAGCCAAGAGACCATTCTGGTGTAAAGAAAAACGCGGAGCGTCTTTTCTTTCAAGCGAAGTGCGGAGCCTTGCCCGCTTTTGACAGTGAAGCCCACGTGCTTTTCTTGGGGTGAAACGCGCAGGTGCGCAGCCTTCGCTCTCCTTGAATAAGCTTTAAAAGCTTCACTGCTATACCAAAATTTTTATACTCCCTCATCTTATAAAAAAAACCTTAGGATGGGGATCCTAAGGCTTTAACGGTATATGTGATACTATGTATTGGAATTTGGTTGCGGGGATAGGATTTGAACCTATGACCTTCGGGTTATGAGCCCGACGAGCTACCAGACTGCTCCACCCCGCGACGTTCTAAAGTTAATGGATGTTGCTTTTTGCTTCGAAGGGGAACTCTTCCTCTTCTCGCTTACTCTACGATGTGGATGCGTCGAGTTTACTCAATGACTTTTCATCGATGTTCTTGCTCGTTGCTCCACCCCGCGACGTTCTAAAGTTAATGGATGTTGCTTTTTGCTTCGGATGTGTATGTGTTTTACGCCACAAAAAATATAATAACATATTACATATTTGAATGCAACTCTTTTCTTAAGTTTTTTGTTTATAACCTGTTGTCTATATTATATTCGATTATTAGCGTTTTATACACTAGTCCCCCTTTAATTTTCAACAAGCACTGTCTTTTTTATCTGTTTATTATGATTACCTTAATAAAAAGCGGGGAAGAAAAGCGCAAAAGGTTATTTTTCTTTTCTTCCTCTTGTATTAGTTCAGGGTGATAAGACCTGATGATGATTTTAACGTTAACGTAGACCCTCCCGAACCTAGCTCAGCAAATAATTTTTTACCTCCCCCTTGCGACTGGATCATATTTGAAGAAAATAAAGTCGTTTGTATGTTTCCGGCTTCTGTACTAACATCAATAAAAACATTTTGAGGTTCATTTTTAAACGTGAAGTTAATCTTACCTGAAAGGGTTGAGATGTTACTGTCATCTATAAAATTGCCATCATGTTGAATCGAAGTGACTCCTGTTTCATTCGCAATCTGCATGCTGCCTGTTATTTTTTCTAACGTTACATTGCCAGAGACAACATCTCCATGAATGCGATTGCCTTTAAACCCATTAAGATAAATGTCACCCGAGCTGACAGTCAGTATTAAGTTTTCAGCTTGAATGTCTTTTCCCGAAATATTTCCTGAAGCTGTAACAACATCAATCGTATTATACACACGCTCAGGAAACTCAATAATCAGAGTCTCTGACTTAAAGTTAATAATCTTTGATGAGCGACTGGCATCTATTGTTAAAACATTACCTTTTGTCTCGATAGAAAGGTTCTTATCATTCTTCATCGCTACTTTAAAGTCGTCATCATGGGAAGGTTGCAATTGAATATTTTGCCCCATTGTTTTAATGATTAATTCTTCAATTCCATCCCCAGGAATACTTTCACTGTTAACGATATTGCTTGAGTCAGAGCAAGCTGTCATATTAAGCATAATTATAATGGCAAAAATTACGGAAAGAATATTTAATTTTAAACTTTTCATATTATTCCTCTTTTGCTAATTATTTTTTTTCGAAAACCAACCTTATTAGTTTGAAGTAAATGAATAAGGATAGACATTGCCATTAATGACACGGTAAGGAATAAATATAATTTGTTGTATGAATTTGAAATGCCCAAAAAATCAAGATATGGAATCCCATTAACTGGACCTAAGTACCACCACAACATAAAAAAAACTTCAAACAATTTTCTTGAACCACTTACTAGACCAAGCGAGTACCCTAGCGTAGGAATAAAAAACACGCCTATGAGCCAAGAATAAAATAGCGGAAATTGACCATCAAGCAAAAATCGAACCATTACTCCAGAAGATACAAGAAACGTAATAGAAACCCCTGCTATCCAAACTGCAATTGCTCTTAATACAGGCGAACCACTTGAGAGTATCAATTCTCTTGTGAAATATTGCCTTTCTCGAGTTGCCAATTGCGACCAAATTGCTATTGGTAAAACAAAAATAAATGGTAGCCATTTTCGCAAACTCTCTAATGAACAAAAAAAACTTACTAATATACTTCCGATTAAAAGCAAATACCACCACACCGAGTACCCTTTTAACATTAGACGACATTCAGCCCACACTACTCTAAAAAGCTTAAGCTTAGGTTCATTTACGACTGGAGAGAACTGAAATCCTTGTTGTAGCTCAGTTCTAAAATTAAACTTTCTTTCTGCTTGAAAATGCGTTTCCCTTTCTCTACTTCGTTTAACACTATCATTCTGAAATCGCTTAAATATCATAGACGAAATAAGCACTATACACAAAGCTATAAGAACCCATACCAAGCGTTGACCAAGAAGGTTTGGTTGCCAATGAACCCCTTCCCATATGAAGGTTGAAATTTCCCCTTCAATTGGATAATAACCAAAGCTTCCTCCCTCTTCACTAATTTCTAGAAAGCTATACTTCACTTTTGCTTCTTCGACCATATCAGAACGAATAGCATCTAGACCGTATAAGTCCACTATACTGTTCGGACTAGCAATTGAAATAACGCTAAAAAAAATCCATAAACCGAAAAATACAATATTTCCAATAACCCCCTTCAAACCTGGTACGACATCAAATAGTATCGTTAGCGAAGCAAGTACAAATAAAGATGGCAAAACAATAAACAAAAATGGTAGGAAGTAGTCGGCTATTTGTAGCTGATAGCTTTCACCACGAATCAATTGCATCGTCATAAAAGCAAAAATCATGATTAGTTCAATTACTAGTAGAACTATAAAGTTAGACAGCCCTTTACTAAAAAGATAACGGAAATTACAAATTGGGGTTGCAGCAATAATCTGACCTACTTGTAATCTGTCGTCTTCAGATATTTGGCTTCTTAATAAATAAAAACCAAATAACCATAATAACAATGTCGAAAACATAGCTACCATTCCACCAAGCCAAGCCGAATTATAAATCCCTCTAATTCCACCTATATAGAAAACCTCATATCCTGCATTCACTGATGGGACACTAGCATAACCAATAAAAATACTCATTCCAATAACAATAAGGAAAGAATAACTTCTCATTTGCTTTATTACATGGCTTTTTATTAAATATACGTAGCTGAGTGCTATATTCATTTACTCCACCCCTAACGATGTAACATAGTAGAGATAAGCATCTTCTAAAGTGGCTGGTAATAAAGTTGAATTTTCAGGTGGACGTCTTTCCGATACAACTCTTGCATGAACCCCATCACTTCGATGTATGGCACTACTAATCGTATATCGATCCTGTAGCTCCTGGAATTTCGTTGTTGGAACAACACATTTCCACACTTTATTTTCGATACTTTTGATTAATTGTTCCGGAGATGTATACATGACTAAATGCCCTCTGGATAAAACAGCGATGGAAGGAGCAATTGACTCAATATCGGTTACAATATGTGTAGATAAGATAATGATTCGATTAGAGGATAAAGTAGAAAGTAAATTTCTGAAACGTATTCTTTCCTCCGGATCCAATCCCACTGTTGGCTCATCTATGATTAATAGCGAAGGGTCATTCAATAGAGCTTGGGCAATACCTACACGTTGTTTCATTCCACCAGAGAATCTACCTAACAACCTTCTTTTTTCATTCTCAAGATTTAGCGCCACTAATAATTCATCAATTCTTTTTTTGGCTGAAGACTTCTCTAAACCTTTCAAAGCAGCCATATATTCAAGAAACTCAACAGGATTCATATTAGGGTATACACCAAAGTCTTGTGGTAAATAGCCCAATTCTTTTCTTAGATAATTTGGGTCTTCTGTCGTTTGAACTCCATTCCATAAAATCGTTCCTTCTGACGGATTTTCAATTGTAGCTAACAAGCGCATGAGTGTTGATTTACCAGCACCATTAGGACCTAATAAACCTAGAACACCCGGCTTTAGCTTTAGATTAATATCTTGCAGAGCTTTCTTCGTCCCATACTTTTTTGAAACGTGCTGAATCGATAGTTCCATTGTTTTACCTCCATGAATGCTATTTACTTTTATGTTAAACAAGTAAAGTAAAATCAAAGTAAATTCAATACTAAATGGAGGTAACAATTAGGAACTTTTTTCATTAAAATTACAAAAAGTAGAAATAACCTTTATACTTCAACTGAGTTTTGTTATCGCCTTATATTTTTCACCCTTTATTTTACTGTTATGTGTTAATATACTAATTGACTATAAATAGAAGGTTTTAGGGAGGTTTCCTTTTTGTTTAGAACTGAAAAAATATTATTAATAGACGACGAGAAGGGCATTTTAGATATACTCCAACTCACCTTGAAAAAAGAAAGATTCCAGGATATAACCTGCGCTACAACTGGAAATGATACGTTACATCTATTAAGGAAATATTCATACGACATAATTTTACTAGACGTTATGCTACCTGATTTCGATGGGTTTGAATTATGTAAAGAAATTCGCAAATCAACAAATACACCGATTATCTTCATAACTTCTTGTTCGAGTGATTATAATAAGTTAACTGGACTAGGCATAGGTGGAGATGATTATATAACTAAGCCTTTTAATCCCCTTGAAGTCGTCGCTCGAATCAACGTTATTTTACGTCGTAATACTATGTTTAAGCTTAGGCACAGCAACGATAATTACTTGGATGAACCAAGTGAATTTACGTATGGACCATTTTGCTTAATGCCAAAAAAAGCCATACTTATTGTTGAAGGAGAAGAAATCGTATGTACAGCAAAAGAACTAGATTTATTATCGTTCTTTTTTAAAAATCCTAATAGAATTTTCACAACATCTCAGTTATATGACTTCGTATGGAATGCAGATGGGTACGGTGAAGAGAAAACGGTCACTATTCACATTTCTAAAATTAGAAAAAAACTTAAAGACGACCCTAGAAAACCAAAAGTGATTGTGAACTTACGAGGAATTGGATATAAGTTTGTACCTCCAAAAGAAAGGTAATCTGAGCAAATGAGAATTCGTTTTAGTTTATACTTTATAGTAGGCTTATTTATTTGGATTATTAGTTTTGGCGTATTCATTATGGTAACTCTCGATTTCATCTTCCCAAACATTGGACTAACTAGTGAGAACACTTGGTATGATTTAATCGTTTTTTTTGTGTTCTTACTCATTATTTTAGTAAGTAGTGTTTTTTGTGCATGGTTTTTAGGAAACCCTTTATGGTTTATACTGACGTGGATTAAACAGTTAACTAGAGGTGAATACGCTCCTCCCTCTACAAAACGTAACATTTATAACAAGAAAGGAAAACTGCGATTACATTATAAGCTTTATGAGAATGTAATTAATAATATCCAAACTCTAGCCTTACATTTAAATAAGGCTGAAAGCGAACGTCTTAAGCTTGAGGAAGAGAAAAAAGATTGGCTTGCTGGAATATCTCACGATGTAAAAACTCCCCTCACCTACATAACAGGATATACGGCGTTATTGTTAAATGAAGAATACTCATGGACCGAGGAAGAAAAACATACGTTCATAGAGGAAATATCTCAAAAAGCTCATCATATTGAGTCGCTGATCCATGATTTAAATCTATCGTTTCAGATGAATAACGTCCAAGCTCCAATCCCACTAAATAAAAGCGAGGTAAATCTAGTCGAATTTCTGAGAGCGTTAATCGCGGATATAAGCAATGATCCTAGAGCGCTTTCTTACCTAAGCTTTCATTCTACTAACCCGTTCATTAACATCTCAATCGATCAGCGTTTAATTTATCGAGCGATTCAAAATCTTATTATGAATGCTATTCTTCACAATCCAGAGGAAACATGCATTGATGTTTTTGTCATAGTTGAACAAGAGCAATTTGTTACCATCACAATAAGAGATAACGGTGTAGGCATGGATCAAGAAACTTTGAATAATCTTTTCAATAAGTATTATCGTGGAACCCCTACTTCATCTGATTTTAGTTCGGGGCTTGGTATGTCAATAGTAAAGAGTCTTATTATTGCACATGGCGGAAATATTGATGTAAGTAGTGAAATTACAAAAGGAACCATTGTACAAGTGCATTTACCTTTAAATTAAACGAATTAATATTTCTCACTTCCTCCAAGACTACTTTCGTTATTAAAAGGATTATCGTTTAAATAACGAGCCTGAATCTTTACACTGTATAATAATGGTAAAGATTCAGGCGTCGTTCAGCTACAAACATTTACTTCTTTGCTTGTTTTATAGCTTTAACCATTTCATCGATAATATCCTGATCATCTTCAATCCCTACAGATATACGAACAAGCCCACTTGTTATTCCAAGCTTTTGTCGTAACTCATCAGGAACTGTTCGGTGAGACGTTCTTAATGGGTATGTCACTGTTGTTTCTACTCCTGCTAATGTTGGAACAATTCGAATCCAAGAAAGCGATTTGAAATAAGTTTCCACATCTACACCTTCTGCAAGTTCCATACTCACCATTGCACCGTTTCCTTTGTCAGATAGGGTAGTTGGATAATATACTTTAGAAACCTCTTCACATGATTGCAGTGCCTCTGCTAGTGTTTTGGCATTTTGAGCTTGTCTTTCCATTCGTATACTAATTGTTTTTAATCCACGACACGCTAACCATGCTTCGAATGGACTTAAGTTACAACCTAAGCTGACAATTTTCGTCTTTGCTTTATTGATTAGCTCCTCTGATCCAACAAGGACGCCAGCTGTAACATCACTATGTCCCCCTATATATTTTGTAGCACTATGGATCACTAAATCAGCACCTAATTTAATCGGTTGCATAAAAAGAGGGGTAGCAAACGTATTATCAATCATTGTATACAAATTATACTTTCTTGCAATGGAGACAACACCCTTTACATCTTCTACTCGTAGTAATGGGTTACTAACCGATTCCGTATAAAGTAATACTGTATTCTCTTTAATACTATTTAAAATTTCTGATTCATTCTCAAAAGAAACAAAACTCACCGTAATCCCAAAGTTGGCCAATTCTACGGCAAACATTTGATATGTTCCGCCATACAAGTCTTCTGAAGCGATAATATGTTCTCCCGGTTTCACAACAGCTAAAACTCCTGCTAAAATCGCTGCCATTCCTGATGAAGCAGCAACTCCAGCTTCAGCTTCTTCCAAAGAGGCAACACCTCTCCCTAAATCATCAGTATTTGGATTTCCAAAGCGAGAATATAAATAGTCTTTTTCACCTTCATAAAATTTCTCCATATCATCCAAATCAGAAAATGCAAAAGCAGAAGTTTGATAGATTGGTTGGGTTTTACTCATATTTTTCATGTTTTCTTTTTGTGTAAAATGAACCGAGCGCGTATTAAATCCTAACGACATTTGGACTCCACCTTTTTCTAAGTATGCACTTATTGTAACGGCTTCCGAAACTTTTATCAAACGCCAATGCTTTATATCGTTACGATTACAAATATATGTAAAATTATTTCCCAGGTATTAAATACCTAGAACAATTGATGTGGAATGATATTGAATTAAGACCACGGAGGATGAGCCTTTTTTTACGCTTGCGGAAAAGTGACTCATTAAGTGCGTTCTAAGGGGAGCAACAGTTCTAACGGACATCTGTTCCGCTATCTTAAGAAAAAGAGGGGTTTTTAAAATACTAATGGACATCAGTTCTGTTATTTCACCAAAACAACACCAAAAAGTCATCATTTTCCTAATGTAACGGAACTGATGTCCGTTAAGAACGGGAAAAGGCTTGTTTTTTATAAAATAGCGGAATAGGTGTCCGATAAAAAAAACACATGACGTCTATAGACATCATGTGTTTTTCATTTGCTTAGCAACGTCCTACTCTCACAGGGGGAAGCCCCCAACTACCATCGGCGCTGATGAGCTTAACTTCCGTGTTCGGCATGGGAACGGGTGTGACCTCATCGCTATCGTCACTAAACCT
>NZ_KK211282.1:12873-90114 GCF_000621445.1 Alkalihalobacillus bogoriensis ATCC BAA-922 | reverse complement strand
AGCTCTCCCGTTAAAATACAAGCAACGATTGATGCCTGGTGAACATCCAGACCTGCACAAGTTTTTCGAATAGCGTCCAACGTAATCCCTTCCTTTGTATTAACGTAATAAACAGACCGTGCAGGTGAGGCAAAAGGAATGCTTATACACGTCATCATATGACAATGGGCGGTGCTCGAGCCTGCAGTAAGACGGGTTATTTTTCGGAAACGTGTTACCAATACGGAACCGTCTTTTGATCTGTTCAACAATAGAATACAAAGTTTGCGTAACGATTTCTAGTCCAAAATTAATTTTCATTCATGGGGGTGATGGGTACATCATGGATGGTTATTTTCACTAAAATCTCCTTTTTTGAAAACCGTACGGACATCTGTTCCGCTATTTAGCCTTATCAGCAGTATTTGTAGTGAATTTTACTGAATTAACGGAACAGATGTCCGATAGAAATTGAAAACCTTATGTTTTTATGAAAATAGCGGAATATATGTCCGAACGGAATTTCATTTTATCGAACTGTCCACAACACGAGGCAACTAATTGCAACCACTAACCAAATTAATATGGATACATACGCTTGTTTCTTTCGATTCTGAATAACTTTTGCAGAAATTAGTTGAGCTAGTCCGCCACATACGAAAAGCAAAAGCAAAATGAACCAATCATTCATGTCTTACCTCCAATATTTTCAAATAGAAAAATCTTCCTCCCTCTACTATACAAATTTACCAAGAAAAAATGAACACAACGATGCTCCTAATTCAAATAAAGATAAACGCGGGAGCGACTTTTCTTTTCAAGCGACGTGCGGAGCCTTCGCTCTTCTAGAATAAACTTTCAAAAGCTTCACTGGTATTCCAAATTCTTTATAATTTCCTATATGTCAAAAAACAGGCTCTAGCAAAAGAGCCTGTTTTCATATTATCTCTGAAAGCCACCTTCCGAATGAATAACTTGTCCTGTAATCCAAGCAGCTTCTTCACTAACTAAAAATTTTATCAATTTTGCCACATCACTTGGTTCACCAATTCTCCCGAACGGAAACATCGGTGTTAAGTGGTGTTTGATTTCCTCTGTCATCCATCCGGTATCGGTTGGACCAGGATTTATTGCATTAACGGTGATCCCTAATGGAGCAACTTCTGCAGCTAATGTCATCGTCAGTGCATCGATGGCCCCTTTCGTTGTCGCATAGGCTAATTCTCCAGGCATCGGTCTTTGAAACTGTCCTGAAGTAAGATTCACAATTCTTCCACCTGATTTTTTTGTAAATCCTCTAGCAAATAAACTGCTCAACATGGTGGTCGCTCGTATGCTTACAACATAATGTTTGTCTAATTCCTCGGAAGTGATAAGAGAATAATCATTGTTCGTGGAATATGTGGCGTTATTGATTAAAATGTCAGGGTCACCGAGATGTTCCGTTACACGTTTCAGCAACTGCTCTGGTGCACCAAGTTCGGTTAAATCCAATTCCATACATCCGACGTTCACACCCTGTTGTAACAACTCTTCCTTTATTTGTACTGGTTCATCTACGTCAATACCCCAAGGCATTTCCTTATCATAATCCGTCCAATAAGTAAAAAAGATATGATAGCCTGCACCAGCTAGTTCTTTCGCAATGGCTGCACCTATCCCTTTTAGACGGCTTACTCCAGTAATAATAGCAACTTTCTCTTTTAAGTGGTTCATTGAACATTCCTCCAAATTGAGGACGCACAAGTTCGGGTAAAAGGAGATATACAATTCCTATGCACAATTCTTTACGAAGTGAGAGGTTTTTTTAGCCTAATCATGCAGTCCTTGAATGATAGTTGATAGTCAAATAACCCTCGCACACGAGAGTAAAAAAAATCCTATCCAATTTCTTATCATTACAAGTTCATCCACATTTTCAACCATTTTCCCCTTTCCCTATATCTCCACTATGTTAAATTTTAACTGTTTACGTTCCATAACACAATCCTTCATTTCATACTTTTTTCCAAATGGGAAACCATATAAATATGTACTCTAAATAGATAGGACAACAACACATGACTACTAACGAAAAATATAGAGAAATCAATCATTACATTTATGAATCTTTACATGACATCCATTCGCTTAAAGTGGAAGCATGGTTAGAGCACGTTGTTTTTACAATAGAGTGGTGGTTCGGAGTCTCATTATCCATCATTCCATGGATTGTCTGGTTTTTATTTCATAATAAAAAAAGTAGACACCGGATGTTGTTTGTCGCGTTTTTCATCACCATTCTAGCTTCCTTTTTAGATACAATCGGGACACAATTCGGGTTATGGATATATTATTATGAAGTTCTTCCTTGGCTCCCTGCCTATTTACCTTGGGACTGGGCACTCGTACCTGTTGTTATTATCGGACTTCTTGAATTTAAACCTGAATACTCTCCTTTTAAGAAAGCATTTCTATTTGCCGCTTTGAGTTCTTTTGTCGGAGAGCCTTTTTTCGAATTCATTGGGTTATATGAACCAATACATTGGAGATCTTTTTATTCATTTCCTATTTATATTGTCATCTTTCTCTTTTGCTACTGGTTAAGTAAACGTAGTTTTTTTCCATGTATGGATCTTGATAGGGCGTTATTAGAACGCTCTTTTTTGATACAATAAACTTAATAAAAGCTGTCATCATTATAGGTAGGCTTACATATAATGGTTTGTCTCAGCGTCTTTTTGCTTTTATTGCTTTTATCTCTTGCGTAAAAGGGTATAAAGGTGTATATTACGACGTTGATACACCATCCTCCACTTCAGATTGAAAGGAATTTTTATTCATGAAACTTGGTGCTCGAATTTTCAAAACGGGGATTGCCATTATGGTGGCCTTATATGTTGCGATATTGGCTGGCTTAGAACCACCGATGTTTGCGGCATTAGCGGCCATGTTTGCGATTCAGCCATCGATATATCGCAGTGTGCAAACCATTTTGGAACAATTTCAAGCCAATATACTCGGTGCAGTATTAGCCGTTATTTTTGTCCTGACATTTGGTCACGCCCCATTTGTCGTAGGTGTCGTTGTCGTCATTGCAATTGCCATTATTATGCGGCTTAAATTAGAGCCATCGACAATTCCACTTGCCATTGTCACCATCATTGTCATTATGGAAAGTCCATCTGAAAATTTTATCGAGTTCGCCGCGCTCCGCTTTGTGTTAATAATTATAGGTGTTCTATCGGCGTTTCTTGTGAATTTGTTCTTTTTGCCACCACGATATGAAACAAAGTTATATTTAAAAATCGTCAACAAAAGCGAACAAATTAATCAGTGGATTAC
The DNA here is from genome assembly GCF_000621445.1 of Alkalihalobacillus bogoriensis ATCC BAA-922. Lineage (GTDB taxonomy): Bacteria > Bacillota > Bacilli > Bacillales > Bacillaceae_F > Bacillus_AO > Bacillus_AO bogoriense. The sequence continues at coordinate 86,811 of NZ_KK211282.1, read as the reverse complement.
ATTGTTTATGCGAAAAGATGCAAACCATAGTGCGCTAAAAAAAGAAATTACAAAAATAAACGAATCCATGGTGAAACTTGAAAATTTATATTTGCTTTATAAAGAAGAGCGCAACTATTTTGCGAAAAACCGCTACAGTAAAGCGCGCAAAGTCGTTTTGTTTAGACAAATGATTGCGACAACAAAAAAAGCATTGTTTTTATTAAAAAATTTAGAACGACGAGAATATGAACTCTATCAAATGCCAGACAAACTTCCTACGCTCATTCGCTTACAATTGGAACTGCTAACAGCCTACCATGACAGGATTTTGCTGCGTTACTCAGGTAAAGTGACACATCAAGCAAACGATGAAATGGTAACAGAAATGCAGCAAGGAAAAGAAGAACTGACAGAATACTTTCTCGAGTTATACGAAAATCAGGCGGTCGACCGTGAGCAATGGCTTCATATTCTCCCGATTTTAACCCACATTATTGAATATGAAGAAAAACTCCAGCACCTCGACCATCTTGTTGACACTTTCTTTACCTATCATCAAAAAGAAAATAAAGTGACGATTAAAGAACCAGAAGAATAACGGGCTTCTGTTGTGCTCGCGGCGGTGGTGTTGCGGTCGAAACTATCGGACATCTGTTCCGTTATTCATTGAAAAAACCGTCTTTTTTAAAACCTATCGGACATACGTTCCGCTATTTGGCCTTTCAGCCCTGAAAATCACTGCTTTTTTAGGCTAATAACGGAACACATGTCCGATAGCATTCTCAAACCGCAGTTTTTTATTGAAATAGCGGAACAGATGTCCGTAAGAAAAATGCGGAGCGTCTTTTCTTTCAAGCGAAGTGCGTAGCCTTCGCTCTTCTAGAATAAGCTTTCAAAGTTCACTACTTACCAAAATTTTTATCTTTCTTATCTTTTAAAAAGGCTGTTTTCGTATAGATTGTTGCTATTTTGACCAGACTCCTATTAGGTGCTAAAATACTGACATAGGAGGGGTTTTAGGATGTGGAAAGACGTTTATACCGATTTCATGGATTTGCCCAAACACGAACAACAGAAGCTGTTTAATCTTTTAAAAGAAGACTTCTTCTCTAATGAGGATACAGATATGAGTGATGCGTATACGTCTATTAGAGAAATGCGATTTAATGAAGGGTTAGGTTGTGTTCATTGTGGAAGTGTAAAGGTGAAAAGAAACGGAAAATACCGTGACAGACAAAGGTATCTTTGTCGTGACTGCGGAAAGTCTTTTAATGACCTAACCAACACTCCTATTTCAGGAACTCGTTATCTTGGAAAGTGGTCTACCTTCTTTCATTTAATGGTTGAGGGATATACTCTGCCGCGGATTGCTGAAAGACTTGAAATTCATCTGTCTACAGCATTCTACTGGAGACACAAGGTGCTTTTTGCCCTCCGTTCATTAGGATTCCAAACATTAAAAGGTATCGTTGAAAGTGACGAGACATTCTTTAAGGAGTCATTAAAAGGACGTGAAGTGGTAGATAGAAAACCAAAAAAACGTGGAGGAAGAGATAAAAAGAGAGGGATTAGTAACCTTAAAATCGCTGTTGTGGTGGCACAAGACCGTAACGGACAAGTGATTGCTCGAAAAACAGGCACTGGTCGTGTAAGAGCAGAAGAAATTGATGCTGTTATTGGTGATTACATTGACCAATCCTCTTTGTTATGCACAGATACAGCTACAAACTACAAGAAGTTCGCTCTCATTAAAAACCTTAAACATGAAACCATCAACCTAAGCAAAGAGGGATATGTTAAAAAAGGCATATACCATCTTCAGCATGTAAACAGTTACCATAAACGATTGAAGGATTGGATGCAACGGTTCCAAGGAGTAGCAACAAAATATTTAGACAACTACCTTTACTGGTTTTACGTTCTCCAACAGAGCAAGAAGATGACGACTAAACAACGAGTAAACCAAATGCTATTAAGCGCGTGTCAGAAATCCAATCCTATTACGGTCAATTCGTTGCGAAAATTCTAAAAAACAGCCACTTCCATAAGGAAGCAGCTGTACTCGCACTTAAACTAACGCTCCCGTTAGTTTAAGTGCCGTTGTTCACAGTAAACACTAATCATCAATTTCTCTAATCTCTTAGGGCTGTATCAATTAGGTTTCCAAAGATATAATATTTATAATGAGTTACTCCTGGAAATTCATCTTCTGGCATAAAATTCCCTTCAATCTCAAAAGAATACCCTAAACCTTTATAAGTTCCAGAACCGCCATCGTCAGCAGTATTTGTAGGAATCGAAAATATCGGCTTTTTTTCAAATCCTTTAACTTGAAAATAATCTATTACTCCTACTACTCCCCATAAAAAGAGTACCGAAAAAGTCACAAACAAAACAACCTTAGTTTTCTTCCTCATTTAATCGCCCCTTCTATTATCGCTAATTTACTAAACTGCTCGTTAGTTGAACAAGAATTCTACAGTTAATAATACCATAAAATAGTAAATTAATCCCTTTTATCTTTCAATAGCCACAATCCTTACGAAAACAGCCTTTATAAAAAAGAAACAGGTCACCCATCCCCCTACCATAAATTCCCTCCCCCTTTACTCAGAAAACTGTCATTATTTTGAACCCCTATGCACATATTAACGTCGAGGATTATTTTATTCCAAAAATTCGTAATAAAAAGGCAGGACGACTCCCATGTTCTCATCAGAAAAGCAATTAGAAGCCTTAAATAAAATAACTTCAACGACTGAAAAGCTAACCCAAACCCAAATAGAATACTGGACCCTATATTCTCATATGAACACATGGGGGTTTAAAGTTATATTACTAATGTTTATTATTCCACTTATTGCTCTATATTTTTTAATCGATAGACGGAAAATGTTACTGCTCGGCTTTTATGGAATGAACATTCATGTGTGGTTCAGTTATATAAACATAAGCGGTATAAGACAAGGCTTATTTAGTTATCCGTTTGAATTAATTCCGTTTATTCCTGGAAATCTCGCTTTAGATGCGACTCTTATTCCAGTGTTGTTTATGCTCGTTTATCAGTGGACAATCAATCATAGAAAAAACTTTTATATTTACACGATTGCTCTGTCCCTAGTTTTATCGTTTATTTTCAAACCGTTACTCGTTCATTTTGGCTTTTTTGTGTTACATAAAGGAATGAATTATTTTTATCTTTTTGTTTTGTATTGCGTTATCTTTTTATTTTCAAAACTTATTACAACCGTGTTTCTAAAAATGCAAAATACACGTCCAACAACAATTTAAATCCCTAGCTATAAGAAGCTAGGGATGTTTCTCAAATCATTATGTAATTTTCTTTAGCTCACAAACTTCTTACAAATACTTACCCCTATTCCTACAAACATTCCAACAAAAGCGCCAATTACACTGTAACGTATGATTGAAACGATGTAATCATACACATAGATATACTCTGTTGTGTAACCAGAATCAAAAGGAGTTACTATTTTATAATCGACAAACAAAACCGAAAAAGCAAAAAAGAGAAAAAAACCATAAATTGACCCTTTTTGCATATTCTTTTCCATTTCATCACCTCCATCAGCTACGATAAACATTCAAACCAGACTCACAAATATACATATGGAAATAGCACCAAAGAGAAAACCTTTAAAGAAATTTCGTTGATTATAAATCTCATCAACACCCAATGATAAAATCGTTGCTCCAAGAAAAATCATCATGTAACTCATGTAATTATCAGTAGAGAGTAATATTCCTACCCCAGAAGAAATTATCGTTAACACACCAAAAACAGTCCCAATGATTTTAATCCACATAACGCCTCCCGCTATTCCATAATTTAGGTATCTTTACATTATCATATTCACATGAAAAATTGGTTGGTTTTTATAAAATATAAAAAAACATCCAACTCACATTTCATTTTTAACCCAATAACCTTGTCGCTAGCACCGTTTCAACATTGTTACTGTCATTTTCTACCCAATACGCCTTCGCATGAGGTCTTGAGCTGACAATCTCCTTTATTTCTTCTCCCATATAATGAACTGCTACACCATCATCTGTTGCGATTCCCGCTTTCATTTTTCTCGATAGAACAAAACTCTGAAATGCCTGCCTTCTTTCCACTTCCCCATCGTAATGAGGACAATTACTACCTTTTAAGAATCCTAAGCATTTCATCGGTTCCAGTCCGTCCCCATAAGAGTCTGTTACTCCTTCTTCAAACCAACAAATCGAACCCGCACTAATACCCGCTAGTACTTTACCTTCTTTCCATGCTTTCTGTAAGATTGTATTTATGTTCCACTCTTTCCAAAGTGCTAGTAAATTTTTTGTATTTCCACCTCCAACATAAATGATATCCTTGTCTAAAAGGAACGTCTCAATGTCTCTTGTTGGTGGGGTAAACAAGGATAAGTGTGAAGGCTGACATGGTTGCTTTTCAAAAAAGGAATAAAACCTTGAAATATAATCTTTCGAGTCTCCACTTGCGGTTGGTAAAAAGCACACTTTCGGGTTATCGACGTTCGCTTGCCTTAAAATATACTCGTCTAGCAATGGATTGTTCGGTTCCATCGAGAATCCACCACCTCCAAGTGCAATAATTTGACCTTTGATCATGACTCATCCTTCCTTTCTTGAATAAAACGATCTAAAATATTTTAAAACCGAAATGACCTTTGCTTCGTCTAACATTATGAAAGGGGTGATCTATAGATGAATGAACTAGAACAAGTAGCAGTAACATCAGAAAGTATTGATAAACAAGTGATGATAGACCACCTTATAAACGAATATAGTGATGGACTTTTACATCTCGTTTATACATATGTAAAGAATCGTACAACGGCTGAAGATTTAACACAAGAAATCATTCTTAAGTGTTATGAAAAATCACATCAATTTCAGCAACACTCTTCACTCAAAACATGGGCATATCGCATTGCAATTAATCATTGTAAGGACTATGTGAAAAGCTGGCATTATCGAAAAATTACGCTTAACGAAAAAATCATTCATGCTCTTCCTTCTAAATCGAAGAATATTGAAGAAGAAATGATTGCAAAAAGTGAAGAAGACGAAGTAACAAAGGCAGTAATGCGGTTACCGATAAAATATAGGGAAATCGTTTTTCTCCATTATTATGAAGAGCTATCATTAGTAGAAATTAGCAACGTGTCAGGAGTTAATGTAAATACAATAAAAACGCGATTAAAGCGAGCCAAAGAATTATTAAAACAAGAGCTCAAAAAGGAGGCTTACTAATGAGCGATCCATTTCGCAACTTGAAACATTCGATGAAACAGTCGGTTTTTAACAACATGTCTTTTCCCGAGGAACGAAAAGCTGCCGTAAAAGAAATGATTCGATCAAAACAGCTACAAAAGCTTTCATCTTGGAAAGAAGAAACACTAGTAGCTCTGTTAGATTCCCTTCAACATCATGAAAAGGACGGTTATGATATTTCAACTTACCTTATTTCAAGAAATGAGCTAAGCTTTCAAAAAAGAGAAGGTCAGCTTTATACACTTCTACATCTACTTGAAACTAAAGGAGTATTAGCGTCAAAATGGTCGGAAGAAAAGAAATACTATTCGTTAACGAAAAAAGGAAAAAAATTATTAGCCACATATAAAGAACATTCTTCTGTTAGCGAAATCTCTCTTACCCATTTACTAGAGGAGGCGTCATCTAGATGAAATCTTCCTCTCCGTACGAAGAGTTTCTTAATAATGTAACGTCTAGAGTGAAAGCGACAGAAGCTCACGTCATGATAAAAAAAGAACTCACTTCTCATCTCGTACAACTAAGTCAGTCTTTTCAAAAGCTGGACATGACAAAAGAGGAAGCAGACGAAAAAGCGCTAGAGGAAATGGGAAATCCTTTTACGATAGGAGATAATTTAAATCAATTACATCGACCAAAAATGGATTGGGTTCTTATTCTTTTATATACCATAATCGCTGTCATCAGTTTTCTTCCAATATTGAATCTCGATGAGGGGATTATAATATTATCCGCCTCTACTTTAATCATCAAACAACTAAGTTTGTTTACTATCGGTCTTTTGATTATCGTTATGTTTCTATTTTTCGATTATCGAAGGCTACAAAAATGGTGGGGGTTCTTTTATACAAGTGGAATCATTTTGCTTTTAGTCACTTTAGTCTTTGGTAGCACTACAATGGGAGCATTAAAGTGGCTAGAAATTGGAGGCTTCAAGATTTCGATAACGCCTATTTCATTCTTTTTATTTTTCCTAGCATTTTCCGGGTTTTGTTATAAGGTAAATGAAGTAACAAGTTGGAAAAAGCAAATGTTCTACTTTGGACTTTTATGTTTCCCCATTGTTTTGTACCTCATGTTACCTGACTTTTTTGCAATAGTCATTTATTTTTTTTGTGTAGCTTCTATGTTCGCTTTTACTCAGCTTAACAAAAGAATGATCTTACGATTAGGTCTAGCGACTGGAACACTGTTCATTATAGTTCTTAGTTTTATTTTCGGATATGCTTATTTCGATACTTCACGTGGCGGTACGTTCTTTGTGAATCGATTCCTTGCGATTTTCACTTATTTAAATCCAGATACTGCGCCTGGTTCACCAGATTATCTTTCTATTATTATAAAAGATCTTCTATCCCAAGCAGGCTGGTTTGGTAATGGCTATAGTGATAACATTCTTCCTCTACCAGAATCCCATACTGACTTTGTGTTTCCTTATCTAGTTTACACATTTGGCTGGGCCTTCGGGGTTTTCTTATGTTTACTTTTATTGTTTTTTATATTACGGATTTGCTTCCATGCCTTTAAAACAAACGACCTTTATGGAAGACTACTCGTTGTTGGAGGGGCTTCATTGTTTATTATTCCAACATATTGGAACATTTTAATGTCACTTGGTTTCCTGCCGATTATTGGTATTTACCTACCTTTTATTAGTTATGGAGGGACCATTGTCATTATGTATTCCACGATTTTAGGGCTCATTTTAAGTGTATACCGAAGAAAAGATATCGTGGCACCGACTATTGTTGTTCGTGGATAAGAAAAACGCGGGAGCGTCTTTTCGTTTCAAGCGAAGTGCGGAGCCTTCGCTCTTCTAGAATAAACTTTAAAAACACCACTGCTATACCAAAATTATTATGCTCCCTCATTTGTCTCATTTTTGCGGTCAGAGCAACCGTTATTTGTGAACATGATACGGGTTTCCGTTTTTTAGCGGTCACAGGAGCGCTTATTCACGCAAAAGCAACACTATTCCTAGCGATATATTATGATTAACGGCTCCTGTGTCCTCCAACATTCCAAAACGCTAGCAATGTTCACAAATAACGGTTTTCATGGCCGCTTACTTGCCATAAACAACAAAATCGCTAACGCGTAAACCCGACCAAAGTGTTGAATGGGTTTGTCTCATAATACTCCAAATCCCTAATTCATTCTAAGACTGTATTAGAGCAATGTTATACACAAGTCGACTTTTTATAGTATCCTAAATAAGAAAAACGTGGGAGCCTCTTTTCTTTTATGTTAAACAAAAAAGAATCACCGGTGAAACTATGTCTCACCGGTGATTCTTCTTTAAATATGTTGCACTTCATACAATTGAAAATAACTACCCCGCTTCTCCATCAATTCATCATGTGTTCCAATTTCTGAGATTCTTCCATTTTCAATGACTACTATTCGATCAGCATGAGTAATAGTCGATAAGCGGTGAGCGACAATAAACGTCGTTCGGTCTTTTGCAAGTATGTCTAACGCTTCTTGGATATAATGCTCACTTTCTAAATCAAGGGCTGATGTTGCTTCATCAAAAATGAGAATAGCTGGATTTTTTAAAAATACACGTGCAATCGCAATCCGCTGTTTTTGACCTCCTGACAATTTCACGCCACGTTCGCCAACTTCCGTTTCATAGCCGTCAGGTAAGTTTAAAATAAACTCATGTGCATTCGCAGCTTTTGCAGCTAAGATGACTTCTTCGTCTGTTGCCTCTGGTTTTCCCATCAGGATATTTATTTTTACCGAATCACTAAATAATATATTATCTTGGAGTACCATCCCGATTTGGTCACGTAATGTTCTCACTTCATATTCACGAATATCTGTGCCATCTAATAAAATACGACCGTTAGTCACATCGTAAAATCGCGGAATTAAACTAATAACTGTACTCTTTCCGCCTCCGCTCATCCCAACAAACGCAATGGTTTCTCCTTGCTTCACATCTAAGGAAAAGTTTTCAATGACAGGTGATTCTTCTTCGTCATAATGAAACGTGACATCGTCAAACTGAATATGTCCTTTTGCTTGTTTTAACGGTATTGCATTTCGTTTATCTTGGATATCATATTTTTCGTCAACAAATTCAAATACTCGGTCCATAGAAGCTATTGATTGTGTTAATGTCGTTGATGAATTAATTAACCGACGTAATGGATTATACAAACGGTCCATATAAAGAGCGAAGGCCGACATTTGTCCAAGCAGTAAGTTGCCATTTAAGACAAAATAGCCTGCCACTAAAATAACAAGCAATGGCGCAATATCTGTGACCGTATTCACCACCGCAAATGTTTTTGCGTTCCAGCGTGTTTGGTCAATCGCTTTATCGAGAAAATTCAAATTGCGCTTGCGAAATTGGTCTTGTTCATAATCTTCAAGAGCAAAACTCCGAATGACATTCATACCTTGGACACGTTCATGTAAATGACCTTGTACTTCTGCCAAAGCTTGCGAGCGTACTTTTGTCAGTTTGCGAAGCCGACCATAAAAATATTTAATTGAAAACGCGTAAATCGGAAACATCGAAATCGCCACTAATGTGAGCCAGGCATTCATATTCCACATAATAATAATCGCGAAAATAATCGTTAATGTATCGAGCCATATATTCATTAAGCCTGTAATAACAAATGTTTTTGTTTGTTCAACATCATGAATGACCCTTGAGATGATTTCTCCGACTTTTCGATTCGAATAAAAGCGTAAACTTAATTTTGGGATATGAGTGAATAATTGATCCCGTAGGTCGTACAACACTTTGCTTGCGGTCCATTGCGCTAGGTATTGACGAAAATATTCAATTGGTGGACGAATGACGACGAATATAATAAACATCGCACCCATAATCCAAAACAATTGTTGGACTTTATCTTCATAAATAAGTGAGTCATTCAAAATAATATCATCAATAATATACATAAGGGCAAGTGGGGTTAACAATGGAATCCCAAACTTCATAATCCCAATGCCCACGGTAAAAATAATGACCTTCCAATACGGTTTGACAAATTGTAAATATCTCTTTATACTCCCCATCAAACCTCTCCTTTTTTATATACTGTAAAAACACAATAAAGCCTGTTCATGACAGGCTTTATAACCGATATTGTAAAAATCGCTCATACCACATTTCAATAAATTGTGGTGCAAACGGACCTTTACGTTGGTGTATCCATGAAATTAATTCATTTACACTATGTTGTAAAATATCATCAATTGGTTTGGGATAGTTCATTTGTTTTCGATGAAGCTCATACTCGTCTTCATCTAATAACTTAAATGTCATATCAGGGAACACTTTAATGTCTAAATCGTAATCAATGTATTTTAACGCTTCTTCATCCCATGTAAAGGGAGAGCCCAAGTTACAGTAATAGTATATTCCATCTGCTCGGATCATACCGATCATGTTAAACCAATGCTCAGAGTCAAAATAACAAATTGCTGGCTCTCTTGTTCTCCATTGCCTGCCGTCCGATTCTTTTACAAGAATACGGTCATTTCCACCGATCACAACTTTTGACGTCCCCTTTAAGACAATCGTTTCTTCCCAAACTCGATGAATCAATCCATTGTGTTTATAACTATGGACTTCAATCACACTTCCTGTCTTGGGGAAACTCATGTGATTCTCCTTTCCTATTGGGTTGGACGCCGATGAGTCACCAAATTATCGCCTTTGGTCACATACAATGAAACCGTTGGCTCGTCCCGTAAATAATCTCGAATTAAAAAATAACTAATTTGATTACTTCCAGGGATGACTGGTAATTTTCCGTTTTCTTTGACATATTGGTCAATTGCACGTTGTACCTCATCTATTATTCTTGCCATTTCTGGTGTTTCAAACACCTCAAACGTTTCTTTTGACATAAAGAAGTCGTTCATCGGAATTCCTTTAAGCTTACTTTGCAACAACGTAAAATCAATGGAATAATCATCTTTTACTAACGCACGTAATGATATATGAAGCGGTAAGTCTCTAGAAGCGTCTGTTATTAATTGTCTCACGTCGTCAATGGACAATTGAATCTTTGGTAACGGTTCAGCCTCCTTCTTTTTTTTACTCCAAAACTTCATCCAATACTCCTTTCAAACATTCCGTCTGCTAACATTTAGAAGAAACCACATTACTATCCTTTTTATTATACATTTTTCCAGTTCATTTTGAAATCAATCCTACTTAATATGTGCTAATAATACGAAGATCAACAAAAAAACCGAATAATTATTTTTATTCAGCACGGTTGCGGACATCTGTTCAGTTATCTTAGCAGTTCACTGATTTTTCATACTCAGTTTTGTGAAATAACGGAACACATGTCCGAATAGTAGTTCCCATATATTTATTAAAAAGCACTTTCTGTCCGTCGGTCAGAAAGTGCTTATTGATTGAATGATTACTTGCTTGAGTTTTGTTGCTTTTTAGATTCAGATTGCTGGTTTTGTTGACGCACTTGTTGAGCATCAGTTTCGCTAGCAAATTCTGTGCTTTGACCTTGTGCAGAAGCAGCGTTTTGTTGACGCACTTGCTGAGCGTTTGTTTTAGAACGTTTAGCCATTTGATATCACCTCCACAACTATAATGTCTCCCGGAGGTTTTCATTTTATCCAAAGATTTTTTTACGTTAACAACGATATGCCACCATCTACAATAATCGTTTGACCACGAATCATTTTCCCCTGTTCTGACAGTAAAAACATCACCGCATTTGCTAAGTCTTCTGGTTCAACAATGCGCCCTGCTGGTGTTCTGTCCGCGGCATCTTGCAGTAATTCTTCTCGATTTGGAAAATGCGTTAACGCATCCGTATCAACTGCTCCACCAGATACGGCGTTAACGACAATATTCATTGGTGCCAATTCCACTGCTAAATATCGTGTTAATGCTTCCACTGCAGCTTTTGAAACACCAACAGTCGTATAGTTTTTCAAATAGCGAATGGAACCAAGTGAGCTTAAGCTGACAATCGCTCCTCCACCTGTTTTCTCCATTCGCTTTGCTGCTTCTTGAGCACAAAAGAGAAGCGCTTTACTATTAATGTCCATCGTCCAATCCCAATGGCTTTCTTCAAGCTCCATAATCGGACGTAATACACCAGACGCTGCATTATTGACTAAAATATCAAGTCGTCCAAATGTTTCATCGATTTCTGCAAACATTTCTTTAATTTTTTCTGGTTTTCCAACATTTGCTTTCACCACTAATGTTTTTCTTCCTAACGCTTCAATTTCAGCTGCCGTTTCAAGCGCTGCTTTTTTACTTCTTGCATAATTTATAACGATGTCATATCCTTTTTCTGCTAAGCGTAACGCAATTTTTTTTCCAATTCCTCGACTGCTCCCTGTAACAAGAGCTACCTTTTGTTCCATGTAAATCCATCCTTTCCACTCTACACTATATGTACGTGTCCCATTATATCGTATACTCCTCTTACTTCCTAGAAACAATATACATACACCACTTTTAAGGGGGAGCTACTATGTATGTCGGACGTGACATGACCGAGTTATCAATGATGTCCAAAGGAGATTGGACAGATAAAGAACTCGCGTATTTCCATAAAAACTTGCAACAAATCGCACCGTATTTAAATTCTGAAGGTGTAACGATACATCGTGAAATTATTTTAGAAATTGAAAATCGTGGAGGATTTAAATCAGAAGCTAGTTACGAGCACGGTTCGCAAGTCCATTATGATTAAACACTTGGTTATCCAAGTGTTTTTTTTATGTTGTTCATCCTGTTTTTGTTTTACAATAAGAAGAACGAGTCTGACTAGGAGTGAACGTGATGATCCAACCCGCTTCAAAATTAAATCAATTAGCTACGAGTGTTTTTAGTGACTTAGCTATACAAAAGCGACAAAAACTTCAAGAAGAAAAAGAATTAATCGACTTGAGTATTGGAAGTCCTGATTTGCCTCCCCCTTTATTCGTCCGTGAAGTTCTAGCTGTAGAATCACTAAACCCGTCATCTTATGGTTATGCCATTCAAAGCTTACAACAGTTTGATGCTGCGGTTTGCCGATTTTATCAGCAACGCTATCATGTTGATGTAAAAGAAAGTGAAGTGTTACAGCTTTTAGGGTCCCAAGATGGATTAGCTCATATTGCATTAGCCTATTTGGAAAAAGGTGATGTGATGATCGTTCCAAACCCTGGATATCCCATTTATTCTGCTGCTGCTCATCTTGCTGGGGCTGAGTTATACTTACTCCCTGTAAATGAGGAAAATAATTTTATGCCTGATTTATCAACGATTCCAAAAGAGATTCAGGAAAAAGCCAAACTTATGATTCTTAATTATCCTGGAAATCCGGCGTCCGCTCTAGCAACAGAAGCTTATTTTGAACAAGTGATTTCGTTTGGACTACAACATGAGATTATTATCATGCATGATTTTGCTTATTCGGAGTTAATTTTTGATAATAAAAAACCACTGAGCATTTTCTCTTTGCCAAACGCCAAAAAAACGGCGATCGAATTTAATTCTCTTTCAAAAAGCTTTAATATGGCCGGAGCAAGGGTCGGTTATGTCCTTGGAGACCCTGAAATATTAAAGCCATTAGCGATTGTTAAATCACATGTTGATTACGGTATGTTTCTTCCTATCCAAAAAGCAGCGATTGCTGCATTAACAAGTGATGGTTCTTTTTTACAACAACATCGTGCTATTTATGAAAATAGAAGAAATACATTTTTGGAAAAATTGAATGAAATAGGATGGCACGTTAGAAAACCAGATGGAGGTATGTTTGTTTGGGCAAAAATCCCTGCTGGTTTTACATCTTCTCACTTTACAAAAGCGGCCATTGACCATGGTGTCGTTGTTACACCAGGGCACGCGTTTGGCTCTGAAGGAGAAGGATATGTTAGAATTGCCCTAGTACAAGAAGAAGAAATTTTACAAAAAGCCGTTACATTACTACAACCATTATTAAGGGGGAATGTAGAGTGAAAGCTGTCGTTTATGAAACTTATGGAGGACCTGAAGTATTAACTGTCGCACATGTAGAAAAACCGATTGTCGGTGACGATGATGTGTTAGTCAAAGTAGGGGCATCAGGCATTAATCCGGTTGATACATATTTCCGCGCTGGTATTCGAGAAGTTCCATCGTTTCCACATATCCCACATTTTGATTTAGCTGGCACTGTTGTTGAAGCTGGAAAAAATGTAACTGACCTTTCTGTCGGGGACCGTGTCTGGGGTACAAATATTTCAGGTACAGCTGCTGAATATGTTGCTTGTCCTCAATCTAAAGTATTCCCATTAGCCGATCACCTTTCTTTTGAAGAAGGGGCCGCTTTAGCAATGGCGTTTATGACCGCACATTTATCGTTATTTGCCCGAGGTCAACTACAAAAAGAAGATACCGTTCTTATATACGGTGGTGCGGGAGCTGTTGGTCATGCGGCTATACAGCTGGCAAAACAGACAGGAGCTTTTGTTATTACAACAGCTGGAGATGAAGCTAAGGCACAATTGGCAAAGGAAGCTGGTGCCGATGAAGTTATTTTATATAAACAAACTAGTGTCGTTAACGCGGTGCAATCGCTCAAGGCTACTGTTAACCTTATAATAGATGTATCGGTTAGTGAAAATTTAGAGTCGAACTTAGATTTCATTGAAAATGGTGGAAGAATTGTCACAGTCGGGTCACCGAAAAACAATACACCCCCTCTTCCTTGGCGAAAATTAAATATGAAAAATGTTTCGCTTCACGGTGTACTATTATTCACGGCTAAACCATCTGAATTGAAAGAAGCCGGTGTAGCAATTTCAACGTTATTCCAACAAAAGAAGCTCACCGCTCACCTCGCAAAAGCTTTCTCTTTTGCGGAAGCTCAACTGGCACATGAAGCATTAGAGCAAAAACGATATAATGGCACAATCGTCATTACACCATAATTTTTTGTGTACAATTGTCCCTCTTTGCAAAAGCTAATAAAAAATGCAAAGGGGGATTTTTTCATGGAAAGACAAACATATTATGTGAACGTTAACCCAACGAGTATGGAAGACATCAGCCCAACAAAAGTCGATGATGGTGAATTAATTGAATATGAAATTGAAGCAAATGAAGCTGAATATAAGGATTTACAAAATTTATTACTTGAAGTGCAAGCTCATGATATGGAATTAGGTGATTTGTTTACATTTAAGCATTATAACGATGAAGAAATCGACCGTGACCGAAATGAATTTCAACGTGGCCTAGAAGATGTATACCGTATGATTTATAAGCTAGGAACACCTGAGACAAAACGTCAAATTGAGTCTCTTGGGTTAAATTTATAAAGCTGACGCAGAAAGCCCAAAAGGCAAAGTGCGCCTTTTGGGCGGCTTCGGGGCGCTCGGGGCTCGCCTATCGGAACACCACCGATTGGCTTTAAGGGCCTGCCCCCGCTTCCCTTCGCTGACGCAGAAAGCCCAAAAGGCAAAGTGCGGCCTTTTGGGCTTTCTGCTATCCAAAAAATGCTCCGTAGACTAGGGCGCCAGCGATGACGAGGGCGGGGTGGACTTTGAATTTTTCTAGAAGTAAAAATGTGATTCCAACGATTGCTGCTGTTTGTATCCATCCAGATTCGATGTAGGATGTTTGGAAAAAACGGAACGCAAGGGCTCCTAATAAGACTGCGATTGTTGGACGAACAAGGTTACTCATGGCTTTTACTTTTGGTGAGTCCCTGAATTTCATTAAAATGCTTAAAAGAATTATCATTAAAATAAGTGAAGGTGCGACCGTAGCAAAAACACCAACGGTTGCGCCTAAGACTCCGCCGACTTCATAGCCAATGTATCCTGCCATTTTCGTAGCAATTGGTCCTGGTAAGGCATTCCCTAATGCTAGTACTTCCGCAAATTGGTCTACGGTCATCCATTCATAACGATGAACGACTTCATGCTCGATTAAGGGAATAGACGATGGTCCACCACCATACCCAATAATTCCAGGAATAAAGAAGGCAATAAAAATTTCTACATAAATCATTCTTTAGCCGCCTCCTTTTGTTTTCCTCTTTTTGTCAAAGCATAAGCCAATAAAACAGCAATGACAATACCAGGATGAATGTGGAAAAATTCAATAATAATCAAACTAATAATGACTAAAAATATACTTATTTTCCATCCTAATCCTTGCTTCGACTTCGTTAAAAATTGCCATGTTAACTGGACCATCAACACTCCGACAACAGGAATAACCGCTCTTGTCATGCCTTGGACCCACTCTTGATCCTTATAGGCTGATAGAGATGTTAAAAAAACAATCATTAACAGAATCGTAGGTAAAATTGAAGCTAATATTGCATTTAGTAATCCAATTACACCACCAACGCGATAACCGATGTAACCGGACATCTTTGTATTAATGGGTCCTGGAAGTGTATTACCGATAGCAAGTACTTCCGCAAATTCATCATCATCCATCCACTTATACGTTTCAACAACTTCTTTTTGCATTAAAGGAATGGAGGCAGGACCGCCCCCATATGCTAAAATGCCCGAGCGAAAAAATGCTAAAAAGATATGCCATTGTTTCATAATAATCCCCTTCTACCAGACCGCAATTGCCCCGTCTGTTCTTGATTCCGTTCCTCCAGCTAAAATACCTGTTTTCGGATTACGCCAAATGATTTGCCCCCTTCCAAAAGCTCCTGGATGATTCGCGACTTCGATTTGATGTCCTTTTGCCAGCAATCCTTGAACAAGATGTTGTGGCATCGATTGCTCAACAAGAATTGTTTTGTCTTTCATCCATTGCCAACGCGGTGCATCAAGAGCAGATTGTGGGTTCAAGTGATAATCAATCGTATTCATGACGACTTGCATATGCCCTTGTGGCTGCATAAACCCACCCATGACACCAAATGGACCTACTGCTTCTTCACCTTTTGTTAAAAAGCCTGGGATAATCGTGTGGAATGTTTTTTTGTTTGGAGCCAAGCAATTCGGATGCTTCGGGTCTAACGTAAAATTATGTCCTCGATTTTGTAATGCGATACCAGTACCTGGAACAACAAGTCCTGAACCAAAGCCCATATAATTACTTTGAATAAAAGAGACCATATTGCCTTCACCATCAGCTGTCGCTAAATAAACAGTTCCTCCACGAGAAGGTTCACCGACAGTAGGCATGATTGCTTCTTCTCCAATGCTCTCTCTTCGTTTAGCCGCATAATCTTCTGATAATAACTGTTCAACCGACACATTCATTGCACTTTGTTCTGTAATATAAGCAAAGCCATCAGAAAACGCTAATTTCATTGCTTCAATTTGAAGATGAAGTTCTTTTACCGTATCACGATTGGAAAACTCATATCCTTTTGCAATATTAAGTCCAAGTAATGCGATTAGACCTTGACCATTAGGAGGGATTTCCCATACATCATATCCACGATAATTGACTGAAATCGGGTCTACCCATTCCGGCTTGAAATTTTCGAGATCTTCTTTTCGAATAAACCCATCATATTTTTTTGAAAAGGCATCAATTTTTTCTGCAATTTCACCTTCATAAAACGCTTTGCCATCCGTTGTCGCAATCGCTCGCAAAGTATCGGCATGCCCTTGTGAGCGCCACACTTCTCCGACTTCTGGTGCTCTTCCGTCCGGTGCAAATGTTTCAAACCAATGCGCAAACTCGTCTCCTGATAAATGTTGTTTATATGCTTTATAAGCCCCTTTCCAAAAATGAGCTAATACCGGTGATAGCGGATAACCTTCTTCCGCATAACGAATCGCTGGTTCAAGCACTTCTTGTAGTGGAAGTTTTCCGTATGTTTTCGAAAGCTCAACCCAAGCTGCCGGTGCTCCTGGCACAGTTACAGGGGTAAATCCGAATTTAGGAATTTCTTCGATGCCACGTTGTTTTAACGCTTCAATAGAAATCCCTGCAGGTGACGGGCCACTTGCATTTAATCCGTGTAATTTTCCTTTTACCCAGACGAGGGCAAACGCATCTCCGCCAATCCCGTTTGATGTCGGCTCGACGACAGTTAAACATGCGGCTGTAGCAATCGCAGCATCAATTGCATTTCCGCCTTTTTTCATAATGTCTAAACCCGCTTGTGCCGCCAATGGTTGTGAGGTAGCCACCATCCCTTTTTGACCGTATGTAACCATGCGTTGTGATGCATATGGATATTCGTGAGCATTAAATTGTACCATCTTACTTCCCCCTTCTTTTGTTCCTCCGAATCTGTTTTTGTCCGTCTTTTTGTTTTCGTTTTTCCTAATATCCTTAACAAACGTAGGTTAATCCCATGAATATTTATCATTATATAGCAAACTACTGTTTTTTTCTATTATTTACGTTAGAAGTTTAAAATATGATTTTCTTTCTGTTCCGACATCTAATCCGCTAGAAAATAAAATTGGTCCGGTTCTAACTAATGACGAGTGCAATTCTTCTATTGGACAAAACTTTCTCGATAAGCGCTCAAAGTGTCCAATAGCGCTCTTCTATTGGACAAAACTCACTCTTTAATCACCCTAGGTGTCCAATAGAACTCTTCTATTGGACAAAACTCACTCTTTAATCACCCAAAGTGTCCAATAGCGCTCTTCTATTGGACACTTTCAACTGGGTAAAACTTCTCCTCCTCCTTATTTTAAATAGCTCAACCCTGTGTCATAAAAATCCAATTAACTAGTGTAAATAATATGATGACCACAAAAATTACTACTAAAGTTATCAATACGTTCTTCATGTAACATCACTCCTTTTAATAAATACTACAACGAAACAATATAAAAACGCATAGAATTTCGCGTATGAAAAATCTATGCGTTCCTGGTGGTATTTAATTGTAAGAAGTTCAGCTTAAAACACGTTTCTTCCTTATTGCTCCGTTAAAATCAACGGTCCATCTGCTGTAATGGCAATCGTATGTTCATATTGTGCTGACAATTCGCCATCTCTTGTTCTTGCTGTCCAGCTGTTATCATCCATTTTACATTGCCATGTCCCGACATTCACCATTGGTTCAATTGTAATTACCATACCTTCTTTTAGTCGCAGCCCCTTGCCTGGCAATCCAAAATGAAAGATCGCAGGGTCTTCATGAATCGTTTTTCCAATCCCATGACCAGTAAAATCACGAACGACCGAATGCCCTTCCCCTTCGACATACGTTTGAATCGCATGACCAATGTCACCTAAACGATTTCCAACCGTCGCTTGTTCGATTGATTTATACAACGCCGTTTTTGTAATCTCGAGTAGGCGAGACGCTTTGTCTGATAGCTGGCCAACTCCATATGTCCATGCTGAATCAGCTAATCCACCTTTTAAATTAACAACCATATCAATCGTAACTATATCGCCTTCTTCTAGTGGTTTTTTTCGTGGGAAGCCATGGCAAATTTCATCGTTTAGAGAAGCGCATGTTGCAAACTCATAGCCTTTATAACCTTTTTGTTCAGGTGTGGCGCCGTGCTTTTTTAAAAAAGCCTCGACAAATTCATCAATTTCTAACGTCGTAATCCCTGGGCGGATTTTTTCTTTTATTTCTCGGTGGCATTCAGCTAGGAGTTTTCCTGCATCATGCATTAATCCAATTTCTCGTTTGCTTTTTAACATTATCATTGCTGCAAAACTCCTTTACTATAACTTTAACCCTGTTCGGCTTTTAAATCTTCGTAATAGAATATGACTTTCCACCCTCGTAATGCCATCCAAATCGTACAGTTCGTGATTAATAAATTTTTCTAGACTTTTGAAATCTTCCACTAAGACGTGCATATGTAATGTACTCGGACCTGTCATTTGATAACAGCTCGCGACGTTCGGGTTATCAGCCAACGCTTGAGCAACTTCCACTAATGACGATGGTTTACAATCGACTTCGAAAAAAGCCGACACTTGTTTTCCAGCCATATCCGAGTTAATGACAACACTAAATTTCTCGATAATCCCACTTTTCTTCATTTGTTCAACTCTGTCTCGAACAGATACACGTGATAACCCTAATGCTTTTCCAATATCAACATACGACATTCTCCCATCCTCTGTCAGGAGTTCTAAAATCTTGCGGTCTGTCTCATCTAACTTCACTTTCGACACCACACTTTTCTCTAGTTAAAAATTTGCTTTTGATTGGCCACCATCGACATTTACTGTTGCTCCAACAACCCAAGATGCTTTTCCACTAGCTAAAAACAAGACAACATTTGCGATTTCTTCTACTGTTCCAAATCGCCCGGCAGGAATTTCATCTTGGACAAATTTTTCGATTTTTTCTGGGTTTTCTTCTAATCTCCGTTGCCAGTTACCTGTTGGATGTAAAATAGAACCAGGGGCTACCCCATTTACTCTGATTCCATCTTTTATAACTTCATCTGCCATTGATTTCGTGAAACTAATCATCGCAGCTTTCGCACTATTGTATGTAGGTTTTCCACCTGATTCACGTCCAAATACAGAGGAAATATTAATAATGACCCCAGACTTTTTTTCCTTCATTATCGGCAATACGAGCTTACTACATTCAACAGCGGAAAAGAAATTAAGCTGCATTGCTTCTTCAAATAAAGAAAGGTCGGTTTCCGCTATTGTACTCCCATTACTTCCGCCAGCATTATTAATCAGAATATCAATTTGTTTAAAATCTTTTATAATCGCATCAAACACTTCGTTTCGCTGTTCTTGATTCGTTACATCTGCTTGATACAAAGAAACTGAACCAAGCTCAGCTTTTGCTTCCTCTAAGCTTGCTTGATTCCTGGCAATAATCGCTACTTTTGCTCCTTCTTGTAAAAACGCAGCTGCAATGCCTTTACCGATTCCTTTTGAGCCTCCTGTTACAACAACAACTTTTCCTTTTAATCCTAACTCCACTCCATCACTTCCTTATACATTTGCTTCAATTATTTTTTGATGAGAAACAGGGAACGGATATGCTTCAATTGTTTTATTCGAAACAAATTTGACATCATCCTTCTCTCTCGCATCATTTTGTAATGTTGCTTCATATACGGTGATATTCCAAACTAAATGAGAAAACGTGTGTACAACTGTTTGTACGGGATTCTTATTTATTTTAACATCAATCTCATATTGTTCTTTTAAAAAACCTTGTAATTCTTCTGTTTGAGCTTCCACATTCAAAGTTTCATGATTTGGAAATTCCCATAGCTTCGCCAATAGTCCATCTTCACCGCGCCGATGAATTAGAACTTGTCCATCTTCATTGCGAATAACAGCTGCTGCGATGTCAACATGTCTAGGTTGCTTTTTCTTTTGTTTAATAGGAAGTTCTTTTTGAACTCCTTGGGCATAAGCGCGGCACGCATCCCGAACAGGACAAAGCAAACAGCCAGGTGATTTCGGTGTACAAATTAAAGCGCCTAATTCCATAATCCCTTGATTAAACTCAGACGGCTTTTCTTTTGAAATCAGTTCTCTAACAGCATCCTCAAACAATTTACGTGTTTTTACTTTTGCAATATCTTCTTCAATTAAAAGGACTCTAGATAAAACTCTCATTACATTTCCATCGACAGCAGGCTCAGGTACATTATAAGCAATACTTAAAATTGCCCCCGCAGTATATGGACCTACCCCTTTTAATTTCGAAATTTCTTCTTTAGTATTCGGTACTTTTCCTCCGTATGATTCTGCTACTTCTCGTACCGCGGCTTGTAAATTTCTAACTCGCGAATAATAACCAAGCCCTTCCCATGCTTTTAACACTTTTTCTTCCTCAGCTGAAGCCAGTGCTTCAATCGTCGGAAACTGATATATAAAATTATTAAAATAAGGAATGACCGTTTCTACTCTTGTTTGTTGAAGCATAATTTCTGAAACCCAAACGCGGTAAGGATCCCCATTTTCTCGCCATGGTAAATCTCGCTTTTCCCCTTCATACCATGTGATTAGTTGATCTGTAAAGCTCTTGCTGTCAAACTCCCTCATTATCTCCTCAATCAACTTCATGACCTCCGCTTTCTTTATTTCGACTTTTTATAAAAGGCCCAGCAATGAATTTTCTCGCTTCCCCCATCTATACATGGCGCGATTTGACCAAATACTGGATGCTCATCCGACTGCCGTAATTTTTTCAACACATGGTAATGTGATTTCGTTGGCAACGTAAACATCTCAACGTAAAGCGCTCCTTGGTCAGCGGCGACATACCACTCTATATCACTTGCTTCATACTCAGGTAAAAGCTCTAAAATATTCTTCATTGCTTGTTCATATTCCTTAATTTTTTGTGGTAAAACTTTGTATTCCATGAAAATTTGTAAAGATTCTGTCATGTTCTTCATTTCCCCCTTTTTAAAGTTTAAAAAATCGGGTATAACTAAAGTATGGTTTTGCCTACAACAAGGAAAAATAAAAAGCATACATATATTTTGACGTCTGAGAAGGAGGCTACTAAAAAGATGGATACAGGTACTCACGTCGTCATGGGCATCGCGATTGGTGGACTAGCAACACTTGACCCAGTTATTGCAAATGACCCTGTTATGAAACAGTCGGTTATGGTCGCTGCCATCATTGGCTCCCAAGCACCTGACTTTGACACCGTACTGAAATTAAGAAACAATGCAACTTATATAAGAAACCATCGTGGCATTACGCATTCCATCCCCGCTCTCCTTATATGGCCATTTATTATTGTCGGAGGACTTGCGATGATAACACCTGAAGTTAACTATCTCCATTTATGGCTTTGGACGTTTTTAGCGGTATTTTTGCATGTGTTTGTTGATATATTTAATGCGTATGGAACACAAGCGCTTCGTCCTTTTTCAAACAGATGGGTTGCTCTTGGTGTCATCAATATTTTTGACCCTTTTATTTTTTTAAGTCATGTCTTTGCCATTTTTATTTGGGGTTACGGAATGGCTGAGCCAGGGATTACATTTCTTGTGTTGTATATCATTCTTATTTTTTACTATTTGTGGCGTATCTCAGCAAAACAAAAAGTCGTCCGTCACGCTAAGTCGTTACTGCCTAATGCAACTCATGTATTTGTTTCACCAACGATGAAATATAACAAATGGCATTTAGTTATTCGCACACCTGAAAAAATGCAAGTAGCTGAATCTAGAAACCATGAAATTAACTTTTTTGAAACGTATCCGTTTGAACCAATTCCTGATGACCCAGTTATTACTGCAGCTCGCGTGGACAAAAACTTATCAGCATTTTTATCTTTTTCTCCAGCTTACCGATGGGAAAAGGAAACATTGGAAAATGGGAACCTTGAAGTTCGCTTTATCGATTTACGTTACCGAAGTAAAGGCCATTACCCTTTTGTTGCCATTGTCCAATTAAACGAAAATCTCCAAGTGATAAGCTCGTACACAGGTTGGGTGTTTAGTGAAGAAAAATTACAACAAAAATTAAGTTTAGCTACCCAATAAGAAAATAGGGTAGCTTGCTTTTTACCTGAAAACAAAAGGGAAAGTGCGCCCTTTTGCTGGTCGTTCCCTCCTCTGCTCGCTTCCGAAGAAGAACACTTCGGCTGCTTAAAAGATGCAGTGGCTTCCACTCCCGTTCCTGAAAACAAAAGGAAAGTGCGTCCTTTTGTTGGTCGTTCCCTCCTCTGCTCGCTTCCGAAGAAGAACACTTCGGCTGCTTAAAAGATGCAGTGGCTTCCACTCCCGTTCCTGAAAACAAAAGGGAAAGTGCGCCCTTTTGTTTTCAGTGTTTTAAGTGGTCGTCTTTTAGGAGGTGGGCGAATTTTTCGTTTTTGGATGCGAATTCATGTAAGGATGGGCCGTATTGTTGAATCCATTTTTGAACGATTTGTTCTGTTAGCTCTTGTCCTTTATACGTTCGTCCTGCTTTTGCATAGGTGGCTTCGAAATCTTCCCACATTCCTTCTACCCAGGCGCGCGCTTGTCCGTATGATAATTGATTATTTTTTTCTAATAATTGATTTGCCAATTTTTCAAAACGTTCATCCATTCTCTCCACTCCTAACAATAATTTCAATGATAAACAAAAGTAATCCTTCAAATACTAATCATGTACCGATTAAAAAAGGAGGGGTTTTCATGCGAAATAAAGCAAAAGGCTTTCCGAATCGAATGTCATTTAATGGTGAACCATTTGCTAAAGAAGAATATTCTTCAAAACGCCCTGATGGTTCTACTCGCGACCATCCGCAAGAACGTATGCGTCAATCCACAGAGGACAGAAGACACAGATAACATTAAGGGATAAAGAAAGGATGTTCTAACGGTTGCGAATGGTAACCGCTTGGAACATCCTTTGATTACTTATTTTTCAAAAGTGAAATAGGTACACCTTCAATTTCTTGACTGTTTGAACGATATCCCCAAGCAAACGTACCATTCATATATTCAATTGTGAATGTATCACTTTCATCAACAAAATCGTATGTTGTTCCAGGCTTATAATCATCGGGGTTTAATAAATACGCTTTCGCCATAACCATTCGTCTTTCATAAACAGCAAATTCAGAAACCATTCCCATTTGTTCTGCTTTTTTCGCTTTTTCGTTAAGTCGACTTATTTCCTCTTTAAGTTCATGTTCGGTCATTTCACTGTAACGCTTTTCCACTAGTGCTTCGCCTCCATGGGGCAATCAATTCTCTCTTTTTTCTATTATAGACAAAAAGGAACTACGATGACAATAAAATCATCACCATGCCAATGATTCCTGAAAATAAAGCATAATACAGCATTGGCAATAAGGTTAAGCGAATAATCGCCCCTTCTTTTCCGAGTAGTCCCACAACAGAAGCGGCAGCCACTACATTTAAAACACAAATCATATTGCCTGCATTTGATCCTAATACTTGTAAACTTACGACCATTGTAGGGTTTAAGCCTGTTTGGTCAGCGACACTAAATTGAAATAATGAAAACATCATATTACTAAATGTCGCACTTCCTGATATAAACGACCCTAATGCACCAATAAAAGGAGCAACAAGTGGCCAAGCTCCACCGAAAACATCTGCAGCTGTTTTTGCTAATTCCATCGGCATGCTTGCTAACCCTGCATCATTCACTCCTGAATTAATAAAAATTCGTACCATCGGAACTGCGGTAAACAATGTTATTGCCGTACCTACAATCGTTGACGTAGAGATTTTTACTGATTCGAAAAAGTCTTTCATAGCCATTTTATGAACAAATATCGTAATGATGGATACAACGATAAAAATCATCCCTGGTAAATATAAAGGTTGCAAGTTTGTGCTTATTGACGTTCCTAAAATTTGATTCCATGACAGTTGAACCGATTGTAACCATGCTTTAAGTGGCAACACTTCGATTCTTGTTAACACAAGGAATAGCCCAACAAGTAAATACGGAATCCAAGCAATCATTAAAGGTAGTTTTTTCTTTAGCTGCTTTCCTTTTCCTCCAGGACGGATTATACCGACCCAATCTTGTTCCCATTTCTCTCTCTCAGGAAAATCCCATGTTGTCTTCGGTAAAAGAAAACCTTTTTTTGCTGCATATGTAACAACAACTAACCCAAATAATCCTCCAAAAATAGAAGGGAACTCAGGACCTAAAAAGACAGCTACAACAAGCGCTGGTACTGTAAAAGAAAGACCTGCAAACAACGCAAATTTCCATATTTCTAACCCTTCTTTAAAAGAGCGGTTTTCGCCAAAACATTTTGTTAATAGTAACACTAAAACGAGTGGCATTAAGGTTCCAACAAAAATATCAATACTCATCACTTGCGCACCTATGGCTTGAATATAAGCTAACATATTTCCATCTTCCACATAAGAACTAACAACAGGAGCTAATGCACTCCCTTCTTGCAAGCCTTGTGCAACTCCAACATTAATCGGAGTCCCAACTGCTCCAAATGAAACCGGACTACTGTCTGCAACTAAGGCAAGCACAACAGCAGCTAACGGTGGAAAGCCTAAGGCAACAAGTAGTGGTGCGGCAATCGCGGCTGGCGTACCAAAACCAGCGGCCCCTTCAATAAACGCACCAAACAGCCAAGCGATTAACAATAATTGAACACGACGGTCAGGGCTAATCCCCATAAAGCTATTCCGTATCGTATCAATCGCTCCACTTAGCTGTAAAGTATTTAATAATAAGATTGCACCAAATACAATATATAAAATCGATACCCCTATAATGATCCCTTCTAATGAAGCCGCAATGATTTGAATGAACGGGACATTCCAATAAAGATACGCTAATACTGCCGTAGCTAATAAACTAATCGGCATCGCTTTTATTGCTGGCATCCGTAACACGACTAAAAATAATAACACAGCGATAATTGGAGTTAGTGCGACTAATGTGCTCATTTTAATCTCCCCACATTTCTTTACTCTTTGTTTTCTTCTAAAAACAAGTCAATGTCATAGACCGAAAATCCTTTTCGATATAACCATTGTTTCATTTTCATGTTTTTTTCTCTGCCTTGATATTGTTTATATTTGCGTAGTGCTTTTTCACCTTGAAACTGTAGCGCTTCTTTTTCTTTCTGTTTTTCCTCTTCGTCTGGTTCTAGTTGTTTCCAAGCAGTTTCTATACTGTCTCTTGAAAATCCTTTTGCGATAATATAAGTAAATATTTTTTGTTTTTGTTGCTGTTTTGATTCTTTACTCGTTTGCTTTTCTTTTTTTCGTATGATGGCCAGCACTTTTTCGACTTGGTCTAAAAACGAATACTGTTGTAAACTTTGTTCAATCCATTTTTCTGCTACGCCTTTTTGGAGAAGTTCTTGGCGAATGACGATAGGTCCTTTATCACTCGTTGACATTCTTGTCCGAACAAACATTTCAGCAAACTCTAAATCGTTAACATAACCATGTTGTTTTATTCGGTCGACAACATTAGTAATAATGTCTGCTTCATACTCTTTTTTATGTAAATAGTCGGTTAATTCTTTAACTGTCCGCAAGCGATATGATAAATATTGAATCGCCATGTTGTATGCTTTTCGGACTTGGTCTTCATACAATACTTGTTGTAATTTATTCTCATCAATTTCCAAGCCTTTTTGTAAGCCTTGAGAAATAAGAACATCTTCTTCTACACTAAATCCGTATTCTTCCCCTTGTCCTCGATTAATAAAAATAGAATAGCGCTGTTTATTGTTTTTTTGAACGACAATTCGCGTAATTACAGTCATGAAAACCACACCTAACTTTTCCTTGATATTACTATTATATCAATACTACGCATCAGCAAATATATCGTTTTTGCAAACAATGGAACAACATAACACTTCGGATTTGGTTATCAGTCGCTTTTCATGTTCATTCCATTTAAAATAAACAAGTAGATGGAAAGATTTCTTTCAGAAAGAAGGTAAAAAAATGAAGACGGAAAAAGAGAAAATGTTGGCTGGTGAAATGTACAATCCTGCTGACCCAGTTTTACTTAAGGATCGTGAAGAAGCAAGACGAAAAGTGAGGATTTATAATCAAACATTAGAAAGTGAAAGAGAAAAGCGGGTACAATTATTAAAAGACTTGCTTGGTTCCACTGGTGAACACGTTTATATGGAGCCAAATATCCGGTTTGATTATGGTTATAACACTCATGTAGGAGAAAATTTCTTTGCTAACTTTGACTGTATCATATTAGATGTTTGTGAAGTCCGATTTGGTGATAATTGTATGCTTGCACCAAACGTGCAAATCTATACAGCCACACATCCACTCCATCCAATAGAACGGAATTCAGGGAGAGAATATGCGAAACCGATATCGTTTGGGAACAATGTATGGATCGGTGGTAGTGCCGTTATAAATCCAGGTGTTACCGTCGGCGACAATGTCGTCATTGCTTCAGGAGCAGTCGTGACAAAAGATGTACCTGATAATGTCGTTGTCGGCGGCAACCCTGCAAAAATCATTAAACATATTGAAATAGAAGAGTAAACAAGCCCACTACAATAGTTCCATTATCCTTTTTGTCACCGAATGGACAGTCAATCGATGAAATGAAATAAGTTTACCTTTATAAATAAGAGAAAAGATACCATATGGAGTAGGGGATAGTTCCATTAACTCTTCTCTGCTCTTTATGTTTATTATCGTTACTTCAAGTCCTAGTTTTTTTGCTCCTTCTTTTATATTCTCAGTCGCAACGTCTACAAATGGGCATTGGAAGGAACGAAGTACTGTTAAGTTATTATATTTCTTTAGCCTCTCCTCCCAATTTGTCGGGAAATATGGGAGGATGGGCGATTTTTCAAACGGATAAACAAGTAATTCAAATTGGTATGGCGCTTCCTCAATTAATGTAAAGCCATTGTTAAGAAAAATCTCTTTACTTGGAGTCCATGAAGTACTAGGGTTTGTTACGACAACTACCCCATGTTTTCCTTGTTGTTTTGCATCTTGCAAACATTTGTTAATGAGTTCTGAACCATAGCCTTTCCCTGTTTCACTAACCCACAAACAATGAATGACACTATAATTGTCAGCATGAACGACTCTTGAAGAATGCTCAGAATCAGTATACTCAATAAATCCCACTTGTTTTTTATTATCAATCAATTGAATATACCGTAACCCTTCCTCAAATCGGTCATGAAGCCATTTATTTTTATTTATGTAGCCAGGAGATTTCTTTTTGCTACGAAGACAAAAACTCCCAATCCCTTCGAGCATTCGTTTGTCTGTTTGAATCAACTGAATATCCGTCAAAAAATCTCCTCCTTTAAATCTTTTAAGCTACTATTGTAATGCCCCCATTAAGATTGCAAAAAAACCAAAAAGAGCTACAAATATATAGAAGAATCCTAGCTTTCGTTTTTCTTTAGCATACTCGATTCCGACCATTAAAAATAAAAGTGGAACAAAGTATAAGAAAAAGTTTTGAAAAGGCTCAAACGTGTTATCAACAATAAATCTATAGGCAATAGTTAAAAGAAACGCTGATGCTAAAATAATATTTACAATTCGTAAAAACATGGTGCCACCTCTTATTTTCATTTTTTTTTACTTGATAAGTTTTACTCATCGTGAATAATTAACATATTCGACTCATCAAACTCCCACATCTCTCCATAGGCGACCTCCCAGTAATAGCCATCAAGGTCAGTAAAATATCCTCCGTAGCCACCCCAGTCTGTCTTTTGAGCTTCTTTTTGAATTGTCGCTCCAGCCAGTTTAGCTTTTTTTAACACCTCATTAACTTCGTCCTGTGATTTTGCATTATAAGCTAATGTTATGCCTTGAAATCCCTTTGCTATTGTCGGAGGGTGATGTTCATTAATATCTTTGGCGAGTTCTTCTATTGGATACAAGGCGATTTTAGTTCCTTCATTTTTAAAGAAAATAATATCAGGCTCCGTTTCTGGCCCACTGACTGAAGTATCAAAGCCAAGCTTTTTAAAGAAATTATGCGACTTTACAATATCCTTTGTCCCAAGTGTGATGATATTTAATCTGTTCATCGTTAACCTACATTCGTTAACCTTATTTTAACATGTTTTTCCATTGTGCATATAAAAAAAGCTACTACTTGCAACTCTCCTAGTTCTCTTCTATTCTAACTTTTATTTCCCTTACTAGTTTTGCAGTCGATAAGATCCCATCAACAATGATGTCTGAATTTGGTTTTATTGTGTGTAGCATCTCAACATACCCTCGCCGGCCACGAGAAACGTAATTTTCCATATCAGCTATTATCGATTCAGTGGAACTGTTTTTACAATCTCTCATAATGCGTCTTGCCATAGCAATATCTAATGGAGTGTCTATAAATACTGTGACGTCAATCAAATCCTTTATTTTTGTATGTTTATAAGCAAAAGGGTAATCTAATAAAATATAATTAAGTGGCTCAGAATGTAGCGCTTCAATATCTTGAATGAGAGGGTCTAAGTTCCATTCATCATAGTTAGCTCCCCTATCAACCCAATCTATGATGTCATGAGGACCTTCAAAATCATAGTCATCAAAAGAAAGCATCTTTGACTTATGTAACAAAGCATTTAACTCTTGTGTAACTGACGTTTTTCCTCCACCAGAAACACCCGCAATCGAAATGGTTAGTGGTCGTTTTTCTTTTGTCATTTATACCTCCTATTGCAATTTATAGTAAATATCACACCAATAGAAACTAACAGTAGTATTAGTAACACCTCTTTTTCATTACATTACTTTAACTTATTATTTTTTTCTAGTTTTACTTGTAATGTAAAAAGAGCTCCAGTTTTTCTATATATCAGTTGATTTCATTTTATACCAAGTGATAAATTGTCATTTTATGTTAATATAAATGTAGAACATGTGAAGTACAGTTCAATGACTTTACGAGATACTATGTTAAAACTAGGCAACCATTGATTTTAATAATATAAGGGGTAAACAAGTGAATGAATTTTATAGGGCGTTATCATATGTAAACAAAAACTTTTACGAGCCAAGTGGCTTCGTTATAAAAGCTATAAGAGAAGAAGTTCAAAATTCAGATTATGGAGCGGGTACATTTCAGCTAAACTCAATATCAGTTAGATTTAGAGTCGCAAAAAAAACACCTACTAAGATAGGACAGTTTGTTGCCTTTTGGGAAAAAGATAAGAATAATAAAAACCAAGCCTTTTCATTTGAAAAGGCTACTGATTTATTAGTTATCAATACTTTTACTAGTAAAAATAACTTCGGACAATTCATTTTTCCAAAAGAAGTTCTTGTAAAACAAAATATCCTAAAAACAAACAATACAAAAGGAAAAATGGCAATTCGAGTTTATCCTAGTTGGGAAAAACCAACTAGCAAACAAGCGATTGAAACACAAAAATGGCAGTTAGAATATTTTATTGAGATGACTAACCCAAATCATTTATCCGTTCAAGAACTAGTAAAACTATATTTCAACTAAAATTGATACTGAATATTACTTAAACCCAAAAACGCTTGGGCATTTTTATTGTCCAAGCGTTTTTCGGTTTAAATTCATTCATCTACAACACATACATATACACACATAAAAAATGAGCAAAGCTGCCTAACAAAATAAAAATGTGGAAAATTTCATGAAATCCCATGCTTTTAATTTGTAGAAATTTTGGCTTTAGGCCATAAATAACGCCACCAATTGTATACAGCAACCCTCCACCAATAAGCAATAACAATCCCTTACTACTTAAAGTTTCTGACAACGGTGTTACCGCAAAAATTATAATCCAACCCATACCAATATATAAAGCAGTTGAAATCCAACGAGGACATTGGAACCAAATCATTTTAAATAACACTCCACTTATTCCAATCAATGAAACGATTGAAAAAATAACCCAACCTGTCACTCCATTTAAACTGATTAAACAAAAAGGAGTGTACGTTCCAGCAATTAATACAAATATCATCGAGTGGTCAATACGGCGTAAAAAGGCGATAACTTTATCTTTGGCGATCACCATATGATAAGTTGCTGATGCTGAATAAAGTAAGATCATACTAATTCCAAAAACGATGACAGCCGCAATATCAAGAATCGTTCCATCTGAGCTCGCTGCTTTAATGACCATCGCTAACAATCCAAAAAAGGCAAAAACTGCTCCTGCTAAATGCGTAAATCCGTTAATCGGCTCTCGAATATAGTTATTCATATTTATTACCCCTTAACTTTATTATGTAGTTTTAATAACTACTTATCATATTACACCTATAGTATGGTGTAGTCAATATTTACAATTGCAATTTTTCACGCTACACTTATTTTATAAAAATAAAGTTGAGGGAAAGTGAAGATGACGAATCTAGAAGAGATTTTCAAACAATTTCAAATGGATGATAAGCTTCTGCTCGAAGATATGCCGAATATCGATTTGTATATGGACCAAGTGATTCAACTATTCGAGAACAAGTTTGGTCATTCAAAACGATATAAAGATGATAAAGTGTTAACAAAAACGATGATTAACAACTATGCAAAAGGGAAATTGTTTTTTCCGATAAAAAATAAAAAATATTCAAAAGAACACCTCATTTTAATTAGTTTAATTTATCAATTAAAAGGTGGCTTATCGATTAATGACATCCGCGATACATTTGAACAAACGAATGAAAACATTGAAAATGATGCTCTCGACATTGAATCGTTTTATCAAAGTTATGTGAGCGTGACATCAAATAATGCGGACAGATTTAAACAGGATCTTGAGGAACGGATAAAAGAAGTGGAAAAAGAAGTAGATTCATTTAGTGAGGAAGAAAAAGTTTATTTAGAAAAAGTACTACTCATTACTTCTCTTATTCATATGAGTAATTTGTTTCGACGTGCGGCCGAAAAAGTCGTTGATGATATAAAAAAAGAAAAGCAATGAAACCGGAACGGACATCTGTTCCGTTATATTATAGAAATAGCCTTATTTCCTGATCGTATCGGACATTTGTTCCGCTATTGGACGTTTTACTGCAGGAATGACTGTGGAAACGGTAAGATAGCGGAACAGATGTCCGTTCCGCTTTGGAAATCACTAGTTTTAGAGGGAATAACGGAACAAATGTCCGTTACGAAGTGCACTTCACCTTTCCCACTCACCTTTCGCCCCACACACTCTCCGTTTTATTTATCCGTCACAACAATATACGTCGCCTGAATCGGTCCATGAACACCGACAACAAGATTCATTTCAATATCGGCACTATTACTCGGACCAGAAATAAAATTAATACAAGATGGTACTTTTCCTTGTTCTTGTTGAAGTTTGTGAATATAACTTGTTGCTTGTGTCATCCGCGGGACAATCGTACTTTTTGGAATGATAGCAACATAAAACGTTGGCAATAAGCTGACTGAGCGTCCTTTGCCACTATTGCTTAACAATACAACTGTTCCTGATTCTGCTAATGTTATATCTGAAAACGTAATCCCGACATTTGCTTTTTCAGCGATTGTAATGTTTTCTTCTCCCATCGCAGTGTCCCACGTATGAATAGACTTTCCTTTTGCTTTTGCTTCTTCAAAATACTTGGTTACCCCATATTCTTCAAACCGCGGGTCATCCCAACTTATCACTGAATTCGCTTCATAGCCGTTAATGACATCATCAAGAGCTGTTTGCAGTTGGTCAGCTGTTGTTTTCACCATATCGGTATGAATGTTTTCACATTGTTTAGCAAGGATGTCGACTAATTCATCTTCAGTTTTCCCTTTAAACACATCCCATTGTGGGCGATGTGTCCATTGTGGACGAGATACATTTTCCGTTCGTCGTTCTCGACCAAGGCTTTTGGCAACTGTTTGTAAAAACTTGTCTTTGTTTTGAACTGTTCCTTTTGTCACGACGTTTCCCCTCCTTTTTCTCGCTTTTTAAACCATTCGCGGAATGATTGTTTGCTCGGTTCAGGGAAATCACGAATATCTGTCCACGGTTTAATTGGACCTGGGCCTTTTTTTACTTTCCCTTCTGATACGAGTGGACTCATCATCATTGGGGCTGCTTTTGAGCCAAAGGAGAAGATTTTCGGATTGCTTGCTGCTAACGAGAATCCTTTCATCGCAAGCTTCTCACCAAATGCTGCTTTGCCATAGTCTTCCACAATGTTTCTGCGATGTTTAATTAAAAGTTCGTGCAATGGAATTTTTACAGGACATGCTTCAGTACAAGCAGCACATAAGCTTGAGGCATATGGCAGTTCTTTATAATCGTCATATCCCCCTAATAGCGGAGATAATACCGCTCCGATTGGGCCAGGGTAAATTGAGCCATATGAATGTCCACCGATATGACGGTAAATTGGACAAACGTTAATACAGGCGGCACAGCGAATACATTGAAGCACAGATTGAAACTCGGTTCCTAAAATATTGGACCGACCATTATCAACGATGACAAGATGAAATTCTTCCGGTCCATCGACATCTCCTTCTTCTTTCGGTCCTGTTAAACCTGTAATATAACTCGTTAACTTCTGCCCGACAGCACTCCGGCATAACATGCTCACTAAAATATCAAGTTCTTCCCATGTCGGAACAATGCGCTCCATCCCCATGACTGTAATTTGTGTTTTCGGTAATGTTGTCGATAATCGAGCATTCCCTTCATTTGTTACGAGAGAAATCGCTCCTGATTCGGCGACGGCAAAATTACAACCTGTAATTCCAAGGTCAGCTTCTAGAAATTCTTTGCGGAGCTGTTCTCTTGCAAAAAGCGCTAATTCTTCGGGTTTTTCTGTTTTTGTGTATCCTTTTTTCACTGAAAATGTATCACGGATTTGCTCTTTGTTTTTGTGTAAGGCCGGGGCGACGATATGTGATGGTGGGTCATGGTCATCAATTTGTAAGATGTATTCACCTAAGTCTGATTCAATCACTTCACAACCGATTTGCTCTAGCGCGTCATTCATACTAATTTCTTCAGTAACCATTGATTTTGATTTAATGACTTTTTTGGCGTTTTTTTGCTTGGCGATGTTTGTTATATATTCATTCGCTTCTTCAGCGGTTTGCGCAAAAAACACATGCCCGCCCTGTTTCACTACGTTTTCTGTTAACTCATCTAAATAATAATCTAAATTTTCCAGAGTATGTTGGCGGATCTCCTCCGCTAGATTACGCCATTCTTCCCAGTTTCCAAGTTCTTCTTGCGCATCTAACTTTTTATTTTTCAGCCGTTCTTGCGCAGACACCATCGCATTTCGCATAAACGAATTTTCTAATCCTTTATCGACTCGTCCAAAAAACTTTTCTTCACTAATTTTCATCGGCATGTTACGTTCCCCCTTTCTCTTATTCTTTGCTGTTTAAAATTTGGGCGATATGCATCACTTCAATTGGTTTCCCTTGGCGTTCAATACGGCCACCAATATTCATCAAACACCCACAATCAGCTCCAATGAGTGCTTCTGCTTTTGTTTCTTCTATATGATCTATTTTTTCATTGACCATTTGTTCTGAGATTTGCATCATTTTCACAGAAAAGGTTCCACCAAAGCCACAGCATATTTCTTTATTCGGTAAGTCGGTAAACTCTAACCCTTTGACGTTTTTTAATAGTTTCATTGGCGCATCTTTCACACCTAATAAACGAGTCATGTGACAGGATGTATGGTATGTCACTTTTTTATGACATGTCGCTCCTACATCTTCTATTTGTAAAACGTTAACGATAAATGCGGTTAACTCATATGTTTTTGCGGCAAGTTCTTTTGCTTTCTCTTGCCACTCTGGCTCATCTTCGAATAAATGAACATATTCATGAAACATTGTTGCACAAGAACCAGACGGAGACACTACATACTCTGATTCAGCAAAGGTGTTTATCATATGTTTTGCGACTTCTTTCGTTTCTTTATGGTAGCCGCTATTGTAAGCCGGTTGACCACAACACGTTTGATTCGGAGGAAAAACGACTTCACAGTTAAGCCGTTCTAAAATTTCAACCGTATCTTTTCCTACCCCAGGATAGAAAACATCCCCAAGACATGTTATAAACAAGGATACTTTCATACCTATCCCCTCATTTCTACCAATTTATAAATGAACTGTGCCTTCGTTAGCTCGAATAAATGTAATCTCTCTATCTTTAAACGGTTCAAGTTGTGTCGTATTTGTTTTAGAATCAGTTATCACATAATCAACAGCTTCAGTCGAATCAATACGCGAAAAAGCTTTCACTCCATACTTCGAATAATCAACTAGTAAATAAACTGTTTCTGACATTTCGATCATTTTCTTTTTCACTAGTGCCTGCATTTCATTCGAATCACTTAATCCACGTTCAGGATGAATCCCTTGGCAAGAGACAAACGCTTTATTCACATAATAACTTTCTAACGCTTGCTCAGCCTGTGGTCCAACAAACGACAACGATTTAGACAGTAGCGTTCCACCTACTGAAATGACTTTTATTTTCTCTCGTGATGCAAGCTCCATTGCGACTTTCATTGAGTTTGTCACAACCGTTAATGGCATATCTGGAAGACGTTTGGCCATATACCAAGCGGTTGTACTTGCATCTAATATAATACGGTCATTGACCTTCACATGAGCAATAGCTTCTGTTGCCACTTCCATTTTCTCTTTCACATTTGTAATTTCTCGTTCGGTATATGGCGCTTCTGCTTCTGTCGTTTTTACACTGACTGCACCACCGTGACTTCTTCTAAGCTTTCCGTCTGTTTCTAATCGTTCTAAATCACGACGAATCGTCTCTTCGGTCACACCAAAAAGCTGGCTTAATTCCGATACACGTATACTTCCTTTATCATTAACAACCTCTACAATTTTCTCATGTCTTTCTGCAACAAGCATCGTTACACCCCTACTCATCATGACGTTAACAGCCTTTTCTTTTAGTGTACCATGTTCATATACAAAAGGCAGTCAGATGTTACAACGCCTCTGACTGCACGAATGTAGTTACCGCTTTGAAAGAACTTCTTGTTCGTACGATTTTACATCTTGAAGCCATGTTTCTTTCACCGGAACATCCATCATCTCACAATAATAGTTCCAAATGGCTCCAAATGGATAAGATTTAAATTCTTCTAATAAAGCGAGTCTCTCTGTAAAATCACCTTTTTCTTGTAACTGTTTTAAATACTCATTTGGCAATAACATCGCATATAATAATGCTTTAATCATATTTCTCGTTCCGATTGTCCACGCTGCAATCCGGTTTATACTTGCATCGAAAAAATCTAGACCAATCATTACATCGTCAATTGCATCATTGCGGACAATTTCTAAGGCAATTTCTTTTAGTTCATCATCAAAAGTTACGACATGGTCACTATCCCAACGAACTGGACGTGAAACATGTAACGCTAATTTTTCACTATATAAAAGCATCGCAGAAATTTTGTTTGAAACTGCTTCTGTTGGATGATAATGCCCTGTGTCTAATAAACATAATTTATTATTTTTTAACGCGTATCCTAAGTAAAACTCATGTGAACCGACTACAAAGGACTCTGACCCAATACCAAACAATTTACTTTCAACAGCATCAATATTACATTTCTCATCAATATCGACAGCAAAAATTTTATCTAACGAGTCTTTTAAACGTTTTCTCGGCGTAAGACGGTCACTTGGCGTATCTTTATAGCCATCAGGAATCCAAATATTAGTTAAACAAGGTGTTCCAAGCTCTTTCCCAAAATACTCCCCGATTTTTCGACTTGCAATACAATGTTCAATCCAATAATTACGGATTTCCTCATCTGGATGGGACAACGTTAAGCCATCTGCCGCTTTTTCATGTGAAAATAGTGTAGGGTTAAAATCAAGACCTAAACCACGCTCTTTTGCCCATTCTACCCATTTTTGAAAATGCTTCGGTTCCAGTTGATTGCGTTCGACGACTTCCCCATCTGTTTCTGCGTAAATTGCATGTAAGTTAATACGATGCTTTCCTGGGATTAATGATAATGCTTTATCAATATCTTGGCGCAACTGCTCAGGTGTTTTTGCTTTACCCGGATAATTTCCCGTAACATCAATTCCCCCAGATAATTCACTTTTTGCGACTTCAAATCCAGACACATCATCACCTTGCCAGCAATGAATCGAAATCGGGATCGTTTTTAGAAGCTCTAACCTTTGTTCAACATCAATCCCCCATTGCTCATATTCTTTTTTGGCAAGCTCAAACTGTTGTTTCACATCCACGACTACCACTCCTTTTCTTAACCTTGTGCACTGTATTGTTTCACTTCAAATGATTGCTTAATAAGTGCTCTTGCTTCTTCAATCGACTTTATTTCGTTTAAAGCCATCAATTGTGCCACTAAATTTCCAATTGCTGTTGCCTCTATCGGACCTGCATATACTTCTTTATTGGTTGCATTAGCGATTAACTGGTTTAACAGTTCGTTTTGTGAGCCACCACCAATAATATTTATCTTACTAAATGTTTTTTCAAAAATATCCTCAATTTCAGCAATGGCCTGAACATAACTATTCACTAAGCTAGCATACACACATTTGGCGATTTCACCAGGTGTCTCTGGTACAGCTTGGTTTGTTTCTTTGCAATATGCTTGGATTTCTTCAATCATATTAGCCGGCATTAAAAACCGCTCATCATCGACATTAACAGTAGAATGAAAATCGTTAGCTTGTAATGATAACTCTACTAATTCAGCAAACGAATACGAATTATTATAATTGCGTCGGACTTCTTGAATCATCCATAATCCCATAATATTTTTTAAAAAACGGAAGCGATAATCGACACCGCCCTCATTTGTGAAATTATAATCTAGTGCTTTTACCACACATATCGGGAAATGATTTTCAACTCCAATTAAAGACCATGTTCCCGAACTAATATAAATCGTATCATCCATTTCTGGCACAGCAACCACAGCTGATCCTGTATCATGTGTTGCTGGTAAAATAACATCCATTGTAAAGCCAAATTCTTCTTCAAGCTCTTTCCGTAATGGACCAACAACTGTTTTTGGCATGTCAATCGAGCCAAACATGTTAGGGTTTAAATCTAATTTTTCTAAAATGTCTCTATCCCATTTTTTCGTAAATGCATTTACGAGCTGTGTTGATGTCGCATTCGTATATTCGTTCGTTGCTTTTCCTGTTAATAAAAAGTGTAGATAATCTGGAATCATCAAAAAGCGTTTAGCCTTTTGCAAAAGGTCTGGTTGTTGTTTTTTTAAGGCATATAATTGATAGATTGTATTAAATTTCTGGAATTGAATGCCTGTTTCTAAATACAGTCGTTCTTTCATAATGATGTCAAAGACTTCTTCCATTATTCCGTCTGTCCGCGGGTCGCGATAGGCTACAGCATCAGTAATTCTATCATTATTTTCATCTAATAGAACAAAATCAACTGCCCATGTATCAATGCCAATGCTCGTTGGTGTTACACCAACATCATGACATTTTTTTATTCCCGCTTTAATTTCTTCAAATAACTTGTCGATATCCCAACAAAAATGCCCGTTTAATTCGATTAATTTGTTTTCAAAACGATGGATCTCTTGTAATTGTAATGTTCCATCTTCAATATACCCTAACATTAAACGGCCACTTGAAGCTCCAATATCAACAGCTAAGCTATATGTCATACGGCACCCCCTAAACGTAAGCGCTTCCTATTTATATTTACTTTTCCTATTTTAGATTTAAAACAGGAGAGGAGTCGGTGTCTCCTCTCCATATAATCTACTCTTCTATTATACTTATTATCTTGTAAATGCGGCTGGTACTCCACCATCAACGGTTAGCATACAACCTGTTGTTTTTTCTGCTTTTGATGAGGCTAAAAAGGCAATGGATTCTGCAATATCACGTGGATAAATATTGACTAGTAATGTTGTACGTTTTCTGTAATGTTCTTCTAGTTGATCTGGCTCAATTCCATAAGCTGCTGCACGCTCTTCACGCCATCTTGAACCCCAAATTGCTGACCCTTGTAACACCGCATCTGGTAACACGGAGTTGACACGAATACCGTACTCTCCACCTTCTGCTGCAATACAACGCGCCAAATGTGTTTCTAACGCTTTCACTGAGCTATAGGCAGAAGCATTTTTTCCTGCATACACAGAGTTTTTCGAACCAATAAAGACCATACTGCCACCGATTCCTTGTTTTTTCATTAAAGAGAAAGCTTCTCTAGCTACTAGAAAATATCCTGTTCCTAGAACATTCATATTTAAGTTCCATTCTTGTAAAGTCGTTTCATCAAATGGACTTGATGTCGCTAATCCGGCATTGTTCACAAGCGTATCAACACCACCGTATGTTAAAATCACTTGTTTAAAGGCGTTTAAAATTTCTTCCTCTTTTGTTACATCCATTTTAACTGCAATCGCACGACCTTCGCCATATTGCTCATTAATTTCAGTCGCTAGCTTTTCAGCTCCTTCAAGGTTTAAATCAGCGATGACGACATGAGCGCCTTGTTCAACAAAAAGCCGGCATGTTTCACTTCCGATTCCACCAGCACCACCTGTTACAAATGCTACTTTTCTAGAAAACTCTGCTTCTGCTGGAGCTAATGATAGTTTGTAAAGCTCTAATGGCCAATATTCAATATGGTATGATTCATTTTCATTTAAAGAAACAAATTGCCCTAATGCAGTCGTTCCTTTCATTACTGCAATCGCTCGGTTATAAAGGGCACCACTTACATTTGCCATTGTTAGGTTTTTCCCTGTGTTCACCATCCCAAGCCCAGGAATTAAAATAACACGTGGTGATGGCTCAAACATAACGTCGCCTTCGACTTTATTGCGATTAAAATAAGCTTCATATTCTTCTTTAAACGCAGCAACTCCTGCTTTAATGCTAGCGACTAAAGCATCTACATCTTTTGTTGCTGGGTCCCAGTCAATGTATAATGGTACACGTTTTGTATGAACAAGATGGTCAGGACATGCTGCACCGACTTGTGAAAGTTCTTTTGCCTCTTTGCTATTTACAAATTCTAATACGCTAGCATTATCATCATAAGTAAGTAGCATCGATTTTTCAGCAAACACTTCACCTCGGATAATAGGCATCACTTGCGCTAAAATCTCTTTTCTTTCTTCTTCTTGTAGTGACTCATATTTTTGGCCACCAAAAACATTATTTTCTTGTTGTTTAGCTTGTATATATTGCTCTGCTTCATTAATAACATCAATTGTTTTATTATAGCTTTCTTGTGCGCTATCTCCCCAAACAACTAGACCATGTTTTTCCATTAAGACTAGTTCTGCATTTGGATTGTTTTGCACACCTTCTGCAATCATTTTTGAGAGAGTAAATCCTGGTCTTACATAAGGAACCCATACAAAGCGGTCTCCGAAAATTTCTTCTGCAATGTCTTTTCCGTTATCTGCGCAACAAATACTAATAATCGAATCTGGATGTGTATGGTCTACATGTTTAAATGGTAAAAACGCATGAAGTAATGTTTCAATGGACGCACGTGGATGTTTACTATCAATCATACAGTGAGATAAATAAGCAACCATGTCTTCGTCTGACATTTCGTCACGCTCAATTAACGGTTTAATATCTTCAAGGTTTAGTCCTGTGAAGTTTTTTGCTCCCATTGTCGCTAAGTCAGAGCCACTCCCTTTTACCCACATGACTTCAATATCACGTCCACGGAAGTCTTGTTCCACCGTTTTCATCGATGTATTTCCGCCACCCCAGTTACAAACAGCACGGTCTGCCCCGATTAAATTTGAGCGATAAACAAGCTCGTCTAATCCTGCCGTTAATCCTTTTGCTTTTTCT
The DNA here is from genome assembly GCF_000621445.1 of Alkalihalobacillus bogoriensis ATCC BAA-922. Taxonomy (GTDB): domain Bacteria; phylum Bacillota; class Bacilli; order Bacillales; family Bacillaceae_F; genus Bacillus_AO; species Bacillus_AO bogoriense. The sequence goes on along the minus strand of NZ_KK211282.1, from coordinate 46,379 downwards.
TCATTCCATAAGTTCTGTACCATAATACCCCTCCGAAAACTTTGATTTATTTTTGTATATCAACTATAACATATGTTTGTTTTCTTTTGAAATACTTTTTTTGTTTTTGTTTCGGAGGGAACGAAATTTTTTTATAAATCAAAAGCTTCTTCTAAATCTTTAATCTCCTTATCACTTATATGAACAATATCTCCGATGCCAACAGAAGAGATAAGGGCTTTCGCGCTGTACTCCGCTACTTCTAATCGATCAAAAGCATGTAATAAATTTTTCCCTGTTACGATGACACAATCGTTTTTTACGATTGCAAGAGGCGTCTGTTTATTAAATACTTTAGCGGCTTTATTCGGTTCAACATAAGGAGCTTCATAGTCTAATTTCGGTACGTTTTTCAAAAGCAAATAACTTTCTGGTATCGTTCTTGAATCAAATTGAACATCGGTTACTGCAAAGGCCATAAAGTGTGGTGGGTGGGCAATGATAATTGACTCAATATGCGGGTGTAATTCATATATCGATTGATGAAACATTGCCGCACGGCTTGGGGTTTTCCCGATTTCTTTTTTACCATTTTCAATGCGGACAATATCACCAGGTTCGATATATTTCCTATCGATATCATATGGAGTTATTAAAAAGGAATTATCAGATAATCGATGTGAAAACGTCCCTTGGGTACTAGTAAACAACTGTTGTTTATAAGCACGGTGAATCAATTGGCACATTTCTGTTCGTAACTCCCGCTCTCGTATTCCATACGTTTCTGGAATAAATTCTTTTAATTCTTTCGTATCAATTTCATGTTTTTCTAATAGCTCTTTACTTATTTCTGTCGGTTTCCCAATTCGACTTGCTTCTAGCTCAATTCTTGCACTAAAATCAAGTGTTTCAAATGCTTTATATGCCCTAAATAGGTTAGGAAACCCAACGACTACCCCATGATTTTCTAAAATAACCGTATTAATTCCTTTTTTAAAAACATCCGCGATATTTTCCCCTAACTCCGTACTTCCCGGAAGAGCATACGTTGCTAGTCCAACCTCTCCACATACATGTTGCACACTTGGGACCATCCATGTATTCGGTACATTTCTCACAATACTAAATGCAACCAATGCTGGTGGGTGCGCATGGATGACCGCTTTAATACCGCTGCGTGCTTTATAAATGAGTTGATGAAACGGAAATTCACTTGAAGGCTTATGAATTCCTTCCACTGTTCCATCCACGTTTACTTTCACAATGTCGCGCCTCGTTAACGATCCTTTATCGACACTCGCTGGAGTAATCCATATATCTCCGTTTTCATCTAATATTGAAATATTTCCTCCAGAAGTTGTTGTTAATCCAGATTCGTACACTCTTTCCATTATCATAATAATTTGATCAGCAGGATGAAGCACATGAATATCCATTCTTATCAACCCCTAATTTTTATTTTCTTTTGATTACCTTTATTATAGTTTATTTACTTTTGTTTTTGTTTGTTTATTTTGTGTCTGTATTTGATACTATATTTCAATAGAATAAATAAGAATTGTTCCTATTTACATTGATGTTTGAATTCGTTATACTTATTATTCGTAATGATTACTATTTAAAGGAGTGAACCGAATGGGAGTCCCTGTTACGGTATTAAGTGGATATTTAGGTGCCGGGAAAACGACACTGTTGCAACATATATTAACGAACAAAGAAGGCTTGAAAATCGCCGTCATTGTTAATGATATGAGCGAAATTAATATTGATGGAGCATTACTTAAAAACGGAGATATTTCAAGAACGGAAGAAAAAGTCGTTGAACTGCAAAACGGCTGTATTTGCTGTACATTGCGTGAAGATTTACTAGTTGAAGTAGAACGAATTGTCGATGAAGGCAATGTTGATTATATCGTCATTGAGTCTTCAGGAATAAGTGAACCGATCCCTGTCGCCCAAACATTTACATACATTGATGAAGAGATCGGCATTGATTTAACGAAAAAATGTCAGCTTGATACGATGGTCACTGTTGTTGACGCTGCTCGTTTTTGGGATGATTATGAATCAGGTGAATCACTCCTCGACCGTAAACAAGGAACAGATGAGTCGGACATTCGAGAAGTGTCTGACCTTTTACTTGACCAAATTGAGTTCGCCAATGTCATCCTTTTAAACAAAACGGACTTATTAGATAAAGAAGACATCGTAGAGCTACGCTTACTATTGAAGAAATTAAATCCAGATGCAACGATTATTTCGACATCATTTGGGAAAGTTAAGCTTTCGTCAATTTTACATACTCACTCATTTGATTTTGAAAAAGCGAGTCAATCAGCTGGTTGGATAAAAGAGCTTAATGAGGAGCATATTCCTGAAACAGAAGAATACGGAATTGCATCTTTTGTATACCGTCGTCAGCTTCCATTCCACCCTGAACGACTTATGAACTGGTTTGAAAAATGGCCAAGTGAAGTTGTTCGTGCGAAAGGCTTTTTCTGGGTCGCATCAAGAAACAATATGGCGGGATTACTCTCACAAGCAGGACCAACCATTTCCATCCAAGGAGCTGGAGAATGGGTTGCTGCTTACCCTGAAGCAGAACAAGAGCAAGTTTTAGCAGAAGAGCCTGAGTTAAAAGAAAAATGGCATCCGCAATATGGGGACCGCATCACTGAGCTTGTTTTTATTGGCATTGATATGGACCAAGCTCAAATTGAAGCGTCATTAGATACTTGCTTATTAACAGAAGAAGAGCTGTCATTAGACTGGGCACAGTTTTTTGACCCACTACCTGCGTTTGTGTAAGTTCTTATGGACATACGTTCCGCTATTTTAGGAATTATGTACGTTTTTCATATGCTATCGGACACCTGTTCCGCTAAATCACAAATATAGAAGGATGTTGACGCTCGTTTGGGCAAATAACGGAACAGATGTCCGATACGCTTTGAAAATAGCTTGATTTACACGAAATAGCGGAATAAATGTCCGAAACCGAATATGCTAAAACAAAAGCCCCCGAAGCCTATATTCAAAGGCTTCGGGGGCTTCTTCTTATTTTACTTGCTCAATAAAGCGCAGAAATGCGGCTTTCCCTTCACTTGTTCGTTTAAATACACCAGCATGCTCAAGAACAATTGAGAATACTTTGCCGATTTCATCTTTTAAAATCGATGGTACATTTTCTTTCGTTAAATTAGGGTAATTCGCTTTAACTTTCAGTGCCCATTCTACGTGCTTTTCTGTTCGTTCATCTTGCTTAGCTTTTTGTTCAAAATTCTCATCAACTAAATACGTTGCGAGTACTTCCATTTCTTCTTTTAATCGACCTGGCAAGACAGCGAGCCCCATCACTTCAATTAAACCGATATTTTCTTTTTTAATATGATGCACTTCGTCATGCGGGTGGAAAATGCCAAGTGGGTGCTTTTCATTTGTTCGATTATTGCGGAGCACAACGTCAAACTCATATTTTCCATTCGCAAAACGTGCTATCGGTGTCACCGTATTATGACGTTCTTCTCTCGTTTTTGCGAGAACCTCAACCGTTTCGTCTGAATAATGACACCAAGATTGATAGATTTTATCCGCTAACTCAGTTAATTGATGACGGTCTTCCCCGCGTAGACGGATAACCGACATCGGCCAGTTCACAATGCCAGCTTCAATATTTTCATAACCCGCAAAGGTTACAGCTTCTTCAATTTCCGCTTGTGCCATCGGGAACTCATGATGTCCACCTTGGAAGTGATCATGTGATAATATCGATCCACCGACAATCGGTAAGTCTGCATTTGTTCCTACAAAATAATGTGGGAACTGCTCGACAAAATGCAATAGTCGATCAAAACCTACTTTCGAGATTTTCATTGGTGTATGGTCGTGTGAAAACATAATCGCGTGCTCATTATAGTACACATAAGGAGAATATTGAAAATACCATTGTTCTCCTTGTAATGTCACGGGAATGATTCGGTGTGTTTGTCTTGCTGGGTGGTTCACGCGACCTTCATACCCTACATTTTCTTTACATAATAAGCAATTTGGATAAGATGATTGCTTTGCCCCTTTTGCTGCTGCAATGGCTTTCGGGTCTTTTTCCGGCTTTGATAAATTAATCGTAATTTCTAAATTTCCGTATTCAGTTTCACTATACCAATGTTCATTTTTTGCAATCCGATCTGTGCGAATATAATGAGATGCTTTGGAGAGCTCGTAGAAATAATCGGTAGCTTCCTTTTTACTTTTTGTCTCATAAAGCTTTGTAAACGTCCCAACAACTTCTGATGGTCTTGGCATGATGCAATTCATTATTTTTGTATCTAATAAATCACGGAAAGTTACTGAATCAATTTCAAGTACGCCTTCCTCTTGTGCCCAATGTAAGATTTGTTCTAATATTGATTCAGGTGATGCTAGTGTTTCTCGTTCAATTTTGACTTCTTCATAATCGGTAAGTTGTAGGACAGACAAGATTTGATTTCTAGCATAATCAACGTCAACAGCCTGAAGTAAGTTTTTTTGAGCCCCATATTGAATGAGACGTTCAATTTGTTCATAAATATTGATTTTACTCATTAGACTAACCTCCTACTTTAATTCACGAGCTCCATCACCAATTTCAACGACATAGCAATCTGGTTTAATGTTTAGTTTTGCTTCATATTGATGTTCCACGGCTTTAACGAAAGAAGACACATCAGCTTTTTTTACAAGGTTTACAGTACAACCACCAAAACCTGCGCCAGTCATTCTCGCTCCAATTGCCCCTTCATTCCAAGCAATTTCAACGAGTGTATCTAGTTCAACTCCAGTAACTTCATAATCATCCCGTAATGAGATGTGAGACTCATTCATTAGGTTACCAAAGCCCGCAATGTCACCTTCATTTAATTTTTTCACCGCTTCAATTGTTCGTGCATTTTCATATACAGCATGTTTGGCACGCTGTTGCACAACTTCATCTTGAATCTCGCCTTTATATTGTTCAAATTGTTCAATCGTTAAATCACCTAGTGACTCAACATCGACTTTTGTTTGTAAAATCGCTAATGCTTCTTCACATTGGGCACGGCGCTCATTATATTTTGAATCTGCTAACCCTCTACGCTTATTCGTATTGACGATAACTAACGCAAGGTCATCAAGTTTAATTGGTGAGTACGTATAGTCTAGTGTTTGGCAATTCAAAAAGACGGCATGGTCTTTTTTCCCCATTCCAATCGCAAATTGGTCCATAATCCCACAATTCACACCGATATATTCATTTTCTGCTTGCTGTGATTTTTTTACAAGCTCAACTTGGTCAAAACCAAGGTCATATAATGTGTTCGCCATTACAGCTGTTGCTAGTTCAATTGAAGCCGATGAAGATAACCCTGCTCCATTTGGAATTGTTCCGTAATAAACAACATCAAACCCGCTCTCGATTTTAGCTCCTGCTTGTTGTAAAACAGTTAACACACCTTTTGGGTAGTTCGCCCAATCATGAGCTTCCTCATACTGAAGTGTCTCAACTGTCGTTTCGATAATTCCTAATTGTTCAAAGTTCATTGAATAAAAACGAACCGTTTTATCTTCACGTTTTTTCACAGCTGCATATGTTCCAATGCTTAATGAACAAGGAAACACGTGGCCGCCGTTATAATCTGTATGTTCGCCAATTAAATTAACACGTCCAGGTGCAAAGAAGAGACGAACATCTTCATCACTTCCAAAGATTTTTTTAAATGTTTCCATGACCTTTTCCATTGTTACTCCCCCGTTTTGCTTTTTATTTTTTATAACCTGTTGGATTGTTTTGATGCCATGTCCATGCATGTTCAATAATTTGATTTAAGTCTGCATAATTCGGTTTCCAGCCAAGCTCTTGTTTTGCTTTTTCTGAAGACGCAATTAACACCGCTGGATCGCCTGCTCGTCGTTCAGCAATTTCCGCTTTAATTTCTTTTCTCGTTACTTCACGGCATACTTCAATAACTTCTTTGACCGAAAAGCCTGTGCCGTTTCCTAAATTATAAATGCCACTCTCATTTGTCGTTTCAAGTTTTTTCAACGCTAAATAATGAGCTTGCGCTAAATCCATGACATGAATATAATCACGAACACAACTTCCATCTTCTGTCGGATAATTATCACCAAAAATTTTGATGGTTTCACGCTGTCCTAATGCAACTTGAAGCACAAGCGGAATCAAATGGCTTTCTGGTGTATGATCTTCTCCAATTCTTCCTTCTGGGTCTGCCCCTGCAGCGTTAAAATAACGGAGACAAACCGATTTTAAACCGTAAGCACCGTCCGCCCATTTTAAAAGTTTTTCAATGGCTAATTTCGTTTCTCCGTATGGATTCGTTGGAATCGTTGGGTCACTTTCTTGAATTGGAACTGATTCAGGTTCACCGTAAGTTGCTGCTGTAGAAGAAAACACAATTTGTTTCACATTATGCTCTACCATTTTCTTCACTAGTGTATATGAGCCAATCACATTATTTTCGTAATATTCAAGCGGTGCAGTGACACTTTCTCCAACAAGCGAATTTGCCGCAAAGTGAATCACACTCGTAATGTTATGTTTTGTAAAAATCTCATCAAGTACAGCTTCGTCTCGTAAATCTCCTTCATAAAAAGGTGTGTTTAAGACTGCCTCTTGATGACCTTTTTGTAAGTTATCTAAAATGATGACGTCTTCATTTTGTTGTTGTAAATAAAGGGCTGTATGGCTTCCAATATACCCTGCTCCACCTGTCACTAAAATTGTCATAATTTAATCCTCTCCTTAATCGAGAATACTTTATTAATTAATTTAATTAAGTTAGTTTCAGTATATCATATTCACTTTTTTTTGTCTTGCTCTTTTCGATATTTTTTAGGTGAGAAACTCTCCCACCTCATTTGGTGTTATGCGTTTACATCTGGAACAAACATTTCTGCTAACACTAGTGTTACGGCGCCGATGACGGTGCCCTGCTGGCCAAGCTTTGATAAACAAATTGTCGTGTCTTTTGCCGATGGTGTTAACACTCGCTCTTCTACAATCGCCCGAATGGGTTGTAAAAGAAATTCACCCGCTCGTGACACCCCACCACTTAATACGACTAACTCTGGATTTAATACATTTATTAAATTCGCAATGCTCATTCCTAAATATTTACCTGACTCTGTCAGCACCTCTTTCGCAAAAGCATCCCCCGCTTTGGCTGCTTCAAACACAGCTTCACCATCTACATTATCTAAATTTCCTTTCACAATCTCAACGATTGCTGTTGGCTTTCCTTTGTTTATACCTTCCAGTGCTCTCGTTCGGATGGCTTCTCCTGCACTAAACGTTTGCAAACATCCTTTGTTCCCACAAGTACACATTGGTCCATTTTCATCAATAACAGTATGCCCGATTTCACCAGCTATACCGTCTTTTCCATGGAATAATTTATTTTGTAATATAATCCCAGAACCAATCCCAATCCCGACATTAATACAAACCATATTTTCAATATCGGCACCATAGCCAAACCATTTCTCCCCTAAAGCCAATGCTTTCGCATCGTTTTCAACAGTGACAGGTAGTGAAAATTCCGCTTCTAATGTTTGTTTTATCGGGATATTTTTCAATTGTAAATTCGGAGCATACAAGGCAACACCATGAATATGGTCGACCATCCCGTGCATTCCAACGCCAATTCCAACAATCTTTTCCTTTGTCACATTCGCTTGCTCTACAATCGTATAGACGTTTTCAATTAACAACTGCAATAATTCAGCTTCTGTTATACCTTTTTTAATTTTTGTAATACTTTCGTTTGTAATCGACGCATTTAAATCAGCCAATACAACTTTTACTTTATGAACCCCTACATCAATCCCAATGACATAATGACTTGTCGGCTCTATCGTTAGCAAAATCGGCTTTCTTCCCCCGCTTGACTGACCCATCTGACTTTCTTTTATTATTCCGGTTTCAAATAATTCGTTTACAATATTCGTAACCGTTGGTGGGGTTAAATTTGTTCTTTTGGCAATTTCAGCTCTTGAAATTGGTCCATCTTTACGAATAATATTTAACACAAGTGTGCGATTTAATGATTTCATCAATTTAAAACTTCCGGTTACATGAGCATTATTCACATGACCCCTCCATTCACTTTATCCTAGTCATAACCTTGCCACAGCCTTTCTAAAAAAACAAGAGTGTATTTTTGATGGCATTTAAGGCTGCTGTTTGAGCAAGACAATATAGAATAGTTCCTCATTGGTTTTTTATGGTAAAATAAACATATATTTTCGTTATGAGGAGAGAGTCGCAATGACTGAGATTACTATCAATGACATTACAAAGGCAAACTGGGAAGAAGCATTTAAACTATCGGTATACGAAAGCCAACAGCCTTTTGTACCAACTATTGCCGAATCCCTTGCATATGCATACCTAAAACCATGGGATGAAGCATTAGACCCCTATCTTTTATATGTAAACGATGAAATGATTGGTGCCTTTTATCTTTCCTATTCACCAAATAGTGAAGATAATTATTGGATTGGCGGCTTTCAGATTGATAAAAAACATCAAGGCAAAGGATATGGAGAGCGATCGCTTAACAAAATTATCGATTTTATTAAAGAGACGCACCGTACATGCAAAATAATCTCTTTAACAGTAGAAAAAGAAAATGAGCAAGCGATTCGCTTATATGAAAAGACAGGTTTTATAAGAATAAATAAAGAAAATAGTTATCAAGAACAAATTTACAAACTTTCGATTCGTTAACTTACTTGTAAGTTTTTGAAACAGGAGGAGAATATGAATAAATTCGGATGGTTATCTTTACTCATGTTTTTTGCTAGTATTCTTTCATTTTTACTATTAAGAGGACCTGACTCAAACTTGGTCATTGGTATTATCGTTCTCGGAACACTTTCTTTATTTGGGATTGTTTTTTCCATACTTTCAAAGAAATTACTTCCTGCCATAGTAGGAGGAGTTTTAAATGCTGCTGTTTTACTTTTTGTCTTTTTTCTTTTGTTAGCGAAGGGGATTGGGGGATGAGTTAAGTCACACTTATTAGTGAGAACATATGAAAATGTTTGTTATCGTTCTAAATAGCGCTTTCAGCAATCTTTTTTAGTTCTTTTGCCCGCGTAGCGATAAAGTCAGTCATATACTTTTCTAAAAACAATTTATTAGCCACTATGCCAATTAAACCAAAAGGTGCCTTATACTCAAATGTATCTATCATTATAGTACTGCCTTTTTCTTCTACAAATTGATGTTTATGTGTAAAAGAATGAAAAGCTCCTTTTTGCATAACATCAATAAACATATATGGCTTTTCCATATATGTTACTTTTGCTGTTAACCTTTGTTTAATACCAAAGTGAGTAGCCTCCCAAGTAACAGTATCACCTTGTTCTAATAATCCCTTTGTAACCCCATCCACAGCTTTTTCTTTAGTTTTAGCAGTAGTTTTAGTATGTACATCTACGTTTCTTGCAAGGTCAAAACAAAGTTCTACAGGTGCTCGTATCATTTGCTTGTGATATATAATAGGCATTTTGTATTCTCCTATATTAGAACTTATTTTCTATTTTTTCTTTGTACAACGAGCCTGACTATTGTAGAGTGTATGTCTTTTTACTAAACACTGGTAATAAACTACACTTTGTTTCACTAATGAGTAGAAAGAATATCATTTCATTACAGCCTTAATTATAAGAAATTGTGGGGCGTTCATCAGCATTTCGTATTTTTCTGGTGCTTGTGCTTTGAAGTTTATTGTAGGTTTCGGTTCTGTAACTTCTTCAATAGAAAAGAATGTAAGTGTATCGTTTAATAGTACATGAAGAGGCCTCCGATAAAACGGAACTTCATATGATTTACCTTCTTTATTCCATTTATCGATAATTAATTCAGTAGAGAAATAGTTAGCATTTTTGAGTAGTTTCATGTCTGAAAATGGATGGTGAACTGAAAAAAATAGAATTCCATTTGGCTTTAATATCCTTTTAAATTCATTAAAAGTATGGCTCCAATCCTTTATATAATGGAGGGTTAATGAGCTTACAATGTAATCAAATGTATTCTCTTCGAAAGGTAGTTTTTCCTCTAGGTCTAAACAAATAACTTTAGCTTTCTCTCCAACACGCCGCTTTGTAGATCGAACCATTTCAGGACTAATATCCGATGCAACAACATTGGCTCCTCGTTCCATTAATTGGCTCGTATACCATCCAGCTGCACAGCCTGCATCAAATACATTCATATCCTTTAAATTGTGAGGTAGCTTTCCTAACATTGCTGGCCTTTCATATTCACTATTATACAAACTCGTTGTATCGACTGTTTGTTCATAAACACAAGCAAGTTCATTAAAAACTTCTTTTATTTTATCTTTCATAATTCACCTCTTCTATATTTCATAATAGATGAAAAAATCAACCTAAAAAAGTATCATCTCTAAGCCATTTCTAATAAAAACCCTATAATATTTAAAACTACCCTGTCGTACATTTCTTTTGCCCTCCATCTGTTCTATGAAGGACACTTTTCTCGCTTTTCTCCGCTCTTTTGTCCTTCATCAAGCTTATGAAGGACACTTCTCACTCTCTCCTCTCCTCTTTTGTCCTTCATCAGGCTTATGAAGGACACTTCTCACTCTTTCCTCTCCTCTTTTGTCCTTCATCAAGCTTATGAAGGACACTTCTCACTCTTTCCTCTCCTCTTTTGTCCTTCATCAAGCTTATGAAGGACACTTCTCACTCTTTCCTCTCCTCTTTTGTCCTTCATCAACCCTATGAAGGACACTTCTCACTCTTTTCTCTCCTCTTTTGTCCTTCATCCACCCTATGAAGGACACTTCTCACTCTTTTCTCTCCTCTTTTGTCCTTCATCAGGCTTATGAAGGACACTTCTCTCGTTTTCCTCGCCTCTTTTGTCCTTCATCATCTATATGTGCATGACTTGATGGAAAAAGAATGTGCCAAAAGGTTGGTTCTCTCCCCTTTTGGCACATCCTTTGAAGCAGAATGATTCATATTATATTTCCTTTAAGTAAAGTACTCACAGCTTACCACTTAAAAAAAGCTATTATCCTGCATTAAGCTAACGGATGCCCCATTGTAGACATCAGTGCTAATTCTTGTTGGGTTGAATCTAACCGACTATATTGTACGATAATCGGAACATCACTTTCGACTTCAATCGCATAAGGAACTTCTTTTGGGATGCGTTGTCCGTCTTTTTCTAGTGTGCTCGTTCGGATATGACTCGTTCGTTTTCCTTTTACGACAAAGGGTATTTGTTCAATCGGGTCACGGTCTTCAAAATAAATCGTAATCTTTAAGTTAGCATTTTGTTGATAGCAATTTAATACACAAATCGATTCATGGCTCTCTAGCGTTCCTGAGCTTAATGGTGGAATATAGCCATCTGGAATATACCAAACACAGCTTCCTTTTTGTATGTCTGTCATCTTGTTCATCCTTCCTTATTGATTCACTGTTTTTTTATGAATGAGGTCTGTCGGTGTATAACCAGTATATTTTTTAAATGTCGTTGTGAAATAGGCTGGATTCACGTACCCAACTTTTTCAGAAACTTCGTAAATTAAATAGTTCCCTTCTTGGATCATCTTTTTTGCCATTTCCATACGGGCACGAGTCATATAATTTTTAAATGATTCTCCGACGATATTTTTAAAAATTTGTCCTAAATAATTTCTAGATATATAAAGCTCATTGGCGATATCTTGTAATGTAATGTTCTCACTTATATGCTCTTGTACATAGGCAATCATTTGATCTACTAATTTTCGATGTTTACTATTTTCTTCCCATTGTTGATGACTGCACATTCTTTTTACATTTTCATTTAAATAACGTCTTACTTCATGCCATGATGATTTATCAGAAAGCTCTTGGTATAAATCAAAATCGTTCGAATACATTTCTTCATTTTTAATTCCGATATCATAAAGCGAATAGGTCATTACTGTCCACATTTCAATTCCAATTCGGACCGCGACTTTTTTATGAAACGGATATTGTTCCACACTCGCAAAATAGTCATTAATCAGTTGGCATGCTTTATCATAATCAGCATAACGAATCGCTTCTGATAGCTTTTGACTCACTTGCATGGATTGCGACCAGAGGAGGTGTTGTGGCACTTCTTTCGACACAGGTTCTACCTTGCTCTCGGCGTCTTCCCTTGTCCCTGGGAAAAGAGCATCTTTCATTGAACTTGGAATCTCTCGCCAATCTTCTTTCATCGTTCCTACGTTGACTGTTGCCTGCACTTGTAAACAATCCTGGAATTTCGACTCTATGATTCTTTTATACTTCTCAATGGTCTTTACGATATTTGTTTCCTCTTTGTCGAGATGTAGACAAATTGAGCTTTGGAAAACATGGTGTTCAATATATTCGAAATCATCAAAAAATTGTTCTGTTACTTCTTCTATAATATTATTTGCTGCAAATCGAAATAAGTCCCAATCGGACTGCAAACATGATGTTTCAACAGATTCATCATATGTCATTGCAAGAATGAGATGATTTTTTGTTTCCCATTTCCGAACTAATGAGTCGACTTCAACTGGCGTATTCCAAACATCTGCTGTTCCTGATATGACAGATTTCACCCACTGTTTTTCTAATAAAGGTTCATATATACTGACCTTTTGTCGTAATTCTACGACCTTCTCTTTCTCTTTTCGTTCTTGTTCTAAATTTTCTATGACTTTACATAATACATCTGTAATCGTATCAATTGAAGCTGGCTTTGATAAATAATCATCAATTCTCAACCTCATCGCCTGGCGGGCATATTCAAAATCATTGTACCCACTTAAAATAATTACTTTACTATCAAACTCTTTTTGCTTCAGTTCTTGGATCATCTCTAATCCATTCATCACTGGCATATAAATATCTGTAATGATAATGTCTGGTTGTGTTTTTTCAATGATTTCGATTCCCGCTTTTCCGTTTTGGGCTTCTCCAACCCACTGACAATTAAGCTTCTCCCAAGGTATTACTTTTTTCATTCCACGTAACACCTTATTATCATCGTCTATAATAACTACACTCCACACATTGATCACTCCTTGTGAATTCTATAATGAAGTATGTTGAATACTATCTTTATCGCGAACTTTCGGAATGCGAATTAATACTGCAGCTCCACCTTCTGCTCGATTCACGACATTCACACTTGCCTCTTTCCCAAAATAAACATCAAGACGTTCATTGACATTGCGGATCCCGTATCCTCCCGTGTTTAATTTGCTTTTATGCGGGGTGATCGTTTGAAACCCAATTCCGTTATCTAACACTTGGAGTAGTAAATGCTCTCCTTCCTCAACGATATGAATGTCAACCTTCCCAACACGACCATCTTGGAATCCATGAATGATAGCGTTTTCAACAAATGGTTGTAATGTCAATTTTGGAATAAAAAAGCGGTCTGTTAATTTAGGAACATGAATGTCGTAAGAAAAGCGATCTTCAAGTTGAATCTTTTGGATTTGTAAATAATACTGTAAATATTTGATTTCATCTTCAACTGTAATAATACTCTCACCTTTTGAGAGCCCGACTCGAAGCATTTTCCCTAATAATTCTAGCATTTTGCTCATATCATTATCGCCACGTTCAATCGCAATCCAATTTAATTGATCTAACGTATTATATAAAAAATGTGGGTTAATATTCGCTTGTAATGCTTTAATTTCAGCCTCACGTTGTCTGCGGTTTTGTTCATTTAATGACTTGTATAACATTTGTGCTCGATTGATTAAATCATCAAATCCACGATATAATTGCCCAAATTCATTTTTATAATCATCTGGCAGTTGCGGCTTTGGTTGGTTAATTTGGTAGTTTTCCATTACATTTGCTAGATGAACAACAGGTTTTGTAACACTTCTCGTTAAAAATAAAGTTCCGACTAACGCAAGCATAATAGAAAAGATTCCAATTGCGATTAATGTCCATGTCATTCTTCGACTTCCCGCTATTAGGTCATCATAAGGTGTAATTTCCATTAATGTCCAGTCTACAGAATCAATCGCTGTTGCTACGATAAAATCTTCATGATGTCTCACATGGTATGTCGACTTTGCATCTCCTTGCTTCTCTTTTGCTTCGACGACTTTTTGATATAATGTATCGCCGATGTCAAAAAAAGAATTTGTACTTGAAATGACATTGCCGTTATTATCAAGCAAAACTAGATTGGATTCATCACTAAACCCCATTAGCCAGCCTTGTAGTGTATATGGGTCAAGATTAATAATAAGCACAGATTGTAGGAGCCCTCTTGATGTATTCACATGTCTACCGAAGCTAATGACAGGCTTTTCTCCTGCGATCGTATCAACCATCCTCGATCCTAACCAGCTTGAAGTTTCGTCATTTAATGTAGAAAACCAGTCTTCTTCATAACTGTCTGTTAGCGGATAATAGCGGACAGGATATTGAATATTATCAATCGGAGGAGCATTTAAAAAGATTTCGATTGAATGAATGGCCGGCACACTATACACGATATTTGAAAAGTCTAACGTAAGCGATTGTGTTGAACTTGTTCGTCCAAATTGTGTATTGCTTCCACCAATAACATCTCGATAAATTTGCTGCCTCGATAACACGATCGAATATCCTTCAAATGTACTTAATTTACTTTCTAAATCTTCACTTAATAAATTTAAGTTTTTCTCTTGGTATTCCGTTGTCGTTTCAATAATTTCATGGACAGAATATTGATAACTAACATAGATGACTATTCCAAAGATAAGGACCATAAAGAGAAAAAAACTACCAAATAAAAGATGACGTATCCGGTATTGCTTGTAAAACTTCATTCTTATTCCCCCAGAATTACATCCCTCTTTTTGTAATCAAGAATGAATTGTATTTTCTTCTCTCTTTTATTTTAGCATTATTTCATCAATTGTACGTATAACTATTTCGTTCGACATTTTGTTCAAAACTCTCCATATTCGTAAATACTCTTAAAGAAATCGCAATGACACACCATACTGGTAAACTAATCGAATAAAATAAAAGCATACCAGGGAAGGCATGAAATAAAACGCCTATAATGCCAAGACTTATCCCTATTATTAAACAATAATGCAAGTTCGCTAAACCAATCATAAGTGCATAACGGAAACACGTTCGCAAATTCGTATCATAGTGTGTAAACACAGGGAAAATAAACAACGAAACAACAAGAAATAAAATGAGGGCTATAAAAAATACCGTCCCTATTGCAATCATCGCAGCCTGTGGTAAATAAAGGAGAGTACTTAAGCTAAAATAAAAAGACCAGCTACCAAACACGAGAAACAACCCGATGAGATTTGCTTTGAAAAATTCTTTTTTATACACACTCCAAAAAAACGGTACCATCTTAAATTCATCATTAGACGTAAGCCGCTTTCGTAATACAGCAAACACAGCCGCTGTAGCTGGAGCCCAGCCAAAGATCCCTAAACCAAGAACCGAAAAAACAACCCACAGTGTATTTAAGAAGGCAAGTTTCATTAACCACTCACAGCACTCATTTACTACTGTTGTAAACCCTGAAAAATTCATCAAGCAACCCTTCCTTCTAATTGTAAGTGCTTACATCAATTATAAAACGAGCTCCATAACGATAACAGATAAAAAATGTTAAATAACTATCAAAAAACAACAAGAGGATATCAAAAAGGCGCTTTTCCTTTATGATATCCTCTATTGAAGGAAGCTTGAAGGCTACTGGCTCTTTAGACAAGACAGGCGCTCTTCCTTCTAATACTTTAAAATCGCAACATCTACTGCATTTACCTTTAGTTGTTTTGAAACTCTTTCACCTGTTATCAACTCTTCATACTCCACATTTTCTTGTAAAGAGATTGTCACGTCAGCATCATTATGATTAATAATAAAAATATGATTATGCTCGGCTGTATTTCTTTGCAAAACTTCAACACGTGGCGGTGCTTTAAGTGGAGCTTGAATGTGTAACTCCGTAGTAATCTGTTCAATAAATGGCGTTAAAAACGCTCGGTCTGGCTCTGTTCCAATATAATAAGCATGGCCTTTCCCATAAGCATGTTTCGTTACAGCTGGCTTTTCTTTGTACCAATTTTCACCAAACGAAGCAATTTGTTCTGCTCCTTCAAGATGAATAATGTCACTCCAAATATAACAAGGAGCAGATTGACCGTTATAACGTAAAGTATTTGACTTTCCTTCTGGATACGGGTCGAACTCTTCCACATATATCCCTAATAACTTTCTGAGTGGCCCTGGGTATCCGCCAAGATAAATTCGGTCATTTTCATCCGCAATGCCACTAAAATACGTCACAAGCAATGTACCACCATTAGTTACAAACTTCTCTAAATTTTCTTTATCGCCTTCTTTGACCATATAAAGCATCGGTGCGACGACAAATTGGTATCCACTTAAATCATCGCTTGCTTGCCTAAAATCAACGGCAATGTTTTGCTCAAAAAATTCTTGATAATATAATTTCACTCGGTCAATATACTTTAATTTATTATGGGGTTTACATCCAAGTTCAACGGCCCACCAATTTTCCCAATCAAACAAAATCGCCACTTTTGCATCTGTTCTTGCCCCAACAACAGTCTCAAGTTGTTTCAATTCTTGACCAAGCTGGACAACTTCCTTATACACACGGCTATTTTCATCATTTGAATGAGGAACCATAGCACCATGAAATTTTTCTGCACCCGCTCGCCCTTGTCGCCATTGAAAAAATAAGATTCCATCTCCACCACGACCAACGGTGGAATAACTTAATGTTCTCATGACTCCAGGAGGTTTAATGACATTAATATCCATCCAGTTCACTTGGCTTGTCACTTGCTCCATTAATAAAAACGGTTGACCTTGCTTTAAGCTTCGCATAATATCATGGTTCATCGCATGAGAAACAGGTATCCCTTCTCTTGGGTCAGGATAAGAATCCCATGTTACCACATCTAGTTCTTTTGCCCATTTAAAATAATTTAACGGTTTAAAATTGAACATAAAGTTTGTAAATACAGGGACTTCAGGTGTCACTTCACGTAAAATTTCTTTCTCCGTTATATATAGTTGTAAATAAGCTTCATCCATAAAGCGTTTATAATCTAACTCTTGCCCTGGATTTGCAAATGTTGGCGGGTTATTTAATAACATAATTTCATCGAAATCATTATAGCGCTGACTCCAGAAATTTGTCCCCCATTTTTCATTTAACACTTCGATCGTTTCATATCGGTCTTTGAGCCATTGTCTGAATGCTTTTTCCGTATTGGCACTATAACATTCTGATAGATGGCACGCATATTCATTGTTAATATGCCACATTTTTAAAGCAGGGTGATTTTTATAACGTTCGGCAAGCTTTCGAACGAGAATTTTTACAAGTCTAATATAATCAGGGCTCGTTGGTGAATAGTGTTGCCTTGATCCAAAGGAATATGGAACACCATGTTTATCAATTGCAATCGAATCTGGGTATTTCTTTGATAGCCACGCTGGGGTTGAAGCCGTTGCTGTAGCAAGGCTCACACCAACACCATGGTCATGCAGAATATCCAACACTTTATCAAGCCATTGAAAATCAAATTCTCCTTCGTTTCGTTCGAGAACACCCCAACTGAAAATACCAACAGAAACGAGATTTACGCCTGCTTTTTTCATTAATCTTGCATCTTCTAACCATACGTCCTCTGACCATTGTTCGGGATTATAATCTCCCCCGTATGTCATATAAGGAAGAACTTCTGATACAGACTTCAAGTCAAACACTCCTATCTTAATTTGCTTTCTGTCTTTTATTGAATATTTCTCCCTTTCAGTAACGATGCAAAGAATACGAGAGCCAATCCTTGCCCCCATCCTTGTACACGTTTATACGGGACATCTTTATATCCTTGTTCATCATTCATAACTGCTGTACCTGCGGATACGCTTAAGACAGAACCATCTTCTTTCACATGATCAAGCATGCCTTGAATCGATTTTTGGATATAAGAGTTATATAGTTTTCCTCGCACTAAGAGTGAAGCTGCAATCCCAGCTGACCCTGATACTTCAGGATATGATGTTTGGTCCGTTAAAACAGTTGGCCAAAGTCCGTTATCTAATTGCAACCGAACTAACGCACTTTGTAAATCTCGGAGTGACCCATCAATAATCATATAAGAAGGGTGTTGTACTTCTACGTACTCTAATGCTCTAGCCATTGTAATCGCGGCCCAACTATTGCCACGTGCCCAAAAGATACTAGACATATTGTTTTGCGCAAGATTATCCCAACCATGATAGTACAAATCAGTATCATCATCTTGTAAAAACTTTTCATGGCCATGATATTGTTTTAAGCCAAATTCAAAGAAATCTTCTCGGTCTAGTAATTTACCAATTCGAAGTAAGAAATATCCTGCCATAAACATCGTGTCCACCCACGCTTGTTCTGGGAAATCATATTTATCTCCATTTACGGTATGTTGAAGAACATCATCATCAAAACGTTCCGCTTCATTTACTAAGTATTCCGCCATTTCTGTGGCAATCTCGATATACCTTTGCTCTTCTGTTACTTTATATAACGTTAGTAAAATATGTCCTAATGATGAAGCATTCACCGTTAGTTTAGGAAGTCCATCTTCTAATTCGCGGTCAATCCACTCTTTTAAATAATCAATATATTTTTGTTCTCCTGTCACTTCATATGCTTCAGCAACACCATAAAATGCAACTCCACCTGGCCAATCCCAGCTAAAATCCATTTTAAATGTTCTTTCCACAATACGATCAATCACTTCTTTAATTTGTTGTTCATCAAAAACTAATTTTGGCATGATAACGCCCTCCTATTTTTTTCTATAATAATGTAGTAGCATAATAGAGACTACCTGATGTGTATTCAGGTAGTCTGCAATTGTATGCTTACTTTAAGCCAGTTGTTGCAATCCCTTGGACAAGGTATTTTTGGAAAAAGGCAAATAATATAAACTGTGGCATTAACGATAACGATGACATCGCTAGTAACGGTCCCCAGTTTGTATTTCCATCTGCATCCATAAAGTTTCGTAAACCAAGGGTAACTGTATGCAAACTTGCATTGTTCAAGTAAATAAGTGGGGCTAAAAAGTCATCCCATGTCCACATGAACGCGAATAAAGCAACGGTAACAAGAGCTGGTGTTAATAACGGTAAAATGATTCTCCAAAAGATTCCTATTGTAGAACAACCATCGACAATCGCCGCTTCATCTAATTCCCGTGGGATTCCTCGAATAAACTGAATGAGTAAAAAGACGAAAAACGGTGTTCCTCCTAGAAAGGCAGGAATGATTAATGGATAAAATGTATTGACCCAGCCAATATTATGAAACAACACATATTGTGGAATTAATGTAATCTGTACTGGCAACATAATCGTCCCCATTAAACAAGCAAACAATAATCCTTTAAACTTAAAGTTTAATCTCGCAAATCCAAAGGCAACAATACTACAAGAACAAATCGAACCTATCACAACGAGGGATGTAATAATCGCTGAGTTTGTAAAAAAGATATCAAACCCCGTCCGACCAAAGCCTTGCCACCCTTGTGGGTAGTTTTGCCACATAATTTCACTCGGAATTAACGATAACGCATTATTAAATATTTCTTGAGCAGGCTTTAAAGAACTAGCAAACATCCAAAGAATCGGATAAATCATGACGAACCCTAAAGCGAGGACGAACACATAATAAATGATATCTCTGAGCTTTTTATGTTTATTCATTTAGAACGTCCCCCTTCTGATTCATAGTAAACCCAATACTTCGAAGACCAGAATAAAAGCGCGGTAATGGCTGCAATAATTGCAAGTAATATCCAAGCCATTGCTGATGCATAACCCATTCTTAAATATGTGAAGGCAACCTCATACAAGTAGACCGCATAAAAGAGCGTTGCATCCATCGGTCCCCCACCTGTAATGAGATATGACTGTGTAAACGTCATAAATGCGCCTATTGTTTGCATAATCAAATTAAAGAAAATAACTGGAGTTAACATTGGCAGTGTAATTTTGAAAAACTTTGTTACTGCGTTTGCTCCATCTACACTTGCTGCCTCATACAACTCATTTGGAATTTGTCTGAGTCCAGCTAAAAAGATAATCATCGGAGATCCAAACTGCCAAACGACAAGCAAGATTAAGACAGACAATGCTGTGTCTGGATTCCCAATCCAGTTGACTCCGGTAAACCCTAAAGAAGTAACGAACTCATTAACTGCTCCAGAGCGTCCAAACATTTGCTTCCATACGACCGCAATCGCAACACTTCCCCCGATAATCGATGGGATATAATAAATCGTTGTGAACAATCCCGTCCCTTTTCTTCCCGTGTTAAATAACATCGCTAAGAAAAGAGCAAAGATTAATTTTAAAGGTGTTGAGACAAACACAAAAATCATTGTAACTTTTAATGACTGAACAAAACGAGGGTCATTTGTTAACACATTAATATAATTTTGAATTCCAATCCAATTCGGACTCGATAGTAAATCATAATTTGTAAATGATAAGTACAAAGACACAAGCATCGGACCTGCAATTAATAAAATAAATCCGATTAACCACGGTGAAATAATCGCATAACCAGTTAGAGTTTCTTTTAGAGCTTTCTTTTTTTGTTGTTGTTTTGCTTCCACTGATAGAGAAGGAGTACGAACCACTTCTTCTGGTTTGGCCATGATAGTGTACCTCCTATTTTATAACAGGCCATTTTATGCAAATGGCCTGTTATGAAAACAATTAATTTAATACTGCTTCTGCTTCTTGCATAAATTGAGCTGCTGCATCTTCTGGTGAAATTCTGTCATATTTAATCGTTTCAACAAGTCGTAAGAATGAACCGCGAACTTCGGATTCCCCTGGTGGTGATAGCGGATCAGCTGGGCTCGTGTAATCTGCCACTAACTCTAAGAAATCAAATGTTTCTTTAATCGCTCCGTCTACCATTGGAGCTAAATGCTCACGAACAGCTGAAGAAATTGGTACACCACGGTCAGCTTTTAATACTTCATGTGCTTCTAAATTGTTTGTAAAGAAATCGATAAATAACGCTGCTGCTTCTTGTTGTTGTGAATGAGTGGAAATCGAGAATGACATACTCGGACGAATCCAGTTTCCATGTTGTCCGCCTTCTAATGAAGGTAATAGTCCTAATCCTAATTCATAATCCGTTGACTGAGAAAGACCGATAATTTGGTTACTCGCTGCCATTTGCACCGCTGCAGTTCCATCACCAATCATCGCATTTCCACCATCAATATAACTCATTGTAATATCGTGAGAAGGACCTGAACCTTCTTTAACCATTTCTTGAACCATCGCAAAGAAATCTACTAAAATCTCTTCTTCAAATCCTAAGCCTGTTCCATCTGGATTAAACACAGATTGTCCATTTTGTCTTGCATAAGAGAAGAATAATTCATATTCCGCATTAGCAAAGTCAAAACCGAAGAAATCTCCGTCTGTTGCTCCACCAATCGTTAGCATGGCTTCGCGTAAATCTTCATACGTGTAACCAGGTTCTAATTCAATTCCATTTTCAGAAAGAATATCTTTGTTAAAAACAACTGATAATGCGTTTGCACCTAATGCAACAGCAAGTGTACGGTCACCGTCTTGGTTGATTTCTTGATATACATCATCAACATCAGATAAGTCAATTGTGCCTGCTTCAATAAATGGTGTTAAATCTACTAATAAATCACGGCTGTTATATTCATTTAATTTTGAGTTATCCATATTAATAACATCAGGTAGGTTGTTACCAGCCGCTTGCGTATTTAAACGCTCCCAATATCCATCCCAGCCTGTATATTCAGGTTCAACAGTAATATGTGGATATTCTGCTTCAAACAATTCAATTGCTTCAAGTGTCATATCATGGCGTTCTTGCCCACCCCACCATGCGACACGAATTGTAACATCGCCATCGTTTCCTGTAGCCTCGCCATCATTTGATGGTGCTTCTTCAGTAGCATCGTCTGTTGTGTCATTGTTTGTTTCTGAACTACACCCAACTAAAGCAAGAACAAAAACGAGCATGACTAACATAAACCATTTTGCCATTTTACTATTCATTTCATTTCCCCCTTGTTTCTTTTTTTGTAAGTGCTTACAACCCCAATTATAGGTTGTTTTTTCCTTCGTTAGTAGATAACAAAAGTTAAATATATATTGAAAAGTAACAATTTTAATCCTTGTTTTTTTAACCTCCTTTGGCCAACTTTTGAAAAACAACAAAATATTTCGAAAACTCTTATACTCTTTTTTACATGATCATTTACCAATTGTAAACTTTTATGTTCCAATAATGACACTGTTGTCTCATTTTTCCGGTCAGAGCAGCCGTTATTTGTGAACTTTATACGGGTTTCCGTTTTTTACTGGCCACAGGAGCGCTTATTAACGCAAAAGCAACTCTATTCCTAGCGATATATTATGATTAACTGCTCCTGTGTCCGCCAACGTTGCAAAACGCTAGCAATGTTCACAGATAACGGTTTTCATGGCCGCTTACGTACCATAAATAATAAAAACGCGGGAGCGTCTTTTCGTTTCAAGAATAAGCTTTCAAAGCTTCACTGCTAGACCAAATCTTTAAAATAGGGAGAGTCATGGACTCCCCCTATTCGTTATGCACTTTTACATTGACGTCGACATCTAATTCCAATAACTTAAGAATGGAAATCGGTTTATTCTCTTTACTAGAGCGCCACACAGCCTCACCAGTCGCGATGGAATACGCTCCTGCTTTTGCTCCTGCTAATATTTCATACGGGCGATATGGATCTACTCCTAAAAAGAGGTCTTCTTGTAAAATTGGGTCACCGCCACCATGACTTCCTCCATTTTGTACCACATGAATTACTTCTTTTGCACCAAATAAAGGAAAATAGTCTATCGTTTGCACAGGGATAGGGAATGGGACACGGCTTGGTTCATGAAACTCTGTCGTTTCAATTCTTCCTTTAGTTCCATTTATCGCAAGTCGGTACCCTTCATAAGGAAGGGAAAAATTAATAGAATAACTTAAAAAAGCCCCCTCATTATATTTCACTGTAGCAACATACGTATCTTCTATTTCAATGTCATGGTCAAAAATACAGGCATCTGGGCGGTAGTCTGTGTAACTAGAGCTTAATTTTTCTATGCTTTCATTTTTTAAATGGTCATCTTTTACATCTATTTCATTTGAGCGGTTTGACCATCTCATATAATATTGGCATTTTAATTTTTCACGACATGTTTCACAATAACGCCCATCAGTTGGGCTCGGGTTTAATTCTCCGTCTTTTCCATAATAGTTTAACGCACCATAAGCAAAAACTTGTTCCGGTAACTGGTCAATCCACCAATTGACTAAATCAAAGTGATGTGTTGATTTATGAATCGATAACCCACCTGAATATTCTCGATTTCGATTCCAGCGTTTAAAATAACTCGCTCCATGGTACGTATCAATATACCAATTTAAATCAACGGACGTTACTCTTCCTATCTTTCCCTCTAGTATTAATTCTTTAATTTTACGGTGATACGGATTATAGCGATAGTTAAAAGCGACGATGACCTTCCCTTTACTTTTTGCTTCTGCTTCCATTACTCGCTTGGCATCTTTTGCTGTTGTTACCATTGGCTTTTCTGTAATGACCGTTACATCATGAGCCAATCCTTGCAAAATATAGTCAATATGCGTATCATCCCGACTAGTGACTATGATTGTATTTGCACCTGTCTCTTTAATCATTTTTGAAAATGAATCAGGCCTATATTTTGGAACAGCATGAAGCTCTGGAAATTTAGAAATACAAAGCTCAAACCTTCTATCATCAGAATCCAACAACCCTACAATTGTATTATCTTTTGAAAACTTTGTCACAATCGGTTCAATAAACATCCCCATTGCTCGATTGCTTACCCCACATATCGCAATTTTCTTCACTTTGCTTCCTCCTCATTTTTATTAACAACGTTGTTATTTTTTTCAAAAAAGATGGAAAGCTCCGAACAAATGATCACAACTCTCCTTCTTTACACATTATCTTGTTGTTGTTTGTTTTCCGGCTTCAAGATGTTCAACTTCTAATTTTGTCGGACATCCTTCCCAATCTCCTTTAAACTGTGTTGCTAATGCTCCCATAATATTCGCGCGCTTTAAAGCCGATTCAACATTTCGTTCCAATGCAGATTGTGCCAATGGCATATCGTCTCGCAATAAAATCGATAACAGTCCTGCCGCGAAGGCATCTCCCGCTCCGACTGTATCCACAACATAATCTACTTTATAGGGCTCTGCTTTAATCATCGTTGTTCCTAATTTAGTCAAGGAACCTCTCGTCCCAAGCTTTAACACAACAAGAGTGGCGCCTAATTCTTCAAACACCGAACAATAGTCTTCTTCATTTCTTTCCCCTACTAAAAATTGAGCTTCTTCTAAACCAGGCATAAAAATATCACAATACGGAATTAATGAAAGAAGTGTTGTTCTTGCTTTTTCTTCGTCCCATAATTTTTTTCGTAAATTAGGATCAAACGAAACCGTTAATCCTTCTTTTCGTGCTTGAATCATCGCTTCTTTTAACATTTCTGTTGTATTATCTCCTAGTGCTGGTGTTATTCCTGTCACATGTAAATGCCTCGCATCCGCAAACCAGTTTGGCTGAATTTCCTCTTTCGTAAATCGACTTGCTGCCGACCCCTTTCGGTAATAATACACATTTGGGTCACCATACCCTTTCGACTCCTTAAAAAACACTGCTGTTGGCGCGTCAGAGTCACGAATCACTTTTGACACATCAACCCCTTCACCAGCTAAAGTCGAAATAATCATATCACCAAAAGGGTCTGTTCCCAATCTGCTAATCCATCGACTTTTTTTCCCAAGACGTTGTAGCGATAACGCGACATTGGATTCTGCTCCTCCAACAGATTTACTTAACATTGGTGCATAGGCTAATGTCCCTTCTATTAATGGTTGAAATAAAACCATGCTTTCGCCAATCGTAACAACATCGATCGTTTTCTTACTCATCTATCATTAACCCCCTTTCACTTTTGAAAGAAATTGTTTTGCTAGATTCGTAATTTCATCATATTTCTTTTCTTTAATGAGTTGCTTGTTTACAAGATTTCCACCTAGTCCAACAGCTACAGCACCTGCTTGAATAAAGTCATTTATATTGTCAACATTGACACCACCTGTCACCATCATCGGAATATGTCCTAATGGTCCACGAATATCCTTTACATAATTGACACCAAGCGCTCCGACCGGAAACACTTTTACTGCCGATGCCCCTGCTTCGTAAGCCCTTACAATTTCAGTTGGTGTCAGCGTTCCTGGCCAAACATCAACTCCTGCCGACAATCCATAATCAATGACGTTTTCATCTAAATTAGGGGAAACTATATATTCCGCTCCTGCCGCAACGGCTTCCTTCGCCATGTCCAAATTTAAAACCGTTCCAGCACCAATACAAAGCTTACCTGCAAATTTTTCTCTGCATTCGGAAATAAGCTTTAACGCGCCGTCATTATTTAACGTAATTTCCAATAACGTTACGCCACCTTCTAGTAAAGCCTCTGCTGTTGGTATCCCATCCTCATAGGCAATGCCTCTTATAATCGCCACTATTTTTTCATTTTTTAATCGTTCTAAATTTGCTGACATCTCGTTTCCACCTTTCCATAAATTAGGTAAAAAAATTACCTGACTACAATGACATCAGGTAATTTTTTCTAAACATTTTATTTTAAGTCCTCCATTTTAATGAAATCCATATCTTTAAATGTATAGTTTTCACCCGCCATTGCCCAAATGAACGTATAGTTTTTCGTCCCAACTCCTGAGTGGATCGACCATGGTGGTGATAACACAACTTGTTCATTTTTGACGAGCATATGACGAGTTTCTTGTGGTTCCCCCATAAAATGGAACACTCTTGATTCTTCATCCATATCAAAATATAAATAGACTTCCATACGACGGTCATGAACATGTGCAGGCATTGTATTCCACATATTGTTTGGCTCGAGCAACGTCATGCCCATCATTAGTTGGCAGCTTTGAAGTCCTTCAGAATGAATATATTTATAAATCGTACGACGATTTGATTCTGCATCGGTTCCTAAGTGAACTGGTACGGCATCTTCAATAGATAACACTTTTGTTGGGTATTGTTTATGCGCTGGTGCAGAAACGATATAGAATCGAGCAGGACTCCCATTGTCTTCACTATGGAATGTTACTTCTTTATGACCTAAACCAACATAAAGGCAATCGCGTTTATTTAACTCGTATGTTTCTCCATCAACAACAACTTTTCCTTTTGGTCCGATATTGATAATGCCTACTTCTCGTCTTTCAAGGAAATATTCTGTTCTGAACGTATCCCCCGCATCAAGTTTTAATTCGGCGCCTGTAGGGATGGCTCCACCTACAACAACTCGATCATAGTGAGAATACACCATATTAATTTCGCCTTCTACAAACAAAGACTCTACTAAAAACTCGTCTCTTAATTTTTCAGTTGTATATTGTTTAAAGTCCGTTGGGTTTGTTGCATATCGGATATCCATATTTATCGACTCCTCATTTTTTTAAAATTTATGTTTTCTTTTTTTACACCATTCGTTACGAGCTCATCCATCCACCGTCAACATATAAAATATGCCCATTCACATAGCGAGAAGCATCAGAAGATAAAAACACAATCGGTCCTTTTAAATCTTCAGGTGTTCCCCATTCTCCTTGTGGAATTCGGGAAGTAATATATGCATTTCGTTCTTCATTCGCCCGTAATTGCGCTGTATTGTCAGTGACCATATATCCCGGGGCGATAGCGTTTACATTTATTCCACGACCAGACCATTCATTAGCAAATGATTTCGTTAATCCTGCTACAGCGTGTTTGCTTGCTGTATAGGAAGGAACTCGAAGTCCACCTTGGAACGATAACATCGAAGCTATATTAATAATTTTTCCTGAACCATTTTCAAGCATATGCTTACCAACTTCGCGACACATTTTAAATACTGCATGAAGATTTACATCAATTACGTCGTTCCAATCTTCATCTGAGAAGTTTTCCGCTTCATTTCTTCGAATTATACCAGCATTATTCACTAAAATATCAATTTTATCTACATATGTAAGAGCTTTACTCACAACGGTTGCCACAGCGTCTTCTTTTGATAAATCAGCTTCAATTGCAAAAAAACGGCGACCAAGCGCTTCTACTTTTTCTTGTGTTTCAGGCATTGGTGCATAGCCTACACCAATAATATCTGCCCCAGCTTCAGCTAATCCTAGTGTCATGCCTTGCCCTAATCCTCGTCCAGCTCCTGTTACTAAAGCAACTTTTCCTTGTAATGAAAAGGACTGTTCCATTCCTTTCCCTCCCTTTTACGTATTATTCCTTTTATGTTCGTTTATGTTCGTTTCAGTTCGATTATATCATGAGAATCTCTGGCAATCAATCTATCGTTCTATTTAATTTGTTAAAAAATTATAAAGAAGTAACACTAACTTTTACGTTTTTAGCTTGTAACTCCTTATATATAAATGGATTGATGTTTTCATCTGTAATGATTTCATCAATTTCATTAATAGATGCAAATTGAATAAAACCTACTTTATCGAACTTTGATGAGTCTGTTAATAACGTAATATAATCGGCACATAATAATATTTGCCGCTTCCATTCTGCATGTAAACTATGTAACACCGTTAAACCATGTTCAATTGATACACCTGTCGTTCCAAAAAACAACCGATTCACACGAATTCGCTTTAATTTATCAATCGCCTCTACTCCATAAAGGGAAGAAGTCGGATGAATGCTCGTCCCGCCAAGAACGAGCAATTGAACTTTTTCTTTTGCTAAAAGCGTATTGGCTATTTTTATATCATTTGTAATGATGGTTACAGGAAACTCCCCTAAAAGGTTAGCTAACGCTTGCGTTGTACTGCCTCCATCCATCAAAATCGTCTCATTAGGTTTCACGGTTTTAATTGCTTCTTTTGCAATGGCAAGCTTCACATCACTTCGCATCGATTGGCGTTCATCGATTGGAAAAATTCGTGTTTCCTTTTCCGGTAAAACCGCGCCTCCGTGAATTCGTTTTAACAATCCTTGTTTTTCTAACGTTTCTAAATCCACTCGAATTGTTTTTTCAGTTACTGCTAGCCTTGCACTTAATTCTGATACTTTTATTATTTTATTTTCTTGAAGCTCAGCCATTATTTTTTCATAGCGCTCTACTGCTAACATTTGAAAGCCTCCACTCATCATCTCTTCTCCTTATTATCGAACAAAAACGAACAATTGTAAACATTTGTTTAAAGAAGAATAGAACCGATTTTCTTATTTTTCATCCGAATTACATTCCATGATAGATGGCTAACAAGTGTTTCGAGTGTACCGTCTTTAATTTCTGCATTTCCGTTTGGATGTGGTTTTACCTTTTGATGCTGTTTTGTATTCACTGCTTTTAAGTCATCATGTTCTAACACAAGATGTTCGATAATTTCATAGTTTTCAAAACTACGAACGTCACAAGTCAAATGAACACTTTCTTCTAAATGGCGATTGATAATAAATAAGGTGACTTCTTCATGTTCTTCATTATAAACGACAGCACTATCAATATAAGGCACATCTGTAAAATCTTTCGTATCAAACAAAGGCGAAGTAATGACCGGCTGCAGTGATACCCCTCGTCCAAAAAGCGAGGTATGCATATAAGGATAATATATCGTTTGTTTCCATGCTGCCCCATTATTTTCCGTCATAATAGGCGCTATCACATTAACTAACTGAGCTAAACAAGCAACTTTCACTCGATCGGCATGTTTTAAAAATGTGATGAGCAAGCTTCCAACTAATAAAGCGTCTTCAAAATTATAATGGTCTTCTAGCTGTGGCGGGGCGATCGTCCATGGTTCAATTTTTTTTGAATCTCTATGAGAATGGTACCAAACATTCCACTCATCAAAGCTTAAATTCATTTGCTTTTTACTTCGCTTCTTTGCTTTTATATAATCACATGTAGAAATTACCGTTTTAATAAAACTGTCCATTTGTAGGGCGCCTGCTAAATAATTCGCTGAATCATTATCGGGATTTGCAAAGTATTGATGTAACGAAATATAATCCACCTGTTCATATGTATGCTCAAGTGTTGTCGCTTCCCACTCTGGAAATGTAGGCATTTTTGAATGAGAACTTCCACAAGCGACTAGCTCAATCGATGGATCTACAAGTCTCATCGCTTTAGCTGTTTCTACCGCAAGCCGTCCATACTCATCGGCGGTTTTATGACCGATTTGCCAAGGTCCATCCATTTCATTTCCTAAGCACCATGTTTTAATCGCATGTGGTTGTTCATACCCATGTTTTTTACGTAAATCACTCCAATACGTCCCACCAGGATGATTGCAATATTCAATGAAATTTCTTGCTGCATCAATTCCACGGGTGCCAAGGTTCACGGCCATCATTACTTCCGTTCCTACTTTCTGGGCCCAGTCCATAAATTCATTTGTACCAACTTCATTCGTTTCAATTGTTCGCCATGCTAACTCCAGTCTTCTCGGTCTTTCTTCTTTCGGTCCAACTCCATCTTCCCAATGATAAGCAGAAACCATATTTCCACCGGGATAGCGAACGATCGGAACTTGTAATCCTTGAACGAGCTCAACGACATCCTGCCTAAAGCCATGCTCATCTGCTTTTGGATGTGTCGGTTCATATATCCCCCCATAAACCGCTCTTCCTAAATGCTCAATAAACGAACCATAAATTCGTTTATCGACTTCGGCTATCGTAAATTGTTTATCAATAACCATTGATGCTTTTTTAATTGTTGTCATATTTGTTTCTTCCTCTCCAGTTTTCTTTTTACCCACGGAGTAGCGATTCTCCTCCATCTATATAAATTTCAGTTCCTGTTATATGTGATGACCGGTTTGATGCTAGAAATTCCACTAAGTCAGCCACTTGCTCGGGTTGACCTGGACCATGCTCTAACGGTTGATCACCTTCAGGAAAAGTGATAGGAATTTCGACTTTTTTTACGTTTGGTGATGTTTCAATACTTTCTCCAATATTCGTTTCGATTGCACCTGGACAAATTGCATTCACTCTAATTTTATACTTCGCTAATTCTAAAGCAGCCATTTTCATAAATGCGACTTGACTCGCTTTTGAAGTACTATAAGCTGCAAATCCTGCTTGGGAAAACATTCGGTTCCCACTAACAGAACTTGTAATGATGATCGATCCGCCCTGCTTTTTCACATAAGGAATTGCATGTTTGACGGTTAAAAATGTCCCTTTCACATTAACCGACATCGTTGTATCCCATTCTTCCTCACTCATGGAGTCAATTGGAGACAATCTTCCCGCAATGCCTGCATTGGCACAAACGACATCTACTTTTCCCCATTTTGACACAATCTTTTCATTGGCTTGTTGAATATCGTGGCTCTTTGCGATATCACATTGAATCGTACGCGCTTTTCCTCCATTCAGTTCAATTGTGGACTGAACCTTCATAGCTTCTGATTCATTCAAATCAAGCAGACCAACATACATCCCCTTTGATGCTAAACGTAATGCACAAGCACGACCTATTCCAGAAGCTGCCCCTGTAATGACAACTACTTGTATCCCTTTCTTCATTTTGAATCTTCTCCTCTTCATCTAGTATAAGAAAGCGGTATCATTTCTTTATTATGAAACGGATGAAGTTCAATTATTTTAACTTTAAGAAAAACTAGAGATCGAATCAATTGCACTTGTTATGATTTATTACTATTGAAAAGATTTTATTATTTTTTTAATGTTGAGATCGTAACGGACATCTGTTCCGCTATAATAATAAAAACAGCTACTATTCAAATCACTTCGGACATTTGTTCCGCTATTTAAGCATTTTCAGTGGTTTCAGTCGCCTTCATTAGGGAATAACGGAATAGATGTCCGAAGCTCTTCATTCTTATACCAATATGTAAGAAATAACGGAACTGATGTCCGAACAATCATGTTATTAAAAGGTGGGAAGAAAATGAACATTGCAATCGCTGGAGGTACAGGGTTAATTGGACGTGCTTTAACAAAATACTTTATCGAAAAAGGACATACCGTGTTTGTTTTAACGAGAAATCTAAGGCCAAACGAAAATAACATTCAGTATGTAAAATGGTTAACCGATGATAGCCATCCTGAACGCGATCTGAAACCTCTAGATGCTTTTATCAATCTTGCTGGTGAATCATTAAACTCTGGTAGGTGGACCAAAAAGAAAAAAGAAGAAATTATCAATAGTCGTGTTGAATCAACACAAAATGCGATTTCACTCATAAGTAAACTAGTACAACTTCCGTCTGTTTTTATTAATTCATCAGGAGTTAGTTATTACGGTGCTTCTTTAGAACACACATTTACAGAGGCTTCGGAAACGATTTCTTCACAAGGATTTTTAACTGATGTTGCTTACCGTTGGGAAAAGGAAGCAAAAGCCGCTGAAGCTTTAGGCGTTCGCACGGTCATTGCTAGAACAGGAGTTGTTTTGGATAAACAACAAGGAGCACTGCCTAAAATGGTTCTCCCCTATCGTTTACTTGCTGGAGGTACGATTGGAAGTGGCAAACAGTGGATTTCATGGATTCATCTCCACGATGTTGTTCGTCTTTTTGAATTTGTCATTCAACATAAAGAAATCTCTGGACCTGTCAACTTCACATCACCCTACCCTGTTACAATGAAGGACTTCGGAAAAACGATATCCAAGGTGCTTCATCGCCCCCATTGGCTACCAGTGCCAGGGGTCGCATTTAAGCTATTATTAGGTGAGATGAGCACATTATTATTAGATGGGCAAAAAGTAGTACCTGAAAAGGCGAAAAGTCACGGTTTTTCATTTGAACATCCGGAATTATCAACGGCATTAAAAGGTATTTATTCCTAATTTTCTACTTCAAAAAATTTCTTGATATTTTTCAAAAATAATTCTTCCCTTTTTCATAAAAACCTTATAATATATAGTAGTAATCTTAAGCAATATAGCGTATATATAAGTAATACCGTTCATAGTAATCAATTTAGCAGAGTTTCCTACAATTATGTGATTATTCACTAAAATATGGAGTTTTTTCATGGGAAGGCAATTGGTGCGCCACCAGCTTGGCTGGTCCTAGTGGGTTCGATTCCCACCCCGAATTTGATATTACCAATTATTAAATTCGAGGGTGGCACTAGAACTAGAGCTCTGCCCTCAGAGGGGAGTTTTTACCATGTTGAAAAAAAGGGACATTGCCGATTGCCATGTGTTATATGACTTATTAGTTGACCCTGCTGTTTTTCCATTTGTTCGTCAAAAGGCAGCTTCTTATGATGAGTTTGTCTTTTTAACAAAACAAACGATTGAAGCTGAAGAACGTGGAGAGTTAATTTCGCGAACAATCTTAGATGAGTGGGGTAACCCAATTGGAACGATTAATTTGTTTGATATTCAACATTCATCTGGGTTTTTAGGGACGTGGATTGGAAAACCATACTTTGGCAAAGGATATAACTCGGTTGCAAAAGATGCGTTTTTTGAAGAATTGTTTTTTGAGCAAGACATTCAAACTGTCTTTATGCGTATACGCAAAGAAAATGTTCGTTCCCAAAAGGCAGCTTTAAAATTACCATACTGTACGTTGGCGAACGATTTACGTCATGATTTATATGAGCAATTAAACAAAAATGAAGTGGTTTATGATTTATTTCAAATTGAAAAAGACCAATACCATCTTCATATGATGAGAAATCAAACGCAGTTTGATGAAACCGAAGCAAAAGAAGCATAGCGAAGTGAAAGTGAGAACATATTCTCCTTTCACTTTTTTTCATGTTTATCGAATACATTTCTCCAAAAGGTTGATACTAACAGTAATCTTTTTTACATAGGAGGCCTTTGACATGGAAAGAAAAAGACGTGACCGAGATAATAATAAAACGACCTTAAAAAAAGCCCAAGAAGTAACATACCAATCGGACTTTAAAGCCGCTGACCGCGCTGCAAAAAAATAGTATAGAATCTAATCGTTCATACAACAATATAAGCGCAAACTAATAAACAGTAAGGAGGCATTCACATGGATAATAAGAAAAACAAAAAAGAAGCTCCTGCCATTCAAGGTGCTTATGACGAAGTTGAATATTCAGCTGAATTAGCCGATGAGGATGATATTGAAGCAAATGAACGTGCAGCCGCAGCTGACAGAAGAGCACAAAACCGTAAAGACATTTAATACGTATCAGGATAGGAGTTTAATTCACTGATGAATTGAACTCCTTTTGTTATGAACAGTGGGTTATTTTCTTGCAAGGTGTCATCATTAGTCTCATGAAGGACAAAACTACGCTTATTTCCACCAAAACTGTCCTTCATCACCCTTATGAAGGACA
>NZ_KK211282.1:0-12593 GCF_000621445.1 Alkalihalobacillus bogoriensis ATCC BAA-922 | reverse complement strand
AACTACGCCTATTTCCTCCAAAACTGTCCTTCATTCATAAAATTTTTAGATGAAACTACTGTTTACATAGGATTCGCAATTTTTCTATTTCCTTCTATTCTACCTCGACTTTAGCAATATCAACAAAGCTCAACCTTTGAAGAATGGCGTGTTATTTTGTCGATATTGTTTTTTTCTTATTTCCCTTTACTTCCTCTCTGAATTTCTCCCCCTGCAAACCCTATATATATCAATGGTTTCACTTTGTTTTTACATATAATCCCTTTTTTGAATATAAGAGAAAACATAACAATTCATAAGGAATTTGTAAGAGCGCGGTCCTTATGTTACTTGAACACGCATTAGTCGTGCTCATCCCGAATTATCACGGTAAAGCTGGTTTGATAAAATGTAAAGACGCCTTTATCATAAAATAATGTAAAAGCATTAGAAAAACTTGGTTACACACTTGCACCAAGAATGCTTTGTGGAGCCTTGATGTTTTCTAAGCGAACTCTTCTTTAAGAAAAAATCATTAAAGATGAAGGAGGAAATTGTTATTATTACCACTACTGTAGGTGATGTGAAATGAATGGAAATACAACAACTGTAACCCCTCTAACACTTGAAAAACCAACTGTAGAAGACGGGGCAGCAATGTGGGAACTCGTAAAAAATTCCACATTAGATTTAAATTCATCTTATAAATACATTATGATGTGTGAGTTTTTTGCAGAAACATGTGTCGTTGCAAAAGAAAATGACAAAGTTGTTGGGTTTGTCACTGCTTTCATCCCTCCTGAACGCCAAGATGTCGTATTCGTATGGCAAGTTGGTGTCGATGCTTCACAACGTGGTAAAGGAGTCGCTTCAAAAATTTTGCATGAACTACTTTCACGAGAAGCGTGTAAAGATGTCCGTTATTTAGAAGCCACTGTTACTCCGACAAATCAAGCTTCCCAATCATTATTCCGTCGTATCGCTCGCGATTTTAACACTGATTGCTCGGTATATGATTGCTTTCCTGAAGAGTTATTCCCAGGTGATGACCATGAAGCTGAATTAACATTCCGTGTTGGGCCAATCGAAAAATAAACAGCGATTTAGAACGCTACCGTTTTATTTGAAATAGGAACTCGATTCCTATCAAAATACCAAGGAGGAATAATAAAGGATGAATACAAACGACCTAAGCATTTTTGAAAAATTAGAATCAGAAGTACGTAGTTATGTTCGAAGCTTTCCAAAAGTATTTAATAAAGCAAAAGGGTATAAAATCTGGGATGAAGCAGGAACAGAATATATCGACTTTTTCGCTGGAGCTGGAGCCCTAAATTACGGACATAACGACCCGAAAATGAAAGCAAAACTCGTTGACTATATTTTAAACGATGGCATTGCCCATTCTTTAGATAAAGCAACAACAGCAAAAGCTGAATTTTTAACAAAGTTTAATGATGTCATTCTTAAACCGCGAAACCTGGATTACAAAGTGATGTTTCCCGGACCAACAGGAACAAATACAGTAGAAAGCGCGTTAAAACTAGCAAGAAAAGTTACAGGCAGAACAGATGTAATTAGTTTTACAAATGGATTCCACGGTATGACAATTGGTTCATTGTCAGTAACAGGAAATTCATTCAAACGAAAAGGTGCGGGTATTCCGTTACAACACGTTGTAACAATGCCTTATGATAACTTCGTGAATGAAGATCTCGACACTCTGGAGTATCTCGAACGTTTCTTAGAAGACAATGGTAGCGGCGTTGCAATTCCTGCAGCCATGATTCTCGAGACAGTCCAAGGTGAGGGCGGCATTAATGCAGCTAGATTCGAGTGGCTAAAACGTGTAGAAGACATTTGTAAACGTTGGGGTATCCTTCTCATCATTGATGATGTTCAAGCTGGTGTTGGTCGTACAGGGACATTCTTCTCTTTTGAAGAAGCTGGTATTTCTCCTGACATCATTTGTTTATCAAAATCAATTGGTGGCTATGGCTTACCGTTAGCACTAACATTATTTAAGCCGAAATATGACATTTGGGAGCCAGGTGAGCATAACGGAACATTCCGTGGAAACAACATGGCTTTCGTTACAGCTACAGAAGCTCTTACGTATTGGGAAGATGCTTCGTTTGAAAAAGAAGTAAAAGAAAAGTCAAAAAAAATTACAGCTTTCTTAGAAAGCATTGTTCAAAAATATCCTGAGATTAAAGGTGAAGTTCGTGGACGTGGCTTCATGCAAGGAATCGCTTCGAATGTTGATGGGTTTGCAAGTAAAGTCGCAAAAGAAGCATTTGAACGAGGACTAATTATGGAAACATCTGGACCAAAAGATGAAGTCTTTAAATTATTCCCTCCGATTACAATTGATAACGAAGGGCTAGAAAAAGGATTTTCTATCATTGAAGAAAGTGTAAAAGCATTAGTAAATAGTAAAGAACCTGTTATTTCCTAATAACAATTTCATAATGGAGGCTGCAAATCATGAAAGTAGTAAAATTAACAGATATTATCGGAACAGAACAAGATATTGAAGGCGGTAATTGGAATAGTCGTCGCTTAATTTTAAAGAAAGATGGTATGGGTTACTCTGTCCACGATACAATTATCCGTGCTGGAACTGAAACTCATATTTGGTACCAAAACCATCTAGAAGCCGTATACTGCATTGAAGGTGAAGGCGAAGTTGTCACATTAAAAGACAATAAAGTTCACCCTATCTCAAAAGATACGTTATATGCGCTTGATGAGCATGATGAGCACCTATTACGTGCTAAAACAGATATGAGAATGGTATGTGTATTTAATCCGCCAATTACAGGTCGTGAAGTTCATGATGAAAACGGCGTTTATCCTGTAGATGAAGATTAATCTTTAATTATATTTATTTTAAAAAGATTGGGTTTGTGCCCAATCTTTTTTTGTGTGTTTTCATAGTGATTTTTTATTTTTCAGTGACTAACTGAAACGATTCAGTCTTTCCATCCCATTTAAACGTTATGGACATAGGGGAATCTTTTCTTGTCTTTTTATCATTCGAGCTAGAATCTTCTTGTACAAACATTCCTTCCTTGTTTAATTTTGCCCCTTCAACTCCCAGTCCCCAAAGACTCGATTCGATTATGAACTCGAAGTCTTCAAATGATTCAATATCTTCACCTTTATATTGAAGAATTATGCTTTCACTCTCTTTTCCAGAGACTTGATTTATAACCACTTCTGCTGTCCAGTATTCACCTTCTCCAGTAAATGAAAAGATTTCTCCAAAACAGCCAGTTAAGAAAACAACAAAAATGAATAATAAAAATTTCCCTTTTTTCATGCAATCACCCTCATATTGTCAATGGAATACGAACTATTGTTTCCTTTGTTTTTACTGAATTTAAACGATTTTATTATTGTTTTCCATTATACATGAAGCAGAATATTAATTAAATACAAATTTTGGGTTTGAGTAGCTCCTTATCTATAACAGTTACTAATATAAAATCGAAATAACATATTTTAAATTAAGGATGGCCCTTTTGTAAAGTACCCTTTACAGTAAAGTTTCCTTTACGCTATAATAGTGTATAGAGAGGATTGTGTATATATGAAAAATCGAATGAAACAATTACGGCAGGAAAATGGAATTTCTCAGGAACGAATGGCAGAAATGTTAGGTGTGTCTCGACAGACAATTATTTCAATTGAAAAAGGGAGATACAACCCATCATTACCTCTCGCTATTCAAATTGCTCGTTGTTTTAACACGATTGTAGAACAAGTTTTTCTTTTAGAAGAAGATGAAGAAGGATATTAGTTTAACAAGGTTACATGTACTTTTATAGGAGGGAATTTTAATGCAACTTAGTAGTAAAGTAGGAAGAAGGTTTTTCTTAATATGTGGTTTTCTTTTCTTGTTTTATAGTCTGTTAATGGGTTTTGCGAGTATATCAACAGGATCTTTCTTTGCTGGATATGAGCTTGTTTTCTTAAGTTCCACAGTTATGGCTTTTTGCCTAGCTTATCTTTATCCGCAATTTAAAGAAAACGATGAACGCTCGAAGAAAATACGAGAAAGAGGAATGTTCATTAGCTATTTCTTCATTTTAGGTTATATGATTATTCTGATGGCACTTTTTCAATTTGAAATCATTAACTTAAATGGTTATCAGACAGTTAGTGTATTAACAGCATTAACAATATGTACAGTATTCAGTTCATTCGTTATATTGTCAAAGCGTTACTAACGAGCCGTTCTTTCAAATGAGAAAGCTTGGGGGAACCCAAGCTTTTTTTGTGTGTAGGAAAATATTTTATTAAGAAATGTACTATTCTAATGGATTCTCTTTTTCACTCGGATAATCAATTGAATTCGCTATTTCAACTAACCGTTCTGGTGTTACTTTTTTAGAAAGAGCTTTCGGAATACTAAGCATATATTGCCAGCCATCTCTTTCAAATGCAAGACCAACAATGGATTCAGAAATGGTAAGAAATACAGCCTCGTTTCCGTTTTTTAAGTGATATCGATTTATGATACGTTTATCTTTGATTTTAAGTTTATGTTCTATTGGTTTAACAAAGATATAATAATGGTTTTCTGGAGAGCTATCGTGAATATACTCCAATTCAAGAAAATCATTCATTTCACCCTCAGAATCATTAAATTTGCCAAAATGATGAGTAAAACTTATAGGCGGAAGTCTAAGAGGTAATTTGAAGTCTTGGTCAAAATGTTGTTCAAATTCTTTGATCGCTTCTTCAATTGTTTTATAGCCAATTTCAGGGTACATTTCTTCATAAGTTTTATCTTCACTGATTGTATTTGCGAAAATTTTCATACTAACCTCTTCAAAAAAATGGGAGGTAACGATAAGCATGACAAGGAAAACAATCTTCTTCAATTTACATCACCTTTTAACTTAGACTTAAGGTTACTTTCCACTAAGTTATTAAGGATTATTCATTGTTAAACTATTTAAGACGGACTCGCATTGTATCCTCAATTCGCTCAGGATAATCACTAAGTTCAATCATAATAATGTCTTCTTCACCATTGTGGGTAACAGGAAATGAATGTTTTACAACTAATTGACCTTCAGTGGATTCCATTGCCCAGCCCTCAACACTACCTATCTCTTTTCCGTTTATATCTTGAACTGAATGTCCAAAAACACTAAACTGATCTTCTTTATCGTAAAACTCATCATACTCTACATGAAAAATCAAATTGGAATATGAAGAATAATTTTCTACATCAACGAGAGAAATAGCATCTGGTCCGTCTATTATTTTTCCTTCTTTCAAGTTCACGGTAACCTTTGCATCTTTCTTGTCTAAAGCTCGAATTCGAGTTACTTCTAAATAAAGCTCTTTTGCTTTCGCAAAATAACTACTTTCCATGTACAATGTTTTCTTCTCACCATCTACTTTTCCTACAACACCATTCGTTAAAGGTTTCCATCGGTCTCCTTTTTCATTGACTACACTTATCTCCTCAAAGGAAAACAAATGTTTGGAATTCGATTCTGGTATTGTTAACTCTAAACTCATTAATGTAGGATGGATTGTGGCTTGTTCAATCACAATCGTCTGCTCTGCAAATAAAACTGTTTCATCTATTTTATATGTCTCTTTTTTCGCTAAAAATGCTTCTTTCTCAACCGGAATCACAAACTCCCAAATCGAGTCACTTTTTCCCTCTTTCTTTTTGTGTTCTACTGCCATCCCGCTTTTTATCTCCAATTGCTCTGGGATTTCATCAGGATTCCCGATGTTAATATCAATTGTTCCATACACCACTTTTTCTTTTTCAATATCAGAAAATCCACCGTAGCTTAGTCCGGCGATAAAGGCGTCTGGTGATATTGAAAATTGTTCATCGAATGACAGGTGGGAATATCCCGCTTTATTTTCAATCGAATAAAACAACACTAACCTCGCCTCATCAATTGTCATCCCTTCCATCGTTACTTTAATTCCATCATGCTCATCACTCACTCCAAGTGGAATTGCATAATCATGTTCAATGGCAGCTTGCAGGCCTTTGTCGTAATGAACAAGCTCCACTACCCATTTACCACCAGGAATTTCACTTACAAAAGCTGCAAATGTTGGGGATACACGAATTGACGTCACCATTATTAAGAAGAAGAAACTCGCCGTTAGCAATACCCATTTCTGTTGTCTTTTTCTCTTATTTTCTTTCGTTGCTTTGTATAGTCCTGCTTGAATAAAATGATCGATATTGGCTGGTAGCGGTTGTTGATTTAACTTTGCTGCACTTTCAAGCATTTCACGTTCTTTGTCATTAGGCACGTAAGTCACCTTCCTTCCATTGTCCTTTTAGTTCATTTATGGCTTGGTGAATCCATGTTTTGATCGTTCCTTCGGGTTTTTCTAGCACTCTTGCTATTTCAGGAATCGTTAAGTCCTGATAATAACGAAGAATGAGGACATGTTGATATTCACTTCTCAGCTTTGTAATTTGCATTTGGACATCAAGCGTTAACGCATGGTTGTCTTGATAACTTGGTTGTTCAACCTCAGCAAACGGGATTACTTTGCCTTTTTTCTTTTGTTCATCAATGCAATAATTAATCAAAATTCGGATTAGCCACGTTGAAAAGTATGAAGGTTGTTTAAGCTTTTTAAGTTGTTTAAACGCGCGATATGTTACCTCTTGCAATGCTTCTAAGGCCTCTTGTTCATTTCTTAAATAGGAGAGCGCTATCCGGTATAGCTTTTCTTTGTTCAATATCATGAGTTGATAAAAGGCTTCCGAATCCCCTTTTTTCGCTTGGACGACTAATTGCTCCATATATGATTCCCTCTTTCATAACATCTATCTATATATTAGACTAAACGCATATGAGAAACGTTTTTATTTTTGTGTAATCAATTTTCTATTAAAGAGAATGCTAGTTGGAAGAGTGGCTACTCGTACATTTTATATTAGACAATTTTCTTCGGTTTCTGCTCGTTTGTCCAATAGAACCATGCTATTGGACACTTCTCTTCGGTTTTGTCCTCGTTTTGTCCAATAGAACCTTGCTATTGGACATTTCTCCTCTTTTTTGCTTGCGTTTTGTCTAATAGAAACGCTCTATTGGACACTTCTCTCGCTTTTTCTTCCCATTTTGTCCTTCATCGCCCTTATGAAAGACACTTCTCTCTCTTTTTTACTCTATTTTGTCCTTCATCGCCTTTATGAAGGACACTTCTTTCTCATTTTCACTTTGTTTTGTCCTTCATCGCCTTTATGAAGGACACTTCTCTCTCATTTTTACTCTGTTTTGTCCTTCATCGAACCCTATAACACACAATCCAAATGTCCCTTCCCCTTCCCACAAATAAAAAGACTCCCCACAAAAGGAAGTCTTTCTATCTGTTACAGTTTAAATTCGTTAATTCGTTGTTGTAGTGTCTCAGAAGATTGTTGTAAGTTGTTAGCTAAGTCTAGTAGCTGTTGGATTGACTTTATTTGCTCATCTGCGGTGGCCGACACTTGTTCGGTGCTTGCTGATGTTTCTTCGCTAATCGCTGACATATCTTCGATGGAAGCTAGCATGCCGTCTTTTTTAAGTTCGATTTCTTTAATATATTGTGCAATGTTTTCTGTTTTCTCCGTTGTATTTTGAACGGCTTTGGATATTTGGGCAAACGATGCTTTTGTATCGTTTACTGATTCGTTTTGAGTTTCGATTGTTTCTTTTAATTTCCCCATCGAGGAAATCGACTTTTGCACTTCACTTTGAATTTCACCAACGATTCCGGCAATATTCGTTGCAGAACTTGCTGATTGTTCTGCTAGTTTTCGAACTTCATCAGCGACGACCGCAAACCCTTTTCCGTGCTCTCCCGCTCTTGCTGCTTCAATTGAGGCGTTTAGAGCTAATAAATTTGTTTGGGCAGCCAAATCCGTAATCATATCTGTAATCGCACCAATTTGGGCTGATTTTTGTTGTAACAGTTCGATCGCATGTAATGTTTCTTGGTTTTTCATTGTTCCTTCTTTTGATAACTTCTCAAGCACCTCCACATTTTCGTGACCATCTTTGCTTAATTTTCTTGTTTCAATTGCTAGTGTGGCTGAAGAATTCACATCTTCTAATAATTGTTTCACCATGCTTCCTAATTCAAAAACCATTCGATTATTTTCCTCGGCTGATAGAGCTTGTGTACTTGCACCTGTTGCAATTTCTTCAATCGCTTGTCCGATTTCTGTAGATTGCGTCGTGAACGAGTTTATATTTTTCATTAATTCTTCTGTCATCTCAGAAACATTCGTTGTATTCGTTGATACTTCTGACGCTAAACTTTGAAGTTCAGTAATTGCTGTATTGAAGTTATTTCCTAAATACGCAAACTCATCGTTTCCTTTAAGTTCAATGCGAGTACGTAAGTCACCTTGTCCAACTTTTTCTAATCCTTCATTTAGTATAGTCATACGTTTTGAAATCGTTCGAACTAACCAAATGATGACACAAATACCTACGATAAAAGTGAGAAATAACGTCACCATCGTTTTTTGTTGAATGTTTTCTCTCATTAATACAGCGAATTCATTTAGTTCAAAATCGATAGCAAGAACGCCTATTATTTCACCTTGACTATTAGCTAATGTCTTCGCTAATGTTACCGTCGAATCTCCACTTCCAGCATCAATATAAGGCTCTGTCCAAACTAGTTCATTTGGATTTTCCATCGCCTTTATATACCAATCTCGTTCTCTTGGGTCATATTCATTTAAATTCACTTCTGGTGGAAGTTCTGGAGATAAATACAGTTCTCCATCACTTGTTCCCATATATAAGTTTTTAATAAAACGATTTTGACTACCTTCTCCAAAATAAGAGATATAAAACTCAGTTTTGTTATCGTCATTAGCGACTGGCATATTCGTGTATTGTTTAGTTGCTTGTGGAAAAGCAAAATTTTTGTGCTGCACTTCTTCTTGTTGTGACGTAAGTGTCATTAAATCCTCTGCTTCTCTAAACACTTTTTCTATTGAACCATCTAGTGCCTTTAACTCATCTACTGTTCCTGTAATTGAAGTATAGTTTAATACTTTCATTTCATTATACATAATGATTCCTTGTATAAGTCCTGGCACGAGTAGTGCTAATACAGTAACAATAATAATTTTCCCTCTTATCCCTCTAAATAAATTCATAATTCACCTCTGTATTTTTTAGTATTTTATCCCTATGAAATTAGTAGTGTAATTTCATTTTAACCTAAAACCTTCACATTTTCGACACTTTTGTCTGATTTTTTTAAATATTTCAGATTGTCCATCTTTTCTAACAACGCCAAACCCCTTCCTCCACAAAGGAGAAAGGGGTTTCATTTATTGGAATATTTTATTAAAAAAATTACTTCTCTTTTGTCCTAGCTTTGCCTTTTTCAGTAACAGCAAATGAGCGTTTCATCGTCTTTATTTTATCAACGGGTCTGAATCGTAATGCGGACCATTCTTCATCAATC
Source organism: Alkalihalobacillus bogoriensis ATCC BAA-922 (assembly GCF_000621445.1). Classification (GTDB taxonomy): domain Bacteria; phylum Bacillota; class Bacilli; order Bacillales; family Bacillaceae_F; genus Bacillus_AO; species Bacillus_AO bogoriense. Next base: position 3,137 of record NZ_KK211282.1, on the reverse strand, counting down.
GCGATTTGACGAACAGGTTCGAATCCTTCCTCTGCAAGCAAAGCCGCCACCGTATCTCGGCTACAACTTGAACCTTTATACTTTTTTGATGATTTCTTTGGATAACATAACCACAAAAGCCCGTCTTCTTGTAAAAATGGTAACACTTGTTGTGCTGTTTCTTTTATTGTTTCATTGCTTGTTCCAAAAACTTGAATGAAATCATATTTTTCTTTCCTTCTATCTTGGTCAACTGCCATATGGAACTCGTTGATGGTCGTCTCATATTCAATTGGTGCTTGTAACACTAATAATGAAAGTGTATCGCTTTTCACTTGTAATTTTTTTAATATTGGATGAATGTCTGCCAAAGGTATCGTCCTTTCATTTTTTTCTAGTGTAGCCTTTCCCCTTTGCCAGTGCAAGCGCCTCTTCTTATTTACGCTACTTCATTTACAAAACGTGCAAACAATAAATGATGTTCAAGGTTAATATGTTCAACTACGTTTTTATCGAAATGTTCTAGTTTCATATAGGTTAACTTGTACATTGCGCAAACTTCAGAAGGCGGTTTGAAACCATTTGTAATTTTTCTTAACTCTTTCAGTAAATCAATGATAAGTTCAGATTCTTTGTTTAACTCACAAATTGTTTGTAAAGTAATCAAAAGTGAGCCGATATCTTTTGTTTTTTCATACAATTGGATTTTTGGAAACACCGTCGTTTCTGCTTTTATCATATGGTACTCCAATTCAAACTGTAATTGGTGAAAATTGAAATATAACTCATGAAGCTCGGAATGTTTAGTGCCATAGTCTTGAAGTAATTTAGCAATGAACGGGCTTATCTCTAGTACTAATTGTTGCAATGCTATATGTTGTCTCTCAGCTTGTTTCATTAATTGAGAATAAGTGATTTTTTCTATAAAAAATCCCATTGTATCTCCTCCCATTCCAGCAGTACTCTTATTATACTGTAGCTCGTTATGAACGACTGTGATTCGTATCACGGCATTAATGTTTACTTTAATATTTAATGAAAGTGTGAATAAAATTTTGGGAGGCATTAATATGGAATTTCAATGTGGAATGGCTGTTTACTCTGGACCGTTATGCGAAGCCCTTTCTTTTTTAAAACAAGAACACGGACCTCTTCGGATGAAAATGGAAGAACTATTAGCAATAAGTACACAACTCGTACAACAACCAACAACTACGCAAGAAGAAATGACACAGCTTTATGAGAGTACAAAGCTCTTTTTTTCTGAATTAGAACGTCATTCTGAACGAGAAGAGGGTCAATTGTTTCCAATCGTTCAAAGATACACAGGCACACATTCTGGCCCTATTCCTGTTATGGAATACGAACACCATGAGGCAAAACGGTTGATTACAAAATTTTTAAAAGAAGCTCAGCAATTGAAACATAAAGAAGAAAAAAAGCATACAGTAGAACAATTAATTGAAGCCATTCACATATTAACGAATCATTTTTTAAAAGAAGAAAATGTCCTTTTTCCTATGGCACAACAATTGTTATCTGAAACTGAAAAAGAAGATTTACTTCAAGCTTTTTCAAAGTAAAACGTTTATCCCTCCTTCGTTTATATCGTTAGACTATTTCTTTTTACATTTGGTAATAATGAAATATTGAACGAAGTAGAAACAAGGAGGAATACACCTTTGAAAAATATTACGTTTATTATCATATTGTCTTTCCTTTTACTTACCGTCGCTTGTGGTCAAGTAAATGAACCAAACCAAACGGTCCAACAAGAACAAACAACTGAAAATGGGGAACGTCTTGGTATTCCTGGGGGAGAAGCACAGACTACACATGAACAAGCAGAGCAATTAACCTTTTCTGAAGTTATCGAAGAGTATAAAGTACTCGCTTCTTATCAAACCGACTCCCCTGGAACAGGGCTTGGGGAAGGAATGGAAATTATTCATCGTAACAAAGATGCACTATTAGCAAAAGGACACCAAGGATATGCGGTTGAGTATTTTCAGTTACTTACTATAAATGAACAAGAGCGAAAAATTGTTATTACCCATCGCTTTTATGAAGATAGTGACGAATTTGCAACGATTGAAACATATATCAATAATAGAGACATGGAAGAAGCTGTGGAGTGGGTCCAATCTCAACCGCCTAATGAACAACGGTTATACTTTAGTACGGACGAATTTGCTCAACCGACGTTAATTCTTCTTCCAGCTGATGATGTGAGTGAAGAGGAGATTAAAGCAATTGAAGTTGTAGTCAATGATACAACTTATATTTTCGGGAAACATATTGGACTTGCTTATATCCATTATCATAGTGACGAAATTATTATGCTATATGGTGAAGGGACTTATGCAACAAACTATGACTTATTAGAAGAATAAGAAAAATGCGGCAGCGTCTTTTCGTTTCTAGCGAAGTGCGGAGCCCTGCCCGCTTTTGAAAGTGAACCCCAAGTGCTCTTCCTGGGGTGAAACGCGCAGGTGAGGAGCCTTCGCTCTTCTTGAAATAGCTTTCAAAGCTTCACTGCTACACCAAAATTTTTTTACTTTCTTTAAAGCGAAGTGTATGATGAACAACCAACACATCCTATGTTTCATTTTCGCGGTCACAGCAGCCGTTATTTGTGAACATGATACGGGTTTCCGTTTTTTAGCGGCCACAGGAGCGCTTATTCACGCAAAAGCAACTCTCTTCCTAGCTATATATTATGATTAACTGCTCCTGTGTCCGCCAACGTTCCAAAGCGCTAGCAATGTTCACAGATAACGGCTTTCATGGCCGCTTACTTACTATAAACAACAAAATCGCTAGCCCGATAAACCCGACCCAAGTGTTGAAGGATTCACTTAGGTCTTTTCTTACTTGTCTCATAGTACTCCAACCCCTAATTCATTCTAAGAATTTATTAGAGCAATATTATACATAAGTCGATTATTTTACAGTTTCTTAAACAATTAAGAAAAACGCGGGAGCGTCTTTTTTAGAATAAGCTTTCATAGCTTCACTGCTACACCAAAATTTTTATACTCCCTCATCTTTTCAAAAAAAAACGAGGCTGGGACAAAACAGTAAATAAAAAATGAGTGGCACTCACCCTGATGAGTTGGGGTGAGTGCCACTCTTTATTTTACATTTTTAGATTTTAG
>NZ_JHYI01000023.1 GCF_000621445.1 Alkalihalobacillus bogoriensis ATCC BAA-922 | reverse complement strand
TCTATTATCCGGTATTAGCACCGATTTCTCGATGTTATCCCAGTCTACAGGGCAGGTTGCCCACGTGTTACTCACCCGTCCGCCGCTAACATCAAAAGAGAACAAGTTCTCTCATGAAGTCCGCTCGACTTGCATGTATTAGGCACGCCGCCAGCGTTCGTCCTGAGCCAGGATCAAACTCTCCATAAAAGTGTTTGATATAGCTCAAAAATAATTCATTTCATTTCATTCGCTTGGCTTTTTTCTGTTCAGTTTTCAAAGAGCTATTTGCGGTGTCAGACACCGGCTGTCAAAAAGCGACAGAATAAAATCATACCACCTTTTCAACATTCATGACAACAACTAATTTTTGGTAAATACCATCAACTGATCGTTGGAATTGTGTTAAAAGTGAGGTTCGCTTGAAGCGACAAAAACTATCTTACCATCATTTCTGTTCTTATTTCAATATCAAATTACTGGAAAAAAACGAGAACGTTTGTAAGATGTTTTCCTTCATTATCGTGTGCCGTTTTTAGCGACAAGAAATAATATAACACCTTATTTTTCATTTTACAATACTATTTACAAGACCAATTTCTGGAATAGAAGTATAACCCTAAGCATGTTGTTGATGGTATGATTAACCACTTTACTTTACATTGCCCTTTTACTGAATTGTCCTAAACCTTTTTTTATATCATTAAAAAATGACAAGCCTAAGCATGATATGTGACGAAAGGATGTTGTCAGTATATAGTTAGAGGAAAAAGACAAAGGAGAACTTCAATGGGAAAGTCACGGATTGCACTCCAAGTTTTCATCGTGTTAGCTATATATCATGTATTGACCTTTTATATTGGATGGAACATAACAATATGGATAAAAACAACTTTTACCTTTCATCAACCCCTATTATCTATTTTTATTTTTGCTATACTATCTTACTCATTCCTTCTTGCTCGATATCTTCATTTTTATGGGATTTTTAAAATTATAGGTTCACTTTGGATCGGCTTTTTTCAGTACGCTGTTCTCTTATTTCCATTTGCCAATCTCATTGTACTCCTTTTCACTTTTACAACAATCCCAATTGAAATAGTCATTACGTCAGCAGGTTATATCACCTTCATTATGTTTCTATGTATTTTCGGTATTGGCTTATATAATGCGTATCAACCAATTATTCGCAACTATTCTTTAACGATTAAAAAGAATAAGGGCCAATTAACTTCCTTAAAAATCGCAATGGCTTCCGATATGCATTTTGGTACTTTATCTGGTTTAAGGCACGCCAAACGATTAGTAAAAGAAGTAAATGAAATGAAACCAGACTTAATATTACTTCCAGGAGATATTATCGATGATGATTTAAAAGTGTTTTTAAGAAAAAATATGAGTGATGTATTAGCGAAATTCAACGCGCCATTAGGAGTATACGGTGTATTAGGTAATCATGAGTATTACGGTGGTGATAAAGAAAAGTTTGTTGAAGAAATGCGAAAGATCGGAATAACCATTTTGGAAGATGAGATTATCCCCATACAAGATAAATTTATTATTATAGGAAGAAAAGATAAAACCGATAAACAACGGAAAACGATTACTGAATTAGTAACCAATACAAAGACTTATCATTTGCCTACTATTTTAATGGATCATCAGCCCTATGACTTAAATGAGGCAATGATAAACGGTATTGATATTAGCTTGTCCGGTCATACACACCGTGGACAAATGGTACCAAATCACATCATTACAAGAAGAATATTTGAAATTGATTGGGGTTATAAAAAGAAAGACCAGCTCCATGCGATCGTTTCTTCTGGATATGGTTTTTGGGGTCCACCACTCCGGTTAGGAAGTCGTTCTGAAATTATTGAAATTGACATTACTTTTACCGACTAAGAAAAACGCGGGAGCGTCTTTTCTTTCAAGCGAAGTGAGGAGCCCTGCCCGCTTTTGAAAGTGAACCCCAAGTGTTCTTCTTGGGCTGAAACGCGCAGGTGCGCACCCTTCGCTCTTCTTGAATAAGCTTTCAAAACCTCACTGCTAGACCAAAACTTCTATACTTTCTTAACTTTTCCTTTCCTTTTTTCTATCTGGCTTTATGACACCGCTTCTGAAAATTGACTTTGATAAAGTTCAGCATAAAAACCTCGTTGATCTAACAATTCATTATGATTTCCTTTTTCAATGATATCGCCGTCTTTCATAACAAGAATCATATCAGCATCGCGAATGGTCGATAAACGGTGGGCAATGACAAAACTCGTTCGTCCCCTCATAATATCTTTCATCGCCATTTGAATATTCATTTCTGTTCGTGTATCCACACTACTTGTCGCTTCATCTAATATAAGAACGATCGGATTTGATATTAATGCTCTCGCAATCGTAAGAAGTTGGCGTTGACCTTGTGAAATATTCGTTGCATCTTCTGACAATACGGTATCATACCCGTCTGGTAATGTTCTAATGAAATCATCCGCATACGCATGGCGGGCAGCTTGAATAACTTCTTCTTCTGTTGCACCTTCTCGACCATAAGCGATATTATCTCGAATTGTCCCTTTAAACAACCATGTATCCTGGAGAACCATCGCAAACAAACTTCTAGCTTGTGGCCGCGAAAGCTCGCGTAAATTGATGCCATCAATGGAAATAGAACCTCCATTTACTTCATAAAACCGGAGTAACAAATTAATAATCGTCGTTTTCCCTGCTCCTGTTGGCCCTACGATGGCTACGGTTTGACCCGATTTTACTTCTAACGACAAACCTCGAATAATTGGTTTTTGTTCATCATATCCAAAGCGAACCCGCTCGAAGCTTACGTCACCTTTTATATGGTCAAGCGAAACAGAAGTTTCTTTTTCAAGAGATTCTTCTTCTTCATCAAGCAATGTGAAAATTCTTTCAGCAGATGCAACGCCAGTTTGAATCATATTAGCAATTCCGGCCATCTGAGCCATCGGATGTGATATTTGTTGAGAGTATTGGATGAAAGCTTGCACATCCCCAATTCGTATTGAGCCATTTAGTACAAGTAATCCTCCTGCTATACTAACTAATATATAACCAATATTACTTATAAACATCATCATTGGCATCATGATTCCTGAAATAAACTGCGCTTTCCACCCTGCTTCATATAATCGTTCATTAATAGCATCAAATGTTTTAATTGATTTTTTTTCTTGACCGTATGCCTTCACAACTTTATGCCCACTGAACATTTCCTCAATATGTCCGTTTACACTTCCTAATTCCTCTTGTTGACTAACAAAGTGTTTTTGCGAAAATGAAGCAACATATTTTATGACAACCATACTTAATGGAATCGTGACAAATACGACTAAAGTAAGCAACGGACTAATAATAAACATCATAATTATAATTCCAACAACAGTAATAATTGTTGTTATCATTTGGGTTAACGCCTGTTGAAATGAATTATTAATATTATCAATGTCATTTACGGCCCGACTTAAAATATCACCATGTGAATGTTGATCAAAATATTTTAAAGGCAATCTTGTTAGTTTTTCATTTACTTCTTGTCGCATTTCAGCAATCGTTCGTTGCGCAACGCTTGCCATAATAAATTGTTGAAGAAACGCAAACAAGGCTGATAATGTATATAATCCAAGCAACACAAGCAATAGATTCCCTAGAAATGGATAGTCTACTCCTGTTCCAACAAGAAAACTATCAAACAAAGATGAAGTAGCATCCCCTAATAATTTTGGACTAATAATATTAAACAACGTCGAAAATAAGGCGGCAATACCAACAATTATCAGTAAAAATTTTCTTGGTTTTAAATAACGAGATAAACGAATGACCGTTTTTTTAAATTCTTTTGGTTTTTCTACTGGCATCATATTTGGACCATGCCCCATCCCTTTAGGCGGAGTAGGCTGCTGTTTATTACCCATCCCTCTTTTTATTTTACTCATGCACTTTCTCCCTCCGTTTGTTGGGAAGCGACGATTTCTTGGTAAATTTTATTCGTCTGTAATAGTTCCTCATGTGACCCGCTTCCTGCTACTTCGCCTTCATGCATTACGATAATTTGTTCAGCGTCCTTTACCGTATTGACACGTTGAGCAACAACAATCATTGTCGAATCTTTCGTTTCAGCTTGTAACGCCTTTCGCAAACGAGCGTCTGTTTTATAATCTAGTGCAGAAAAGCTATCATCAAATAAATAGATATTCGGTTTCCTCACAAGAGCTCTAGCAATCGATAACCGTTGTTTTTGTCCGCCTGATAAATTCGCACCCGCTTGTTCAATCATCGTTTCGATTCCATCATCTTTTCCATTTACGAAATCGATCGCTTGTGCTGTTGTTAACGCCTCAACGACTTCGCTATCAGTCGCTTCGAACTTCCCAAAGCGTACATTTTCGGCAATCGTTCCTGTAAATAAAGATGCTTTTTGAGGAACATAACCTATTTTCTGTCGTAATTCTTGTTGGGGCATTTCTTTTACATTCACCCCATCAACTTTTATCATTCCACTTTCCACATCATAAAATCTCGGTATTAATTGCAAAAGCGATGTTTTTCCAGCCCCTGTGCTCCCGATAATAGCAGTTATTTCACCGGGTTTAGCTGTGAAGCTTACCTTTTTGACTGCTGGTTTCTCTGCTCCTTCATAACGGAAGGTTACTTGCTCAAACTCGACATATCCATTTTTACCGGAGCACGTGACAGGGTATTTGGGATCATGAATGAGTGGGTACATTTTTAATACTTCATTTATTCGTTTGGCTGAAGCTTGTGCTCGTGGAATCATAATAAATGCCATGGATAACATAATAAGCGACATTAATATCATCATTGAATACTGTAAAAATGCCATTAAATTCCCTACAGCCATTTCCCCTGCATCAATTCTCATGGCACCAAACCAGACGATCGCTACATTTGTGAAGTTCATAATGATCATCATTACCGGAAATACAAACGCAATAATCTGATTAACTTTTATTCCTGTATTGCGATACGCTTCATTAGCTTCATTAAAACGGCCCTTTTCATAGTCCACTCTGTTAAATGCACGAACCACACGTGTGCCAACTAGCCCTTCCCGAAGTAATAAATTTAAACGGTCTGTTCGTTTTTGAAGAAGACCAAACAAAGGAATCGCTTTTTTAGAAATAAAAAAAATTAACCCTGCTAATACCGGTAACGCTGCTAAAAACACGAGCGATAACATCGCATCTCGAGACACCGCTAAAATAATACCTCCCACTAACATAAGTGGAGCTCTTGTCATCATCCGAAGCATCATATTAATGACATCTTGAACTTGTTTCACATCGTTTGTTGTTCGCGTAATTAAAGAGGCAGGACCCATTTTTTCAAATTCTTGGAGTGAAAAGTTCTCAACATGAACAAATAATTTGCGGCGCACATCACGCCCAAATCCTAACGCTATTTTTGAAGCAAAATAAGTGACTGCTATAGCAAATCCAATCGCCAAAATAGAACAAAGGAACATCCATCCGCCCGTTTGCAAAATAAAAGGAACATCACCATTGACAATTCCGACATCCACTACATCAGCCATTAAAGTAGGTAAGTATAACTCAAGTAATGTTCCTGCTAATGTAAATAATATAACAGCCAATATCGACCACTTATATTTCTTTAAGTCTTTCATCATTTCTAACATGGAATCACTCACTCGCTTTTATCATTTTTAAATTCCTCATTAAAAAAATCAAATGCTTGATTTAATAAAAATGCTAATTGTTCACTTTCCTTTTCTCCCAAGTATGTTGTTAGTTTTTTAAATTTTTCATAAAACTTTTCTCCAACTTCCTGTGCAGCACACTCTCCTTTTTCAGTCAGTTGAACACGAACTATTCTTCGGTCCTTCAAATCATGTTGACGAACTAATAAATGAGTAGATTCAAGTTTCGTAACGATTTGTGTAACAAATGGTGACGTTACTCTCATTAACCGACTTAAATCTGAAATTTTCAGACCTTGTTTATTCTCGTGTAACAACATTAATAATTTTGCTTCACTCCTTCTCCGATCCATTGACAACGTTGTTTCTATATCTTTTCGGTGGAACCTCGCAAAAGCAGAAAACAATTGTTCGACCACTTCTTTATTTTTATCATCCAAAAAAATCATCACCTTTAAAATTAAATAAGTTACTAACTAATTTACTCCATAAACTATTCAAAAGCAAAGATTATTTACCAACAGACGAACTTTAGAAATTATGATAAGATGGTCAAGAGGAAATTATCGATAAGGTCAGGTGTAATGAATGAGTATATTAACCGTAAAAAATTTAAGCCACGGGTTTGGTGATAGAGCGATTTTTCATGATGTGTCGTTCCGTTTGTTAAAGGGTGAACACATTGGATTAATTGGTGCAAATGGCGAAGGTAAATCAACATTTATGAATATTATTACCGGAAAACTAATGCCTGATGAAGGAAAAGTGGAATGGTCCAAAAAGGTTCGTGTTGGCTATCTTGATCAACACACTGTATTAGAACGTGGAATGACGATGCGAGATGTATTAAAAACGGCCTTCCAATACTTGCTTGACCTTGAAACAGAAATGACTGAAATGTACGATAAAATGGCAGATGTCACTCCAGAGGAATTAGAAAAACTCCTTGAAGAAGTCGGGAGTATTCAAGATACATTAACGAATAATGACTTTTATACAATTGATGCTAAAGTTGAAGAAATTGCGCGAGGGTTAGGTTTAGATGACATTGGACTCGATAAAGATGTTGAAGATTTAAGTGGTGGTCAGCGCACTAAAGTCTTACTAGCAAAACTCTTATTAGAAAAGCCGGATATTTTATTATTAGATGAGCCAACAAACTATTTAGATGAACAACATATTGTCTGGTTAAAACGGTATTTACAAGAATACGAAAATGCCTTTATTTTAATTTCACATGATATTCCATTTTTAAATAGTGTCATCAACATAATTTATCATATGGAAAATCAAGAATTAAACCGTTATGTCGGGGATTATGAACATTTCCAAAGCGTGTACGAAATGAAAAAACAACAATTAGAAGCTGCATATAAAAAACAACAACAAGAAATCTCACAATTAAAAGATTTTGTAGCACGAAACAAAGCCCGGGTTTCTACAAGAAATATGGCGATGTCCCGTCAAAAGAAGTTAGATAAAATGGATGTAATCGAATTATCAAAAGAAAAACCAAAACCTGAATTTTACTTTAAAGAAGCCCGTGCGACAAGTAAGCTCATTTTTGAGACAAAAAATCTCGTCATTGGTTATGATGAACCATTGTCAAAACCACTAAATTTAAGGATGGAACGCGGTCAAAAAGTGGCTCTTGTCGGGGCTAATGGAATCGGTAAAACGACATTACTTAAAAGTATACTTGGACTCATTACTCCTGTTTCTGGTTCAGTAGAACGGGGAGATTATCAAGAAGTCGGTTACTTTGAGCAAGAAGCAAAAGATTCGAACCTAACATGTATTGAAGAAGTATGGAACACCTTCCCTTCTTTATCGCAAGCTGAAATCCGTGGCGCATTAGCGCGATGCGGATTAACAACAAAACACATTGAAAGTAAAATTGTAGTTTTAAGCGGAGGAGAAAAAGCAAAAGTCCGGTTGTGTAAACTAATCAACCGCGAAACGAATATTCTCGTATTAGACGAGCCTACGAATCACTTAGATGTTGATGCAAAAGCGGAGTTAAAACGCGCATTAAAAGAATACAAAGGAAGCATCCTTCTCATTTCCCACGAACCTGAATTTTATCAAGATGTCGTCACAGACGTGTGGAATTGTGAATCTTGGACAACAAAACTAGTGTAACATAGTTGGTTCGGACATACGTTCCGCTATTTAATGGAAAAACACAATTTTTGAATCGCTATCGGTCAATGGTTCCGTTACTTTCCGCTAAAAGGAGAGTTTTGCAGGTGTTTGAGGAAAATAGCGGAACAGTTGTCCGTAATAAATGGAAAAAAGCTGATTTTGCATCAAATAACAGAATAGATGTCCTTTCCAGTCAGTGAATTCATTCAAAAGGAAGAACGTTTTGACGTTCTTCCTTTTTTGCTTAATGTTGTTTATTCGGTAATTTTTTACTAGGCTTCCCATCACCTTGCCGTTTACGATTTTGTTCATCTTTTCTTTGTTTCTCATGAATTTTTTCTACAAACTCATGGGTATTCTCCATAATGTACATCCCTCCTCGGGTTTTATTGTTTCCTCATATGACGGTTCGTATGTAAAGGAAAAAGAGCAAACAGGACTGTTAGCTCTTTATTTACCTTACATTAAATTGTCACGTTGTGCGGTAGCGACTGCTTGTGCTTGAAGCACTTGCTCTTGTGCAGTTTGGACCGCTTGTTGTTCTTGTTTTACTTGTTGTTGCGCTTCGTATAATTTCATTTGTGCTTGAAGAAGCTGTTGATTTTTATTTAATAAGTCTTGCTGGGCGTTGATAACGGCTTGTTGTGCTTGCTGCAGTTCTTGAGGGTACCCACTTTGTTGTGCTTGTTGTAAATCTTCTTGTGCTGCTTGCAGCGCTAATTGAACCTCTTTCAACTCTTCATTTTCGTTTACCATGCGTTTAGACCTCCTGTATCTAAATGAAACTACTTCATTTCATATCGTTTGCTTTCACGATATTTCTATTCAAGAGAGTCACTCCAATTTGGTTAAAACTTGGAATAAACAGTCTACTTAAGAGTAAAGCCTTTCTTCTCAAAAAAATCGCGCATATGAACTCGTTTTTTTGCAGAAAAAAACGACGCGATCGGCTTTGTCCATGTTGCATCTTTTTTATTGCTTGTTCTTTTTGCATAATATTCGTTTATCACTTCATCATACTGTTGCAGCAAATCATCATATTTAGTCTCATCATAACGATCTTCATGCACAATGGCCGATAATGGTAACCTCGGCTTTACTTCTTGACCTTCTACAGGTACACCTAGAGTAAGTCCAAATATTGGGAGAACTTTATCTGGAAGTTCAAGTTTTTCGCTAATTTCAAAAGGTGCATTCCTTACTCCACCGATATAACAGCCCCCATAGCCTAACGATTCTGCTGCTGTCATGACATTTTGAGCAACTAATGCTACATCGACAATTGTCGCAATCGTATTTTCGAGCGAATCATAATCAAAAGCAAGATGATGTTTTCGACTTGCATACTCTAATCTTTTCATATCAGCACAAAATACAAAAAAAGCGGAAGCATCCTTTATATGTAAGTTTTGACTTAACTCAGCGATTCCCTCCACTTTCGAACGGTCTTTCACTCGAATAATCGAATATGCTTGAATAAAATGTGAGGTTGCAGCACTTTGACCTGCCTCAAGAATGGCTGTTATCGTAGCTTCTGGAATCGTATGCCCTTTTTCAAACTTTCGAATGGATTTATGGTTCAGCATCGTTTCAATCGTTTCATTCATCATTTCTACCCCCTTATGTTTCTTACCACCATTATACGGGCCATTGTCTCTTTAGTAAAAACTTAGGTTTATTATTGGTAATTTTATGAACGTAACCTGAATCTTCGTTTTTTTGTTTAGAATTGGACATAATTCAAACGAACATCCTTTTTTTGAATAGGTAGGTGTAGGAAATGGATATAGAATTAGGAGAATGGATATGGAAATCTGTTTTAATTGTTTTGGCAGGAACGGTATTACTAAGAGTAGCAGGGAGAAAATCCATTTCACAAATGACACTTGCTCAAGTCGTTATTATGATTGGGATTGGTTCCCTACTCATTCAACCGCTTGCTGGTGAAAACATTTGGTCCACCTTATATGTGGGAGCGATGTTAGTTTTAACGCTTGTCCTTATTGAATTTTTACAAATCAAATTTGATTTTTTCGAGAAGTTAGTGACTGGAAAATCAAAAATATTAATTGAAGACGGCAAAATCAAGGAAGACAATTTACAAAGTGTACGTCTAACTGTTGATCAGTTAGAAACTCAATTAAGACAACGAAACATCTCCAAAATCTCAGATGTAAAATGGGCAACACTTGAACCAAATGGACAACTTGGTTATATGTTAAAAGATACGGCTAAACCTTCAACAAAAAATGATGTCGAAACACTACGACAAGAAGTAAATCAGTTAAAAAAATTGCTCTCAAATCAAACTGAAACTACTTCTGCGCTTCCACCTTTAACAAATCAAACAAGTCCAGATCCAAATATCATGCAAAAGATTAACCAGCAACTCACATTGTTACACGACAAAGTAAATCAACTACAAAAAAAATCTGAGCTTGACTTATTTGAAGAAATTCAACAGCAACGTCATAACAATCCCCCACCAGAACACTTAAGGTAATGAGCGAACAGTAGCATATCCGTGCTACTGTTTTGTATATATTCTAAAAACTCCCACGGCTTACTTTGCGTTCTTTGCAAATACTAACATCGTTGAAAGCGAGGTGATTTTCATGACTACGATGGCGATTCACGAAACGGTTGAAGTCCATGAGCTTGTTACCTTTAAAAGCCTATGTTTAACAAAAGCCGCAACAATGCAAGCATTAGTTACTGACCAAGAGTTAAAAAACTTGATGGCTCAAGACATTCAAATGACAACGAAACACATTCAAGATTTACAACACTATTTAGACTAATGGAGGAAAAACAATGAATCAAATTATGGAAAACATTACAGGGATGTCAGCTTTAACTGATCAAGTTATAGCAACGGACCTTTTAATTGCTGCTAAAGCGGAAGTAAAAAACTATTCAGTCGCAATAACAGAAACAACAACACCACAATTACGCAGTACATTAAAGCAACACTTAAATGATGCCATTGAAGCACACGAAAAAATATCAACGTATATGATTTCAAAAGGATATTATATGCCACATGATATGTCCAAACAATTACAAATGGACAAAACAGTTTCCAATACTGCACTACAAGTTGCACAAAAAATGCAGTAATGTTAAAAGCCAAGCTTCTAATCTGAAGCTTGGCTTTTTATTATCGTTGAAATTGAACTTTATGCAGTTTTGCAAACACACCATCTTTTGCAAGCAATTCATCATGTTTCCCTTGCTCTACAATCCCCTCTTCTGTTACCACAACAATTCGATCTGCATTTCTTATTGTTGCTAACCGATGGGCAATTACTAACGTTGTACGATTTTTTGCTAGTTCATTTAATGCTTGTTGTATAATCAATTCCGTTTCTGTATCCAATGCCGATGTTGCTTCATCTAATATTAATATAGGTGGATTTTTTAAGAACATTCGAGCAATCGCAATTCTTTGCTTTTGCCCGCCTGATAATTTCAATCCTCTTTCCCCAATTTGCGTTTCATAGCCATCAGGTAAACTAGCAATAAAACTTTCTAAGTGAGCCCGACGAGCAGCGTCTTTAATTTGTTCATCTGTGGCACCAAGCATTCCATACGCAATATTTTCTCGTAATGTTCCTGTGAATAAGAAAACATCTTGTTGAACGATACCAATTTGTGACCGTAAGGATTGCTTTTTCATTTTACGGATATCAATGCCGTCAATGGATATACTCCCTTTGTCCACATCGTAAAACCGTGGAATTAACGAACAAATTGTCGTTTTCCCCGCACCGGAAGGCCCAACAAATGCTACAGTTTCACCTGCATGTAATTGTAAGTCAATGTTCTCAAGGACAGATTTATTTTTATCATATTGAAAATGAACATTGTTAAATTCAATATTGCCTTGAAGTGGTGGAGCGACAATGGCTTGAGGGTCATCTACGACATCAGGCTTTGAATCTAGTAAATCAATAAAACGTTTAAAACCTGCCATGCCTTTTGGATACAATTCCATTAAAGCACTAATTTTATCAATCGGTTTAAACAATACATTAACATATAGAATAAAAGCAACTAGATTTCCATGAGACAATTGCCCTGTAAAACTTAACCAAGCTCCGTACACTAAAACGACGAGTGTAATAAATCGAGTCATCATATAAATACCAGAAGTACTGTAAGACATCACTTTATACGAGCGAATTTTTGCTTTTCTGAATTTCCGGTTATTCTTTTTAAATAATGAAATTTCATGATTTTCATTCGTAAACGATTGAACAACACGAGCTCCTGAAACACTATCTTCGACTCTTGCATTGACATCAGCAATATCAGTAAACATCGTTTTCCATGCCCGATTCATTCGAATATTACAAAAAGCAATAAGCCAAACAAGAAACGGAACAACAAATAACGTCACTAAGGCAAGCTTTACATTGATCGTCATCATAATCCAAAACGCACCGATAAAGGTCATAATCGAAATAAAGACATCTTCTGGTCCATGATGGGCAAGTTCACCAATATCAAATAAATCATTTGTGATCCGACTCATAATATGTCCAGTTTTCGTATTATCAAAAAAACGGAAAGACTGACTATGGACATGTTCAAACAGTTGCTGTCGCATATCTGTTTCAATATTTATTCCTAATTTATGTCCCCAATAATTAACAATATATTGTAAAAACGTGCTAATTAAATAGAGAACGGCTAAACCGGTACTTACTAATATAATCATTGACCAATCCCCAGAATCTAATAAAGAATCTATGAACCAAGCCACCGCAAGTGGAAAACCTAATTCTAAAATTGCAACAACAATCGCACTACTAAAATCTAGCATAAATAATTTTTTATGCGGTAAATAATAAGAGAAAAACCTCATTAACATTCGTTTTACACTCGCCTTTCCAATCTTTGTATAGAAGAATTATAGAGTGTAAGTTAAGATTAATCAATCTTTTCTACTCGAGTTAAAAACAAAAAAGAAGAGTCTAAAAGGTCATCTTCCTCTTAGACTCTATCGGTCACGAACCCGTAATTGTATTGATAATATCTTCTTTCGTTAAAAACGGATCGATTTGATCAGAAATCCCATTCCCATTCAAATCAATAATCGAAGGATCAAGCGCATCCGGAATTCCGTTTCCATTCATATCACGAAACGGGTCCGAAATCGTTGGTTTAGGTAACACACCTTCTGTTTGTTGAGAAAAGAACGGGTTAGCCCCTCCCTCAACTTGTTCTATTTCAGCTGGATTTTTCAGTTGTTCAAATGGGTCATATGTTGTCGCAAATGGATTTGTAAACGACATCTTTATTCCTCTCCAATTCTTAATTGTAATTCGTTAAGTTGCTCATTTGCTTCGTTTTGTGTTTCATGTATTTTTCCAATAATGAAACTTCTTGTTATTGAAGTCGAATCATCAATCGGCATTTGCTTATACGTATAAAATGTACTAATCCGTTTTAAAAATTCATTTTTTAATTGGTCATGATCAATAACAGGATGATAGGCCTTTTCAACTTGTTTAAACACTTTAAAAAGAGTTTGATTGCTTTCAGAAACATAATATGGAACCATCACTCGCATCATATGTTCAAAACATTGTATCGCTTCATTTACATATAAGGCTAATTTTTTTGTATCCATTTCTTGGTTTAACTTTGATTGAAAATGAGTATTGAGAGCAATAATTCCAGCAGGGATGATTAATACTGGGAAAGCTGCCACCGCACCAACTCCTAAAGCTCCAGACAATAATAATTGTTGCTGTTTTTGTTTCGCGCGGACATCTAATTCAGGATGAATCGCAAAAGATACATAGGCTAAATTTTGTTCGATTTCATGGATAGAGCGATTCACTTGATACGTAATTCCCATTAACTTTTGTTGTAGTGCCGAATACACAGTTGGTTCAATCGCCTGTCCAAACGATTGTAGCGTTGAATCGTCCATACGTTGGAACACGGTCGGTAAATAAATCGAGACGATATCTAATCGTTTTCTTTGCGCTTTTAACCCATGGAATAAAAGGTTGGCGATATGATAATATTTTTCATTTTCAGTCGTCAATGGACGTTCTAAAATTTCATAGATTCCTGATTCAATCGCAAAAAGCTGGCTAAAGTATTCATAGAGGACATAGTCATTTACTTGTCTTGCCCAAGAAAAAAACATTTGTTCATTTGAAAGGTATGGCAGTAATAATTCTTTTCTTGATTTATAAGTACGATAAATGAATGTCGAAATATTCATTTTCTGAACAAGAAGACATACATTCTTGTCTTTCTTATTTATTTCAACAGTCAAAAACATAGAATCTTTTTCCTGGTGTGGACCAATCAATACATCATCAACATCGACAAACTCAAAGAGTACCGGTCCGTTTTTCCGTTGTAATAATTGAATCGTATTTCCTTCATGCAACACGAAAAACGGCTGTTTGGTCATTTCTTGAATGGCAATCATATCGATGTTATTCTCGTTATCGTTCGGTTTATATTTTAACATCTCCTCTTCATATTGAAACTCCAACGAAAAAATTTCGTTCCCATTATTAAATATTATTAATTTATTATGATAATACACATCATAACTAGATAACAGAAATTCCCCTATTTTTGTTAACGGTGACTCTAGAATAAGTTCAATCGTATTCTTCTGTTTAGCAATAATTACAGATTGTCCATCCCAACTTTCACCTTCAAATAATCCATATAACTTTCCTACATGGATATTAGCATCAGAAGAAACATAATCGAACACGTTGTCACTATTCTTAATTTTATCATGAAGTTCAATTAACCGGTGTTTCTCAAAAAAACGGAGCGAAATCGAATGAAGCTTTTCATCCCCTTTATAAAAGCACCCAGCTAATATAATCGTATACTCATCCATTAAAGAAGCCTTACATTGCCTATAAGGAATTGATATCGGTTGACCGTCTCCACTATCTTCAAGCGGATTGACCGTAATATTTATTTCATTTTCATTAAGCGAAATAAAGGCAGTCACGTCCTCTACTTCATTAAACTTAACAACGGCATCCACAATGTATTTAACATTGTCAGGCTTAAACACTGTAATTAACTCACCAAAAAATAAATCTTCATTGACTCTACTAGTAAACTTAAACTGGTCATCGTTAAATTCAAGTCGAATGTCCCCATATACAGGAAAGACCGTAATTTTTTTCGTGGCACTAACACCAAATTTAATAGCCGTTGGTGAGCCTAAAAAACCACCTGAGTCAAAGCCAATAACATTTCCATGACTCGTAACAAATAGTTTATGTTCCCCTACTAATGATTTCCCTGACGGCAGACTAAACGTCCCATTCAATTGATGAATAATTTTCTCTGATGTTGCTAACTCATTGGCGACAATAGGAGGAACGTTATACATAATAGGAAATAACCTCCAATATTATTAGTATAAATTACTTATAACCGTATTATAAACGAAGTTCCCACCAATTCATAGACTAAACCGTAATAAGTATCATAATCGTTTCTCTCCTAAAAATAAAAGAAAAAGCCCTTGTCATTTTTACAATTTGGGCTAATTAGTTCGTTACTTTTCATAAATATACAAATGTCCATTTTTCGCTCGTTTAATAGGGGGACCAGTAAAACCTCGTCTTTTCAATTCTTTACTCATAAACATCATCATGCCACCATGGCCAACGATAAGCACATCCTCTTCACTTTGTAAAATCTCATCGAGAAGGAGGTTTATTTTGTGGTTCACCGTTTTTTTACTTTCCGGTTGAGAGGAATGCCCGAGTAACCAGGCAATACGGATGATTACCATATGCACGAGAAGGGGAAGTTTCATAGACGAGCGAAATAAAGGTTTAATTTCGATTTCTCGTAAACTTTTGTTTTCGATAATTTCTCCACTATATGCTGCCGAAGCAGTTTTTCTTGCTCTTAGTAAGTCACTTGAATAGCATCTTTTCCAATCGATATTTCCTAAATCGAGCTGAGTAGGAATAACATCAGAAGCGTCATATTCCTTTACCCATTCCATTAATTGTTCGGAACTAACAAACTTATTCGGATACCCACGTTCCACTTTAAAATGCCGTAGCAGTCCAACTCTCACGTGTATATTTCACCTCAATTTTTTATTAACTATCTTACCATAATATACTAGCATTCTATTTTTACCATTTCATTATAGCAAACTCGTAATAAATAAAAAAAAAGATTTGAGCAAACTCAAATCTTTAACGATGAATCATGTTACATTATAGTTCATCAGTATGGTTTGTTTTTCATCCTCACTACTAAAAGAATGCGAATCAACAACAGTTCGATGGTCTTGATAAACCGTTACGATATATCTTTTTTCATTATAACTGACCTCATAAACATAGCGTTGTTCTGATGAATTAAGTCGTTCAATACTCATGTCCCCTGTTAATTCAAGCTCATGAGCAATATTTGCTTCTAAACTATTGATTTGTTGAGCAACTGCAACCGTCCACGTCCCATACATAAAAATAGCAGAAACTACTAAAACAATTGCGATGTCCTTCATGACCCCAGTTTGTTTAACTGAAGTAATTTGATTCTTCTTTTTCTTTTTTGATTTCTTCAACTTTGCTCCCTCCCACATGGCAATATTGCTTATTTATATGAGTGAAAAGGTGTAAATATGAAGGGATTGGTTTTTCTTAAATGAAAAGGATGTATTCATTTTTATTTGTTTCTATAATACGATATGTGAAATTTCATATTTTCACTTTTGATTCACAGCTTTCCAATAATAAACTCTAGGTAAATGTTGAAATCGTATATATTCTTGTATAAGAGAAATTCCTACAAACACGACCATTTGCATATCAATGCCTTTAACCATGCTTACCCCTCCTTTATTACAATATGTATGGAAGGTGGAAGTTGTCTTATGATGTTTCTTTCCCTCTAAATAATACAAAAGATGTACCTAAGCTCATAATGAACATTAGATACATCTATGTGTAAATCATCGGACCTAATCATTAGCGTCGTTTTCGATTTTTAGCTTCTAACAATCGTTTCATCGTGTCAGAAGATGCTGGAAGAGAAGGTTCAACCCTTTGTTTCTTTGTTACTACTTCTTCCTTCCTTTTTGGTATTGTGCTATCTTTCTGTGTTGCATCATTTGATTGTTGTTTTCCGTTACTGCTCAATCTTTTTGTTGTAGGACGGATTGGTACATAAGGATCTACTGTCACAGTTGGATTAGTCTTTTTTCCTTTTGAAACCACAAAGCTCGGTAATCCGAAGCGTCTTATGGCAACTTCAATAAAGAATAGGAAAAAGGCAAGTAAAATAAAGTAGTGAGAAATGCTTTGTTTTGAAACTGGTCGAGTATTTAACTCGCGGAATGCGTCTTTGCCGTTTGTAATGGCTGCCCCTTCACCAACCTTTGCTAACGACTGTAACAATGTTTCATTAGTTGGCAGCATTTTATATTCTTCAGGATATGGAATGGTCAGTCCAGTTTGAAATACAGGAGTACTTTCTTCGTCTTTTTCAACAAGCTGAACATAATGCATTCCTTCTATTGCTTCAAAGGATACTTCATATTGTCCCGGCGCTGTCATTCGGACAGTCGTTTCTACTTCTTGGCCAGATTCATTCACTACATTCGCATCTAAAGGACGAGCTTGCTCTTCCTCCGTTGAAAATGTAACAACACTTTTCGTTCCTTCTCGTTTTTGGGTCATGTCAAATGGCTCTTGTTGATTGGCTCCGATTGTCCATGTGATAATATCGTTCCATAGTGGAGCCCACTGTTCCCAAGCTGCCCATTGCCCAGACCATTCGCCTTTCACATCAGACGTCCATGCGACTGTTTTTCCAAGTCCATATTGCCATCTAACCAAAACCGGGTCCTCTTTTTCACTTGAAAGAACAACTGAAGCCCGGTCCTTACTTGTTGTAGCAATATAGGCATTCATTTGTGGAACTCCTTTTGTAAAATGTGTAGTCCATTCATTTCCACTTACCACCATAGGGTAAAAAGGATTGTCTTCGATATACGTCCTCGTTGTTAACATCGTTTCTCTCGATAACACACTCGGGATCGTCGTTTCATCATATACTGCATAAAAGCGCCCCGTTCCATATTCAGCAAGAGTATCTAGTAAAAAATGGTCAGCGCCATCCCCTACCGCAATCGTTGACAATGTCACATTATGATCATCTCTACCTGTTTCGATGAGCTGCTGATAGTTTCCTGTTTCAGGCGATTCACCATCAGTTAATAAAATGATATGTTTTCGTTGAAGGTCGAGTTCTTGAATTTGCATATAAGCTTCATGTAATCCAGGGTAAATGTCAGTTCCTCCACCTGCTGTAATGCCTAATACATTATCAGTTACCTCTTTTATATTTGTCATCGGTTCGGTATCAACAATTTGCCATGTTCGGTCATCAAAGGCAATAACACCGACTGTATCTCCTTCACGCAATAATTCAATGGAACGTGCTGCCGCTTCTTTAGCAAGCTCTAATCGTTGCCCCATCATACTACCGGACCGGTCGATAACATAGACAATCCCGACAGAAGGAATATCCTCTTCAGTTTTAATTTCCATCTCAACCGGTAATATCGTTTCTATCGGTGTATTTTTAAAACCACCTAAGGCAAAACTTTCATTTCCACCTGTCATGATGAATCCTACACCAAAATCTTTTACCGCTTTTTCGATTAACTCCATTTGTTTTTCAGAAACTTTCATACCAGAAACATTGTTAAAAACAATTGTTCCATATTGCAAATAACCGTTTAACTCTGTCGGGAGTTTAGGTGGTGTTATTGTGTCAACATCAAGTCCTGAAGACTGAAGGGCTTCTTGTAATGGCGTTGACGTTTTCTCTTGACCTTCTACAATAAGAATTTTTGGAGAGCCTGTAATCGTTGTAATTGCAGATAATTGATTGTTTTCTAGAATACTATCTCCATCTGCTATGATTTCTGCACGAAGACGATTCATGCCACTTTTCTCTAAAGGGTATAAATAACGAAAGGCATTAACCCCTTCTTTTAAATCAACTTCGTCTTGTATAATCATTTCATTATTTAAGGAAATTCGTAAAAGGCCAGTTGTTTCTTCACTGCTTTTTACCGAAATCGCTAAATTTGCTTGTTCTCCTTTAAACACTTGTCGCGGAAGAGAAAAATCTTCTAGCGCCACGTCTTTTGCATCGTTTGGTTCAAAGGAAACGACATCTAATGAAATTCCTTGTTCTTTTAAAATTTTTGCTTGTTCTAGCGCATTACCAATTGTTTCATTTCCATCACTTAATAAAACGATACGGCCGGCCCGCTCTTTTGCAAGTAAACTTGATCCTAATTGAATCCCTGCTTCGATATTTGTAAAATCCGTTTGGATGACATTCCAATTGCTACTAAAGCTTTTATCCGTTGATAACATTCGTTCCACTCGTGCATCTTTTCCAATCGATACAATTGCAAATGAATCATCATGTTTCTTTTCGGCGACAGCTTCACGAATAAAAGCTGTCATTTCATTGTTTGAATTTTCGATTGAATCAGACCGGTCAATCAAAAAAACAGTATGAACTGATGTCGTTGTAAACACAATATTCGGTATAGCTAAAGATACAATAAGAAGAGCAAGAATGAGAAATCGTAATGGAATAATAACTTTTTTTACCGAATTAGAAAGTTGAATCTTAGACCGAATAAATACGACTATGACTACGATAGCTGGAATCAATAACAATAAAACGAGAGGATAATCAAGTTCGAATCCCACGTCGGTACACCTCCCATTCCACTAACAAAAGGATAAATGCAACTAAGATTAACCATGGCCACCACTCAAATCTCGATGAATCGGATATCGAGGTATCAACATTGGCTCCGACCTCAAAGGAATCTGCAGATAAAACACTTCTTTCACTTTCAGCTAAAGTAACGGCAAAATATAAAGTTTCATCTAAATCACTTATTAAAGCATATAAGCCTGGTTTTTCTGGTGCTTGAAACAAATCACTTGTATTTTTGTGTATTCCTTTTTTAATTCCCCTATCATCTACAATCTCATATGGTTCTGTAGACGATACTTGAATGACACGTGCTTCATTTGGCTGAAAATAACCGATATGCCCTGTCTCCCCTTGTAAATATTCCATTACATGATAGATGAAAATAGGAAAGCTCGAATGCATTGGCCAATCTGAATCTTGGATGGAAAAGAAAAGTTCCACATAAGCTTGACCATCTTTAATTCCTTTGTTAATAAGTGGAATATTACCACTAGACATAATCGTTTCGGCACTGACAGAATCTGTTTCAATCGCTTGACTAATATAAATATCTTGAACAGTAACATAATCCAGTAATTCTTCGTTCGTCTTTGCTGTAATCTCTGCTTCTATGCTTACTTTTTCTGTTTGTTCAGGTGCTAATAATAACAGTGAATGAGTTCCCGAAAGCTCTTCATCTCTACCTATAGAAGAAATAACGATTGCATCCTTTGGAAGATCATTTATCGCTTCAAATGTATCTGCTTGCATGACGTCGTATCCTAAATGAAGTAAAATTTTATATAAAAAAGACGAGATAGGACCGACCGCATAAACAATAGGTTTTTGGTCAGAAGAAGAAAACGCAAACGCCGAATTATCTAGTGCATACATATCTTTATTTTCTATAGACGCTTCATAATATAAAGCACTCGGCAACGAATCTACCGTCACATGCTTGACTTCCTTTGCTTCAAGTGGAACTTCAAGTTCGTCAACAATGTCTCCATCCGCTTTGAACAGAACCGTAACTGTTTGATTGCCTTCACTCTCATTTTGTAATGTAACGATAGCTGATGTTTGATTTTGTTTTGTCGTTAACCCAAACGTAACAATGGCGACATTATCGTCTAGAGCGGAACTCATGTTGTTAACGTAAAGAGGAGCATCAAAGCGAAAGGAGTTTACACCTTCGCTCGTTAATGAATCTGTAAATACGTGAATACTTGAAGATTGCCCTTCTGAAAGAGACTGAGCTAATGATAAAGCGCGCGTGAAATCACTAGATTCATAGTTAATTTCAATCTCATTTAATTTTGACTCGATGACTGCTCGATCCGTTTCACGATTAATATATAAGGACGGAGAATCCCCTACACCAATAAGACTTACAGCTTGGTTGTTATTTTTACTGGCCAACAACGTTACTATCTCTTCTTTCGCTTCTTCAAATCTATTTACATCAGCCTCATTCATAGCCACGGACATTGTTGCGGATTGGTCAAGCAACACAATGACATGGTCTCCTTCAACACCGTCCGTATGAATAAACGGTCGAACAAGGGCTAGCATTAAAAACAATAAGATTAGGAGCTGAAGTAGCAATAATAATTGTCGTTGTAGCTTTTTCCACCATTTTGTCGCCTGCCATTCGTTCATCACTTGCGTCCATAACACATTAGATGAAACAATATGTTCCTCATATTGTTTGCGAAACATATAAAATAGAACAAGACCGACTAAAAAAATGGACAAGCCGAAAAAGGCGGGAGTGAGAAATCCCATTGTAGTCACCTACTCTCTAGCTCATAGTTCGCTAAGATAACCAGCCATTTTTTCTCATTTCTGAAAAGATGACATGGTCAAGCGATTGCTTTGTACTTAGTAGTAAATACCCAATTCCACGCTCATGACAAGCTTTTTCTATTTCATGACAATGGGCTTGAAGTCTTTGTTTATATGTAGTAAGGACTTGGCGATTCAAGCTAACTTGAACCGTTTCTTTTGTTTCGACATCAATTAATTTCAAATCTCCAACTGTTGCTGGTTCCATTTCTGCTTCTGATAAAAGCTGAACGAGTCGCAATTGTTGATTCGTTTGAAGTTTTTTTAATTTATCAATGACGATTTCGCTGTTTTCTAAGCAATCAGACACAATAAAAGTTAAAGCAGTTGTCGGTTGTCTATAATGTTCAACAATCGAAAAAAATTGTTCTTGCTCCGTTCCTTTAACCGAATCAACATACGTCATCATCTGTGATGAAAACACTACTCCTTTTTTATTACGAAACGGCTTATTCCCTGCTCCAACAGGAACAAATGTAATTCGGTCATCATTTGCAAGTCCAATATAACTAATAGCCGCACAAAGTGCTTTTGCTTTCTTCCACTTCGCTTCATCAAAATGCATAGAAGCTGAACAATCTAACATCACTGTAATAGAAAGCTCTTGCTCATCTAAAAATCGCTTTATATAATGACGATTTGTTCTCGCATAAACATTCCAATCAATTTGTCTAACATCGTCACCAGGTTGATATGGCCGAAAATCCGAGAAATCTAGTGAACTACCAAAAACAGAAGATTTACGACTCCCTTTTTGAAAACCTCGTTTCAACAAAGAAGTATTCCACTTATAACGAGCTAAACGCATCCGTATATCAGATGGTAACAACACCATTACACCGTTGTCGCAACAGAAACAGCTTCGATTACATCTGTAATAATTACATCTGTCGTTATCCCTGTTGCTTCTCCTTCAAAATTTAAAAACAAACGATGACGTAAAACAGGTAGAGCGGCATGCTTAATATCACCAGAAGATACATGGTATCTGCCTTCCATTAATGCACGGACTTTCGCGATTTTAATTAAACTTTGCAAACCACGAGGGCCCGAGCCGAAGCGGACATATTGCTTTACAGATGCAGGTGCTAACTCATGATCTGCATGCGTCGCCATAACGATATTGACTGCAAAATCAAGCATCTCCTCTGCAACTAAAATCCCTTGTGCTAATGCTTGAATCGAAAGGACATCAGCTCCTTCAATGACTGCTGATAACGCTTCAGGGTTAGAAGTAACGGTTCGTTCCACGATCATTTTTAATTCTTCCTTCGTTGGGTATTGAACATTAATCTTACATAAAAAGCGGTCCATTTGCGCTTCAGGAAGAGGGTACGTCCCTTCTAAATCAACAGGATTTTGTGTTGCTAATACAAAAAATGGCGCGGGAAGAGAGGCTGTTTCTCCAATCACTGTAACTGTTTTTTCCGCCATTGCTTCCAATAAAGCACTTTGAGTTTTTGGTGTAGCTCTGTTGATTTCATCAGCTAAGACAATATTGGCGAACACTGGTCCTTTATGAAAGACAAATTGCTGTTTTCCTTCTTCATTCGGTTCAATCATCATCGTCCCTGTAATATCTGCTGGCATTAAATCAGGAGTGAATTGCACACGCGAAAACGATAAATTCATCACTTCTGAAATCGTTTTAATCATCATCGTTTTTCCAACTCCAGGTAAGCCTTCAAGCAAAGCATGGCCCCCAGCAAACATAGACCAAATAATTTGATTGATTGTTTCTTCTTGACCAACGATAAAAGACTGTATCGTCGCTTTTGTCTTTTGTAACTGTTCGCGTGCGTTTTCATATTGTTGTTCTTTCAATAAAAGTCACTCCTATTCTTGATTTAGTTCCGTAAAGTAATCACGGACAACACCTTCTAAATGACGTGGTAATTGCATTCGGTCCATACTTTCACGATAACTTTCTTCATATTGACCAATCACTTCTTGATACGGACGGGTAGAACCTTTTAACACAGGTGCATTAGACTGTTGTTTTTCACTCGTCCCTGTACTGAGTTCTCCTCCATCTGTTTCAAGATTTGTTTTTCCGTCAATTCGTTCTGGAATCGTTACTAACTCTCTTGACCCTTGTCCCGTTCCAGCTCCATTACCTGAACCAGATCCTGTTCCATTTCCGCCTTGCCCTGACCCGTTGCCATTTCCATTTCCATTTCCATTTCCATTACTGTTTCCATTACCAGACCCTTCTGATTGCCCTTCACCATCCCCTGTTCCTTCTTGATCAGAATTCGATTGGCCTGAAGAGTTAGAGTCTGCAAATGATAACGATGGTTTAGATGGAAGTCCCGCTTTTCCTAAATTCGCATTCACATTGTTAGCGACAGCTTGAAGATTATTTTGCATCGCAATTATCGTTTCTAAATCGAGTCCCGCCTCTAATAGTTCCGTTAATTTTTCGGCAAGCTCCTCAAGCATTTCCGCTAACTCTTCCGGGGATAAATCCTCTGCATTACCCATTTCTTTTCCTGTTAATTGTTCATGCATGTTCACTAATGCTTGTTTTTGTTCGTCCGTCAACGCAAGATCATTTAATTTATTCATCGCTTCTTGTAATGCCTCATTGTCCAAAGAATCAATGGCACTTGAAATGTCTTGTAAATCATTTTCTTGGAACATATCCGACAGTTCTTTTAATTCTTGTTCTTTTTCTTGAAGCTCTAATTTAACTTCATCTACAAGCTTTTCATTCTCTAACAATGTCTCTAGTAATTCTTCGGCTGTTTCCGATTCTTTTACCTCTTCTTTTAACGTATCAAAAAGGTCTTTTACCTTTTCTGTTAATGGTTCCTCTTCAGTTATTTCCTTTACTTCTTCTTTTGCTTCGTTGGCAATTTCGAGTGTCTTTTCTAATTCACTAGCTGCTAACATGCGCTCACTCGGAAAAAGAAAAGAGGTTACTGTCGCTGCTAGTAATAGAAGAGCAACAGTGAGTTCCTTCCATTGAAATGGTACTTTTTGCTCACTTAGCACTTTTTGTTTTGTTTTTTTCATTGCCAAAACAGCATCTCGACGTTGGAATACGGTTAGCTCTTTTGCATCATCAATAAAGGAAAACGCTGTAATAACGCGGTCTTCTTTGACTTCATTGTCAAAAAGCATAGCCGCTTTTAATGTACTTGGTCGTTTTTTCAATATTAAAACAAGGATAATTATCGTTACTACAACAGTACTACCTAGTAACCAAAGCGGTAAGTAAGAAACGAGTATATACCGAGCGACAATCGAAATGAAAAAGATGGTGCCAATAGCATATAATAAACCGAGTTGAATAAAACGAATAATATGGTGAAACCATAATCGTTTTTTCACTTCATATAACAGCCTCAAAAACTGTCCTTTCTCATCCATGAAATAGTCACCTCTTTTCTTCTTACATCCTATTATTCAGTCGACATTTCCTGTTGTCGTTTAGGAAAGTTTTTCGTTTTCATTTTCGGACGTAGATTTGTAATCGCTAACCCCAAACTTACAATAATAATGACACCATAAAAACTAAAGAAAATGATCCATGGTGAAAATGAAATTCCAGCCATTGTTTTAAATTCCTCCATAACGGCAGGTTCAAGGAGTGAAAAAAACATAATTGGAATATTTAAAGAAGCAATTAAAAACGGCCATATAAAATCAGATCCTTGTGAGTAAAACTCATAGCTAAAACTCATCACCATCATCGTTATGATGGCCAGCCCTCCTGCAAGAAAAAAGGCAATGCTATACGTTGTGACCATCGCAATAATCGTTTTACGAATAAGTGTTGAAGCGAGTACACCTATACTTCCGATGACAAGCATCGTAAATAAATACAACGCGAAGCTAGCAAATACATTTAGCGGTGATATACCACCATATAAGAAAATAATCATATACAACGGTCCCGTACCTAATACAATTAACACTAAATACGCAAGCGATGAAAAAAGTTTACTCAGTATAATCGCACTAGAAGATTGTGCCGTTGTTAATAAAATCGGTAACGTTTGACGTTCTCGTTCACTACTGATAATTCCAGCGGTTAATCCTGGTGTTATAAAAATAACAAGTGCAAGTTGTAGCATACTTATCATAATGAACATGCTTCGGCTTTCCTCAGGTCGAAACACTCCGCCATAATCCATCACTAATGTTAGACCGATAAAACCTAATGATATTAATGCAAGAATTCCTAAATAACAAGCTATTCCGATATAACTTTTAATCGAGCGAAAACGTAAGCGAAATTCTTTATTTAAAACCGGGTTATTAACTTTTATGTTCATTTCTCATCCGCTCCTTTTGTAATTTCCATAAAGACATCTTCAAGGTTCTTTTCAAGATGTTTAAAGCTTATCATTGAAATATCAGCTAAAACCGCTTTTTTAAGAAGTGCTTGTTGGTCTTTATCAGAGCCCTTATATCCAAATTGAATCATTCCAGACTCATCCAATACTACATTAAACACACTTGGGTCATCTTCAAAAAAGCGGACCGCTCTTTCGTGTTCATCATTGACTGTAATTTGAATGATTTTTTGCTGTTGTAATTTGTCTTGAATTTCAGACACAGTACCTGTCGCCACGAGCTTTCCATTATCAATAACTCCGATTTCGTCACACATTTCCGCTAATTCAGGTAGAATATGAGACGATATAATAATTGTTTTTCCCATTGTTTTAAGCTCTTTTAATATTTCTCTCATTTCTACTCGTGCTCTTGGATCTAAGCCTGACGCTGGTTCATCTAAAATTAACACTTTAGGGTCATGAATTAAAGATCGCGCTAAACATAATCTTTGCTTCATCCCACGGGAAAGTAAATCAACATATGAATCTTTTTTATGTGTAAGGTTGACTAGTTCTAAAAGCTGTGGAATAACAGCTGCTCGCTCCTCTACACTAAGACCGTAACTAGCACCGTAGAAGTCTAAATATTCTATGGCTTTAAATTGGTCATATACCCCAAAAAAGTCAGGCATATACCCAATGAGACGTCTTACTTTCACTGACTCTTTTGTTACATCTAACCCATTAATATACGCTGTTCCATACGTTGGAGACATTAACGTTGCTAATATTTGAAACGTTGTTGATTTTCCTGCCCCGTTTTGACCAACAAAACCAAAAACTGTCCCCTCAGATATCGAGAGATTTAAATTATCTAATGCTGTAAATGAACCATATTTTTTTGTAAGGTTGACTGTTTCAATCATTCTTTTACATCCCCTTTCAAGGACAGTTCTGGCACTGGAATCTGTTCAGGCATATCTGGCTTTGTAACACGAATTAACATTTCACCATATTCAGTAAAATACTTTTTCGGCTTATCAAATGACGTTTTATCATCTAATGGTTCATAAGTGTCTGATTCACTAACATAAATTTCATATTCAAAATTGGGGCCATTGTTTATTTTAATTTCTAATAATGAAAACTCAGCATCTAATAGGTCTTCAGGAAGCCGATAACCAAATTCATACGTTCCAGCAGAAGCCATGACCATTCTTCCACCTGATTCAAGGTCACTTTCTAAGTAATGGCCCATGTGATCAATACCATACACATAAGGTGCAAAATCATCTGTAACAAGGTCAAATGGTCCATCATATAAATTTTCTACATGAACAGATTGTGTTATCACATTCAACCGTTCCACAAGAGGGTCACTGTTTTCAAGTGTTGTTTGCAATACTTCTTCCTTTGTTAAACCAACAATGGATGGTTTCCCACGCTCAAACAGGTTAAACTCAATCATCTGATTCAGTAATTCTTCTCTTCTCCTTTCGTGTAACTCTTGATTTGGGTTGTAATTCATATTTCGATACGAAGGCGCTAATAGAAGAGAACCTTTTAAGTCAATCTCAACTTCGATTGTTTCTCCGGGTGCTATCGCTCCTATTGATTCTTCTTGACGTCCAGACAAAAATAGTAGTTCATCAAACGTAAACTGTGTATGATTTGTTATTGTTCCTGTAAGCTTTTTGTTCGATAATTGCAAATTTGTATCAAACTGTCCGGTTTCTATATTTGATAATGGACCCGTTACATTACGAATGGACCAATATTCGACGTCTTTAAATAAAAAGTCCACTTCGTCACCTTGATTACGAATACCTGAAGTTGACAGAGCTGAGCCCATATTATGAGACATACTAATAGGGAATCCTAAAAAATCTCCTGTCCCAACCGTCATTGCATAATTTCCACTTTTATTACTTAAAAAAGCAACGCTACCGTAACCCTGTCCGGTTCCTTGCTCATCGATTTGAAGCAATGTTATTTCATTTAATTGTGGTTGAGCAATTCGATCTTTCCCACCAAATCCAAAAATCGCTAGACATATTAATAAAGATAATGCCGGGATAATCCACCATGAATGTTCACGCTTATCCATTTTTTTCAAAATGAAAAATAGAGCTGGAAAGATAATTAAAATATAAACAACCATAACCCCAACAAGAAGAGAAAATGGTAAAAATGAGGATGGGAACAAGTTTGCAGTCGATGCAAACCCCCAGCCAAGACGGTCATAAATCGATTCATAATAGTAGTGATTGTTTGATTGTTGCTGCATAAATGCATTCGTCCAATACTTAGTTGCCCCATCCCAACTCGCGAAAGTTTGCGCACTTGGTGAAAAGCTCAACTGGATAATCTCACCACTACCGTGAGACCTTGACGTAATAAGTGGAATATCATCGTCAGTTTTTTGAATGATTACTGCGTCTTCATGAAGATTTCCGATAACGACCTCAACTTGTTTATTCGGATATTCTTCTTCACTTACGTTTTCAAAAAACTCGGCATCGATCGTTTCTGATTTTAAATCACTCGACATTGGTAAAAAACGCGATAAATCTCCTAGTTTTTGTGGTGCGGACAAGTCAGCAGTAACAAATAATTGTCCACCAAGTGACACCCAAGAAGCAATAGCTCTTTGTTGTTCAGCAGACAAGTCAGCAACTGCATATTGATCAACAACGATTGCTGAAAACATTGAGAGACCCATTGGGTTTGTAGGAATTTGTGTGTCTTCGATTGGCATAGTTGAATGTTGATTTCCCCAAGGACCTTTTACAGATTTAATAAAATTAAAAGCATCTGGATTCGTAGTTAAAAGCCCAAATACGATTTCATCTTCACTTAAAATCCGTGGAGAAAGTTTTGTTTGACCAGTTAATGGGATTTCTTTCCCAGTTTGCCAAGACCCTTCATAAAATTTAATATGTTCGAAGTTTTGATTATTATAATAATAAGAATCGCCTAACCCAGGGACTGTTAATTGAATTGTTTTCTCACTATTAGCTGGAAGATCCACTTGAGTAATAATACTGCCATTGTTTGAGTGATAGCCAGGTGAAACCTGAATCACTAATTCCCCTGCAATATCTTCCCCTTTGTTTGTTAGTGTAACTTCAACCGGAAAACCTTGGTATTGCTTAATTTTATTTTCAAAACCAATACTTGTTTCAACATGAATTTGTCCTTCGGCTTTAACTTGTGAAGGTATAAAAGATAATAGGACAAATGCAAGCAAGACAATTTTTAATAACTTCTGTAACATAACTTCCCCTGCTTTCTAAATAAAGAATAAGTTCATAGAATACTAGATCCCATATAAAACTAAAAGTACCATAATCATGAAAAGAATCATATTTGTTTTTTCTTATTTATAGCGTATTTCCTGTGTAAAAATATGTAACTAGATTTTTTTCACCTCTTCATGTGTACTACTACTCATAATACAGTTAATACAAACATCATAACGAGAAAACTACATAATTGTCAATCCATTTTTTGAAATCTCCTTATCATTGTGAACGGATTAATATGTAGGGTGTTTTTGTTTTCATGTCATACGGTCGATGCTATACTTTTACAGGTGTGACACTTCCAATAAAAATGACATATTATAACATGAAACGAAAAAAAGGAGAGGACAATGACACAAAACATACTTATACTTGAGAAGAGGGATGAAAAAAGAGACACCGAGAAACTGGAAGATATGGAGTTTCAAATTTTTCGAATGAGAGAAAATTTATTTGAAATTGCAAAAAAGTGGGAAGTTGTTGCAATTGACCAAACAATGCAAGAACAATGGGTCATTCTCTATAAATATGACGATGGCGTTCAATGTCAAGTCATGTTAAACGAATGTGAAACCGCCTATACAGGTCAATGGGATTTTTGCATACAAGCAACATATACCGACACAAATACGATTCATATCAATGATATTAAAGGACCTGTTAATAAAGGCTATGGTTCTGTTTGTATGTCCTACCTTCAGCAAATGGCTGAACAAAAAAACATTCAATTTCTTACAGGTGATCTTGTAAAACGGGATTGGAACCATATTAATAGACTCATAGCTTTTTATGAAAAGCATCATTTTCAAGTGTCTGTCAACGAAGAAACAAAATCAGGTTATATCATTTGGAATCCCCAATATTAAGAAAAACACGGGAGCGTCTTTTCGTTACAAGCTCAGGTGCTCCCCCTTCGTTGCTCCACCTAATTTTTTGCTTTCTAATCTTTTAAAAAAAGTGTTCGAAATGGTAAATAATCACCATTTCGAACACTTTTTTTATGAAACGACTTCTAATATCGGCACATTGTATGCGTCCAATGCCTCAAATAACTGTTCTTTATGTTTTAAATAGGTTAAAGAAATATTAAAGCCTGGGAAACCCATCTTTTGGTTTATACGGATGAGATTCCGTTTACTCGCTTTTAAAGGAGAAATATATTTTTCTTCCTCTTTTACAATGACACCAAAGAAAGTTTGACCTTGTAATTGATAAGGTAGAATTCCTTCAATATCTTCCCAGCGAATCCAGACCGTGAACATATCTAAATAAATTCCTCGTTTACTTATTATGACATCAGGACTATTATCTTTTACTTTTTTTATAGCGTATATCATAAATGATAATAGAACGACTCCTAATCCAATGAATAAAAGTGAAATAAATGAAAATCCTTCATCTACAATTAAATATACGCCTAAGAAACTAAAAGGTAACCCAAAAAATAATAAAAGTACAATTCCACCGATCATTTTCTTCTTTGATCTTTCAATTCGATATTCCTTCAATATGTAGTCCTCCCTTCAACTCATCTCTAAAATAATAATGAAACTATGATTTCATTTCATCCTACATTAGAATGAATATTTATTAGGGAAAAATTACTATGTGCTTGAATTTAAGAAGATATTTGATTTACCATAGGAACCTGGTAATCTTCCAATGCCTTTATCAATTCAGCTTTATTTTCTAGAACTCCTAAGTAAACATCAAAGGCTGGAAGCTCATTATCTACATTTGTCAATGCCTTATTTTTATTAACTCTTTTTAATTGTTCAATATATTTTTCTTCGTTTTTTACAACAAAAAACAGAAAGGGTAATTTCAATACTTTTTGAATATAGTAACCATCGATATCTTCCCACCGAATTAAGATGGAAAAGCTTTCTAAGTAGAGGCCTTCCTCATTCAAAATAACTTCTGGTTTATTTTCCTTATATTTTTTTCTTACATATGAATAAAAAATGAATAAAAATACTACTGCCACGATATTCGCAATTGTGTCAACCGTCACTCCTCTATTAAACAAAAGAAAAACTCCTACAAAACTAAAAAGTAAAACTAGTAATAATAAAAATAGTGTAGCAGCTAATAATTTTCCTCTCGAACGATAAATATAATATTTCTTCTGCATTTTGCCCTCCTCTTAGTTTGTTAGTTAAAAGTAATTCTAGTTAAAAAGTAGTGCTGTGACAATAATAATTTAACTCCCCCTTAAACATTATAAACCTTTATATCATTTGACGAATCATCATTCCATACACGATAGCTAAAAACATTGACGTTAATGTCCCTAACAAAAAATACTCCGCCCAATCTCTATCATCCATTTGTTTGAACCGTGCTAATGCTTTTGCAGCGATAACAAATCCAATGGCTCCATATGCACCTTGAATGACGAGAAGAATAACAACTAATCTTTCAATGTAACCGATCGTTTTTCCCCTTGAAAGTTTTTGTTGCGTAAAGAGCAAATAGGAATATTCTTCAGAAATACCTGATTGTTGTTTCCTATTCTGATTTAATGTATCACTATAAATATGTCCAGAAATTGTATATTTCCCTTCAAATAAGGCTAAATGTGGGTGGAATGGACCTAACAAAATTCGAATGACATGTCCTGTTACAACAGTGACTATAATAAACATAACGAGAAGAAAAAGTAAACGCTCACCAGGAGCTAA
This sequence comes from Alkalihalobacillus bogoriensis ATCC BAA-922, assembly GCF_000621445.1. Classification (GTDB taxonomy): domain Bacteria; phylum Bacillota; class Bacilli; order Bacillales; family Bacillaceae_F; genus Bacillus_AO; species Bacillus_AO bogoriense. Next base: position 64,517 of record NZ_JHYI01000023.1, on the reverse strand, counting down.
CACGATAGATTCTCCCTCAAACAAAGATAATATCTGATCCCAAAAATAAATGATGTCAAAATCAAAGAAGAAAAACGCGATGACAAAAATAGATAGGAGATGTAATACTTGGTCAGAAATAAACAAAATTAAATCACGATAAGTCGTTCTTATATTAATCGGAAAAATTCGGGGAGCATAAATTTTTCCTAAATCAATCAAAATATGAAACATGATAAGTAAAATTGTTGGCAACACGATATGGTAAAGCAAATTTTGGTGATGTCCACTCCCAATATAAAAACAAGTGACTACCAGTAACGTTATCATCGTGTGGTGAAATACGTGTTTACCTAAATATTTCTTTTTCTCTAAAACCATTTTCTCCGTCTGCAAATAAAAATCAGCAATGAGATGACCTACTAGAAGACCGAGGACAATCATAATAGCTCCTTTCGAATTAAAGGGTGTGTCAATATGATTTGTTTTTTCACAATGTTAGCGGTTGTAGTTTCTTCCTTATTAATCAATTGAAGAATATGAGAAAAGGTTTTAGTAATAAGCTTTGTTTTTCCTTTTTTGAAGTGGTTTGAAATCGTAGCAGGTGTTTTTTGTAGCAAGTCCGCTATTTTCTTTTGCTCAAAAAATAAAGAATATAAAAAACATACAGTTCGTTGCGGAGGTGTTTGTTCCTCTATTAATGTACACTGTAACTCAAATAATAAATTTAAGGTAGATTCAAAACTCTCAATTTCTAATGGCAAAGAAAAAAAACTGGGATGAAGATGGATACTTATCCCTTTAGGTCGACCTATCTTTTTTTCAGTCTCTAACGCCATTCTTGTTTTTTTAAATAGAGGATGATTCCATGTTTCGATATCAATTTTACGAGGGTCTTCTTCAACATCTCCAAACGTCATTCCGAAATAAGGAGGTTGTTCTGGATATTCCCATAGCAACCTCGTATAATAAGCGATAATGTAGGCTGTTGTGTAACCTTCTGCAATGAATAGGATTTCATCCCCTTTTCGATGCTTCACAATCGAAAAGGGGCAGTTTTTCGTCCACTCCGCTATTGCTTTTTCTAGGTTGTTCAAATAGTTTGTTACTTCGTTCCAATTAAATTTACTCGTTGAATTCGATACATCCATCATAAAAATTGATATCGGTGTACTCATATTACAACAACCGCCTTTATCATTAGTTTATACAAGCTAATTTTATCACAATTAGCTTGTATAGACTAAATAAAAATACGTCATTATTTGTTAACATAATATAATTATCGTTATTTTATTTCGACATTAAATTCAATAACATTACCGTCAGGGTCTGTAACAAAAATTTGTTTGAAACCACTTTTACTGTTCGGTTTTTCAAGAACCGGAATGTTATTGCCTTGTAAATGTTGTAACGTTGCCGAATAACTAGCCACCCTGATGGCGAGATGCCCATCTTTAGAATCAATATTTTGCGTATGACGTAATGTTTTGGCTAAATCGTATTGAATTAAATGTAATTGTTGGTTACCGATTTGAAACCAAATACCTGGAAAATCAAAAGGTGGTCTTTCGATTTCAACAAATCCTAGTTTGTCTTTATAAAATTGTTTTGATTGTTCTACATCTGTTATTGCCAGGCTTACATGATGCAAACTTTTTATTTCAATCATATATACCTTACCTACCTTTTTTTATTCTTTTAAAACCCTAATTGATTCCAGTCAAATAATATACCAGGATCATTTTTTCTTCCAGGTGCATATTCATCATGACCAATAATATGCGTCCGGTTCATTTGAACGGTTGGATGTCGAGTGACAATATCTTCAATTAACAATTGTAAAGACTCATACTGAGCAGGTGTATAGCCAATATGAGAGTGGTCAATAGTATCGTACACTTCTTCAGGAATAATAGAAACCATTTCTTCCCTTGTTCCAATTGCCAGTAATTCAATTCCAATAGAAAATTGATTTAAATTGTTTTCATACTGTGGGAAGCCAAGCACTGTACCCACTCCAGCATGAAATGCGACACGTTTTTCAGGGACAAAACGAAACACATCACCATTACGATCAATGATATAATGCGAGGATACACCATACTTAGTAAAAAGCTCTTTTATATCCTCTATTTCATAAGGCGACTCCGGCTTATCAAAAACATTACTCATATAATGGACGACAATATGTGTAACAGCCCCTGTACGAATACCATAATTTTCCACAGGTAAATAATTGTCAATAATCATTGGTAATTCTGATTCCCATTTGATTAAACTTTCTTCTTCTATTTCTCGTATCAGTTTAGGAGATTCACCAACATCTATTGTTTCTGATGTTGCACATCCTGTAATGATAGTCAAGATTATAACAAATACCCATTTTTTCATTTCTCACCTTCTGTTTTTCCATAGCCGAAAATTTTTCATTATAGGTATTATACAATTAAGGAGGCATTAAGGAAAAGCTGATAATTTTGTACCTTCCTTGAAAAGAAACATGTGATGGCTTTTATTCGACAATATAATGAACAGGGAAATCATCCCCCGTAATAAGTTGTACATCTGCAGGTATTTTAATATAAATCACATTTTGTCCGATTAAATGACGGTACGAATAAGCAAACAAGTCTTCTCCTGAAAATTGGCTTACTGGAAATGGTTGTTTATTGGCGGCAAACTCAAACTCAATTCGTTCAGGAAAAGAAAAAGTAAGTGAGTCCTCCTTTTGTATAACTTGAAACGGCTCAGAATAACCCACACTACCAACTAATTCTCTTGTTGAATAATACAATACTTCAACGAGTCCATCGTTTTGATGTTTTTGTTCAACAACAACAACCTCAGTAATAAATTGATCCTCTTGTACTTGTAACTGTAAATCACTTCCTTGATATAGGAACGTTTCAGATTGCAATTGTTGAATATTTTCAATTTGTTCGATTTGACCAGAGTAAACTTTTTCATAAAATTGATCTTCCGCTTTCATATCATCTTCGTCTGTATACAATGTTAGATTATCAGCCTGTTGAACTGGAATTAGTAAGGAAGCGACACATCCTATAAGTAGGACAATGACATAAAAAGTAAATAGCCATTTGACTCTCTTGCTAGTAAAAAAGACTGGATTTGTTTGATGTTCTCTTTTAACAGCATAAAGCAAAATCATTATAATAAAAATCAAAACAATTGGAATGAGTAACACGAACCATATGCTCATTATTTTACCTCCAATCGATTAGAACTAATGATGGCCATGACAAAACAAAAAATAATAATAATGCTATTTTTCAGTAAAAATAAAGGAAACGAATCTTCTAAAAACAGTGCCTCAAAAAATTGGATAACAAGCCCACTCCGACCATTTTGACTTGCAACCATTAAATCCCCAACAAAAAGAATTGGAACGATAACTGCAAATAATTTGTTGATTTGCGCAAGTGTCCCGATCAAATACCCCATCATCCCAAACATTACGATATATAATATCGTGGCAACAACACCAAAAATGAACTCAGTTCCTAACCCGATTTGAAGGTGAATAAATTCAACTCCCACTACATAATACATAATTGAATGTAGTAAATATCCTGATAATATAGCGGTAATTCCACTAGTTAAACTAATTGTCACAATAAAAAGAGCATTTGAAAAATGAGTTGTAGCGCGATTTGTAATAAATGAAAAATCAGCATTTTGATTAGACCTCATCGTCAACATGATCGACATTATAAAAATACTTAACATTGTGAACACAATGACAAGGTCGGCTGAGTAATAACTAACATTAACATATAATCGCCCCGACCCGTGTCCCATCATTCCTGTACCATTTAAAGAAAGCAATAAACCTACGACTTGCACGAGGAAAACAGTAAAAAACATATTAGAAAATGCATTTAATTTGTATTTATATTGTTTTAAAATAATGTCCGACTGTTTAACGGTTGTTAAAGACATCATCGATTCCCCCTTCTGTAGAACCTGTTAAATACATACAAACATCACTAATAGAAACTGGAATTAACTCTAGACCTGATAGCTGCATTTGTTGTTTTTCCTCATTTGTATAATGGTCTTTTACTACCACATAGCAACCAGTTGTTCCAATCGTTTCTTTTAATAAAATGTCTTGATTAAGTAACCATTTTTCAACATTAACACGAGGTCCTTTAATACCGATTGTTAGTTCCTTAACAGTATCAACCGAATCATACAGTGAAATCGTGCCATTATTAATTAATATCATGTCTTCCAATATGTCTTCCACTTCATCAATGTGGTGACTGGATAATAATATCGTTCGTGGAAATGAAAGATAATCTTTTAGAAGTGCACGATAAAAGTCACTACGAACAGCTGCATCCATTCCTGTCGTAGGCTCGTCAAATATAGTAAGGCTACATCTTGAAGCAAGTCCGACAATCATATTAAACGTACTTTTCATTCCTTTTGATAATGCCCCGTGATTTTGCTTAGGATTTAATTGAAAATAACGAAATAAACCGCTCGCTAATTGCGAATCCCAGTTTGGATAAAACATTTGGCCCACCTGTAAAATCTCGTTCAAAGTTAAAGTAGGAGGAAAATTCATTTTATCATCGACTAAAATCGAATTTGCAGAAACATGTAAATTGTTAAACGGTTGCTTAGAAAAAACAGTTACAGTCCCTGATGTAGGCTGAATGTATCCTGCTAACATTTTTAATAAAGTCGTTTTTCCCGCTCCATTGCGTCCAATAATTCCAGTCAGTTTATTTGCTTCCATTGTAAACGAAACATTGTTAATTGCTTTGGATTGACCATACATTTTCGTTATATTCGAACAATCAACTACGCTCATTTCTACTTCTCCTCACTTTCATTTATCGTTGATTTAATCATTGAGAATAATTCTTCTTCCGTGACATGTAATCGTTTTGATTCAAGAACTACTTCACGAACTAGGCTTTTTAAGATTTGGTTTTTTCGTTTATTTCGTATTACTTCTTTTGCCCCGTCAGTAACAAACATCCCTAACCCTCTTTTCTTATAAAGAATGTGTTCCTCAGCCAATATCGTCAACCCTTTCGCGGCTGTAGCCGGATTAATATTAAACATGTCTGCTAATTGGTATTGAGAATACACCTTTTGATCGGATTCAATGTTACCCGCTAATATTTCTGCTTCAATCCATTCGGCAATTTGAATATATATTGGTTTCGTTCCGTCTGTATTAAGGATCAATAGATAACCCCCTTTCTAATATAGTGCATTACTGTTGTAATGTACTATATAATATATTCAAAAAAAAAGCAATAAGCGAAATGCGGAAATATTTTAAGAAAAACGCGGGAGCGTCTTTTCTTTCAAGCGAAGTGCGAAGCCTTCGCTCTTCTTGAAATAGCTTTCAAAGCTTCACTACTAAACCAAAATGTTTATACTCCCTCACTTGTCTCATTTTCGCGGTCAGAGGAGCCGTTATATGTGAACATGATACGGATTTCAAGTTTTTAGCGGCCACAGGAGCGCTTATTCACTCAAAAGCCACTCTATTCCTAGCGATATATGATGATTAACGGCTCCTTTGTCCTCCAACGTTCCAAAACGCTAGCAATGTTCACAGATAACGGTTTTCATGGCCGCTTACTTACCATCAACAACAAAATCGCTTTTCTCATAGTCCCCCAAACCCCTAATTCATTCTAAGAATGTATTAGAGCTATGTTATACACAAGTCGACTATTTTATATTTCCCTACACAATTAAGAAAAACGCGGGGCGTCTTTTCTTTCAAGCGAAGTGCGGAGCCTTCGCTCTTCTTGAATAAGCTTTCAAAGTTTCACTGTTTTCTAATATATTAAAAAAAAAGCGAGGACCAAAAGGCCCTCACTTTTTTTGTAAAAGTTAAAATCCACTTAATACTAAAATTGCACCAAGTACAGCGTTAATTAAAGACAATAGTAAGAAAATACTAGACAAGATAATACCTGCAATTGCCATACCTCGTTTGTTTGATTTACGAGCAATAATCCCGAGTACTAAACCAACAATCGTAATTGGAATACCAAAAAGAGGAATTAACCAAAAAATAATTGCAACTAACCCTAACACTAAGGAAGCAATTGCTTTCCCACTATGTTTGTTACTATCGACTTGCTCTACAGATTGTTCACCATATTCCGTCATGAGATACCTCCATAATATGAAATTCTTGTTTATTATACATTATTTTCAATCTTATTTGTGAACTTTTTACGTATTTTATTTACTTTTTCGTATTTTGCTACGAGTAAAATGTACGTACATGATATAGTATGAATGCGTAGTGTCAGTTATTCTTGTTTCAAAAAAATAAATAAAAGGTGAGACCCAGTGCAAAAGCACGAAGGGAATCACCTGCAAGTTGAACTATATTATCATTGTAATCCTTCAACAAATGTTTCTACATTGTGTTTCATCATTAAAATATACGTTTCCGCTCCACTACCTTCTTGGCCAACCGCATCCGTATACACTTCTCCGGCAATTGGGACTCCAGAATCATTTGAGACAGATTCCATGTATCGTTTGTCTACTGTAGTTTCAACAAATACTGCAGGGAGGTTTTGGTCTCTTACAACATCGATCACGCGTGCGATTTGACTTGGAGTTCCTTCTTCATGAGAGTTCAGCTCCCAAACTCCTTCTGTTTGAAACCCATAAGCCTCACCAAAATACTTAAACGCATCTTCACTAATGACTAACACACGGTACTCTTCAGGAATCTTTTGCACTTCTTCTTTAATCCACTCATCTAATTGAGCTAATTCTTCTAAGTAAGCTTCTGCATTTGCACGATAAACGTCTTCACCTTCAGGATCTCTTTCAACTAAATCTTCAACGATTACTTCAATATAAGATTGCATATTAGCAACGTTCATCCATGCATGAGGATCTGGCTCATTTTCATCTCCTTCAAGCATTATCGGAGTAATGTTTTCACTAACTGTTACAACAGGAACATCTCCCACATTTTCAATTAACTTCTCTAACCATTCTTCTAAGTTTAAGCCATGAACGTAAAAAACATCAGAATCACTTACACGTTGAAAATCACTTGGAACTGGCTCATATTCATGCGGTTCTTCTCCAATAGGAACGATATAGTTTACTGTACCACGGTCTCCAATAACTTCACTAATGACATCCCCTAAAATTGAAAAGCTCGTTGTGATTTCTAGCCCTTCAGAATCAGTTGAAGATGAAGCTTCATCACTTCCACACCCTGCTAGTAAAAAGATAACTACACTACTCATGACAACAAACAAAAATTTCTTATACATATTGCTTCCCCTCTCCTTTTTACCTTAATTATAAATTTTGTCCACCACTAACTAATTTGGCTACGAGCAACTTTTTAAGTAAAAAAATATCTAGGAAGTTTCATTTTGTTCCTTGGACAAAATTTGTTTCCCACGTGCAACAATTACTATTTTTCCATATTTCAGTCTTTTTGTCTAGACTTTTTTCTTCTTTTTTTGAACTCGACTATATATGTATGCTTATAGTAAGAATGTGTGATGGATAAGTTCTAGCTATTTTAACATTATCTTTTAAGTAAAGTGCGGAAATTGTCTTTATAAAAAAGAACTAAAATACCATGTGCAATAAAAAGAATGAAAGCAAGAGGGAGCAGGGAATGGTCTACAAAAATATGCAATAACAGAATATTAACTAAGATAGGAGAAAGGAGCACTAAAGCGAGTGGAACATACCGATTTACACATAACAACACACCACATAAAACTTCTAAGCTTTTAACAGCAACAAGTAAGTAATTAAACTGAAACAACACCATTGCTTGTTCACTTGTTTCAATCCAAGGATCAATAGAAAAGATGACGAGAAACCCATTAAGACCGGCACCTAAAAATACAATTCCTAAAAATAAACGTAATAGCTTTTTCAACAAACTACCCCTCCTTTTTAGTAACCGAAAGTTTTATATTCACCTTACTAGCAGTAAGACACTAACGTAACTTTCCTTTAGACAGAGTCAAAATCAAATGAATCTTCAATATTACGGATTTCTGCTTGAATTTCCTTCCCATCTCTAAGTTCACCGTTTCCGTCATATAACTCAATTCCATATATCGTGTATTTATGAACTAAAATCGTAAAATCAGGATCTGGTAAATCCAATCCGTTTATTTTCATTGCTTGAATTTCAGACAACATATTTTTCATAATATCTTCTTTTCGAATATCGATTTGGTTTTCATACACCCATTTTCGTTGATATGTACGTTCGACAAATTTTTTCACACTAAATGGAATATACCCATTGGCAACTAACTTGTCATATAAGTTAAAGATAAATTGAACGATATCGTCTTTATGTACTTTATCACCTGTAGTTTGTAAATCATCTGCCACAAAATATTTTAAATCATTGTCATAATCGATTTTTCCAAAATAACATTTTGCATATAAAATGATTTGTTTTTCAGATCGTTTTAAGTCCTTCATCATATCACTACTTCCTCGTTTATTCGGTATACTATGAAAATATGCAAGAAATGGAGAATTTTTAGAAAAACTCATACTTTAAGGAAAAGTATGAGTAGACATTCATTTGGTCGTTGAACAGCGCACAATACCGTTCATTTAGCTAAGTTCAACATTATGATAGACTTGTTGAACATCTTCTAAATCTTCCAATGCATCTATTAATTTTTCAAACTGAATTTGGCCTTCTTCTGATAATGTAATATCGTTTTGAGCGATCATTGTCAATTCAGCAACTGTAAAATCAGTAATACCTACATTTTTGAAAGCTTCCTGTACCGCATGGAATTGGTCAGGTTCTGCATAAACAATGACGGAATCTTCTTCGTCTAATATATCACGAGCATCGATGTCTGCTTCCATTAAAAGTTCTAATACATCATCCGCACTTTTCCCTTCTACTCCAAACACAGCGGTTGCATCAAACATATAAGAAACAGAACCACTCACACCCATGTTTCCGCCATTTTTATTAAAAGCGGAACGCACTTCTGCTGCAGTTCGATTTACATTATTTGTCAATGCGTCAACGATAATCATCGACCCATTAGGACCAAACCCTTCATATCGTAATTCAACATAACTTTCTTCAGAACCACCTTTTGCTTTTTCAATGGCACGCTCAATGATAGCTTTGGGCACGCTATATGTTTTAGCACGCTCTAACACAACTTTAAGAGCTCTGTTTGATTCTGGATCTGGCTCTCCTTGTTTTGCCGCTACATAAATTTCTCGACCAAACTTGGCATAAATGCGACTTGTATTCGCATCTTTAGACGCTTTTTTTTCTTTAATATTATTCCATTTACGACCCATGTTGAACACTCACTTTCAAAGTTTTATACAACTTCTAATTATATCCTATTTATAATATCCGTTTCGAGTATTTTTTCTATCCTTATCGAAAGACATTAAAGAAAAACACGAGAGCGCCTTTTTGTTTCAAGCGAAGTGTGGAGCATTCGCTCTTCTAGAATAAGTTGTCAAAGCTTCACTGCTATACCAAAAATTTCTTTCTTATTTTCCCACAGAAAACCGATGAGAATTTTTTCTCATCGGTTATTAAATGATATCACTTCTTTTATCAATATAAACGACCCCTTGTTTATCAATTTGGGCAAAAAACACTTCTTCAATAGAACTAATTTTATGTTGTGCTAACACACTTTTAACCCATTCAATGTCTTTTTCTAAAATATCTAAGCTTTTCTTTAAAATTTTCCCATCGATTATAAAAGCTTGTCCTACTCCTCTACTTACTTGTACATTAAATACATCTTTTTGCATAGCTGGTAAATAGGGTGATTTTTTCAAGACGGTAACCGTCCCATCCGTTTCAAGAATCGCTGTATCAACTTCATCAATGTTGAACACATTTTTTTTTCGCAAATTTGTTAAAAGACTATCCACAGTAAACCTAGACTTTTTTAAACCTTCTTCTAAAACCTGTCCATCTTTCATTAAATAGGTTGGTTCATCTTCTAATATTTTTCTTCCCCATAAACTTTTTATCGCAATAATACTTGTAATAAACACATATAAACAAAAGAAAAATAAACCAACCATACTTACTAATATCGGCACATCTGTCATAATGATCGAACTTGCCACTAATGAACCAATCGTGATTCCAGCAACAAAATCAAAGAAAGTCATTTGAGAAATTAATTTTTTATTTAATAATCTACATAAAATATATAAGATAACAAAAGCAATCGTAGCTCGTAAAATTACTTCAAACATTGTCATATTCCTTTTCCTCACTTCCTTTTTTTGTCTACCTTATCATAACCCCAACCATTACTTTTATCCCTTATTTCAGAGACAAATTTCCAATTAATTAACTCAATCATATATGTAAAAGGATGAATGATGAGGAGGAGAAACATGGAGTTTTCAAAGAAAACACAACAACCACGTCACCTAGCTTGGCATGAAACATTAGAAATACATGAACTTGTTGCAACTCAATCGATTGGCCTTATGAACTTAAAAAAAGCGTTGCCAGAAATTACAGATTCCGAACTAAAAAAAATATACGATCAGACAATTCAAGGTCTCAGTCAAAACATTCGGGAACTACTGGAATTTTACCCGTTAGCACCGAAACCAAATCGTGAAGTTGCAGAAAGAAATGACATGGCGTCATTCTTTGCTGGTGATTTATTAGCTTTAGCAAAAACCTCTGTACGGAATTATGCGATTGCCATTACTGAAACTGCCACACCGGCTCTAAGAACTGTATTAACCAATCACTTACTCAAAGCAATTGAGACACATGCTACGATATTCAACTATATGTATCAAAAAAGTGATTATCCAGCGTATGACTTTGTAAAACTATTAGAAAATGATGTGAACTTAGCACAAAAAGCGTTGTCTTTATAACAAACTTTGAGCAAAATACAAAAGTAAAAAAGCATCTGCACAGTTCAGATGCTTTTTTGACAGTTGACATTTTAACGGATATGTCATCTATTATTACAAAACAAATCGATATTCTAATGCTAATATGTATCGTTTAGGCTTGCCAATAACAAAGTTGGAGTAGGTTACCGTCTAAATCGTAAAACGTGAAGAAAGTATTTACTTCGTCTGTTTGAATATCCTCCACCAATACTCCCTTAGCTTTTAAATGTTCATACGCTTCCTTTATATGAGTCGTATAAAAAATCGGGTAAGTTGTGCCACTTTTTTTCTCTCCTTGTTCAAGAGTTAACGGTACGCTACTATCCCCTATTTGAAAGACAATATAATGACCTCCATCATAATTCACTTTAAAATTCAACTTATCTATATACCATTTTTTCGCTTTTTCAATTTCATTTACTTTAAGACATATCGTATCAATTTTTTCGATTATCTCCATTTTCTCACTCCCTGTTCCTTATTATACTGCTATTAACTCATAAAACGATTAAGTTATAAATCGGCTAATAGTTTTAAAAATACAAGAATTTATAAAACATTTATCGATAGTACTATACTAACATTTTTAACTATAAACTATTGTAATATTGTGTAATTAGAGTAAAAACAGTGCGTATGACATAAAAGTTCGACCTTTTAATCAGGACGATTGTAGCTTGTTTCGGATTTATTGTCGAATTATTAAGAATATTCATTCTAGTAAACTACTCAATCTCTTGTTAGAATAACTTTGTTCAAAAACTCAGAAAAATAGGAGGTAAGAAAATGAGTAAGAAAAAAGTATTTTTACATTCCACTCTTGCTAGTGCGCTTGCTTTTTCTTTGTTCGCACCTGGGGTACTTGCACATGATGCTTTAGAAGTTGATGGGATTTCAAAAGAGAGAGAAACTATTTTTGATCATGATGCCGTATCAACAATGCCGTATAGTATGACGAGCAAAAAAAATTTGAAATTTCTACACCAAGCTGCTAGTGTACAACTGAATGAAGTTAATGGAATTCAGAACAATACAGCTGACGTTTACGCCCATAAAGGCTTTGCTTATTTAGGAACCCATACCGCAAATGGTGGAAATGGTGGCGTTCGTATTTTCGATTTAAAAGACCCTTCTAACCCAGTTGAAATTGCAGTATTCGCACAAGACATCCCACATACTTGGCAAGAAAAAGTCATTGTAAAAACGGTTAACACACCTCATTTCAAAGGTGAACTTGCCGTTGTTAGTGTACAACAAACATCAAGAAATAACGCTAACCGTCCAAATAGTAAAGGTGGCGTCTTGCTTTACGATGTTACAAATCCATACGAACCGACAAAACTAGGTTTTTATGAATTAGACCGTCGCATTACTGGCACTCATGAACTTTACTTAACAACCCAAGGTAACCGTGCTCTTTTACTAGCATCAAACCCTTATGCAGATTATTATACTCATGGGGTTCATAAAGATTTTCAAATTATTGATGTAAGTGACCCCGCGAATCCAGAATTTTTATGGCAGTTTGACCCAAGAATACTCCCCGAAGTATCAGATGACTTTAATGGATATCATTGGGCATCTCCTGATGGAAAAACACGACCTGTCTTTAACCATAGTGTAATTACAAACAATAATGGACGATATGCTTATGTATCGATGTGGGATTTAGGTACGGTTATCTTTGATATTAAGGACCCAGAAAACCCAGTTTATTTAGGAAGAACTGAGTTTGCAGATTATCAAAAAGGAGCCGCCCATTCCGCTGCTCTTGCCAAAGGTGGTAACGTACTCATTGAAACACGAGAAATCGCTAACCCTGTTGGTGTAGGATATGAAAGTGCCTACGGCTATACTCGCATCTTTGACATCAGTGATAAAACAAATCCTCAATTACTTAGTGAATTCAAAACGGATTTAACATATGACATTCCGCCAACGGCTGAAGGTCGGACAACATTCGCAAAAACTGTACATGATCCTAAAGTACATGGAAATACATTATATTTATCCTATTACTCAGGTGGCGTTATTTCAGTTGACATAACTGATCCGAGTAACCCTGTAGAAATTGGCCGTTATACACCTGAAAATTCAGACATATGGGGCGTATTCGTAGATCGAAACTATGTTTTAGCTTCAGATATGGGACAAGGATTAAAAGTATTATTAAAAAACAATGGAAATGGCAATAAACCAAACTAATTACTGCGAAGCATGTCTTATCTAATAATAGGCATGCTTTTTCTTTTGATGATAGATTATATTGTTGATACATAAATCTAATAATATGGTACGTGAAATTTAATGAATTGATGTGATGTTTAATCAGACAAACACAAGAGCGTCTTTTCGTTTCAAGCACCCGACTTTTGATAGTGAATCCCAAGTGTTTTGTTGGGGTGAAACGAGGATCTGTGCAGCCCTCGCTCTTCTAGAATTGCTTTCAAAGCTTCACTGCTAAACCTAAATTTTTATGCTTTCTTATATGTAGAAAAAGTGAGGGGATTAATCCCTCACTTTGATTTCCTATTATTCTTCTTCTGAAATGGCAACCGCTTCTTTTAACTCATCTACGCTATCAAAAGTCCATGTGCCTGTAATTTCTTCGCCATCAAACCCAACGGCAACAACACCATCTTGTACAACAACGATATCAACTTTATGTGCACCATATTCTTCTTTGTCAGTTGCAATGGTTTCCATGAAACGCGCTTCTTGAGCAGATACCCATAATAATAGATTTGCTGCATAAGAACGGTATGATTCTTCTGCCTCTGCTTTAGCAATAAACTCTTCTGCAGTTAAATACGTAGAATCAGCTTCACCTGTTTCAACTGTTTCTTCTGTTTCTGTCGCTTCAACATCCTCAACTGGTTGTTCTTGTTCATTCGTATTACTTTCTGTATTTCCACAGCCAGCTAACAGAAGTCCTGCTCCTAAAATGATTAAAAATTTCTTCATTTTTTTCATCCCCTATTTTACTATTTTTCTCTCAGTGAGTATTATAGTAAAATATGAATCAAATTTAAAGTAAAAGTATTTCGATTCCCTAAAGTTTAAATGTTCACTATTTTGATACTTTTCTGTAAATTTCTAGATACCTATTACGAATAGGTGATTGCAATGTTTAACAAAAATATTAAGGTTACATATCAAGTCATATTTATTATCAAAAAACATCTTTATTAATGACCAACAATTTTAAGAGCCGCTCTTCTTGCACCTGAAAGATTTCTCGCAACAGGACCAACCTCAAGTTCTGATAATGCTCCTGTTACGAATAATTGTTCACCCCATTGTAAAGAGTCAGCAGAAACTATCGGATAACCACATGTCGCACACCGTAATTGTTCCTCTTGAATTGTCGATTGTAACCAGGGCATACCAGGAGCAGTAGAATGAAACCCCGTCGCTAGTAATATTTGTTGCGCTTGTATCGTTTTTGACTCAAGTTCCACTCTAAGTTCGTTTTGAACAAACGTAACGTCTTTAATATCACCGAAGAGAATCTCAATTTTATTTTTCTTTTGCAGTTTGTTTACTTTTACTTTTAGTTCGTTTGGCATCGAACCTCGATGTCTAGCTTTTACAATCATTTGCCTTCTCGTTTCATAACATTTAATTTTTTGAAATTTCCTCATATATTTTGGCCCTAACCAGCCCGGATCCGAATCAAAAGGAAAGACACGGAAAGGATGCCTCGAAATAAGTTTTATTTTCCCTCGGTGATTTTTTGCTAATTTAATCACCGTATGTACAGCACTAATGCCACCGCCAATGACAACAACATCGTCTTGTTCATCCAGTGGTTTTGCTTGATGTCGTTCAAAAATATGATGGATATTTGCTCCCATCTCCTTTATGTTTTGAGCCCATTCAGGCCAGTACGGATGGTCACTCAATCCCATCGCTAATACTACTTTTTGACTTTTAAATTGTTGCCCACTTGCCAATGTGATATCCCACTGTGACATTTTTCGTTTTACTTGGTTTACCGTTCCTGTAATCCAACTTCTACTTAGTTGTATGTCCTCAAAGATGGATTCACAATGATGATTAAAGAGCGATAAAGATGGACGGTCATATGGACCATAAAAGTCGGCATATTGTTTTCCTTCTTTTGACTTTGCAAATTTCTCAAGAGAAAATGGGTCGATATCGATATGATGGATCGAAGGAGAGCGCAAAAATGGCATTTCAATTTGTGACGTGCAACGATTCCATGTGGATAAAGGCGAATGATTCGGGTCAATAATAGCTAAATTTTCTACTGTTGTCCGTTTTGATTTAAGTAAATAATTAGCTATCGTACACCCTTGAATTCCTCCGCCTATAATTGTCCATTCTTTCATCGAGACTTCCTCCTTCATTGATGTTAGCTAATCTCTTTTTTCGAATTTGTTTTGTCTACAGGGTTAAAATGAACCTGTGTAACTTTTTTTATAAATAGAGATAAAAACAAAGATCGCCCAATACTAAATAATAAAAATGCTATCCATAATCCATCATTTCCATATGGCGCTAAATACCACAAAGCAACTAAAAACAATAACAACGAGAAAAAAATACCGTCCCGAATTGCTCGGGCTTCCGTTGCTCCCGAAAAAATTCCTTCTAATTGCAAAGCCCAAAATCCAACAAATGGGAAAATCAACATCCATACAAGATAGTTATGAACGAGACTCACCACTTCTGGACTTGTTGTAAACATGGATATTATAAAATCATCGAATATATATAAGCATGTTGACAATACAACAGCCGCCATAAGACCAGATTGTGCTGATAAAATATAGGCTTTTCGGTATAACGAATAATTATTTGAACCAATCGACCTTCCTACGACAATACTAGAAGCATTCGCAAAGCCACCAAAGAAATAAGCTATAATATAATGAATTTGAAGCAAAATGGCATTTGCAGCCAACACTGTATCGCCCATACTAGCTGCTTTTGAAGTAAATAAAACCGTCATCGTTAACAAACATACGGTTCGTAAAAACAAATCTCGGTTCATTCGAAACATTTTTTTTACGGACTCGATGTCGAATATCATCTTTCCGGTTATTGAAGATAATGTTAGACCTTTAGAATATAAAATAAGTAATATCCCTAATCCAACCGCTAATACCTCTGAAATAACCGTTGCATAAGCAACACCGACAACACCCATTTCAAACTGTAAAACAAAAAGAAAGTCTAATCCAATATTTAACATGTTCATGATAATTTGGGTACTAAGTGACAAACGCACTTTTCCCAATCCGATTAGCCAACCAATAATAACATAGCTTAACAGTAAAAATGGGGCACCCCATATTCGAATCGAAAAATAATCTGCCGCAAAGCCGGATACGGATTCATTTCCTCCGATGACAGCTAGCGCGATTTGTAAAATGGGCTTTTGTAAAACAATAAATAACAACCCTACGACAATGGCAATAATAGCAGGACGTAGCAAAGCTAACATCGTCTCATTTTTGTTGTTAGCTCCATCTGCCTGGGCGGTAAAACCGCTTGTGCTCACTCGCAAAAATCCTAATAACCAGTACATCGTATTAAAAATAACAGCCCCAACCGCTACTCCCCCAATAGCGGAAGCATCTCCCATTTGTCCAATAACAGCTGTATCAACAGCTCCTAATAATGGAGTAGATATGCCAGAAATAATTAATGGAATCGCTAAATATAAATAATGACGATAAGTAAATGATTGTTCCTGATGCTTTAAAGAAGGTATTGCTTTCATAATGACTCCTTTGTTTCTTTCTATTTTTCAGGTGTAGATGCTGCCTCCATTAATGCTTTTGTATATGGATGACGATGATTATGATATAAGTCAGCGATTTGAAAAGAATCAACAATCATTCCTTGTTTAAGAACGATAATGTTTTCACATAAAAAAGAAACCGCACGTAAATCATGTGAAATAAATAAAATCGTCATTTGCATTTTCTCCTTAAGTGTTTTAAGCAACTGCAAAATTTGAACTTGAATCATCATATCAAGACTTGCCGTTGGTTCATCACAAATAAGCAATGACGGCTCAACACTTAGGGCCCGAGCAATGCTAACTCTTTGTTTTTGCCCTCCACTTAACTCATGTGGATATCTATGGACAAAAGTTTCATCTAAACCAACAATGTCTAACAAAGATTTTGCCGTAACTTCCAGAGACATCGCCTTTTCATTTAAAAAGGATGGAAAAACTTCAGGATAGTTCGATAAAGGCTCTGTTATACTTTTCCAAATTTGTAGTTTAGGATTTAATGTACTTGTTGTATCTTGAAAAATGAATTGCGTTTCTTTTCGAAATTGTCCTAATTCTTCTCGTTTGACAATAGGTAGAGGTATCCCTTTATATAAAACTTCTCCTTTATGAAACGACTCTAACCCAACGATAATTTTAGCAATGGAGCTCTTTCCGCTTCCGCTTTCACCAACAATACCAACAGATTCTCCTTTTTCAACTGAAAATGAAATGTCTTTTAATGCCTCGTGGTTTTTATCATATGTTTTGGCTACATGCGCAAAGGATAACAAACTCATAATAATCCCCTTTTTCTGTTCGTTGGAGCAGGAGGCAATAACAATAATGAAGAGCACAGCTGCTTTGTATAAGAGTGAGATGGTTGATATCGAATTTTTTCCGTTTTTCCTTCTTCGATAATGGTACCTTCTTTCATTACATAAAGACGAGATGTATGTTTAAATGCTTGAACAAGGTCATGAGTAATAAATAAAACACCACACCCTGTTTCATTTTTCACTTCATGAATGGCCTGTAACACCTTTTCCCCGCTCATTACATCTAGAGCCGTTGTTACTTCATCACAAATTAATAGCTTTGGTTTTAATGCGAGCATTATCGCAATCGCGGCTCGTTGAACTTGCCCACCACTTAATTGAAATGGATAGCTTCGATAAATTTGTTGTGCATTTAACCCCATTTGGGTTAATACATTCAGCGTAACCGTTTTAGCTTCAACCTTTGAAAATTGATGGGCACAAAGCGTTTCAACCATTTGATTTCCAACTTTAATAAACGGGGTGAAGCTACCACGGTAATCTTGAAACACCATACAAATGTCTCTTCCTAGTTTTTTATGATGATCTTTTTTTTGAACAGAAAATATGTCTACTCCATCTACAAAGATGTTTCCACTTACGGTCAACCCATTTGGAAGAAAGCGCAAAATCGCTTTTGCTGTCATGCTTTTTCCGCTGCCGCTTTCCCCAATTAGTCCTATGATTTCTCCACTTTCAATTGAAAGGTTTACCCCTTGTAATATCGAATCAATACTTAGTTGTTTTATTGATAGTACCGGATTCACCATTCATTCCTCCCTCGTTGGATGTCAAGCTTGTGCTTAATTCCATCTCCTAATAAATAAAAACATAGCACAGTCACCATAATGGCTAAACCTGGATATATCATTAGCGAAGGCACAACTTGAAAATAGCCTCGACCGTCATTTAACATTGCTCCCCATTCAGCAATAGGAGGTTGTGCGCCTAACCCTATGTAAGATAATGCAGAAATAAGTAAGATTACTTTTCCAACATCAATGGCTGCCATTGCGATAATTTCTGGTAAGACTTGGGGAAGAAGATGCATTCGAATCGTTTTAAAAGAGCTTGAATTTGATAGTTTTGATACATAAATATACTCTTTTTCTTTTTCAGATAAAAGTAAACCTCGCACGACTCTAGCATACATAATCCACCGGACAAGAACAATCGCAATAATGATATTCGTTAAGCTTGGTCCTAATATTCCCGCGATTGCAATTGCTAAGATAAAATCGGGAAAAGCCAATATACCATCCACCATTCGCATGAAAATCGCATCGATTCTTCCCCCGACATACCCTGAAATCAACCCTATCGGTACACCAATAACTAAAGATAACAAGATCGCGGTTACTCCTAAACCTATCGTGATTTTTGCTCCTGCTGCGATTCGAGAAAAGACATCCCGACCTAATTGATCTGTACCAAACCAATGTTCATCCGAACTTGGTTCAAGTCGATTTTCCATATTAATATCATATGGATGATGGGGAGACATCCACTCGCCAAGAAAAATAAGACTTACTATCAAACTCGCTAATATTAGCCCTCCAATCATACTTGGATTGGAAAGACGTCGCTTACTATTTTTTTTAAACGCTACTTCCATTTAAGCGGCTTCCTTTCCATGTTTGATCTGTGGATCAATAAACCAGTAAAGAATATCCACGATTAAATTGATGACAACAACAAGCACCCCAACTATGAGTATATAACCTTGGATTACAGGATAATCTCGTTGACTGACTGCATTCACAATTAATTCTCCCATCCCTGGCCAAGAAAATAGGATTTCGATGACAGTAATGCCACCTAATAAACTCCCCATACTTAAACCAAATAAAGTGACAACCGGAATGATACTTCCTCTTACCGCATGAAAGATTAAAATTCTCGTTTTGCTTACGCCCCTTGCCATAGCAGCTTCGATATAAGAGCTTTGAAAAATTGAAATTAACCTTTCTCTTAATAATCGAATATACATCGGTGCCATCGCCATACCGAGTGTTACGGAAGGTAATATAAAATGAGCAAGTGTGCCTTTTCCCATCACTGGAAGTAGATTTAACTGTAATGAAAAAATATAAATAAGGATTAAGCCTAACCAAAAACTTGGCATCGAAGCTCCAAATAAAGCAATGACCCGACTAATATAATCCGGCCAACGGTCTTTATAGAGCGCTCCAATGACACCAAGAGGAAGCGAAATCAAGAATAAAACTAGAAGTCCTCCACATGCTAATGCTAATGTAGCTGGAAGCCGACTCATTATCACATCTAATACTGGTCGTTTCGAAATAATAGATTCACCTAAATCAAGATTCATAACTCCCCATATCCAATCTCCATATTGAATGAGGATCGGTCGGTCAAATCCATATTCTTGCCTTAGTCTTTCTTCATCTATCGTTGTAGCAGCAATATCGTCTACCTTTAATAGTTCTCGTATCGGGTCCCCTGGTGTTATCTTCATTAGTAGAAAACTAACGAATGATAATAGAAACACCATGATAATCAACTGCAATCCTCTTCTTTTAATCATGTTTACTACATTACCCATTTTTTCACCTTCAAGACTTTTACTTTGGACCCTTTTTTTACTGGATTAGGGATGTCTCAAAAAGTCTATAATGACCTTTTAAAACATCCCTTATGATTACTCGACGTCCATTTCATTTGTAATGAGATAGTATTCCTCTGAACCTGGTGTCCAATGTTTAACACGTTCGTTTACACCAACAATAATATGAGGAAAAACGACGAAAGACTGTGGAATTTCTTCTTGGATAATGGTCACTGCTTCTTTCGTCAACTCGATTCTATTTTCTGTTTCTGCCGTTGCATTTAGATGATTCGTCACCTCATTTAATTCAGGAATATTGATTTGTGCTGGATTTAAAGACCCTTCTGGTTGATAAGCTACATTTAAAAAATACCCTCCGTCCCCTCTTGGAGCCGTTAAATTAGAGTATGTTACAATATCCCATTCATTTTGTTTTTCCCATAAATAACTATCAATGTCTTCAATAACAGTTATGTTAATATCAACCCCAATACTAGCTGCTTCTGCTTGTAAATATTGAGCGATTAATGGTAATTCTGGTCTTCCTTGATAGGTTGCTAGTGTTAATGCTAAAACTTCTCCATCCTTTACAAGCTTTCCTTCACTATTTTTTTCGTATCCTGCTTCTTTCAACAAAGCTTCGGCTTCAGCTGGATTATACGCAGTTTCAGTTTTTTCATTCGCAAATGGAAAATTCGGATGAAAAGGACTACTTGCAGCTGTCCCATGGTGATTCATAATTTCACTGACGACTATTTCACGATTGACTAATAAATCAAGCGCTTTTCGTACATTCAAATCTTGTAATGCTGATTTTGTCGCATTGTATAATAGAAAGTGAACTCTTAAACTAGAAATCGATTCTATTCGTAAATCATCATTAACTTCAATCGGTTCTAGTGCTTCTGGTGGTAAATGATAGGCAATATCAGCTTCACCCGATTGTAAAGCGAGAGCACGTACATTTCCATCAGCATTAAATTTTATCATGACGTTGTGAATATGTGCTACTCCGTCCCAATACCCATCATATCGCTCAAGTTTAATTTCAGATTCCGAGATAAAGTCAATGACTTTAAATGGGCCTGTTGCGATCGGTTTTTCACTTATATTCTCTTCATCTACTTTTACGACAGATGTATTTGTATGAACAAGTTCAGATAAAAACGCCGGATATGGCTCAGTCGTAACAAACGTAATCTCTTGCCCACTCGCTTCGATTGACGCGATTTTTAATGCCGATCCCATTGCGTCATTTACTTCTAGCAATCGGTCGAATGATGCTTTCACAGCATTCGCATCAACAACTGTACCATCATGGAACGTAATATCGTCTCTTACGGTAAATGTCCACGTAATGTCATCTTCTTGCTCCCACTTTTCTGCTAACCACGGTTGAATATTTAAATTCTCATCAATTTTTACTAATGTTTCTGCTATACCTGCTCTCACACCCATCGCATCTTGGTGTGGGTCAATCGTTTTTGATGCAAAACTAAATAAAAGTGTTAGTGATTTTTCCTCGCCTTTTAATCCAGTTTCCTCATGGTCCTTTTCATTTGTTGTCGTATCATTGCTCGTACTAGAACATCCAACAAAAAGAAATGTTAATAAAATCAGTAAATATACGAAAACATTGTGCTTCATTTTTCTTTCAAACCCTTTCTCTAAAAAATACTTAGCTATGCGATAGCCTCAGTACCACAGCTATCCTACTGTTTCTTTTATGTAGACGTTATCCCACAATACTCCCTTCCAATAGAAAATCGTAATCATTAAGATTTACTTTCATTACTATACAAAATACTCGTCTATTTCGTCAATTATAAATCGTAATAATTTCGAATTATTTTTATCCTCGCCTTTACATTTGATGTTTTTTTCGATATTGTATTAATCGTAACCATTACGATTAATTATGGAAGGTGAATAAACATGGCGAAAAAATCGAAAGTAGCAAAGGAAAAGAAAAGACAAGAGCTTGTTGCTCGATATGCAGAAAAAAGAAGAGAATTAAAAGCAAAAGGAGATTATATTGGTTTAAGCAAATTACCGAGAGATTCTGCACCAAGTCGTTTAACACGCCGATGCGAAGCAACCGGTCGTCCTCGAGGTGTACTACGGAAGTTTAAACTATCACGGATCGCATTTCGAGAATTAGCTCATAAAGGCCAAATTCCAGGTGTTAAAAAGTCAAGTTGGTAAGGAAACAGTCGTTTCCCCCTATTCCGTCAAAAAGGGTGTGGACTCCTTGACAACACAAACATCACTTACACTATTAACGGGAAGTAATGCGAAGCAAAAAAGGAATGTCATTGAGAAATTACAACATACTCATTTCGAACAATGCTTCACAATTTTATTTAGACCAAGTTCAGTTCAAGTGGTTGAAAAAGAAGGTGATTTCTTCCCTTTATCTCGCTTTATTGGCGAAGTCAATCACCATATTGAAGTGAATGGTTATGAGACGTTATCTTCTATTTTTGATGACTTATCATCACGTAATTCTATTCATCATATTATTGTTGATGTTCATCCACTTTCTGACATTCATTTAATTGTAGAGTGTCTTCCTTCAACAAACCTAAAACATCTTCACATCATTGATGCGAAAGACTTTTGGTTTAGTTATTTTTCTGAACATGTTATAAAGCAACAATATGGGGAAGATCTCGACTATACATTAGGTGAAAAAATAACCGAGCAAATCGAGTGTGCCGATACAATCGTTGTGTTTAACCAATCTAAATTATCTGAACGACAAATTGGGGAGCTACTTGCATTTTTACATGCAATACAACCATTTGCCGTCGTTAACGACGAGCATACATATGACCCAACATTTATGGAAAATCGAAAAGGTCTTGCCGGAGCTCGTTCTCACCATATGTTGTTTGATATGCAGAAGAAACAAGCAATTAGTCGGTGCAATGTAAGGCTTTTATATGACTTTGGAATATCTACGTATTTATTTACACGAGATGAGCCGATTGACTTTTCAAGATTAGAACAGTTTCTCATAACTCTTCCTGCAGAAGTGTTCCGAATGAAAGGAAAATACGTTGATTCTAACACAAAAGAAACAACATTCATTTCCCAAGTAGGCTCATCAGTCCAGGTTGAGACAATAGTCACACAAGAAAAAAGCCATTTATCCTATTTATCAGAATTCCTATTTATCGGTTCTGAAATAGATGTGGAACAACTGACTACAAAACTAAATGAATGCTTCACTGAGAATGTTGCTAATCAGAGAAAACAGCTGTAACGTTAAAGAGAGAGAAATGTCACTTAAGAAAAACGCGGATCCTCTTTTCTTTCAAGCGAAGTGCATGATGAAACAAAAAACACATCCCATTTCCCATTTTTGCGGTCAGAGCAGCCGTTATTTGTGAACATGATACGGGTTTCCGTTTATTAGCGGCCACAGGAGCGCTTATTCACGCCAAAGCCACTCTATTCCTAGCGATATATTATGAATAACGGCTCCTGTGTCCTCCAACTTTCCAAAACGCTAGCAATGTTCACAGATAACGGTTTTCATGGCCGCTTACTTACCATAATCAACAAAATTGCTAACGCGATAAACCCGCCCAAGTGTTGAATGATTCACTTGGGTCTTTTCTTGCTGTCTCATAGTACTCATTTATCAGAGCATTGTTATACACAAGTCGACTATTTTATAGTTTCCTACACGATAAGAAAACGCGGAGCGTCTTTTCTTTCAAGCGAAGTGCGGAGCCCTGCCCTCTTTTGAAAGTGAACCCCAATTGCTCTTTCCTGAGGTGAAACGTGAGGTGCGGAGCCTTCGCTCTTCTTGAAATAGCTTTCAAAGCTTCACTGCTACACCAAAATTTTTTTTTATCTTTTGAATAAAGACATTTCTCTTTCCTTTTGTTTGATTGACGCTTTCTATTGGACACTTCCTCCTCTCTTCTTTCCTGTTTTGTCTAATAGACGCCTTCTATTAGACACTTCCTCCCTTCTTCTCTCTCTTTTTGTCTTATAGAAGCAATCGCTATCCTCTTTTTTCGCAAAAAAAAAACACTAAAAAGTAAAACTCTACTTTTTTAGTGCTTTCATCGTTTCTTAAAGTTGCATTTGATCAAGCGCTTGCTCTAAATCCATCTGAATATCTTCCCAAGCTTCTAAACCTACAGATAGTCGAAGCATATTATTTGTGATCCCCATCTCTTCCCGTCTTTGTTCAGGAACAACAGCATGAGTTATTCATAAATTCTTGGGCTTTTTTCTTATCGCCTTTTATGGTAAAGCTAATCATTCCGCCGCCTTTTTTCATTTGCTCGTCATCTTGCATGCCAAACCCTGGATACACAACTTTTTCGACATATGGATGCTTTTGCAAATATGTTGCAATTTGAACAGCATTATCACAATGACGATCCATTCTAATTGGTAATGTTTTTAGTCCTCGTAATAATAGCCATGCATTAAATGGAGCCAATACTCCGCCAACATCTTTCCTCGTCGTGAACGAAACTTCTTCCATCATTGCTTTTGTTCCCACTGCAACACCAGCAATCACATCACCGTGACCACATAAATATTTTGTCGCACTATGAACAACAATATCACAACCAAGCTCTAATGGTCTTTGTAAATAAGGAGAACAAAACGTATTATCAACGACAACAGGAATACTATATTCATTTGCGACTTTGGCGACCATTTTTAAATCAATGATTTGCATCGTTGGATTAATCGGTGTTTCAACATAAATGCATGTTGTCTTTTCAGTAATTGCTGCGCGAAGCTCTTCTTCTGAACTCATCGCTGAAAAGTCAAAAGCGATATTGTATTTTTCTTGAAATAGTTCTAACAGTCCATACGTACAACCATAAACGCCTTGAGAACATAAAATATGGTCATCTGATTTTGTAAGACTCATTAATACAGCGGAAACAGCCGCCATACCTGAAGCAAAACCAAGTGCCATTTCTCCACCTTCAAGTTGAGCCATTCTTTGTTCAAACATCGTCACCGTTGGATTTCCTAACCTTGAGTAGACATACCCTGATTCTTCACCAGCAAATCGTTTTTCACCTTGCTCGGCCGTTTCAAATGTAAAGGTAGATGTTTGAAATATTGGCGGTGTTAAACTTCCAGCAAATTCATTCATATTATACCCTTCGTGAATGACTTTTGTTTCAAAGCGATTTTTTTCTTGACCCATTTTATTCTCCTCCATTATGAAAAGTAAACGCTTTCATATTTTTTGATATTATTATTCTTTCTCATGTTTAGATGAAACATCTTATATCTTCTATTTTACAATGATATTGCTGTTTTCAAGATATTTTTTTGTTAATTAGAAGGATTTCAAAAGAAAATAAAGTATATAATTAAAATAACAAAAATTAATTCAATTAATTGTAGTTCTTTACCCTTTTTATCGAATTTTTTTAAGGATGCGATTACTATGGAAACCATTACGAAAAAAATTATTGACCCGCTCGATTTGAAAATTTTAGATTTACTTCAAAAAGAATCACAGCTGACAAATACCGAAATTGCAAAAATCGTCAATTTATCGCCACCAGCAACACATGCCCGAATTAAACGACTTCATAAAGAAGGATATATTCAAAAACATGTTGCGATATTAGATGCAGAAAAATTAGGGTTTGATTTGCTTTCTTTTGTCTTTATTAGTTCAAACAATCATAAAGCTGAAAACTTAGACGTGTTAGAAAAAGCATTGTTTGAAATGGAAGAAGTATTAGAATGTCATTGTATAACTGGTGAATATGACTACCTTTTAAAAGTAGCAAATAAAGACAGAAAATCACTCGAAGGATTTGTTCGCAAATTAAACAAGCTTGGGATTACACAAATGCAAACAAGTTTAGCGTTACGTGAAGTGAAATATTCAAATGCGCTTCCAATATTACATGAAAAAGAAAGGAATAACGAACATGGCTGAACCGTTAAAAAATATGTATAATGACGCTTTTTTTTCGCAGTTTTTTCAAAAAGTAAAAGCTGTTTATCCTGAATTTCAAGAGAGGAGATTTTTACACTTTCTTTTTGATGAAAATTGGGAAACAAAAGAATTAAAAGAACGGATTCGTCACATCACCCATTCCATTGCATACACATTTCCGGACTCTTATGAAGACTCACTTCGTATCCTTTTAACACTGCATGAAACTTGCAAAGGATTTGAATACTTATTTTTTCCTGATTTTGTTGAAGTGTACGGTCAAAACGACTGGGATTTATCCTTGCATGCCTTAACCATATTTACATCAGGAAGCACTTCTGAATATGCCGTTCGTCCTTTTATAGAAAAGGATCCAGAAAAAATGGTGGCTACTATGATAACTTGGGCAGACAACCCAAATGAGCATATTCGGAGGCTAGCCAGTGAAGGGAGTCGTCCAAGACTTCCATGGGCTAAACCGTTACATGAATTTAAAAGGGACCCAACACCTATCCTTCCTCTCCTTATAAAGCTTAAGCAAGACGAAAGCCAATATGTGCGCAAAAGCGTTGCTAATCATTTAAATGATATTTCAAAAGACAACCCAAATATCGTCATTAACCTTTGTAAATTATGGAAAGGAACCAACCCTTATACAGACTGGATTATCAAACATGGATGCCGAACTTTACTTAGACAAGCACATCCAGATATTTTACAATTATTTGGATTTTCAAAAAATCCAACAGTCATCGTCGACCAATTAACGATATCGGGAAACAGCATCTATATTGGCGAATCATTCACATTTCAATTCAGGTTAACGAATCCATTAGAAGAAGCAGCGTTACTCCGGGTCGAATATGCCATCGATTTTGTAAAAGCAAATGGCAAACACTCAAGAAAGCTATTTAAAATCACTGAAAATAAATACAAACATGGCACTGTTCAATTTACAAGACGTCATTCTTTTAAAAACTTATCAACACGGATACATTATGCAGGAACACATCACCTTTCAATTATCGTTAACGGGAATGAACTAGATTCGATATCATTTGAGTTAACAAATAAAGAAAAACAAACGCAGCCATAAAGGTGCGTTTGTTTTATTTAAAGATGATAGATATAACTTCACTCATTGACATACTACTATCAATTTCATATGTGCCTGGTCGAAGGTTTTGAGCTAACCCTTTTTTCTCTACTTCATCAGAAAATTCTCTTGAACTTTCAATGATGTTTGCACGAACAAGGGCGTCACCGACATCAATACTTGTCATTCCAGAAACGACAGAAAGCATCGTACGATAAACAACTTCAGATTCTTTATCGTCTTTTTTCTCTTTCTCTTTCTCTTTTGCCTTTTCTTCTTGCTCTTTTTCTTGTTGCTTTTCTATTTCTTTTAGCTGTTCCGTCCATTTCGTTTCTACTTCATCAAGTTTGGCTTGTAATTCTGAATCTGTTAAAATAACATAGCCTTTTTCTTCTAGCATACTTTTTAACTCAGATTCTTCAGGCTCTCTTGGCACTTCAATTGTAATAGGTTCAACTTTTTCTGCTACACTTGCTTGGCCAGGAGTAGAAAAATAAACAACAGCACATACACTAGCTGCCACGAGTAGCCCGATAGCAAAACTGCGCATTTGATTAGCTGTCATTGGCTACCTTTCTCCTTTCATTCTTATGCTGAACATAAGGAGCTAACATAAGTTCAATCTCAGGTACACTGCGTTGTTTTTCATTCGCAATACTTTCAAAGGAATATCCTCGCCTATGTAAATCTAACACATCACGGATTAACTGTCTTTGTTCCCCAGTACTTACCTCTGCTTCTTGTGCCGTAATTTCAGCATCTAATTCTATTTTTCTAAGTTGTTCCTGAACTTTAAGTAATTCTTCTGTCATAGAAATAGAGACTTGTTCAATATGATGTTGTTCCTCTGTTTTTGATTGCTTCATTTTTACATATGACACGGCGAGCAATACAATCGCTGAAACAAACAAAAAAGTTAATACCCATACCATTTGGTAGGCCCTCCCTTACTAGATTGTACATTCTTCGGATTTTCCTATTATACAATGTTCTAAGCAACAATTCGATGAAATCTTTTAAAACACTGCATAAGTCGCGCAAAAACGACATGTTATACACGATGAATTATAGATGAAAGGAACTTAATGCCTATCTTTGGTTAGGACTAAAAAAGTCTTACTGGAAGAAGATGAAAACATTGGTCTTAATATTATTCATTGATAATCTGACCTTTAATATCTCCATTAATCTTTTCGATTTGTCCACCTCGATTGACTATATCGCCGAAAACGGTGTGCTCCACAACTAACCGTGAGAATGGAGATATAATAATTGTCCCATCTACCTCCCCTCTCAATTCTAATTTCGCCCCGCTCAACACAGTCACAGTACCTTTAATTTTCCCAAGCAGTACAGTATCTCTTTCAATAATAATATCTTGATTTATCGTTCCGGATAATAGTTTCATAATTTAACTATGCCTCCCTTTTATTTCTACTATTACGAACAAGAAGTCAAAAGGTTTCACTTTATAAGTTTAATTGTGAATAAAAAACGTCAACCACCTGGCTAACGTTTTTTCCTTTTCACTCTTATTTATCCTTGTTCGCCTTCTTGTTCCGTTTCATTGTTTTTATTTCGTTCATATTTAATAAACAACGCTACGATTAAAGCAAGCAAAGTTAAGACAGATAATACGATAAATGCCATATTCACCCCATAAATATCAGGATAATCAAGGTGACCTTGACTTTCTGCTCTTTGCTTAGTTGTCGTCATTACAGTCACTAATATCGCCGTCCCTACTGAAGCTGCAACCATTCTCATCGTATTATCCATCGCAGCTCCATGTGGGATTAATCGGTTAGGAAGCTGATTAAGTGCTGCCGTTGCAACAGGCATCATCACCATTGATAATCCAAACATTCTTATCGTATACATGACGGTAATATAAACAAAAGATGTAGTGGGACTTAAAATGACGAACGCAAAAGAAGAAATTGTCATTATGAGTAACCCAGTAATGACTAACCATTTTGCCCCAATTTTATCAAAAATCCTCCCTGTAATCGGCGACATCATTCCCATGACTAATGCCCCAGGTAATAAAGCTAATCCTGCTTCAAAAGCGGTGAACTCTCTCATATTTTGCATGTACATTGGAACTAATGTTTCAACACCTATTAATCCCATAAATCCAATCATTCCGATAATAACAGCAAATGGAAAGATTGAGTATGTAAATACACGGAATTCAAGCATAGGATGTGCAAGCTTTAATTGCCGCAAAATAAATAGTAGTAACGCCAATACCCCAATCCCTAATGAAAGTAACGTTAAGAAATGTGTCCAACTGTTATTCCCTGCACTTGTAAACCCATATAGCAATCCACCAAACCCAAAGGAAGAAAACAGAATGGAGATGATATCGACATTTGGCTTAGTTACCTCAGTTACGTTTTTCAACACAAATATCGCAATAATAATATCGATAATGGCTATCGGAAAAATAATAAAAAACAACACACGCCAAGAGTAATTCGAAGTGACCCAGCCTGACAATGCAGGACCAATTGCTGGGGCAAAGGAAATCACTAACCCGATTAATCCCATGGCAGACCCTCGCCGTTCTTTTGGAAAAATCATTAAAAAGACGGTTGTCATTAATGGTAGCATTACGCCTGCCCCTAATGATTGAATGACTCGGGCAAGCAACAACATTTCAAAATTAGCCGCAAACCCACCAACAAGTGTACCAAAGGCAAAGACACTCATTGCGGTAATAAATAATTGTCTCGTTGTAAATCGTTCTAATAAAAATGCACTAACAGGAATCATAATTCCATTTACTAGCATAAAAACAGTCGTTAGCCATTGTGCACTATTCGGACTAACTCCCATTTCATTCATAATCGGCGGTATCGCAGTAATCATTAATGTTTGGTTTAATATGGCAATAAATGAACCAATCAGTAATAAAGCAACAACGGTTTTTCGATTAATCGTTCCTAATGAAGCATTCATATAATACCTTCTCTCAACATGTTAAAATTCCTTAGTATAGACTACTCCTATTTTTAACATTTTTCTAGAATTCTGCTTCGTAATTTTTTCTAATGAATAGCCAAGTTCGTTTCTTTCGATATTTTATGAAACACTACCTATGTTTTATTCAATACTGACATATGTTCAATTGTATTCATATATATCGGCATATAAATCATATAACAAAAAAACGTAGCGAGTGGCTTTCGATTCCCATACAAGCGAAAAAAAAAAAAACTGCCGTACTTTCACGGCAGTTTAAAGCTCGAATTCCCACTCCTCTTTCATTTTCACATAAAGAAGAAGCAAGCCATTCTCTCGTTCGAAATGTGTTTTTCCTTCGACAGGGATACCTGCTTTCGGAAATAGTTTTGCTGCTAATTGTTCAGTTACTTGTATTCGTTCTTCATGCTGTAAATGCAATAGTCGCTCACTATACATTTTAAGAAGGTCCCATTCTTTTTTCCCGAAAGAAGAGAGCACAATAGGTTGATCGGAGCTTTGTATTTTTCTTTTTTCGATTTCAACATCAATCGAGGTTCTTTTTATAGCTTTTTTTCTTTTTTCATGAACGACAATGGTTCCGGCAACTAAATCACCGATTCGTTTATGTTTCGGATGAAGAAAAATCATCAGGATCCCTAGTAAGTAACTCGTTGGTAAAGCATCAATGATTCGGAGTAAATTACGCAGAAAACTTGATAACAACGTAATGCTATGACCGTTTTCCTGAATAACTCTAATACCAATAGCCATTTTACCAACTGTGCGTCCAGCAGAAAAAAACTCATATACAACAAAATATCCCCAATTAATTAAAAATAATAACACAAAAAATAAGATTAACAGAATATCTGCAAAAGCCGCCGGTACACCTCCAGCTTCAAGTACAGGCAAAATGATCATAAAAATGACCACAAGTATTATTGTTGCGACTGTTAAAATCGCTTGATCAATAATAAAGGCTACAGAGCGACTTCCTAACCCTGCAGGTTCAAACTGTAGTGACACATATTCTGGTGTTTTCACTTCGATTTCATTCACTTATTCTCACCTCATGCATGTAAAAATTTAACTTATCTGTTTCTATTTTTCTATCGTATCACTATAATAGATATAAAGGCTTTTGTCTTAATTCGTATGTAAATGATAAGAGGGTGTCACAATAATGAAGATGAAACAATTTGTTCAATTGCACCGCGAAGATTGGAAGCAACTTGAACATCTCATTCGTATTTTCCACAAAAAAAAGCGGAATGTAACAGGAGCAGAAATCGAACACTTTCATAAACTTTATCAAAAAACAGCGCAACATTTATCCTATAGCCAAACTTATTTTAAAGGTGAAGATGTTACCTTTTACTTAAACGGTCTTGTTGCGAAAGCTCATAATCTCCTATACCGTGACCAAGTTTCTAGTTTAAAACAAATCGGACAATTTTTTGGCACAACTTTTATTGGGCTCTTTCTCCAACAATGGAAATTTATTATTGTTGCGATGCTTTTGTTCTCGTTAGGAATGCTTGGAAGTTTTTTTACGGTGTTACAAGATCCTCTTTATTTATATTCGATTCTTCCTGCTGATATTGCTCAAGCAGTGGATCCTGAGCAATTAGGGAAAAATCACGATATGATAAATGCTTCTTATATGTCCGTCACCATTATGTTAAATAATATCCAAGTTGCTATTTTAGCTTTTGCTGGAGGGGTGACATTTGGCATTCTGACCGTGTACGTTTTAATTTATAACGGGATTATCGTTGGTGCTTTGGCTGCTCTTTTTTGGCATTATGGAATGTCCTATCAATTTTGGGCTTATATCGTCCCACACGGTATGATTGAATTGACGGCCATCTTTATTGCAGGCGGTGCAGGATTACTAATGGGATATAAGTTATTTGTGCCAGGTGAATATTCTAGAGGTTACCAATTAAAAGAAAACGGGAAACGCTCCGTTTTACTTTTACTTGGTACCATTCCGCTATTCATCATTGCTGCCTTTGTTGAAGGGTTTATCACACCAGCTCCCATCCCGCTAGGAGCTAAATATGCTGTTGCTTTTATTACCGTCATTGGATTACTTGCCTATATTATCGTTGGAAATAGATTACTTACGAAAAAACAACTTATAACAACCCACGATTAATTATATTGATATACGAGGAAACAGCAACCGTTGCCAACCTCTCTTCTTTTGCCTCCACTAAGTGGAGGCCTTGTTTTTCCCACTTTGCTTTTCCGCGTTTTTTTACTACCCATTGTTGCTGTGCTATCGTTTTTACCATAGCGTTTTGAACCGTCGTAGGATAGTCAGCAACTCTTTCCAATAATGTCTCATCTTCTACACCGATCATCAAAAACAAATGGCGTTTTCGTAATCTTATTAAATAATGAAGTGCACTCTCTTCATGTAAAAACGTACTTACATCACTAAATAACAAAAGGAAACTGCGCTTTTTTTGAACAAGTTCTAAGTAACGTAAAATTTCTCCATAATTTGATTCTGCTGCATCCACTTGTACATCATAAATTGCATGCAAAATCGTTTGAAAATGCGCCATTCCTTTACCCGGAGGCACAAAAACTTTCACATCTTTCGAAAAAGCAATGACGGCAACATAATCACCTTTATTTAGCGCTGCTGCTGTAACGGTTAATGCCGCTTCTAACGCTTTTTCCAAACGGTTCCCTTTTTTTAACTCCGACCCCATCATACGACCACAATCAACTAAAATTGTTATATATTTACCGTGTTCAGGCTCATATTCGTTCGACATGACTTCTTGAAGCTTTGCTGTTTGACGCCAATTAATTAAGCGCGGGTCATCCCCAACGACATAGTTTCTAATTTTTGAAAATTCACCTGCACCACTTCGATGTTTTCTCTTCATTGAACCTTCATATAATAAATATCGTTGAGCACTTTCTAAATACTGTTTTGTCTCCGTCATATCAGGGATGACTTTCACTTTATCCTCAAGGGGTACTTTTATTTGTTTTTTCCATAATCCAAGTTTACTTTCATAGCGAACGAACAAATACGAGATCGTGTAATCCCCTCGTATGGGAGCGATCGTTTCATAAATCACGGTTGTTCTTTCGCTCGATAATACACCATGAATCGGAAATGACCGTACAAAAGATTGTGGCAATCCATCAATAAGTTCTATCTTTATCCAATGAGAAGACATCGTTTCTATTGTAATAGAAACACGATACGATAGACCACGCTCGATTTTCTCCTCGATAGTTCTAGTAAATGTTAATTGCCCTTTTTTAGCAGAAAACAATAAGTCACTTAAGCTTGCAAGTAAAACAATAATGAACAAGAGAAGAATAAAAACGAACGAAAGACCGAAAAAGCTTCCAATTAAAAAAATCCCTGCAGTTACACTAAGAAAAATTACTAGTTTTTTCGAAGGTACAATTCCTTTATCTCGGAACAGGAATCGATCCAATAAGTTCTGCGATGGTTTGGTCAACGGTCGCTCCCTCCAATTCTATATGAGGAGATAATTGAACTCTGTGGCGTAATGCTGGTCGAGCAACAAGTTTTATATCATCAGGAGTCACATAATCCCTTCCTGATAAATAAGCCCACGCTTGACTCGCTTTTCCAATGGCTATTGCTGCACGGGTACTAGCTCCAAAACGAAACATCTCTGATTCTCTCGTTAGCCTAACGATTTTCAAAATATATTCGAGCACACTGTCCCGAATTGTCACTTGTTCCATTTCTTTTCGAATGTTATAAAAAGTATCCATATCAAGACTGGCTTGAATAGCTTGAAAATTTAACTTGTTTTCAATCACTTCTCGTAATACTTTTGTTTCTTCCTCTAAAGACGGAAAATCGATTATTAATTTAAATAAAAAGCGATCTTGTTGAGCTTCTGGGAGTGGATATGTCCCTTCAAATTCAATTGGATTTTGCGTAGCCACTACAAAAAACACATCAGGTAATTTAAATGTTTCCCCTTGGATTGTCACTTGTTTTTCTTCCATCGCTTCTAAAAGAGCTGCCTGTGTTTTCGCTGGTGTTCGGTTAATTTCGTCCGCAAGCAAAATATTAGTAAAAATGGGACCTTTTAACGTTTGGAATGAACCTTCCTTCATATTGTATATCATACTTCCTGTAATATCGCTCGGAAGCAAATCTGGAGTAAACTGAATACGATGGAATGTACCACCTAATAAAGACGCTAACGTTCGCACCATTTTTGTTTTTCCCGTACCTGGAACACCTTCTAATAACACATGTCCACCTGTTAAAATCGAAGCTAACAATAGCTTTATATTCAGACTTTGACCATGAATATGTGTTTCATACTGTTCAATTAAGGATGTAAGCTCTTGTCTCATCCTTCTTCCACCTCTTTTCGCAATTGTTCAATCATTTTCGTCCAGAAAAGAAATTCTTGTTTGCTTATGTTTTCTTTTCGTAGTACATCCTGAATTCGACTCGTAAACGAATGAATCTCTTCCTTTGCCATGCCATTCCATTTTTTTTCAAACGTATCGTTACAATCAACCCATGCTTTACTATAAGGAAGCCCCCAGCGCTCTTGCATTTTGATTTTCACATAATCAGCTTGAATAACTAGTGCTTCCCGATAAAGCTGACCACGATTATACCATGCTGCTAAAGCACGAATTCCTTCATCACTAAATCGAACATATTCTTCACGCCGGGTAATAATCGGACCGAAACGCTTCCCTTTATACCAAAGCCACACTAACGTGATGACAGCACCTTGAACAAGCAAAAGTAAAAACCACGTTGGGTAGACGGTCCAAACTGTTTCTTTATGAGCACCATGAATATATTCATCAAATAATACTGCTGTATATTCATCAAGTTGAAGGAACGAAAACAACAAGGAAAGATGCTGTTGAGATAAAATATGTTCATTCGTAACCCATTGCGGAGTGTTCAATACAAATAATGATCCTTCACCATATGACCGCTTTAGCGCAATAACACCAAAGTCATCATGAAACAACATTTGGTCTTCTTCTTTAGGAAGAAGTCGGACGTTAGACCAAACATGTCCTTCATATTGGTTTCCTTGTCCTGATGTTATCGTCTGAACCAATTCAAATCCTGAGTCGACATACTCAACTTGTAAATCAAACATTCCTCTAGGATTTTCATGGAACAAGATGATTGTATTTCCTTCCTCCATAAAATTTATGTAATCTTGCATTTCAGTACTTGTTGGTATAAAAAAAGGTTCTATCATAAACAAAACTTGATGATCGTCATTTTTTGGAAGATAAGACGGTAAGTGAGTCCATTTATCGACTTGAAGATCTTCTTGTTGTAAGTAGGTAAACCATGCTTTCACACCTGTTGGAGAAGGTGATTCTGAAACATATCGTGGATATTCAATAAGCTGTTGCTGTTTTGAACTAATCAAGTAACCAAACAGCAAAAACAAAAGTAGCAAAACAGAGATCCACAGCCAACTCTTTTTTGTAAATTTGGAACTGTTCAAAACAGGATCATTCCTCCTTCGCTATGTTTCTATTGTGCATCTCTATTTTTTGGTTCACTTCATATTGATAAGAATCATATTCTTCTTTTTCAACTGCGCCTTCACCATATGTCACCTTCTCAAATAACAATGCCAAATTAAAAAACAGTACGGCATCACTTGAATCTCCTTTTTGCAGTTCATCGTAATATTCCCAATTTGTCTTCCAAATTTTTGCATGTAACCGTTTTGTCTCATGATAAAATAGCAGTAACGCAAAAAATAAATGTCGTGTTGCTTCATTATAATTACTCTCTTTTTCATAATTTTTGGCGGCTTCTCTATGTTCTCTATATGTCCATTTAAATTCATTAGCGGACTGAAATGGTTTTGCTGATCGAAACTTACGTCTTCGTTGCACATTTCTTCCGATAAAAAATAAGGAAATACATAAAATAACAACAAATACAATGACAATAACAATAACAGCTAGTTGGGCAATACTTCCTGTTGGTTCAAGCGATGGAAATAGTTTGATTAGAATTTCAACAATCCAAGCTTCTACTCTTGCCCAGATCGATTCAATGAATGATTCTGTTTGGTCATAGTACGCCGTATACTCGGTTTGCTTTAAAATTTCTTCAAGTTTTTCTCTAGCCTCTGTTTCCATTCCATCACCACTTCTCTAATTTGATTTGAGCGGTTCATAGCTTTCGATTAGTTCTTTTAAATCATCTGCATCATAACGAGCTTTTAAATCAAAAAACATAACAGCAAAAGCAACCGAATAAATAACCCATGTAATCATTTCAACGACATTTAAAATAAGCTGAAATAAAACACTATTTCCTAGAAAAGCCCCAAACACAAGTTCAACCCCACTCATGGTAAGTAATACAATGATAAAGAGTAAAAAGTAAATCCCCATTAATGTCCATGTTCTTTTCTTTGTTAAATTCCAACTTCGACCTAAGCCTGGGGAAATCCTATCGATAACGACTGAACCAAAATAAAAACCCCAACGGATGTAAAAATAAAAGACTCCAAAAAAGCAAGGGATAAATAAAATTATGGCTATAACCGCTCCTAATACAGGATGGATAAAACCAAACGCCATAGTTAAAATCATAATCAAAATGAAAGGAACAAAAATAAGTCCCAACATAATAAGAAAAAATAACAGGCTACATCCAATAATTGGCCAAAACCTCGAAAAAGCTTTTTTCAAAACACTCCCAATCGAGTATTGTTCTCCTTGTCGTAATGAAAAGATAGCTAATAAAATCGATGCTTGTGCTATGGGGAGAAAAACATATGAAATCAATTCGATACCACCACTCCAAAGCTCAGCTGCGACACTTCCTGATGGGGATGTAGTATCAAAGCTCATAAAAAGATCATCAAACCAATTTGTCCCTAGCTCAACAGCACGAAAAAAAGTAGCCCCATATAAAAGTTCAACGACCGCTTGGAGAAGATAAAACGGACCTGATAAAATAAGGATAATCAAAAAAAAGTTTAAAAAATGTCGTTTCGTTATTGAAAAGGTTTGGTCTAAAATTTGGCCAAATCCTAAAGGTCTGTTTAACGGATTGTTCATGTGATTTGCCCCCTATGAGTATATAATTCTATTGCTTATATTACCATTGAATGGGGTAATTGTCATAAAATATAAAAACAAAAAAAGAAACACGGTTACAGACGTGCTTCCTTTAGATGAGTTTTAAAAGTTTATTAACTTTGTTGGGTAGCTAATTGATTTTGAGTTCGAGGTTGTCGTGACCGCTGAACTGCTTCTGTAAACCCTTCTCCTACAACTTCTGTTGCATCGCAAAAAATGATAAAAGCAGATGGATCAATCGATTGAATCATAGCTTTTAATTGACTAGCTTTTGTTGGATGTAAAACTGTCATCATGATAACTCTTTCATTTTTACTATACCCGCCTTGACCAGATATTTTGGTCAATCCACGATCTAATTCATACAATACCGCATCTTTAATTGTGTTTTCATATTCAACCGACGAAATAATATACGCCATTTTTGATGCTTTTGTTTGCATGATAAAATCCATTGTTTTTCGCATTAAAAAGATTCCAAGTAAAGCATACAGTGCTTTTTCTGGTGAATAAATCATCCCTGCTGAAACAATGACGATTGAATCCAGCACTAAAATTGTCGTGCTCGGTTTAACTTGTTTATATTTATGCAAAATAATCGCAATTAATGTGAATCCGCCGATGTTTCCTTGAGATCGTAATATGATTCCTAACCCGACTCCAATCCCTAACCCACCATAAATAGCTGCTAACAATGGATCAGACGTTAATGGTGTCACGTTATACGTAATATTCACAAAAAATGGAACTAACAATGATCCGATAACTGACTTAACGACAACACCCCAACTTAAAAACAACCGACTCCCTAGTAATATACCAATTGAAATAATCCATAGAACAATGGATGTTTTCACTTCAAAAACTGAACTTATAACTAACGATGCACCTGGCAAACCTCCAGATGCAATTTCATTCGGTATTAAAAACAATGTAAAGCATAACGCAATCATAAATGTTCCTAGAATCATAGCCCCATATTGTCTCATTTGTTTATACATGGTAACCTTCCCCTTCCTATGAAAAAAGTATAAAAGCTACCATTTTATTTTGCAATGACGTCCATTAACGCTCCAATCCGTTTGTACGTTTATGCTTTTGTACAATGAAGGGGTGAAGTCACATATGATTTCGACACTGTTTTTACCAGCATAAACCTCCGCATATCCATTTGCCTTCATTATGCAATGAAAATTAGTTGTTTGCTTTTAAAAGGAAGTGTTTTTAGCCGTTCTCTATTCTAATGGACGGTAAAAATCACAAAAGTCTCTTTAGTATCAAGTGAAGAATTCAGACTATTTTGTCAAAATTTGCGCTTGCCCGGAAAATAATGAACCATTTCCCTATCCGTAGTCCTCTTTTAACTGAAATTCTACTCAAGAATAGAGTAAATATCGAGAGTATTATTGAAAATCCATTATTCTATTTTTTCCAAATAAAAGGCTCTGTTTCAATCACCAATTAGGAATCCACTTTCCTACTATTAATCATAAACTCATCAACAAAATAACGTGGAGTTAACTGCTCCCCTGTAGCTGATCGGATTAAATCATTCCAGTGCATCGATAATCCAGGCTTAAAAAATTTCTCAATAAAAAAAGCACCGACTTCTTTTTTATATATATTTTCAGATATATGGGTTTGAATATAATGGGATAGTTGTGATGCCGTAAGCTCCCCTAACAAATAATCTTGATAAGAAACAGGTGCTAACGAAAAATGCATTTTTGCAGCCCAGTCCGGATAATCTGTTTCTTCAGGAGGGTTTATCCCTTGGATTTCCTTAACAAGCTTCCACCACAATTTATTTACATTTTGGGTTGGATTTTCATATAATTGGCGTTCAAAAAACGTAAACAAAATAATCCACCTTGCTGAAACAAGCATTTGTCTTTGCAGCATTTTTTCACTCGACTTCATTTGTTCTTCATTTTCATGTAAAAATAAACGTTGCCATTCTCTCGTTTTATTTAATCTTCCAAAGAACATCGCACTTGCTTCTGTTGTTAATGTATGGGCATGAAAGCGCAAAAGGAAGGGTAATTCTTTATTAATATGCTGAAAATAAACACCATGACCCATTTCATGAAGAAGAACAGAAGTCCAAAATGCACTTTCGTCTATATTAGCAAAAACACGAATATCTCCATTTCGATCTGCATCAGTACAAAATCCGAATGGGTTTTTATTTTTTCGAGGATATAAGTCACTTCGCTTTACAATGTCTTCAATTTGAAAACCCATTTGTGTAAAGGTATTCGTTACGATAGAGACAATATCTTTTTCTTTATACGGGGCATCCATGTTCTGATTTTCTATTGAAGGTGCTTCTTGAAAAAAAGGGTCAACATAATGCCAAGGGCGAAGATTTTCTTTTTGAAGTTGAAATAATATTGCTCTTTCTTCATCAATTTCAAACTTCACCCTTTGAAATGAATCCTCAGATAACTGAAGTAATTGCTCAAATAAATGAAACACTTCATCTATATTCAATTCTTGGGTATTGAAACACATTTCGTAATAATTTTGAAACCCAAGTTCCTTAGCCTGCTCATTTCTAACCTTGATGAGTTCATGAATCGATGGCTCAATGACTTTTCCAATTTGTTTACTTGCAAGCCAAGCTTCTTTCCGTTCTTCTTCATTAAGGCTATGTTTTAATACATCAAGAATTTCATGATTCGTTGTTTCCTTATAATGAAATGTCGGTCGGAAATTTGTAAACCGTTCTGCTATTTTTTTCTCTAGTGCTAATCCTTGTTTGATTTTTTCGAGTGAGATTTGGTTTTTTACCATCTTATGAAACAAATCTTCTAGTTGCCGGCGTTCTATACTAGTTATTTCATTTTGACTTAAGTAATATTGAACAAGTTCGAATGATTGTTTGTTAGAAAAGTACTTATAGTAATTCGATAACTCTCGTTCATGTTTATCGCTCCACTCTTTGTTACCTGTCGTAGCTGCCATCCAATGGCATGTTAAAACAGACTGATATAAGGAAGAGATTTGTTCGTTTTGCGCCTCCAAGAAATCGCTTACACTCATCATCAAAAATGTCGCCTCCATTTCTCGATGCTCTTCTCTTTGATGACTAAAAAAGTAGCTACATTCAATGATTTCAATCCATTGGATGCAGCTTTAGGTTTATTTAATCGGCAAGAGCATCGTAACTTTTGTTCCTCTATTAATAACACTTTCAAATAATAGTTCCCCTCGGTGCTCTTGGATAATTTTTTTTGCTACCATTAGTCCGAGACCAGTGCCTTTTTCTTTTGTCGTATAAAAAGGTTCTCCTAATCGTTCGAGCCGTTCTTTCGGAATGCCTCGACCTTCATCTGAAACTGTAGCTTTTACCATCTCATTTTCTTGCCCAACATGAATTTGTATTTGACCACCTTCTGTCATGACCTCAATTGCATTTTTGATTATATTCATTAACACTTGTTTGATTTGATTGCTTTCGCATAACACTGAAGGTAGGTTTGGACTATATGTTGTACGAATTGTAATTCGCTGAGCCGTTGCTTGCGCTTGAAGTAACACTATCACTTCATGTAGTAATGAAACAAGATTATATTGAGTCACAACAGGTATTTCAGGCTTAGCCAAATATAAAAACTCGTTAACGATTTCTCGAATTTTTTCAACTTCTGACATAATGATATCGTAATAACTATGGTTTTCTGTCGCTGATGCTTTTAATAATTGAATAAACCCTTTTATCCCTGTTAGCGGATTACGTATTTCATGAGCGACACTCGCAGCGAGTTGACCAGCCAATGATAGCTTTTCAGACTGCTTAATCATTTCTTCAATATATTTACGGTATGAAATATCTCTGACCATAATTTGGGTTGCCGGTTCCCCTTTATAACAAAGGGGCTCTTTAATCGTTTCTACACTTAAGTGTTCACCACTATCTTGGATTAATCGTTTTTCTTCAAATAAACTTGTTTTTTCTCTATCCTTACTCTTATTTGGAAAACGTGGAGAATCTTCATTTATGAGTAAATTTGATAATTTTTCACCAGTTAAATCGTTATTTTTAGGCTTATTTAGAAGAGTAAAGGTTGCTGGATTTGCGTAAACAAGCTCTCCCTCTTTTTCAACAATAATACCATCGGGTGATTTTTCAACGAGTTGTCGATATAAGTTTTCTGTATGCTCTAATTCAATAAAATACGCTAAAAAAGAAGCCATTGAATAGAGTAAATCTATATCCTTTTGTTTAAACGAATAGTAAGATGTAGAAATCGCGCATAACGTTCCGTACATTTCACCATTTTTTAAAACAATAGGTACTCCTAAGAAACTTTTAATTCCTAATTGTGATGTTACCTCTAACTCGCTTGCAATGTTATGTTTTGATGTATCATCAATAATAACAGGGTCACGCCCTGCATCTAATATTATGCTTCAGTAAGCATCCATAAATTCTAGGCTTGTCCCTGGATCAAATAAATGATGGTCTCGGTGAAAAGCACTAAAGATTAAACTTGTATTCCTGTCATTGCTAGCAACGCAAAATGTATTTACGTCAATTTGTTGACTAATAACAGCTAATATATGATCGGCCGCTTCTTTAATACTCTTAAAAAATGACTGGAAAGGCTGGAGATTTTCCATATACGAACACCTCCTTTGGTAAGATTGTCTTAAGACCGACAAACTTTATTATACAGGAAAACTATAGCTAATTTCACATTTTAGACAATATTTCTCGTAATTTACCAAAATATTTTCTTTTTTTTGAGTGATAATCATTGAATAAGGTAAAGATCAACTTATTATTCTAGTTCAATTATACTTACTCACACTATATCAAGAGAACTATTAGAAATAAAAAAAGAAACAAGTACCGTTTACAAGTCAGTACTTGTTTCCTTTTTTATTAAATGTTTGTTAAATCGAGTTGCTAATACTCTAGTTGCTTTCACAGGATCGATGTTAAATACAATTAATTCATTTTGTTCTCGCTGAGCTTTAGCTAAGCATTGACCTGTTGGAGAAATCAATGTTGTGCTCACTTGTTGATTAGGTAGTGCATAATTCACACTAGCAAAATAAACATTATTTTCCAAACTTCGACAAATCATCGCATTTTCATAAAAACTTGAGTTCTCAACATCATTTGTAAATTGAGGATGAAATATAATAGAAGCCCCATTTACTGCTGCAAAACGAACGGTTTCTGGATACCTCCACCCTTCATGACAAATGACGATTCCAAACCTCACACCTTCAATCTCAAATATTTGTCGACCACTACCAGGTTCATAGCCAAATTGATCTTCGTCGGGGTCAATTTGATTTTTAGTTTGATAGCCAAGAATTTCACCATTTTTTGAAATCACAACCGCGATTATATGTAACTTATTTTCCTTTTGCCATTCTATCGGCAAAATAATTGCCGTGTTTTTTATTTTCGCCAACTT
The DNA here is from genome assembly GCF_000621445.1 of Alkalihalobacillus bogoriensis ATCC BAA-922. Lineage (GTDB taxonomy): Bacteria > Bacillota > Bacilli > Bacillales > Bacillaceae_F > Bacillus_AO > Bacillus_AO bogoriense. Next base: position 21,900 of record NZ_JHYI01000023.1, on the reverse strand, counting down.
TTGCACTTTCATTAAAGCGTCCTTTTGAAATTGATGATCATAAGGGGCTACATCAAAACCAACTCCACGTAGACCTGGTATAGTAGATTCTGGGAAACAAACAATATCGCATCCCCTGTTGGAGGCCTCTTCTACCATTGAAATAACATTTTGTAACCCGTTTTGCGGAGTTAATGAAAATGGAACTTGCGCTAACCCTATTCTCATACTTTCACCTCACTATTTTATAAAGACCATTTTCTACCTTTTATTTTATTATCATGTAGCTTAAAATAGCAAAAATATTTTTGTTTTTATGAAACATATTTAAGTTTTATTCGACAAATTAATAGAAGGTAAACACATAGACATATAGGAGGAGGGGGAATTTTGGAAAATGAAAAAAAACTAAGAGAAGAAATTGATTCTATATGTGAAGAATATTATCGTGACGTTTATCAGTACTGTTTATACTTCACAAACCATCACAATGAAGCCGAAGATTTAACTCAAGAAACATTTATAAAAGTATTAAAAGGATTAAAAAAATTTAAAAATCACTCTTCTATAAAAACATGGGTGCTTTCCATTGCAAAACATACAGCCATTGACCATTACCGCAGAAAGAAGATAATTCAGTTTATTCCATCTTTATTATTGCCTTCACAAGCCGCAATTGATGGTTTGCCAGAACAGGAGGTACAAGCAAAAGAAAATTGGCAAGAAATCGAACATGCCTTACTTTTGTTAAAGCCACATTATCGTAATATTTTAATTTTGAGAGGCATTAATGAACTAAGTACGAAAGAAACGGCAGAAATACTAGATTGCAAAGAAGCAAAAGTTCGTGTTGACTATCACCGAGCGATAAAGCAGTTACACCTTTTACTATCTCCAGAACAAGGAGGAATTTTTTCTAATGAAACATTTGAATGAGGACGTATTAAACAAGCTGAAAAGCCATCCTTACTTCGAACCGCGTCAAGAAGCGAAAAAAGAATTAAAACAACTGCTTCGTCAAAAAGCGGTAAGAGTCGAACGGACTCACTCTATTCTTCGTGTCGTTAAATTCGCTCCATTCCTAATTGTTGCGATTATATCCACGATATGGGTTACTTCATTTTCTGGTGTTGACACAATAAAAAATGGATTTCAATCTTTTTTTGGAATATCACCTATAACAGATGAACGGGAAGAAAACGACTCAAAAGAAGTACAACCAATTCGATCATTTGCTCAACTTCAAGCAACACTGCTAGCAAAAGGAATGCCAAAGCTCGCTGTTTCTAGCTTAACCTCATATTTTCAAGCAATAGAACAACAAGATGTTAAGGAGGTGGAACAATACAGTGTAAAGAATGTTAATTATAGTGAGATTATCCAATTTTATAACGAGATTGTTTCTGTTCCATCCTTTGTTGTTACCGAAGTTGAACATAATGAAAATGAAATCATAGTACAGCTAGCCTATCAATCAAAAAAAGACAATAATTATCAGCTAGTTACGTACTCAATCACAAAAAAAGAGCAATCTTTTTTTATTCAAGACAATATTTTAACTCAAAATCCTATGCCAGATTATGAGTTCTCCCCTCTCATCATTGAAACTTATACGACTTATAAAAAAACGGGGCTAAATTCGATTTTGTCTAGTCTATCAAAAACTGAGTTTGTTGAGCTTTATTATTATACAGAACAACAACATGACTATGACATGTTATATGATTTACATACGCAACATGAAAGCTCTCTTCTTTACAAATCAAAAAAACATTATGTCGATGAAATGCGAAGAACATCGAATAAGTCTTCCGATTCACTACTTGCCATATATGAAGATAACGAAAAAAATGACCATCCAATTGTCTATATACTCTCACAAAATAGTGAACATCCCTTTACCTTCCAATTAATCGAAGAAGGAGAAAGTTGGAAGGCAAATTGGCTACCCATTCAATAATAAAAAGTACAACAGCACAAAAAAATTTGTGACTGTTGTACTTTCTCCTCACTTGAGCAATGATTTATCGAATAATCGGCAATGTGACTTGAAACTTAGTTCCTTTGCCAACTTCACTTTCCACTTCAATTTCACCATCAAAGTGGGCAACAAGTTTCTTAACCATAAACAAACCGATGCCTTGTCCACTTTGTTCTTGATTTGTTTTTTCATATTTAATATATAATTTACTTAATTGCTCTTTTGTCATACCGACACCGTTATCCGCAACTACAATAATAAGCTGCTCATCCTTTTGAAAAACCTCTAATGTAACTATACTTCCTTCTTCACTATATTTTATTGCATTACTTAATAAGTTTGAGACAATCATTTTAAAACCCATAAAGTTACTTAGGACCATTTCTTTTCCGCTCAGAAGAATGAAAGTCGCTAGTTTTATATTTTGTGTCTGGCCTTTTATTTTCATAATTTCAACAACTTCGTCGACAGCCGATTTTACAAAAATTAAATTTTTTTGCCAAAACGCATCGGTTGATAACATTTGTTCTGTTGTAATAATATGTGAAATTTCATTATCGATTACAACCGCTGAATCATAAATAGCTTGAAGTCGCAAAACTCTCTCCCTATCATGCTCTTGTTCTTTTAACAACTTAGAATAAGCTTTAATGACCGTTAAAGGATTTCGTACTTCATGGGAAACGACATGGACAAAGTCTAATTTTTGTTTATACAAGTCAATTTCAGAATCAATCTTTGTTTGAATCGATAACGATGGGAAAGCAGTAGGATTATACTCATTCGACGTTTTATAAAGAGTACTTCGCGTTATATTATTATCAGTCATAAGAAATTCATGGCTTCTCATCATTTCTAATAAAATATTTGCGGGAACTGATTCCGCATCATAAGCACAAACAGTTGTATAGCCTAACCCTGCGATTGTAATATCACATTTGCATTCATATGTATGTAGTTTACTTGTAATATTATCTTGTTCCATCCAATCCACATGACCCCAGATTCGAACCGTTAACTCATGTTCAACATAAGGAACAACAATGGATGATAAATTATTTAAAATCCGTTCAAAATGAAAATCTTGATACATTTCATAAAAGTCATAATTATTTACGTAATGAACATGACTTAAATCGATAGAGCCGAGTCTTTCTTTTATTTTAGCAAAGCGATCTTCACTATCAATGAAAACAATATGATGACCTTGGTCAATACCAGCTAATATATAGGAAGCAGCATTCTCGATATACTCATCCTTTTTATTATAAAAGTATAAGATATGAGAACCTTGCTCAATTTTTAATGTACTCGTTAATGGGACTAATGTTTTCATTTTAACCTCCAAGTTTGGCATCTATTTTTTATAAAACTATTCTACCACCCAAATGAAAAAAAAAGTTAAATTCACCAAAAGAAGCTAAAATCCAACATTATTCCCTTAATTTCTTCACTCGAATAGGACAATTACTCTAGGTGTATAACAGGAAATGAGTCATATACGTAATTTACATTTGACGAATAGAATGGAAATAACTCATTCCCGCTAAAAAAAGACCAAAAAGTAATAGTGCCCCTCCTAATATTAAAAACATATTTATAAAACTTGTGATTACAATTGATTCATACAAAATATTATATTGCCCTACATTCGCCAACCAATTTTTTGAAAAGTATGTCCCTAAATGGACACTAAAAAATAAAAGGAACATACCAATGGATGATGAAGTAAATGTTACCCCAACCATTTTCCTCATGTCTTCGCTTGTCATCTATACCCCACCTTTGTTGCTCAAAATCCTATATTTGTTAAGGTTCTACACTTGGCTTAAAATAACCTTCACCATTTTGTCAAAACTGCCATTATATTTCCACTTTTTTCTTGTTATCATAAAAGTGATTCTTTTTCATGAAAGGAGTTTTGATCTTGTCCAGAGATTGGCTCGGGGATATGATTAAAGATTTTGAAAAGAAAGAAGGACCATTAAAAGGAAGTGGGAAACCATTACCTGACCATATTTTAAAAGGGGATGTGTTAGACCGTACAATTCAACATGCAAATTATCGTCCTGAATGGCTCGCACTTCAGCATTCCATTTGTAACGATATTCAGCTCTTTATTAAGGAGCGTCCAACTCTATCACGTAAAGAAATACAATCAAAAATAGAGACCATAAACAAAAAAATAAAAAAATACAATACACTCTGTCCAACTCCATTACAAAAAATGAAAGTTAGCAAAGACACGCTTGAAAAACAATTATCAAGCTGGTTGTAAAAATGAAAAGGAGGTTGGAACAAAATGGTCCAAACTCCTTTTTATTAATGCTTTACATTGTTTTCTATAAATAATCCGTAGTCTGGTATGGCAATTTTGTCAAAATCGAGCGCGAGTTTATCAAGGTTTTTATGCAAGTTTTCCCCTGTCATTGGAAGCCCATGACCTGTAACCGCAACATTCGGTTTAAGTGAAGCTAATGTTTTCACTGATTCCCAAGCCGCCTTCCAGTCAGGTGTTAAATAGCGCGGAGGGCCACTAATTTCTTGCTCCTGTGTTAATACACTGTACAAAGATTCTTGTTTGACTGTAACAAACGCATCACCTGCAAGTAAAGTTCGGTCTTCTTCGCGGAAAAAAGAAACATGTCCCGGTGTATGCCCTGGAGTGTGAACCCAAGTGAACCCTGGCATATGAGGAACCGTATTATCTGTTGGTAAAGCTGAAACATGGTCTCCTAAATTAATCGGCTCATTTGGAAAAAGTGAAGATAGTTTTGCGACCATTCCACCTTCAACCGTTGGATCAGGATTCGGATAACTAATTTTTCCAGTTATGTACGGAATTTCCAATTCGTGGGCATAAACAGGGACTTGCCAATGCTTCACAAGTTCAATGACTGCACCAACATGGTCAAAATGTCCATGAGTAAGAATAATGGCTTTCGGCTTACTCCCTTCTCCGAATCGTTCTTCCGTAGCTCTGATAATCTCATCTGCTGATTTTGGCATTCCTGCATCAACTAAAACAAAATCATTTGTTTCTGGGTTTCCAACTAAACAAATATTTACAATTTGTACAGTGTGGCAATAGACATCTTGCACAACTTCTAGCCCTTCTCCGCTTGAAACCGAAGTTGTTGGAATATATTTATAGTCTTCACCATACGTCATTTCTCGGTCCATGATTCATTCCTCATTTCTTTTTATGTGTGCTTAAAAAGAGAAGCACCATTGTTACCATGCTTCTTATTCAGTAGAAACATAAGCGATAAAAAATGGAACTTTACTCTGTTGCTAATTGTAATTTTCGGAATAACGTTTGTTGGTCTCCATCATGTTTATCATCTTTTGGTTTTTTTACATGAATAAGAAATAAACACAGTAACCCTAACACAAAGGTTAATCCAGCCGTTGCTAAAAACATTCCTGTTCGGGACCAATTCATAAGCCACTCAAACACTGGTGGACCTGCTGCAACACCTAAAAAACGTACAGAACCATAAAGACTAGTAACAAATCCTCTCCGGGCTGCTCCTACCGAACCCGTAATTAAACTATTTAAACAAGGAAGAACTAGACCTGTCCCAATACTACTTCCAACAAGGACGGCGATAAATGGCACCAATTTCGTGAAAAAGACTAAAGTGGCAAAGGAAGCGGTCATTAAGATAAACCCAAAAATAATTACTTTTTTCATTCGACTTATATCTTTCCCAATTTTACTTCCTGTGGTAAAAGATGTAACCATCATAAATAACAATGGGATGGCAAGGATCGCCCCTTTTAAAACACCATCAATATTGTACTGTGTTTCCAATGTATCTGATAAGTAAAATAAAATACCAAACAACGTAAATAAACAAGTAGCCCCCGCAAGATAAGCAGTAAATAACCATCTTCCTTCATGCTTAAAAACAGAGAATAGCCCTTTCACATATTTTCCAACAGGAGGTGCTTCTTTTTTCTTCTTCTTTTCCTTTACAAAAAAGGCGGTGAGTAAAAGAGAAATGATAACAAATATAGGGAACCCCCAAAATGGACCGTACCATACTAATAACGCTAATAAAGATCCTACGATCGGTGATAAGACTTTACCAAACCCATTGGATGCCTCGACAATCCCTAATACCTTACTTTGGTCGCCTCCTTTAAATAAATCTCCGGTTAATGCCATGGCAATCGGAGCCGTTCCAGCTGCCCCAATTCCTTGTAGTGCTCGTCCTACCATTATCCATAAATATGGATTTCCAAACCAAGCAGAGGCAATCCCTGCTAATAACCCTCCAATTCCATAAAGAGATAATGCAGGAATAATAATAGCTTTTCTTGAAAAACGGTCTGACAGATAGCCTAATATGGGGATAGAAATGGCGGCTGTAATAGAGAATATCGTAATCGTTAAACTTGCTTGAAAGGCTGTAATTCCTAATTCTTTTTCCATTTGTGGCAATATCGGAATTAACATTGAATTGCCTAAAGTCATAATGAGTGGAATCGACCCAATTGCTAATATGACCAATCCTTTACTTTTCTTCGCCAAGATGTTACACTCTCCCCTTTTTCATTTTCACCTACAATTTTTGTAAAATCTTTTCTTCTTTAAGATGCAAAAAAGAAGCAAAAAAATACATGGAAAATCATGATGAACTCTTACTAAAAGCAGCTCAATCTTTTGGAGTACAACATGCAAAAAGAAGATAGATGCATACCTATATAAAAGATAGGATTAAGAAAGGATGTATAACAAATGCACATAAGACGGATTGTTTCTTTATTTTTTTGTTTTTGTTTACTATTCGTTGCCAGTTGTTCAAACGAATCTCCAGCGACTGACACAACAGACTTTCCTAACAAAAGCATACAACTTATTGTTGCTTTTTCCCCTGGAGCAGCCACTGATACACAAGCTCGCATTATTTCTAAATATGCCAGTGAATATTTAGGTCAAGAGCTCATCATCGTCAACAAACCTGGTGGTGGTGGTCAAGTGGGGTGGAATTCTTTTTCTTCTGTTGAACCAGATGGCTATACTTTAGTCGCTTATAATTTGCCACATATTATTACACAACCACTTGTAGGTCAAACAAGTTTTGAAATCGAAACATTTGAACCACTTGTCAATTGGGGCGGGGATCCTACCGTTTTTGCTGTCCATAAAGATAGTGATATTGATTCCTTGGATGATTTAATTTCTACGGCAAAAGAAAATCCTGGTTCTATAACAGTAGGAAATGCAGGATTGTTTGTTGGTCAACATTTAGCGACTCTTTTGCTCGAAGATTCTACAAACATCCAACTAGAACACGTACCATTTCAAGGAGCTGCTGATGCAATCGCCTCGTTACTTGGAGGTCATACAGATGTAGTGTCAGGAAATTTATCGGATATCTATCGATTAGGGGATGAAGTAAAGCCTTTGGCAATAGCAACACAGGAACGACATTCATTTGCCCCAAATATTCCAACTTTTGCTGAGTTAGGATATCCAGAAGTGGTTATGAGTACTGACCGTGGGATTGCGGCAAGGCAAGGAACTCCTAATAATGTAATCGAAACACTAGAGTTAGCATTTATGGAAATTTTAAAAGATGAAGATTTCTTAGCTGAAATGGAGCAAGCCGGAGCAGACATGCTCATTATGGACCGGGATGCCGTTATTGCAGATATGGAAGTTCGAACAGAAACATACAAACAATTGCTTCAGTCTATTGGGGTAATAGAATAATGGTAACAGCCCAGCCACACATGAAAAGTGTGGCCTTTTTTTAATAACTTGTACAATATATGTTACAATATCATTGTATCTATCCTTAAGGAGTGACGACTCGTTTGAATAAGTACACATATTTCTTTTTATTCGTTATTTTACTCATAAATGGCATTCGCTATCTTGGATATTTATTACAAGGCCATATTACTCTTTATTATTGTCTTATGCTTTTACTAAACATAATCGGAATTGTTTTTTCAGTTTATTCGTTTACACAATGGAAAGCAAAAAATAAAAAAATAGCCAATACGTAAGTATAGTGTCTAAAAGAACAAGTTCGAATTGATTAGTGGACAGCTGTTCCGCTAAACATGAAAAACTTTTTATCGTATGGTTTCTTTATTAAAAGAACGTATGTCTGTTAGCATTTCATATTATTCATTTTTATCGCAATAACGGAACTGATGTTAGTGTCGACAATTAACACAACATTAAATCCACCCCCTTTCTCAAACAAGGGGGCAGCTCGATTCATTTTAAGGTAGCGGCACATTCAATAAATAACTAAATACAAAATATAACATCGTCGGAAATACCACAGCTGTTATCATCACTTTTTTAACAGAAACAGCCTGTCGGTTATAGCAATACATATAAAGAGGAACGAGAACCATTAATAGAAACACTTGAACATAAAAACTTAAAATCGTAATGAGTGAACAAATGATAGTGACGGCAATAATAAAAGTTAGTACTGATTTTTTTATGTTATTTTTTAGGGTCGTCTGTTTTCCTTCAGTCATCATTTGTTTTAACCATGCCAATAAAACGAAAAAGAGCATAAAACTAAATGTAAGTTGCGGGAAAATTCGTTGTCCAAAAACCATGTCATTCATAGCAAAAATACACAATAACAATAGGTTGGCTAAAAAAATGTAGGTCCAACCAAAATTAGCTGATTTAGCATTAGCCATAAACCATTCCATTTTAGTAACTATCCCTAGCTTTTTATTCTTCGTAGATTTCATGCTTTGCACAAACGAAACTAAAATTGTAGCGATAATAAGGCTATATAAAATGACGTTCCATGTTCCTGTAAAGAAAAAGGCAAATGCCGAACCATGAGCGCCTCCGATTTGTAACCCTTGCAACAGCCCCTCTTCAGCTATTGATCCTAATATAAATCCTAAAGCAATTGGCGCTGCTGAAAATCCAATTTTATGCATAAAAAACATGATAAACCCAATAACAATCATCGTATAAATATCAAACACATTGTTTTGCGTAGTATACGCACCAATAATCGAAAACGATAAAATAATAGGCGCCATAAAGTATGCGGGGATATTCGTTAACTTCGTCATGTATTTAATAAGTGGTAACGCTAATAGTAACAATAAAATTTGGGCCGCTACCATACTATATAAAAACGTATAGGCAACATTCGCATGATCAACAAATAAATTGTTGCCCGGCCAAATTCCATGAATTAACAACCCACCTAAAAAAATCGCTGCTGTCGGTGAGCCGGGAATTCCCAATGTAAGCAATGGGACAAGAGAACCACCGACCATCGCATTGTTCGCGCTTTCAGATGCAATAACACCGTCTTTATGTCCTTTTCCAAATTTTTCTTTTTCTTTTGAAAATCGCTTTGTTTCATTATAAGCCAGTAAACTGGCGATATTTCCTCCTGCACCAGGAATCATTCCAATAAAAGCTCCAAGTCCACTTCCAAGAAATAAGGCTTTTGGCTTTTTTACAATATCAAGAAATGACTCTTTTACTGAAGAAGATTGCTTCGTTTCTTTTGTTGGTTGTCTCGAATTTTTCTGGTGAAGGTTTTCTAGAAGACGTAATGCTTGAGGGAAGGCAAATAACCCAATTAATACAGCGACAAGATGTAAGCCTCCTACTAAACTGTCCATTCCAAATGTAAACCGAGCTGTCCCTGTTACAGTGTTAATCCCAATAAAGGACAATGCAATTCCAATACCACCGCCGATTAAGTTTTTTAAAACGGAACCATCTGAAATGGCGGCAATAACGGTAATACCAAAAATCGCAATCCAAAAGCTTTCTGTTGGTCCAAATCTTAAGGAAAAGTCAGCAAACACCGGAGCAAAAAATAACAGTAAAAACATTCCAAACAAGCCACCGATAACTGAAGAAATCGTGGCCAATTCAAGAGCCTTTCTCGAATGCCCTTGTTTTGTCATCTCGTATCCATCAAATGTCGTTGCTACATTAGCTGGTGCACCGGGCACATTAAATAATATCGCTGGAATCGATCCTCCAAAGACACTTCCACAATAAATGCCACCTAACAAAATTAACCCTTCTGTCGGTCCTAACGAGAAGGTAAATGGAATCATTAAGGCGACACCCATCGTTGGCGTTAGTCCCGGAAGAGCCCCTACTAAAATCCCAAGCAACAACCCAATCACTAACACGATGATATGATGGAACTCAAACGATTGAATTATAAACTCCATACACACCCCCCTTTCCATCATTATAATAGGATATTCACCTAATTCACGAATGTGCTGGTTGAAGAAAAAGTTCCTTTCTTTTTCATTGTTTTTCTTTAATCGGACATAATGTTACTGTATTGGATTCGAAAACGGAAAGGCAGGTGAAATTTGAGGATGGAAAATACAAAAAATGAAATTCAAGCGATCTTTAAAGAAACTTGTGGAACTTGGCAAAACTGTACAGAAGAAACGGTGCTTCATTTTTTGGCCACATGTCAAAGTCACAATCTTGACCCACAATATTGTATGAATTGGCTAGAAGAACATAAAGAGCAAATGGCTCATTGGGATGAATTTTCCGAAGCAGCTCAAGAATGGGTGAATGAACATACAGCTAGCGGAACACCGTATACTATGGATTATTTAGATGAGGGATTTTAACATTTGAGCCCCCTCTATTTAAAGAAGGGGCTATCCTTTAATTGAACGGACATTTGTTTCGTTATTACTGTAAAAACACCGATATTTTCATTTTTAACGGACATACGTTCAGTTACTTTATAATAATACCAACGAAACCTACGCGTTTGCATGCATATAACGGAACATATGTCCGATAGCTTGTCAAAAATAGCTCTTTTTTCAAAAATAGCGGAACATATGTCCGCAAAGTTTATGACACAGTCGTTACTCACCCTTAGTGTAGAAAAAGGAGTTTAATGTTTCTACGTCCATCATTAATATTTGATCATCTTTAAACAACTGCACATCCATGATCATTTCTGGTCTTGGTACAGGAATAGATTCACCATCTTCTAACATTAAGTCCGTATACACATGTAAAGTACGTGTTAAATGATGATATAACCAATAACCTTTCATCACATTGTTGTCATCGGGATACACACCGTTACTATATCCTTCATATTTTCCATCTTCATGAAGAATGATAGATGTATTAAACGACCCATCCTCGTTTTCAAATCCCCAATGGCCAACTAACTCTTCTCCAGTAATTGATAAATTTAACAATACACTGTCACGGTCCATTCCAGCTAATTGATCAAGTTCCTTTAAATCTTGCGAGGTAATCGTTCCATCTCCCATTGGAATCGCCTCAGTGAGCCCAAGAACGGCAAATGCATAATTCCAGTAATTTTGACCTTGTTCTAAATCAAATAGACCTTCTTCAATCGCACGATCATCTCCGTTCACTAATCCTTGTTCAAATGATTGTAAGCCACTTTCAAAATAATCCATTGCGACCATATAGTCAAAATGAACATCATAAAAATCATCTGGAGCATGTAAAGCACGGTATTGATTGATGATTGTTGTTATTTTTTCAATTTGATTTTGATTTGCTTGAACGTAATCATCCATACTTTCATCATGTAACAAACGAGAAAGTTCAAAGAACTCTTCTTTTAATTGTTCTTGATATAAGCCGATATACTCAACATACTCCTCTTTGTCTAAAGGCGGTGTATTAAAAACCTGTTCTTGTACATCTGTTGATTCCTGTTCCTCTGTGGAATTCATCTCTTCCTTTACTTCATTTACTACTTCTTTAAATATTTCACCGGTAAATCCACATCCTGTTAAGACATAAGGAAGTACGACAATACAGCAAATTAAAAAAGCTTTTTTCACTTTCACTTAATTTCCCCCTCTTTTTATATACAAAACAATTCGCTTCCTACTTTTCAGGAAGCGAATATCATTCATTTGTTTTCCCTACTCTATTCATACTAAAGTTACAAAAATAACAAAGGATAAATTATCCATTCATTATTTCCAAGATTACATATATGCTTAATGTTTCACAAGAGAAATTTATCCTATATTTACAAACAAACAAAAAACTGCCGAGAATTTTCGACAGTTTCATTTATGTGCTTATTATAATTTTTTTGTCCAACCAAATAGGTCTTCAATTTCCCCTTTTTGAATGCCTGTTAATGTGTCATACAACTTCTTCGAGACTTCTCCAGTTTTTCCTTCATTAATCACCATTCGCTCGTTTTTCCAACCAAATTCACCAATTGGAGAAATAACGGCAGCTGTTCCCGTCCCAAAAGCTTCTTCTAAATGGCCGTTTTGAAAGGCTTCATATACTTCTTCAAATGAAATATTTCTTTCTGTTACAGTCATATCCCATGAACGAAGAAGATCAATGATTGAACTACGGGTAACTCCTTCTAATATACTTCCATTTAACGCTGGTGTCACAATGTCACCATTGATTTTGAAAAACACGTTCATACTTCCTACTTCTTCAACATATTTTTTTTCTTTTCCATCCAACCAAAGAACTTGCGAAAATCCATTTTTCTCTGCATTCACTTGAGCAATGATACTCGCTGCGTAGTTTCCACCCGTTTTCGCTTCACCAGTACCACCAGGAACAGCACGAACAAATTCTTCTTCTACAGCAATTTTTACTGGATTCATTCCTTCTTTATAATAAGCGCCAACAGGAGATAACGTAATCATAAATTGGTATGTTTTAGATGGTGCTAGCCCTAAAAATGGCTCTGTCGCAAAAATAAATGGTCGAATATATAAGGAAGTGTCTTGTGCTTTTGGAATCCATTCTTTTTCAATTTTTAATAATTCTGTTAACGCATGTAGTGCAAATTCCTCATCAACTGCTGGAATACAAACACGCTCACTCGACCTGTTTAAACGCTCCATATTTTTTTCTGGGCGGAATAACATAATATCGTCATTTTCAGATAAATACGCCTTTAACCCTTCAAAAACAGACTGACCGTAATGCAAGATTTTCGCAGCCGGATCAAGGACAACGGGTTGATAAGGAACAATACGTGCATCATGCCATCCTTGTCCTTCCGTGTAGTCCATAATAAACATATGATCCGTATAAATTCTTCCAAAACCAAGTTCTTCTGCATTTGGTTTTGGCTTTTTTTCAGTTGTTAACTTCACATCAATTTTTTTAAAATTAGACATTGTTTCCATTCTCCTTCGATTCCGGACTTTTGTTCGTTACATTAGCCACAATTATGTATAGATACTATTTGTATCATACCCGTTTCTATGAAAAACATGTTTTAAGAAAAACGTGGAGCGTCTTTTCTTAAAAGCGAAGAGCGGAGCCCTGCCCGCTTTTGACAGTGAACCACAAGCTCTTCTTGGGGTGAAACGCGCAGGTGCGCAGCCTTCGCTCTTCTAGCATAAGCTTTCACAGCTTCATTTGCTATACCAAAGTTTTTCTTATCTTTTAAAAAAGGAAATGTAACTGAATCTATAAAAATATTATACGGTACTCCAAATACTCCGTCAAAATTATTCTTTCTTTTCGACTTGTTATTTGTATAATATATTAGATACTATGCTTATTTTTCACTTGTTTGCTCAAATGAAGGGAGAATGCTATGGTGTTCAATTCAGAACAAAAATCATATACCGTTCCACTCGTTTTATCTATTATTCTCATTTCCTTTTCTGCTATTTTTGTAAAATGGTCAGAAGCACCACCGACCATATTAGCAATGTACCGGATGTGGTTTGCATGCGTTTTTTTACTCCCTGTTTTATGGATAAAACGCAAAGAAATTATACAAATTCACTTTACGCAGTTGAACCTTTTGTTTTGTTCTGGCATTTTTCTAGCCTTACATTTCGGATTATGGTTTGCTTCTTTAACTTTGACAACCGTGGCAAGTTCAACCATTATTCTAGCTTTGCAACCCATTATTGCGTTAATCGGTGGTTTTTTTATATTTAAAGAAAGAACAACGACATCGGCTATCATCACGATGACAATCGCCATTATCGGAGCCATGATGGTGGGTTGGGGTGATTTTGGTTTAAGTGACGAAGCAATTTTAGGAGATATTCTTTCCTTTTTCAGTGTCATTGCTGTCGTTGGATATTTAATGATAGGACAAAATGTCGTCCAACACATGTCTCATTGGATTTATAGTTTTTCTGTCTTTTTCTTTACAGCTTTAATTTTAACAGGATATAACCTTATCGCTCAAATTCCTCTCTTTTCATATGAAAGTCGAGAATGGGGTCTTTTTCTTTTGTTAGCGATTATCCCAACACTTGCTCATCTCATTCACAATTGGTTGCTACGTTATATGAATGCGACAACGATTTCGATGAGTATACTAGGTGAGCCTGTCGGAGCGACTATTCTTGCCGTCCTTCTACTTGGTGAAAAGCTCGTTTATTGGCAATTGATTGGGGGCGTTCTTGTATTAATTGGTGTCTTTTTGTTTTTAACCCAACAGCAAAAACAAAGAAGCGATCTTCATGCGAAGAGTGCATAAAATCATTTACTTATCATTGATAAGCTTATAGTAATAAACCGTAGCTTCATACTGTCCGTCTGCAGTTAAGCAATACTCGGGAATTTCACCTACTTTTTTAAACTGAAGTGCGGTATATAAATCATTGGAAGGGTCTCCCTTTCTCGTATCAAGGACAAGTAATGTTCGTTTTTCGCTCCGAGCTCTATTTTCAGCCGCTTCCATTAACAAGCGACCGACTCCTCTTCTTCTAAAACGAGGGTGTGTCATCAGTTTGGCGATCTCAGCTCGGTGTTTTCCATTTTCTTTCGTTTCCAACTGAAGTTGAACTGTTCCAACGACTTCGTTTTCGATAAATGCTAGAAATAATACGGCCGTAGAATTTTGCACTGTAGCCCAATATTCAGTGGCTTCCCTTTCTTTTAATGGCGGTAAAAAGCCAACAGAGGCCCCGTCATCTACAACATCCATTAATAGGGTACTAAGCTCATTCAAATACGGTTCAATCGTTGTTATCTCTTTTACTATGACATTCATTTACAAGCCCCTTTCTCTCATTTTTGAGTTCATTTTACAGGATGGAACTCCTATTGAGAAGAAAAACATTGTTCCTCAATCTGTCGTCTTCAAAGCAGGAACTCGGAAGTATACAACAAAAGCAACAAGTATTACACATAAAGCCCCTGTTAACATAATCGTGTTGATAGGAACACCCATCGTCAAAACAATGGAAGTTACTCCAAAAGAAACAGGAGTTAGCCCTAACGAGGACATTTGCAATAAGCTCATTACTCTTCCAATCATATGGTCCTCTACTACATCTTGAACAACTGAAATTAAAGGAATATTAATGATAGAAAATGAAATCCCAAGCAAAACGACCATCAGCATACTTTGCCATAATTCGGTTGTTGTGCTTAACAACATAAACGAAATAGATAGTAATAATAACGCTCCAATGGCAACAAGTCCCCGCTTTTTACGAATATTTAATATCCCAACAACAACAGAGCCAACAACCATTCCAACTCCAAGGGCACCTTCTAGAAAACTAAAATCTAGTGTACTCCCTTCGAGCACATTTTTCACAAAAAGTGGCAAACCCATTGTTAAAGGGCCAACGATAAAAAAGTTTAAAAACACCGAGGTTAATAACAGCGCTGTAAGGAATTGACTTTGTTTAACATAAGCCAATCCTTCTTTAATTGAGTTTAAAAACGAAGGAAGTTCTGTCCCAGCTTGTTGAGGTTTTGCTTTTAATTTTATAAAATAAATAAACAATGCAGCCGCAAATAACAACAAGGATGTACTACCAAATACAACTGAATAACCACCAAGAACAATAATAAACCCTGCGACCATCGGGCCAAAAATCATCGCCATTTGATTTGTCATTTGAACTACAGAATTTGCTCTCGTTAATTGTTCCTTTTTCACAATAGAAGGAAGAAAGGCACCGCTGGCTGGCCAGAAAAATGCATCTAAAACTCCAAATATTAAAGCAAAGCCGACAAATGTCCATAAAGAAACAACATCAAAGAAAAGCATGATTATTAATCCTACAACAAGGATGGCTCTAGAAATGTCTGATAGAAACATAATGAGTGATTTACTCACTCTATCTGCCACAACTCCACCGATAGTCATAAATAACAGCCTCGGTATCGTCGATGCGATAAAAATTAAACCAAGTGAGGCCTCTAATTGCAATGTTTCAACGACAAACCAAGACTGTGAAAACATAAATATTGACGTACTTAAACTAGAAAACAAGCCTGCCATCCATAATAAAAGAAACTTTCTTTCTTTAAAAAGAGATGGTTGCTTTTGTTCTTGTGTTACCGCTTCTTCCATCTTTACCCCTCGCTTTCATCTTCTGTTTTTTCAATTGGAAAACCGACCATGTTTATGTGGTATGACTTTGCATTTTCTTTGTGTTCATCCTTTCCGTACTCCTGAATTGTTTCAACTAAATCTTTCCACTTCGTTTTGATGACTTTTAATTCATCCTCTGTTAACTCTAAAATGGCAAATAAATTCCCAATTAATTGATTTTTGTAATCCTCTAAATAATCATCTTCCGTTTTTTTAATTAACGAAACCGTCTTGTTTAATGAAATTGTAATGTTTTCTCTTAAGCTATCGGCCACTGAATGCTGTTGCGACTGAGGCAATATATCATCAAATGTGAATTGACTGGCAATACATTGATAAAATTTTTGGATTATGCCATTCTTTTCTTCCGTTCGGACTACTTTAATTAAACCAACTCGTTCTAACTCTTTTAAATGATAATGAATTTTTGAAGCTGGCATCTCTAAAATATCGGCAATCATCTTTCCTGTTTTTGCATGGTCAATAATTTCCCATACGATTTTTATTCGTATTGGGTCACTGATGACTTTTAATTGTTCAATATCTGTGATTTTATAAATATCTGACATGTTTTACTCTCCTTTAACGTTCAATTTTATTTGAACGTATTATAATATTAAAACATTCCAGATGTCAACAGTTAAAAAGGATGATTTTGGAATCAAATGATGTAAGAAAATACAAAGGCACTGAACATTGGTGGTTATCCCAATTTCAGTGTCTACTATTTCCTTGAGTAATTTATTTTTACAAAACACTATTTTCTATTTACCTCTATGCACGATAAATACCCATTTTGCATATTGTACTGTATCAGTGTCATTTTCAGTCGTTCTACCATAAAACATAAAGACATTTGCATTCAGGAGGTCTACTATGTATCCCGTCTACAATTACTATGGTAAGGAGAAAAAATGCGAAGAAGTCCCTGTTGCTTTTCCACCGCAAGAACAGCAACAACATCCTGGTCTTGAATATAAAATGATTCCAAGACCGATTTCAGAAAACCCTCATTATATTGGTAGTCATAAATTAAAAGATAAAATTGCGATTATTACTGGGGGCGACAGTGGAATTGGTCGTGCGGTTGCGTATGCCTTTGCAAAAGAAGGCGCTCATATTGTAATTCCGTACTTATGTGAACATGAAGATGCCAAAGAGACAAAAGCTAGAGTAGAACAACTTGGACGTCATTGCTTACTCATACCAGGTGATTTACAAGATGAAACAATGAGCTATGAAGTAGTGAATCAAACTGTCCAACACTTTGGAAAAATTGATATTTTAGTCAATAATCACGCCGTTCAATATGTACAAAAAAGTATCGAAGACATTACAGCGGATCAACTAGATATTACATTTCGAACAAATATATATGCATTTTTCTTTTTAACGAAAGCCGCTCTCCCCTTTATGGCACCAGGAAGCTCGATTATCAATACAACGTCTGTGACAGCCTATGAAGGTGAACCTGATCTAATAGACTACTCAGCAACAAAAGGGGCCATTAATGCCTTTACCCGCTCATTATCGTTATCACTTGCTGATAAAGATATTCGAGTTAACGGTGTTGCACCTGGCCCAATTTGGACACCACTTATTCCATCTTCTTTTTCGGCAGAGGATGTAAAAACATTTGGAACGGACACCCCGAGAGTACCAATGAAACGAGCGGGCCAACCTTTTGAAGTTGCACCAAGTTTTGTGTTTTTAGCGTCTGAAGATTCGACATATATGACAGGCCAAATTTTACACCCAAATGGTGGGGAAATTACGAGTTCTTAGTTTACAAAAAAACGAAATAAACGAGTATCTCGATGTAGGATACTCGTTTTTACCATGCTTTACAATATTCTTTGAAAAATTCAATCAAAATTGTAAATTCCATTGTTACTATGTAAATAATCGTTTGATTTCTTCAATATTTCTAGCGATATAAGTAGGTTCTACTCCTCTTAATTCTTCTTCTGTTCCATAGCCGTACAATACACCTAACGAATCAATTCCACATTGGTGTGCCCCAATAATATCATGCTTTCGGTCACCCACCATAATAAACTCAGCTTTGTTTTCTTGGTCATATGAATCTAAAATGAACTGTATAATTTCTGCTTTAGACGTACGCCTCCCGTCTAAATGACTTCCTATAACCATGTCAAAATAACGATCAATTTTAAAATATTCTACGATTTTAATAGCAAATTCTGTTGGTTTAGATGTTGCAACAATTAATGTGTAACCTAATGTTTTTAAATGACTCAACAATCGTTCAATTCCACTATACATTTCATTTTCATATATTCCTTTTTGAACAAACCGTTCTCGATAAAAATGAATGGCTTCCTGAACTTGCTCTCGTTGAAAGGAGTAGAACAACTGAAACGACTCTTGCAATGGTGGCCCAATAAAAGCCGTTAAACTTGATAAGTCGATATCTTTTATCCCCATCTTCGTCAATGCATAATGAACAGATGAAGTGATTCCAATCTTAGGGTCAGTTAATGTCCCATCTAAATCAAATAATATAAATTTATACATGTTCCACTCTCCTCCAAAAATCATAGTTTCCTAATTCTCTTATTTATTCTAGTTCAATTCTACCATTTATGAAACATTTTATATTTTCTTCCGTATATTTCTATTAAAATACATTTTGTCTATTTACAGCACAACTTTTATAGGAGGTATTAAATGAAAGCTTTTTTCCGTTGGACAATGAAAGCTTTTCTGATATTCATTATCATCGTAGCCATTATTCTTTTATCCTTATTCGGTTACGTAAAATATCAGGAGTATAAATTAAAAAAAGAATTTGAAAAAACGGTTTTTGACTATACCGAACACGCAGGAACACTCATGCCCGAGGATATGGAAGAAGAGCTATGGGACATCGATGTCAATGATGATGGAATGACATATGGTGAAAAAGTGGAGTTAGGCTTAGATCCTTATGAATGGGATTCTAGTGGTAATGGCATTTCAGATTATGACGCTATCCATAAATACAATCTAGATCCAACTGTTTATTCTTCAGCCGATGACGGCATTAGTGACTTAGTAAAAATTATGGAAGGACTTGACCCTCATGAACCAATAACAAACATCGAACCTTTTGTTATTGAAGATGAAGGATTAGGTGTAACACTTCACACCACAAACTTAAATGACAAGTATTATGCTTTTATTGAACCTTATTATAACAGTAAGTTTAATCAAATGTTCAATCCGCTTCAAACACCCGTTCGTGTTCTAGGATATGATGGACAAATCACCATCTCATATTCAGATTCTGAAGAAGATAAAGAAAAAATAACCGCTTATTACTTTCATTTTGAAGACCGAAAATTAATAAAAATCGACAATCAAGAACATAATCAAGATCTTAATGAAATTTCATTTTCCTTTAATTTGCGTTACCCTATTTTATTACTAGCCGACGATGAAGCACACAAAAAAGAATTTCTATATTTTCGTTTCTCTGGCTTTGAGCTTACAGAACGTTTCCTCGGTTGGGGGCATAAAGTGTATATATTTGAAGTTCAAGGAAAAAATTCTGATGAATACATGGTGGAAACAATTCCAAATGAAGAGTGGGGAGTAGCAGAATTGTCTTTTCAACGAATTGGAAAAATATCAGCTAACACCGTACAGGGATTGTTTTCTAAACTTGACTCCAACTTTGTTAAAATGCCAGAAGACAATCCTCTACGAAAAGGTGGGTTTATTGATTACGGACAAGTTCACGGAAACTATGATCTTGCGTTAGAAACTGCAATTCCATGGATCCATGACGCTCCTGAACATGAGAACGAAGAAATAAAAGATGAGGATGAAAGCGAAAGTGAATATAACGACCTTTATCCTGATCAACTAGTTATCGATTCAGGCTTTCGAATAGATTACCATGCCTTTAGCTTTTCAAACATTAGTACTATAAAAGGGAGTAGCGGAATCTGTGCTGGATTCGCTCGAGTTGCCGAAAGAATATATAACGGTGCGTCCATTGAAGAAAAATTAGATTTTTCTGCTTCATCTTTTTTAATTAAACTTAATGAGAAACTTAATCCAAATGTGGATTATGATGATATCGGTTATGATTTAACGAATAAAAAAGATATGTATCCTTTTTTGCAAGATGGACATTTATATGCTTATCAATTAAACGATACTACAATTGAAATGCAGTATAACCCTAACGAAAAAGTTGACCCAGATAAAACACCGGAGCCTGACTCTACATTAGTTTCGATGTTAGAAACTCAATGGATCCATGCGAATGACCTACGATTAAGATGGCCAGAGTTTCATGCTAATCGTGTTACTGTTTTGGATGAAATTGAACAACTTTTTCAAAATGGACAAATTATTACGGTCTCCCTTCCAGGACATGCTTTAAATGGCTATAAGATGCGCAAAGATGAATTTGACCCTAATGTTTTGTATATTTATTTGTATGACAATGTACTTCCAAAAGAAACAATGGAAAATTATGGTTATGATGAAGTATATATGAAAATTGAAAAAGCTGTTAAACCTAGATTATTTGATTGGGATTTCACAGGTGAATACCATTATTTCACATACGAATATTTTCCAATTCCAGAATTTAATCATTCTTATCGGTTTGGAGAAAAAGATGTAGAATATACCGGAAAAGTCGTATTTTACCATAATGATAAACAAATTAAATAGTAGTAATCAAGTTTAGGTTATTCACCCAATAGGATGGAATGACATACGTTATAATGGCAGCAAAATACTCCTAAGGAGGCATACTGTGAGCTATTATTATTACTATCCGTATGTTCCTCGATATTACCGACAAAATGAGTATCCTTACCCTCCTGTGAACATTGCATTATTTGAAACGTCATTATCAAAGTATCAACAATTAATCCAACACGGGAACCGTTTAGTGACAAGTCTAGCATCATCCCAAGACCTCATGTACCAAATCATGTACTCTGCTCAAGAAGGAGACCGTGACACCGTCGATCGAATCATTCGAGAAATAGGTGTACCAACTGAAGTAAATACAACATTTACTCCGACTGGTGTCACATTTACCTTATTTGAGGATGCTGAAGGATTACCACGATGTTGTACATTAACGATGAATTTACGCTGGGGGTAATGAAGAAAAGCGTGGGATCTTCTTTACTTTTCAAGCGAAGTGCGGAGCCTTCGCTCTTCTAGAGTAAGCTTTCAAAGCTTCACTGCTATACCAAATTTTTTATACTCCCTCATTAATGTTGAAAAGAGGCTGGGACATAACTAGCCAGAAATAATTGAAAAAGGTTCCGAACATCCAAAGATGATGTTCGGAACCTTTTTAGTTGGAGCGTTAGATGGATTATTATCATATTAGCCGCTCCTGGCAATGTACTTTCTCAAGTTCACCGCCAGGAAGGCAAACCCTAATTCATTTTTCACCTTCTCTTTGCCTCTCACTGACAGACGAGTGAAATGCAAATTAGCCTTCAAAAATCCGAAAACTGGTTCCACATCGGTTTTACGCCTACCGTAGATTTCACCCGTTTTCTCTTCTGAAAGCTGTTGTCTTACGTATTCTTTTTGTTGTTCCCATTTTTCGTT